>PFAD01000018.1:1864-152681 GCA_002773795.1 Chlamydiae bacterium CG10_big_fil_rev_8_21_14_0_10_42_34 | reverse complement strand
GAAGCTAGCCGCTTCAATTTCTGCCGATGGGCCGATTAAAATTCCGTTGGGATTGATGAGAAAGATCGATCCGTTTGATGAGAGCCGCCCTAAAAGCTCACTACCCTCGTTACCGATGACACGGTTTAAGAATGAAGAGTTTACACTTGCCTGCTCAAAGATCACGTGCTCATTTGGGCCAATAGAAAAACTATCCCAATCAGCCGAGCTCCTCTCTCCACTTTTGATCAAGAGGGAGCCATCTTCATTTAAAATAGGCGCAGCTACCTCTCCTTCAACATTTTGCATGCCCGTTGGAAGGGAAAGTAGGGGCGATATCGCAAGAAGGAAAATAGAACAAAAAATGCGCACGTCAACCTCATCCCTACCATAAGGGGTCTCCAGCTTACTTTCTTATAGCTAACAAACTGAAAGTTATCTATGGAAAAAGTTTCTAGATTCGCAAAATATATTGAAGCAACTAAGCGTTTGAAGGTCTCACTTGAAATACTCGATCTTTAAAGCCAAATTGCGCAAGGCGGGGAGCTTTGAGATCTGTTGGTTTGATTTGGATCGGGGTAAAGCGTATATCTAACGCTTCAACACAGGGTAGGTTAAGTGGCAAATTTTGAATGTTTGATTTAGCAAGTAAAAGTGTTCTTATCTTTTGTAATCTGACATGCTCGGGAAAAGATGCAAAGCGAGTATAGCTGAAATCAGCTACCGATAGATCTGGTAAAGTACAATGTGAAGGAAGCTCCACAAAACCAGAATTCGAGAGATTTAGGTTCCATAACTTTAGTGGATTGAAGTTTTCTGGAAAAGTTCGAAATGATGGGGTGTCGCTAAGATTTAAAATCCGTAACTCCGGAGCGTTGAAGTCTTCGGGAAAATGCGTAAAGGGTGTGTTATTGAGGTTGAGCTGTCTGAGTTGTGGTACAGAAAGCCCTAATGATTGGATTTTAGTCCCATTAAGACTGCACATCTTCAGCTCTGCCGGATGGAACCCCTCAGGCAAGTTTTCAATAGGCGAATCATCGAGAAATAGGGCAACTAATCGAGGCGGATTAAAATCTTCAGGCAAAGTACGCACGCGAGTATTTTTTAAGTGAAACTCGAGGAGAGAGGGAAATTCAAAGCCATCTGGGATAAATTCAATATCTGTGTTACTAAGATCAAGGATTTGTAGGTTTTTTAGCATTGTTATTTCATCTGGTACGCTATCAAATGCTAACTCTTTAGCAAAACGTAATTCAGAGATTTTGTCTAATAATTCTGGGTGCTCTTGCATCCAGGCTCTAATGTGAGAATTTCTTTGTAAATGATCTTCTTCTTTAAACCTGGGTCTGTGTTCTTCTGGGATTTGCTCTTGTACTTTATTAAAAAAAATAATGAATGAGTTGAGTTTTTGCGCAGCGCCTTTTACGGCTAAATCGCTTGGCTGTGGTAAAATAGAGGTTTTGGCTAAATTTTTTATGTTTTTGTACGTTTCCTGCACTTTTTTTGAGCAAGTTTCTTCAGGGGAAATAGGAATAAATCTACGAACGCTTGGATCAGATATATAGGCTTCAACGACTTCTTTCCAAACAAAGGGCATCTGCTCTTGGAAATCTTTGCATGCAATAGCTGCCTGAGGGTTTGCGGAAAAAGTGAGGATTTTTGTTAGACATCCATCTGGTAATCCAATAATTGACATGCAATCTCGTGGGTTCGAGGAAAACAAATAGAATACACTGTTTTTGATAACTTTTCAAGTTTAAAATCTATACTTGACGTTAAAGCGTGCCAAAAGGTCCATCTCCGATTTGAAGTTCTGCAAAGATGTAAAATTTATTTTTGATAAATAGGTAAATGTACATAATCAGCCTATTTAGCAAGGGCCAGACATGCGAAAAGTTTGCTCAATTTTTGTTTTGGCAATATCTCCTCTACTCGCTTTGCCGACAGGCTTTCAAGGGAGTGATGGGAATGTGAATGTGTCCACAGTTGATGATGGACATTTGTTGATTAAAAGCTTAGAGCGCGGATCTGCAAATTGGGATAGTTTTTCAATAGGCCCTGATGAGCATGTGATCTTCGAGCAAGCGGGCATCAATTCTTCCTTTATCAACCGCGTTATTGGAAATGAAGGTAGTGAGCTTTTAGGGAGGCTTTCATCAAACGGATCTGTTTATCTTATCAATCCCAACGGAATTTTAATTGGCCCGCATGCTGAAATTGAAGCAGCAAGTTTTATCGGCTCCACTTTAGATCTACTCACCCAAGATTATCTCGATGAAAGAGCTCTACATTTCCAAGGAAATAGTGAGGGTGGAGTTGTCAATCAAGGCAAAGTGTGCTGCAAAAATGGGAACATTTTTTTAATTGGACGCACGGTTGAAAACTCAGGCGAACTTTTTGCATCTAGAGTAGGTCTTGTTAGCGGATCTGTTGTGTTGATTGAGCCCAAAGGGGAAAATCGGATCTATATTCGGGCCGCTTTAACAAAGGATCTAGTCCAAGAGATCCAAGATGGATCCCCTTATGGGAAAGCAATACGTCACGATGGGATGATTGAAGCATTTGCCATTGAAGAGAGGGGCGGTGAAATTTATCTCGTTGCTGCAGATGGATCTTGTGAGGTGGAAGGGGATCTTTTTGCAAGAAATGAAAGTGGCATTGGAGGAAGTGTTCATGTTTTGGGTGATGAGGTTCATCTTGTAGATACAGCGAAGATCGATGTTTGCGGAAAAAATGGGGGCGGAACCGTTTTAATTGGGGGTGACTTTCAAGGGAATAACTCGCGTGTTAAAAACTCTCAAAGGACGTGTGTTGATCAAGGTGTGATGATTTTAGCCGATGCAATTGATCATGGCGATGGCGGCAAAGTGATTGTGTGGGCCGATAATCAGACGGTGTGTCATGGAAAAATTAGCGCAAGAGGCGGATTTTTTGGAGGAGATGGCGGATTTGTTGAAGTGTCGGGGAAAACTCTCGATTTTCAAGGGATTGTCGATCGAAGAGCTCCTTTTGGAGTTGCGGGAACACTTCTTTTAGATCCCATTAATCTCATTATTTCTGATCGCGATTCAGAAAACGTAATCAACCCAAATGGGATGGGCGCGTACGCGTTTCGTTCAAATGCGCCAACGACAATTAGCGCTGCAATCCTTGGAGAGAATTTAAATTGTGGCGATGTCGTCATCGATACAAAATCATTTTCGAGCTGGATAACCTCAGATGCGGGCACGATCACTATCAATAGCCCCATTGTTTGGAGCGCCCCTTCTCAGCTTCATCTGATTGCTGAAGGAAATCTTACCGTAAATGCTCAAATTACGAGTCGATCTGAAGAAACAGGATTTGATGCTATTTTTCTTCAATCAAACGGGACTGCCAAAGGCGCATATAAGGGCATTCATGTAGAAAGTTGTCTTGCAACGATGGGGGGAAATATCATTTTGCAAGGCAATAGCTACGATGGTGCAGGTGTTGTCGTCAATGCTCCGATTGTTTCAAAGTTAGGCAATATTACATTTCAACAGTGTCATGGAGGAAATGGGTCTAGCGGAAATAATTATGGTGTTTTAGTTAATGTGGTCGGTGGCGCTAAAGTTCAAACAAATGAGGGAGAAATCCTTTTTGATCATATTTATGGCGGCTCTTCGGGCTCAAATAATTATGGAGTTTTTGTCTTAGGTAAAGTCGATGCGCCTATTATTTCTGCAACAAATGTCTATGGCGGAAATGGCGTGAACGGAAATCACGGTTTTTATATTCAAGGAGGCCCTTTCGGTTCAAATTCAAATAGATCGATATCTTTACAAGCCAAAGGAGGCGCAGGCACGTCTTCTTTAAGCAATAATTGCGGCATCATGTTTGATTTCGGGACGATTCAAACGGGAGACAAGGGGACGATTCACCTCTTTGGAACAGGTGGAGGCAATGCTGCAAGTAAAGGATTAAATAATCACGGCATTAATCTAATTGGTGGGAATGTAAGTGCAGGTGTTGATCTACACTCTAATGCGGCAATTATTTTAGAGGGTTTTGGCGGCGTTGGCAGTGATGGGGGTCACATTGGCGTTGTGATGAATGGATCTGAAATTGCTATTCGTGGAAAAGGAGATGACGGACTTGCATTAGGAGTTACAGGAACGGGTGGAGATGGTGGATCGGGCAATACCGGAATCTTGTCATTAGGTGGCCCCATTCGCGTTTTAGCTGAGGCGAAAGACGTTGCTAAAGTGATTTTTAAAGGCATTGGAGGAACTGGCGAGGGAGGAAATCACTGCGGTGTGATTTGTGCAAGTCAATCCATTCATCACGACGGCAATGGAGCGTTTTCTTTTGCAGGATGTAGAGGCGGCTCTGGAGGATCTGGAAATCAAGGGGTAGTGGTTCGAAGTAACATCGATCGGACAAAATCGATGAATCCAGGTCCAGAAGCATCCATTATTTTCGAGGATATTGAAGGGGGATCAGGGGAAGGGAGTCATTGTGGTGTTGTCATTACCCACTCTGGGAATTTAAGCGCACCACACATTGTTGCCCTCAATGTGTCAGGGGGAAAGGGGAAAGATAAAAACTACGGATTTCATATCGATGCGGGAACCGTTGGTTCCAAAATATTTAACCAGTCGATTTCCTTACAGGCAAAAGGAGGCTCTGCCGAAGGGTCTCAGAGCGATAACGTAGGGATATTGTTGACTCAAGGTGTTTTGCAAACTTCTGAGGGGGTCATTGTTCTAAATGGAACTGGGGGAGGATCTGCTGATGGGAAAGGATTCAATAATTCAGGAATTCGTCTTAGCAGTGGGGCATTGATTGCGGGATCGGCAGAGCTTGTAGGGATTGGCGGTGCAGGAGAAGAGGGATCTCATATCGGAATTCATTTTGCAGGGGCAGAAATTGTTGCAAATGGAGCCATCACTATTGATGGCTTGGGCGGCTCTTCGATGAAGCAAAATGTAGTTGAGACAAATAACCACGGCGTTTTTGTAAGCAATGGTGCTGTGAGCGCAAAAGTAATCGATGTAATAAGGGCTCAAGGGGGAAGTGGAACGAGTAGAAATAGCGGATTTCTCATTACAAAGGGAACCTTTGGATCCTCTTTAGATTTTTATGACACAGTGATCACGATTTCAGCAAATGGCGGAAGTGGTTCTTTTGCTATGGATTCAAACTATGGAGTTTCCTTAGAGGGCGGCGCAATTCAAACGGGTGATCAAGGTTCAATTACTGTTCACGGAACTGGAGGGGGCATTGCAACGAATAAGGGATCGAATAACTGCGGGATTTTACTAAAAAGTGGAGTCTTAAAGGCCGGAAAAAGAGGGGACTCAACTGCTGCAATTGAATTGGTTGGCGTGGGTGGTTTTGGGCAGGCAGGCTCTCATGCTGGGGTGAATTTTGCAGGAAGCGAAATTGCCGTAAAAGGGGTCTCTGGGCTTTTGATTGATGGCGTAGGTGGATCGAGTGGATCAGGAACGGATAATCACGGTGTTTTTGTAAGCAAAGGTGTCGTGCTGGCCAAAGAAATTACAGTTCAAAGAGCGCAAGGTGGGATTGGATCGAGTCGCAATCACGGATTTTACTTAAGCGATGGGACGTTTGGATCAAGCTCTGATTTTTGTAGCTCAGCAATTTCAATCACTGCAACAGGTGGCGTAGGTTCTAGTGAAAATCACGGGATTGTCGCAACAGGGGGAAAAATTGCAATTGGGGATCAAGGATGCATCACTTTTTACGGAACCGGTGGCGGCATTGCGGAGGAAAAAGGATCGCGTAATTGCGGGATTGTATTGGGGAAGACAAATGTAGTTGCAGGAAGATCAAAAGACTCGGATGCGAAGATCACTTTTTCGGGAAATGGGGGCTTAGGTGTTGAGGGGGACCATTATGGCGTTCACTTTTCTAACTTTACATTAGATCACAGCGGAAATGGGGCGTTTACAGTAACAAATTGCGATGGAATGGTGCTTGTCGAAGGAGATATCGATCGATCTAATTCTTCTTTTCCAGGAAAAAATAGCTCTATTCATTTTACCCATATTCGTGGAGGCCTTCAGATTCATTCGGGCACGATCGATGCAAATCAGATTGCAGGAGTTGATATTGAAGGAGAGTTATTTGGAGTGATGATGACCGGAGGAACAATGGGTTCTTCATCGTCGAATCCAATGATTGAACTCAGCGCAAAAGGAAATAAGGGAAAAGGGATATATCTCACAGGCGGTGAAATTTTATCTGGAGATGCGAGACACACTGGAGGTTCAATTCGGTTAAAGGGGATTGGCGGAGTAAGCCATGGGATTCATATTGAAGATGGGACTTTGCAGACAGGAACAGATCATTCGACTGTTGTTTTGACCGGGATTGGAGGTGCATGCGAAAAGGGAGATAGTTTTGGCGTTTATTTGTCTGGCGGAACTTACCTTTATCATGGATCAAACTATTTTAAGTTTTCCGATTGCCAAGGAGGGAAAGGTCCCGCATCTGCCACGGGTGTTTATATCGATGGACCTAGCATCTGTTTGTCAGAGCCATCAGCAAAGCTACTTTTCAATCAAATTTCTGGAGGTTTTGGGAAAACAAATTGTCACGGTGTTCAGTTAGTTTCTGGATCCATCAGCGCTCCAACAATTTATGCAACCAATGTATTTGGTGGAGTGGGAACTTCGAAGCATCATGGATTTTATATCAATGGAGCCAGTGTTGAAGCTAAGGATTTGATTTCGATTCAGGGAAAAGGGGGAAATGGCTCTGACGCGCACTCAATCAGTTGTGGAATCGTGATGGATAAAGGATCGCTTTGTGTTTTAGATACAAAAGGGATCATTTATTTAAATGGGATTGGAGGCAAAGATCCGAGCTCTTCTGGAGCCAACAACCATGGGATTTACTTAGCTGGAGGTAGATTAACGGCTGGAATGGATGAGAGTTCTACCGCGACTGTAATCTTAAATGGGATTGGTGGAGCAGGGACCTCTGGAAGACATTATGGAGTCGCATTTGAAGATGCGGAAGTGACTGTAAATGGAACTGGAAAAAATGGGTCAACTCTTTCAATTTATGGAACAGGTGGTAGTTTAGGCGCGCAAAACCATGGGATTTTCACATCCGGTGGGTCCATTCATATTGCAGCGACAGAAAATTCTCTCTCAAATGTCCTTCTCACAGGGATTGGAGGCTCCGGTGTAGGGGGAAGTCATTGTGGCGTTTATTCTGAAAAGACATTTGTATTTCATAGTGGAAATGGGGCGTTTTCATTTACAGAATGTAGAGGGGGATCTGGCGGGGCCAAAAATAGCGGGGTCTATCTGAACTCTTCAATCGACAGAACAAAAAGCCCCCTTTCAGGCAAGCAAGCATCGATCCTCTTTGATCAAATTGTTGCCGGATCTACCGGATCTGATAATTATGGTGTGATCATATGCAGTGAATCTGTCTTAAAAGCCCCGACTATTTCCGCTATAGAGGTTTATTCTGGGGCTGGGACCGATCGTAACTACGGATTTTATATAAACGGTGGGAAGTTGATCACATCGAGTCATCTTTCTATCGAGGCAAAAGCCGGTGGCGTTGGATCTGAAAACCATGGGATTTTCCTCGATGCAGATGCAAAAGTTACAAACCGTTTGGGCGGGCAGGTCTCTTTATATGGAGTTTCTTCAAACTTAAGCACGAATGAATCTCACGGAGTATTCGTAAAAAATGCAACGATCGATTCTCCTGAAGATGGGAACGTCTTTATTACAGGAGCTGTCCCAAAAGGCGCTAGTGGCTCAAGCGTAGGAATTTTATTCGAAAAGGCCCCTTCCGCAGTTGTTAGCAATGAGGGAGAAATCACTTTATCAGGGACGAGTCTTGCAACAGGGGATCGTTCGTTTGGAGTGAGTATTGAATCCGACTGGGATGCGCTTACATCGGGTGATGTTAGATTTTCAAAATGTTCTGGTGGATCTGGCTTTGCAAGTCATGGAGTTCATCTAGGCGCCTCTTTTTCAACAGATGGCAACATCATATGCAACGCGATTGAGTCGGGAGTGGGTGAAGGGAGCGTCGGGTTTTATCAAGGTGCAGATTTTACAACACGCGGAACGGGTAAGTCTATTTTAGTTGATGCGAGATCTATGGCCGAAAAGGGTGCAGCTCACGGAATTGTTATCGCTAAAGGGGCGATGAGCACGATAGATGGCCCAATTGTGCTAAATGGAATTTCTGGCGAATCGGATGGTGCATCTTTTGGAATCCACTTATCAGCTCCAAACCCAATCTTTAGTCATACAGGTTCGATTAAGCTTTGTGGTAAAAGTTACGCAACAAAAGAGCTCTCTCACGGAGTTTCAATTACAGCCGATTGGAAACCTAAGACTTTAGGAAATGTTGTTTTTTCTGAGTGTGGCGGAGGAAAAGGAGATGAGAGTCACGGACTTCATGTTGCAGCTATGTTTGCAGCCTCTAAAAATGTGTCTGTGAATGTCTATGGAGGAGATGGGGAAAAAAGTGCTGGATTTTGTTTGAATGATGCCCCTTTTACAAGTGAAGATGGAGATATTTCAATTGAGGGATCAAGCGAAAAAGGCTTTGGAGCGTTCCTTTCTGGAAAAGCTTGTAAAATTGAAACAAAGGGTCAGATCAGCTTCCAGACAAAAGAAAAAAGTATCGCGATTGCAGATGCACTGATTTCATCAGGTGGGGGCGATATTCACTTTTTTAGCCCCGTACAACTTTTAGCAAACATGGTAACGATCTCTACAGATGAAAACGGTTCCATCTTTTTTGATCGAGATTTGAATGCAATAGATGCATCGTTATCGGTAAATGTTGATTTAGGGACACTTCACTTCGCTCATCCGATTGGAGAAAAGGGAGTTTTAAATACCCTTTCAATCTCATCGAATGGAGATGTTCGCACAGATGCAATAGCAGCCCAAAGACTTCTTCAAGAAGGTTCCTCGAGGAGTGAGTTTGGGGGAAAAATTGATGTGAGTGGAGATAAGGGGATCTTTATTACTGCAAATTCAGTAGCAATTGGCAGTGACATGGTTGCGCCAACAGGTCCAATCTATTTTGCAAGCGATGTTGAACTTGTTGGAGATGTCTTTTTAAAATCAAATGAAGGCGGTGTCACTTTTGCCAATCGGGTAGATGGCGCCCATCATCTAAAGATATCCTCTGGAAAAGGCGATGTAGTTTGCAATGCAAATATAGGAGATGTATCTCCTCTTGAAAGTCTTGTCATTACACCTGATTGCGCAAGGGTTTTTATTGGCAAGGCCGTTACACAGATCAAAGCAAATTCAATGCATGTCGCGGAGCTCGTTCCTACTGTATTGAGTAATTTTGAGCGCCTGTCGATTTATGCAGATAAGGAAGGCTCGATTGCATTTGGGGGAACCCTTCAAGGAGTGTCAGGACTTAGCTTAATCACAGATTTGGGTAGCATTACTTTATCTAAGGCAGTAGAAAGACTCGATGGCGAGCTCACTTTAGTTTCAAACAATTCAATTCAAACATCAGAGATTACAGCAAAGCAGTTAATCCAAAAAGGGATCGGCTCGAGCGCATATTTTGGAAAAATTTCTGTTAGCAGTCTAGAGGGGATCTCTTTATCAGGATCCGATATTACACTTCATGCTCCAATAACTTCTGAAGGGGCGGTCACAATTGATCATTCTGGATCTTTAACCATTTTGCAAAAGTTAAATGTGAACGCATCTTTTGATCAAACAGGCTTAGGCTCGGTATCAATTGCAAAAGGGATCGATGCGAAAGGTTTACACTTTTCTGGAGATGTCGAGCTTGTAGAAGAGCTTACTTTGAATGCGAGCAAGGGTGATATTCATTTTAATCGGACAATCAATGGACCTCATTATTTGAATTTAAATGCAAAGTCAGGAGTTGTTGCATTAGATGCAAATGTGGGGGAAATAGCGCCTCTAAAGGGATTGTTCATTGCGGATAGTTGCGGGAGGTTTCATGTTGGAGAAGCTGTGACCCATATTGGGGTAAATTCACTTACAGTATCTGGATCTGTCCCAAGTCACTTTTATAATACAGCACCTCTAACTGTCGATTTGGGAAGAGACGGCTCTGCCCTTTTTGGCGGCAATATCGAAGGGGCTGAAGGGTTACATTTGCTCGCAGATCAAGGGAGTATTACATTTGCGGGACCAAAAGTGCAAATGCCAGGATCCTTGAGCCTCAGCTCAAATGGCCTGATTTACTGCAAAGATATCCATGCAAGCTCGCTTGCTCAAACAGGCACAGCTTCGAGCACCTATGATGGGAAGATTTTTGCAAATGAGATCCATTTGTCCGGATCTACAATTGTAATGAATGAAGCTGTAATCACAAAAGGTAAAGGGTCTGTCACAATTGAAAATTTAGAGGCTTTGACAATTCTTGCCGATATGGATTTGAGTGGAGAATTTACACAAAAAGGGGCGGGACCTGTATTTATTGGCGCCCAACTGAAAACAGATGATCATGCCGTCTATTTTTCAGGAAACATTCAACTTCTTAGCTCGGTTCATTTCGATTCAGGTTCAGCAGATATCACATTTAATTCTCCTGTTAATGGGACAAATATAGGTGCTGAAACGCTCAGGCTAAAAAGTGCCGGAGGGAAAATCACCTTCAATGGAAATGTTGGAAGTACAACAGTTCTTAAAGAGATAGTCATCGATGAAGGTGCTCATAGCCTTTGTGTAGGGAAGTCGGTTCAACATATTCAGGCAAAATCTTTTCTGGTTAAAGGCTTTGTCCCAACCATATTGAATAATATGGATACGCTAACCATTGATGTAGGACAGTCTGGATCGATTATATTTGGCGGTGTGGTTTACGGGACAAATGCTGGAAAGCAAGACCTTACTTTAGTCACGGACAAGGGAAGTATCCATTTGAAGGGCGGTGTGAAGGGCCCTCTTAAAGACCTTGTCGTGGTTTCAAATCAGTCGGTTCGATCAGGCGGAATCACAGCTAGCACATTGACCCAAAAAGGGGCTGGATCAGGAGAATATAAAGATGTAATTACGACAAGTGGTGCAGCGGGGATCAATTTGTCGGGATCGAAGATCACGATCAAAGCATCTGTAGCTACAGGTTCGAATGGACCTTTTACAATCAATCACTCGGGCGATTTAATCCTCACTGCAAACATGTTTTTAACCGGACCCTTTGTCCAAAGGGGTACAGGGACAGTTTCTATTGCCGGAATGATTACAACAACTACCGATTCAATCTCTTTTGCAAGCCCAACGGTCTTAGTTGGTGATACCTCTTTAGTATCAAATAGTGGAGATATTGCTTTCGAAAACACTTTAGATGGGTCCTATAATTTGAAGGTTTCAGCGGGTAAAAATGTAATCTTTTCTAAAAATCTTGGAGACACAGCGCGTCTCGGAAGAGTTACAATTCATCCTGAAAGCCAAAAAGTTTTGATAGATACCGAAGTCACTTCAGTGCAGGCAAGCGCATTTACAGTTCAAGGGAAAGTTCCCACAGAAATGAACAATGTTAAGCCACTTACAATTGATGTAGGCTCTTTGGGTTCGCTCGCATTTGGAGGAACCCTTTGTACAAAATCAGACTTGACGCTACTTGCAGATAGCGGAAAAATTGTCCTCGAAGAGGCTGTAAAGGGCTCTCATGCAGATTTGACTTTAGTTTCAAATCACATGATTCAAACAAAAGCAATTACAGCGCAAAGTCTTACACAAAAAGGGTCGGGATCAAGTCTATATGATGGGAAGATTCAAACATTGGGTTCTCGGGGAATTTCTATAACTGGATCTGCGATTACGCTTCATGAAATGGCAACTGAAGACAGCGGCCCCTTTGAAATCAATAACTCAGGGCGATTAACCCTTTTAGGGAAAATGGAACTATCTGGGTCGTTTATTCAAAAAGGATTAGGCCTCACTTGCATTGGAGCAGATCTTACAGCTTTAGATCATCCGATCCATTTCACAGGACCTGTTTCGCTTGTACAAGATGTTGCTTTAAGCTCTGGTGCTGCCGATATTGCATTTGCAAACACAGTTGATGGCTCCTACTTTCTGAAATTAACTTCAGAAAAGAGCGATATCCTCTTTTGTGGAAATATTGGAGCTGCAACGCGACTTCAAGGGTTGGTCGTGGCGCATTGCAATAAACATCTAGTTATAGGCGAGTCAGTTTCTGAGGTGCAATTAAATTCACTGATCGTTGAAGGGGACGTCCCTTCGGTATTTAAAAATAAAGGATTACTGACTGTTGATGCGGGTCTTGTTGGTTCCCTTGCATTTGGGGGCAAGATCCAAGGAGCGGATGAGCTTGCATTAACCACAGATCAAGGAAGCATCACGTTATCCGATGCTATCGATGTGCCAAAGGGCTCGTTAACACTAACTTCTAATTGTGCAATTCACACAAAATTAGTCAAAGCGTGTGGATTTACTCAAAAAGGGAGCGGTGATGTTTTCATTGGAGCTGATATCACAACAAGCGATCAGCCGATTTTCTTCTCTGGTAAGCTCTTGCTCGATCGCGATTTATGCTTGCAGTCTAGTGGAGGTGATATCTCCTTTTTAAATACGGTAGATGGGCCATATAACCTTGAGTTGATTACTCCAAAAAACATCGTATTTGGAGCAGATATTGGACGAAGTCTGCCTCTAAATGACATAGCGGTTAGTGAAACTTGCTCAGCTGTAGTTGTTGGGCCAGATGTTTGCGGGATTCAAGCACACTCACTTGCTGTTAAAGGATCTGTTCCAACAACTATCAATAATCTTACGCCTTTATTGATTGAGGCGAGCTCTGAGGGTTCGATTGCATTTGGAGGGAATCTTTTTGTAAATAAAGAGCTAACTTTAAAGGCAGATGAAGGGGAAATTATTCTTGGCTCTTTTGTGGACGGTCCGTTAAGTACGCTCACACTCATTTCAAATCAAAAGATTCAAACAAGAGCAATTACTGCGCAAAGTCTTACACAAAAAGGATCGGGATCAGGCGTATATGATGGGAAGATTCAAACATTGGGTCCTCAGGGAATCACGTTGACTGGATCTGCGATTACGCTTTGCCAAGGTGTCCTTACAGAAAAAGAAGGACCGCTTACAATTAACAATTGCGATTTGTTGAAAATTTCTGATCAAAGTAAAGTTGAACTGTCTGGTACATTTGTTCAAAGCGGCTCTGGTCCTGTTTCACTGGGAGCAGATATTATTGTTCAGAAAGGTCCCATTTCATTTCATTCAAATGTTCGTTTGATCGCAGATGTGACTTTGGATTCAAAAACAAGCAATGGAGACATTGTTTTCAATCAACCCGTTCAGGGTCCTTGTGGAATGGCCCTTTTTAGCGGGAGTGGCTCTATCACATTTAAAGACCAAGTTGGAGTCGATGCACTCCTTGACTATTTGCATGTACAGGGTGGATTTATTTCGGTGAATGGCTCTCATGGAGTACAAAACGGTCCTCTTGTGTATGACGGCCCTGTTGCATTGCAGTCTCAAGGCGACTTTTTAAATTGTGGGGATAATGGGATCCTTTTCAAGCACACAATTACCGGTAATTTTGACTTGGCATGTCGTGCTTTGGGCTCGAATGTGACTGTTTTGGGAGATATTGACCTGTCTGGGCAAAAAGATGGCGGGACATTTTATTGTAGCGCAGAAACAGATGCTTGCTTTTCTCAAATCATTACAAAGGGGAGCGCAAACAATCGAAGAATTGGAATAGATGGCGGAGATGTTGTCATTACATCTACTTTGGGATCGATTTTAGTTCAGCATGTAGATACCTCGGGTGGTGATGGCCATACAACAGGCGGCAATGCAGGAAGCATTACCTTACAGCCAACAAGTGAGATTCAAGATGGAATTGCTAAAGGGATAATCCAACTGCAAAAAGATCAGACAGGCAGGGGAAATATGATTGCAAAAGGGGGCTCTGGAACGATCAAAGGGATCGGGGGCACGGTTACCCTTTCTGCCGGAAGAGTTCGCGCGGCAGGTGTGGCTACAATCACGAGCAGCTTAGAGGGCAATGATGTGATGATCCAAGCGGATAGACTCATTATGGGCCCTTATGAGTCGATGACGGTGCTTGGCAGTATTGATCTCGATCTAGAATCGAGCGCAATATTAAGCGATATGGTTGCTACAGAAAATTTAACGATTAAAGCACCGACAATCTATCTTCAAATGCGTAAATCTACGCCTATTTTAAATAATATAGGGGGAAAATACCTTTCTCCAATGATCCACTTTTTAGCTGGAGCGGATTATAAAAGAGAGGGGATGCTTAGTCCAAATGGTCCATTAAATGAAAAGAGCCTTGCGATCAACCCCGAAGAGCTTGAAGCAAAGCTGTTTTTTGAATCTACGTTGTTGAACTACGATCAATATTAACCCGCGGCCTAAACAATTGACAACGGCCGGCTACGGGTTAATAACTACCAATGACGCTGAAGTGGAACATGCTGTTTCCTCCAGTAAATCCTTCTTGATGGTGGAGCTTGATGCCCCAATCTAGGCGTGCTGTTAAAAACTGTCCAAAGTGGTAGCGAACCCCAGGGCCTGCTCCCATTAGATAGTTGTGTGGCTTGATCGAAAAGATCTTGTTGTAATCAGCGCCACCTCCCACATCAAAGAAGATGAGAAATTGCATTTTGTCTTGATGGGGCTGCTTAGAGCGGAAAATAGAAAATCCAGGAGCTCTCAGCTCGTTGCTCACAAACATTCCTGTGTCGACACTCATTTGTCTCTCATCATATCCTCTTACACTCCCATATCCCCCAATGCCCAGTTGAACCATTGGGATGAGAGATTCTGTAGAAGCTTGCCCTTTGAAGTAGAATTGATAGGTGAAAGAAGAAAACATCTTTTCATAAGAGAGATGTCCGTTGAAATAGACCCATGTATTTTTTGCGCCAGGCCTGAGAGACTCAAAATCAGCATTCGATTGACCAGGGAGAATTTCCCCCGGGGAAAAAAACATCTCAATTCCCGATTCGACAGCTGTCTTTTCTTTTTGGTACTTACAAACATAGCCAAGAACCCCTTGAGAGATGTTTATCGCCTGAGCGAAGACAGGAAAGACGGTATCGACATACTCAACGGTATTGTCTGTGATTTTCCAATCGGCCCCTGCAATGAATTCATGGATGAGTGATCGGTTTGGCGCAAATGGGGTGTGATAGCGTAGAGATGCTTGTCCACTTTGTCCATGATTTGAGCGATCGGGATAAGGGAGATGCGCATGAACCGATGAATAGCCTCCAAAAAGATTTAGGACAGCTTCCCAAGGGAGATACGCTGTATATTGAACCGTATAGGCATGAAATTTGCTCGATTCATAGTTCGTTGTATATTGGAACAAGAGCATGTGATCGAGCTGAAACATCTGATCCCAACAAAATCCTGCAAAAACGCGTCCTCTTCCAGTCGTAGGAACCCCTGTGTCGTCAACACCTGTATAAAATCGGTATGGTTTGCGTGCATCAACATCAAAGGTTAGGTTGGTCGTATTTTTGGTATCTCCTTGACTGTAGATCAGACTCACCCTTCTAAATGGGTTGCGATTCATAAAATCGAGATCTTTCAAAAGAGCGTTTTGTCTAATTGAGTCACCCTCTTTGAGAGTTAGATATTTGCTAACCATTTTTGTCGGAGCCCACTTGTTACCAACAAATTCGAGTTTTCCAATCTTGCTCTCTTGCACAACTAATTGTAGCACCCCTTTGGTGATGTTCTGTGAAGGGACGGAAACTAAAACAAAAGGGAGCCCATTTTCTTCGTAAAATTCAGTGATCGCTTTTTTGATTTGAGTCACATTTTTTTGAGTGAACTTTTGATTGTAGTAAAGGGGGGTAAGTTTTGCGTTCAATGCAGATTTGGTGCCAGGGATAGGGACATCTTTTATCTTTAGGCCATAGAGCCCTTGTAAAGAATCTACCTCAAGAAGTTCTGCTTTAGAATTGACTAAGATGATCGCCTGAATTGTGTGTTCAGGAATGGAGGAAGCTCTTTGTTTTTTTGAAGAATCTGAGGGCAGCTCCTCTTGAGAAATAGGCGGATCTATTTCTTCAGGGCTTGCATGGCAAACTGCAAGAAGAAGCCAGAAAATAATGGGCAACACGGATCTCAAATGGGTTTCTCCCAATACATACTTATATAAGAAAAATTATTATTTGACACTAGGGTTTAAATTGATAGTTTTGTGTGGCTTTCGTGCAAAACCCCCTTGTCAAACTCCCAATTTTTGAGTTCGTTTATGTATATATGTCACTCATTTTTAGTCGCATCTGAATTGCAAATTAATGTTTAATTATACTTAACATTTTGATATAATTAATAAAACTAATGCGGATTTATAATTATGACTTTATTTTCGGGATTGCCAGGGGATGTAAAGGCTTATGTTGGCACCTTTTTGCCGCCTCAAGAGAGAAAATCATTGCGGTGCACCCATAAGAATGCCCCGGTCTGGGCGGAAAGTTTGTTAATGGATGATTTTCTGAAAATGGGTGAGGGGACTTTGATTGGAAAAGTAGCTCGAAGGGCTACTTCACCTATTGAGGTCATTCAAATTGTCGATCGAATACTTCGAAAAGAAATGACCATTTTGCCACAAAACAACTTATTTAAAGATTCGATGGAATCCCTTTCTTACAAACAAAAAAATGAATTGGGAAAAGAGGTATTAAAACAAAAAAGCAAGGTGCTCTATTCGTTTTTTGAAAAAATTGTCTCTGTTTTTCCGGAAAATTTCTCCTCATATACTGCGCGAAATTTTATCAAGCAGCTTCGCGAAATAGAATCAGATGATCAAAAAGCGAAACAGGTCCGATATTGGATTCGTGAGAATTTGCCTTTTTTAGCTGAGATTAGAACGTTAGAACTGGGTGATGTGGATCAACTCTATCCGCCAGAAATCGTAAATTTAACAGAATTACAGGGCCGTGATTTAGGTCGTATTTTTTCATCTCAAGCCAAATTAGGGAACTTCGAAACAATAGTGAAACTCATTCAATCGGATTTGTTTGAATTCATATCTGCAGAAAATTTGGGCAAAGCATTAAAGTTTGCTTGTAAAAAGGGCTTTGGAGAAATCGTAAAGGTAATCATTGATTCAGGAAGCTTTCGTACGATTCCTTTGAAGTATATAGAGAGCGCATTAAGTTCTCAATATTGCAAAAAGATAGTAAGGACGATGAGAAAAGATACTTTGGTGAGTGCATCTTTTTATGGTTTAAAACGGATTGTTAACGTCCTTCTTTCATTTAACAAAATATCTGTAAACGATCTTGAGCGTGCGCTCATTGCTTCTGCTAGTAAGGGACACTTAAAAGTAGTCCAGCTGATCATTAGATCAATGCGATTTAATGAAATTAATATAGATGAAATCGGTTGGGCATTGTGTAAAGCAGCAGGTAATGGTCATCTCAGTGTTGTTCAGGCAATTGCAGAAACTCGCAGGTTTAGAGATTTAAACTTGAATACTATTCTGAGAGCCATAAAAGACTCTGCACTTGAAGGGCATTTCGCTGTTGTCAGGGAATTTTTCCAGTCAAAATATTTCTTGATGTAAAGGCGTCGAGCTCGTACATTTCTCACTTATTTTTTATGAGAGGTGTTTTCATGGTCTATCGGTTTTTATTGTTGATGTTTTGGGTCCCTGTATTTTCGGTTGCATCAGGCGCAGTGGTTGCTTTAGCAGCTACTGGTCAGACGATATTTTATCCGACAGATTGCGCGCAAAGAGGGGCTGAAATTGTAAATACCTTTAACTCCTCATCACTTTCTCATGCAACAGGTGCTGAATATCCTCAAATTCTTTTCCAAACAAAGCTCCCAAGTTTGCCGTATACACCTTACCAATATCCCAACGACAATAAGGGGATGATCTCATTTGTTCAGAGCTTGACTCAAACCACTCACAATACACTTTTGATTGTGACTTATATCAATCAGAGGTTTTCTTCTCGTCCGCAATATATAGTTCTTCCCGTAGAGCAGTTTATGGATTTGGTCTACGTCCCCACGAGATATAATCAGCCGTCGAATAGCACTTCATTTTCATCCAACTTTACGGGAGGCGTCTACCCTTACTTTTCGGTCGATCCAAAACAAAGAGCAGCAGACATAGTCTCCGCTGTAAATCAGCTGAAAACAAGCTCTTCGTTTCAAAGAACTGCGCTTACTCAAATCTGGATTCAGACCAATTTGTCAGGTCCATTTAATCCTCAAATTCCCAATGGGCTTTTGAAAAATATAACAGCTATATCGGTCGATAATAGCCTAATTCGGATTGATTATTTCCCCCCCTATTTTCAACAAACGCAGACAGTTGTTGTCACACCCGAACAAGTAGAGCAGGTCCTCTTTATTTATAATTACAATACCCCGAATGGGTAGTTGCGAAATAGGTTTCGGCGATGAGTAGGTCGAGCTCGGTTGTGATTTTTAAGTTGCGCTCTTCGCCTTGCACAATGTGAATGGGTCTGTCTTGCCGTAATACAAGCTGACAGTCATCTGTTGCATTTTCGATTCCGTCAAGGAGGGCTTTTTCATGGGCCTGTAAAATCCAGTCCATTCGAAAGGTTTGAGGCGTTTGCCCTCTTAAAAACTGCTCTCTTGGTGGGATTGAAGAGATCGATTTTTTATTTGGGGCGTGAACTAAGGTGTCAAATGTTGCAATGCACGTGTCAACAGCTCCCCATTGAATGGCCCCTAAAACATTGTCTTCCAAAATTTTTTTTGAAACAAAGGGACGCACTGCATCGTGAATGAGGACAATGTCTATTTTTTTTTGAAACGCTTGGAGGGCTAAAAACGAAGATTCTTGTCTCGTTTTACCCCCTTGTATGATCGTTAGATTCTCGTGATGTAGATCTATATAATCAGGAGGGACTGTCAAAATGATCTCGTCGAAAAGGGCCGATGCTAACATGGTATCGAGAGCATGCTGGTAGACTTTTTTGCCTGAAAGGGGGTGAAATTGCTTAGGGATGCAGCTCCCAAAGCGAGTTCCTACGCCCCCCATCAATAGAACTGCTCCAATGAGCTTTTCTTGAATCATTTTCCCATTATAAGACATCGAAGAAAAAAAACACTGCCTAACATTGAGTAACAAGGCGGGGGAGTTGCTCAATCATATAGAATGGAATGGCTTTGACAATTTCTTTGGGATCGAGGTTTTTGAAGCAGCTTTTATACTCAGGATTTCTTTCGAAATTAATGGTGGCGCAATGTTCGAAGTGCTCCTCCCCAAACTTGTCGATGAGGTAGCTTTTTCCGACCTGCCTAGCCCCTGTTAAGAGGAGGGGCATAAATCTTTTATGGTTTTTCCAGCGGACAAGGTCCGCTTCTAGATCCCTTTTCATTCCTCTAAAACAACCATTCAGATGCTTGTTTTACAAGGCATTTTTGTGTATCAGTGGCAAGTTTTACAAGGCAAATCGCGCAACATATTTACTGTTAGGGGTATATGTTGGATTTTTGAGGACGAAAGAGGTCCTTATAAGTTCAAGAGCGGTACAAAAACCTTGTTTTGACAGTATCTTCAACGAACATCCAGAAAAGGGCGTAGAGCCATAGATAACCGATGTAGGCCCAAGGGATCGCTGTGATAATGATCCCAAAGCCGACAAACAGCGCGGCAAGTATTTGTGTGCCAATAATGGCCGAGAGCAAAATAGGGGAAGGGAAAGGGCTTCGATAAAAGGCTTTTTTAGTTCTCACTACAAAAAGAGTTAAATGGCCTGCAATCGATAGTTTCAGGAAAACTAATGACTGCAACTCAGGTAAGCTCAAGGTTAGGTACGTTTTAACAAGGACGATGAGGAGAAAGGTTTCAAAAACTCCAATCAGACCCAAAACGGTTGCTACTGTAAGGACCTTTTTCATTTTCCATTGGACAGGTTTTTGTTCCAAGAGGGTATGGTCGTAGGCAATTGTCATGATGGGGAGATCGTTGAGGAGCGCCAAAAGAATAATCATGAGAGCTGTTACTGGATAAAAATTATAAACCAAGATGCAAGAGACCATAAATAACATGATGCGGATCGTCTCTGAAATTCGGTAAACCGAATAGCTATTCATCCTCTCAAAAATCCGCCTTGCCTCTTCGATCGCTTTGATAATTACTGAAAGGCCAGGCTCCGTTAACACAAGAGATGCGGCAGCTCTTGCGGCATCTGTTGCGCCACTTACGGCAATGCCTACATCTGCTTGCTTAAGCGCTGGAGAATCGTTCACACCATCTCCAGTCATTGCTACAATGTGCTTTGCATTTTGTAATGATTGGACAATTTTGTATTTGTGTTCAGGAAAAACCTGGGCAAATCCATCGACCTCATCGATTTTATCTCCTAGACTTTCTAAATCTGTTGCTGGGCGAATATTTCCTCCCATGTCGAGTTCATGGGCGATCTCTTTGGCAATGGCTATATGGTCTCCCGTCAACATCTTTACATGAATGCCATAGCCAACTGCTTGTTTGATCGTCTCTTTTGAATCTTCTCGAAGTGGATCTGATAGAGTCAATAGGCCTAAAAATTGCCAAGTTTTTTTGTCGTCGCCACTACTTGCAACCCCTAAGGTTCTATACCCTTTTTGGGCCATTGTATCGATCATCTTTTGAACTTCCAATTCCAAAGTAGAATCTAGGTGGCAGAGGGAGAGGATCACTTGAGGTGCTCCCTTGGTAGCAAAAAAGGTGTTTCCCTCAGGTGCAATAAGCGTAGCTTCTGATCTTTTTATGATCGGATCAAACGGGGTGAATTTGACTCTTTTATAATTTTTCAAGAGATCGTCTTTTGGGTAGCCACCAACAATTGCCAAATCGATCGGATCTTTATTTTCTACTTCCGAAGCAAGACAACCGCAAATGAGAAGCGTATCTGGATTGCCATTTCGAAACGTGATCGGCTCCCCTAGCTTTAATTTATTTTGCGTAAGGGTCCCTGTCTTATCCGAGCAAAGGACGTCAACGCCCGCCATTTCTTCGATCGATTCAAGTTTTGTGACGTACGCTTTCATTTTTGAAAGTTTCAACGCGCCGAGTGCCATCGTGACCGAAAGGACTGCCGGAAGGGCTACAGGAATCGATGCAATGACCAAAATGAGGACAAATTGAATAAGCTCTAGGAAGGAGTTTCCTCTTAAGAATTGAACGACGATCAGCACACAGGCTAAAACCAAACTGATATAAATAAGATATTTTCCAATGTGCATGACTGCTTTTTGAAAGTGAGAAATAGTTCCAGCGCCTTCTACGAGCTTGGCTGTTTTCCCAAAGAAAGTATGCTCTCCAATCGATGTGACTACAGCTTGCATTTCTCCTTGCTTTGCAATGGATCCAGAGTAGACGATGTCACCGATTTTTTTTGTTACAGGTAAGGACTCTCCCGTCAGCGAAGACTGATCTACCGTGAGATAATCCCCGTCCAATAATTTTGCGTCGGCAGAAATAATATTTCCCAAGCGAACACGGATCACATCTCCAGGGACAAGTTTAGAAGAGTCAATTTCATCCCATTTTCCATCGCGTTTGACTAAACTTTTTATCGATAAATTTTTCTTCAACGCCTCAATGGCATTGCCCGCTTTAAATTCGATGAAAAAGCCAATGAGACCATTCATTAAAAGAAGAACGAGAATGATGATTAAATTCGACCAATGGTGAAGGATAGCTGACAAAATCGCGGCAAATTCGATCATCCAAGGAATGGGTCCCCAGAAATATTGGAGGAATTTTAAAAGCGCCGACTCTTTTTTCTCCACAATGCTATTGGGTCCATATAATTTTTGCCTGTTTTCGGCATCCGTTGTGCTCAGACCCTCTTTTGAGCTATGAAGCTTTTCAATCAATGCATCAATAGAGATGCTTTGAGCTTCATCTGAAGAAATAAAAAATGGATCCATCAATTATCCCATTTGTTCAAAGGTTTGCAGCGCAATTTCAAAGGCCTCTTGCGTGTGGATGAGTAAAACAGTCACTTTAGAATCGGGCGAAGAGATGATCCCTTTGTCCCTTTGTTTTTTTAAATGAATGCCCAAAAAGCAAAGGCGTTTGCACACCTCATCTTGAATGTAGGTGGAGTTTTCTCCAATGCCCGCTGTGAAAACCAGAGTATCAATCCCATTTAAAGAGCCAATCATCGAGCCGATCATCGAGCAAAGCCGGTGCAAATAGACATCGAGACTCAGTTTTGCTCTTGGGTTAGTTACAGACGCCTCTAAAACATCTCTCATATCGCTTGAAATGCCAGACAGGCCCAAAAGGCCCGATTTTTCATAGAGATCTGTCGATAGGTCCTCTACTGACTGCGTCTTTAATAAATGGAGTAAAATCCCGGGATCCACGTTGCCCGATCGGGTATCCATCATGAGCCCATCTAGCGGAGTAAATCCCATGGTCGTGTCGATGCTTTTCCCATTTTTTACCGCGCATAAAGAGGCGCCTGATCCCAAATGGCAAATGACCATCTTTTCTGGTAATTTTTTTAAAAGATGCTGCGCTCTTTTCGTGCAGTATTGAAAACTTGTCCCATGAAATCCATACTTTTGAATCCCTTTTTCAAACCACTCGTAAGGTCCCGGATAGACGATAGCTTCAGGCGCCATTGTGTGGTGAAACGCAGTGTCAAAGACGGCAACTTGAGGACATTTCGGGAAGAGCTTTTCAAAAATTTCAATCCCCTCTAAATCTGCTAAGTTGTGAAGCGGGGCTAAGTCTGCAAGTTTTCTGATCTCTTCTTTGACTTCTTTATTGATGAGCGTGCTTTTCTGATACTTCCTGCCTCCATGAACGACTCTGTGGCCGATGCAATCGAACCGCTTATCTTTTAATTTTGCGCTCAGCTCTTTTTCAATCGAGCCTTGATCCCAAACATTTTTCCACTCGATTTTATCCTCCCAATGGGGAGCAATCGGCTCTTTTGGCGCTGCTTTAAAGTCATAGAGGCTTAATTTTACGCTACTAGAGCCTCGATTCAGGACTAAGATCTGCATATAAGTTCCCAAATAACAAAAAAAAATCTACTATGCGAGAAAAAAGGTAAACTGTGACTTTGTCCCGAGAGCTGTTAGAAAAAATGGACGCCTATTGGCGCGCTGCCAACTACTTGTCGGTAGGCCAGATCTATCTCTATGATAATCCCCTTTTAAAAAAGCCCCTCACTATCGATCACATCAAGCCGCGCCTTTTAGGCCACTGGGGAACGACGCCAGGACTCAATTTCATCTACGTTCACTTGAATCGGATCATCAAAGAGCAAAATTTGAACATGATCTATATCACAGGCCCCGGCCATGGTGGGCCGGGTCTTGTGGCCAATACCTATTTGGAAGGAACTTATAGTGAATTTTACCCAAATATTCCGCAAGATGAAGCGGGGCTGAAAAAGCTGTTTACCCAATTTTCATTTCCAGGAGGCATTCCAAGCCACGTGGCACCAGAAACGCCCGGATCTATCAATGAAGGAGGCGAGCTCGGCTACAGCCTTGCCCACGCCTATGGAGCGGTGTTCGACAATCCAGATCTCATTGCTGCATGCGTCGTTGGCGATGGAGAGGCGGAGACGGGTGCTTTAGCTACAAGTTGGCACTCAAATAAGTTTCTCAATCCAGTTCGCGATGGCGCGGTGCTTCCGATCTTGCACCTCAATGGCTATAAAATTGCAGAGCCTACAGTGCTGGCTCGCATTTCTCAAGAAGAGCTCAAATCTCTTTTTGTAGGCTATGGATATAAGCCCTATTTTGTAGAAGGGGATGATCCTGAAAAAGTGCATCAAGAGCTGGCTCAAACATTGGATACTGTCATAGAAGAGATCCACCAAATTCAAAAACAAGCCAGAAGTGATGGTTTTAAAAAGCGCCCCTCATGGCCCATGATCGTCTTCAAAACACCCAAAGGGTGGACTGGGCCTAAAGTAGTCGACGGCATCCCGATCGAGGGGACCTTTCGAGCCCATCAGGTGCCTCTCTCTGAGTTAAGAGAAAAGCCGGAGCACATCAAGATCTTAGAAAAGTGGATGAGAAGCTATCAGCCTGAAAAACTCTTTGATGAAAAGGGAAAACTCATTGCTGACCTTGCCGACCTCGCTCCTAAAGGCATTCAGAGAATGGGGGCTAATCCTCATGCTAATGGAGGACTGCTTCTTCATGATCTCAATATGCCCGACTTTAGAAAGTATGCGTTTGCCGTAAAACATCCAGGCGCAGATTTTGGTGAATCGACCCGCATCATGGGAGATTTTCTGCGCGATATTATGAAACAAAATTGGGATGCGCACAATTTCCGCATCTTTGGCCCCGATGAGACGGCCTCAAACCGATTGACCGCCCTTTTTGATATCACGGAGCGTGTATCGACTGCTGTTGTATTGAAAACGGACGACCATGTCTCGCCAGATGGCAGAGTCATGGAAGTGTTGAGTGAGCACCTATGTCAAGGTTGGCTCGAAGGGTATCTTCTCACAGGAAGACACGGCCTGTTTTCTTGCTATGAGGCGTTTATCCATATTATCGATTCGATGTTCAATCAGCATGCTAAATGGCTTAAAGTATGCAATGATATTCCATGGAGAAGGCCCATCGCCTCGCTCAATTACCTACTCACATCACACGTTTGGCGCCAAGATCACAACGGCTTTAGCCATCAAGATCCTGGTTTTATCGATCATGTAGTGAATAAAAAATCGCACGTTGTCCGCGTTTATCTCCCCCCCGATGCGAACACTCTTTTGTCGGTCACGAATCACTGCTTAAAAAGTCGCAATTACATCAACGTGATCGTGGCGGGCAAGCAGCCGAGTCCGCAATGGCTCGACATGGAGTCAGCCGTAAGGCACTGCACCGCAGGGTTAGGGATTTGGGATTGGGCGAGCACCGATGAGGGAAATGATCCAGATGTCGTAATGGCTTGTGCAGGTGATGTCCCAACTATAGAGACGCTCGCAGCTGTAGAAATCCTAAAAAATCACTTCCCCGATTTAAAAATCAGAGTGGTCAATGTGGTCGATCTCATGACGCTGCAGCCCCAAGTTGAACACCCTCATGGAATTAGTGATAAAGATTACGATTTAATGTTCACAAAAGATAAACCTATTATTTTTGCTTTTCATGGATATCCATGGCTCATTCATCGAATTGTTTACCGAAGAGCAAATCAAAGGATCCATGTTCGCGGTTACAAAGAAGAGGGGACGACAACAACGCCATTTGATATGTGCGTGCTCAATGATATCGATCGATTCCATTTAGCCTCAGATGTCATCGAGCGGGTTGAAAAATTGGGAGCAAAAGCTGCTCACGTAACACGATGGCTTCGTGACAAACGAAGTGAACACAAAGAGTATGTGCAAAAATATGGGGAAGATTTGCCGGAGATCCGCAATTGGAAGTGGGGTCATTAGACAAAATGAAATCTAGAAGGCTTTGACTTGAACAGAAAAATTTTTTTTGAGCTGACTTGGGATCGATGGATGCTGCTGATAGCAGGTCTACTGGTCGCGCTCGTCGGATTTTCTGTGATGGTTGGCTGGAAAATCCATAGCGTAGCGCTTATTCAGGTTCGCCCAAATTTTGTCGCCATGCAGTTCAATACGGCGTTTTCGCTCTTTTCAATAGGGCTTGCTCTTGCTTTTTTAGGTCTGGACCTTGCACGACTGTCGAAGATTTTCTCCTTTTTGGGAGGAGCTCTTGCCTTTATCGTCTTGGCCCAATACATTAGCGGCCAGAATTTATGGGTCGATGAGTTGTTTCAAACATACGATCTTCCCAATTCAATGAAATTCCCTGGCAGGATGGCCTTTAATACAGCAGGGGCCCTAACAGCTTCTGCAATATCCATTTTTTTTCTCAATTATAAAAAGGGGGTCTTTTTTATCCCCATTGCTTTAATCCTTAGCACTTTGGTGGTGAGTGTAGCGATCGTGAGCATTATGGGTCATGTCACCGGCTTAGAAGCGGAGCTAGGTTGGACCGACTTTGCTCGGATGGCGGTTCACACCTCTGTTTGCTGCTTTATTTTGGGGACGGCTTGTTTCATTTATGGAGCTAAGTTAAATCTCTCGCTGCCGTTCGGGCGCTTTGTTCTGCCAATCAGCGTAATGGTGGGTTTTCTTTTCGCAACACTTACAACTTGGCAGGTATTTCGCACACAAGAGCATAACGCGATAGAGGCAATTGCAGAGGAAAAGGCGAAGTATCTCAAGGCAGTGATGGAACAGAAGATTGTAGAAGAGGTGCGAGCGCTCCAAAGAATGGCAGACCGGTGGAATGCTCTTGGAGGTTACTCTGAAAAACTATGGGAAATAGATTCTACAAATTATGTAAATGAGCTGGTTGGGTTAGATGCTATTGCAATTTATGATAAGGATTTTAAGAAGCTAAAAGAGATGAGAAGAGGCCTCGGGCAATTAAGTCGTAATGGAAACTTGCTCGGCCCTGATCAGATAGCAGCTTTGAAAGCGGGGGCTGTTGTAACCATTCCTTCAGAACATAAAGGCTTCCTTCTCACCTATTTCCCCCTTATAGTCAATTATGAGTTTAGCGGTATTTTGGCAGGCAGGATCGAAATGGCTTCATTGCTAGACTTTGAAATCAATGAGCTACAGCTGGGAGACTATTTTATTTCTATCTTCTTTGACGATGAGCTGCTCTATTCAGGGGGCTCTTCTACAATTTTAAGGGGTAATCCTTTTGAATATGTAATTCATGAAACGATCGCTCCTTGGAAATTGCAGCTTTTTGTCACAGAAAACATCAAGATTCCCGAATATAAAGAAGTTCACGTTACTTTGCTTTTAACCGGGCTTCTTGCGACTTTAATTGCAGGAGTGATGGTCTTTTTAGGGCAAAATTTAAGAGATGAGAAAAAGAATCTGGAAAATGTGAATCTTCAGCTGAAAGAGGCAAGTGCAAAAGCGGAATCGGCAAGTGTGGCCAAGGGGGTCTTTTTAGCGACCATGACCCATGAAATTAGAACGCCTCTTAATGCGATTTTGGGAACGGTGCAGCTTTTGCAAGAGATGCAAGTAAATGAAATACAGAAGAAATATATTGATCGGATCATCTATGCAGGCAATTTATTGTTGAATTTAATTAGCGACATTTTAGATTTTTCAAAAATTGAGGCAGGAGGAGTCAATTTAGAGTATGCTCCAACGGATCTTTTCTTTATTTTGAAAAAGTCGGCAGATAATTTATTTTTGAAGGCAAAAGAGAAAAAAATGGATCTTTATGTCGAGTGTCCTTCTCAGCCTGTTGCCCAAGTGATGACAGATCCCACAAGACTTTATCAAATCATTACAAATTTAGGAACAAACTCTTTAAAATTTACAGATCAGGGTTCTTTGCACTTGCGTTTTCAAGTCAAAGGACAAACCGACCACGTTTTGTTGATCCGTTTTGATGTCATTGACACAGGGATTGGGATCTCTCAAGAAGATCAACAAAAACTATTTCAAAAGTTTTCTCAGCTTGAAAGTTCTCAGGTGCGAAAATATGGAGGCGTCGGGCTTGGTCTTTCGATTTGCAAGAAATTAGTCGAGTTAATGGGCGGTGAAATTGGCGTTGAAAGCGAGACGGGAAAAGGATCTGATTTTTGGTTTGAGATTCCTTTTAAGATGGGGCCTTTAGAGGCTGCCAGCAACTACTCTTTAGGTAAAAAAGAGATCTTGCTTGTCGATGAAAAAGAGAAAGAACGCGAAATTTTACAAAAGTATCTAACAGATTGGGGAGCTCAAGTGAAAAGCGATCAAAACGCAGAGTATGAAGTAGCTGTTGTGAGCTCACTGGATGTGGCGAGACAAATTTATCAAGCTCGGCAAAAAAAGAGCTTTTTGATAACAGATAAAGAAGAAGGCCTGTTGTCTGAAGAAATTTTAGGGACGCTCGTCAGGCCAATAGTTCCTAGCGAGCTTTTCAAAAGCCTTGAGAAAGGATAAATATGGATTGGAAAACCTGTTTTACAGGAAAAAAGATTTTGGTTGCTGAAGATGACCCTTTAGGGCGCGAGCTAATGAGAGATATCCTTGGCTTAATGAACTGCTCAGTCCAATTTGCTGAAGATGGAAATCAAGTGATTGAGATGTATCAAAAAGAACCTTTCGACCTAATCTTTATGGATATCCGCATGCCGAATAAAGATGGGATCTCTGCTACAAAAGAGATTCGGGCTGCAGAAAAAGATGGAAAGAGGGTGCCGATTATCGCCTTGACGGCAAGTATCTTAGACGAAGATAAGAAAAATTGTGTCAAGGTGGGAGTTGATGATTTTATCTCAAAGCCAATTCTGCTAGATGAATTAAGACAGAAAATGGCAAAGTACTTGGTAAAGTGAAGAACTGGAAATCATATTTTTTTATCTCTCTTATCGCTATTGTGGGGTCTTTGACATCCTATCTTGTTTTTAGACAGGCGATAGATGAGCAAATTCAGGCGAAGCGAATTGACTTCTACCACCAGTCGCAGAGCTTTTATTTTTCTTTGAAAAATCGCTTTTTTACCTACCAGGTAATCCTGAAATCGCTGCGGGGATTTTTTCTCTCTTCTGAAATCGTAGATCAAAACGAGTGGCAATCATACGTCTCTTCTTTAGCGCTTTGGGATAGGTTTCCCTCTATTGAACTTTTAGGATTTGTCCAGAAGATCTCAAAGGAGCAAATGGGCGCAGAGGTTGAAAAGATCCGTTCTCGAGGGACGCCTGATTTCAAGATCTGGCCTGTGAAAGAGGCTTCAGTTTATCTCCCTGTTGTCTACACATTTCCCCAAAAGTATAGCAGCTACATAGGATTGGACCTAAACCAAGACTCAGCTATTTCTGAGGCGACTAAAAAAGCGAGATCTTCTGAAGAAATGATCCTAACGGATCCAATTGAGCTGAGTAAAGTGCGATTAAATAAAGGGATTTTGAGCCTTTTAATTCCGATCAATAAATCTGCAGGAAATATAGGCTGGATTGTCGCTTTGATCAACTTTAAATCTTCAACTGATTTACTGGCACGCGAGCTGGGTCTAAAAGATGTCAACTATCAGATCTATCGCGGTAAAATAGCAGACCCGACCCAGATCATTGTTGCTCGCTTGCCAAGCCCTGATGAAAACCCTATTTTTAGCGATACTTACGAAATGACTTTAGGCGGCGTGGATTTAACTCTTGTCTTCAGTTCCGGTCCTGGGTACAAAGTGGGAATCAGATATGCTTACCCAACAGTTTTATTGCTAAGTGGCCTTTTAACAACTTTGCTGCTTATGATCCTGATCTATTTTGCCTATAAGGAAAAAGTGATTTTAACCGAGGATGCAGAAAAAATAGAGCAGCAAGGAGCTCAGGCATGCTCTATTCGTCAGGCGCTTTTAAACCATATGAATGATTGTGTGATCTGTTCAGATGAGAAGGGAAAGATTGTAATCTTCAATAAAGCCGCAGAAAAATTACTTGGATATAAAGCAGAGGAAGTCATTGGCAAAACAACGCCAGTTATTTTCCACGATCCAAAAGAGATGGATGAAAGGGCAAAGGAGCTATCGACTCTTTTTGGCAGACAAATAGCCCCTGGTTTTGAAGTGTTTGCTTTCCTTGCGCAAAAAGGAATTCCTGATGAGAAAAAGTGGCACTACATTCGCAAAGATCAGTCGAGAGTAGCTGTTTCTTTAAATATCCAAGAGCTGAAAAACAATAAGGGAGAGTTGATAGGGTTTATGGGAATTTCGCATGAAACACAAGAGTAGCCTGGCTCTATTTTTATCTCTTGCATGCTGCGCTTTTGCGATCTCCTCTCCCATTGTTCGCCCACCTGAGAGCGAACAAGTCTTTGCAGAGTATCCAGATCCCCAAACAGCAGACCAATGGTATGAATGGGCGCTTGTCCAAATTGAAGAGGGAGATCGCGAAGGGGCAAAGAAGAGCTTAGAAAAAGCGATCCACTTAGATCCTCTGCTAGCGCAAAGTAAGATTCAGCTTGGTTTTTTATTTTTGTGGGAGGGCAATTTTGGTTTTGCTTACTCTTATTTTTTACAGGCTGAAAAGCAAAGGCCTTGCGATGCGAACACGGTAGAGGGGCTTCGAGAAATAGGGGCTCAGTGGGCGCAAGATGAGAAAAAACAAGAAGAGGTGGTGCAGATCTATACCATCATCAATGATTGCGAGCCTTCAAATGCCGACACTCTATTTTATCTCGGCAGGGCCCTTGCCCGAACAAAGAGATGGGATGAGGCTGAAAAAGTTTTAAAGCAGTGCTTGGAGCTTGCTCCGCAATATAGCGATGCAGAGGTTCAGCTTGGATATATTTACCTTTGGAAAGAGCACTTTGGGGATGCTGAAGAGATCTTTTCGCGTTTTCCGGAAAACCAAGATGCTAAAATGGGACTTGCTTTAGTTTATAAGAGGCAAGGGAAAAACAGTGACGCAAAAAGACATTTTCAAGAAATTTTAGCAGAGAACCCTAATCATAAAGAGGCTCGGAGGGAAAAAGCGCGTCTTCATGTTGCAGAGCTGGACTATTTTGCAGCTCAAACAGAATTTCAGTGGCTTGTCGACGATGACCCTGCGGACGATAACTATTGGGCGGAGCTTTTTGATGTGAAATCTCATACAAGGTGCGCTCTTTACATCGAGACGCTTTACTCAGATGCAAAAGAAGATGACCCAAGCCTTTTAGCCCCTGTTGTCAAAGATTATTACTTTCTAAATGCTGTCCATATTTTGGTGCCGGTGACTAATCGTTGGAGACTTGATTTAAAGCAGATCTATTATCACCAAAGAGAAAATGATATCTATCCACCGATTGGGGTTAACTACTCGATGTATTTGACGGGAGGGGAGGTAACCTCCAGTTTCTTTTTTGCTAAAAATTGGCGCTGGAATGTATCTGCAAGAGCTTTTGAGGCTTGGGGCTGGCAAGATGTCGGTTATCCATTTAAGAAAACAGATCGTTTTGAGCCAGGTACAGGATTGCTTTATAATAGCGAGCGGCAACTCTTTGCTGTCGATGCCCACACAGAATCATTTGTGATTAAGGATTTTTCTAACTTTACATCACGTCTTTTGAGAACAGATTATCTAACAGGCGGCTATGGGTATCGCCTCGATGTAACGTTAAAGCCTGAAGTGGAAGCTTGGGTGAGCCATATTTTTATCCGCGATAATTTAAAAAATTGGGAAAATACGGAAAAAGCAATAGCGCGCTGTGGAGTCCCTTTCCTGAGCGAGTATGTAACCGCACTCTATGAATTTGAGCACGGCCACTTTGATCAATTATCACAGAATTACTACTCGTTCAAACAGCAGCTGAAAAACACCATAGGATGTAGAGTTAAAATCCCCCTTTCATCGTGCATTACTTGGGAAAATTCTTATTACCATCGCTGGAAAACAACATATAATCTTTTTCAACCAATCGGAAATTTTATTTTCGTAGCCCCGAGACAGTATTTATTCGCCAACTGGTTTTCATCATCTCTTACAGCCCGCTATCGCGACACAATGAGATTAATAGTTGAGGGAGGCTACTTTTATGAGTCACTACCCTACCGCGACTGGCACGTTACGGGATCATTTCTTTGGCAATTTTAAAAGCGCTTGTTCAACAAGATCGTTAATATAGCGAGAGGTTTTCCTCGTCTCCTTAAACTTTGCAAAGAAGCGACAAAAGCTTCTAAGCCGCCAGTAGACAGTAATCTGACGATAACCAATGTTTTCTAGCAAATTTGAGGTGACTAGCATGATTAAGTTTCTTAGTGATGGGTACTTTCTAAACCCAAATTCTTCGATAGCGAGACTGAAAAATGTGTAAAGTGCTGTATAACCAAAGCTGACTGCAAGGAACATTAAGAAAAAGGGAACATTTAAAACGCCCAATCCCCAAGCGATGAATACATAGATCCAAGCTAGTGTTTCGATACAAGGCTCTAAGGCCTCTCCAAACAGCCAAAAAGGGAATCCAAATAGCCCTAGGCCAGTATATTTTGGATTAAAGCAGATGGTTTTATGAAACCAAATTGTTTGTAAAAGGCCAAAATGCCAGTTGATTCTTTGTTTGCTGAGCCCTTTTATATGGCCAGGAGCTACTGTCCAAGCGACTGGATCTGGCAAGTATTTAATTTTATATGGGGTTTTAGATTTCCTCATAATCCGATGAAGGCGCGTAATAATTTCTACATCTTCGCCAACTGTTGGGGCAAATCCTCCTACTTGGACGATGAGATCGCGAGGAAAAATAGAAAATGCCCCTGAAACGATGAAATTTCCATTGATTGCATCAAATCCTTGCCTAAGTAAAAACGCTCTTAAGTACTCTAAGCTTTGTACTGCAGGCAGAAAGTCTTTAGGAAAAGCAGTTGTTGAAATCCGGTTAAATTCAATTGTGCATCCATTAAGAATCCTTACGGTAGCTCCTACAGCAATCGTTTGAGGCGTTGTCAAAATCGGACGAATCAATGCTTCAAAGCCCTTGCTATCGAGAAATGTGTCTGCATCAAGGACGACAAAAAATGGATTGTGAGCCGCATTTACAGCAGAGTTGATAGCATCAAACTTACCTCCTCGTTCTTTATCAATAACGATCACTTCTGGATAAGATTTACTTCGATAAACAGCTTTGATTTTTTGCGTGGGAAGCTCATCAACGTAGTATTTTGGGATTTCTATGAGGTCAAATGCTTTTTGTAAAAGCTCATACGTATTATCTGTTGATCCGTCGTTTACAGCGATGATTTGTTTATAACGATATGAAATGGAGAGGAGGTTGAAAATATTGGAAACAATATTTTCAGCTTCATTGTACATAGGCATGACAAACAGGATTGAAGGGAGCGAGTTAGAGCTAAGTATTGCAGAGGTGTCTTCTTCTTTTACCTCTTTGATGCGCTTAAAAATTTTAAAAGCGCCGAGAAGGAGGAAAAAAGTATAAAACAGATTGATAAATGAGAAATAAGCGAGAAATCCAAAGTCAATCCAGGGTAAAAATTCTTGAAAGGTCATCCGAAAACCAATGCGTAATTTGCTGCTTCTTTTGCTATGGGATTTTCTTGCCTTTTAAGGATCTCTAACCCTTTTTCCCCGCCAGATTTGAGCGTTTTCCCAGCTTCAACGCGAACGGCCCAAACAGGATCTTGCAGCGCTTTTTCCAAAACTTCCCACGGATTTTCTCCAAGAAATAGAGAAAGACCTTCAATTCCAACAGCTCGAATTTTGGGATTTTCATTGGTGGCAGCAGCATGAAAATAGGGGTAACTATCGGGCAAAAGGTTTCGAATTAACGCTCTTAAAGCTAAATAATGGATCTCTGGGTCTGAAGATATAAGATCATTTTTAAGAAACAAAATTGTTTTCCCCCATGACTTTGACCCCAAAATATCTAAAATTGTTTTGTGAAGTATAGGATTCGTGGCCAGTTGTGTCATGATTTCAAGCACTTTTGTAGAGCCTGAAAGAAGAGCATCCCGATAAAAAAACTGGGCAAATCCATACTCATCGCTAATTGCATGTAAGATTTTCTCAACTCCATGAGAACTTTCTAGGTGGATTGCAGCAAGGGAAGCGGGACTTCGAATTAAAAACTTATGATCATCCATGAGCTTTAAAATTAAAGGTTCATCAATTGGGAGACAGTAGATGGCAAATACACGGGCTGCAAAATTGCGTTTAAGCCAGAAAATGCTTTTAGCCCATTTACGCGCTGTATCTAGCAGTAGCACCTCGCAGGCTTTGTTTTTGAGGGATACCCACTCATCTCCTTTTAAGCGTCGATCAAAGGCCTCAAAAATCTCTAAAGTGAGTTTTTTCCAACTTTTTTTTCCGGGATAGTTGTTGATATCAAAAGGAGTATTTTTTTCTAACAGATTTAGAAAAAACTGAGACAGGATTGCATTTCTTTTTCTTGAGAATTTAACCTTGAAATAAAGAATTAGACGGTGGATTAAAATTACAATTATAAGAAAAAGAAGAATTGACACCTCTGCCGCTAAGAAGTTAATGAGTAGGGGTAAATAGGTCATGTTTTATTAATTAGTTGTTTTGCTTTTTGCAAAAGCACATTGATGCTAAATGGTTTTGTCATATAGTCAACTGCGCCGCGCTTTAACCCTTCTAAAGTATCTTTTTCTGATGAAAGCGCTGATAGGATAAGAACGGCGATTTTATTTGGATATTTTTCTAAAACAAACTTAAGGATATCAAGACCATCCATATCTGGAAGCATTCTATCTAGGATGAGCAGGCCAATTTTCTCTGCATTTGCTTGGTCAGACAGGTATGCAATGGCTTCTCTTCCATTTGCTATTGTTTCAACTTCAAAATTTTGAGACTTAAGAGTTGTTGCGATTAAGTGTAAAAGGTCTTGATCATCATCAACTGCTAGTATTTTATTTCCCATGAGAAAATTGCTCCTGAATTTTTTTAAATAGGGCATCGAGTTCATTAAAAAGGGACTCATCGAGTTTGCAGTTTGGAAATTGATTCATCATTTCACTGAGTTTAGCATCCCATGATTTACAAAGATCAGTCACCGTTTGATATCCATAAGTTCCCGCATTTCCTGCAAATTTATGAACAAAAAATCTCACCTGAGTAAGGTTTTCCTTCGAGGGATTTTTTTTTAGTAGTTGGATGGCATGATTAAATCCATTCATTCGCTCGGGGAGAGACTCTTTATATTTTTTTAAGAGCTCTTGAAAAATCTCAGGAGGAAGTCCGTTGTTACTTTCGTCTGTCATACTTTTTGTATCTCCGAAAGAGGATATAAATCCAAGATGATACTGGATATTTCATGATTGGCTAATTTTGGAGGAAATTTTTCCTGGTTGCAGAGAAGTGTCCCTCCTTGAGTATGGCGTCCTGTTCTCTTGACAATCGCTGTAAAAAGATCAAAGAAAGAAAAACTTTTGCCTTGTGAGACAAAATAAGCGTCATGACGCAATTCATCGGTAAATTGAATCCGATAGAAAAGTTTTGTCGGCTCATCTGGGTAGGCTTCAACGAGGAAAAGTGGGTCTCCTTGAATGCGGATGCCTTCAAGGAGTATTTGTCCCTTCTCTGCCAGTTCAGCGCTTGGGAAGGTGAGGTGGGCATCGTGCGTCATATGCGATTCAACCGATACATGGTGAAGACCCATTGCCTCTAAGAATTTTTTCTGATCGATTTGTCGATAGAGGATCCAAGGTTTTTCATCACTTGTGTTTTTTTGGGAAAATGCATTTGTGACGATGATTAGATCATTGGGGCCCAATTGATCAAAAAGCATTCCCAAAATACGATCAATTGTCCGAAATCCGTGAGCTAGTGGATCACTTTTCTTAATTTTCCGGTTTTTCCATTGGTGGTGCTGTAAGTGGGCTAGGCAGTTGAGAAATAGGATTGAAAAATCTGGGTTATAGCGCTTTTTATACTTCAGAAAAAGGTTTGCAGAAAGATCGTCAGTAAAGGAGATGAAGACAAAAGGCTTAAATCGAAACCGTATAGCATCTAAAATTACCTTAACCGTTTTTTTTATAAAACTTCCTAAAAGTCCATTTTTCTTAAATAGAGTCAAAAACTTTCTCGCATCCTTTAGGTATTCAAGCTTGCGCTTACTTGTGTAATTTTTTGATGTTGCGCGAAGTGGGTCTAGAAGGACATTCAGTTCTTCTGGGTAAGCTCTTTCTGATGCGGTCCAAAGATCAGGTAGGAAAAATAGGCACTGGTCTGCTTTGCCACGCGTTGCGTTCATAGCGCACCAAATCCCGCTGGAAACCCCACACTCTGATAGCTTTTCCCAGAGCTGTTCAGTTTGGAGATTGGTTACATCTCCGAGGTGTTTAACTTTATGTTGAGAGGAGGGGAGTCCCGTGTGAACAGAGACCCACTGAACCCAAGGATCCAAATAGTCGCTTTCATAAGTATCTTCTGTCCATGTGTCGCTTTTATAAAATGAACAGAGGCGTTTTAGATTTTTTAGGTCTAATTCATTGCCAGCTTCTTTAAGCAGATCAAAATTAAATTCGTTTAGTTCTAAAAAAAGTGATTTCATATAAGCTTTTTCCTCCAGTGATGGAATAAAACAGAAAGGATTCGGTATGAATCTTTGATTTTTGAAAAGTGTGATGATCTATTTTGGTCTATGTAGATTGTCTCTATGGGGCATTGAATGATTAGATCCCCATCTCTTAGGGCCAAAAGGATGCATCGGAACTCCATTTCATAGCGCGATCCTGTTACATTTTTTGCAATTTTTTTTGCGAGACTATGACTGATTCCTCGGAACCCCGATTGGTTGTCTAAGGGGGCCTTTGGGTAGAGGCGTTTTAGAAGAAATGAGATGAGTGTATTGGCAAATCGGCTTCGCAGGGGCATTTTTTCAAAATTGCGAGTTCCAATCACAAGTTGGGCTCCTTGGTCAATACATGCTGTAATCTTTTGAATTTCTGACGGGTTATGTTGCCCATCTGAATCGAGGGTGACTAAGGTTTGAAATTCCAGGTTATTTACCGCATATTCGATGCCGTGAAGTAAAGCTGTTCCTTTCCCTTTGTTTTTAGGGAAAACAATCAAGTGAACTTGATCGGGAAATTGATGAGCAAAGTTTTTTAAAATCTTACCAGTTCCATCTGTAGAGCCATCATCGATTAAAATCAGCTTAGAAACGCACTTAAGGGTCTGTTTAATTACATTGCAGCAGTATCTTTCTACATTGTAGCAAGGGATAAGTCCGATTACTGTGGGGATAGGAACCTCAATATTTCATGTTAATCGTAAAATTAAATACATTTTGGTAAACCCAGTGGGGTTCCGCTGCATGGAAACGGGCCATGTAATAAATATCTGATCCCCAATTGTCTGAAAAGATCATTTTAAATCCGGCAGACAATCGGTCTTCGTTGATCCCTGCTGCTTGTCTCCAAAAAATTTCGTTGTCGAAAAAGGGGCGGATTTTAAGAGAAGTCCAGTGGACGGGAAGATAAAAGCGAAGGCGCGTCCGAAAAAGCCAAGGGAAATCGGTAATTTCAGAGATCGTGTACTCAACTCTATTGCGGTTATGGATTTCCCACTTGCCAGGCTTTGCATAAAATGTGATATCTGCAAGGGGGATGTATTCAGGGATCCAGTGTGATGAAGTAAGAGGGGTTCTTCTTGCGGCTTGTCGGTATCCTGGAGCAATCGCTACCCATTTTTGGGGAGAGTAAACAATTTGAGGTTGTATATAGCCGTAAAATAGCTGAGAGATTTGATTGCCCCAACGGGCATTAAGCGTTGTAAAAAGAGTCCATTCGTCAGTTATTTGGTATTTAAGAAAATCCCACTGCCAAAGTTGGTAGTCCCCATTGGAGTTGATCTGTCCAAATAGAGTTAGCGGAACTACTAAATAGATTTTCATAAGCCATTTTAGGGTGTTTTTCATAAATACAGTCCGTCTGAAAACCTTTTGTAAAGGTAGCAAAGAAAAGGAAAAGTCTATAGGTATTTCTTTAATTTTTAACTGAAAAAGTTGTGACGCTTTTTAAGGATCGCAGTAGATTTTAAGTCTATCTCGATGCGAGCTTTTCGTTTAGATATGAGAGCATCTCAGGGCTTGTTTTTGCAAGCCAGTCTCGAATGGGCCCCGTTGAGTAATCGATTGATTTTTGGGGGGCTTGCAAAGGGTCTAGTTCTTCTTTTTTGCAAAAGGTCCCAATGTCAATAGAGTAGGCTTTTTCTCCATCAAACCCATAATTTCTTAAAAAGGAGGGATCTTTGTTGAAGATCCCTTTTTCAGATCTTGCGATGATTGCATCTGTGAGTGCGTCGAGAATTTTTTTTGCCTGATCTATTTCGTTGTTTTCTAGCGCTTGAGAAAAACTTTGCATCAAAAGAGGCCATTTTTTCTGAAGGATAAACGATGTTTTCCCAAGAATGAGGGTGTGTTTGCAGTTGAGTTGGTCTATGAGGGTGAGCTTTTCTCTTGATGGACTTTGTCCCAAATGGACCGTGATTAATCCCGTTTGATCTTTGAGTTCATCTCTTGCAATTGCCAAGCTCTTTAGGAAGAACTGTTTTTTATCATTGTGCCTTTTTTCAAGCGCTCTGCGGGTTTTTTTTAGAGGTAGAGAGCGGACCCAAAGGGGAGTTTTGTAAATGTCTGTTCTTGGTAATTTAAGGACATATTTTTGATCATGACTTTCAAAGGCAAAGCACTGTCTGCCTCGTCCTACATAGCGAAATGGTTGAGCTAGAATTTTTTCAATTTCAGAATTCCAATTCTCTTGGGTGTAGATATTTAAGCTATGGATCCGACGGACGCTGAAGCCATCTTTTAGAAAGTGGAGCCCTTTTGCAGTCGATATGCTGAGCGCGATTAAGAAAAGAAGTGTGATCAGCTTTTTCATTCTGTGTATCATAGCTGTTTTTGAAGTTCTCGGCACTAACGAAAAGTTATTAACCCGCTAGGCAAAAATGAGGCAAATTGCTTAGCTGGCTGCTTTGCCATATTGATCCTCTATTGTCGGCCATGGTGTAACCATGGCCTCCTCCTTCGGAACGCTTTGCCTCGCTCGCGCACTTTGTCTCATTTTTGCCTAGCGGGCTAATAGATCTTCTACTTCTTCAGAGCGGGTGAATAGACGATCATTTACCTGTTTAGGTCGGAGGTATTTGCGTAAAACTTCATCAAATTTTTTAGAAGAACAATGGTCGCCACATGTGAATAAATCGACGAAACAGGCTCTATGTTCTGGATATGTATGGAGACTTGCGTGGCTTTCAGAAAGCAGATAGACAATTGTGAGGCCATCGGGAGGGAAAACATAGTGAGTTTGATCGAGAATTGTAGCCCCTGATGCGCTTACAGCGCTGTTCATGGCTTGAATTAAACTTTCGAAATCGGAAATAGAATTCGGATCGCAGTCTAAATAACTTGCGACGAAATGTTTTCCTTTAAACGTGTAATCTTGTGCATGAACAGGGAAGTTCAAAAGAAATGAGAGAATAATTAAAAATATCTGAGCCATCTCAAATCACCTAACTGTTAAAAAGCCATCACTATGCACGATCATCAGTAAAAAATATATTGAAATTTGATGGATATCTTGAGTACGTTCGTAGTATACACAAGAAAATTCAAATTTTTTTTTAAGGAGAAATGTTACATGAAGAAATATAACTTACTAAAGCTTGTAGCTGTAGCATTTGTTGCGGGTGTTTGTACTTCAGGTCAGACGCCGAATACTGCAAATCAAGAGCTAGCAATGACCAGATGTACAAAGCCTGCAAACGATGATAGTAGCGATGACACTAGGGGTAGAAGAAGGTCGGACGGTGGATGCGGACGCTGCACAAGTGAAGTGGAAAATCAAAGCGATTCGCAATCGAAAAAAAGAAAAAGCGCTGCGAGCAAAGTAATTGAAGGACTCGATGCCGAAACGGTTGCTGCAAATCAAAAAAGTGCTGCACAAAAAGCGATGGAAGCTGAATTAAAGCGCGATCGCTAACTCTTTTTAATGCCCCTTCACCTTCTAAAGAGGGGGCTTTTCTTTAGGCTTTGGAATCTCGAATGTTTTCGCAATACTTTCTGGCTTCTTTTTTAAGATGAATGTCAAAGTTCCTCCAATGATGATGAGGAGCGTTCCGACAAGGGAGCGCATAGTTGGAGGAGTGTTGAATACAAGCCAGCTGCTGATCGCAGCGTAGATCACTGTAGAATATCCAAGGGGCGAGAGGAATGAGGCGGTTCCGTATCTATAGGCAACCGTGAGGAGCATTTGGGCAATCACTGTGGAGGTGCCAACTCCCAGCATTTTCGCCCACTGAATCCAGCTCGGCTGAACCCAATATAGCCAGGCAAATGGAGCGCTGATCATAGTGCCAAAGAAAAAATAGTAAAAAAGAGTCCTACTCATGGGCTCTCTTTTCAAATTAAGGACGCGGAGTGCTGCAAATGCAACCGATGATCCAATTCCTGCGAATAGACCAAAAACGAATCCTTCTTGGAAAATCTGTTTTGTTGGATTTAATATGACGGCAACTCCAATGAAGCCGACAATAATAGACCACCATACGTGCAAGTCGATCTTTTCTCGCATCCAAATCCACCAAACAATGGGGACAAAAAAAGGGGCGCAGTAGTTAAGGGTTGTTGCATCTGTTAAATTCAGATATCGAATCGCTACAAAATAGAGGTAATAGCTGATCAGTCCGGAAATATCTCGAAGAAGGTGTATTGGCAGAACGGAGGTGTGCAGATATTTAGGACCTTTTCGTAATGAAATCGGGGCAATGCAAATCAAGCTGATGCAATTTAAAATGAAAATAATTTGGATTGTTGGGAACTGCTTTTTAAAGCTAAATACGAGCGAGCTTGCTATGACGAAAAAAATATAAGCAAAGAGGGATATACAAATTCCGAGGGTAAGACGCGGCGGGGTTTTTTCTTGTTCCATCGATTTTTATATTAACTGAATTCAGAATTTGATAGATAGGGATAGAGGTTAATTTTTTTTAAACAGTATCCCTGGAATAAATTTGGGAATGGTTGGGAGAATTTTATGGAATTTGATAAGGCAAAAATGCAGTGGTTGGAGTTTGATTTACTCGAATCCTTCCCTCATGTTCAGCACGGCGTTTTTTTGCGCCACGGCGGTGTGAGTCACGGGGCATGTTCTTCGCTCAATGTGGGAAATGGGGCAAGCGACAAGGCTGAAGCGATTCAGACAAATCGAGAGCTCATTCGAAAAGCAATGAATGTCCCTAAACTTATTTTTCCTCATCAAACTCATGGGATGAATGTGGAAAGAATTACTCCGAAAAATATGGATAAAGTAGCACAAGCGGATGCAGTATTTACGACGGAGAAAAATGTTGGACTTGGAGTGACTCATGCTGATTGTCAGGCAGCTATTTTCTATGATCCTGTCCATGAAGCTGTAGGAGTTGCTCATGCTGGATGGAGAGGCCTTGTTCAAAATATCTACGCAAGACTTCTTGAAGCGATGCAAAGAGATATAGGGACTCAACCTCAAAACATCATCGTTTGTATTTCGCCATCACTGGGACCTGACCATGCGGAGTATAAAAACTATAAGCAAGAGCTTCCCCAAGATTTTTGGGCCTTTCAAACAAGTCCGAATTACTTTGATTTTTGGGCAATTGGGAGAAAGCAGCTCTCTTCTTTAGGGATTTTAGATAAAAATATAGAGATTACCGAGATCTGTACCCATTGCAATGAGAAGGATTATTTTTCTCATAGAAGGGAAAAAGATACAGGCCGCCATGGAACAGTAGTTGCATTGAAAGGCTAATTCGATAAAAATACCTGCATGCAGGTAAGAGATCTTAAGTTAAGTGGGCTCAAAGTAATTACGCCGCGTCTATTTCAAGACGAGCGTGGCTTTTTTTTTGAAAGCTATAGTGAAAAGCTCTATTTAAAGCTTGGGGTCAGTTTTGTCCAAGACAATGTCTCCTTTTCTCGGCAAGGGACGATTCGAGCTCTCCATTTTCAGTCTGACCCAGGGCAAGATAAACTCATCAGTTGCCTGAGTGGAAAAATTTGGGATGTCGCTGTCGATATTCGGCCTCATTCTCCCACCTACATGCAGTGGGAAGCTATTTTTTTAGATGATCAAACTCACGATCAATTCTTCATTCCTAAAGGATTTGCCCACGGTTTTTGTGTGTTGTCTCCATCAGCTCTTGTCCAGTATAAAGTGAGCAACCCGTATAACCCGAATACTGAGCGCTCAATTCGTTGGAATGATCCCTCTTTTAAAATTGCATGGCCAGTTACTAATCCGATTCTATCAATGCGCGACCAGATAAGTCCATTTTACGAGGAGATTCAAGGTGTTGTGGATTTTAGGTGCTAAAGGTCTTTTAGGTTCGGCCCTCGCCTTGAAATGTGGGCAAAAAGCTATTTTATCAGGCCATGAACTCGAGATTTCTAATTTCGAGGCTCTAAGGGCGTTTGTAGGGGAAAATCAGGGCATTACCCGAATCATCAATTGCGCCGCATTTTCTCAGGTAGATGCTGCTGAGCAAAGAAGGGAAGAGGCCTATTTAGCTAATGTGAGGGGGCCAGAAAATCTCTCCCTTATTGCTCAAGAAATCGGGGCTGATTTAATTCATATTTCCACTGATTATGTGTTCGCAGGCAATGTGAAAAAGCCGCAAACAGAAAATGATCCTGTTGGGCCTTGTAATTACTATGGACAAACGAAGCTTGAAGGGGAACAAAAAGTCCTCTCCTTTGGCCAGTGTGTGATTAGAACCTCGGGAATTTTTGGTGGCAAAGGAAATAATTTCGTCTCAAAACTTTTACACATGCTCCAGACGCAAAAAGAGGTTCGCCTAACGGACGATCAATGGGGGCGCTTTACCTATGCTCCCGATTTAGCAGGGGCTCTTTTACAGCTTGGCCACCTTAAAGGGCTTTATCAATATGCAAATACCGGTGTGGCTACAAAGTATGAGTTTGGTCTTGCTTTGCGCTCTGAGGCTCTTTTGCTAGGCCTTCCTGTTGTTACAGAGTCGATCATTGCTGTGCCCAGCTCAACATTTCCCTCACCTTGCAAAAGGCCCATTTACTCTGCTTTTGATACGACTAAAATTGAGCGCCATGTTTCGATTCGTTCTTGGCGAGAAGGATTAAGAGATTATTTATGCGCCCAACTACCAGTTTACTTGTAACAGGTGGAGCCGGATTTATCGGCTCTGCATTTATCCGCTATCTTCTCAAATTGCCTGAATTTACTGGGCGCATTCTCAATTATGACCTTTTGACATATGCGGCGAATCTCGATTTTCTCAAAGGGTTTGAAAATCATCCGAGATACCGCTTTGTGCAAGGAGATATTCGCAATCAAGCACTCGTTGAAAAGCTTCTGTTAGATTGTGAAATCGACATGGTGGTCCATTTTGCCGCAGAAACCCATGTGGATCGTAGCATTGCTTCGGCATCACCTTTTATCGAGACGAATGTGTTGGGGACTTTATCTCTTCTGGAAGCTGTTAAGAAATTTCCCCACGTTCATTTTCACCATATTTCAACAGATGAGGTGTATGGATCTTTAGGAGAGAGTGGCTCTTTTAGCGAAATTTCTGCCTATAGGCCCAACTCTCCATACTCTGCATCAAAAGCAGCGTCCGATCATCTCGTTCGGGCATTTGCACAAACGTACCGCTTGTCTACGACAATGTCTCACTGCAGCAATAATTATGGTCCTTGTCAAAACAGAGAAAAATTCATTCCGCTCATGATTCATAATTGTCTGAAAAAAAAGCCTCTGCCTGTTTATGGGAGAGGCAGCAATATTCGCGACTGGATTTACGTAGATGATCATGCAGAAGCTGTTTGGCGTATTTTGCAAAAAGGGAGAAGAGATGAAGTCTATGATATTGGTGGAAACACTGAGCTTAGCAATTTAGAATTGCTTCAACTTTTGATCGATTTAATGCAAAAAGAAAGGCCAGGGGACTACCATTCGTTGATCCGATTTGTCCAAGATCGACCTGGTCACGACTACCGTTACGCAATTAATTCATTTAAAATCGAAAATGAATTAGACTGGCGCCCCAAAATAAATTTGAATGAAGGTCTCCTCCGAACAATTCGGTGGTACGCGTCTTAACTGGGAGTCAAAGTATGCTTGGGAAAGTGGATGGTTGGTTTTCTTACACAACTGCATTGTGTGCAGGACAATTGCTTTACAATTGGATCTCATCGTCAAGTAACACGATTTTTAGCGATAAAACTACGGAAGTTTTTTCATCCGTGATGAACCCGATTGCGCTCAATGAAAGTAAGTTGCCATTTACAGAGACTCACATTGTTCAAGATGTTGTAAGTGGTGCCGCATCAAAGGTATATTCTGCTGCGAGCGGTGTTTTTTGGTTTGGTTGGGATCAACTTTCTTGGACGAGTAAAATAGTGGGCGCCCTTGGGATTGCTTATCTCGTCAATCAGTGCCGAAAAGATCGTGATGCAAAAGTAGTGAATAACATCGAAATCCATGTTCATGGAGGAGTGGCTACGCAGCGCACTGTTAACAATAGAACAATTATCGAACTTTCTCCCGAAAAAAAATCATTGAGATCTGTAGTTCAGCAGGTGATTGAGCAGCATCGAAAAGAAAAACTTAAGGCAGCTGGATAAAAAAAAGGGGGGAGGATATCCCCCCTAAAAAATCTTACTTTCTTAAAACAGGCTCTTCTACATTTGCTGTTACTTTCCCAAGATAGGGAGGAAGTTCAAGGCCTGCCATTGCAGTCACATCGTGCAATGATGGGAGCGACTTTACAAACTGACTGATAAAGTTTGAAGTGGTTCCTCCTTTTGAAGGATCTCCCGTATTATTGCCACTATCCCAAACAGTGATTTTGTCGATCTTAATGTTTTTGATCGCCTCAGTTTGTAGTTTGACAATTTCTTCTAATTTTTCGATGAGGAGCATGGTTGATGCACTTTTCGCATCACTGCCGCACGCTTCCACTAACTGCTTATATCCTTTTGCTTTCGCATCGAGAAGCTTTTGGATCCCTTCAGCTTCCGCTTGTTTGATCGCTAAAATAGCTTCTGCTTCTCCGCGTGCATTCAAAACCCTACACTGAGCTTCTGCAGCAGCCTCAATTTCAACTTTCTTCTTTCGAATTTCTTCAGGAATAATCTGTTCTGTTTGGAGAAGCTGTGCTTGAGCCAATGCACGTGCTCTTTGGATTTCAGTTTCAGCTTGTTGCGCTGCAACTTGGCTTCTTTGGCTCGCTTGCGCCTCTTTTTCGGCAAGTGTCGCATTCGTAAGGGCCATTTCCGCTTTGGACTCATTTTCCCCTTTGACAGCAGCAGCATTGTAGGCTGCGACAGAAATACGGCGGTCTCTTTCTGCTAAAGCTTTCCCAATATCCCCTTGCTTTTCTTGCTCAGCTACGTCAATTTTTGCCTGATTGACAGCAGTTGCTGACGCTTTTTTCCCGATGCTTTCGATGTATTCAGATTCATCGGTGATGTCTGTAATGTTTACGTTGAGGAGCGTCAGGCCAATTTTGTGTAGTTCTGGCTCGATGTTTTTCTTGATCGATTCCAAAAAGCGCTCGCGATCTTGGTTGATCTCTTCAATGCGAAGCCCTGCGACGGTAAGTCTAAGCTGGCCAATGATGATCTCTGTTGCCATCGACTCAATGCCGCGGTGATCGAGATCGAGCATGCGGACTGCCGCATTATTCATCACATCAGGAGTGAGTCCTACTGCTACAGTAAATGTGCTTGGCACGTTGACGCGGATGTTTTGGTGAGAAAGAGCCCCTTTAAGAGGGATGTGAATCGTTCTTGGCGTTAGATCCAAAAATGCGCACCCTTGAATCAAGGGCCATACAAAAGTTCCTCCTCCATGGTAGCACTGAACAGTGCGGCTGCCACCTACACGGCCATAAACCACGAGGATTTTGTTTGATGGGCATCGCCGGTATAGCTTTGCGAGGAAATACACGGTTGAAAAAACAAATAAAAGAAAAGAGACAACCGAAGCTGTTAAAAAGGAGATTTCGAAATCCATAAATTACCTATTTGTAGGGACGACTTGCACTGTGTGCTCATCGACTTTTTTTATAATCTGTACTTGGCGAAAAGAATCAATTTCTTCATCACCAAGTGATATCGCATTGATTTCATGGGTGAAATCTTGAAGGGAAATGGTGACTTTGCCAACGCCGCCTTTGGGAATTCTTTGATAGATGGATCCCTCTTTGCCAATAGCATCATCGATGTTAAAGACAGTGCCAGAACTTTTTAAGCTTCTCGCCAATTTGAAAATGAGCCCGGTAATGAACATGGTCAAAGCGCCGATGAGGGTCGCAACGATTGTTGATGTGAGAGTTGAGTAATCAAGCTCATTTTTGCAGGTAAGGCTGGTCCAGCCAAACATCATTAAAAAGCCTGTGAGAGCCTGTTTTGAGAGCCACTTGAAGTTCTGCGAGGAGCTGTCATCTGTGTCTTCGAGATCACCAACGACAAAGTATAAGAGGAATTGGATTAAAAACATTCCAGTTCCAGCAAGCGCACAAAACCAAAAAAGATGATCTTTATCAAACATAAACAAAGATCATAGCAGGGAGAGATTAAATATTAAACCCTAAGTCTTCTATGAGTTTGTCTGCTGCTTTCTGGACGTAAGGGGTGACTTTATGCCATGGGTCGTAGTCATACTGGAAATGGACTTGCTCTGAGAAGATGAGGACGTCTCTTTGCACATCCCCGTCGAAGAAGATCGAGCGGGTCTTCAGGTCGCTGATTAAAAGGTCAGCCTCTGCCCTTTTGCCTTGATGTAGGTATTGGATGATTAGGCTAATGTCTTTTAGCATCTCTACTTTAGAGCGAATTGGCAGTTCATTGTGGTGGTTTTTTCTCATATAACTTAATTATAATGATTATTTGCGTAATTAACAATTGTTAGGTTCTAATGGGTTGACGTTGAATGGGTAGGTGAGGTAAAATCACCCACATTCATATGAAAACAGATTATAAATACGGGTTTACGACCCCCATTGAGTCTGAGGTTTTTCCTAAGGGACTAAGCGAAGAGACGATCAGAGCTATTTCAGCCCGCAAGGGGGAACCTGAATTCATGCTCAAATTTAGACTTAAAGCCTTTAAAAAGTGGCAAGAGATGGAAGAGCCTCTCTGGTCTAATGTCGATTACCCCCCGATCAATTATCAAGAAATTTCTTACTATGCTGAGCCTAAGTCAAAACCGAGGCTTGAAAGTCTGGATGAGGTCGACCCAGAGATCTTAAAAACCTTTGAAAAACTGGGGATCCCCCTCGATGAGCAAAAGCGGCTCACGAACGTAGCGGTCGATGTTGTCTTTGATTCGGTCTCGATTGGGACTACTTTTCAGAAAAAACTTGTTGATGCGGGTGTGGTCCTTTGCTCTATCTCTGAGGCCATGAAGAAGTATCCCGAGCTGATTGAAGAGTACTTGGGAACAGTTGTCCCTATTGGAGATAATTTCTTTGCAGCGCTGAATTCTGCGGTCTTTTCTGATGGTTCGTTTGTCTATATTCCCAAAGGGGTCAAGTGTCCGATAGAGTTATCTACCTATTTTAGGATTAACGAGAAAGAAACAGGTCAATTTGAAAGGACGCTCATTATTGCCGAAGAGGACTCATCTGTGAGCTATCTGGAAGGGTGTACAGCTCCGGCTTTTGATACGAACCAGCTTCATGCAGCGGTTGTCGAACTTGTGGCAAAAGATCGCTCTGAAATTAAGTACTCTACAGTGCAAAACTGGTATGCAGGGGACCCAAAGACTGGCAAAGGGGGGATTTATAACTTTGTCACGAAGCGGGGCCTTGCTCTTGAAGATGCTAAGATCGCTTGGACACAAGTCGAAGTGGGCGCTGCAATTACGTGGAAATACCCGAGTTGTATTTTAAGAGGAGATCGCTCTGTCGGTGAGTTTTACTCTGTCGCATTGACCAACGGGAAGATGCAGGCTGATACTGGAACAAAGATGATCCATATCGGAAAAGATACAAAGTCGACCATCATTTCAAAAGGGATTTCGGCCGATGAGTCGCATAATAGCTATCGCGGTCTTGTGAAAATTGTACCGAAAGCAACGAATGCAAGAAATTATACGCAGTGCGATTCGATGTTAGTTGGAAACCAATGCTCTGCAAATACATTCCCTTATATTGAAGCTGCGAATTCGACAGCACATGTAGAGCACGAAGCATCGACTTCGAAAATGAATGAAGAACAAATTTTTTACCTACAAAGCAGAGGGATTGCCCGCGAGGATGCGATCAATTTGATCGTGAATGGCTTTTGTAAGGATGTGATTAAAGAATTGCCCCTTGAGTTTGCTCAAGAGGCGCAAAAGCTCCTCGCATTAAAACTTGAAAACTCAGTGGGATAATATGATCGAGATCAAAGATCTTTGTGTAAGTGTGGATAGTAAGCCCATTTTAAAGGGGCTAAATCTGTCGATTGAAAAAGGTCAAATCCATGCCATCATGGGGCCGAACGGTGCAGGTAAATCGACGTTGGCAAAAATTTTAGCAGGCCACCCGTCTTATGAAGTGACAAGTGGTGAAGTTTGGTTTAAGGGGCAAAATTTACTTGAAATGTGCCCTGAGGATCGTGCTCGCGCTGGCCTTTTCATGAGTTTTCAATATCCACTAGAGATTTCAGGGGTGACAAACCGCCAATTTCTTGAAGCTGCAATGAAAGCGCAAGAAAAAGAGGGAAACATTGAAGAGAAAATGAAAGAACTTGAAATTCGCGCAGAGTTTTTAGATCGCAACATAAATGAAGGGTTTTCTGGCGGAGAGAAAAAACGCAACGAGATCTTACAAATGGCTCTATTTAATCCCGATCTGGCGATCCTTGATGAGACAGATTCAGGACTCGATATTGATGCGATGCGCATTGTTGCAAAAGGGGTTAACGCGATGAGACGCTCTGATAACGCCCTTTTAGTGATTACCCACTACCAAAGACTTCTCGATTACATCCGCCCCGATTTTGTCCACGTCTTGGCTGATGGAAAAATTGTCAGAACAGGCGGACCTGAACTTGCACTTGAGCTAGAAGAGAAGGGCTATGCTTAAAGAATTTTGGGCAGATCTTCTCGATCCCAAAGATCCTCTAATGACGATTCGTCAAAAGAGTTGGGAGCGCTTTGAGGAAATTGGTTTGCCAAAGCCAAAGCAAGAGGCCTTTCAATATGTATCTAAACATTTTGAATTTCCCAAACTTGCCACTCGTAAACAGATCATAACAGAGCCTAAAGATGGTTTTGTCTTTGTCGATGGATTTTTTGAAGAAGCTCTATCATCGATTCCGACACCATTGGTGTGTCTTCCTCTTGATAAAGCAGCTCGTTCCTATGGGCTATTTTTAAAGACCCGTATTGCTAAATTAACGAAGGAAGAGACAGATCCCTTTGCTGCGTTAAATGGCGCTTTTCAAGGACGCGGCGCTTTTCTTTATCTTCCTCCGAACTGTAAAGCTGCTTTACATCTCACTCATATTTATACAGATGGGGAGATGGCAACGCCACGTCTACATATATACTTAGGTCGAAATGCGGAGTTGAAATTAACTCAAAACTCTTCGGGCAGCAGTTCTTTTTCAAATAGCGTGATTGATTTTGTGTTAGACATAGGAGCAAACGTTGATTTTTGCGACCATGCAGAAGGGCATTTTCAAGCGATCCGCTCTACAGTGAAAAGAGATGGAAAGTTTAAGGCGGTATTTTTAGGTAAAAAAATCAGAACCTCGATGAAAGTCCAGCTTGCTGAAGAAAACGCACAAACTGAGCTTTATGGCCTTGCTTGTTTGGAAAAATCTGCTGAATCACATATTCACGCAAATGTTGAGCACGCAGCACCCCACACCTATTCCAGACAGCACTTTAAAAGTGTTTTAAAAGATAAAAGTAAGTTCTCCTTTGAAGGGAAAATTCATGTAAAACCGATTGCTCAAAAAACGCAAGCCTACCAGCTCAATAATAATCTCGTCTTAAGTGATGAAGCGTCGACAAATGCAAAGCCAAATCTTGAGATTTTTGCAGATGATGTAAAAGCATCTCACGGGGCAACTGTGGGAAGGCTCAATGAAGAAGAGCTCTTTTACTTAAGATCGCGCGGCCTTGGACTTGAACAAGCTAGACAGTGGTTGATCAATGGATTTTGTAAGGAGATCTTAGATCATGCGCGATGAATTTCCCATATTTAAAAAACATCCCAATTTAATCTACCTCGATAGTGCTGCAACAGCGCATAAGCCAAAATGTGTGATCGATGCGTTAACAAAGTTTTATTCTGAAGACTATGCTACGGTCCATCGCGCAATTTACAAAGGCGCGATCAGATCCACTGAGCAATATAACGAAACGCGAGAAACAGCAGCCCGATTTTTGAATGCATCAGCTGATGAAATTGTCTTTACGAGGGGAACAACCGATGCGATCAATCTGGTGGCTCAAAGCTATGCTAGAAATACCTTAAAGCCAGAAGATGAAATCCTCATTTCAGAAATGGAGCACCATTCAAATATGGTCCCGTGGCAAATTGTTGCAAAACAAACGGGCGCGGCTCTTAAAATCATCGAAGTAGATGAGAGGGGAGTCCTTCAGTGGGAAAACTCGATTACCCCAAAGACAAAAATCGTGGCATTAGCTCACGTTTCAAATGTGACTGGGACGATGAATCCAATTGCAGAGATCGGAAAAGCAGCTCACGCTGTTGGCGCAAAGCTTCTCGTTGACGGCGCGCAAGCAGCTCCTCATATAAAAATCGATGTAAGAGCGCTCAATTGTGATTTTTACGCATTTTCGGGGCATAAATGCTATGGACCTACAGGTGTAGGTGTTCTATTTGGAAAAAAAGAACTACTTGCGTCAATGCCCCCAATCCAGGGTGGTGGCGATATGATTGAAAAAGTTGACTTGCTCGACTCTACCTATCAAAGCGCACCTCTTCGCTTTGAAGCGGGCACTCCGATCATTGGATCGGTTATCGCCCTAAAGGCAGCTTTAGAATTTATCGAAGAAAACCGCCATGACGACACACTTACCGCCTATGCAACTAAAGCGATGCAAAATATTCCGAATTTAAAAATCATCGGAACTGCTCCAGAAAAGGGGCCGATCATCACTTTTTACATTGAAGGCATTCACCCCCTCGATTTAGCAACACTTCTCGATCTTAAAGATATCGCAATTCGATCAGGACATCTTTGCGCGCAGCCCCTTTTGCAAAAGTTTGGGCGCTCGAGTGTGGCTCGAGTCTCTTTTGGAATTTACAATACGATTGAAGAAGTAGATCGATTCGTTAAAGCTCTTACTGAAATTGTTCAAGTTTTCAATACAGCACGTATACAAGACTCAGAGTTGTGTCCCTCGACCGTTTTGTAATGAATATCGTTAAAAGTTTTAAAGATGCGTGAAGCAAGTTTTTCCCCCACCTGATAGTGCTCAACGATTACTTTATTCTCTTGAAGCTCAAAGCGGCGAGTCCTATCAGTTCTCTTTAAGAAAAACGTCTTTCCATTTACCTGATAGAAAATCTTGCGCCCTTCTAGAGTTAAGTAATCACCAGAGATATTCCCAACCTTTTTTTCTGTATGATCAAAAAAGCAACTCATATTTGCAAAAATGCGAAGGACTTTGCTCGTTTGCGCATCTCTAATTTGTCTATACTCAACATTGCACACATAGTAAGCTAAATCTTTTGTTTGGTCCCAATAACCAAGAGGCTTTTCCTGATCGATATCTCGGATCACCCTTTGCAAAGAGGGATCTAACTGCAATATTTTTTGCGAAAGGATGTAAGAACTTGTTGGAACCATAAAAATTACAACTTGGGCTTTACAAAGTATGCCTTTTGATGAATAAGTGTCGGAACTACAAAATGCTCAGCAGTATTCACAGTCCAACGAACACTCATTGAACGTTTGTGGCAAGGCTCTTGTGGGGCATGACTTGTAATTTGATAGTGCCCCTCTTCTACAGAAGAATCATTTCCGATCACGACAAAATCAACGCCTGCCTCTCTTGTAAAAGCCATGTTAAATTGAAGATTGCGATTGAATTTGATCTCCCCTTCTCCCAGATAGATGCAATCGTTCCGGAGGGATACAATCCCACCTATTGTGCAGTCGTAGAGTTTCACATCCCCATCATTAAATGTGTGGATGCGTCCCAGTTTTGCGGTGTATAGTTTGTGATATGGGATATAGATCCAGCTGAAGAGCCAATCGACGAACTCTTCTAAGGTATTAAGCGCTACGCGACACACTTTTTTATCGATGATCTCTTCTAAAAAGCGCGGGACAAAAGGGGCATCAATTGGAAAGGAGGCAACTACTGCTAAAGCCATAGAAATTCAAATTATTTTTTAAATACGATAAAGGGCGTCCGAAATATAGTAAACGGATTTTAAAGTTTTGCGCATCGATTAAGTAAGAGAGCATCGGCAAGGACAAGAGCGCTCATCGCCTCGATGATTGCATTTGCACGGATCGCAACGCATGGATCGTGTCTAGATCCAGGAGGAAGAGAAAATTCTTTTCCCTCTCCATGAACAGTGACTGTTTTTTGCACCTTTTGAATGCTCGATGTGGGTTTGAATGCAACTCGAAAGGTTAAGGGAAGTCCTGTTGAAATGCCACCTAAAGTGCCACCTGCAAAGTTGGTGACTGGTCTCGCATTTCCGAATTCATCAGTGCCAAACGCATCGTTATGTTCTGAACCTTTCATTTTTGCTGCTAAAAAGCCAGCTCCAATCTCAAACCCTTTTGTCGCAGGGATGGATAACATGGCAGAGGCAAGATTGGCTTCGAGTTTACTATAGACTGGATCGCCAAGTCCTACGGGAAGACCTGTCACAACTGCCTGCAAAATCGCACCGAGGGAATCTCCGTCCGCTTTTGCTTCATTGATTTTTTCCTTCCATTTCGCCTCGATCTTTTCATCCGGACAAAAGAGCTCACTTTTTAAAACTTTTGCCTTCAGCTCTGTAAGGCAACTAAAGGGGGGCTGTTCAATGGCAATGCCGCCAAGTTCAGCTGTGAAGGAGCAAAGCATAATGCCGTAATGGCTTAAGAGTTTTTTGGCAACAGCGCCTGCGGCAACCCTTGCAACAGTTTCTCTTGCAGACGCTCTTCCTCCACCTCTGTAGTCAAAAATGCCATATTTTTGTAGGTAGGTAAAATTTGCATGTCCTGGTCGGTAAAGATCTTTGGTTGACTCGTACTTACTCGAATCTGCATCCATGTTGCGGATTAAAAGGGCAATCGGGGTTCCTGTTGTTTGTCCTTCAAAGATGCCGGAGAGAATTTCTACTTCATCTTTTTCTTTTCTAGGAGAGACGTACGGGTTATTCCCGGGCGCGCGGAAGGCAAGTTCTCGATCGATCTCTTCTTTTGTGATTGGAAGACCCGAAGGACACCCATCGATGACAACGCCAATGGCTACACCGTGTGATTGGCCAAATGTGGTAATCCGAAAGATTTTTCCGAAATCGTTAAAGGCCATTGGGTCTTTCTTCTAATAGTAAGATTGAATTGAGTTTTGCAATGACACCTGGCTCATCAAGAAGATCTGTATCCACACAACTTGCTGGAATCGATCGGTAAATAGGCTCTCTTTCTTGAATCATTTCCCAAAAAGACTCTTCTGGATTTTTTGGGTTGAAAAATGAGGGGAGTTCATCTTGAAAAATCCGTTTTTTTAGTTTTTCTGCTCCTGCCTTTAGATAAACAAGTGCCGCTACATCCATAAGCAGCTCCACATTTTTCTTATCCAATACTGTGCCGCCACCGAGTGCAATGATCGAATTGTCCACATTTTTTAAACTTTGAATTGCAGCATGTTCGAGGCTTCTGAACTCTGAGGCGCCTAAAAGCTTATAAATTTGTTTTATCTTATGCCGCTTGCCCGTTTTTTCTGTGTAAAGCTCTATGATGAGATCGTCTAAGTCGACAAAGGGTCTATGTAGATGGCTTGCTAGGAGTTTTCCAAAATGCGTTTTTCCAGAAGCCTTAAAGCCAAAAAGGGCTAAATTCATGAGACACCACATAATGATTTTGCAAAGGATGTCTCTATTTGTGCTCCAAGTTGTTTTAAATCATCAAAAAAGGTGGGGTAACTTTTCTCAACGCACTCAACTCCATCAATGAAGCTTTCTCCTTCAGATGCAAGCGCTGCAACAGTGAGCGCCATTGCGATGCGGTGATCTTTATGCGAGTCTAAATGGATCGATCCGGATAACTTTGATGGGTAGATGATAAGTCCATCGGGCGTCTCTTCGATATTTGCTCCCATTTTTTTTAACTCAAGTGCAATACAATGGATTCGATCTGATTCTTTTTTTCTAGCAATGGCTCCATTGACTATCTCTGTTTTGCTATTTGCAAAGCAAGCAATCACTGCCAAGATGGGAAGAGCGTCGATAAAATCGTTCACATCGATGCGCGCCCCCTTTAATTTCTCACTTTGCAATATTTTGAAATATGATCCGTGACTTTCAAATGTTGCCCCCATCGACTTAAGTATACCAATGATCGCTTTGTCTCCTTGAACATCTGTTAAATCGATGTTTTTCAAGCCAATTTCTGAGTTTGTGAGAAGGGCCGCAGCTATGGGAAATGCTGCCGAGCTAAAGTCCGCCGCAACAGAGGAATCAAAGCCATCTAGCTGAGCGCCACCTTTCATTTTATAATGCTCAAAATTTCGATTCTCATAGGCAATGCCTAGTTTGTCAAACCAACTCAATGTAAGATTCACCCATGGTTTTTCTCCCGGATTTGTAACGAAAAGCTCTAAGGGGATAAATGCTCCTAGCATCAAAAGCCCCGACACCGGTTGTGAATCTGAACCATCGAGAGTTGCCGATTCTTTATTTAAGGGGCCTTTAATAACGATGGGGGCGTATCCATCTAAGCGTGTCGATGTAGCAAAAGCTCCCAGTTGTGTGAGCGCACTCAGTAGCGGGCCTACGGGTCTGTTATGGCGGATTGAAAAATCCCCTGTCAAAACAGTATAAGAGGGCAATAGCGCTGCAAGCGCGCCGATAAAGCGTAACACTTGCCCAGAGTTGCCACATTCGATGATGTTATCTGCAGGCTTTAACTTACCGTTTGTCCCCTCTACGATGAAGCTCTTATTTTCCATCTTGATTTTAGCGCCAAATGATCTCATTGCATCAAGCATCGCAAATGTATCAGGAGAGATAAGGGGATTTGAAATTTTGCTTTTCCCCTTGGCCATCATCGAGAAAATAAGAGCTCGGATCGTGTGTGATTTGGAACTAGGAATTGCGATGGAGCCGCTTAATTTACTCGGTCTAATTTTGATTTGCATGCATCCACTCAACCATTTTTTCTAGATCATCCATTGCAACCGCTTTGCAATAGCTTCCCTCAAACGGGACACATTTCCCAATTTTTTCGAGAAGGACGAAGCGCGGTGATCCATTTTTCACCTTTTTATCGACCATCAGGGCGTTAAAAAAGGCTTTTCGATCGAACTGTTTAAACCCATAGCCTAATCTTTGGTATCGCTCTAGGATCTCATCCAAATCACGAGTTGGTAAATAGCCTAAAAGATGACTCAAGAAACTTTCTGCCATGCAGCCTAGAGCAACTGCTTCGCCGTGACTCATTTTAAAGTTCGATAAGAGTTCTAGCGCGTGACCCACCGTATGACCAAAGTTAAGAGTATGTCTTAGACCCAATCTCTCATCATAATCTTGAGATACAATTTTGAGTTTACAGCGAATCGATGTTTCAATTAGACCTTTATTAATTCCATTCAGGCTTATTTCCCAAATCATCGGGTCGTGAGTGAGGCCATATTTTAAGATCTCGCTGAGGCCATTTTTTATCTCTTTTTCTGGGAGTGTTTTTAAAAAGTCAAAGACGATGAAGACAGCAACGGGTGGATAAAGAGCGCCAATGAGGTTTTTCCCGAAAGGGGTATTGACCCCCGTCTTGCCGCCAATGGCTGCATCAACCATTCCTAGCAATGTCGTTGGAATAAGAATGAGCGGAACACCGCGCAAGTAGGTAGAAGATAAAAACCCGACTAAGTCAGTAGTTACTCCTCCTCCGAGCGCTATTAAAAGAGTTTTTTTTCCGATTTTACGTCTTAGGAGTTCATCTTCAAGGCGCTGCTTGGTTTCCCTTGTTTTGCTCCGCTCACCCGATGGGACAGCAATCATCTCATAGCCAAGAGTTTTTTGAAGCGCTTTACCGTGTGTTTTGGCTATGGATTCATCAACTAAAATAACCCCTGTTTTTGAAATATCTAGACAAAGTTCGGTGTTAAGGCTGAAATATAATTTTGTTGAGAGGAGGGTTTTCATTAGAAAAAGTATATCTATGGGGAGCACTTGGTGTCTATAAACTTTGAACGGGCAGCTCGGATTTAATCCTCGACCTTCCATGCGCGGGCTCAAGCGAGCTGTCTGTCCAATTGCGGCAAGGAATTTGCCTCCCATACCTGCGTAGAAAATCTCCTGCCTTTAAGGAAGGAGTTCTTCAATCTATTCCACAATAACGACCCATTTTGTGGAGAATAACGTTGATTGTGTGAGCTTTGATTTTTTTTGTAGGGGCGCCGCATGAAGTAATCGGTGCGTTAGCCTTTCATCTTCATGTTCATAACTCTCATCTTCAGATGGAGGCTGTACCACCAAATACTCGCTAAGGTAGCTGTTATTAGATAACCAATATGAAATACATCGCTCGGCAAAGAGAGTCTGCCACTCATCCAGTTAATCAGTAAGATCCCATATGCGAAGGGTGTTCCATAAATAAGAAATATTAGAAATTTCGTTCCGGGCTTCTTGTATGCGCATCGATATATTAATTAACCAACTAATAGTGCTGTTGTGAAAGAACAGGCTATTAGTGGGGGGATAAGCCGCTGTTTTGCTGCTTCTAGAGAAGTGCCTAAAAATAGGTCGTAGAACGTACAGATTGCGTTAAGCGATACTTGTATTAGTAATAGTGTAATCCAGATTTTTCTGGTCTTTTGATCTTGTTCGTTCATGTTGTCTTTGTAAAGTAGTAGCCAACTTGGATAATCAGTTGGTTGAGGTTTTTGGTCCAGGCGATCGCTTCTTGTCCCATCACTTTAATGATGAGCGCCCAAGCTGTGGCAAGCATTGCAATGCCCACCCAAGATTTTAAGGAGATCCCAAGGAAGACGATTTGAACTTGGGGGGCTAGCCGGTTCGCTATCCCTAAGAACATATCGGTTACAAGAATCCCGATAAGAGCAGGTGATGCTAGTTGGATCGCAAGTGTCATCATTTTTGAAAACAGTCCGACCATTTGCTTCCAAAAAACAGTATTTAGTGAAAATAGGGCTGGATTTAAGATGCCGCTTGCAGGGATAAGTTTGTATGAATTTGCAACGCCATCGAGAAAGATAAAGGGACCGTTGAGAGCAAAAAAGACGGCGATCAAAACATAGTTATACAGAATCCCGACAGGGCCAGTTTGACTCTGTGTTGTCGGATCACTCACTTGCAAAGAGGAAGCTCCTCGCTGATGGTCGATGAGACTTCCTGCCATTTGCGCAATGTAAAAGGGGACGGAAGCAAGAAAGCCCAAAATAGTTCCTATGAGAAGCTCTTTTGCCATATACCCAATGAAGGTGAGGTTAAAGGGGACATCCATCGTCGTCATCATTAAGTTTTGGGGGAGAAAAATAGCGACGAGAGCGATGCTAAACATCATCCGTATAACTCTGGGGATGTTTTTCGCTCCCAAAAAAGGGGCAATTGCGATGATGGGCAAAACACGCGCGAGAGTTAAAAAGAAAAGAGATAAAACGGTTGCGGGCTGTAGGTTCGGCATTGAAAGGAGAAGGGAGACGTAGGTGTCTGTAGCTGATAGACTATTATTCACCCTGCCCCTGCGCGCGAAATCGCTGAAAAAACAGAATTTGCAAACTGAAGAACCATCCCACCTAACCATCCTCCAAGGAAGATCAGTGTGAATATTACCGCAAAAAGTTTTACGGTAAAAGAGAGTGTCTGTTCTTGGATTTGTGTTGCTGCTTGAAAAATCGCCACCATCAGACCAAGGATTGTACTGATAATGATCGGAGGCCCTGATAGGAGGAGGATCAGAATCAATGCTTGGTAGCTAAAGGAGTAAATTTCATTTGCAAACATGTTTTTTTACCTAAACGATACAGCTAAGCCTTGAACAAGAACCGTCCATCCGTCAACCATGACGAGGAGAAGAAGCTTAATCGGCAAAGCAATTGTCAAAGGAGATAACATCATCATCCCCATTGCAAGCAAAATGTTTGACACGACAAGATCGATTACAAAAAAGGGCAAATAGATCAATACCCCAATCTCAAAGGCTGTTTTTAATTGGCTCGTGATAAATGAGGGGATCAAAATGATAAAGTCGTTTGATTTGAGATCTTTTTTAAACGGTTCTGGGAACATCCGTGTTGCCAGTGTAAGGAAGCTTTGCATGTGTTTTGCAGAGGAGTTGCGTTGTAAAAAGTCTCTTAAGGGCTCTTTTGCTTTATCAACGACATCTACGACAAAAACAGCTGCTTTATTCGAGAGGACATCGGTTGGTGGATTTGTTTTAATCACCCCTTCTGCCGCTTGGTACATGAGGAGCCCTGTTGGAAACATTACATAAAGGGTAATCAGGAGCGCAATCCCATTCAAGACCTGGTTCGGCGGCGTCTGTTGCACTCCGAGCGCGTTTCTAAGTAAAGATAAGACAACGACGATCTTCATAAATGAGGTGAGGAGCATGATTGCAAAGGGGAGCAAAGAAAGTCCTGCAAGGACCGCAAGCTTTGTCACCATAGAGGGATTATTGCTTTCGGGCAAATCGGATAGCTGTGATGTAGGAGCCGGCGCAGCTTTTGCACTTTGTGCTTGCAGTTGTGGTGAGATGAGGAGAAGGAGGCAAAAGATCCATTTTAGCATAGTTACTTTTTCATGAAGGATTCAAAGGCGGCCTCAAGAGCGCGCCACTGGTTTTCTAGTTGTGCATTGATAATACCTGCTTCTGTTTCTATCATGCAACCCCCAGGTTCAATATCGCCCCGTTCTTGGATCGAAAGACTCTCGAGATGCTCGAATATCTTCTTGATTTTGCTCTTGCTCTCTTCGATCATTTGTAAATCAGCTTTGTTGACATAGATGATGATTTTTCGGTGCTGAGTTACAGGTTTTAAAGAGGTGAGGACGATGTCGACAATCCGATCGGGATGGACCCTTAACTCTTCACCAATGATTTTTCTGGCAGCTTTTAGTGAAAGGGGGAGGATTTTTTTTTGGATGTCTTCTCGCAAGGTCTTGAGCTCTTTATTTAACTCAAAAAGGTGTTTGTTTAAAGAGGTGAGTCCTTCTTGAAACCCTTCTTGAAAAGCGAGCTCTTTTATTTTTTCAGCTTCAACCGTTGTCTTTTCGATGTATTCAGCAGCGTCTTCTTTCACAGTTTTTAAAAGCTCGCTTGCACTATTGAGAGTTGTAAACTCTTTTGCAGGGATTACTTTTTCTCCTGGCGCCACACGCACTTCTTTGCCGGAAATAAGGAAAAAAAACTTTTTCATAGCAACTCTTCTACTTGGGCGATGATCGCCTCGGTTACACCGGGTATGGGGTCTTTTGCACATTGTTTAAAAAGGGCAGTCCCTCTGCCAATGTCTAACTGGTGACAAACATACCAGATAAAGTCGGGTTCTTGTCCGCAAAGAGCGGCAGCTAAGCGCGCGAGGCCTCTACGGTGGAGGAGTGTTCGAAGTGTCTCTTCCGTTCCATCGAATCGATCAAGCCCCATCCGAGCTAAGATCATGTGCTCTTTATGCGTCATCGCTTTTTTTAAGAAGGTGCGCTCTTCCTCTGTTAAGAGACTGTAGATTTTTTTCAGGATTTTTGTCTCTACAATTTGCCGTAGTTCTGCGGATAAATCATATAAAGAGAGGAGATCAATTATATGAGTGAGTTTGTTTTTTGAAAGTTTTAGCAGCCCTTTTAGGGGGCTTTTCGAGAGATACTCTGCAGGGAGAAGGCGATCATGTGGTCCGATGAGACTATCGATGAGGACTTTGCGCAAATAGTCTTTTGCAACATGGGTAACTTCTTGCGCATAAGAAGAGAGCATGAGTGTTTTAGCTAAATTTTTAGCTGCATGGGTAGTTAGCGCTGATAGAAATAGCTTTTGTTCTGTTTCATCGTAAGTTTTTAAAGTGGGTAAAAACCAAGACCAGTGGACTTTTTCCCAAAGGTTGCCATTTGCAAACTTTTGGGGTTCGATCTCTTCAGCAAATCCGGGGGTGTCTTCTAGGCGAGCGCGCTCTATATCTGGTAAAAATCCTTCCAGCGCCCTTTTTTTTTCAGGCTCGCAGCGACTCAAGAAGGCCTTGAGAACTGTTTCGCTGGGATTTTTCAAATGTTAGGTCCTGGTGGAGGCGTTTCTGATGGGGGAACTTCTGTCTTCTCTTCTCGTTTTTTTAACAAAGGATAGAATCTGTAAACAAGATATCCGATAGCTGCTCCAAAAAGGAGGAGAAGGACAATAAATGAGAAGAAAATTGTTCGGAATCGGGCAAGGGAGCTTTTTGTTAAAATTACGCCCCAAATACTTACATATGTTTGCTGTAAAGCTTTCGGCCCAATCATTTCTCCATCTACTTGCAATGTAATATCTGCAAAGCGAGATCGATCTGAGATGACCGCGACATCTTCATAGCTTAAGCCATTAACGCTTCCTGCTAAAAGGCGCTTGATCTTCACTTCCATGTGGCTGTTTGGATCTTCCATAACGCCCTGGTGTTTCACATACACTGCAGCAGTTACTTTCGGAAGGGGCGTGCCAGGTGCGGGATTTAAATCTGATGGGGGAAATGAGAGCTGTACATTGGCATCAAGGACGCCGTCGATTTTGCAAATTGTGTTGCTGAGCTGTTCTGCAAGGCCTGCCTGATAGCGAATTGTCTCTTCTTTGTCCGATGACATTAACCCCGCTTTTGCAAATAGAGTTAAAAGATTTGTCCCTTGTCTTCTCGGCAGTCCGTACTGATTGAGGAGTGCCATTGCATCTGTGGAGCGAGATGGATCTACAGCGATGCTGAACATGTCTGTAGGCGCAGCGGCTGCAGTAGCCGAAGTGGGCGCTGCAATTTTTTGTGCCACGATCCCTTTTGATGCGAGGAAGACTACGATTTCGTTGGCCTCTCTCTCATTGACATTGTTCACAATTGCTTGGTTTCCTGCACACCCAGCGAGCAAGAGAAGAAATAAGAGTTTGAAAATGGATTTCATGAATTCACACAGCCTAATCAGGTCACTTCTATAAATTTAACACCTAAGCTAAATTTATAGATACCCTCTAAGTATAGTTATATCATTTGGGCTGTTGGATTTTCAAGAAACAATCTTTGAAGAGAACTTAATTGGCTGCTCAGAGCTATTTGGGGGAGGAGAAAAATGTCTTTCTATTTCATTCTTTCTAAAAGAAACGATCAGCGTTTGTTCTGCGCTTTTAGGGAAAAGGGTTTTATTCCAAACATCGGAAGAACTATCGGGATTTGTAATTTGCTTTGTCTCATCGCCGCGCAAAAGTGCTAAAACTCCTCCAGGAGGTGGGGTAATTCGTTCAGATTCTGGAAGCGAGGAGGTGACTTCTGCGGGAGCTTTTCCCGTTGAAGGATGCTTTGGTGGAAGTGGAGTAAGTTTAGGTGGTTGAGGTGGTTTTGCGGTCTTTTCTCTGGGAGCTTGCATAAAGGCAAAGAACTCATGTGCGCGTGTGGCTGCCTTGGACGTTGCTTGAGGTTGGTCCGAAACTTTTTGGACTATTGGTTCGCTCTGTTTCCTCATAGGTTGGTGTAGAGGTGTGTCGTATGGGTTGTGAGAAAGATTTGTATCTTTTTGGGGGAGCTTGAGGTTCTTAAAGGCCTTCGCTAGGGGGCTGTTTTCAAGAGAATCCAAGAACGAACTCGATTCGCTTGGGTCAGTAAGAGAACTTGAGAGAGAGCCTGATTCACTAGGGTTGAGAGAATCTGGGGAAAAACCTAGGTCGTTGCGGAGGGCGCTATGCGCAGCCTGTAAGGGGGCTCTCATGTTATCTGTATTGCGAAGTCTGGATGCAACATGATCTGTTTTTTTTTCGGTCACAGATAGGCGAGTGGCTTGTTCGACGGAGTGTTCGTCGTAAAAGTAATTTGAAATAATTTGTACGTTTGATGTCATTGTTTTGTTATTATAAATTAACTGGAAGTTAAAGTCTATTATTTTGAATTAAGCCACTTTGGGCTGTTGCCAAAGCGACGGCGGAAGAAATCAAGGGCCCCTAAACAGCCTGCTTTATAGCGGCGAACCTTCTCTTTTCGAGAGGGGGTAGATGGTAAAAGAAATTTGAGAAGGTAGTGTCTAAACATTTTAATGAGTTCTGGATAGATCACTTTTTTATAAAGTTCTTTTTTTTCGTCATGGGGGCAGTTACGCTCGATCCAAAGGAGGCGACTTCTCCACCAAAAATAGTGCATTTGTGGCTTGCCTCCTGTGAAGGAGGAAGATACTTTATGCCAAACTTTTGCAAGCGGTGCTGTCCAGACGCCAAAGCCCGCTTTTCGTGCGCGGTAACAAAAGTCGGTCTCTTCCCAAAAAAGGAAAAAATTTGGCTCGAGAAGACCAATTGTTTCGGGAACGCTTCGATGCATGAAAAGTGCGGCGCCACAAACGTAATCGACCTCTTTCATGTTGAGGTAGGGATGATCGGCTTGCCCTGAGTCGGGAGACTCAAATTCTGCTTTTTGTCGATTCCAAAATCCACCGAGATGATCGATGATATTCGGCTGATGGTATTTGAGGATTTTAGCCCCTAAGATTTTTGCTTTAGGCTCTTCTTTTGCAGCATTGAGAAACTCTCGAAGAAAAAGAGGATCGACAGTTGTATCATTATTGAGGAGTAAGATCCACTCTGCATGGTGGCGCAATGACCACTCAATGCCAGGATTGTTGCCCCCTGCAAAGCCGAGATTGGCCCCGTTTTCTAAGATGGGGAGATGTGGATGGGCGGCGCGTAGTTCTGCGATTGAGTTGTCTTTCGAGCCGTTATCAACGACAATGGTTTGAAAGTTGGGGTAGTCGACTTTTTTGAGAGAGTTCAGGCATTCTAGCGTATCTTTTTTCCCATTCCAGTTAAGGAGGATGATTGAAATCTTAGGAAATTGCTTGGACATGTGCTTCCCAGGCTCTTTCACGATAAAGGGCCGCTTGTTTTAATGGTTTTTGCGCAGTTGTAATATCTCTGCCGACTATGATGATGTCGCTTTGATTTTTGATCAAGACTTCTTCTACTGTGCGGTATCTTTGTCCTAAAGAATCTTTCCCCCGCTTTAATTTTACGCCAGGAGTAAAGTGGATAAAGCCTGGTTTTTGGCTGATTTTTTTTAAACAGATAAAGCCCATCACGGTCTTTGGATTTTTTTCTGCCAGAAGGACCGCTTTTCGGGTGTAGGTCCCTTTTGCAACGGTTCCTGCTGAGCTCATTTCTGCAAGAAGGAGCAAAGATGCATCTTTTAGCCCTTCAATAATTCCTGGCCCTGGAACAATGTGCGCGTTAACAATGTCTGCCCATTTGGCAATTTGGTAAATGCCCTTGTGATATTGCAACGAGACGGTTTGTCCAATATCTGCAAATTTTCTATCTTCAAAAATAAAAAAACGGTGCTTTTTGGCAATTTGTTTAAGTTTATCTCCAAAGTCGGGAGTGAAGTCTTTTAGGATGTCGACGTGTGTTTTTAAGACGCACAGTTCTGGGCCCAGCTCGTCTGCCATTTCTAGGAGTTGATTTTGCTCTGTAACGTCAAGGGCAATGCAGAGATTGGTTTTTTTCTCCGACATTAGCTTGAATAGCTTTTGGGCGGTTGGATGCAAAGTTAAAGAGGATCTTTTTAAAAAAGAGAGTTTCATACTTGGTTTTTCCTAATAAAATCTTGGACCGAATGGGCAGTCTCTTCATTGATCTTTTTTTCTTTTAAAAGTTCATCGACAATCATGGTGATGGTGCAAATGGGATGGACCTTAAATCCTTTGCTTTCGATATATTTTCTCCCCCCTTGCTCTCTATCGACCAAAACGACAATATCTTCGACGACAAGCCCTTCTTTAGAGAGGGGGACAATCGTTTCAAAAATGCTTTGTCCGGATGTGATCACATCTTCGATAATGACACATTGCTGACCTGGTTGATAGATCCCTTCAATGAGTTTGCCAGTGCCATACTCTTTTTTCTCTTTGCGACGCAAAACCATAGGGATGGTGTGTTGGATCGAAATGGCCGTTGCAAACGGGAGCGCTGTGTAGGGAACTCCACAGATCAGGTCCATTTTGCATCCCCGAATCGCTTCGTGCATCAACTCGCTGATTGTTACAATGAGCTTTGGATTTGAAATCGTGAGGCGTAAATCGATATAAATAGGGGAAGTGATCCCGCTTTTGAGTTTGAATTCGCCAAATTTAACAGCGCCAATTTCAAACAGCTTATGGATGAGAGATCGAATCATGGTACCTCATTGCAAGATAAGGGTCCCACATCATGCCAGCGGCACTCATTGAGACATCTGCTCCTGCGTCAAAAAAATCATTAAAGTGATTAGGCTTTATAATCCCACCACAGCCTATTAAAATTAAATCGAGTTTATTTTCCTGGACGATTTTTTTTCCCTCGCGAACAAATTCGAGGGCAAAGGAGCGGATGGCTGCACCACACACGCCACTTGTTTTTCTTTGTTCGTCCAAAGGCGGGTGAATTTGCATGCTCACCGAGTTAATTCCGCAGATCGCTTTGGCTCCCCCTCTTGCAGCTGCGAGAAACACGCTTTTCATTTGGTGAGCGCTCTCAAATCTTCCCACTTTTAAGATGAGTGGGATCGGGTGGATCGCTTTTGCGATGATTTGGGTGTATTCGTGAACGGTTTGTGGATTTTGATATAAGATCCCATCTGCTTTTTCAACATTTGGACAAGAAAAATTGGCTTCAATAATCTTAGCTCCCCCCTCGAGGGCAAGTTTTGCCGTTTTGACAAAGTCACTTACAAAACTCAATCCTCTATTCGGCGTTCCGACGACGGAGACGATCATCACTTGCCCCTCTGACAAAGACCGGTTTGCCCTTTCTATGTCTTGAAGTAAAAAATCGGGAGATTGTGAGGGCATCCCAAATGAATTGGTAATACTTAATTGGTCGATTGTTTTAGGATTTGTTATTTGATTGCCCAATGCATCGATGAACTGAACGTTTGGAAGTCTGTGGCCTGGATGCGCTTCGCTGCGGATTGTTTTATAAACGGGGATATCAAAGCCTAATTTTCCAGCGAGTTCGATCCATTTAGAGTTTAAAAGAGGCCCCGCTGGCACGCCGATGAGAGAAGAGACTTCATGGCCTAAAAAATCGACCCTGTTTTTGGGAGGGTCTCTTTGGGGAATTTCTCCAGAAAAAAAGGGGCCCTTTGAGCAGTTTTCTGCATATGTTTTGCTGATATCGTAAAGGGGAGGGTGTTTAGGGAACCATTTGGGTATCATAAACCTTTCCTTTCAAGATCGTGTAGCGGGGCCAGCCTTTAAGTTTCATCCCAGCATAGGGAGACCATTTAGCTTTTGTTTTTAGGTGAGAGTCTTTGACAACCTGCTCGTGATTTAGATCGACGAGTACGACATCGCTATTAACTGGCCAGTGAAAAATTTCACGAGGCTGCGTGGAGGTCAGAGATACAATTTGCTCGAGTGAAATTTTTTTCTCGTGATGCGCGTTTAAAAGGAGCGCTAAATAAAGCTCGATGGAGGCAAATCCAGAAGGGGCCGAGCCCATGGGGCGCATTTTTTCCTCGAGAAGGTGCGGTGCATGGTCCGTGCCGATTGTATCGATTGTTTGATCTTTGATGGCCTGCCAAAGAGCGTCTACATGATCGCGCAAAGGTGGATTTACGAGCGCCCTTGTCCCCAATTTTTCATAAAGGGCAGTTGTTAAAAAAAGGTGATGAGGCGTCGCTTCAGCAAACACTTGAACCCCTTTCATTTTTGCTTTGCGAATGAGATCTAACTCCTCTTTTGTGCTTACATGGGCAACGTAAAGACGTGTTTTATATTTTTCAGCAAGTTCAAGGGCAACGGCTAGAGCTTTTTGCGCAACTTCTGGGCTGCGGATCATCGAATGGCTCTTTGGATCTGTTTGTAAAGCTGCTTTACATTCGGCTGATCTTTTTTTGATTAAATCTTCATCTTCTGCGTGGACGGCAACTAAGACACTATTTTCAGCTGCTAGTCGAAAAGCCTTTTCGAGCGCTTTAGGATCGTTCATTAAAAGATCTCCCGTAGAAGATCCCATATAGATTTTGAGACCCACAATTTGATCTTTTGTCTTTGCAATTTCGTCGAGATGATTTTGATCGGCTCCGAGATAAAGTCCATAGCGCAAAGGGATTTTTAGCTGCTTTTCAATAATTGCTTTTTTCTCAGCGAGCCTTTTTTTTGAAATGCAAGACGGTGTATTGTTGGGCATGTCGAATACTGTTGTCACGCCCCCACAAATGGCAGCAAGTGCGCCACTTTCCCAATCTTCTTTGTATTCTGCACCGGGCACGCGGAAATGGACGTGTGGATCGATTAAAGCGGGGAGCATGACAAGCCCTTCTGCTTCAATGACCCGATCTTCCCCATCGATCTGATGGTTAATTTTTTGTCCCAAATGGGTTGTTACATTTTTGATTTTGATCAAAAATAGATCCTTTCGTGGATTTGATCGCGCGTAAACATTTTTTCGCAGTATTTACAGCATAAATAGAGATCTTCATCAATGCCATCAATTGAAAAAGAGGTGGGGATCTGCTCTAAATTTGCGATGCATCTAGGATTTGGGCATGCGAGAATCCCATCGACAATTTCGGGCATCTCTACGCCAAACTTCTTTGTAAGCTTATAGTTTTGAATTACATTGATTGTTGCGGTGGGGGAAAATATGGCGATATGGTCCGCTTGCGATTTGGATAAAAAGACATTTTCCACTTTGATGAGATCTTTGATCCCTAAAGATTGGCTCTTTAGATTCAATCCCACAGTCACAGTATTTCCATCTGCATTGAGCTGAAGAACGCGGATGATTTTTAGAGCCTCGCCCGCTTTGATGTGATCGATCACCGTCCCATGGCAGATCGCTGAGACGCAAAGTGTTTTTTCTATCATAATTTGCCTAAAATCAGTGCTAAAAGCGCCATCCGAACCGGCACTGCATTTGCAGCTTGCTCAAAATATGAGGCAAAAGGGGTCGTGTCGATGCTTTTTTCTATTTCATCCAACCGGGGTAAAGCATGCAAAATGCGCAGTGTTTTTTTTGCCCTTTCCAAATGTTTTTTCTTGAGAAGACATCCACTTGGAGTCTCAGTATTTGAATCTGAGAAGCGCTCTTTTTGGATGCGCGACATGTAAAGGACATCTACTTTGGGAATCACTTCGTCAATTGTGGCATGAAAAGAGAACTTAACCCCTTTCTTTTTCAGCTCGTGGGTAATTGCCTCAGGGATTGTTAAGTTTTCTGGCGAGACAAAGTAGAGGCGAACGTCATAGTGAGCAAGGGCTAAGCAAAGTGAGTGAACCGTTCTTCCGTGCTTAAGATCGCCGGACAGAGCTATATGAAGATCATCGATTTTGCCCAAGTGCTGCTGAATTGTGTAGAGATCTAAAAGTGTTTGTGTTGGGTGCTGATTTGCCCCATCTCCGGCATTAATGATTGGCGTTGCACTTGCATCTGCAGCAAGTCTTGCGGATCCTTCTTGTGGATGGCGAATGACACCGATGTCAACATAACTGCCAACGATTTTCATCGCATCGAAAAGGGCCTCCCCTTTTTTCGCAGAAGTAATCCCCCCTTCGGCAAATCCAATCACTGAGCCGCCTAACCTGTGCATGGCAGCTTCAAACGAGAGTCTTGTGCGCGTTGAGGGCTCAAAAAAGCAGCTTGCTAAGATGCACCCTTTTAATAGATCGGGCCTAGGATTTGTCTGCATCTTGCGAGCAGTCGTGAGAATCAATTCGATCTCATTTTTACTCAGATCGTGAATTGAAACCAGATCCCGGCCTTGAAGCATTCTTTTCATAATGAGCCCTAAGTCGATTCAATCATTTCATACTATAGACTATCCCACAAATATTTTTCGGTTACTTTAGCCAATTTTTAAGGTTTTTTCCAAGGAATTATATCGAAGTTGATATTACTCCTGTCAAAAGAACCTTAAAAATTGGCTAAAGAAAAAAACGGGGACGAAAAATATTTGTGGGATAGTCTCTTTGTACTTCAGGTTTTACGCAGTCTTAATTATGCGACTTTTTCTCCTCTTCGAGGAACTTACCAACACCTAGCTCCTCCGCTGTAAATCCTGAATAGATCGAAATGTTTTGAACTAACTCGTTGTAGTTTTTATACCCTTTGGAGGTTTGGCAAATGAATTGCCACTGTAGATCGGTAATGGCTTTTGTGACGCGCAAAACGGTTGCTTGTTCATCTGATTTGTTAATTTTTTTTAGGGTGTTGCATATACTGTCTAATATGTCAGTAGGGATCTCTTCTTTAAGTTCTGCGTCATTTTGAAAGATCTTTTTAATTAAAGCCTCAAGTTGATTCTCTAATTTATCAAATGAAGACGCCTTTGTTACAGGAGCTTTTTGTTCATTAGTTGGTTGTGTAGGCTTTTGTATATGAGACATCCCAAAAAGATAGCCAAAAAAACTTCTTGTTGCACTCCAAACACTCCAACTTTCTTCAGCTTTTTTGTGGCTTTCATCTAACTTGTTAAACAAATACTCGATATACTCCACAGCAATTTTGACTTTAGATTCTATATTGGGCTCCTTAGAAAGATCTTCTCCAAACCTCTTAATTTCGTTCGGATTTTGACCTTTATGCATCCTAAGAAATAATTTATACATAGAAAGCTTGTTTGTGAAGATGGGCAAACAGCTAATTAAATAGTCTGTTAATTCAATGTTATTGTTACTTAATAGAAAGGGGAGGAGGGATGTGTAGTTTATACGTTCTTCTGGTGTGATTGTTTCAAAAAGAGTTTTCTCCCCTTCTCGTTCGATATAAGAATTAAGAGTGTCCAAAATGGCATCAAAGGCTTTTGCGTAGGCATCATCAGCTTTCCACGGGAGATGTGACCAATTCACAGCGGTTCTGCTTTTCTGTAAAACCCTCACCCCCTTTACGACTGTATTGAGTAGAACGTACTCATTATCTTTGTTTGCTTCTAAAGAACTCAATATGACTTGTGGGATGATAGGAGCTGCTGCGTTTGGGTTTAAATCAGGATCAGAATCAGAGTTTTCTAAAATCCATTGTTGTAATGTTAAGGTATAGATTGGATGTTCCTTAAGAACCGTCACTTTTTTTGTGTCTTCTGCTTCTTTGTGTATTTTAATTACATAATCAGCGGTTAAGTATTTCGGAAGATCATGCTCTACAGCAAAGTGTTTTATGGCAAATTCGTTGATACGATCTATCAGCTCTTGGTGTTTTGGAGTTTGTAGTTCTTTTGGAAGTAAGGGAAGTGGGGCGCCGCTGAGCAGTACTAAGTTTGCCATGAAAAAACCTCAAAGTTTTTTTTGGCCATGATTGTGATGTGAAGTTGAATATATTGCAATTAGTAATGTGATGTTAATTTATATTTTTATGCAGTTACCTAAACCCAAGTTATCTTGGGCTTAGGTGGGGGATTTTAGGCTTTTTTTTCCTCTTCCGTTGTAGAGGTATTTAATTGAGAGCTTAAGTGTCCTGAGTATGTTTGGATGGCTTGTTCTAATTTTTGATGCACTTCGTATTCTTTAGAAAGCTGATAAACTTGCTTCAACTGCTCAGCAACTAATGGAGAGCATGAGTTTTTTTCTTTGAGAGTATTGATGTGTCTTAGGAGGGTATGCAAAATTTCAAGCTTATTTCGAGTACAAGACTCTAAAGTTTTTTCAATCGATGTTTGAATAGCGATTTCAAAATCTTCTGAAGAAAGGCTCAAAATCAGAATAAGGTCATTTACTTGTTCAGGGTCATTGCTTTTAACCGTTTCACTGAGTATGCGCGCATTTTCGGTAGGTTGTTTTTTGGCCTTTGGCAAAGTTTCTAGCGCAACTCCTGAATATTTCGAAACTTCCATAATAAATGCATTATAGTCTGGGTAGTCAAGAGCTTTGCTGCAAATTTTTTGCCAGTCATTAGCGGTAATCGCTTCAGTTATTCGTAAGCCTTCATTGTTTTCATCTAAGGCGTTGATTATATGTAAATGAGTGTGTAGCTCATCTATTTTTGGGTTTGGGATGTTTGCATTCTCTGTTAGTTCACTTAGGATCTGATTGACAGATGCTTTAATCTTTGGTTCAACATCTTCTTGAGTAAGTCCTAGGTCATCGCTTGTCTTAAGGCTTTCTACCTGAACCCATTCAGAATCATCAGGAACTGGGTGTGGGTGGGTCGGACTCATTCCATATAGTTTTTCTGTCAGTGTAAATTCTGTTTGAGCATTGTTAAATAAGAGTTCAATATATTCTGCTGCTATTTCAGCTTTTTTCTCCTCGTTGGCCGCTTCGTTGATCCTTGTATTAAAAGGAATTTGCGAGGCTGAGAAATGTTGAGAAGCATGATCTGTAAGCAATAAATTATATAAAGAAATGCGGTCAGCAAAAAGGGGAAGTTGCATAAGCACGTATTCTTCCAATTTCTCTGGATTTGTATTATTTAAAAAACCAGGAAGATTTTCTTTGTCTTTTAAGCTAAAATTAGTCATGAAACGTAACTGGCTTCCATCATAAAACGATCTAAGGCCTATCGGGTTCGTTGGCTTGGCTTTTTCAGGAGAATGAAGTTCGAGTAGATGTTCGTGAATGGCTGCAAAGGTTTCTTCTATTTTTTTATTTATGCAGGTTATCTGTTTTTCTTTAAGAAGTTCCTTTTTTAAGCCTTTTACCGTCTTGCTGTAATTGTTTAAGATTCTCAGTCCTTTTGTGGCTGCATCAAAGCGTAGGAGGTCATTGTCGGTGGTTTGGTTTAGATGTTGAAGGATTTCATTAGAGACTTGACTCACTACTGTGGAAAGCTCATGAATAGATGGGGCACAATCAGAAGAAAAAATCAGAGATTGATTTAAAACGGTTGCTTTTAGCTTCTGCTCTTGTGAAAGGGCTGGCTCGTTGGGGAACGCTTTTGCACCAAATTCATGCATGCGCGAAGCTAAGTCTTGTGCAGGAGGGGTTGTTTGTATTGAGAGCGCCATGAAAATGCCTTGTGTGAGATTTTTGAGCAAAATTTTGAACTAAATTTGACTTTTTTACAATTAGTAATTGTGCGATGAGATCTTAATTTATTTTTTGCATGGCTTTTTCGAAGACTTCGTTGCTACTAATTTGCAAAAAGCAGAAGGGCTGCAGGCATTTTCTTTTAGCGCATGGGGTACATGTTGGAGGTTTAAAGATTGCAGATGTGTTTGGTGCGTGGTGAGGTCCGCATTGGGCGGGATTGGTTGAAGCGTAGAGGGCAATTGTGGGTCTATTGAGAGCGGAGGCTAAATGGACAGGGCCTGTATCATTTGAGATCAAAAGATCCACTTGAGTCAAATAAGACGCAAACTGTCTTAAAGAGCAATTTGGGGGATAAAGGGATGCGTCGGGGATTTGCTCTTGGATCTCTTTCATCAGCTTAAGTTCATCTTTGGTTCCCGTGATGACAATGTCGCAAGAGAGTTTTGCTTTGAGATTACAGCCGAGTTCGATGAACTTTTCCTTTGGCCAGCGCTTAAAGGGATCTTTTGATCCGGGGTGTAGCGCAATTAAGGGACGCTTTTTTTCAAGAGGGGAGATTTCATTGGGCTTTAGGAAAAAAGAGAGCGTTTGCGAAGTTGTTTTTGCCCCTATTGTTTCTGCAATTTCTAGCCTTCGGACAATTTCATGTAGGTGGTGATTGCAAAGGGGATGGGTTAAAAGCGAATCGAGCCCTTTATTGATCCCTTTTGTGCCTATGATACGGGTGGCCCCGAGAATAGATATTAGGGGGAGTGTAAATCTTTGCGAGGCGTGCAACAGGAGGATTGTGTCGAATTGTTCGGCGTAAAGTCTTTTCCAAAGAGAAAATGGTTTTTTGAGCAAGTAAAGTTGGTCGATATAGGGGTTGTGCTTTAGGACTTGCATTCCGATGGGGCTTGTAAGAACCGCAATGTAGGCTTTTGGAAATGTATTTCGGATATTTTCAATGGCGGGGGTAGCCCAAAGAGTATCACCAAGGGCTGTTGTCGAGACGATGAGGATCCGATTTTTTTGTGGATGGGTTTTAAGAAAAGGGCGGATGAGACGAGTGGCCCATTGAAGGAGTCTATTTTTCATATTTTAGTCATTTCTTGAAGTGATCGGACGGGGAGATTTTCTAGTTCTAGCTCAGCTAAGCACTGTAGGAAGATTTGGGCGAGCTGAAGATTTGTGATCAGTGGGATGTGATGGTCAATTGCTAGTCTTCTAATTTTAAAGCCAGCTGAATTTTTCTCGACGCCGCTGCGTGGAATATTAATGATCAGATCGATATTGCGATTTGCAAGCATTGTGGCAATATTCGGCTCATATTTTTCCCCCACTTTATACAAAGAAACGGAGCCGACACCGTGTTTAGAGAGAAAATCGTGAGTCCCTTCTGTTGCATATAGATCCCATCCTTGCGATTCAAGTTCGCGGAGCGATTCGAGGAGTTTAATTCGATAGTCTGCAGGAGCGCTGATGAGCACTTTTTTACCGAGAATTTTTTGCTCAGTGGAGAGCCATGAAGCAAAAAAAGCTTCGAGGTAGTTATCTCCAATGTGGGCAACTTCTCCGGTTGATGCCATTTCGACATTGGCAACGGGGTCTGCTCCTTTGAGCCGTTTATAGGAAAATTGGGGCGTTTTTACGCCGACATAATCGAGCTCAAGAGTTTCATAATTGCGTGGTTTGTATTTGCCCAAGAGGATCTCTGCAATGATTTCGATAAAATTATGGCCGGTTACTTTTGAGACAAAGGGGAATGATCTCGATGCGCGTACATTGCACTCAATCACCTGAATCGCGTTGCCTTTTGCGATGAACTGGATGTTAAAAGGGCCTGTAATTTTAAGCGCCTTAACAATTTCACGGGTGATTTTTTTTGATCTACGGATCGTCTCAAGATAAAGCCTTTGTGGGGGCAAAACAATCGTTGCGTCCCCAGAGTGAACTCCCGCATTTTCAACGTGTTCGGAAATGGCAGAGACAATCACCTCACCGTGTTTTGCGACGCCGTCGATTTCAAGCTCTTTTGCATGTTCGATGAATTTTGAAATAACTGTTGGATGGTCCGGAGATAAAATGGCAGCTTCTAAGAGATATTTTTCCATCTCCTCTTCATTTGCCACCACATTCATGGCGGCGCCTGACAAGACGTATGAGGGGCGAATGAGGACTGGATATCCATGTTGTTCGGCAAAATCCTTTGCTTTTTTAAGACTTGTGACTTTTTCCCATGGAGGCTGATCGATGTTTAGTTGGTGAAGTAGAGAGGAAAAGGTGTCTCGATTTTCAGCCATATCTATGTAGGGAGCGCTTGTTCCCAAGATCGGATATTTTTCTTTGTGAAGCGGCATGGCTAAATTATTTGCAATTTGACCACCTACTGAGACAACGATCCCCTTGGGAGATTCAAAGTCGGCAATATCTTGCACTCTTTCCAAGGTGAGTTCTTCAAAATAGAGCCTGTCTGATTCATCGAAATCGGTCGAAACTGTTTCAGGATTTGAGTTGATCATCACGACTTCGGCTCCTAACTCCCGTAATGTGCGCGCCATATTGACTGCGCACCAATCAAATTCTACCGAAGAGCCAATGCAGTAGGGGCCTGATCCTAAAACGACGATTGGTTTTTTCTTTGAGGGGGTAACGTCGTGACATGTGGCTGAGTAGGTTGTGTAGAGGTAGTTTGTTTCGGCATCGAACTCACCTGCCATCGTATCGATCTGCTTGATAAATGGAGTAATCTTGTGTTTGTGCCGATATTTTCGAATCGCGCTTTCTTGCATTTTTTTAATTTTTGCAATCGATTTATCTGAAAATCCAAGCTCTTTTGCTTTTCGAATTTGTGCGGGAGTTGTTTTTCTGCCTTCAAGGGTTTGTTGGAAATCAGAGAGCTCTTTTAACTGGTTTAAAAACCACGGGTCGATGAGGGAAAGATCTTGAGCATCGAGAACAGATCCCCCTTTTTGAAAGAATTGATAGAGGGCAAAAAGGCGAAGATCGGTTGGCTTTTTGATTTCATTTATTAAACTTTGCATCTCTTCTGGAGGTTGGTCGATCCCGCTTGATCCGATGTTGAGCATACGGACTGCTTTTTGCATCGCTTCAGGAAAGTTTCTCCCAATGGCCATCACCTCGCCGACGCTTTTCATCTCGGTGCCAATGGTTCTATCTGCACTTTTGAGTTTTTGTGTGTCCCAGCGCGGACATTTCACAACGATATAATCAAGAGCTGGCTCAAAAAAAGCTGTCGTCTTTTTTGTGATCGCATTTGGCACTTCATCGAGTCTAAATCCAAGGGCTAATTTTGCAGCGACAAAGGCGAGGGGATAGCCTGTTGCTTTAGAGGCCAAGGCGCTTGATCTTGATAGACGCGCATTCATCTCTATCACTCGATATTGGCCCGTTTTTGGATCGAGGGCGAATTGGACGTTACACTCTCCTTGAATTTGGAAGTGACGCGCACATTTTAAAGAAATTTCGCGTAAAGTATGGTATTCATCGTTGTTCAGCGTCTGAGAGGGGGCAACGACGATGCTTTCTCCTGTGTGGATGCCCATAGGATCAAGGTTTTCCATATTGCAGATCACAAGCGCTTGATCGTGGCAATCTCTCACAACTTCATATTCAAGTTCTTTCCACCCGAGAAGATACTCTTCGATCAGAACTTGTGGGGCCCCTTGAAGAGCTTGTCTTGCCTTCCCTTTCAATTCAGCTTCATCAACAACTTTTCCTGAACCGAGCCCTCCTAAAGAAAATCCAGAGCGCATCATGACCGGATACCCAATTTTGCGCGCAGCGTGCACTGCTTCGTCGACAGTTTCAGCGGCAATACTTTGGGGACTTAAGACTCCAATTGAGTTTAAGTTTTGCTTAAATAGATCACGATCCTCAGTGAGTCTGATTGTTTCAACGGGAGTGCCTAGTACTTTCACTTTGTATTTTTTTAAAATCCCCTTCTCTTCGAGGGAAAGACCCAAATTCAGCGCAGTTTGCCCCCCAAAGCTGAGTAAAATAGCGGAAGGGCGCTCCTTTTCGATGATTTTTTCAACCGTTGTGACATCTAAAGGTTGTAAATACACAACATCTGCCATAGATGGATCTGTTTGCACTGTTGCGATATTTGGATTGACTAGGATGGTTTTTAGACCCTCTTCTTTAAGGGCCTTGATCGCTTGAGTGCCAGAATAGTCAAATTCGCCTGCTTGTCCAATTCGAAGACCGCCGGAGCCTAAAATCAATACGCTTTTCATTTGATCATCTCGTAGAACTTTTCAAATAGGTAAAACGCATCTGTGGGCCCAGGGTGGCTTTCCGGATGGAATTGTACTGCAAAGTAGGGGAGCTTTTTATGGATGATCCCCTCAACAGAGTCATCATTTACACTGCGCAGTAAAACTTTCCAATCGCGCGGCAAACTTTTTTCATCAATCGCATAGCCGTGATTTTGTGAAGTGAGGATACAGGTTTTTTTCTCCAAATCCATGCAAGGGTGGTTTTGTCCTCGATGCCCATATTTAAGCTTGTAAGTTTTTGCGCCAATGGCAAGGGCAAGCAGCTGAGCTCCTAAGCAAATCCCCATGATCGGCTTGCCTTTTTTTAAGTTCTTCTTGAGGATGGCAATCGTCTCTTTGGCCATGGTTGGATTGCCAGGGCCATTAGAGATAAAAAGGGCATCGTAATCATCGTTAGAATAATCGTAATCAAAGGGGACGCGTATGATTTGTACGGGAAATTTCATAAGACAGCGCAAGATGTTTTCTTTCATTCCACAATCGACAGCGATGATTTTTTTCTTCCCCGCGCCATAGGCCTGTTTCCCTGGAATGCTCACCTTTTTGATCAGGTGAGTCTCGTTTGGATCAAAAAACTTACGGGGCCGTTTTTCTTTGCAAATAGCGCCAAGCACTACCCCTTTTTTTCGAAGGAGCTTAGTGAGACTTCGTGTATCGACGTGGGTTATCAATGGAACTTTTTGCTCTTCAAGCCACTGTAAAAAAGGGCACTCAGAATCCCAATGGCTAGGGATTGGATTCGCCCATCCAACAACAACTCCTGCCGCTTGCACTTTTTCAGACTCCCACGTGCTGCTTGACGGAACTCCATAATTGCCAATTAAGGGATACGTAAAGGTGAGGATTTGACCTGCATAAGAGGGGTCAGTGAGAGACTCTACATAACCGGTCATGCCGGTTGAGAAAACAACTTCTCCAAAATAGGTATCAGATTGCCACTTGGGAGAAAGGCCTTCGATGCACTCGCCCGATTCTAGAACCAGTTTTGAAGGAATCATCATTTCGGGCAAGTGTACTTGAACTTGCCGTTTTTGATCCATACCGATTCCGACTCTATCTAGAACGGCGATTATGTGTTAATGGGATGTTGCGCGTTGATTATGTATAATTATGGTGACTTTTTTGTTAAAAAGTATTATAATTTATTTAAAAAAAAGGTAATTAATGAGTATTTCTCCTGTTTCTTTTAGTTCTTCGACCCGTGAGTCTGTTTTGGCTACTCCAGAGATGGAGGAAGAGAAAAGTATTTCTAGGTCACCCTCGCCTAAACTGCCAAAATTTCAAGATAAGCCCCAATTGAGTGGGATTTCCCTTAGAGCAATTGAACGTGCTTATAGACATCTTGATTTTGCCGATACTTTAAGGGATTTAAAGCTAGCTACTTGTGACGATTTTGAAGGTCTGAAAAAAACCTACCTTGAACTCGTTAACACTGATTGTAAAGGAGATGCATTAACATTTGAAATTTTGGAGAAGTGTCCAAATTTAGTATTTTTATCCCTATATGTGCCCGTCCAAATTTTTAAAAATTCTGATCAAAAGCACTACGATATTACTTGGAAAGGGGAGACAAATTCACACAACTATTTCGGAGTGCTAAAACATGTTATTAGATTAATCTGCCCTAAAATATCGAGAATTCGGTTTGTAGCTCATCAAGGAACTGAAGAAGAAGCTCTCTTGCGAATAAGTCAGATAAACCAAATTGCTAATCTCAATCAAAAATTAACGAATCAGTGATTTGCTGCTCAAAACAGCGGGTCCTTGCGCAATTTCTAAAAGAGCATCAACCCAATAAGATTCTAAATTTAGCGCCGGACATCGATACGCGTTGAGTCCTTTTGACTCGATGATCGGCAAGTAGAGTTTTTCAATTTCAAAAAGTGTTTCAATATGATCTGAGGTAAAGCTTATTGGGATAAAGACGATCTGTTTTCTCCCTTCATTCCAATTGCAGATCTCATCACATGCCTCATTGGTGTAGGGTCGAAGCCATTCGCCTCTACCAAATTTAGACTGATAGCAAAGCCTGCCAAGTGTTTTCGGAAAGGCTTTCATCACTTCATTAAATGAATCGATGCATTCCGACTCATAGATGTCGCCCTCTTGAATAAAACTTTTCGGAACCCCATGCGCTGAAAAAAAGAGGACTGTGTCTTCTTCTTTAAGCCCTTTTTCAGTTAAAAAGTTGGCGATCCGTTTTTGGTATGCTTTGATGAAAGCAGGGTGTTTTGCGTAAGATTTAATCCATTTGAGTTTGTTGGGAGGCAAATGCGAGAGAAATCGGGCGATGCTTCCGGTCGTTGCGCTACAATATTGGGGAAATAGGGGAAGGACTTTGAGCTCTTTGGCTTTCTTCATTTTTTCAATAGACGCAGCATGTGTTGCGGGCAAATAGCGATGAAATGTGAGGACCTCTACTTGGAGCTTTTCCGAAAGAGCTTTTGCTAAATTTTCTGTATCGAAGTAGATAGGAGAGGCGCCTCCAATGAGCTCATAGTCCTCTTTGACCTTTGTCGCTCTTTTACGAGCGATGCGACTAAAAAGCCAGTTGTGAAAGAACTTGGGAAAGCGAGTTCTGATCACATCGCGATCGCAGAGCAGCTCTTTTAAAAATGGGGCAACTTCATCAAGGTTTCGTGGCCCCCCAAAGTTGACAAGCAAAATAGGATAGGTGTTTGACATATTCCCAATATTTGAATTCATTTTAATCTTTTCTTGGATATGATGGCTATACATTATGTATTTAATACGTCTGTTTATTTTAGCTCTTTTTGCGTGTGGGTGCAGTTGTGGAAGCTCTAGCTTTGGCGGCAAGATGAAAGTTGGGGTAGATCCATATTGGTACCCGTTAGATTTCGGCGCTCAAAACGCGTATGTCAATGGCTACACGGAAGAGATGCTTTTAGAGATGTCGCGCTATAGTGGGATGGACTTCGAATTGATTCAGGCCAACTGGGATACACTTGTAGATGGTTTGAACAAAAAAAAATATGAGGCCATTTTAACATCTATGCCTCCTTATGAATACAACACGGCTAAGTATGAATTTTCCGAAAACTTTCTCGATATAGGCCCTGTTCTCATTGTTTCATCGGGTTCAAATGTCAATGAGCTAAGCGCAATGGAAAAGGGAACAATTGGCGTAATTGTGAATGATTCCACTGTGCTTGTGTTAGAAAAACACCCAACTTTGATTGTGCGTACCTATAATAGTATTACAGCACTTTTGAATGCAGTTGTAATGGGAGATATTCAAGGAGCTCTTTTGGCAAAGATCCCTGCGGTTAATTATGTGGGAGATCTCTATGCGGGAAAGCTTAAAATTGTAGGCGCACCCTTGACGGATGCAGGTTTACATTTAGTCGCTCTTAAGGGCGCAAATCTTCGTATCTTTAACAAAACACTTCGAACTTTTAGCAGAAAAAAGACGCTAGAAGAGCTTCAAAAGAAGTGGGATCTTGCCCTCTGATTTAAAATCTTTGTCCAATTTCTAAAAGAGCAAAGTACGACTGAAAAGTCGATCCGAATTCCCCTTGAAAGTCGATCGATCCGTAGGGGATTTTTGCGTTCCAAGGGACGAATGAAAAGTGCAACTCTAGTCCTGCTAAATTTTGAACCGAAGAGTTTGTTGTAGAGATGGAAAAACTGGACGATGGGCCCACAAAATAGGTCTGGATTGGATCGAAGTAAAAAGGGGCCTGGTTAACGTAGCTGATTTTTTCTTCAATAAAGAACTGACCCCAACCGTACTCCATAATTTGATAACAACGAAAGCCAAGTTCAGATCGGAGCAAAGAGCAGTAGCGATCTCTTAAAATAAGAGAAAATCCAGACGGGCTTGTTTCTGTAAAGTGCTTTTGTAAATTGTTGACCCAATCGACCATAAAAAACTGTTCAAAGAAGATTTTATGATTCACTCGATATGGTGTGCTCAATTCAAAGTGGGGAGAAAATACCCATCCATCAGTTTTTGCTTTCGAGGTTGTATGGATGATGTTGTAGTTATAGCGCGTGTATTCGGTTTGGTATAGCCCTCCCCAAAAAGACATGTTAAAAAACAGCTTTTCCCCTTGAAATGAGGAGTAAAATGTAGCCATTTCTTGGTTGATGTTTCCGTCGCCTACGCCATCAGATATTTTGGTCATGTTATACGTATAGGCAGCAGCTGCACCTAAAACAATCCCTTCTGATTGTTTATAGTCTAAGCCAGCGATTGTTCCGAAAATTTGATTGCTCGACGAGGGAGTTGTTTTGTAGGTTTTTTGGTGCGTGGCGTCATAAAAAGGCTCTACCCAAAAGGAAAAGCGGGTCTTTTTTGCTTGAGGCTCCGTTTGCCCAATGTAGTTTTCTCCAAACTTGTCGGCGACTAAAAGAGAGACGTTTTCATCTCTCACCGTCTTTTTAAGCCAAGATTGCTTATGTTGAATCATCACGTGGTTATTGAGTGCAAACGAGCTTGCAAGAAGTGCGTTCAGATTTGCCATTCCACTGATAAACGGGCCAATTGTTGGCGTAGGAAAAGTCCCTCCAATGTCAACGCTATATAAAATTCCTGATGAAGGGAGATTGGGTAAGATATTTGCGATTCCTGATGGGGAGACGAGGGCAGCGTAGGGAGAGCTTCCGTCTTGACCTACGATGAGGGCAACCCCCAATGAGTCTATGTCGACACTTCGTATTGATCCAGATGAAGGAAGCCCTTGAATCGGCGTCACTTCTCTGTACGCTGAGACAAGTGCCGCGTAAGGTGTGGTTCCATCTTTTTGTCCCCCGATAACAGCTGCTCTATTCTGATTAATTGCGGCGCCATAGATGACACCGGTGGTGGGGAGGCCCAAAATTTCATCGGTATATCCTGGGATGACTGAGATGGCAGCATAGGCTGCAGTGCCAGCTGACCCACCTTGCCCCGCAATGATGGCAACACCACCTGAGTTGATGTCGACGCTATAAATATTGCCAGTCGTTGGGATCGATGATGCTGTGATATTTCCTGTTGTATTGATAAATGCAGCATACGCTGCTGTCGAGTTTTGCCCCCCGATAATTACATCGCCCCGAGCATTGATCGCAACTGAACGGATGATTCCTGCTGCGGGTAATGTGGGGGATGAAATGTTGGTGATGGTATTCGGGATTGAAACCAATACTGAGTATGCACCGGCTCCATTTTGTCCTCCAACGGTCACAGTATTGTTTTGATTGATATCTACAGCGTATAGGGGAGACACCGATGCCGTTGTCACAACTCCGATTGGAGAGATATAAGCTCCATACCCTGAGGCGTTATTAGTCCCACCAATAAAAGAGATCCCTGTAGCTCCTATTGCGACGCTTCGAATTTGTCCTGGATCTGGAAGAGAAGAAAGGGCTGTGATTGTCCCCGTTGATGAGACTAATGCAGCATATGCACCGGTAGAGTCTGTCCCTCCGATGATGGAGTTTCCGACAGGATTGATCGAAACGCTATTGATTTGCCCCGATGTAGGAAGAGACGAAATGGATAAAAGAGGATCGAGATAGGGGATCAGTGCTGCATAATCACCACTGCCGTTTTGGCCTCCGATGATGGCATATGGAATTTCTGCATGAGATAAAGAGAAAATACAGCAAACACAAAAAATTAAGGATGATTTAGTTCCCAATGAACACTTGTCCTCCAGCGGATATGTCTACAGTGCCAGTTCCGCTTGTGATGGTTTTCGTATCTGCAAAAGTAATATCTGAAATTGTAGCGGCGACTAAAATATTGCCCGCTCCGCTTGTCGTAATATCACCAAGAGTAATGCTTTCTCCGCTAGAGGTAATCGAGATATTTCCTCCACCAGTTGCATCGATGCTTCCTCCAAATGTAAGGACACCTAACCCCTCAATGGTTACATTATATCCTGTAGCTCCGGTTGCAACAATGTTTCCACTAAAGGTTAGAAACGTATTGGGCGCTAACACTAGAATATCTCCAACCGCTGTCAGTGTGGTAGAAAACGTAATTCCCCCTGTTCCTTTATTTAAGAACGTTAATGGGGCAGATGTAGTTACTGGACCTGTAAAGGTAACTGCTCCTTCAGATGTAAAATCAGCAGCGACTGAAATGCCAGCAGCAGTTGCGCTAAGAGATTGAAGGGGAGCAATATTTCCAACGGTCGAACCGAATTGAATGCTATTTGCTGTTAAAGTTAGAGCGCCTGTTCCATTCACAGTTTTAGCAAAAGAGATGGTTCCCGCAACCGTTCCCCCAGTTGTGATTGAAGAGCTTGTCGATGATGCATAGGCGCCTGCAAAACTAATGTTGCTTCCTGCAGTGACGATAGATCCCGATGAAACCGTATTTCCAACGCCTGTATTTTGCGAAAAAGCTCCACTTGATGTGAGTGTGGATTCCAGGGTAAAGGTCGATGAGTTACTGATCGTAATTGCCCCTGATGTAAATGCTCCAGAAATCGTAAGATCTTTGATGGATGAAATGGATACGGTTCCAAGCGCCGTGCTTCCCCCTGTTACGCCGCTAAAAATAGCGGTTCCTCCCGTTGAGCTGATCGTGAGTCCTTCGGCAGCAGTTGCATTGAGCGTGCCAGAAAACGTGATTGTCCCCGTTCCTGCATTAAGGGTTGGCGAGCCATTGAGTACTGTTGCACTTGAAAAAGTGATAGGACCATCAGCAACTGTAATATTTGTTCCAAACGTTGTTGTTCCTCCACCGACAATGAGCCCTGTAAGGGGAGTTGTCCCTCCGATTGCAGCTCCTAAGGTTATCGCCCCTCCTCCGGATGCAATTGTCAATGAATGAGCGCCATTGATTGTACTTGGGAAACTAACTGCCCCTCCATTTGTTGTGATGATGACGCCGCCAAGAAGTGTCACAAAGCCATTCATTGAGATGGCAGCATTGGAAAGTGTAATATTTCCCCCAAGATGATAATCTGTCGCAAACGTCGTACTTAAGCTTGTTAAAGGAACAGATGATCCAATGTCTTGGAAAAAGGTTAAGGTATCCGTACAAGCAGCTTCGAAGGGGGCGGCTCCATCAATTGTACCATAAAAATTAACATCAGTGTTCGATTCTATAAGAGTCGCAAGTCCAGGTAAAAGTGTAATAGGGCCGTAAACATTGATATCTGCATTAGAAGCCATATAGGCGTAATCGAATCCAAAGCGATCTGCAGTTAAGTACATGATGCCTGAACTTGCATAAAATGATCCTTCAACCATATAGACGCCGTATGAGTTGGGCCCTGCCCCTGAGGTTCCATTGACAGTTAGATCTCCACCGCGAACTTCAACGTATGCGTTGAAGTTTCCAAGAGCAACACCACTGTTGTATGCAGTTCCAACTTGACTACCTACACCTGTTAGTGTGATCACACCTATGTTGCCTGTTTCGATTCCTCCAGTCGTTGTCTCAATGTATATTCCATGGTTATTGATTCCAGTCCCTAAACTTGTTGCATCTATTGTAATGTCATTTAAAACGAAGTTAGAAAGTACTCCTAAAAGCGAGGTTCCAGCTACAAAAAAACCATAATTGTTGTCTATTCCAGCCCCCCCTGAAATTCCAGTTGCTGTGATGGTAGGTGCTGTGAGAGTTACCCCTGAGCTACTCAAATAAACCCCATAGTTATCTGATTCAGTGCTTCCTCCAACAACTGTATCAAATAAAATAGATCCAGTCGTTGTAATAATATTACTTGTAAATGTTACTCCATAGTTTGCATCGCCGCCACTTCCCCCATAACAATTTAAAAATTTGACGAAACCGGTACCATTGAAAGTGGTTGTATTATCCGTATAGTTTACACCTATGTTGAAGCCTGGATAAGGCCCAAGTGTTCCGGTACCAGCAACTCCTGTGTAGGTAATATTTGCTGTGCTAGAACCATTTGTTCCAATCACTACCGTTGAATCTGCAATGTGAATGCCGTGGTTCTGTTGATTGTCTGCTGCACCACCAAAAGAAGTTCCGCCAGTTCCAGTGATCGTTAATGTTGAATTTCCTCTTAGAAGTAGGTCTGTTGTACTTTCTATGAAAACCCCTTTTTGCGATCCGCCTAATCCAGATCCACCATTTCCGGTTAAAGATACAGTCGCTGCAGCACTCGCACCTGTTCCTATGGTTACTGTTGCGTTGAAAAAATTGATCCCATAGTTTTGTCTAAAGCCCTCACCACCTGTCCCTATAATTGTAATCGATCCAGTATCTCCGACAGTAAGGCTTGCATTGTTGATTTGACAGCCGAAGTTGGCTCCAAATGCTGTGCTCGCAGTGCCACCAGTTGCATCGATTGTAATAATCGGATCGGGCGTTCCTAATGTTCCATCTGAGCCTAATGATGCCCCGTCGTAGACCTCAAATCCGAAATTGGCTCCACCGTACCCAGTTCCACCAACCACATCTGTTGCGGTAATATAAGCCCCGATAACGGAGCCAGATGCTCCTGTTATATAAACGCCGTGATTTTCAAATCTCCCCTCGTTGAAAACCCCATTATTGACATACGCACCTAAACAGTTTTGAAATTTGACTGTCCCGGCAGTTGAGGTGATCGCATTTGTCACATAGACACCGCTATAGCCTTGTAATGCTGTGTTGTCTTGTGTGGCATATCCTTCTAGAATGATATTTCCATTGGTAGCTTTTAGGGCTGCGGTAATACTAATGCCGTGATATGCTCCGGTCGTTGCACCTCTTGATCTAAAATTCATTGCGTCAAAGCTTCCCGCCGCAGCTGTATTTGTGATTGCTGCTGTGATGGAGATGTAAGAATTGGCATCGAGGGTAAGGGTTGTTTGCGCGCTCCAAGAAAGTGCGCTACTGACTGTAATGGATCCTCCATTAGGGACTGAGCCTGTGGAGCCTACCGTTGAAATGGTTACGTTACAACTTCCCAATTGTCCATTGAGCGCTGTGTTTAAAATCTGGTTCGTCGCAGTACTAGAATCAATCACATAGTTTGAATTGGGACAAGAGCTGAATGACCCAGTTGTGGCAGCGCCGCCAATCACGATGTCATTTGGATCTAAAAGCAATGTTCCATAACTTCCAAAAGGTGCTTTTGCATCCGTAAAGCCTAAGTAGGTGAGTCTTTTCCCAGAAACTTCTGCAAGCCCACCATCACCACCCAAAGATCCCCCTTGAATACTGATGGTTCCGTAAGCTGTCATTGCATCGTCACTCCAAAAAATGACCCTACCTCCATCGCCTTTATGAAGAGCGTCTGCGCGAATCTGCGTATCGGGGCCTGCCCATACAAAGCTTGCATTTTTGATTTCAGGGTTTTTCCCTTGAAAATCGCCTCCAATAAGAACTTCACCTCCCTTGGTCTTGCCCGATGCGTCAATAAGCGCCCGATCTTTTAAAACTACGGTTTCTCCAAGTACGTGGACTTTTCCGCCCGCTGCATCTTTAGATGAGGCTTGAATGGTTCCAGATACTTCTACACACCCATTTTCAGCGATCAATTGAGCAAAGCCTGTTTCTTCATCGAAATTTACATCGATCAAACCACTTTGTTGAATGGCAATGCTGTAAGGATTTTCTGTGCTTTTTAGCTCTGTGATTAAAGCGTGAATTTCTCCTTCATTTACAATGGAAGGCTCATCACTTTCTTCAGCGCTTAAGTGAATCGGAAGACAAATCATCCCAGAGCCTTCATCGAGTTTGAGTAAAATCTCAGAGGATGCGGCAATTCCCACCTGTTTTGCGCTTAAGGTGCCCTGATTTTTAACAGATCTTGCTAGTAATGCAATCTTACCTGATGGGCACTGTATTGTTCCTAAATTCTGAATAGAGCTTTTACTTTTTCCAGAAAAAAGCATGCTTGTTGAGTTGAGAAAGTCAGCATTGAGAACATCTAAAGTAGATGCGATAAAGCTTGCGCACTCAATTTTCGCATTCGGTCCGATTAAGACGCCATTTGGATTAAGGACAAAGACATTTCCGTTTGAAAGCAAAGCGCCTAAGAGTTCAGTTGAATTTTGACCTACAATCCGATTTAAAACCGATGAATCGAGATCTTTTTGCAGGAAGGTGAATGTTTCATTTGCCCCAATGGAAAACTGATCCCATTCCAATATGGTTTTTTTTCCCGTTTCAATAATCCAACTATTTTCAGTGTCAGATTGAACAGGTCCTGCTTGACCATGAATTAAGTTCATCCCCGTAGGCTTGCTAAAGAGGGGCAAACTTGTCGCTGCAAATAGGAAAAGAATTCGGGTATAGTTTTTCATCATGGCTATTATGAGAAGACTAGCTCAAAACGGCAATTAGCTTAAATAATATTTTATATGGGAACTAAGAGCCGTTGTTACGACTGATTTTGCAACGATCGTGCTCCGAATATTCGTCGCGCACTTTTGCAAGGATTTCGAGATCGGGTGGGCAGGGGACGATTCCCCAAATATCTTTGGCGTAATTATGGATCGCTTCATCTGCTGAAAAAGGGCCCATGGCTGCAATATTTTGAATGGCTGTTTCAGCCCATAAATTAGGTTTCAAGAAGAGCTCTTCTGCCTTTTTTTGGGTCTCGTAATAGGGGCGCAAGTCTTTTAAAATGCGAAATGTATCTTGTTCTGTTAGACTGGAGTAAATTTGTTTGAAAGCATAATCTTCTTCGGGACTTTCGGCAAATGTTCCATCTTTGAGCGCGTCGACAGCTTTTTTGATTTGTTCGTCTTGATTGTAAAGATCCCAAGACTTATAGGCCGTTTTATTCTCAACGGATGAAGAGCCAAAACTAAAGGGCCACCATTTGTCAGTAACTGCTTGGTGCATTTCAACATTTGCCCCATCTTCAGTGCCAATCGTCAGCGCTCCATTGATCGCAAGTTTCATGTTCCCCGTTCCCGATGCTTCCCAACCAGCAGTAGAAATCTGTTCTGATAAATCAGCAGCTGGAATGATGATTTCAGCTCTCGATACGTTGTAGTTTTCAACAAAAGCTACGCAAAGGCGTTCTTTTGCATTTGGATCAACATGAAATTTTCTTGCAATGGCGTAAATGAGCTGCATGATCTGTTTTGCTCTTTCATATCCAGGAGCGGCTTTGCCTCCAAAAATAGATAATCTGTGAACCTCTCTTTTTTGAGGTTCTTGATAGAGCATAATGAGATGAAGAGCGTTTAAAAGTTGCCTTTTATACTCGTGAAATCGCTTGATTTGTACATCGAAAAGAGAGTTTGCATCGAGAACATGAGAGTGGGCGATCACTTTACCTTCAGCATCTCTTGTGAAGTTTTCTTGGCTTAAGAATTGGATTAAGTTTTCTTTATTTCTCTTCTTAATTTCAAGGAAGGCTTTTTGCGATTCAGGATCAGACGCAAATTCAGATAACTTAGAAATTTGTGTGAAATCAGTGATCCAACCATTTCCAATTCGTTTTGTGATGAATTCAGCAAGGAGGGGATTTGAGTTCAGAACCCAGCGTCTTTGTGTGATTCCGTTAGTAACATTGGTAAATTTATCTGGATAAAGCTCGTAGAAATCTTTGAAAACGCTCTGTTTTAAGATTTCAGAGTGGAGTTTTGCTACTCCATTTATTTTATGAGAGCCATAAATGGCCAAGTGGGCCATTTTAATTTGTCCATTTTCAATGATAGAAGAGCGCCTCACTCGATCTTCGTCATTTGGATATTTTGCCCGAATCTGTTTACAAAGTTCTAAATTGAGTTTTTGGATCACTTGATATTGTCTCGGGAGGAGCTCGCTTACTCGGGCTTCGTTCCACTCTTCTAGAGCCTCTTTGAGAATTGTGTGGTTGGTATAGCTGCAGCATGTTTGACAGATGTCCCAAGCATTTTGCCAAGAAAAGTTGTAGCTTTTAGTGAACATTCGCATGATCTCAGCGATGATGAGTGCGGGATGTGTGTCGTTGATTTGAATGCGTACTTTATCTCCAAAATTGGATAGATCTCCATATACATTTAGATGGCGACGGATAATATCTTGAAGGGATGCTGAAACGAGCAAGAATTCTTGCTTAAGACGAACTCTTTTTCCCAGTTCGTTGTTGTCGTTTGGGTAAAGAACGTCTGTTAAGGAGGTGTTTTCCGATGCTTGATCGAGAAATCCTGCGTTATATTTTTGTAAAAGGAAGTTTCTCGGAGAGTCTTTTGTCGACCAAAGACGTAAGATTAGAGAGCTGTAGTTGTTTTTTTCAGAATACCCAATGATGGGAACGTCATAGGGAAGAGCTCTGACCTCTTCAAAATCTTCCAACAGATATACGTCTTCGCCGTGCTTATTTGTCGCATGAACAGGCTTGCCTCGAAAATGGACTCCAACAGAAAAAATATCTCTTCTCGATTCCCAAGGATCTTCATTTAAGAGCCAGCAATCGGGACGCTCTACTTGAACTCCATTCCAAATTTCTTGTTCAAAAATTCCATACTGATAACGAAGACCATATCCGCGGGCAGGATAATTGAGCGTGGCCAAAGAATCTAAAAAGCAAGAAGAGAGGCGCCCTAAACCACCATTTCCCAAACCAGGATCGCTTTCGCATGCAACAAGATCGCTTAGATTGCGATCCATTTTCTTTAAAACTGCAAGTACGAGTTCTTGGGCGCGGACGTTACAAACGTTGTTAAAGAGCAATCTTCCTGGCAAATACTCCATCGATATGAAGTTAATCATGCGGGGTTTTTTAAATTGGATCGTATCAATGGTTGCACTTGTATTGATCATGATCTCTTCGCGAAGGGCCAAGCAAAAAGAGTTATAAAACTCTTCCATCGTAGCCACCGAAGAAGTGTGGCCGCTTGAAGTGATGATTAGATGCTTGATTTTTTGAACTAAAGAGTCAGCCTGATCATTGATGTCCATAGGCTGATATATAAACTCATTAGAAAATAGTTTCTATAGGAAAATATTTTCAAAAGCGTGTGCCCGCATTAAGTAAAGAAGAGTTTAAGTAAATAAAAGGCGATGATGCTGAAAAGGGCGCAGAGCGGAATGGTGACAATCCACGAGATGACGATCTCTTTGAGCATTTGAAGATTTAATGCTTTGAGTCCGCGCGCCATGCCGACTCCAAGAACTGCGCCAATCAAGGCATGGGTCGTCGAGATAGGCAGGCCAAGTTTTGAGGCTAAAAGGATCGTTGTTGCGGCCCCAAATTCAGCAGCAAATCCGCGAGTTGGCGTGAGTTCTGTGATTTTTTTCCCAACGGTTTCAATGACGCGCCAACCCCAAGTAGCAAGGCCTATGATAATTCCACCGCCACCTAAGGCTAATAGCCAGGTAGGAACTGTGGAAGAGGCGCTGATGGTTTGGGTCTTTAGTACGCCAAATACCGCAGCAGCAGGTCCTATTGCATTTGCCACATCATTTGCACCGTGAGCAAAAGCAACTAAACACGCGCTGAGAATTTGCATCGTGATGAAGATTTTTTCTACGCCGTGATAGTGCTGTGTGGATTGGGTGAAGGGGGCGCTTTTTTTGACAGTTTCGTTGAGATTTTCGACTTGAGTGAGAATTTTAGAAATTTCCCGGGAGTATTCTTCATTGCGATTTGAAATATGGACACGCTGCAAATGGTGGAGCGCTTTTTGAAGACTTACTGCTTGGTAGGGGTGAAAGCCATCTGCAAGTTGCAATGTGGGCTCTGCAATGCGTCTGACAACGAGTTTGCTCGCAAGCGCAGCGCTTAACCCAACGCAACCTGAAATGAGCAAAGAATCTACAGTTGATAAATTAAGGTTGAGTCCGTGAAAAAGCATGCTTAGAGTAATGATCGCAAAGCAAAAGAAAACAAAGTAGGGGGCAACTCTTTGTGCCGCCGCAATGGGGTCTAGGGCAAAGAGGATTTTCCTCTGAATGATCGAAAAAATTGCATAAGAGATGATCCCACTTAAAAATGGAGAAAGGATCCAGCTTGATGTAATCCACGCCAATTCATTCCAATAGATGGCATTGACTCCTCCAACGACCGCACCAAAACCGATCACAGCGCCCACAATGGCATGAGTCGTCGAGATGGGTAGACCAAAATAGGAGGCGAGTTGTAAAAGAGCACCTGTGGCAAGAAGTGAGCCCATCATTCCGAGGACGAAAATCATCGGATCGCTTTGGAAAATATGGGGGTCAATGATCCCTTTTTGAATCGTTTCGGAGACATTTGAGCCGACGAGGAATGCTCCGGAAAATTCTAAAATGGCTGCGAGAAAAACAGCTCTTTTTAAGGTGAGAGCTTTAGAGCCGACCGAGGTCCCCATCGCATTTGCTACATCGTTGGCGCCGATATTCCAGGCCATATAAAAGGCCAAGATCAGAGTCACCGTCTGAATTAAAGTAAATGGGTCCATTGACGTCAGTTTTTCTTCCTCACTTTAGTTCTAATAACATTCGAACGCGGTTCCCTAGCTTTTCTGAAAGACAAGCAATCGTGCCAATCTCTTCAATCAGTGTAAGAGAGAGGTGAAAAGCTGGGTAGGGGAGCTCGTCACATTCTGTATAAAGGCGCTGAATGAGCTGGTTGCGAATGAGGACCATCTCGTACTCGCAAAAAGCAATCTGTTCGACCATCCCCTTCACTTTTTGAGCCTCAATTCCTCCAAAAGAAGAGCAAAGGAGCTCTTCGAGCTCTTGAATTACTTTGCGCCCGAGCCAAAAGGCTTCAATATTTTTATTGCAAAGGGCTAAAAAGTCATCCTTCATCTTTGCAAAAGGCAGTGGGCGCATTCCTGCGTGAAGAGCGATCTCTTCAGTCTGATCGGCAATTGCATCTTGTAAAGAGATGATGTCTAAAAGTGAGCCTCGATCAACTTGAAGAAAAAGCCCTTTGGGCAAGTGGTTGCGAATGTCATTTTTTGTAATATCGGCTTCGTGCTCAAGCTCGGAGATGCGTGCGCTAATTTTTTGAATGGCTTGGAGGTCTTGGGAAACGAGTGCTTGAAAAAGGGAGGGGAGTTCACTGACACAGCTGGCTACCTTGTCCATGTGTGTTTGGAGCGGTGCAAACGGAGATTTTCCGAATAACTTCGCGATGGTCAGCATATGGCTGAAATTCTAACGAAAGAGGCTCTTATTTGCAATGGGAGAGTTTCCTAAATAACCCCCGATTGAGATCGGGGGTGAAAGGATTGTTTTCATGCTGATTTTTCTTCAGTAGTTTCTTCACAAAGATGTTTGTCGAGAACCGCGATACACTCCTTTATTTTCTCTAAAGGGGGAACTTCTATATCAGAATCTATGCTGTCTGGCGTTGCAATGAATTCTTCAAGGGTTTTTTTAAGTTCAGTAATCTGATCTTTAGAAATGTGGGTAACTTCTAAGAGTGCTGCCAATGAATTTGGTAAGCCTTCATCTATACTTACTTGTATCGCGCATTGAATGGAAGTGCTTTCGGAATTAAATGTGATCCCACGTTGTTTGCACGCTTGTAGAATCCGAGAGAAAATGTAGTCATTTTCGCTAAGGTTCTTATTTTCACTATACAAACCGTATGTTATGTAACTTGCTGTCCTAATAAGTTCTTCGTTGTCTATTTTAAAGAGAAAGTGGTCTAGGAATGCTTTTGTGATTTTTGGTGATGTTTCTAAACAATTAACGAGAATTTCATCTGGAAGGAAAGTTTCTTGTGAAAGCTGCTTCATGCTCTCAATAAATGTATTTTCCTCTTCTTCGTTTTTAGGGAGTTTAAGTGATTCCTTGATGGATAGGCCGTCGATGGCGCTTCGAGGGTCTTCGATCATGTGGCTGAGTTTGCCCTCTAAGAGAGGGTTGTCACAACGTGGATAGGTAGCTTGTAAGCTTGTTTTTATGTATATTGCAATAGAGAGAATTCTTTGATCGAGTTCGGGAGGATTGGACCTGTGGAAAAATAATTTTTTGTTGAGTGAAAATGACTCAGGATCATTTTTGTAATAATGATGTGCGCAAAGTATTTTTCCACTTTCAGGGTTGCAAGAGAAGAAAACCGTTGTAAATTCGTTGATGATTCGAGGGAGCGCTTCGTAAATGGGCTCGTCATTTTTTATTTCAAAAAGATTTGAGTGCTCTGGGCGCCAAGCAAGGGGGTTTATGCTCATTTGCAAAAGTCCTTTGTTAGATTAGTCTTGCTGCTTATCGGGTAAAGATTAGTTCTTTATCTTTTTCGGTCATGGGACGAAATTGCCCCACTGGAAGGGTTCCAAGGACGAGCGATCCGATCCGAACACGGGTCAGTTCAACGATTTTAAGTCCCGCGCGCTCTGAAATGATTCGCACTTCGTGCTTTTTCCCTTCTTGAACGCAGATTTTAAATGTCCCTTTTCTCACCTTGTGGACAGAGACGGGACGGACCCATTTCTCATCGACGCGTGCGCCTTGAGATAGTGTTTCGAGGTGTTCGGGTGTGATTTCTTGGAGCGTTTTGACAATATATTCTTTGATGATGTTTGACGAGGGGTGGATGACTTTGTTTGCAAAGTGGCCATCATTTGTGACGAGGAGGAGCCCTGTCGTCTCTTTGTCGAGTCTGCCGACGGTAAATAGCCTCTCAGTGTTTGGGAAAAGATCGAGGACGATTGGTTTTTTACCGGGTCTTGCGCTTGTGCAGATGAATCCGATCGGTTTATTGAGGACGTAGTAAAACTTTTTTTGCTCTGATTTAACGGACTGGCCATCCACGGAGATCCTGTCAGAGGACCAATTGACGTGGTGTTGGGGCAATTTTATCGTCTCTCCGTTGACCTGAACTCTTCCTGCAAAAATCAATTCTTCACAGGCCCTACGTGAGGCGATACCGGCTGCGGCAAGGGCTTTACTTAATCTTTTCTTTTCCATGGCACAAGAGTATAAAGGAAACTCCGTTTCTGTTAAACTTTTAAAAAAAGGAAGTTGGGATGTCATCAAAACTTATTTTATTGCGTCACGGCCAATCGATCTGGAATAAAGAAAATCTTTTCACTGGGTGGGTAGACATCCCATTGAGTGAAGAGGGGATCCAAGAGGCAATTGAGGCGGGGAAAAAAATAGAAAATATTTCAATTGATGTGGTTTTTACCTCTTCATTAGTGCGTGCACAGATGACGGTGCCGCTTGCTTTATTGCATCATAAAAGCGGAAAAATTCCTGTTTTTATGCATTCGGGTGAAGGAAAGCTCGAGGAGTGGTCTCAAGTCTATAGCGAAGAGGCAAAAAAAAGGCTTATCCCTGTCTACATGGCTTGGGAGCTTAATGAAAGAATGTATGGCAAGCTCCAAGGGCTCAATAAAGCTGAAACTGCTAAAGAATATGGTGAAGATCAGGTGAAACTATGGCGACGGAGCTTCGACGTTTGCCCTCCCGATGGAGAAAGTCTTGCGATGACAGCGGCAAGGACTCTTCCCTACTTTAAAGAAAAAATCGTTCCGTATCTCGAACAGGGAAAAACAGTTTTAGTTTCAGCTCATGGAAACTCTCTTCGGTCGATCGTAATGCATTTAAAAAACTTAAGCAAAGAAGAGGTAATTAAGTTAGAGCTTGCGACGGGTGACCCCCTCATTTACACCCACGAAAATGGGAAGTATGATCTATCTTGACCATCACTCAGCTACGAGACCTTGCGAGCCTGCAATCGAGCGAATGGGTCCCTTCTTGAAAGAGCAATGGGGCGCTTCTTTTGCACCTCATCGGATGGGACAAGAGTTAGTTTTTGCTCTAGATACGCGCTACCAAATGATCTACGACTTAGTGGCTGCATCAGAAAAAGACCAATTTGTATTCACTTCTTCCGGCGCAGAGGCGATCAATCAAGTGTTTTGGTCTGTCTTTGTTGAAAAAGCGCGCAAAGAGGGCAAGTGTCACATCATTATTTCTCAAATTGAAGACGCCCCTGTTATGCAGTGTGCAAAACGGTTGGAAGAGCTGGGTTGCATTATTAAAGTGGCCCCTGTTGATGAAAATGGGCAGATCGATGTCGAAAAATTAGCCGAGCTAGTCAATCCCCGAACGGCCCTTATCTCTTTGACGATGGCGCACGGGTTGACCGGTGTGATTCAGCCAGTTGAGGAGATCATTCAATTGGCAAAAGAAAAAAATGTTCTGCTTCACTTGGATGCCACTTATGCGGTAGGAAAATACCCTTTCATTTTTGAATCGGATTATCTCACATTTTCAGGAGATCGAATCCATTCTGTAAAAGGATCTGGGGCCCTTTTTGCAAAAGAAGGAGCGCCTTTAGTTCCGTTCATATTAGGAGGATCTGAGCAAAACTCTCTTCGTGGTGGCGCCTTTGACGTTCCCTCCTTTATGGCGCTCAGTGCTGCAGCTCAGCAAGCGATGCTCTATCTCGATATGATGGCGCTTGAAGTAGTTCGCCTACGCGATCTGTTTGAGAGCGAGGTAAAAGGGACTGTGCTCTTTAAAGATACAATGCGCCTTCCCAATACAACTGCCATTGCTTTTGAAAAAGTGCACCAAGAGGCCCTCCTTTATTATCTCAATCGAAAAGGGGTCTACGCGACGATCGGAGGCTCATATGCGGGGCATTTATCAAAAATAAGCGAGAACGCGATTAGTTTTTCACTCAGCCGGATGACCACCGAAGAAGAGGTTCTCAAAGCAGCAGCGATCATTAATGAGACTGTTTTACAACTTCAAGCAATTTCGGAGGCCCTTTGATCAGACCGCACGATTGGGAACTATTTAGTAAAAAGCTAAGGGAAAAACTCGATCGCCTCCGCTATGTTGGTGCTTTTACGCAAGAAATTGCTGAAGAAAAACAGATGCGCCTTGTCGAGGCGCGCGAGGGGAACTTGTGTCTTTATTGGCTAGTCGATGAATCAGATGGGATCATCGCAGATGCAAAGTTTCAAGTTTTAGGACCCATCGGGATGATTGCCGTTGCAGAGGTTGTGAGCGATCTTGCTCTGAGGAAAAATTATGATCAGATCTCCCGCATTTCTGCCGATCTCATCGACCGCCATGTTCGCGATCGCAAAGATGTTCCCGCATTTCCAAAGTCTTGCGATTCTTATCTTAATTTGGCTCTTTCTGTAATTGACAAGGCAGTTGCCCAATGTTCAGATATCCCGTTTACAGTCAGCTATGATGTGACTCCGATTGAGCGCGATTTTGGCGAAATCCCAGGGGGAATCCCCGGTTGGGACGAGTTGCCCCATCAGCAAAAAGTTGGGATCATTGAAGAGGTGATCGATAAAGAGATCCGTCCCTATATTGAGCTTGATGCCGGGGGGGTAAAATTAGTCAGTTTTAATGACGAGCAAGAGGTCGTTATCTCTTATGAAGGATCGTGTACTACGTGCCATTCCTCCACAGGCTCAACGCTTTCCGCAATCCAGCAGATCCTTAAAAATAGGGTCCATCCAAGTCTTTTTGTTACGCCACAATTATGATGCATAATTAATTATAATTATGATATAATTAAACCTTTAATTTGAATAAAGGTATAATAATGTCTGCTATTCTTTGTTTTGTAAGGAGTTGGGTGCCAGGTGCTCAAAAGGACCCTTCATGGACCTCCGAAAGTTTAGAAAAATATGAAGAGCGCACAGTGCAGAAAGAAAACCGCCATATTCTTTCTGACATGCGTCAAAACCCTAGTGTAGAAAGAGTGCTGGACACCTACTTCTCTGCATATGCTAAAGAGCTAATCCCGATGGATGATGGGACACGATCGAAAATCGAGTGGATTGCAGAGAGGTTAGACCAAGCTGAAAAAACAGCCTGTGATTGGGATAAGCAGCTCCTTGCTGACGGATCAAGATTGGCAGATTCTCAACAAATGCTTCTCAATGAGCATTTATTGATCAACGCCTTAACGACTCAATTTGCCTTTGATCGCGAGCTTTTAAAGCTCAAAAAAATCGACCTTTATCAAAATTTGGCGCAAGGGAAAGTCGAACAAGAACTCAATGAGCTAAGACAAGTGCTTCTAGAAGGTCCCACTAAAGATACCAAACTTATCGCCGAGATTCGAAAAAAAGCTGAAGCGTATAAAGTCTTATTTAAAGATCAAGTGAAGATCAGTATTCAGATGAGAGAAGATCTCAAAAGAGAGATTGAAGATCGAATTGAAGAAATAGAGCTACAACTTGCAAATGGTAAGGACAAAGTTATTGAGGCTCAACCTGAAATACAGAATCACTTTGCTGTTTTGCATCCAACAATTGGAAAACATTACGTATTTTCGCTAGGCGATCCAATTTTCGAAAGAGATGCAAAATTTGTAATTATCAAAAGGCCGGATGAAGTAACAGATGAGGTCTGGAGACAGGCATTAAACGCTTTACCCAATCAAATCGACAAAAATGTATTGAACTCAAAGGCGCCAAACGAAGTTTTTTATTTTCAGTATTGTTTTGACAATCAAAAAAAGCCGATCGAAGTTTGCTACGAAAATGCTCAAGATGTCCTTCGTTTACATGAAAATCGAGACCTTTACATGAAGACAAGACGTGTAGTTGTGGACGAGACGCACTATCGAAGAGAGACTCTTCCCGTAAAAAGTGGGGTGATTCCAAAAGTAAAAGATATGGTAAGAAAAACTCTTCATGCCGATTGGTCAAAAGATAGACAAGCAACAGCTGGGGTTGATGGGCGTGAAGCAACAGTTGCAAGCAGATACTTAATTTCTCACATTTTACATGGAAAAGGTAGCCAAATTCCTCAAAACGAAGTTCAAAATTTGGGTGAATATTTTGATGCTGTAATAGAAAGTGATACAGCAAAACTGCGTGGAAGCTATCAACAAGATCGAAGCTTTATTCAGGCAATGAGCATCCAAAAAAAGATTCGTGAAGATTTGAGGGTCAATCAGCTTTCTGCAAAAATGATCCTCCCTTATCTAGAACAAGGGACTGAAACTGTTTATTCATGGGCAAAAGAGAGCGCACGTGCCATCCAATTGACTGAAAGTCTTTTTGAAAGCTACACAAATTGGGCTCTAAATCTTCGTAGCTTTTTAAAAAAGGTGAAGAAAAATGAGGGGTTAAAAAATGCTATTGGAGAAAAAACAATCAGTGAACTGAAATCGTTTTATGAAACTTTAGCAAGTTTTGTAAATGAAGCTCCACCTAAGGCAATGAATGCTCTTTTAGATGAGCGAAGTGAGCGTAGAGGGCAATACGAGTTGGATAAACAAGGATTGATTTCAAAAAGGGATCGAATAGCTGGAAATTACAAGAATCAGCCCGATGTTTTGAAAGAGAAATTAGCTAAATTAAGCATGAGGGAAGCTGAGTTAAATCAAAAATATACAAGTGATCTAGATGCAATTTGGCTTCAGTGGAAAGAAGGTAAAACAGCTAAAAAGATCGATAAGATCTTAAATAGGACGATTACTGCGATACAGGGACAATGGAAGGGTTTTACACAAGCCCTTACTTTGATTAGCGTCCCTTTTTCAAGTGCAGCTAAACAAGCTGAGATTGTAAATTCTATAGGTGGCAATACTGAGCTTCTGTCTTTATATCAAAAAGCGATTCCACCGATTTGGCAAAACAAAGTGAAGCTTCAAATGATGATCCAATCAGAGTTGATGAGAGGAACTGAATTATCTCCTCTTTGGCTTAAGTTCGTAGATATGGGTGAACTTGCCGATCAAGAGCTGATCAAAAACGAGTTTATCCGAAGCCGCTTAGCTAAAATCCAATGAATCACTACTTGATGTCGCCAGACGTAATTGTGTGAATCGTTTGATCAGATAAAAGGATGTTGAGTTGCCCTTCAGCTGTGAGTGAATGGCAAATTCCTTCCCACATTTTTTTCCCATCAAAACAGCGAATTGTTTCGCCCTTTTTGGCCAAAAGGCTTTCAAACTGTTTGTGAAAAGGGCTAAAGCCATCTTCTTTAAACGTTTCTAGATCTTTTTCAAATTGCACTTGCAACTTTTTTAAAAGCTCTTTTTTGTCCCAATTTTTCCCAGTTTCAATGAGTAAAGAAGTTGCTGGTTGATCGATTTTTAAAGCCGTTTGCTCATCGAGATTTACATTGATTCCAATCCCTAAAAAAAGATCCACGTGATCTTTGCAAAATTGCGTTTCACAAAGGATGCCTGAGATTTTTTTCCCATTTACTTGGATGTCGTTTGGCCATTTTATTTTAGGGGAAAAGCCCTCATTGATTAAGACATTTGCAAAGCTAGATGCCATTACCTGGGCAAGGCTGATTAAGTGGGCTGTGTTGAGGGGAAGGGTAAAATAAAATGTCGCGTAGATATTTGCCCCTCTTGGAGAGAGCCAAGTTCTTTGGTAGCGGCCTCTGCCGGCCGATTGTTCTTCAGCGGTGATACATGTGATTTGGTTTTGCGGAAATGTTTCGGCGTGTATTTTGGCGTATGTATTTGTGGAATCGATCAAACTTAAGTGAATTTCATGCATAGTTGCATCCCTTTTATTGATTCTATCGGATCATACGAATAGAATCGAGGTTATGTGGAAATCTTGGACTCTGTCTCGGCTCGATTATCGGATATTGCCTCTTGTTTTGGCGCTCATGGTCATTAGCCTTCTCGTTATTTCGTCGATGACTGCCGATTTGTCGGAAGAAAATATCTCATTTTGGACGCCACTTGTCAAAAGCCAAATGCGTTGGTTTTTTCTAGGCTGGGCCGTGTTTTTTCTTTGCGCCTCATTTGATTACCGCGTTTTACGAGACTGGAGTTTGTGGCTCTATATTGCTGTGCTTTTTTTACTCGTCGGTCTTTTTTTTGTAAGTCCGATTCAAAATGTTCATAGATGGTACCGGATTCCAGGAGTTGCGAGCTTTCAACCTTCAGAGCAAGCAAAGCTCATCGTGGTCATTTTTCTCAGTTGGTTTTTAGAAAGGCGTGGCAATTATGCTGGAACACTTGCGACAGCATTTCAAATGGGAGCCATTGTTGGAGTTCCCTTCTTGCTTATTTTAAAGCAGCCCGATTTGGGGACGGCTTTAATTTTATACCCAATTGCGCTCGTCATGGCCTATTTTGCCGGCATACACAAAGCCGTTTTGCGCATGATGGGCGCTTTTGGCGTGGTGATCTTGTTAGTTGTAAATTTGCTCTTTTTAGGCATTTTAGATCACGAGCAGATGCGGCCTGTTTTTACAAAAGTGATGAAAGAGTATCAGTACGAAAGGCTGAATCCCAATACGTACCATCAAAAAGCATCTCAAATTGCGATTGCAATCGGAGGGCTAACTGGAACTGGATGGCAAAAAGGGGACTTTTCGGGAAGGAAGTGGCTCCCTGCAGCGCATACGGACTCTGTGTTTGCAGCCTTCGGTGAAGAGTTTGGGTTTGTAGGACTTGTCGTTTTGCTCTTCTTGTTTTACGCGCTCATCTATTTTAGTTTTCAGGTAGCAGTTGTTGCAAAAGATCTTTTTGGGAGGTACTTGGCAGCAGGACTTTCTGTCTATTTAGCAATGCATGTGTTTATCAATATTGGAATGATGTGCGCCCTTTTACCAATATCAGGCGTGCCACTTATTTTTGTGACGTATGGAGGAAGCTCTATTTTAACAACGATGGCAGCATTAGGGCTTTTACAAAGCATCTATAGCAGAAGGTTTATGTTTTGAGTCGATTTAGCCAAGCAATGTCAAAGCGGGTGATTGCTACAGCGAGCCTATTCCTAATTGGAAGCTTGCATACGATGATCTTTGCAGTGTTTCAAATTCCTGAAAACTTTTTATTGGGAAGAGATTCAATTGATCTGGCCATTGTCTGCAAAATCATTTTATATACTTCTGCAATTGGTGTGTCACTGAGTCATCAAATTTTATGCCGTTGGGTGGGATTAAAAATGACCCTTTATTTGGGGTTGTTGTGCAATTTATTTGGCCTTGCCACCTTGATGTTGAATCAGTTTTTAGGCCCTGACGGGACTTTATCTCTCGTCATTTTAGATATGGTTTTTTTTGGGGTTGCGCTCACATCGGTGATCAATTCACTTGTGACATACATAATTTTACAATATCCGAAGAAGGCAGGTCTTGGGATCGTCGCTTTATTTGCATTTTTAAATTTGGGAGCGATGTTAGCACCTCTTCTTTTAGATTTTTTTCACCGCTTTAAGATCGATAGCTTTTTTTACCCAGTTCTCATTGTCTTGATTGGCTTGAGTTTATTTTTTGTCCGCAATTACTTTAAAAACCCTTTGATTCCGGTTCATCTAGAGCGCATAAGAAGGGGGAGCTTGCTCTGGAAGGAGCTCCATTATCGCCTTGCCCTTTTTGTTATTGCGATCATTGCCTATGGTCTTACAGAATCGACCTTTAACTTGTGGGGCTTTACTCTCATTCAACATGTATTAGGAGCAAGTACCGCCAATGACATTACTTCGTTTTTTTGGCTTTTTATGATCATTGGTCAAGTGATCCTTCTCTTGCCTCTTTATTTTCTGCCCGCATCTGCTGTGTTTTACTTTTTAGTCTCCGTTTTGATGGGGGCGGCTTTTATCTTCCCTCTCCAAACAACAGTGACAGGCTTCATAGGAGCCCTTATTTTGGCAGGCGCAGGCTGCTCGGCAGTATTTCCTATCCTCCTCTCTTTGATGGAAAAAGAAATGCTCCCCTTTGCAAGGGGAGGGCCTCTTCTTCACTACATCGAGGTGGGGATCTCTGTGATGCTAGCCGGCTACTTTGTGGGAGTTGGCTTCATCGACCTTTGGGTGCAAAAAATGGGGGTCGATCCGATGCTTTCACTTCCTACCCATTTTCATCTCGTAGTCATCTATATCGGCATCACCTGTTTTTGCACCCTGTTTCTTCAGCTAAGCGCTCCAAAAATCAAATAATTTCTATGAAGCGGTTTGAGACTTTATCTCCTGTCACTTTTTTATGATTTGGTTTATTTTAGTAGAGAAGCTATTGTGGGGATAAACACCCATCCGGGCTGTGTAGCTCCCGCTGGGGTCAAAAAAAAGAGGTCTTTGATGTTCAACCATTTATTCGTATTTTCACCAGGCACATGGAGTGGGGAAGGGAAGATCCTTTTGAACATGGTTGAAGAGGAATTGGTTTTTAGCACCACTTGGGCTGTTCAAAATAAAGACTTTGCAGGCAAGGTTGCGTGCTCTCAAGAAATACTCATTCAAGGTCTTTCTGAAAATATGCGCAATGATCTGACTTTTTATGACTTTCAGGGAAAAACGTTTGCTGTCGATATGGAAAATCAAAATATCGGAAGAATTGTCGGCACAGGTGTTTATGATGAGAAGACAATTGCTTGGGAATTTCGCAATAATGATATGAATTTTGAAGGGTATGAGACCTATAGCCTGCAAGAAGATGGAAGTTATCTGATGAAAGGCGAATATGTGACAAGTGATCAATTTAGGACACATATTGAAGCTCAGATTAAACTCCAGTCGAGTGAGGCTCCAAGTCAAGATAGTCAAGACGAATCACAGGAAAACGAAGAAGAATGAAAAAGCTAATTCCACTTTTTATCCTCAGTGCATGTTCATTGGGCGGCCGTATGGTTACGATGGAAGAGTTTTCTGAAATCGATATATCGACAACATCGGAACAGGTTGTCTCATCTTTGGGTGAGCCGTATGCTGTACATAAAAAAGCAGATGGGACAGTTGAGTACGAGTATATTGAGCGCATAACAATCGGTTCTCGCTACGCTGAGGAGCGCCATTACTTCATTGTGATGAAAGAGGGGAAAGTTGTTTCAAAAAGGGTGAATCAAAGCTCACCGCTTCCTTACGGTTTTGACAGCTACGATATGCAAACTACACAGCAAAGCCAAACAAATTAATTCACTTCGGGAACTTCGGGAATAAACTTACTCATATCGGGTAGTTTAAAGTTTTTGGGGAAGTCCTCTTTTGTTGCAGGACGCCATGTGATGTTTTTCCCAAACATAAGTACTTTCCCTCGCAAGATAAGGTTGCCCCTATCAAGCCACATTTCGCAGTTGTATGTTTTTCCCTTGCTTGGGTCGATAATTCTTCCAAGATAGCGCCAAACACCATCCACTAGGCCATAGAGAATGTCAAGGCCACATGTGTAAGGATTTCCAACAATACCAGGGGATCTACTTACTGGATGGTAGATTGTGTCAAACATTTCACCACTTTCATTATAGGTGCCGATGATTCTCCCATAATAGATTCCATCGTATTGATAGACGCCAAAGACACACTGGGCTCTTCCGTCATCATCATAACTTTTCCAAAATCCTCCGATGTCTTCTCCTGCCGATAACGAAAGGGTGACACATAGAAATACGCACAGCTTTTTCAACATGTAAAAACCTCAATGCTTCAAATCCCATATTCACCAAATCTTGATTTTAGCTCTAGTAAAGATTTTATATTTTCAATAGGATGTTTCCCTAAAAGAAAAAAAATTCTTTAGGAGGCACTATGCCAATACATTTTACTGTGGATACAGCAGTCGAAATAGCCGCAAATCGTTGGATTGCGTCAAAACATCCAGATATGGGTGCTGATAGAAAGCAGCAGATTCTTCCTGCTACGAAGTACAATTTGCTCGTGAAGACGTTTAATGCTTCAACAGTACTTTTAGTAACGGCAGTGGCTTTTGCTGTGCTGTTTGCATTTTCTGCCGCTGTGACATTTGGTTCTATTGCGCTATTCACCCGTTTCACAACAGACTTGGAGTTGAACAAGTATTCAGCCCCACAAAATAATCTAGATGCATTAACTAAAATTAATCACTTTATTGGATTAACAGACCCTGCAGACGAGGTGAGAAATATTTTTGCTCGCGCAGGCGTAGGCATGCCGGCTAATGGTTGGAATCAGTATGAAGTATTTTTATTTGATCACGCAGTATGGAGAAACGAAGTTCCTCTTCCTGGTTGAAAGAAAATATAAGAGCAGCCGTTAGGGCTGCTCTTAAAAACTTTACGCTTTGATCTTAATGTCGACACCAGCTGCGACAGGGAGCACTTTGAGCTTGTCGATGGTATCAAGAGTTGGATCAAGGAGATCGAGAACGCGGATATGTGTTCTCATCTCAAACTGCTCGCGCGACTTGCGGTCGACGTGAGGAGAGCGGAGAACTGTGAAGATCTCACGCTTAGTTGGGAGCGGAATAGGGCCCACGACGCGAGCGCCAGTCCGTTTCGCCGTTTCGACGATATCTAGGACAGAGCGGTCGAGCATCCTTTGGTCAAATGCCTTAAGGCGGATGCGTATTTTTTTTCTTGGTGCTTTTGCCATAATTTTTTACTTCTTACAAATTTCTTCTTGGATTTTAGTTGGGACCCGCTCAAAGTGGCTAGGTTCCATTGTATAGGTTGCACGTCCTGAGGACATCGAGCGTAGCTGAGTTGAGTAGCCAAACATTTCGCTCAATGGGACTTCAGAGGTGATCTCGACAGAACCTTTAAGAGATTCTTGTCCAAGGATTTTGCCTCGTCGTCTGTTCAAGTCGCCGATTACATCACCCATGTTTGCTTCTGGTGTCTCAACAACCACTTTCATGATTGGCTCGAGAAGAACTGGTTTCCCTTTGCGAGCTGCGTCTTTTGCTGCCATAGAGGCACAAATTTTAAACGCCATCTCGTTCGAGTCAACTTCGTGGTACGAACCAAAGGTAATTGCAACTTTTACATCGATCAATGGATAGCCAGCAACAACACCTGTTGAAAGACCTTCCTCAATCCCCTTAATACAAGGGTTGATGTATTCTTTCGGAATCACGCCGCCAACAATTTTGCTGACAACTTCGTTTCCTTTACCTGTTTCGTTTGGTTCGATTTCAATACATACGTGAGCGTATTGACCGCGACCACCAGATTGTTTGACGTATTTTGTTTCAGATCCTGAAGGCATTGTGATTGTTTCTTTGTAAGAAACTTCAGGTTTACCAACGTTCGCTTCAACAGAAAACTCACGGAACATACGATCTTTGAGGATCTCGAGGTGAAGTTCACCCATCCCCATAATGATTGTTTGTCCAGTCTCTTCATTCGTCATAACACGGAATGTTGGGTCTTCTTCTGAAAGAGCGCCCAATGCTTTTGCAAGCTTTTCTCGGTCTGCTTTTGATTTTGGCTCGATCGCCATCGAAATCACAGGATCGGGGAAATTCATTTTTTCGAGCAAGAGGGGATTGTTCTCTGCACAGAGAGTGTCGCCAGTTGTCGTATGTTTTAACCCAATGCATGCAGCAATATCACCTGTGAAAAACTCGTCGCGATCTTTTCTTTGGTTTGCGTGCATCTCAATAAGACGGGAAATGCGTTCACCTTTATCTTTCGTCGTGTTGACAAGAGCAGTACCTTTTGCAAGTGTTCCACTATAGATTCGGATGAATGTAAGTTTACCGACGTATGGATCTGTCATGATCTTAAATGCAAGGGCAGATAGAGGACTTGAGTCTGCTGGAGCAATTTCCATCATCTCGTCAGAGTCAAGTTTATGCCCCTTAATCATGCCGCGATCGATTGGAGACGGCATCCAACGGACAATCGCATCCAAAATTTGCTGAACACCTTTGTTTTTAAAGGCAGTTCCGCAAAGGACAGGTGTAAACTTATTCCCGATTACCCCTTTCCGGATGATTGCGTGGATTTCATCTTCAGGAATGTTGTCCGGATCTTCAAGCACCTTCATCATGAATTCTTCGTTTGTCTCGTCAATTGTGGCGAGCTCATCGAGAAGTTCACTGCGGAGTTTCTTGCAATCTTCTAAGATGTCGGCTGGAATTGGTTCGATATCGTACTTAGAACCCATTTCTTCATTGTGGAACAAGAAGGCTTTCATAGTGATGAGATCAACCATGCCTTTAAATCCAGATTCAGCTCCGATTGGGTAGTGAACAGGAATTGCATTGGCATGCAGTTTTTCTTTCATCGTTTTGATCGCATTAAAGTAATCTGCACCGGTTCTGTCCATTTTATTGATGAACGCGATCCTTGGTACTTGGTACTTTTCAGCTTGGCGCCAAACGGTTTCAGACTGGGGCTGAACACCTGCAACCGCATCAAAGACGGCAACTGCACCATCTAGAACGCGAAGGCTTCGTTCAACTTCAATTGTAAAGTCTACGTGGCCAGGGGTGTCGATGATGTTGATTTTGCAGTCTTTCCAGTAGACAGTTGTCGCAGCTGAGGTGATCGTGATCCCACGTTCGCGCTCTTGCTCCATAAAGTCCATTGTTGCAGCACCCTCGTGAACCTCACCAATGCGGTGAAGTCTACCAGAGTAGAACAAAATCCGCTCAGTGGTGGTCGTTTTGCCCGCATCAATGTGGGCCATAATCCCAACGTTACGGACGTTTTCTAAAAGATCTGTTTCCGGTCTATTGCCCATTATGAGTTCCTACCATTTATAGTGAGCAAAAGCTTTGTTCGCCTCAGCCATGCGGTGTGTATCGTCTTTCTTCTTAATGGTAGAGCCCTGATTGTTATAGCAATCGGTCAATTCACTAGCTAAAGCCTCTTCCATAGCTCTTCCTGGTTTGGATCTTGAGTTAAGAATGATCCATTGCATAGCCATAGCAGTTCTTCGGTCTCCTGGAATTTCAATAGGAACTTGGTAGTTTGCTCCACCAATTCGTCTTGTTTTAACTTCTAGGGATGGTTTTGAATTTTCAATCGCTTGCTCGAATGCTTCGAGAGGATTATCTGTTTTAACGCGTCCAGCAAATTTTTCAAGAGCGCGATAAACGATGCCGCGGGCAACCGATTTTTTCCCGCCGTACATCACTTTATTGATGAACTTAGACAAGATAACGCTCTGGTAAACTGGATCTGGATCGGTCTGGCGCTTAGTGGCGCGACGTCTTCTAGACATAGGTACTTCCTTAAATTAATCTTTTTTCTTCACCCGGAACCCTTAGGTTCCTGCGCCTTGGGTTGTACTGAATTTCAGTACAAGCCGAGGGCTAGGAAATTGACAGCAATTTCCTGGCATTACTTAGGTTTTTTCGCGCCATATTTCGAGCGTGATTTCTTTCTATCTTTTACCGCTGCGCAGTCGAGAGCGCCACGGACGATGTGATAGCGAACGCCGGGAAGGTCTTTTACCCTGCCGCCGCGAACAAGAACGATACTGTGTTCCTGAAGGTTATGCCCTTCACCTGGGATGTATGCAATGATTTCCTGGCCATTAGACAATCTAACCCAAGCTACCTTTCTCAAAGCTGAGTTTGGTTTTTTAGGGGTCTTTGTTTTGACCTGGAGGCATACGCCACGGCGTTGTGGACATTCTTGCAGAGCGGGGGACTTTCGGCGCTTAGGCTTAGGTGTTCGCCCTGTTTTTACGAGCTGGTTTACTGTCGGCATGAAGCCAATCTCCAATTTAAATATAACAACAGTGGGGAAGTATATTATGAGCCAAGATTAAAGAAAAGAGAGAAGTGGGACGGTTCGCCATCTCTTTGACGTTCTCGTTGTTTGATTTGTCCATTTTGTAACTAATTGCAAATTAACCGTTGATTATGTTTATTTGGTTTAATTTGACAAATTATTTGTTTAATTATATATTTGTCACGGGGGGACAGAGGGATAAGGCGAGGCTAACGACGCTAAGTTTGGAAGTAATCGGTCCTTTAATTCCTTTTCCTCCCATCTTTTTTTCTCAGTAAGTCAATCTGGATTTTCCTTGCTATACTCCTCAAGTTTTCAAACAACCTCTCCTCTCGTAGTTATTATTAATTTATTGCATATCTAAATAAATGATAATAAAGGTAGTTGCAGTGTAATTAATAATTTAGTTGACACGGTTAATAGTTTAATTATATATTTGTTTTGGGAGGGTAGGGGAACAAGGCAAAGCTTACGGCGTTTCGTCGAAAGTTATTAGCCCTTTAATTCCTCTTCCTCCCATTTTTTTAACCGCAATCTGCAAATGTAAGAACGAGGCTACAGTGCGAAAGACGATTTTTTTCATATTATTTTGCTTTTTGTGGATTTCTCCAGCGAGCTCAGTCCAGCAGTCGCTGAAAATAGATGATATTCCTCGCGTCATGGAACGTTTTTTCTCCTTTCATATAGAGAACAAGGAGTTCAATACGACTTTGGTTCGAAGATCGATGAAGATCTATATAGAGTACTTCGATCCTGAGAGAGCCTACTTGATGGATGAAGAGGTGCAGCCCTATTTGAATATGAGTGAAAAAAGGGCAAAAGAGGTGATGAGTCGTCTTGAAAGGCACGATTATAGTGACTTTTTTGCTTTAAATGCTTTGATGCAAGAGTCCGTTGTGAGAGCACAGGCAGTGCGCTCATTTTTGGCAAAAGACTTAGTGAGTGGCTCTTCTGAGATAGACTCCTTTAAATCTCCTTCAACAAGTGGATATGCGAAGACGCAATCGGAGCTGATTCAAAGGCAAAAAAGCCGTATGGTTCGGTTCTATCAATTTCATAAGGCGCGCACAAATTTAGATACTACAGACAGGAAAGCGAAAGTTTTCGCCCTTTTTGAGAAAAAAGTGCAGCGCATTGAGAACAACTACTTATTTTTAACCGCAAGTAATCTCCCTATGAGCAACGAACGTATTGAGAACTTGTTGACTCTTCGCATTCTGAAGTCATTGGCAAAAAGTTTAGATACTCATACGAGCTTTTTCAGCCCTGAAGAGGCATTCGAAATGCGGATGAGCTTAGAGAAGCAGTTTGAAGGTGTCGGAGTGGTCCTTTCTGAGGGGATAGATGGTGTAATCATTGCGGAACTCATTAAGGGGAGCCCTGCGGAGCAATCAGGACAGATCCAAATCAATGACCTATTAGTTGAGGTCAATGGGGTCCCTACATCGAGCAGGCCTTTTGAAGAAGTCCTTGAAATGTTGAAAAAAACAAATAGTAACGAAATTATCTTGGGCTTTAAGCGGGCTGAGGCAAAGAATCAAAACTTTTTCCGCGTCCCTCTTTTAAAAAGGGCGATTTCGATGAAGGAAGAGCGGATTCAGGTGAGCTACGATAAGACGGACGGTGGAATTATCGGAAAGATTTCTTTGCATTCATTTTATGAAAGTGGCGAAGGGATCAGCAGCGAAAAGGACATTAAAGAGGCGATCCGAAAGCTTCGTGAAAAAGGGGACCTTGTGGGGCTCGTGCTCGATTTACGCGAAAATTCGGGGGGCTTTTTGAGCCAAGCTGTGAAAGTAGCCGGGCTTTTCGTGACCAATGGGGTGGTCGTTATCTCGAAATATGGCAAAGGGGAAGTTCATTTCCTCCGCAATATCGTCGCCAAGAGCTTTTATAATGGCCCGTTAGTTGTTTTGACCTCAAAAATGTCCGCATCTGCATCTGAAATCGTGGCGCAAGCGCTCCAAGATTATGGCGTTGCCCTTGTTGTGGGCGATGAGAGAACCTTTGGGAAGGGCTCGATCCAGTACCAAACTGTGACAGATGCGAAGGCAGACATGTTCTACAAGGTGACGGTAGGTAGATATTACACCGCATCTGGGAAGAGTACTCAAATTGATGGTGTGATTGCAGACATCGTAGTCCCATCTCACTATGCTCCATATAAAATTGGAGAAAAATACCTCGAGTATCCACTTTCAGCTGACCATGTAGAGCCGGCTTTTGTCGACCCACTTTCAGACTTAGATGAGAAGACGAGAAAGCTCTTTGAGATGCGCTATCTCCCCTTTACTCAAAGAGTGGTGGGTTTTTGGAAAAAAATGCTTCCAACGCTTAAGCAAAACAGCGCAAGCCGAATGGCTGCAGACCCAACTTTTCAAGCCTTTTTGAAAAAACAAGACCAGATCCAAGCAAGATCGGGCTCCTTGCCGCCAAATACAGTGGACGAGCAGATTCAAGTGGGAATGGAAGACATCCAGATGAAAGAAGCGGTCAATATCGTAAAAGATATGATCGAACTTGAGGCTCAATCTGATATGCCTCGTACAGGGACAGATTGAAGATCTCTCCTGATTTGAAGTAAATATTGCTTAAAAAGTCCTCTAAGCGCTATGCTGGCATGGTTTTTATGGCCGGATAGCTCAGTTGGTAGAGCAGAGGACTGAAAATCCTTGTGTCGCTGGTTCGATTCCAGTTCCGGCCAAATTTCTGGTGAAAAGCGGTGCATTTCGAATTCTCTTTCTTCGGCCGTATTATTCATACTGCCCTCATCAAGATAATCCAAACTGCCCCACTTTCCCCTCAGAAATTCCCCACCTAAGACCCAATTTGGGTCTTTTTTTTTGGCCGGAAAGAAAAGCCTTCCCGAGGCCCCCGAAAACGCCTCGTTTTTGGGGCGGGAGCTGCTGGGCATTGATCTTCGTCTTTCCTCGCGTGGTTACCAAGCGAGCTGTCAATCCAACTGCGACCTCAAATTTGTCGCCGATACCTGGGCGAAGAAACCTTTGTTTTTAAGGACGGAGTTCTTCAAATCACTGACCCTATTGAGGTGGATGTTAGAGAAGGATGCAAGAAGGGGAGCACTTTTCGATACTTCCTGAAGCTTTTTTTTCAGGTGGCGGTGCTTTGTTTGGGTTGAGATGGTCTTCGAGTAGGGAAAACATTCTCAATTGTATTTGACCTTCTCTAGATGTGTTAACGACAAGCGTATGAACCGGTTCTTCTGGAGCAATTTGCTCATCTTCAGGAAAGAGTTCATTCCAAGCGGTCACATATTTCTTATAGGTGGTTTGACCGATACTCGCATCCCATTGAAGAGCTTTAAAGAAAGCCAGTTCAATGTGATTGAGCCTTTTAAGGGGAATGCCCAGCAGCTTTGAGCAAAAAGAGTTGTCCCAAGGTTCATCAAAAATCATTTTTTGCGAAATGGCAAATGCGGTCCCAAAGATTAAATGAATCGTGTCAGGGGACAGGAGTATCTTTGAAGAAGGGGCGATTTTGTCTATGTAAATCTGTGTTGTTATACAAATGCGCTTGAAAGCTTGTTCTTCAAGGCCTCCTAAGTCAGAAAGTCTTTGAACGTAGGTCTTTAGAGGTACTGGAGTTTCGATTCGAAAGGGATCTACAATCAAAGGGTTTTCTGCATCGGGATAGGGCTTATTCGATACTTGCTCAAGGAAATCGGAAAAGTTTTTTATGAACATTTAATTATGTTTTTTGCTGGTATGTTAATTTTATTGCGTAAGGTATTATTCCTTTGTTTTTCTTAAATTTGAAGGACAATTTTTTGGTTCTTTTAGGTGTTCGAAATTTTTGAAAAAAACATCCCCTTAAGTTCTTATTCAGATGGCTGTGTTGGATGCTAGAGAAGCGTGCAAGAAGGTGACTTTTTAGTGATTAGGGCAGCCTTTCTATCCGGTGAGCGGCCCTCTCTTACGGTTTCGATAGGGTTGTTGAAATCGATTTGTTCATTCTACTTGTTTGCATACTTCTTATAGATCTTTTGATCGATGCTTGCGTCCCGGATTCTTTGCTTAAGCCCATCTTTCTCAATTTTTTTTGCTTGAATGACCAATACGAAATAGACTTGAAGATTTAGGACGTCTCGCAAAAAAATTGGCAGGTGAAAAAGTGCACACCCTATTGGGATAGGTTCGTGTGCTTTTAAAATCTATATATTTGATTGATAATTTTGGATTTTTGTTAAAAGGTTAATTAAGTCTTCATCTTTGAAATTGCCATTCATGATTTGTAAGAAGGCATCATAGGTTTTTGGATCCTGTTCTTCAAGTTGCAAGAAACTTTCTTTTGCCCCGAGGTACCATCGATCTCGGAGATAAAAATAATTGTATAGAAGATGGGTAAAAAATTCATATTTGCGGAACTGATAAACTGGAGTGTGGATATAAGATCTGTTCAGCATTTTATTAAGCCATCTGACTCGTTCTTGTTTATCTCCTTCAGAAATGGGTTTAGGACCTGATTTAATGAAATATTCGATTTTATCGATTAGCTGTTTTCCAATCGAAGTTGTCTGATCGATGTTTTTCCCCTTGTAAAAGTACCTGAAGGGCTCATCATATTTTGCATGTTTTTGCTCTAAAAATGCATGAACGCGTTTAAGGGGAATAAAAACGCAATCGAGTTCTAAGTTGAATGGATTAATAAGTTGCCTATAGAGAAGTTCTTTAGAGTTAGAATCACGCACAATTGCTAAGTCGTAATCGCTCTTAGGAGAAGCGGTTTTTTTTGCACGAGAACCGTATAAAATGATTGCTTTGCAGGAGTGTTCTTTTTTGATAAATTCGCAGATTGTTTGGAGGGAATCGTTTTCATTCAGCATGACTTTACCTTTAACATTTTTTTGTGAACCATCAAAATTGTATACCATATTTCGAGTGCGAGACGAGTGACTGCAAGAGCGATTGTAGCTCCCAAAATTCCATATGGGGGAATGAGGAACAAGCAAAGCACAATATTGACCAATAAAAGGGTAGTTGATGGCAAGATTGTCGATCGATGATAATGACTGTATTGTAAAAATACTGAAGACATCCCAAAGCAAATCGAAATTCCTTTACTAATGATAAGAATTGTAAACGGCAGTGTGGCTTCTGTGTACGCTTCTCCAAATAACTGTAAAAGAGGTCTGGAAAAGAGAACCAGTAACACTGTTGTTGGAATGACTATCGAAATCAAATTCAAGGTACTTCTTCGGAATAAAGTTCTTAATAAAGAATGATCATTGCTGTGAACTGCGGGATTAATTATAGGGCTGAATACGATTTTAACTGCTTGATAAATTTTCCACTGGAGGGTTGATATTACAAGAATAGCAGCGAAGATTCCAACAGTCCGTTTGTTAGGATCAAAAATCCCTAATAGAATTAAATTTGTCTGATTGAGAATTTCAAGTGGAATGACATATGATGCAAGCTGTAATGAGGTTTGGATCCAAGCTTTCTTTCTGTAGTTAGGGGTTACTCTATTAAAATCATGTAAAAGGTATTTGTATATTAACCAAGCAAATACGATACTAATCGCAAGCATCGCCAAGCCATAGATTGTAAGAATTTCCCAAAGATTGATCTGATTTTGTATAGAATAAATCCAAAAACCAAAAAAAAGAGTAAGGCCAGGCAGACAAATTGAATACATAAAGGAAGTAAAAATCGGTTTGTCATAGCTTTGTAAAGTTCTTCCCAATAAAACTAATATGGCGCTTGCTGGGATGAGCCATAAAAAGACCAAAATCATATTCAAAAGTGTATCGTTCATAGAAGAAAAAACTAAAAAAAAGAGGCTTAGGATTCCAAATAGAACGAGAAATAGAGTTCCTATAAGAAGAAAAAAATAGAGATAACCTTTTAAAAGTTCAGGATGATGAACTCGATAATAGGGGATAAACTTAAAGACTGATTCTATTCCTCCCATTAGAATAATAGGAGTTAGAATATTGACTATCGATCGAACGATAGAAAAGTCACCATATTTTTCTACTCCGATCCATTGAGAGATGTAAATATTGAGTAAATAACTCACGCAAAAACCGGCGAAAAGCATTGCGATTACCACAAGAGTATCGCGTAAATGTTTGAATTTATTCTTGAAGTCTATTGACTGGGGCATTGCTTACCTAGGCATTTTTCGAAAGTTTAACGGGTGATTAAACACTTTGCGCTTAAGCAAGCGAAAAATTGATACCCAAGGGCCAATTGATCTTGCTGAAATTGATAGAATCACCCACCCCCAAGATTTTATAGCACCAACTCCTTCACGAGAGAAAGTTTTGTCTAGCTCTAAAGAAACCCGCCCGATCAATCGAATATAGGCTAGGATAGATCCAGAAATTAAAATGAATGAGATGATTGCAAACGGATTGCCAAGGAATTGATGGAAACAAGCCAGAAAAAGAGTGAAAAAGAATAAAGGGCATATAAACCAAATAGTCGATTGCCCTAGATAAAAAAGGCACTGCCTTAAAGCGAGAAGAGACCCTTTTTTATTACGAAGAATATGAGAAAAAACCGAAAGAAGACCTGTAAACCACATACTATGTTGTTCAATCATGGAGCTTAGGGAAGCTGGTGACTCACAAAAATCAGGATAGGGGATGATTTCAGTTGCTTGATCGCATAGAGTAACCACAAATCCTAATTGAATTCCGTCACAGAAGCCCTCATTTGGAAATCCACCAACTTGTTTTAGGAGATCTAGACGAATAAACTCCCCATGGCCCATATAGTAAGGGGGATAATTCGATTTTTTCCCCTTTTGAATGCGCGCATTTGAGTTGAGGAATAAAGGTATTTCAGATAGGTAGCATCGGGCAGTATGATGAATACTGTTTGCCCAAAGAGTGGGATTTTTGATGAGTGATTTTTCATTGAGTCGATAATCGATTGTTTGCTGAAAGGCTTTCAATTCTTTATTCTTTTGTATTTTCCATAAAAAATAATCAAAAGTTTTAGGATGCGGCCTTGAATCTGCGTCGTAGACAGCAACCCATACTTGGTTTGGATCGAGCATTTGGTCTTTCGTTGATTGGTCGATCCAGTGCAATACTTCATTGAGTTGTTTAGCTCGGCTTCGACCCGTTCCACAATATTCAACAAGTCGAAGGAGATCCATAAGCTGCGGATGGTTTTTGCGATAAACTTCGATGATTTGCTTTGTCGTTATTCCTTTGTGATTTTTTTTTCTTTACCATCCAATGCAACTATAAGAGTTGTATTGGAAATATTTTGTGAAAAAAGGATCTTACAAAAATAATCAAGGGTTTTTTGTATTATATTTTGCTCTTGATATGCTGGAATAACTACGTACAAATGAATGTCTGTCTTTCTGGTTTTCTGAGAGTCATTTTGATATTGTTGCAGTAAATTTTGGGAGTAGGTCATTGATTGAAAAAAGGATTTATAGGCTAACAGGACATAGATACATACCAGTAGTGCTGGGAGGAGAATCAAAATGTTCATTCATCGATCTTAAAAGTAACGTTTTCGGCAGTCTATCAAGAACAAGTTTTCTATACACAAAAAAAATAAGTAAAAGGAATCGATCTCTCTTCAGACGCTTTTAGGATTGTTTTATGGCAGATTTTTAAAAGGGTTGTCTCCGTATTGTCCAGTCTTTCCTTGTCGAAAGAGGTAAACATCGAGGGATGGCCTTCAGAGTGAAGCCAGAGATTGCCAATTATTTTTACTATGGGCAAAATGACCTATGAGGAAAAAAAGTCAGGTACTTTTAAACAATCAGAAAATTTCAATTATATGAGAGCTGTTCTCTAAGAAAGGTCTCTTTTGAGAAATTCTGAAAAATTTTATTTAAAAATATGAAGTCCGCTCAAATTATTGAATTTTCAAAGGCGCCTTTCCACCCTCTATTGCCAAAGGTTTCCTCTCGCTTTATTGCAGGAGAAAAACTGATGCTTGTAGAGCACAGAATCAAGCAAGGACATGTTGCAATGAATGATGCTCATGAAAATGAGCAGTTAACACTTGTTTTACGAGGAAAGCTTAAGTTTACAATTCATGATCAAACGTACATTATAGATGCAGGGAATGCTATTCTAATTCCCTCAAAAATTGTACATAGTTGTGAAGTGATTGAAGACAGCGAGGTATTAGAAATATTTAGCCCTATAAGACAAGAATGGCTTGATAAGCTCTCTTTAACTGAACGTCCTTAAGATTCCTCTTTCATCTCTTCTTCCTGCCGTATTTTTCATACCCCCCTCATCGGAAGAATGGATATGCAACAGAGGCTGCTCATGCCCTTGCAGCATATGGGTTTACTACTTGTAGGCTATCGAATATCTTTGCCTGTACGCCTAAGCTCAATATCTCTTCGATCGAAGAGATGGAGCGCTTGGGGATGTGCTTTGTTACAACCCTTTTTTACCCAGCTCAATCTTTCTAAAGGTCTTGTTCTTTCATCTCTTCTTGTTGCAATTGGTCGCGACGTAGAAACTGAATGTACTGGTTCCAGATTTCAGGGGTATTAAATTGCTTATTCATCTTCCCTTGAGTTCGGATTGTTGTAACTCCACTTTGCGCAAGTGCATTTTGTAAGCGCTCAACAGTGTCTGGTGGGGTGATTAAGTTTTCAGGATCGATGACAAGACATGTAGATGCACCTGTGTGTTTCAAATGGCTGAGCGTATTGATGTTGTCGAGATCGTACTCTTCGGTTGCGATCGCGCCTACCCCATATTTCCCAATCGGATTTGCTTGATCTACCACTTCTCGAAAAGAGGTGTGGGGATCAACCAAGATGGCATCGAGCCCTTCTTGGTGGTGTTTTGCTTTTAAGTAAGTTGCAACGTAAGTTGTTCCGCAATAGCCCAAAACCTTGATTTGATTGGGTTGGTATCCTTTTTCAATGAGAGCTTGATAGGCAGCCTCTGCGTCTTCGACAAAACCTTGCATTGAGACCTTATTTCCCCACTCAAAGACGGCAAAATCAAAGTCTTCATCGAGATGCTTATGGATAAAGTTTTTTGCTGTCTGATAGGGGAGGCCAAATCCATTGAGGTAAAGGACGCAAGTGGACCGGTTGTTTTTGTCTTTTTGAAAATGGACAAAAGGGATCGATCTCTCTTCATCCACTTTTAGGATCGTTTTTTCGCCAATTTGTAAAAGGCTTGCTTCCGTATCGTCGAGCCTTTTTTTGTCGAAAGAGGTGAACATCGCGGGAAGGTTTTCGGCCTCAAGCCAGCAGTTGCCAATTTTTCTTACTATGGGCAAAACGATCCATTTGGAGAATCCCTCTCTAAGGTAGGCCGAGCGGTAAAGGGAAATTTTTATAATCGATCCGACGAAGGGCTCAATAGTGCATTTAAAGAGCTTGGTTAGGCAGCTTGGAGATTGGTTGGTAGGATTGATCAGTGGATGGGTAGGGGGTAGTGGCGAGTTGACTTTCATGTTTTTCTCCTTCTGAAGGGGTCGGTGAAAGAGTCTATCGATTGTGAAAAATGATTGAAAGTATTTTGTGGATTCTGTAAACTGTCCGCCAAAAAAATGTGAGGATTTATGAGTGTTGATGCCCTTTTACACAATGCAACCACTGCGATGGGAGATGAAGATTTGATGGGAGATACCCTCATGGAGCCGATCAGAAAGTGCGTTGAGGCTTATGGATACTCAATATCGGCTATGGATGGTAAGCAGGAGGGCTGTCAGCGGGTATTCGAAGTTTTTAAGCGTTCCGCCGCTTTTTTCGTAGCAACCTTGGCTGTTGCACCATCGATTGGATTAGCGGGTATGGGGGCAGCTTCAAAGCTTGTGGACTTATATGCAAAATTTGACGAAAAAGTATCTCAGTCTGAAATAAGCGACTACATTCCCTTAATTTTAAAACAGTTTAGTAGAACCGGGGATCGCACTGTCACTTATTTAAGGGCGAGGGTTGCAGCGGATGAGGTGGACATGCCGCTCTATTATAAGCCGTTTAAGGGGTCTGAAATTTTTTTCTTCGACCAAATGGAGCAAAATAGAGGGCCTAAATACTTCCGTGAAGTTGTCTATTTAAATACACAAGAGCAAGTTGAAGCTCTAAAAGGTGCAGACAAAACGCAATCAGTGCTTTATCTACTGCCGTTTGCATCTTTTTATAGAGAAATAGAAAAGGAAGGAGATGCCTGCTCTATGCCAAAGTACCATCCCGATTGGACTCAGCATAAAGTGCGTTTGAGTCAGTTACTTACTATAGAAAGTGAGCAGCTCGAGTTGCCAGAAGATGCTTATCCGATCGCTCTTCATATTCGCGATGGAGGAGATTACGACGATAATAACACAAAAACGCTTCACCCACTAAAGCTGCCCTCTTTGAATTTTTATATCGGCGAATTAAATAGGGTCATTGAAATGAAAAAAAATGAGGGAGAATATAACTTCTTCATTCACATTTTTACCGATGCAATCGATCCTGAAAGTGTTCTTGATCAGATAAGGGGCCAAGTAAATGCAGAAGGTGTTGATTTGGCTTTTTCCTTTGCGCCTAGAGAAGAGGCAACTTTAAGATTTGATGCGGGCAATATGCACCGCTTTAAGTGCATGATCCGAGCTGATTCTAACTTGTCGGGCCCAATTACTGCAGCCTCAGAGACAGAGCTCGATATTTTCCCCTCGGGTTTCACTATCGATGAAGATGAGGTTGTGATTAGCCAAGTTTATATAAACCAAGCGGGCAAAGAGAAGGTGGCTGAAGCAACCGGGTATCGCAAACCAATGCAAGGATGGCTCCCAATGTGGTTCAATCGGTTCTTTTACAGCTATTTTGGGCTGCGTCAGGTGCCACTTGCTGAAGAATAGAAAAACGTCAGGTAAAAACTAGCGGGGCTTACTTACACAATCGGGCAAGAAGGACCGCTGCTGATAACTTGTTGACCTGAAAAGCGTCTCGGATTTCTTGGAGTGTATGATTGTGCATTTACTATTTCTGTTTTTGGAGTGGTTGGAATTTTCTTTAGTACATATTCTTTAGGAGTGCTTGGAATTTTCTTCTTTTCGGGGGGGGCTGCTGGTTTATTTTTCTTAGTTGTCATTATCGAAGACTCGGTGGGCTCCTTAAAATCAATGGGCTCCTTAAAATCAATTCGTTCATTGTCTGATAGATTTTCATTCCACTTATTCACATATTTTTTATAAGTACTTTGATCTATATGTGCGTTCCATTTAAGAGCTTCAAAAAAGATAAGCTCTAATTCAAAGAGCTTTTGGGGAGAGATGCCAAGGATTTTTGCGTAATAGTCGAATGCATAGTGATTATCAAGGATCATTTTTTGAGAAATCACAAAAGCGGTTCCAAATAATTGATGGATGGTATTGGGGTGATTAATTATTTTGCCTGAAGCATAGGCTCTGTCTATGTAAATCGCTGTGATTATGCAAATGTTCTTAAAAGCCTGTTCTTCAAGTTCTGAATAATGAGAAAATCTTTCGACATACGATTCAAAGGGAAATTTTGTAGGACTATAAAAGGGGTTTGTTTTATCAACTGCTTCAAGATTTTGTGATGCAAACTGGAATAACAATGATGAAAATCTGTTTATAAACATAAGCCTTTTGAAAGGTTGAAAAATGCTGAGAGAATACCTTAACATGAGATTTTCCTGCTCCTATTTTTCACTTGCGTTTTTGAATCTTTTTGCACTAGTTGACTTAGAATCTATTTTAAAGATATAAGTTTACCCCTTTTTAAGGGGGTTTTAGGTGAGATTCATCCTATTTTTAAGTTTAGTGGCTGCAAGCTTGTTTGCCGATTTTTCAAAGACTGTCTATCCACTCTCTTTAGAGCCGATCGATGTGGTCATTCCGTGCCACAAGAAAGATTGTGGGTCACTAGAAAGGTGTGTGAAGGCGATCCGGAAGTATGGTCTCAACATCGGGAGGGTGATTGTTGTCTCTTCTGAACCATTAACGATGAACGCAGAGTGGTTTGATGAAAATAACTTCCCGTTTAGCAAAGATGATCTTCTTCGAGAGATCTATCGTGGGAAAGAGGAGAAGATGCATCGAGGGCTTTGCCGCATTGGCTGGATTTATCAACAGTTTCTCAAGCTCTATGCTTTTTCAGTGATCCCGAACATTTCATCGAATATACTGATCCTTGATGCGGATACGATATTTCTAAAGCCAACCGCTTTTTTGTCCTCTAGTGGAGAGCCCTTTTTTAATCCGGGCAAAGAGTATTATCCGCCGTATTTCGATCATGCACAAAGGTTACTCCCAGGTTTTCGAAAGGTGTTTCCAAAGCATTCTGGAATTTGTCACCACATGCTATTTCAAAGACCGATTCTCGAAGATCTATTCGATCAGATCTCTAGGGTTCATGGGATAAAACCTTGGAAAGCAATCGCTCGGTGTATCGACTACAAGGAGGTAAAAAGATCGTGTTTGTCTGAATACGAGATCTATTTTAACTTTGTATTTATGCGGACAGACCAAGCTCATTTAAGAAAATTAAAGTGGAAAAATATTGAGTCTTTAGATCAGGTGAAAGACTACAAAAAGAAAGGGTATGACTACGTTTCTTGTCACGTTTATTGAGAAATAGGGTCTGTTTTTACGAGGGAAATATATTCGCTTTCTTCTGGGGGATCAATTTCATGGACGGTGATCCCTCTTTCTTTCGCAAAGGCAATTTCTCTTTGGACTCCCTTCGATAATTGCCAGTCTTGCATCTTTAAAACGTAAAGATGTTTGCATGCCGCCAATATGGCAAGATCAAATTGCATCCAATGTTCGCCGGGAAGACTGTCGTTGAGAATGTCAATTAGAGTTTCGTTATGCGTAAGGGGAGAAAACACGTGGTGTCCCTTCAAAGACAGTTGTGCCGCCGTGTAATGGACTGCGGCGCAACGCTTCCGCTGTACAGTAGGGTCTGTGTGACGAAAAGGGCAGGCTAAATAGATCAGTTCGGTCATTTTGAGAGCGCTTTTTTCTTTTCTAAGTATTCTTCTAAAGGCCCTGCATGGAAATGAATGCCGTCGCTTTCAAGCGCAATGATTTTTTTTGCAAAACCGTTGATCAAATCCCTATCGTGCGTTGCGACGATGGCAGTTCCTTTAAAATCGTCGATTCCCCAAGCAAGTGCAGATACAGCTTCAAGATCCAAGTGTCCGTTTGGCTCGTCAAAGATGAGTGTATTTGGAGTGGTAAGGATCAGTCCTCCGATGATTAGGCGAGCAGCCTCTCCTCCAGAAAGATTGGGCAGCGGCTTAAATGCATCGTCACCCCCAAAGAGCATTTTTCCTAAAATCCCTCGCACGTCTTGATCGAAAACGATCTCTTTACGGCTCTTTAACCAATCAAAAGCTGTCTCTTTGCTATGTTTATTGAGGACTTCGCCGTGATTTTGCGGGAAATAGCCTGCGTTTACGCCGTGGCCAATTGTGAGCGTGCCGCTATCTGGCGTTAGAAGTCCTGCTAGCATCTTGAGTAGAGTTGTTTTTCCTCTTCCGTTATTTCCGATCACTGCGATTTTATCGCCTCTATGGATCTCAAAAGAAAAATCTTTAATGACTGGGCCGTTGCCGTAGCCTTTGGTGAGGTTTTGTCCCTTAAGAACTACTTGGCCAGATTGCTTTTCAGGAACGGGAAAGCGTATGTAGGGGCGTTGGATGTTTGACTTTTTCAACTCAGTAGGTTGAAGTCGGTCGATTTCACGAACGCGGGACTGCACTTGGCTGGCCCTTGTTCCTGCGCCGAACTTTGCAACGAAATCTTTCAATTGTGAGATTTTTTTCTCTTTGGATTTGTTTTCATCTTCTGCTCTTGATCGCATCGCTGTCTTTGTTTCATACATCGCATCGTAATTTCCCGGATATGTGATGATTGTTTCATAATCGATATCGGCAATGTGCGTACAAATCGAGTTGAGAAAATGGCGGTCGTGACTGACTACGACAAGCGTTCCGTTATAATTGTGGAGAAACCCTTCAAGCCAAGAGATTGATTCAAGGTCAAGGTGGTTTGTCGGTTCGTCGAGTAGGAGCGCTTCGGGGTGGCCGAAAAGAGCTTGGCATAGGAGCGCTCGAAATTGCCGGTCGGTCGGGATTTCATGCATTTTTTTTTGGTGGAGCTCTTCTGGGATCCCCATTCCAATAAGGACGATTTCTGCCTCTGATTCCGCTGAGTAGCCATCTTCATCTGCAATGACTTCTTCAAGCTCACCAAGTCGCATTCCAATTGCATCAGTCATCTCTTCTTCATAGAGGCGATCTCGTTCAGCTAGCGCAGCCCATAGGCGGCTATTGCCCATGATCACTGTATTTAATACGGTGTGATCTCTAAAATCTTCGATACGTTGCTTGAGGAAACCCACTTTTTTAGGTAAAGAGACGATCCCTGTTGTTTGCGGCTCGACGCCCATGATAATCTTGAGCAAGGTCGATTTTCCACAGCCATTTGGGCCGGTTAACCCGTATCGGCATCCATCATTAAAGGTGAAGGCCACATCTTCAAAAAGAGTGCGACTTCCAATTTTCTTTGAAATATTTTCTAATGTAATCATAAAGAAAAATGATACCATAAACCTATGGACCTTTTCAAGGCTGTCGAGCAATTTTTATCGCACTTGCATCTTGCAAAAGGTGCATCTACTCATACAATCAGAGGGTATCGGCTCGATTTAACCTCTTTTTTGAACTTCTTAGATGGGGAGTCTGTTACAAAACGGTCGATAAGGCGCTATCTTGCCCATCTTTATGAAAATAAGATGAGTACTCGGACTGTCTTACGTCGTCTATCTTCTTTAAGAAGTTTCTACCGCCATGCGATCCGAGAAAAGTGGGTTAGCGAAAATCCCCTAGAGGAGATCGATAGCCCTAAAAAGGAGAAAAGACTCCCTGTCTCTATTAACTATGATCAGATCCAGCACCTCTTTAGTCAGCCAGATCTATCGAGTTACCTCGGCTTTAGGGATCGAGCAATTATGGAATTGTTTTACAGCTCAGGTCTTAGATTGAGCGAGGTGACTGGTCTAAATCGACGCGATTTTGATGCTAAGGGGCTGGTTTTAAATATTTTTGGGAAAGGGAAAAAGCAAAGACAGGCGCCGATTACGCAGACGGCGGCCGATTGGCTGGTTCGATATCTCAATCATCCCGAAAGAGATGAGTTAGATTCCCAAGCTATTTTTCTAAACAAAAGGGGGACCCGCTTGACTCCCCGCTCAGTTGATCGGAACTTTGCCAATTATTTAAAGTTAAGTGGACTTTCCGAGAGGGTGACCCCTCACACAATTCGTCATACTATTGCCACCCACTGGCTGGAAAATGGGATGGACTTAAAAACAATTCAGATGATTTTAGGTCACACATCTCTTGCAACCACAACGATTTACACCCACGTTTCGCCAAAACTAAAGAGGGCGGTCTACGACAAGACGCACCCTCGAGCATAAAAAAGTTTACATAATTATGTAATTCTACTATGCGTGGAATTATGTAATCCTTTTATTGAGGTTGGTTATGTTAAGAAGAATTTTTCCGATCCTGGCAATTGCCTTTGTTGCAGTTTCAGGAAGTATTGGAGCGTTAAGTGCGAATACGCACTGCGCTCCAAAGTGTGAACCTGTTTGCAAGCCGAAACCTTGCTGCAATCCGCCAGCTAAGTGCTGCTGGAACTTTAATCCATGCAATCCTAAGGGATGTGCAGATATGAACTGCGGTGGCTTTTATGGGACTGCCGATTTCCTTTATTGGAGAGCAGAAAACCATGGATTTAGCTATGGTTATGAACTAACAACTGCTCTTGCGGCAGATGTTGCTTCACCTGCGGATGATCAAAATGTTGGAAAAGTGGTTCGGGTAAAACCGGATTGGGATCCTGGCTTTAGAGTAGGTCTTGGCTGGAATACAAAGCATGATTTTTGGGATCTTTTCTTAAATTATACTTGGTACGCAAACCACACAAAAAACACAAATACAAGTACGACTGGGTTTATGAACGTTTGGGCGCCAATAACACCAGAAGGTCGTTTTGGTACGATCAAAGGGAACGTCCACTTCGTCATGAATATGGGAGATTTGGAAGTAGGTCGCATGACTTATTTAACAAAGACTGTTGCTATCCGTCCATATTGGGGTGTAAGAGGGGGAAGCATCAATCAAAGCTTCCGTAGTCACTTAAGTGAGTTATTAATTACTGGGGCTGAAAGCGGGACTCCTTTAGAAATCCATTTTAATGGAAAAAATAAATATTGGGGTGTTGGACCTCGCGCAGGTGTCGATGGACAAATGGATGTTTGTTATGGATTTAGCGTGCTGGGTAAACTTGCTGGAGCTTTGCTGTATGGTAAAACAAGAGCAAATAGCACTAGTTCTCATATCCTTTCAACAGCAGATCCTGCAAGCGCTAATTTAACAACGCAAAGTAATTTTACAGATAACTTTGATCAGTTAGTTCCGAACCTACAGCTTAGCTTAGGTTTGCAGTGGCAAACTTGCTTTTGGTGCGAGAAGTTGTTCTACAAAATGAGCGCTTCTTGGGAAGGTAACTATTGGTGGAATCAGTTCAACTTACCTGTTGGACAAATTACAGCAATTCCTCCAATTCCAACAGTTGGAAACCAGCCATTGACAATGGAAGGTTTAACTCTGAATTTTGAGTTAGATTTCTAAGAGGAATGAAAAGCCTCAAGTAAAAGGAAAACCCCGTTTGAAAAAACGGGGTTTTTTTTTGCGTTCAAAAATTTTGCAGCTTTCTATAGAATGTTTTTTAAACCTTTTTATTATGGCTGCACATGTCCCGAAAGTTTTTTTCAATCCTAACTCTTCTCCTCTTTGTTGTGTCGGCAAGAGCTGACGATGATTATGTAAATGAAGAGTCAAGTTGCGCTCCAGCTAAACCGAAAGAGTGCTGCGTCCCGCCGCCAAAATGTTGTTGGGAATTCAATCCGTGCAATCCGAAAGGGTGCTCGAATATGAATTGCGGCAGCTTTTATATCACCTCTGATTTTATCTATTGGAGAGCTGAGAATAACGGGTTTAGCTCTGCTTACGAGATTTCAACTGTCATTACTCCGGCAGGAACGGTGGGAGACAATCAAAACTTTGGATCAATTATTCGGATTGATCCCGAATGGGATAGAGGCTTTCGTTTTGGGATCGGGAGAAATTGTAGATATGATTTTTGGGACGTACTTTTAAACTACACATGCTACAACAACCATGCAAAAGAAAAAATTGCCAGCACGACAGGCTTTTTTCCTGTATGGCTTCAAGATCTAAATGATCGCTTCGCAACAGCATCGTTAAGCACGCTGTTTCACTTAAATATGTGTGATCTTGAAATCGGAAGATTGATCCAGATTACAAGAACAATCTCTGTTCGTCCCTGCTGGGGGGTGAGAGGAGGAACGTTGTATCAAACCTTTAAAAATCACTTCTACAACAATTTAAGATCGGTCCCTTTACCAGTAAATTCTGAGGTGAGATTTAACGGTAAGAATAACTATTGGGGGTTAGGGCCAAGAGTGGGTCTTGATGCCCAGTTAAACTTTAGTCAAGGGTTTGGCTTTCTCAGCAAAGTGTCTGGGGCGCTTCTTTATGGTGAAAATAAAGCGCTAAGCGTATCGAAACATGTAGTTGCTCAAACATCTGTAGAGACAACAAATAGCAGCTGTGAGAATAACTACTATCAGCTTGTTCCCACCCTTCAATTAGCTCTTGGACTTCAGTGGCAAACTTGTATGTGGTGTGAAAAAATGTTCTATAAAATGTCTGTTTTGTGGGAGACCAACCACTGGTGGAATCAATTTAACTTGCCCTTGCAACTTCAAGCTACAAGCACGCTGATTACTCCTCTGCCTACGGTAGGCAATCAGCCATTAACGATGGAAGGGATAACCATTAATTTCGAGCTCGATTTCTAAAATTCATTTGTATGTAAAATTTTGGGATGATCTTATAAAATGCTTCTATGAATAAAAAGATCAGCCTATTTTCTTTAGTCCTACTCATCGTAGCTGCGATCGATAGCATCCGGAATTTACCCGCAACGGCAATTTTCGGAAGCTCATTGATCTTTTTTTTTCTCTTGTCAGCAGTGATTTTTTTAATCCCTATTTCACTCATTGCTGCAGAGTTTACCTCCCGTTTTTCGGAAAAAGGGGGAGTCTTTCATTGGGTGAGGAGCGCTTTTGGGGAAAAAACGGCTTTGGTTGCCATTTGGCTCCAATGGATCAATACGATGGTCTGGTATCCGACCATTCTTTCTTTTATCGCAGGCACTGCAGCGTACCTTTTTGATCCTGCTCTTGCGCAAAACAAGGTCTTTTTAGTCTCGGTGATCCTCACTGTATTTTGGGGGCTCACTTTTTTGAACTTAAGGGGGATCCATGTTTCGGCCCGAATTAATTCAGTTTGCGGCATCGTTGGACTATTGATTCCGATGTGCTTTTTGATTTTGTTGGGACTCATCTGGATCTTTTTGGGAAAGCCGGTCCAAATTGAATTTGACGTTCAAAATATGCTCCCTACTTTAGCTGGCTCTGAAAATTGGGTCTCGCTTGTTGCTATCATGGCCTCATTTTTAGGGATGGAGCTCGCTGGTGTTCACGTCGGAGATATCTCCAATCCCCAAAAGAATTTCCCCAAAGCAATGGGTCTGTCGGTCATTATTTTACTTGCAACAATGCTCTTTGGCGCCCTTTCTATTGCAGTAGTCATCCCTGAAAACGAGATTCGCCTTGTTGATGGGATTATGCAAACCTTTAGTCAGTTTTTTACCGCATTTAATATCCCATGGTTTGTCCCAATTTTGACTCTCCTTATTATTACAGGAAGCATTGGTGGAATGATCAACTGGCTCCTTTCTCCTGCAAAGGGGCTGCTTCAGGCGGCAGAGCACGGATTTTTGCCTCCCTTTTTCTGTAAGAAAAACCGTCATGATGTCCCTGTGAGACTTCTTTTTATTCAGGGGATTTTGGTGAGTCTTTTTTGCTTGGTTTTCACTTTAATGCCTTCGATCAATGCGTTTTATTGGTTTTTAACAGCTCTTAGTACAGAGCTTTATATGATTATGTATGTCCTGCTATTTGCTTCAGCTCTTAAAATAGGTCGCCCTACGGAGGCTTTTTCTTATCGGATTCCTCGAGGGACAAGACGGCTTGCGTGCGCAATGGGTCTGGTTGGGTGTATCGTTACGATCATTGTGGGATATTTCCCGCCAGACAGTATCAATGCGGGCTCTACAGTCAGATATGCTTTGCTCATTGCTTGCGGCAATATCGTTCTAATCTCTCCTGCCTTTTTCCTCTGTCTGTACAAAAAGAAAACATGGTTGAATAAGTTTTAGAGAAAAGTGAGAAGGTTTGATAAAACGGGTCCCATTTTGTGGCCGTTTTAAAGAAAAATCGGGAAGGCGATAAGCCGGATTCTGTCGTGAGCCATCATTCCTCTAGGGGACTTGTTACCAAGTCCCTCAAGCGATCAGCTTAGGGGTCATCGCGCGGAAATACGCTCCCCATATTTGACCTTGCTTCGGATAGGGTTTACAACGCCCCCGGTTGCCCGGAGTGCGATCGAGTCTACAACTCGAACTTTTCAACCTAATGGTATAGTCTCTGTTGCACTTTCCGTCATCTTGCGATGCCCAGCCGTTAACTGGTATCCTTTCCTGTGAAGTCCAGACTTTCCTCACCTAGTTGTATAGGTGCGATGGCCTGCCTTCCCGAAAAAATTATACGCCGGCAGCTTTGCGTCTGCGTCGTTTTGTTGCAACTGCAGTTCCTTCGATCGCTGCACTCTCTTGCCAGTAGTGGATGCGAGAGCAATGTTCACAGAAAGTGAGTCTTTCGCCTTTACGGACAACGTTTTCGTGTTGTGCTGTAAGAGCAATATGGCATCCAGAACATGTGCGGTTTTCGATAGGTACTACTACGCGGTCTTTCTTGTTATTCAAAAGGCGCTGATAGATGCGAAGAACTTCAGGTTCAGCAGTCTTTGCCATCTCGTCGCGAGACACTTTTAGATCGCTTCCCTCTAAATTGATAAGGCGGATGCTCTCTTTGATCTCGTTTTCGAGGTTACGGCTGCTCTCTTCTGACTGTTCAAGCGATTCTTTGATTTTGCCGAGGATCTCTTCTTCTAAGTTGCGCTTGTCGATGAGATCTGAGGTGATCTGCTCTGTTGCGATTCTTTCGCGCTCAGATGTCGTCATCTCATGAGTCAATGCGTTAAATTCATCAACTTTTTTGACTGAATTTTGTTTTGTTTCTAACTTTTTGAGTCTTTCTTTGATCTCAGTTATCTTATCTTCTTGATTGGAGATAGTGCGGCTGAGCTCAGCGATCTCGTCTTGTTTTTCAACCTGCTGCTTCTGAAGCTCTTGGCGCAGCGAATCGATATGCTCGATCTCTTTAAGCCGCTCCTTCTTCAGACGCATAAGGCGGATCATCTTCATATCGAGTTCTTGAATATCTAAAATGACTTTCAGGTTTTGCAACATGTTTTGGAACCTCTGGAAAATAATAGGATTGTTGGGGATACTATAATGTTTATGAGCTAAATCTCGCAAGTAAATCCTCAGGAGTGGCCCATGCAACTAGAAGATTTCCCTATAAAGAGTGAAAAAATGTCATATTTAAAAAACTACTTTACCAAAGTGCCAGAAAACAAGCGTACCTCAGCTGCCATCGCTTTTATGGCCAGCTTAGATGCTGTTGGAGCTCAGTCTCCAGAAATTACAGATTCGATTGTTCATGAGCTGAAAGATCAAAGATCTCATCTCAAATTAATCGCATCTGAAAATTTTTCTTCACTTCCTGTTCAGCTTGCAATGGGGAATTTACTCACAGATAAATATAGCGAAGGCTATGTAGGTCATCGATTTTATGCTGGGTGTGAAAATATCGACTCGATCGAAGGCGTTGCCGTCGATTGGGCAAAAAAAATCTTTAATGCAGACCATGCCTATGTTCAGCCCCACTCTGGCGCAGATGCTAACTTAGTTGCTTTTTGGTCTATTTTGGTCCACAAAGTCCAATCTAAAGAAGTAGAGAAGTTGGGTAAAAAAAGTATTGATGAGTTGAGTAAAGAAGAGTACGAGCGCATTCGCCAGCTGCTTGTGAGTCAGAAAATCATGGGCCTGTCTCTTGGTTCAGGAGGGCACTTAACTCACGGATATCGCCATAATATTTCGGCCAAAATGTTCGAGGCGCTCAGCTATGATGTCGATCCGAAAACAGGACTCATCGACTATGTTAAATTAAGCGATCAAGTGAAAAGGGAAAAGCCTCTTATTTTGATCGCCGGTTACTCTGCTTATCCCCGGTTGATCGATTTTGCTAAGATGAGAGAAATTGCAGATAGCGTAGGGGCTGTTCTCATGGTTGATATGGCCCACTTTGCAGGTCTTGTTGCTGGGAAAGTGATGAAAGGCAATTTTGATCCAATCCCATTTGCCCATATCGTAACGACAACGACCCATAAAACCTTAAGAGGGCCTCGAGGTGGACTTGTCCTTTGTACGAATGAGTATAAAGAGGTGGTCAATAAAGGCTGTCCTATTGTTTTAGGAGGTCCTTTACCCCATGTGATGGCAGCAAAAGCGATCGCATTTAAGGAAGCGGCAACTCCTGAGTTTAGTAAGTACGCTCACCAAATTGTTGATAATTGCAGAGCCCTTGCTTCTGAATTGATGAATTTGGGGGCAGAAATTTTGACGGGTGGCACGGATAATCATCTTTTAGTGATGGATGTTGCGAAATCGTTCAATTTAACAGGGCGGCAAGCTGAGATGCTTTTAAGAAAGGCGAGCTTGACCGTCAATCGCAATTCAATTCCCCATGATGTAAATGGAGCTTGGTATACTTCTGGCGTTCGGATTGGGACACCTGCCGTCACAACGCTTGGGATGAAGGAGGCTCAAATGAAAGAAATTGCTTCAATTATTTATGAGCTTTTGAAAAATGCAAAAGCTGCGCCAGATGCCAAAACAGGGGGGCTATCAAAGGCAAAAACCGATGTTCCTGCCCCGATTTTAGAAAAATCTAGAGCTCGAGTTGCGGATATGTTGAAAGATTTTCCGCTTTACCCCGAGCTTGTGGTCGACTAAAAATAGGCTGACAGTGAAAATAGGGTAAAAGGGAGACAAATATGCCAGAAGCTGCTCATGAAGATAAACCAAAATTTGTTAATGATAAATTAGATCAAGCTCTACTAGAAAAACGTCGTATTTTTCTCTCGGATGCGGTCGACTCTGATAGCGCGAAAGACATTATCCGTAAGCTTTGGTATCTAGACCATCTAGCGCCAGGCAAGCCGATCCTTTTCATCATCAATTCGCCGGGTGGTTCTGTCGATTCTGGCTTTGCCATTTGGGACCAAATCAAGATGCTCTCATCTCCAGTAGTCACCCTAGTAACGGGTCTTGCTGCTTCAATGGGATCTCTTTTGAGTTTGGTTTCTGGGAAAGGCAAAAGACTTGCAACTCCCAACGCACGGATCATGATCCACCAACCTTTGATAGGTGGCGTCATTCGTGGTCAGGCAACAGATCTCGAAATTCAGGCGAAAGAGATGCTAAAAACACGCGCTCAAATTGTTAGCGTTTATGTTGAGGCTACAGGAAAAGATGAAAAAGCGATTGAAAAAGCGATTAACCGCGATAATTGGATGTCTGCGGAAGAAGCTCTTCAATTCGGTCTACTCGATAAAATCGTCAACTCGATGAGTGACGTAGATGAGTTCCTCAAGTAATTTTTTGACTGTTACATAAAAAATCTATAAGATTGCCATCTTTTTAACCTAAAGAGGTGGCAATGCGTTTTTTTATCTTCTTACTCCTTCCCTTGTGCTCTTTTGCATCTCTTGTTCCACAGTCTGATCCCGAACCGATCGCACTCTTTACGATAGCAAAGTCTGGCTCTCACCTAATCATGAAGACCATTCACCTCATGACGGAATTCAGGGAGAAATGGCATACAGTTCCTTCTCATATTGGTGTTATCCATTCACAACGTCGGTTTCTCTGGACCCATTTTTGCCTTTCCAATGAGCTTTTGGATTTCTATTCTCGCCAGACTGACTTGAAAAAGATTGTTGGAATTCGAGATCTTCGCGATGTTGCCGTCTCTGCTGTTCATCAAATTATAAAAAGGGGATGGCCAGATGAGTTTAGTGAAGATGAGGAAAAATTGCAGAAATTTAAAGACCTCTCTTTTGATGAACAACTTCTTTATGTAATCAATCAAGATTATGAACTCTCCAACTGGAAAATCAATGTTCAGTTGAGCCTTCCCAAAGCAGCTCCTCAAGCAGTGCAGTTCTGTTCTGACCCTAGTGTTTTAGTTTGTAGGTATGAAGATTTGGTAGGACCTAAAGGAGGCGGGACAAGAGATGCTCAATTGAAAACAATTGAGAAAATTGCAAAACACATTGGTGTTCCTCTGTTAGATGAATCAGCTCAAAGGATTGCAGATGTGATTTATGGGGATTCTTATGGTTATAATAGAACATTCCGCGAGGGGGAAACGGGTGGGTGGAGAAAAGTATTTAAAGAAGAACATAAGCAGGCTTTTAAAGCACGCTTGGGCGCAAGCCTCATTGCATTGGGATACGAAAAAGATGACAATTGGTAATGTATATGTAGCTATCTACTTGATTTTTTCTATAGGTGTAATTTCGGCGGGTCCTGAAAACCTCTCGGTTGTTTCTGGAGATGTAGAACTCAAAAGTGCATCTCAATTATGCGAAATTACAGCGACGGATCGATCGATCCTAGAGTGGGATTCTTTTTCAATTCGAGAAGGAGAGACGGTTCAATTTTTTCAACCATCAGAAATTGCTTCCGTTTTAAATCGTGTTACAGGACCTAATCTAAGTGAAATATATGGCAATTTACAGGCTAATGGAAAAGTTTATCTCATCAATCCTTCAGGAATCATCTTCGGGGAAAAGGCCGTTGTTGATACCTCTTCATTTTTAGCATCGACCTTAGATATTTCTAATGCTGATTTTTCCCAAGGAAATGAGCTGTTGTGTATAGGTGATTCGGAGGCAAATTTAGTTCAACTAGGGACAATTAGAGCGAAAAGCGGTGATATTTTTCTTATTGCTCGCAAAATTGAGCAAAAAGGAGTATTAAGCGCTGCCAAAGGGGATGTGTCTTTAAGTGCCGGAACTGAAATTCTATTAAAACCAAAATCATGCCCATTAATTAACTTAAGTGCCGATCTTTGCTCTTCGCGTATTGAAAACTCAGGGGAAATAGAGGCATTAAATGCCTATATACAAGCAGATAGCTGCTCCTCTTTCGCACTAGAACAAGATGGAGAAATTACTCTTTTAGAAGAAGGCGGGAAAATTCTTTTGTCGAATAAAGGGGAGTTTTCAACAGTTGGATCGAATGCACACCTAAAAGCTCCAAATGGTGAAATTACAATATTACAGGAAGGGGAAAGTCCCTTGTATCTACACGGAGTTCTGGATGTTTCGGGTCCAAGTGGTGGCCACATTCAGATTAAAGCTCCCAAGCTTCTAAATAATGCACAATGTTATGCAGATGGAGTCAGCGGCCCTGGGGGATCCATTTCTATAAGTATTGAGAAAACTCTGATAGAAACGGCATCTGCTTCATTTTCAGCCAATGGAACTGTCGGCGGATCTATTTCCCAATTTGCCTCTCATCTTTTCACATCAGGATCTTATACAGCACAAGGAGAAGTTGGAGGGAACTTAACTCTTTTAGGAGATGATCTCACTTTAGCTGCAGCAAATTTGGACGCAAGTGGAACAAAGTTCGGAGGACAAATCTTAATTGGTGGCGATTTTCAAGGGAAAAATCCATCTATTTACAACGCAAAAAATGTTCTTTTAACCACTTCAACACAAATTCATGCAGACGGTGGAGAAAAAGGGGGGAGGGTCATTATCTGGTCAGATGGAGTCACCAGAAATCTTGCAACGGTGTCTGCAAGAAGTGGTGGATTCATTGAAGTATCTGGGAAAGAGGAACTCATCCAGATAGGAGGGACCGATGCGGGCGTTGGAGGCGAAGTTTTATTCGATCCATTGAATATTACAATTGCAATTTCTGGTGGATCTTGGCCAAATTATTTGCTTGTCGATCCTAATTCAGGATCAGGAACCGGTTTCGGCGAATTTGTCGAAGTACTTGTAAATGGGAATATTGTGGTTTCAAAGCCAGGAGACAGTTTCGCAGCGACTAGTTCGGGTGCTGTTTTTCTATACGACGGCTTAACAGGGGGACTGATTAGCATGATTACTGGATCTACTTTAGCCGATCAAGTAGGTGGAGGTATAAGGCCTCTCACAAATGGCAACTTTGTAATCCTTTCGCCTAATTGGGACCGGGTTCTTCCTAGCGTCTTAGCTCAAGCGGGTGCGGCTACTTGGTCGAGCGGAATCGATGGAGTATCGGGTACTGTTTCTGTTGATAATAGTTTGATTGGTTCGACTGCAGGTGATCTTGTTGGTGCTGAAGGGGTTGCGTTAACAAATGGGAACTATGTAATAAAAAGTTTCTGGACCAATCCTTCGGGTCTTGCGGTAGGTGCGGCGACATGGGGAAATGGCTACAAGGGGACTTATGGAACAATTTCTTCAATTAATAGTCTCGTTGGTTCTACTAATGCCGACCAAGTAGGTACGAGTATAGTTGCATTAACGAATGGGAACTATGTAACGTATACTCCTCACTGGTCAAGGGTTACTTCAGAAGGAACTTTTGCGGGTGCAGGGGCCGTGACTTTTGGAAATGGGGCGAGAGGGACAAATGGGATCGTTTCAATTACAAATAGTTTAGTGGGATCAAGTACTGGTGATAATGTGGGCAGTGGTGGGGTGACTGCACTGTCAAATGGGAACTATGTAATTGTAAGCACATTTTGGGATGATGGATCTACCGCTGATGTAGGAGCTGTTACTTGGGGGAGCGGGATAAAAGGAACTGTTGGTGCGATCACCTCATCAAATAGCATTATAGGTGTTACAGCTTCTGATCGAATTGGTTCTGGCGGGATCATTGCATTAGAAAATGGCAATTATGTCATTTTAAGCCCTCTTTGGGACAATGGGGGAGTTGCTGATGCTGGTGCTGCGACATGGGGCGATGGTACCTTAGGTGTTTCAAGTGTCATTAGTTCGTCAAATAGCTTGATCGGCTCTACAGCAAACGATCAAGTGGGAAGTGGAGGGGGACTTGCTTTAACAAATGGCAATTATATTGTATTTAGCCCCAACTGGGATGATGGGGGGACTAGCAATGTGGGGGCTGCGACATGGGCTGATGGAAGTTTAGGTGTTTTTGGCACGATCGGCTTATCAAATAGTTTGATCGGCTCTACAGCAAGCGATCAAGTGGGAAGCGGAGGGGGAACTGCGCTTACAAACGGCAACTATGTAGTGTTGAGTCCTAATTGGGATAATGGGGGAACTAGCAATGCGGGAGCTGTGACGTGGGGTGATGGAACAGTTGGTATAAGTGGAACTGTAACAACAGCAAATAGTACCTTCGGGGCAACAGCAAATAATCAAGTGGGGAGCGGAGGAGCGGCCGCTTTGGCCTCAGGAAACTATGTAGTGCTGAGCCCGCTTTGGGATAATGGGGGAACCTCGAACGTGGGGGCTGCTACATGGCGAGATGGAAGTGCTGCAGCAACTGGAGCTGTAACTTCCGTAAACAGCTTAATTGGTTCTACAGCAAGCGATGGAGTGGGAACTTATTGCACTGTTTTGGTGAACGATAATTATGTTATCGGAAGCCCGCTTTGGGATAATGGGGGAACCTCGAACGTGGGGGCTGCTACCTGGTGTAACGGAATTACCGGAACAACGGGAACTGTTTCGAGTGCAAATAGTTTGATAGGAACAACTGCAAATGATCGGGTTAGTCAGTCTAAAAATGATGTAGAAGCCCCTATCAATGGAATTGTAGCACTATCAACAGGTGATTATCTAGTAACGAGTGTCAATTGGGATAATGGAGCTACAGCAAATGCAGGTGCTGTGACTGTATGTAACGGGATCGTAGGAACCACCGGAACGGTCTCTACTGGAAATAGTGTTGTAGGCGGAGTTGCCAATAGTGGCCTGATTAGTCCCGTTGACAATACAGCGATCAATTCTACATTTGTATGTCCTTTCCCAACAGGTTACACAGGAGGAGAAGAGGTAGTGCGAATAGGAATTGCAAGAACTGTGGCCCCTAACTTGGCCTATTCTTTAGCCTTCGATCAAAACTTCACAGTTTCTCCAAGCTTTGTTACATCTACTTTGGCTACTGGAACAGCTGTCAATTTCCAGGCAAATCTCGATATTACAGTTACAGATGCCGTAAGTTACAATACGGGAAATTTGACTTTAAGCGCAGGAAGAAGCGCCTTTATTAATGCAGATATCACAACAGGCGGGGCAAATTTAATAGTTATTGCAAATGATTCTCTCTCTGGTGGGGTTATCGATTCGAGCCGAAGTTCTGGAACGGCAGTTTTGACGATCAATACTGGAATTACGATTGATGGACAAGGCGGCAGTCTTTCTTTTTCAATTTTAAGCGATCCTGAAAAAACAAATAATATGAGTGGGAATCTAACCTTAAGTGGGGGCGCAACTCTGACAACAACAGGAACAGGGACTATTACTTTAAGCGTTACAGATCATAGTATTTCTCTTTTAGATACAAGTACAATTTCAAGTGGAACTGGAAATGTTATACTTACTGCAGGAGAACAAGTTTTAATAGGAAATTAGATCTTGAAAAAATATTTTTTCTTAGTATGTAGTTACGCTTCACTTTTTTCTGTGCCGATCAACACGCTGATTGTAGCCAAAACGGGTAGTTCTGTAGAGGGGCATGAGGGTGTGGTATCTGATTTGTTGAGCGCTAAAAGTAAAAAAAGGCTGCAAGAATTCATTGGCAAAGAAATTTCTCAAAAGACACTGCATCTAATTAAAGAAATGGCGCTTGCTTGTATAAATGAGCAGGGAGATTATGCTGTAAAAGCATTTTATCCTAAGCAGGATGTGAGCGCCGGGAATATTTTCCTTAGTATTTCTGTCCCTACGGTAGAAACGTTTGAGATAAAAGGAAATCGTTGGGAAAAAGATGCGTTTTATGAAAATCGCTTAGCCCCTAAAAAAAATGAATCCTTTCAATCATCTCAAATTTTAAATGAAGTGGCGTGGTTGAACCGCAATCCGTTTCGTTACGCTGAGGTAGTAGTCTCCCCAGGGGAAATGGATGATACCGTCGATGTTGATTTATTGATAAAAGATCGTTTTTCTTTTCGCCCTTTTGCAGGGGCCGATAATACAGGGACCGATTTAACTCACAGGACTCGTCTTTTTGCAGGGTACACTTGGGGTAAGCCATTTGGTAGGGACGATGTAATGACTTATCAGTATAGAGCGTCCCCTGATCTGAACCAATTTTCATCTCATAATGGGAGCTACCAGATTTTTCTCCCCTGGAAGCATGAGTTGATGATGAGTGGGGGGTATAGTGTAACGCAACCTGATGTTGAAGATTTTTTTCATGAAGCAATAAGCGTTCAAGCTTCCTTGCGCTACGCCATCCCGTTTTATCCCTTATTCGCTGAAACAAAACAGGCCGTGACCCTTGGAGTTGATTATAAGAATCTCAACAGCAATGTATTTTATATAGAAAAATCGCCCGCGAATGTTGTCTCATCGCATCAGGTTAATCTTTCTCAATTATATTTTGGTTATCTTTGGAAGAGAAAGTTTGTTGCAAACATTGAATTATTTATTTCTCCTGCTCAAATTTTGCCAAATCAAAGTGAGAAAAAGTACAGTCAGTTGCGTCCTCAAAGCTCTGTTTTATATGGATATGGGAAAATCTTGCTTAACGATAGTTATGGAAAAGCGGACTTTTTCTCATGGACTCTAAGGGCTCAGTGCGCTACTGGGCCTCTTTTGCCTAGTGAGCAGTTTGGTCTTGGAGGAATCGGGACTGTTCGAGGCTACACAGAAAGGCGATTTAACGCCGATAATGCAATTTGTATTAATGCAGAAATAGCTCCTCTTAAAATGTCCATTTTTAAACAGGATCGATTAATTCTACTCGCTTTTTCAGATTTTGGTTTTGGATTCAACTATCAAGTGCAAGATCTTGCTCAGAAAAGTCAGTACCTTTGGAGCGTAGGTTTCGGGGCCAAATATCAATTTTCTACTTTTATTTCATTGAATGCAGATTATGGAGTGCAGCTTCGCCACCTTTATCAAGACATTGATTTAGGGAGATTTCATGTGAATATGGCTGTTAGTTATTAGTTCTTTTTCACTTTTCTGTTAATAACATGTTGTGTCAGCAGAACCTGTTTTTCCATATGGGGAAGTCTGCGAAGCACTGTGCAATTTAAAAAATTTGGTTGATTGATATTTTGATTTTTCCTTAACATCTGCGCCCAAAATTTATCAAAAAAAGGTGACATATGTTGAGGTTTTTTGTTTTTATTGCTTGTTTTGCAAGCTATTTACATGCGGGTTCAGTGATTTGGCTGACGGGGCTCCCCTCTGCAGGAAAGACAACAATTGCCAACGAATTTCATGCGCTATTTCCAGAAAGCGTTGTTCTCGATGGCGATGTTTTGAGAAAAACGATCAATAGCGATCTCGGATTTTCCGTTGAGGATCGGAAAAAAAACATCGAAAGAACTGTGAATATGGCAACGCTTTGTTTAGAGTCGGTGGATTATGTAATTGTTTCATGTATTTCTCCCAATGCGAAAGTAAGAGAGTATGCTCGCAAAGAAATTGAAGGGGCAGGGCACAAGTTCTTAGAGGTGTTTGTTAACTGTCCTGTTGAATCTTGCATTGAGCGCGATGTAAAGGGCCTTTATGCCCGCGCAATTGCTGGCGAAATTCCAAACTTTACAGGAATCAGTCAGTCTTATGAAGAGCCCGTAAATGCAGATGTGGTTTGTCGAACAGATGTTGAGGCTCTTGATGAATCAGTGGGACAAATTCTTAATGCATTAGGTCTTGTTCATCCCCATCTGCAGCATGCCCTTTTTATTGGAAGATGGTCCCCCTTTCATAAGGGACATTTTAAGATCATGGAAAAAGTGATCGCTGAAAACCCAGATCGACCTGTGATGATTTTTGTTCGGGATCGCAAAGGGGAAAGATGGTCTGCTAGGGTACGCAAAGAGATGGTCGAGGCATCGATGAAAGCAATGAATATCAAGGCGAGCGTGAAAATCATACCAGATATCGATTCGGTAAACTGGGGAAGAGATGTCGGGTATTTACCTAGAATGATCGATGTCGATCCAGATACAGCAAGTATTTCGGGGACAGCGATTCGAAAAGGTTTTGATCTTGAAACTGAAGAGTGGAAAAACTTTGTTTGCCCTGGGGTTTTTGAGTTTTTAGAAAACCTTAAAGAAGCACAGTAGATTTTATGTGGCGTCTTTTTTCTTAGGGATAAGCCTTGTGGCGAAGATTGCGATCACGCACATTGCAAGAGCAAAGATGAAAGACGCCTTATAGCCTGAAGAAAAAGCGTTATCAAGGAAGGTAATGATTTCAGAGCTTGCTCCCATTTCACTTGCAAGTTTTGGATTTGAAAGGACCGATCGGAGATTTTCTTGCTCAAGTGCGGCAAAAGAAGACTTTAAACTCTCCATTTTGGGCTCGAGTTTTTTGTAAAGAGTAACTCGAAAAAACACACCTGCTATTGCGAGAGAGAGGATCGCCCCTAGCTCTTGCATCGTTACAAACATTCCCGAAGCTATTCATCATCCACTGTAGTTGTAATACAGTGGCAGATAGATCCTTTTGAATCGATGCTAAAGCTGTGTTCGCTATAGACCAGAGCATGCCAAGAATAATTAAGCCGAGGCCAATGCCCGCAACAGCTAAGGTTCTTTTGTGAGAAGGTCCCATATTTTTCAGTATGCTATTTCAAGTAAAACTGGTACATGTTTTTCTAAGGGGAGATGTTGTCAATGAAGATTGGGATTCCAAAAGAGGTTAAAAAGGATGAGTTTCGCGTCGGCGTAACTCCAGAAACAACGAAAGCTCTTGTCGATGCGGGGCATCAAGTTTTCATCCAAAAAGATGCTGGCGCTAAGATTGGCTTTACAGATCAAATGTATGAAAAAGCGGGAGCAAAAATTTTAGCTTCTGCTCAAGAGATTTACCAAAATGAGATGATCATCAAGGTAAAAGAGCCCCAAAAATCAGAGTTTCCCCTCATGCACGAGGGACAAATTTTCTTTTGCTATCTGCATTTGGCCCCAGATCCTGAGCAAACCAAGCAATTACTCGATCGTAAAGTAATCGGAATTGCCTTTGAAACCGTAACTGACGAGAGAGGCCGGCTCCCACTTTTAGTTCCTATGAGTGAAGTTGCAGGTCGCGTCTCAGTTCAAGCAGGAGCTGCAGCGCTGCAGATGATCAATGGAGGCAGAGGTGTGCTTCTCGGAGGAATTCCTGGAGTGAAACCCGGCAAGGTTGTTGTTTTAGGCGCCGGTGTTGTCGGAACAGAGGCGATGAGAATGGCGCTCGGCTTAGGTGCTGACGTTACGATCTTTGATAGGAACCTCTCAAGGTTACGCGAGCTCGACCAGCTTTATGCTCCAGCTTTAAAAACCTTATTTTCAACGCCTGCTGCAATAGAGCTGGCTGTAACACAGGCCGATTTGGTCGTCGGCGCCGTTTTAATCCCTGGAAAAAAGGCTCCAAAGCTTGTCACTCGCGAGATGATCAAAAAAATGCTACCCGGCTCAGTCGTTGTTGATGTGGCAATTGACCAAGGCGGCTGCATTGAAACATCAAAGCCTACAACGCACTCTGAGCCAACATATTTAGTTGATGGAGTGGTTCATTACTGCGTTGCAAATATGCCCGCTGCTTGCGCAAGGACTTCTACTCAAGGACTTGCGATTGCAATCTTGCCCTACGCTTTGAGAATTGCAAATTTAGGTGTAAAAAAAGCCCTCAGAGAGGATAAACATTTAATGATGGGGTTAAATGTTTATTTTGGAAAGGTTACAAATGCCTTTGTAGCTAGTGATTTAGGGTATGAATATAGCCCCCCTGAGTCGGTACTTTCATAGACAGGAAACAGCGCTCGTTGTTACAATGGGGGGAAGGCCCATATGAAATGGGTACGGTTTTTTTCTCATGGATCATCTGCCCGAATTTGTCAAAGAGCATCTTATAGCAGCTCAAGATCTTATCAAAGGGGGATCTGTTCGTGAGCCAATTTTTTCCAGAGGTACCTATCAATACGAAGTAGTAGAAAAAGGGAGAAAAAAAGAGTTCCCTTTCATTCAGATGAAAGATGATGGGAAAATAACCGATTCATTTTGCAGCTGCAAATTGTCTGAATCGGGCTTTGGATGTCCTCATTTGTCTGCAGCCTATCTGTCTATTTTTCAGGGGTTTGATGAACCTCTTCACATCCGCTATAAAAATTCACTGTGGAATCGATTGTTTCAAATGGCAAGTAAAAGACACGGCTATGAAACAAGCTGTTTGAAAAAAGAGGGCGAGGGGAAATATACAGTAGAGTCAAAAGATAAAATCCCCTTTTTTTCTATCGAGGCGCTCAATGTAAAAGCCAAAAAGAAGCTAGAGTCTATCGTTTCAAAAAGGCAAGTGGAGACAGAAGAGACATCGATCAAGTTTTCAAACTTGCCCACGGAAGAAATTGTCCGTTATCGAGAAGGAAAAGCGAGTCACAACTTAAGTTTTGATCTCTCGTTTTGGTCGGATTTAGCCAAGTGGCTTATGTTTTTAGAAGATAGTGGCAAAGGATATGAAATTAGCTTTAAGGGAGCGCCTATTCCAAATGAAATTACCCTTCAGTTCCCGGGACTTGCTATTTGGTTTCATATTTCTGATGTCAATTGGCCTTGGATCATTCCATCCCTTTCAACTGTTAACTCACCGTTAAAAGTTTTTGGAGCAGAAGAGGAGCTAATTCAACATGTTCATTACGATGAAATCAAACGGTGTTTGAAGATAGAGCACAAGGAGCAAAAACGTCTTTCTGAAGCGGGTGTGCCTATTGGGGATTGGCAATATGTTGAAGGAAAAGGGTTTTATCGTAGAAGGTCTGATCTTCTTTTGTCACAAGATGAGATCCCTTTTGAAAAAATTGCGTCGGTTCTCAATCAATCGAGTAAAACGCTAGCCCATTTTCTCCCCATTTTTTCCGAAAAAAGGGCAGGGCAGTACCAACTGCACTTTGATAGTCAGGCAAACTTGCACATTGAGCTTTTCGTTTTAGAGCCTGCAGATTTAAGAGGGGAGAGGGCCGCTTGTTTTGCTCCTTGGGTGTATCTTCCAGATCACGGATTTTTTCTTCTGGATAACTGGCTTTTTGAGGGTAAAGAAAAAATCATCCTAAAGGGGGAAGTGGCAGATTTTATCAACCGCCACAGGCTTTGGCTCCAAAACTTTCCTGGATTTAAGACACACTTAGGAAGTTTAGAATCTCACCTCACTTATCGAATCACGAATGAAGGAGATCTCCTCTTTCATGCCGAGTTGAATTTCCCCGAAGATTATGAAGAAATCTATCACTTTGATGAATGGGTCTACATTAAAGGAGAAGGTTTCTATATGAAAAAAGAGGCGAGCGGAAGACTCCCTTTACATCCTGGACAAAAGGTTTCAAAAGAGGAAGTTTCTTCGTTCATCTCCTCTCATAAAGATGATTTAGAGCAGGTCCAACATTTTTATAACCCTGAGATGCCGATCCGGAAAATGGGCTTAAACATCACAATCAATGAAGATGGGCTCATTGCGATATTGCCTCAGATGGAGTATGCACCAGGAGTTGATCCAAGCACGTTAAAACATTTTGGTGAGTACGTTTATATAGAGGGAAAAGGATTTTCTGATATCCCTCTTGCAGGAAGACTTCCCGAAAAGTATCAACATCCCGTTGTCATTGCTCCCTCGGCAGAGTTAAGTTTTCTTTCTTATGAGCTCGAACCCCTAAAACCCTATACAATCAAAGTCGATCCACGCCTTGTAAGAGCCGAAAATCTAAAGCTAAAAATTCGACGGATTGTCCCAAGTAAAAGAAAGCGGGGCAAAGAGTGGTTTGTCGACCTTGTTTATGCAACAGAAAATGGTCACATCGATGTCTTTTCAATTTGGGACGCATTTCAAGAAAAAAAACGGCACCTTTTTTCAAACGCTGGACTGATTAATCTTAAAGAGCCCCGATTTAATTGGATTCGCCAACTTCAAAAAAAACGGCTCGATCGAAATAAAAAATTATTGCGTCTAAATACTTTGGAGTGGATCCGTCTCAATGCATTTGAAGAGCTAGAGCCGCCACACGATTTAGAAACGCGTAAGCTTTTAGAAGAACTGAATCGATTTGAAGCGGGTAGACTTCTCGATGTCTCTCGGTTAAAAGCAACTCTTCGCCCTTACCAAGAGCAGGGATTAAGTTGGCTTTGGTTCCTCTATTGCCACGGTTTGTCTGGTCTTCTTTGCGATGACATGGGCCTTGGAAAAACACACCAAACAATGGCTCTTTTAGCCGCAGTCATCAACGAAGATGATGAAAAGGTAAATAAATATCTGGTCGTATGTCCCACGTCCGTGATCTACCATTGGCAAGAGCTCTTAAAGCGGTTTTTACCTGAAATCAGAGTATGTACGTATTATGGACTTGAAAGAACTTTGGAAAATTTTGAGGAAAATTACGATTTGATCCTTACCTCTTATGGGATCTTGCGTACAGGGAAAGAAAATCTCAAAGCGCATAAATTTGAAGTAGCCATTTTTGATGAAATCCAAATCGCCAAAAACTATGCATCACAAACACACAAAGCCCTTAGATCGATTAGAGCCCAAATGCGCCTTGGTTTAACAGGGACTCCAATTGAAAATAGACTTCGCGAGTTGAAATCACTTATCGATATTGTCCTCCCATCGTATATGCCCCCCGATCCCATCTTTCGCGATGTCTTTACGAATCCAATTGAGAAAAACCAAGATGCAGAAAAAAAAGCACTTCTAGGAAAACTCGTAAAGCCTTTTGTCTTACGCCGCAAAAAAAGTGAGGTTCTCACCGATTTGCCAGAAAAAATTGAAGAGATCGCCTATTGCGATATGAGCCCTGAGCAAAAAGAGCTCTACAAGGAAGTCGCATTTAAAATGCGAGATACGATCTATCAAGATCTAAAAAACAATGAAAAACCCGTTCCCTTTGTCCACGTCTTTTCTGCCCTTTCGACATTGAAGCAGATTTGCGATCATCCAGCGCTCGTCTTAAAAGATTCAAAAAATTATCGAACGCACCAGTCGGGTAAATGGGACCTATTTGTCGAGCTGTTATACGAGGCAAGAGATAGCGGGCAAAAAGTGGTTATTTTTTCTCAATACCTCGAAATGTTATCCATCATTGAGTCTTACCTCAAGAAGAAGGGGATCGGCTTTGCCACGATTAAAGGCTCAACGCGCGATCGCCCTGAGCAGCTGCGTAGATTCCGCGAAGACCCAGATTGTGAGGTGTTTACCGCCTCGCTTCTCGCAGCGGGCGTCGGAATCGACCTTACGGCAGGCTCCATTGTGATCCATTACGACAGATGGTGGAACCCCGCTAAAGAAAATCAAGCAACCGACCGCGTCCATCGAATTGGCCAAAACCGGGGGGTTCAAGTCTTTAAATTGGTAACAAAAAATTCAATTGAAGAGCACATCCACGAAATGATTGAGAGGAAAAAAGGGCTGCTCGAAGATATTATCGGCCAAGAAGATCAAATTAGTTACTTGTCGCGAGATGAGTTATTGCAAATTTTTGAGAAAATGTTTTCTGAAATAGAGTGAGGCCTAGCGGGTTAATAAGCTTGTTCTTGAGAAAGCCTTCGAATTCCTTGATTTGCAAGTTCTGCCGTACGAGCAGCCTGTTGACAGTCCCGAATTTGACGAAAAAAACAAAAGCCTCCTAGGATCATGAGGCCGATCCCTGTAGGGACAAAAGTTCCACCAATAAAAATTATCATTACAGCCCCCGTTACGGCTAGCGCAAGGGCAGCCAGACACTTCAAGGTGTAATTAATATTCCAATGATTTCTTAAATTAATTACATCTTGTTGTAGAGACTTAAAATTAGTTTCGATAGTATCAATTCCCATAATCATCCTTGTTGATATTATACCAAATTGGTGAGATAATTATCATTACAATAAAAGACTTGAAGTGGATTGGTTAATCATTTATACTTTCCTTTTTTACAGAAAACTATGCACCCAAAAATAGCTTTAGTTGGACGCCCTAACGTAGGGAAGTCGGCCCTTTTTAATCGAATTTGTCAGAAGCGAATCTCTATTGTCGATGAGCAAGAAGGGATTACGCGCGATCGTCTTTATGCAGAAGCAGAGGTGTTCGGGCGCCCATTTACATTGATCGACACTGGCGGTATCGATTTGTCTGATGCGATGCCATTTAATTATGAGATCCGGAGACAAGCGCAGATTGCAATTAACGAGGCCGATGTAGTTATTTTAGTCGTTGATGGACAAGTAGGGCCCCATCCTTTGGATGAAGAGGTCGCAAAGATTTTGCTCAATGCTAAAAAGTCTGTTGTCGTTGCGGTCAATAAGATCGACCAATCAAATGACGAGTTTAAGATTCACGAGTTTCATTCGCTTGCTGTGAGAGATCTGATCGCATGCTCTGCTGTGCAAGGGTATCAGATTGCAGAGCTTTTAGAAAAAGCAATTAGTTATGTTCCTGAAGAAGAAGAGATTGAACAGCCAGCTGTTTTCGGAGGCATTCGCGTTGCAATCGTGGGCAGACCTAATGTTGGAAAATCGACCCTTTTAAACCATCTTTTGCACGAAGAAAGATCGATTGTGAGTCCAATTGCAGGGACAACGCGCGATGCGATCGACGTAACGATTGAACATGAAGGGCAAGAGTATCTCTTGATCGACACTGCTGGAATTCGACGCAAAAAAGCAGAAAAAGAAGTTGTCGATAAATTTGCATCGATACGCACTGATGAAGCCGTTGAAAAAGCAGATGTATGTTTACTTGTCCTCGACTCATTTGAAGGCTTTACGACACAAGAAAAGAGGATCGCAAGTGAAATTGAAGCACAAGGCAAAAGCTGTATCCTTGTTTTCAATAAGTGGGATTTGATGAAGAACTTCCGCATGGAACATGCGATGCGAGGCGTTCGCGAAGAGATCCCATTCTTAAATCACTGTCCAACTCTTTTCATCTCTGCAATGAAAGAGCGTAATTTAAATAAGATTTTCCCAATCATTAAGCAAACCTATGCGGAAAGGCTCAAGCGCATTACGACAGGTGGGCTGAATAAATTTATCGAAGGATGCTTGCAGAAGTATCATCCTCCATTAATCACAGGAAAGCGTCTCCGCATTTACTACATGACGCAAGTGGAGACAAACCCTCCAAAATTTGTCCTCTTTGTCAATAAGCCTTTGCTGATGACAGAAACGTACAAAAAGTATCTGATCAACAATTTTCGAGATGTTTATCAGTTCAGTGGCTGTCCGATTACGCTTGAACTCAGAGGAAAAGAGGCCCCTGCAGCTGCAGAGCCCCGTCTTTTGTAGCCTTTTTTCTATAGGTTTTCTACACTACAGTTATGAGAATACCTAGGCCTAGAGCCATTTCGTTCACACCCTTTCGAGATGAACTGAAGGAATATAACTTACCCTACTTCAGAAACGATCTATGGGCAGCAATGGCAGTTGCCCTCATGACGATTCCTCAATCGATCGCCTATTCACTTTTGGCGGGGCTTCCTCCTACAGCGGGGCTATTTTCTGCGATCTTTGGTACGATTTTTGCAGCAGCTCTTGGCTCATCGCGCCATTTAATATCGGGCCCAAGTACGGGAACTGCGATTTTGATCCAAACTTCGATCAATGACGTCTTAATCAACTACTTCGAAAATGTAGCTGGCGCTGAAAAAGAGGCTTTGGTTCTACATATACTCACCCAGATTATTCTAATCATTGGGATCATTCAAATTGGGGCTGCTTTTTTTAATGTCAGTAAGCTTTTGCAATTTGTGAGTAGGCCTGTGGTTTTAGGTTACTTTGCGGGGATTACTGTTGCCATTGTTGTGACGCAGATGTTTTATTTTACAGGCGTCCCCTCAGATAAAGTTGCCGATTCTGTCCTTTTAAAATCATGGGTCTTCGCCTCTCATATACTCCAGTTTAGTTGGCCGACTGTCCTTGTGGGACTAATCAGTCTTTTTGCTTTATTCGTGCTGAGGAAAAGTTCGAAAAATCTCCCAGATGCCCTTTTAATGTTAATTGTAGCCTCAATAGCTGCGTACTTTCTCAACCTCTGGTTAGGCCACTCTACAATTGCCCGATTGGGAGACTATCAGCTTGCCACTGAGCCTTTTCCTGAGCTTACACTCCCTCTCATCGACTTTTCGATTCTCAATAAGGTGTTTCCTGCAGCAGTTGCTATTTCTCTTTTGGCAGTATTGGAGGTTTTTTCCATCTCTCGTAATTTCGCAGCAAAATCGGGCCATGAGGTCCAAGTCAATCAAGATGTGTTTGGAGTAGGAGTGAGCAATGCAGTTCTCTCTTTTATTTATGGAGCTCTCCCTGCGTCGGGAAGTGCAACCAGGACAACATTGAGCTACAACACCCATTCGAAAACAAGGTTTGCTGCAATTTTTAGCGGGATTTTTACTGCGATTATCATTTTTTTCTGCTGGCCACTTGTCCAGCACATCCCTTTAGCAGCTCTAGCCGCTTTGCTTATGTTGACAGTTCCTGCTCTTATGAATTGGACGGAAATTAAGCTCTGTTTTCACGCAACGCGCGAAGATGCGGCCGTGTTTCTCATTACATTTGTCTCGTGTTTGATCTTCAGTCTCGATATCGCCTTTTTTATCGGCATTGTGATCTCGATCGGTTCGTACTTAAGAAAGTCTGCAACACCTCACTTAGTTGAATATGCGTTTAATTCAAAGGGGCGTCTCATCATCGCAAGTCCCAAAGAAGAGCCCCATAGGAAAGTGAGAATCATTGGCATTGCAGGGGAGCTCTACTTTGCTTCCGCAGATGTGTTTCAAATGGCGCTAAAATCAATCGCAGAAGACCGCAATGTACAAGTCATCGTGTTGCGTCTCAATAATATCTACCATATGGATGCGTCGATGTGCCTTGCAATTTCACATCTACATGAGACATTGAAATCGACCCATCGCCATCTAGTTATAAGCGGGCTTACAGAAGAGGTGTGGCGGGTATTTCATAGGGCAGGTTTGGTCAAACAAATAGGTCTTGGAAATCTCTATTTTACAGATGAGACAAACCCTCAGTTTTCAACGTGGAAAGCTTGTTTGCGCGCTCAAGAGCTTGTTCACGACAACCCGTCTTAAAAGGGCCGTTTAGTCATATTTATTTTCTTTGGCAGGATCATACTTGAAGATCTTATCTCCAGTTTGAATGGTCCGATAGACCCATTCTTCATCATTTTCTCTTAAGAGGCGATCGCACCCCATGATAAAACCTTTGAGAAATCCATAGCGGTGCATCGCAAGATGCATGTATTGAGCTGAGGTGGGCCGGAAGTGGCTTCGTGGCCCATCAACAGGGGAGAGGACCTCTTTATGAAAGGTGATGACCATGTCTGCAATGCGAGTTGCGATTGAGAGCTCTTCTTTTTTTGCGGGCTCACCAGCAGGTTTTAAATCTGAGTCATTTCCCCACGGTTCAAAGTAACCGGGATGTGCGATGAGAAAACAACTGACTGTATTGATTAAAAATAACTTAGAAAATTGCGAATGTTTTCTGATCAACCTATTTTGAAAAAATAAGAGGGGGTTAAAAAGCATAGTTCAACATAAGGGCTGGAAAGAGTTTGTACTCATTCAGGACGACAGAGGCCGCCTTTTCATAGGCTCTTTCATTGTAGTATTTGGCCTCTTCGCCGGCGCCATAGATGCCGCCAAAATACCAGCCTGCTTCAAATCCAGTTGTGATAATGCCTGCTGCGATGTGGTTGTGGAGAAAGAATTGGGTCGCAGCTGCAATGAAGAGGCCATTTAGTAAAAAGGCAGTGAGTGCCGATTTGCGCTGGCCAATATAGAGATATCCTGCACCTGGGATAAGAGCATTGAGACATTGGGCCGTTGCGACCGATTTTTTTTGTCCACTATAGCAATCGACGAGGTTGTCTAGATAAGAGGGGCTTTGAAAGCCGGAGGCGAAAAAGTCGATTGTGGGAAGATCACCTTCACGAATAGCCAAAGAGACTCTAAGCTCCTCGCTTGTGTCGGGAAAACTTTTCTCGATGAGTTCGACAATTTTTGCTTGTTTTTCTGTGTCTTTGAGCTCTCGATATGACTCAAAAAGGACGAGGAGAAGGTCGTGGTAGGCGGGAAATGTTTTATCGACATGGGCAAGATTGCTTTTTTCAAATGACTCGACGACGTCCGTGTATCTTTTGCCTAAAAAGTAGCACAGTAAAATATCGTACTGGATTTCTAGTTTGCGGGTCGGGTTGTCAAAGTTTAAGATTTGAGCCCTTTTAAAAGTTGAAACAGCGCGGTACAAATCGAGCTCACTCGCAAAGGCCCTTGCTATGATGTACTCTTTTCCCCAATCAGAACTTCTCTCTTCAGGGGAAAGGGGAGTAAATGCACCCGCTAGGCGCTGAAAATGTTGGTCTTGCAGTTGAAAGCTGACGCGCGGTTCAATCTCATCTGGTACGCGGTAGCAGCTAGCACTTAGAAGAAGTAAAAGAATGAGAGCTTTATTCATCATCGATTGTTTTTATCAGTTCCATCCCTTCATCAAAATTTCTTTCGAGGAATGGGGTTCCCACTTGATCGCGGAAGTAGTCTTCTTCTTTTGTTGTGATCCTGCGCATGTCTTCAACGGAATTAATGATATGCGGCCTGATGAAAATCACAATATTTGAGTTGCTGATCGTATCTGCACTTTTTGAAAAGAGGGCGCCTACGAGAGGAAGGCCTCCAAGACATGGAATTCCCCCTTTTGCCTTGACGTTGGAGTTATTGACCATCCCTGTAAGTACGAGGAAGTTGTTATCTGGGACGTGCACAGTTGTTTGCATGGTCGTTTTGCTCGTAATGATCCCGTTTGCTGATTGTGCTCCAGGATTCAATGATGCTTGGGTAATATCACCCACGGTTTGAGAACGATCGAGGTTGATGTCGAGTGTGACGATATCGGAGTTTCCTAAAACAGGGGTAATCGTAAGGTTTACACCGATATCTCGGTACTCAATGTTAGATGTGTTGATTGTGTTGTTACCGCTATTGGAGATGAACGAGCCGACAAATGGGATGTTTTCCCCTCTAAAGAGTGTCGATGTGCGCCCATCTTGAGTAATAATTTTTGGGGTCATGATGATGCTTGTCTCATCATCGATTTGTAGAGCGCTTAACAGAGAGCCAAGAGTTAAAAATGTTTGACCATTGTGCTTGATCACTTCGCCGATTACGCCAAGATCAAATCCACTTGCAGGGGCAGGGATTTTAGAAGGGACAGGGGTTGTAGTACTGTCGAGTCCAGATAAGTTTTGAATGAATGTATCGGGACTTCCATTTCTAGAGAGATTGGGCATCGTGTTGTAACTGTTAGTAGAGAATTTATCTCGGTACTTAAAGTTAGCGCCCCACTCAAGACCAAATGTGAGGGCGTTTGCCAAAGATGTCTCAATCATCAACATTTCAATAAAGACTTGTTTTAGAGGGATGTCGAGGTTTTTGATCAACTCTCTAAGGCGGGTAAGTGTTTCTTGATCGCCTGAACAAAGGAGCGAATTGGTTACATCAAGCCACTGAATCGAGTTAATTGAATCTAAAAGACCTTTGTTGATGGGGGCGTTGGAAATGGTCAAGTCTTTTGCAATTTGGCGCAAAGCCCCTTGAATTTCATCCCCTTTATGGAATTGCAATTTGTAGACGAGGAAGCTCGTATTGTCAATTGCCTGAATGGAGGGCCCAGAGGATGCAATGTCTTCATGAGGGCCGTTTGCAGGGATATCAAACTCTTTTAAGAGCTCTTTGACCTGGTCGAGCGCCCTGGGGGTTCCTGTAAAGACAAGCGTTTGTGTTTTTTCAGTCCAGCGCGTTGATTTTATCGTATTAAATAGATCGGGATCATTGAGTCCGCTGCTCGCTAAGTTTTCTGCAAAGTCGGAGAGAAGTCTTTCAAGATCAGGTCCAGGAATCGACTGTGGCTTATAGACAAAGAAGTTAGAAGCGGTGACGGTGGCAGACCGTGGTGCCTGAGTTTTTGAGGCAAGCGAGGTGACATCAAATGTTTCTACAAGAGACTGTACTTTTTGAAGCGCCTCGTCGGTGCCGCTAAAAAAGAGGGAGTTGGTCTCTTTGATATATTTTACGCTCTTGAGTGCAGATAGGAAGTATTTATCATCGGTCCCTGTTTTTTTTAGCTCAGAGGTCATATTTTTCAAGGAACTAACGATTTGGGGGCCACTAGCATGCTTGAGCTTGTAGAGTAAAAATGTAGTTTTCCCAACGTGTTGAATCGGCGCGTGTACTGCAGGTGGGACATCGATCTCTTTAATGAGCCCTTGGATTTTTTCCAGTGATTCGGGAGATCCTGTAAAGATGAGAGAGTTGGTTGCCTCGACGTATTTAATACTGTCTATCGTCTTTAAAAGGTTCGGGTCAGCAAGTCCTGCATTTTTGAGGTTCGTTCCAATCTCTTTGAGCGATTTTTCGATTTTATTTGCCGCCATATTGTGTGGCTTATACATGTAGAAATTGCTACTTGCAGGTCCCGAAGAGTCTCTTGGGTAGTCGTATTCAACTACTAATTTTTTTACCTCATCAACGGCCTGAGGATCGCCACTTAGAAGCAGGGAGTTGGTCTGTTTGACATAGCGCATCTTGTTGATTACTTCGAGGAGCTTATCGTCTTTTATCCCTGAAGACTTGAAATTTTTAGCTAAAGAGTCGAGATCTTCTTCAATCGCATCACCCGTTGTGTGCTGCACTTTGTAGATGTAATAAACGGGTTTTGCAGCGGCTTTTGCATCTGGTATGTCAAACGTCTTAATCAGAGTTTGAACCCTTTGCAACGAGGCTGGATCGCCTGTAAACATGAGTGAATTAGTCGATTTGACCCATTTCATCGTTTGGAGTGAGTTAATGAAAGCGGGATCTTCCAACTTTTCTGATTTGAGTTGAGCGAGAACCTCTTTTAAAGTCGAAGAAAGTTCTTCTCCAGTGATGCTCACAGGCTTGTAAATTAAGAATTGGGTGCTTGGAGGGATCGCTTGAGTTGTTGGTTGATTAGTTGTTGTATCAATTGTTGCTAAAAGCTGTCTGATCTGATCAAAGTTTTTCTCCTCACCCGAAAATGACAAAGTGTGTGTAAGGGGATTGATCTTCACGCTTGAAATAGTTTCGATCAGACTTGGATCTGCCCCTTTTGTCCCCTTGAGGTTGTGGGCAAGTTCGAGAATTGACTTTTGGATCTCTTCAGCAGTTAAAAATTTAGGTTTGTAGACGAAAAAAGAACTTCGTTCCTCGTAAGAGCCCATTGAAGATGTGACGTCGAGCGCAGAGAGAAATTCTTTGGTTTTGTCGAGTGAGTCTTTAGAGCCAATAAACATGATCGAATTGGTCTCTCGGATCCATTTTGCACTATCGATTGTCTGAATCAGATCGGGGTCGGCAATCGACGAGCTTTGGAGACTTTTCGCAATGTTATTTAGCCCCTTCAAAACATCATCAGCGGGCCGGTGCAGTACCTTGTAGACAAAAACATTTTCTAGTTTGACGTGCTTATAGGCCGCCATGTCCACTTTTGGAACCGTATCTAAACTTGTGAACACCGAAATTGTTTTTTCGACTAAATCGGGCGTCGATACAATGAAGATCTCATTGGCAAGATTTTGTGGCACCAAAATAAATGGATTGCCCTGTGTGAGGGGATTCATGATTTGGCTTGCCAGTTCAATGAGAAAATCGGGCCTATTGTGTTTTACGCTAAAGCTTTTGATCTCAAAAAGGGCGTGTGGCGAATCGAGATTTTCGATCAAAGCGGCAATCTTATTCACATTGGCAGTCAAATCGGTCAAGATCAACTGACGCGTTTCCGCTGAGGTCTCTAAAATAGCAGATGTTGAAATCATTGGCTGAATGATCGCCGCAATTGATTCGGGCTTCACATTTTTAATTCTAAAAATGCGGGTAACAATCGGGGCGTTTCCTTGCTGGTCTGCTTCCGTTACCAAAGTTGCTACTTGCTTTACGTCGGCAGATTTATGGATCACCAAGCTATTTCCTTGCTCTAAGAGCATCAAGCCATGGATTCTTAAGACTTGGATCAAAGTCGCCATCACATTTGCTGATGTGACCGGTTCATCTGAGACGACAGTGACAGTAAAATCGAGGTCTGCATCCTCATAAATGAAATTTGTTTTGCAGATTTTGCTCGCAAACCCGATGTATTCGATCATGGAAACGGTGTTGTAGTTGATCGTATAGCCATCTTCCGTGTCTGTTGGATGTTGCACTTTTGCTTTGGGAGTTTTAGCAAGAGTTGGTGCGTCTAGTAGAGGAATATCAAATTCTGATGTAGCGATTGTTTCGTCATCGAGATTGGACTCTTGTGGGAGTGTGTTTTCATTAGATACTTCAACAAATTGGGCAATAGGATCTTCAATCGCAATCTCCTCGTTACAGAAGAGCGAGCTGACGGCAAAGATAAGAAGTAGATAATCACGCATTGCGAACATCTAGAGTAGTCGACCTCTTTTGAATCGTAAAATACCGTGCATATTAATGCAACTATTCCCTCGTGTAAGGGCCAGAGGGTTGGAGTTTACAACTTTAGCAATAAAAATAGCAATGAATCCGACATATTTTTGGCTTTGTGCATACGTCGCTAGTTAAATTGTAACTACTGAAAGTGTCGTGGCAAAAAATTAAACCACAGAGATAACAATCTAGAGAGGCTTGGGATATTCCCGTCCCCTCGCTTCATAAGCCATATATTCCAAAGAGCTCAATGGGGGTGCTTTGAAATTTTTTCAAATTCAATAGAATCTTTGACTTTTTCAAGGGGTGCGGGGGGATGTCTGCCACCTCCGTGGGTTGTTCTCTTAGTTTTATGCTCTCGGGAGTCTTCTGTTGTTGAAATGGATCTGTTTTTCGTGTATCTTACAGGGCAAAAATAGCGTATTTATGGAAAAAATTAGAATCAATAAATTACTATCTGAGCGCGGCATTTGCTCCCGTAGAGAAGCCGATAAGCTGATTGAACAGGGCTTAGTTTCCTTAAATGGAGTAGTCGTTACTGAACAAGGGACTAAAGCGTTGCGAACAGATCTTGTCGAAGTGGCAAGCGTTGCTCAAGATGCACAAGAGCAAAAAGCAACCATCATGTTGCACAAGCCTTTAGGAGTTGTTTCTAATCTCCCAGAAGATGGGTACACCGAAGCATGTGAGCTCATCACTGCTGAAAATCAATGGGAACCTCGTGGCCGTAAATTTGAGGGTGATGTTTCTACTTTAAATGTAGTGGGAAGATTGGATGTAAATTCTAAAGGAATTTTACTTCTCACTCAAGATGGCAGAGTTGCAAAGCGTGTGATTGGCCCCGACGCTGAAATGGAAAAAGAGTACATTGTAAGAT
>PFAD01000018.1:1622-1823 GCA_002773795.1 Chlamydiae bacterium CG10_big_fil_rev_8_21_14_0_10_42_34 | reverse complement strand
AAGAAAAGATGAGAACACCCTTTGTTTTATCTTGAAAGAGGGGAAAAAAAGGCAGCTAAGACGGATGTGTGAAAGGGTAGGTCTTGATGTCACATCGCTTAAACGGGTTCGCATTGGAAATCTCCAGCTCGGAAATCTCCCTTCAGGTCAGTGGCGCTTCGTCGACCCATCAGAGATATAAAAAATCGGTCTAATCTTTTT
>PFAD01000018.1:0-1605 GCA_002773795.1 Chlamydiae bacterium CG10_big_fil_rev_8_21_14_0_10_42_34 | reverse complement strand
GCTAATGACTGCAGAGGCTCTTTTCGGTAGAGCTTTCATTTGAGACGTTAAATTTTCTAAAATCTTTTCTGACTGGTATTGCGGCGCTAAAAGCGCATGATCAGAGAGCCATGATGGGTCCTCTTTTGATGCAACTCCCATCGAACAAAGAACAAGTGTATCTCCCGATCCAAAATTGTCGACAGTTTCTAAAAGAGTTGTCCCCAAATCTTGTCCAAGTGCCGGATTTGGTGTAGCAAGCGCGCGCACTTTTTTGCTCGATTCGGGAAGATGCCACAGATCTGAGTAACTACAAGAGACAAATGAGAGTTGATCTTGGTCAGGACTGAGCATTAAAAGAGATAAGCCAAACTTTTGTTCTATCGGATCTCGGTTAAGCGTTTGATTCAGGAGTTGGAGCATTTTCAGGGGATGCATATCTTGTAAAACGGCCATCCTCACATAACCTCTGAGTGTAGCGGTATGCAGTAAAGAGGCGACTCCAGACTGCAGTGGCTCTGCAATGACGATGCAATAGCGATTTTTAGGCAGGTGGAAAAAATCGAGGTAAAGCCCGCTGAGAGACAGACCCTCGTGAACTGCAATACCCACCTCTATTTGGGGCCATTCGGGAGATTTTTTTGGGATCAGGATCGATCTAGTATGCTGGAGCATATTTAAAATCTCATCGGAGACCTCTTCCTCTTTTTCATGAGGCTCCTCTTTCATATTACGGATATATTGGGAAATATCTGTGATGAAGTCGACGATGTCTTGGTATCGCTCTTTGGGGTTTGCTCTAAGGGCCTTTTCGATGATCGCTCGCAAATGTCTAGACAGAAGGCTTAAGTGGATCACTCCGTGGCTTAAACGGCCTAGGATGAGCTCATACGCAATGATTCCTAGCGAGTAGATGTCTGAAGCATATGAGACATTGCTTGGATTCTCTTTTTGCTCAGGGCTCATGTAGATGGGAGTTCCCATCAGCCTTTTTTTCTGGGTGATCCTTTGCTTTTCCATGCCACTTTGGAGTTGTGCGATACCAAAGTCGATCACCTTGATGTCCCCATTTTCGGTGATGAGGATATTTTCCGGTTTGAGATCTCGATGGATGACGCCATGCGTATGCAGATGGCAAAGGGCGTAGGCAACTTGGATGATGATTTCAAGCGCACGTTTGTGCGATAGCGATTTTTGCTGGATGAACTGGCGCAAGCTAATGCCTTGAATGAACTCCATTGCGATGTAGAGCCCTTTTTCCCACTCACCTTGCCCGTAAAGGCGTACGATGTTGGGATGATTTGTCATCCCGATGATTTGCGCCTCGTTTAAAAAGCGGCTTGCCATCTCTTTGTTTTTAAAATATTTCGGAAGTAAAACTTTGACGACGATGGGATGTAATGTTTCTGGATGAGTCCCAAGATAAAGGACGCTCATCCCCCCTTTGTTTAAGAGGCTCTCAATTTTGTAAGGGCCGATTTTTTGAGGCAAAGGGTAGCGGGTTTGACCTGCATGAAGATCGGGGAGAGTGATCTGCTTGTGAAAGTCATCGTTCATTAGCCAATCTCAAGGATGCGTAAGCCTAGCTGCTCTCCCAAATGGACGAGCTCTGCTCTTCCCACTTTG
>PFAD01000016.1 GCA_002773795.1 Chlamydiae bacterium CG10_big_fil_rev_8_21_14_0_10_42_34 | reverse complement strand
GAGATGAGATCTGTATTGGAGATGACCATTTTTAAGTAAGCGAGGATATCTTTGATCTCGCGCCTTTGATAAAAGGAGAGTCCACCAATGATTTTATAATCAATTCGGCGAGATAACAAAGCATCTTCAAAGGTACGCGACTGGGCATTTGTCCGATAAAAGATCGCAATTTCATTAAGGTTAAATTCAAGGGCATGATTTAAAATCTTATTCGCGACAAAGTCCGCTTCTTGCCTTTCATTTTGTGCAACATATACACCAATTTTTGCCCCTTCACCAAGACCGCTCCAGAGTTTTTTGTCGTAGCGATCTTCGTTTTGTTGGATCAGTGCGTTAGCCCCTTGCAAAATGAGGTTGGTGCTTCTGTAGTTTTGATCGAGGGTGACCACTTTTGCACCCGGAAAGTCATTTTCAAAGTTGAGAATATTTTGATATTGAGCTCCTCTCCACGAATAGATCGACTGATCCGGATCGCCTACGGCAAAGATATTTCGATGCTGAGCTACAAGGATTTTCGCGATGGAGTATTGAGCTAAGTTTGTGTCCTGATACTCGTCGATGAGGACAAAAAGCCATCTTTTTTGATACATAGATCGGACGTCTTCATGCTCTTTTAAAAGACGCACTGTCAAATAGAGAAGATCGTCAAAATCAAGAGCATTGCAATCCTTTAGTTTTTGCTGATAGAGAAGGTAGATTTCAGCAAACTCTTTATCAGCATCATCTGGAGTGATCAGGTTGTTTTTGGCCGAAGAAATTTGATGGCGCACAGAGCGTAAAAACCCTTTTTCGTTGGGGATTTGGAGCTGTTCAATGCATGATTTCAATAGCTTTTCACTATCTTCCTCATCGTAGATGGTAAAGTCATTTTTATATCCTAGTACGTGAATTGACTCGCGCAAAATGCGCGCACCTAAACTGTGGAATGTGCTTGCAAGTACCTGCGCATTTTTCAACGTTCTTATGCGTGTACGCATCTCTTCTGCAGCCTTGTTGGTAAATGTAACTGCGAGAATATCAGATGGGAGAATGCCGAGATCAATTAGGCGGGCGATTCTGTATGTAACAACGCGCGTTTTGCCAGAGCCTGCTCCCGCTAAAACAAGAAGCGGGCCTTCGACATGTTCAACTGCGATTTTTTGCTGTGGATTGAGATCATTCATAATAGCCGTATTCATAAGGGAACCATCGTAACTGATCTGAAAAAGAAAATCAAAGCCCTAGAATCTCACGCATGGCACAAAAGCTGCGCTTGTAAGGCGCATTTTTTTGTGAAAGAAATATTTGAACTATTGCTTGATGTCTTTTCCTTGCTACTTTATATTTTGCCCCTTTTTTGTAGGAGATAAGATGAGTAGTAACTTCGCAATTTGTAGTGAATGGCAACTTGATGCTCTGGGGAGAACAGATAGATATGGAAATCCAATGTGGGTGATTGATGTTGCAACCGAAAAACGCTACTTAAATATTGAAAGCTCATCTCTTCGAAGTATAATGTTGGACCATTTTGTGAGTGGCTGCTGTTCTAATGCTTATGGAGCCGTTCAACAAGTGGTTATTCGCATATTAAAGCTTGGTTCTTGTTATTATTTTTGGCCTGATTGCAATAAGACACATGAACTTATAGATAAAGAAGAGTTGGATGTCCCCTTTGATGCTTACGTAGAGATTGGGGTAGTAGAGCCAAAAAGCTGTAGTGGGCGGGTGAAAGAGGTGGCAGCGGATGTTTTGAAAATAGCTCTATTTCCCCTCACATATTTAGCCATGCAAGCTTCCGCTTGTTTTGGTTTGCTCTCTCCGAATAATGGGAGAAAACTATACGCCTCTTTTGCACGCATTCAGTATGGTGACCAATTGCCAGAAAGATTCGAATCGCTAGGTATAAGAAAAGACGATTTGGAAGAGCTATAAGTCTTTTTTAGACCGACTCAAATATTTACATTCCATTAATCTAAAAAAAATATTAGCCTGTTTTCGCCTAAATTGGAGGTCAATATGGCAAGTGTATCAAACGCACTGCGCGTTAACGATCAGCAGTTTTCTGATGCAATCAATACTCTCAAGGAATTCGTCTCAATTCCTTCAGTGAGTAATCCAAATAGTGAAGATTATAACCTGGCGCATTTACAAGAGGCGGCTGACTTTGTTAAAGACAGGCTCGTTTCTCTTGGTTTTGAGACCCGTTTTTCTGTAGTTGAGGAAGGGACTGCTCCGTATGTTCTTGCTCAAAAAATTGTCGATGCGACAAAACCAACCATTTTGCTTTATGCTCACTACGATGTACAGCCTGTTGAAAGAGATAAATGGAATACAGATCCCTTTGTCCTGACTCTACAAGGTGAGAGGCTCTATGGTAGAGGCGCCAGTGATGATAAAGCGGGCGTAGTTTCTATTTTGACGGCGCTTAATGTGTACAAAGACGCTAAAGAAGAGCTTCCTGTAAATGTAAAGATTCTCGTCGAAGGAGAAGAAGAGTATGGATCTGCAAACATGCGCGATTTATTAGTCAAAGAAGCTGCAAAACTAAACGCACAAGCTCTAGTCATTCTCGATGGAGGTAATTTAGATGTTGCAACTGGAACTGTTGAGAATTCTACTCGCGGAATTGTTACTTTCGAACTTCGTGTCGATGCTTTAGAAAAACCGACACATAGTGGTGTAGGCGCACTTGTTCCAGATCCATGTCAAGCTCTTGCTGGCTTAATAGCCTCGCTCGGAAATCCTCGAGAGATTCCTGGGTTTATGGATGATTGCGAAGAGGTAGATCCAAGTGAAGTTGCTTTGCTCGATCAAAGTTCACAAACAGAAGCGTCGTATGCAAAGGAGCACGGTGTAAAAGCCGGGGCGATATTGCGTGGTAATTCGGAAGAATCGATTTACAAGCGGATTGTCACCGAGCCGAGTATCAGCGTGATCAACATGACTGCAGGAAAAGAAGGCGGCGGCAATTCGATCCAAGATTACGCAAGATGTACTTTTGGAGTCCGCTTAACACCAGGTCAAGATCCCGCAAGGATTGAAGAGGTGATCAAAAAACACATTGCTTCTCAAGAAGTGATGTACAATCTGCCTTATACTTTGGAAAAAACAGGACTGAGTGCAAAAGCTTGGAAGGGAAACATCAATGGACCTTTTACACAGGCTATGTTGTCAGGTTTAAAAGATAGCTATGGGAAAATTGCAGTAATGCCTACGGGTGGAGCTTTACCTCTCATCACAGATTTTGAGGAATTTTTTCCTGAAATTGAATCAATTATTGCAGGTGTTGAAGACCCAGATACATCGGCACATAGTCATAATGAGTCCCAAGATATCGGCGTTTTAAGAAAAACAACCGATGCACTCATCGCTTTTCTGGATAAAGCAAAAGCAATTCCGCTAAAAGCATAATGAAAATATTGCGCGCGTTCACTCTGAGCGCGCGCAATTTTCACAAGTTTTTGTATGAGTCGATGAGCTTAATCCAATAGTTCATGTAAATTTTTTCCATGCTGAAGGACTTTGTTTGAAACTCTTTGTATTTGTGCTTCAGGAACGATTTATTGACTTGGTTCCAGTCTTCGATTACTAAAATGGGCAGGTCTTCGTAAAGGCTGTTAAGTGATGACGTTTTAACTATGGGAATCACATCAAGATAAAGGCTTTCCCAGATCCGATGAGTATCTAAAGCATGTCCTCGTGGTGAGATTTCAAACTTTGAGGAGGCTAAGTCCCCAAGGTATTTGTAAAACGCTTTTTTTGGTGGAGAGTAACAGTAGCTAGCTTTTGAGAATTTTTTAAATACTGCGTATCTTTCTTCCGCGAAGGTTTCTACGCTAAATTGCATATGAGCGAGATGAGTTTTTTTCAAATATTTGTCTTTGACTCTTTTTATTAAATCCGCATTTCCATGAGACCAGCAAAAGTTCGCGATTCCCATTGGGATTGGGATCATTTTAGGGTGGGGAAATCCATCGTAATTTTGGCCAAACCAAGCGATTAATTTGTCCTCATCGAGTAGGGGGAAAAAAATGCCAGGTGTTGGATCATCACTGTTGTGAGTGATCAAAATGTAGCTCACATTGATAAGCGGGTGTATCTTCGAAAAAAATTCCCCCAAAAGATCTGTTTTTACAAAAATAGTGCTTTTTTCTTCGATTGAAAATGGATTTAACGATTGGTCGACTTCATCATAACAATAGTCACTTATGGCGCGAAAGGCATCGCCAGAGATGAATGGGGCTTTTGAAGGTCTCCCCTCAGGGTTGATAACTGCAAGCAGCGTCAAGGGAAGGAAAAACAGAATAAGCCATCTCATGATTTAGACCTTTTCGAGCTGAAGGCGTTAAGATTTTTAGAGTGGATGTGTAAATTAACGATTGGCCATTTTTCATTGCCAAACACCATCATCGGAATGAGCCGCCCTTGAGAATCTTCTGTCCACTCAAATTGGAAGTGCGCAGGATTAAAAAGACAAGATTCATTGATAAATCCCGGCATGCTAAGGCCATTTCTCGGGTCAATTCCTCCCAAGAACTGTCCAAGCGCTGCTGCATCGAAGATAGATTGGAATTCATCAAAATGGTGTGAATATTGAGCGGCATCTGTAGTTGTGTGCATTCGATCGCTGACAAGGGTATGCTTGTCTGCGTAAGAGGGAGGAATAATGGGTAAGTTGTCGATAGAGGTGTTTTCGGCTAAATTTTTATACTGAGCGAGTAATTCCATATCGTTCTGATTTGTATGCGCATTTGCAGCGACGAAACTGAGAAACGTCTTTAAGGGAGCTTTATTAGAGATATAGATTAGTCCCGCGATGCAGCGGCTATCGTTATCAAATGTGGCAGCGATTTTGTTTTCATAGTGCCTTTTTAAAGTGGGTAGAAATTTCGACACATCGGCGTAGAGCATGTTGTCATATTCAAGGTGAAAGACATCAGAAACATCGTGTGATTTCATGAATTCATAAAGAAAAAAAAATCTTTCAATTGTAAACATCCAAAAACCTTCTCGAAAGGCCGTGTCCACCGCTGTCATTTTGCTAAAAATTGTATGATTCTTAGTTCTTTGTAATGATTCAATAGGTATGCAAATCACGCCTATTTTCTGAAGCTCTCGCCTCTTTTGCTTAAAGGCTTTTGCGTTTGCGATCAAATAGATAGGGCATGAGTTGAAATAGCGGGCTTGGATGAGGGCCTCTGGTAGATAGGGAGGAAGACTGTTTCCTATATGGATAAAAACAATGGAGGGATCAGAAAAAATAGATGAGCAAAAAATTAGAAAAAGGAGGACTTTTTTCATAGGCTCTCAATTAAAGGTAAGATTTTATATCACGTGGAATGAATCTAGTTCAATCTTTAATGCTGTGAGAATATCCAAATCGTATCCCCATTTTTTCCTCGCAATCGGGAGCTAGTCGGGAGTATAATGGGGGCTATTATGACTGAAAGCGCGCTCATTGTGATTCCTGCCCGGATGGCCTCGACCAGGTTCCCTAATAAACCGATGGCAACAATTACTGGCAAGACGATGCTCGAAAGAGTTTGGGCCATTGCTAAAGCAGTCGGCCCGGCAAATGATGTTGTCATTGCCACAGATGATGAGGTTCTCGCAAAGTTTGCACGTGGGTTTGGGGCAAAAGTTTTGATGACAAGCCCATATTGCCCAACAGGGACAGATAGAGTAGCAGAAGCTGCTTTACAAGAAAGTCACCACTCCATTTTTTTTAGCTTGCAAGGGGACGCTGTTTTAACCCCACCTTGGGTTGTTGAGCAAGTTTTGAATGTAATGCTCAAAGATCCAGATATTCAGATCGCCACTCCTGCTGTTAAGTTAACGGGGTCTGCCTTAAAAGATTTTGTTGAGAGTAAAAGAGGGGGCAGTTCGAGCGGGACTACCGTTGTTTTTGATAAAAATGGGGATGCGATGTACTTTTCGAAGTCGATTATCCCCTTTGATCGCGATGAAATGAATCCTGAAAGACCTATCTTCCGTCATATTGGCCTCTATGGTTACCGAATGCAAACGCTTCAAGTTTTAAGCCAATTACCAGAAGGTGTGTTTGAAAAAGCAGAGAAGCTCGAGCAGCTTAGAGCTTTAGAAAATAAGATACCCATTCGGGTCGTTGAAGTGGATTATCGGGGTCGGACCCATGGCTCGGTCGACCGGCCCGAAGATGTCAAGTTTGTCGAATCTGTCATTGCTAAAGAAGGGGAGCTCTTATGACAAAACTCATTTTGATGCGACATGGCAATACATTTGAGCCTGGACAGATTCCTGTTCAAGTAGGCGCCCGCACGGATCTCCCATTGACTGATCATGGACGGGGTCAAGCTGAGGCGATGGCTAAGTATTTTCATTTGGAAGGGAAATCGCCCGCAGCAATCTATGCTGGAAATCTCAAAAGACAAATTGAGTCTGCCCAAATCTTAGCAAAAAGTTTTGATTTAGATGTAATGCATGAACCGGCACTTACTGAAATCGATTATGGATTGTGGGAAGGATTAAGAGCTGATGAGATTGCAAATAGATGGCCCAAAGAGTTTAGCGAATGGATGGCAGGCAAGTGGCAGCCGCATATTTTTGGAGGGACTTTAGAGTCTCATTTGAGCGCGATTGAAAATTGGCTAAATAGAGTTAGAAAGCTGAGAGATAAGACTGTCTTCGCCGTTTCTAGTAACGGTCTTTTAAGGTTTTTTAAAAATGAAAAGGTGAAAACAGGCCATTTTTGTGAGATCGAACTATTCGAAGGTGGTCTAAAAATCCAAAAGTGGAATATAGATCCACTATATGGACAAGCTCTCAAAAGTCAGATGGCTTAGCTTTTTTGCCTTCATCCCCTCAGTGGCAATGTCATTTATGGATCAATCGATCCTTTCAGTTGCGTTGCCTATTATTCAAAAAGAATTCAATGCCAGCAATTCTCTTTTGATGTGGACTGTGAACTCGTATCTTTTAGCAATCACGATTTTTTTCCTTTTTGGTGGAAAAATTGGAACTCTAATTGGGCATCGAAAGGCCTATTTATGTGGAATGGGTATTTTTACTCTTTTTTCAGCTCTTTGTAGCTTAAGCACAAGTATCGAGTTTTTATGTGTTGCTCGCGGGTTTCAGGGGGTCGGAGCAGGCATTATGATCCCTTCACAAATTTCCTTAGTTGCTAGGGCCTTTCCGATACAAATACGGGGAAGAGTTTGTGGGTTGTTCACAAGTTTCGGGACACTTTTCTTGATCATAGCTCCCTTTATTGGAGGATATTTAACTGAAGTGCTTTCTTGGAGGTGGATCTTTTGGATCAATCTCCCAATCGCAGCTATTGGAGTGCTTTTAGTCCTTCTTTTTATCCCGCCAATGCCAGGCGTTAAAGGGAAGATCGACTTGCTTGGATTTATTTATTTTTCTAGTTTTTGTTCTCTAACTACAATTGTATTTATGCAGGGTCAAAATTGGGGATGGGGATCAAAACCAATTCTTCTTAGTGCGCTATTTGCCGTCGTCTCTTTATATCTTTTGCTAAAAAGAGAAAAGGTTACAGAGCACCCGCTTCTTGAGTTAATGTTATTTAGGCGCAAAATTTTTGCAGCAGTTAATATAAGTGTCTGTGTGACGCAGTTTGTGTTGATGATCACTGTTTTCAGAACAATTTATATCGAAAATATTTTAGGGTATACTCCTTCGCAAGCAGGGTTAATCACCTCCATTTCGAGCATCCCTGTTTTATTTTTAGCTCCGCTTGGCGGATTTCTCTCAGATAAAATATGTCCTCGGCTTCCCTTATTCATTGGGTATTCACTGTTGATTTCCTCGTTTTTATGGCTCGGTTTTTTCAGCACACCAACGCTTTTGAGTTTGTTTATAGCTCTGCTTTTGTTTGGAATGGGAATCCCTCTTATTCTCACTCCTTCGCTAACGACCGCTATATCGGCAATTGAACCGGAAAAATTAGGGACAGGGCTAGGAATGATTTATACGTTGCGTAACTTAGTTTCTACAATGGGGCTATCACTCATCTTTGTCTTTGTTGATATGGAGCAAAAAATTCATTTGCCAAAAGTGGGAGCGAGGCTTGCTGAGATCAATAGTTTTTCTTCAGTTCACTTAATTCTTGGATGTTTGCTTATCATCGCAGCGATCACTGCATTTTCCCTCTATCAACGCAAATCAGGACACCACCTTCCAAGTTCCCCTGCTGAAGGTTGGGATTAAAAGCTCAAAATTTATTCTATTAAAATATTCACAATCTTAAGTATAACTTCTGCAAAAAAAACGGAGGTTTTATGTTAGTTCAAAGTACCGTAAATCGTAGCGCACCTTATATCAAAATTTCTTATGAAGATAATCATTTATCTGTAGAGCTACAAGCTAACGAGACTGTGGAAAAAGTGAAAACGTTTTTTAAAGATCACACATTTCAAGTGTTGAAAAGGTCCGAAAGGCACCATGAATATTTGGGATGGTGCTACAGTTTAAAAAGTACGCAAGACGGGAAAAAATACATGTTTTGGACGGCAGGAGGAAGCGTACTGCATAGGTCTTTTGAAGATGAACGTTTTATTGATATAATCAAGGGTTTGCCCGGAAAGTTGAAAATTACTGATGCACAAGCTCCTTTATAAAATAGGCTTTCTGAGTTCACCTTCGCGCAAAGATAAGTTGCCATAGCGGTGATAATCGATGCTAATCGATACTTCTCTTAAATAATGGAGAAGTTCAAGTCTTCCATTTGCTAAAACGGATTCTGTGATGACGTGAACCGGAGTGTGAGCTGCGGCTTCAAGTAATTCTGTAGAGGCTTTAGAGACGAGACGAACTCTTTGGATAGATCCTGTTTTTACGCGGAGGAGGAACTGCTCTTCAGTCTCTTCGGTCACTTTTAGAGAATTTTCAAGATCAGCCCAATTGAAAGAGGTTTTTTTTGCTGAATAGCTGATTTCTAGCTTAGCTCCACATGTGAGTGTGGCTGCGCAAACACGGAGTGCATCAAAAGGAGAAGAATCTTCATAAATACGCAGGGTAATGTTTTTTCTAGGGACGTAGCGGAAAAGGTTATCTTGGCCCACAATTTTTGTTGGGTCTCGATCTTGGCGCAATCGTTTCCACCAATACGCGTAGTTTGCGCAAGAGGCTGTCCAAAGTCCTAATTCTTCTGCTGTAAGTTCAATTCGATCGAGCAAAGCGACCAAATTATTAACAGGTTCACTCAGAGGGAGTTTTTCTTGAGGAATGCCAAGTTGCTTTGAATGCATGAGCTCGCGAAGATAGTTGGGCCCGCCCGCTTTTGAACCGCCACCAATGCTCGAGGCTTTACATCCGCCAAAAGGCTGGCGACGGACGATCGCCCCAGTTGTGCTGCGGTTAATGTAGAGGTTGCCCGCTTCAATATGACCTATCCAATAGTCTTGCTCTCGATCATCGAGACTTTGCAGCCCGGATGTGAGTCCATAAGGAACTGCGTTTGCAATGTCGATTGCATGGCGCAAGCTATCGGCGCGCATGATGCCCAAAACCGGACCAAAGAGTTCTGTCATGTGGGTAAAGCTTTTTTCGCGTACGCCAATTTTAATTCCAGGTGACCAAAGGCATGGGTTTTCAGCATCGCGGGTTGGTTCGAGAAGCCACTCTTCGCCTTCTTCAAGCGATGTAAGTCCACGAAGAAGCGCTCCGCTTGGTTTGTGAATAAGTGGACCCATTTTCGAGCTAAGATCCCAGCTTGGTCCCACTTTTAGACTCGCCGCCGCCTCTCGAAGAGATCTACGGAAGTGAGGATCGTCATAAACTTCTGCCTCAAGAATGGCAAGTGATGCTGCAGAACATTTTTGTCCGCAATTGCCAAAAGCAGACTGGATTAAATCCTTGATCGCAAGATCCCGATCCGATAGCGCTGTAATGATCATCGAGTTTTTGCCGCCGGTTTCGGCTGATAGATCTAAGGATGGACGCATTTCGAGGAACTTTTTCGCCGTGGATGTCCCTCCAGTTAGAATTACGGCATTGATCCGTTTATCGCGGATTAAATCGCTTCCCGCACCTTCTCCAGAGCAGGGTACGAACTGTAGGACTTCTTTTGGAATCCCTGCATCCCAAAGGGCGTTTACGAGATGCCAGCCCACTAAAACGGTGTCGGATGCTGGTTTGAAGATCACGCAATTGCCCGTTACAAGTGCAGAGAGGATTCCCCCAGCAGGAATGGCACATGGGAAATTCCAAGGTGATGCAACAAGAACCGTCCCTTTTGGACTCCATGAGATATCTTTCATCGAAGAGAGTTTGGTCATTTGACGTCTGTAATAATCTGCAAAATCGATCGCTTCAGACACTTCTGGATCAGCCTCTGAAAATACTTTGCCTCCATCGATCATCATGACGCCGATCAGCTCGCCTCTGCGGGCACGAAGTTTTTGGGCAACAGATGCGAGAAGTTGGCTGCGATGTTCAACTGATGTAGCTGCCCACTGTTGTTCTTGCGCTTTTGCACAATTTAAAGCCTGATCGATGTGCTGTTTATTGGCTCTAGCGTATGTGTAAAGCGGCTTTACATTTGAAAAATCATTTGGATTTAAGCGCACACCATCTTCATTGTCAAAGAGCTCTTTGCCTTGAATAACTAAGGGGATGGGTTTGATCTCTACGTTTTGCCAGTGGCGCGAAATTTCTTCGGCCCACTGCCTATTTTGCGGTAGAGAAAAGTCGGTGTCTGGCTCATTTTCAAAAGGTGCTTTTGGATCGTGTATTTCGGGTTGGATGAGGCGATTTTGTGTGCGCCTTGGAGTTAGACTTGCCTGCTCCATCTCATCGCAGCTTTGGTTGAAAAGAGTTGTTTGATCGTCCCAGGCATCTGTTCCTGGTTTTAGACCAAAGACATGGCGAAGGAAGTTTTCCGACCCAGTATTTTCATCAAGTCTTCGGATTAAATAGGCAATTGCGTGTTGGAACTCCTCTTTTGTCGCAACAGGACAATAAAGGAGCATATCGCCTGTCAGTTTTTGGACAACTCTTCGTATATGATCTGCCATCCCTTCGAGCATCTCAAAGCCAGTGTAAGGCTCTACTTGGTTTTCTAGGCGTAAAAGCATTGCAAACGCAATGTCAAAAAGGTTGTGACTTGCAATTCCTAAACGAACAGCTCTCGCATTTTCGGGAATGCATCCATAAACAACCATCCGTTTATAATTGGCATCTACTTCAACTTTTGTCATGTAAGGTGATTGAGCCCAGCCTTTAACCGATGCTTCAAATTGCTCCATGACAAGGTTTGCTCCCTTAACAATCCGAATCTTGATAGGAGCATTGCCCATTTTGATTCGTTCCTTTGCCCATTCGGTGAGTTTTTTTTGAAAAAAATGGGAGTCTGGAAGATAGGCTTGAAGGACAATTCCTGCAGAATAAGTGTGGAATTCTGGCTCGTCCAAAACTTTGCAAAACGCGCTCACTGTTAAATCTAAATCTCGATACTCTTCCATGTCGAGATTTACAAATTTGTTTGGGGATGACTTCATTGCAGCGCGATAAAGAAGTCTTAATCTTTCACAAATCGCATCTACAGATTCATCAAATGCAAGAAGGTTAATTTGGCTGAAAATTGTGGAAATTTTGACCGACATATAGTCGATGTCAGGATTTTTCAAGTCTTCTAGATATGTGTGGAGCCTTTTTTTAGCTTCAGCTTCACTTAAAATTGCCTCGCCGAGATGATTCAGATTTTGTCGAACCCCTTGGTCTTTTCTTTTTTTTAAGTGTTTTGTGAGGAGATCTGGCTCTCCAGGTAAAATGACCTCCTCTGTTTGTTTTCTCAAGGCTCTTGTCGCAAGAGGAACGAGCAGTTGAGCAAATCCAGGACCGAGCATTTTAAAGGCAAAAAGCTGACTTCTTTTAATCCAATCGAGATAGTGAGGAATGCCTAACTGATTTAAAAGATAAATCATTTGGTCAGCAACCCGCTTATGCGATTTGCTCCGAAAACACTGATCTGTCATAGCCGTTGTAAATGCTTTGCCAACGGGATCGTGCATGAGTCTTGAGAGCTGTTCATGAATTTTCTTTTCCGATGAAGTCATTGTTTGAGAGGCTTCATCTAACATTAATGAGGCTAAATCAATGGAAAGTTTTTTTCTTTCAGCAAGTGTTTGAGGTTTGCCTTTAACGCTTTCAAGAATTTCAATGGCTTCGTCTAAATGGCTCATGTTGATAAGCTATATCATAAATTTGAATTGGTGGAAAAGTTTTTGTAAGTGGTATACTTATTCTCAATGGCTCAGATTTTTTTCTTTTTAATTTTTAGCAGTTTCCTTTTTTCAAGCGTTACTTCTGGCGTTGATGTATTTTTTGAGGATAAGCACTTTTCTTCTCTTAAGGGCAAAAAAGTTGCCGTTCTTACAAATCATACAGGCGTCGATGCTTTGATGCGCTCGACCCTTGATCGTCTTCAGGAAACGGTTCAATTAGTTGCGATTTTTTCGCCAGAGCACGGTTTGAAAGGGGGGCATAGAGCTGGAGAGTCTGTTCAACACGGCGAGGATAAAGGAATTGCTGTCTATAGCTTACACGGCGAGACGAGAAGACCCAAGCCTGAGATGATGACGGGCATTGATGTTCTCATTTACGACATACAATGTACCGGTGTGCGTGCTTATACATATTCGACAACTCTTTTCTATATGATGGAAGAGGCGTCCAAGCTCGGGATTGAAGTGATCGTTCTTGATCGCCCAAATCCGATCAATGGTTTGATTGTCGATGGTCCGATGCTAGAAGATAAATGGCGCTCATTTATTGGTTATATCAATGTTCCTTATTGTCATGGAATGACAATTGGGGAGCTTGCCGAGTTTTTTAATGAGGAATATGAGGTTGGTTGCAAGCTGAAAGTTGTGAAAATGAAGGGATGGAACCGCTCTATGAGCTATCGCGATACGGGGCTTGCGTGGATTCCCCCGAGTCCTAACGTGCCTGAAGCTGATACACCGCTGTTTTGTCCATCAACAGGGATTTTAGGTGAGCTTCATATGTTGAATATTGGCATAGGATTTACTATGCCGTTTAAAGTTGTCGGAGCTCCCTGGGTTGATGCAAATGATTTTGCTGAAAAACTCAATTCGCAAAAGCTCCCTGGGGTCCACTTTCAGCCATTTCATTTTCGCCCATTTTGGGGTCTTTATAAAGGGGTTGATTGTGAAGGGGTTCTTATTCAGATCACAGATGCAAAAATATATAAACCGCTCTCTGTTCAATATTTGCTTTTAGGGATGCTAAAAAGCCTGTATCCAAAAGAATTCGAAAAAAGGCTCGCAAGTGGTGGAAGCAAAGATCTGTTTTGTAAAGCAAACGGAACTGATGCTGTTTATGAAATCCTTCTAAATGAAAAATATCCTGCTTGGAAACTGATCGAGCTGCACAAGAAAGAGCGGGAATCCTTTCTGGAAAAGCGAAAAAAATACCTCTTGTATTAGCACTAAGGCTGCTTGTTTGCTAAAATCTTGACTAAATCCCTTGTCTCCTTTATGATCAGCTCAAAAAATTATGGAGGCTAACATGTCTAAAAAAATAAAACCCCTCGGAAACAGAATTGTCGTAAAACGGCAAGAGGCAAAAACTACGAAAGGTGGGATTCTCCTTCCTGAAACAGCTCAAGAAAAGCCACGCCAAGGAGAAGTCATTGCCGTAGGAACAGGTAGAGTAGATGATCACGGGAAAAACCATCCGCTCGATGTAAAAGTGGGTGATGACATCCTCTTTTCTTCATACTCTGGAACTGAATACAAATTAGACGACATCGACTATCTAATTCTTTCTGAAGAAGACGTTTTAGCAGTATTGGGAGGTTAATCATGGCAAAAATTCTTCAATTTCACGATGAAGCACTCAAGTCCATTTTAAAAGGTGTGAAAACGCTTGCAAAAGCTGTGATCGTAACGCTTGGCCCTAAGGGGAGAAATGTTGTCATTGGCAAAGAATTTGGAATCCCATCTTCAACAAAAGACGGTGTGACTGTTGCGAAAGAAGTTGTCTTGAAAGACAAATATGAAAACATGGGCGCACAACTTGTTAAAGAAGCCTCTTCAAAGGCATCGGATACAGCCGGAGATGGAACGACAACTGCAATTGTTTTAGCTGAAGCGATTTTTAGCGAAGGTGTAAAAAACGTCAGTGCTGGTGCAAATCCTATGGATGTCAAGCGTGGCATTGAAAAAGCTGTCAAAGTAATTGAAGAAGCACTTGATAAGCTTGCAAAGCCGATTAAAACTCCTGAAGAAATTCAGCAAATCGCCTGTATTTCAGCGAACAATGATGTAGCTATTGGCGCAATTATTGGTGAGGCGATGCAAAAAGTGGGTAAAGATGGGATTGTCACCATCGGTGAGGCGAAAGGAATTGAGACAACTCTCGATGTTGTTGAAGGGATGCAGTTTGATAAAGGCTACATTTCCCCTTATTTCATCACGAATGGAGAGAAAATGTCGGTTGAATTTGATAGCCCGATGATCCTTTTGACAGATAAAAAATTATCGAGTGCAAAAGAGCTCGTGCCCATTTTAGAAAAAGCAATGGAAAAAGGGTCTCGTCCTTTAATCATTGTTGCAGATGATGTGGATGGTGAAGCTTTAGCTACACTTGTTGTGAACAAGGTGAAAGGGGGACTTCCTATTTGTGCGGTAAAAGCGCCAGGATTTGGCGACCGACGCAAGAGCATGTTGGAAGATCTCGCAATTTTGACAGGTGCTACAGTGGTTTCAGACGAGCTTGGCTACAATATTGAAGAAGTAGGCCTAGAAGTTTTGGGGACTGCTAAAAAAGTCAAAATTACCAAAGAAAATACAACGATTGTAGATGGAGCAGGAAAGGCAAAAAATATTGAAGCAAGAGCTTCACAAATTAAAGCTGAGCTTAATCAACCAAACGTTTCTGACTATGAAAGAGAAAAGCTCGAAGAGCGACTCGCTAAATTTGTCGGTGGCGTTGCAGTTGTCAATGTAGGTGCTGTTACTGAAACTGAAGCAAACGAGAAAAAAGATCGGATCGAAGACGCTTTACATGCGACTCGTGCAGCTGTTGCCCAAGGGATTGTCCCTGGTGGTGGTGTTGCTCTGATTCGTGCTGCAAAAGCGCTTGATCAGCTCAAAGTAACAGGTGATGAGGCAATCGGCGTAGAGATCATCCGTAAAGCATGCTTTGCTCCAGCTATCGCAATTGCAAATAACTGCGGTAAAATGGGGAACATGATCGCTGAAAAGATCTCAGAAAAAGAGGGCTCATTTGGTTACAATGGCCTTACTGATGAATTTTCTGATCTTGTGAAAGACGGTGTGATTGATCCTGTTCTTGTTACAAAAAGCGCACTGGTTCATGCAGCATCGATTTCTGGCATGTTGATCACAATTGCTGCAATCATCTCTGATAAGCCTGAGCCTAAAAACGCGTCAGCTGCGCCTGGAATGGGCGGCGGCATGGGCGGCATGGGAATGGGTGGCATGGGCGGAATGGGAGGTATGGGAGGTATGGGCGACTTTGGCGGGATGATGTAAAACACATCAGACTGAAAAGATAAACCCAACCCATTCTGAGCGCACTTGCTCTAAAAGAGGCTTCCAACCCCAAGTTTTAGCTTGGGCAAGGTAAGCCTCTTTTTCTTTAGCTAATATCCCTGAAACAATCCACGTTTTTGCATATTGATTTAACTTTTCAGGAGCAAATATGATTTGCTCAGGAAAGATCATGTTCATGAGTAAGATGTTATTTTGTGGCAATTTTTTGGGAAGAGTTTTTGTAAACGTTGCTTTGAGTTGATTGAGCTTTGCATTTTCTTTTGCATGTTGAATCGATGCGGGATCAATATCGATGCCAATTGCCGACTTTGCTCCCATAAGAAGGGCGGAAAGAGCTAAAATTCCACTTCCCGTTCCGATATCAATAACATGTTCATTTGAAACAGTGTCTTTCATCATTTCAAGCATCAGATAGGTGGTTGGGTGAGATAAATCCCCAAAGCCTGCACCAGGAGTGAGAAGAAGTGTTTTCTCTCCCAGCTGAATATGTGCTTTCCCCTGATGGAAGTTTTCTGCAAAAAGGGACCACTGCTCATCCCAATTAACAACAGCTGGTTTTTTTTCTGTAAGTTGGGCGAAGGGTGTTTCGATCTCTTTTTTGCTATGGCCCCCTATAAAGATTTCCCCTAAGGCATCGTCTTCTATGACAAATGTGTCTTTAAGTCCTCTTTTCTCAAGGTCTGTTTGGGCCGTTTCTAAGGAAATATCATCAAATATGCGGAAGAGATAGTAATTCATCGATTTTTCCAAAATGAAGGGAGAAATAAAAGGAGGACGACAAAAAATTCAAGACGGCCTAAAAGCATCCAAAAAGTGGCAAGTATTTTAGAAAAGGGAGAGAGAAATGCCATTGATTCAGTAGGTCCTGCAGCTCTAAATGCCATGCCCACATTATTGAGAAAGCAAGCGATTAATCCGATGGAAGTTTCTGGGTCAACTCCATCTAGAACAAGTGAAAAAGTTCCGATGATGGTGAAGAGTGCAATGATGCAAAAAAAGGAGAGGACGGTCAGGGCATTTTTATCATCAATCTCATTTTTGCCGATGTAGAGTTTTCGAATGCTGTCGGGTCTGAAAATGAGTTCAAGTCGATGAAGCAAGATTTTGTAGGCAATGTAAAAACGAGAGGTTTTAATACCACCTGCGGTAGAGCCCGACATCCCACCGATAAACATGAGAATCAACATGAACATTTGAGGCGCAAAGGGCCAACGATCGTAGTTAGCGGAGAAAAATCCAGTAGTTGTTTGAAAAGAGAGCGCTTGAAAGGCTCCTTCGCGAAAAGCCTTTGCAACTCCAAATTCTGGAATTAAAAAACAAGAAACGGCTAAACAACCCAACGCAGCCGTAGAGAGAAAGAGGAAAAAATCAGGGACATAGATTCGGAAAAACTTAAATTTTAACATGTGGAAGTAAAGGGAAAAGTTAATGCTGCCTAAAATCATAAAAGCGATGACGATTCCTTCAGTTGCAGCGCTATTATAGCTTGCAATGCTGTCGTTGCGAACAGAAAATCCTCCCGTTGATATTGTGGAAAGGGATGTGCAAAGGGCATCGAAGAAACTCATCTGAGGATTTGTCCAAACAAGGAGCGCTACTTCAAGAAGCGTTAGTGCAGAATAGAGCTTCCAAAGGCGCGATCCTGTCTCTCTAACGCGAGGGCTGATCTCATCTTTGACAGGCCCGGTACTTTCCAATTGATAGAGAAATTTCCCTCCAACGCCTAAAGCGGGCAGCACTGTGAGGAAGATGACAACAATTCCCATACCACCTACCCATTGCAGTAGACTTCTCCAGAGGAGAAGAGACTTGCTCACTGCTTCAATTCCAGAATGGAGGATGAGTCCTGTGTCAGGATCTCGAATGGGGTCGACAGTTCCATAATAGATATAGGTTTTTTCAGGAACATGTGGATTTGTCAGGCGAATGGGGACTTCAAGGCCTGTATTTGGGTCGAAGGCTTTTGGGCAAAGCATTGTGGATCCGGTTGTCGTAAGCCCTGACATTGCCTCAAAGTAAGCATCGAGAGGTTTTAGCGTGCCGCTTAAGCTAAACGGGAGCGCGCTGAGAATTGAAGTGATAATCCAAATCAGCACGACAATCAAAATACTTTCCCTTCGGTAGAGTTGATGCGCCGCTTTTCTCCCAATTACTCTTAATGCCAATGCGAGTGTTAAGCTAATGAGCAGTGTGAGGAAGAATGCAAAAGTACATGAGGGTTGTGGGTGAGATGAAGGAAAGAGCTGATAAAATGTAGATAGACCAAGAGGAACACAAAGGAGTGCACTTAGGTAGAAAAGATACTTACTGATGATTTTTGCAAAGATCATTAATGAAATAGTTGTTGAAGGTGGGGAATTTGCACCGGATTGCAAATTGCAATCACAATATCATCGGGACATAATACGCGTGAACCTCTGCCTACCATGACCCTACCTTGGCTTTCAATGACAGCAATCAGCAATCCCTTTGGTAAATCGAGATCCGTAAGTGGAATGCCAATTGCTTTAGAGGAGGTTGAAACTTTCAATTCAATGATTTTTGCAGCATCAGAGCTGAGCGATGCAACAGATAGAGTTGTCCCCTCATCTAAGATTGATAAAATCCGATTTGTTACATTGACTCGTGCAGAAAGCGCTGCGGTAACGCCTACTTTTTCTAATATCGGTAGCAGCCCCCCATTTGTGATCTGGGCAATCGCTTTTTTGCATCCGAGCTGTTTGGCAAGTGAGGCGATTAAAAGGTTAGTTTCATCAAAGTGGGTGCAACTTACTAAAGCGTCTGCATCTTGAATCCTTTCTGAGCGCAATAGTTGAGGATCTCTTCCATCTCGGTGGATGATTGTGGCAAACGGAAGTAGTTCTGCCAGTATTTCGCAGCGAGGGAGCTTTTTTTCTATGATCCTTACATCAATTTTTTGTTGGGATAGGAAGTGGGCTAAATGGACAGCAACGGAAGAGCCCCCAACTAAGATTACTGAGCGGACCGGAAGTTTTGGAGCGTGAAAGATTTCGTGAAGATGGTGCATTACTTTTGCCTCACCCACTAATGTCACCTGATCTCCTGGTAAAATAAAGTCATTTCCATGAGGGATTAAGATCTGATCTTCATCTTTATTTTTGCGTCGAATGAGTCCTGCGATTAAGTCTGGAGGTAAATCTAACTTACAAATCGGTGTTTCCCCAAATTTCCAAAGATCTGGGATTTGAATCGTCCTCATTTGGATGGCGCCGTGAGCAAAGTGCTCAACAGCTAAATCTCCAGAATGGACAAGCATTTTACACAGATCTTGAGCAGCTAAGATTTCAGGTCCGATGAAATAGTCAACAAAGAAAAGGCGTCGGAAATCAAGTCTTGAGTGGTTGAGGTATTCTCTTTTTTGAACTCTGGCAATTGTTTTGGAAAATCCGAGGTTTTTTGCGATTGAACATGCGACTAAATTCGCCTCATCATCTCCTGTTGCTGCAAAAAAAAGGTCGGGCTTATTTTCGGCTAGATCTTCAAAAAGCTTCCAGTTGGGTGCTGTTGCTTGAATGGTTGCAACGTCGCTTTCTCTCCCGATCCGCTCGAGAGCTTTAACGTCTTGGTCAATGAGTGTGACATTATGCTCTTCATCGGAAAGAGTTGATGCGACATAAGAGCCTGTTTTCCCAGCGCCTAAAATGACAATGTTCATATCTTAATGGTATTTGTGTTAAGATTTACCCGCTATGAAAAAGCATCCGATCACAACGATAGTCAACTTCTGCTCAAACGAAAGTCGCTTTATTCGAGCAACTTTAGAGCAAGCTATGCTCTTTTCTTCTCAAGTAATTGTCCCAGTTTGTGACCATTTTTTCGATGGGACACCTGAAAATAGGGCTCTTTTGGATCAAATTTATGCCGCTTTTCCAAGTTGTTTGTTTATAGAATACCCGTTTGTGCCCCACAAAATTCCTAAAAAAATTTGGAAAAAAGTTGATGCGGCTCACTTTTGGCATAGTTTATCAAGACTGATCGGCTATACCTTCGTCAAGGAAGAGAGCGAGACGGTTTTATTTCTCGATGCAGATGAAGTTCCCGATGGAAAACGGTTTGCTCAGTGGTTAGAAAATAGCGATTATATGCACCACACTGCACTTAAACTTTCAAATTACTGGTATTTTCGCGAGCCGTGTAACCAAGCTCTCAAATATGAAGACTCCGTTGTTCTAGTGCAAAAATGGGCCCTCGAGTCTGACCTGTTGCTGAGCCAAGAAGAAAGAGATGCGATTTATAATCTTTTGCCAGGGCCAAAAAGGCGGAATGTGACAGGTGTGGATGGAAATCCGATGTTTCACCACTACAGCTGGGTTCGCACTCAAGAGGAAATGCTCAAAAAAGTTAGCGCTTGGGGCCATAAAAAGGATCGGCCATGGGCAGAACTAGTCTATGAAGAGTTTTCTGCTCCATTTAAAGGGACCGACTTTGTTCACGGATATAGTTATAAATCTGTTAAGCCATTTTTTGAAATCCAGTTTGAAGGGGTTGTTTTTGAGCCAAAAGGGGTCCCACAAGTGAAAAAATTAGGTGTGGATGAGATGCTCAAGCTCGCAAAATTGAAAAAGAACTGGAACTTTCTTGATTTTTAGCTTACATATTGGGATGATAGTAGCATCTATTTTTGCACTGGTAGCTCAGTTGGATAGAGTACCTGGCTACGAACCAGGGGGTCAGAGGTTCAAATCCTCTCCAGTGCAACTTTTTATCATATAGATCCTGCCCTATGATTTTCCTTAAATTCCCTTTCGGTCCCCTTGAAACAAATGCCCTACTCATTGGATGCAATGAGACGAAAAAAGCGGCCGTAATCGATCCTTCTTTAGGATGTAGCTCAGCTATTTTAAAATCAGCCGAAGAAAATGGGCTTCATATCGAAAAAATTCTCCTGACTCACTCCCATTGGGACCATTTTGCTGATGCCGATGTTTTGAAAAGCAAAACGGGCGCCCCTCTTTATGTTCACCCTCTTGATGCAAATAATCTTTTAGAGCCAGGTTCTGATCATATTCCCCTCTTTGTAACGATTCATCCCGTAAAAGCAGATCATTTAATTCGAGAAGGAGAGGTGATTTGTGTGGGGAATTTAAAACTTGAAGTGATTCACACTCCCGGGCATTCTCCTGGCGGTGTTTGTTTTTATGTTAAAGAACAAAATCTTCTGATTTCAGGAGATACCCTTTTTAAAGGGACGATTGGAACGTTAAGTCTGCCAACTGCGCAGCCTGAAGAAATGTGGAAAAGCTTAGAAAAACTCTCTAAGCTCCCCCCCACAACTCGGGTTGTTCCAGGTCATGGCGCTGACACAACAATTGGTAAAGAAACTTGGCTTTGCCGAGCAAAAGAAATTTTTTCGGAGTAAAAATTATGGTCCTTGTAGGAAAAAAAGCCCCAGAAATTAATGCACAAGCTGTCATTAATCATAAAATGGTTGATTTCAACCTTACCAGCTACTTAGGTAAATACGTCGTCTTTTTCTTTTACCCACTCGATTTTACCTTTGTCTGTCCAACTGAGTTGCATGCGTTTCAAGAAAGATTGAAAGACTTCGAAGCGCGTAATGCGGCTGTCGTGGGCTGCTCAATTGATAGCTGCTTTTCACACTTAGCATGGCTATCAACGCCTAAATCGAAAGGCGGAATTGAGGGAGTTACTTACCCGATTGTATCGGATATCCATAAGTCAATATCTCGCAGTTTCGAAGTATTAAAAGAGGAAGAAGGGATTGCGTATCGCGGTCTATTTCTAATCGATAAAGAAGGTGTAATTCGGCACCAACTAGTCAATGACTTGCCACTTGGGAGATCAGTGGATGAGGCGATCCGCCTTCTCGATGCCCTCACGTTCTATGAGGAGCATGGAGAAGTATGCCCAGCTAACTGGCATGTTGGTGAAAAATCAATGAAACCTACCAATCAAGGACTGGTTGAGTACTATCAGTAGAATCAACTCCTGGTGAGCTTGCAGGTTTTTTCGCTGCGGGCTCATCTTGTAAGTCATCTTCTGCGGGCCTTTTTGCTCCATCCAAAGAGTCTTTCTCTTTTCTTTTTGACCCGTTTGCTTCTGTGTTGTGGATATCGGGAACGAAAGGGGCATTTGAAGCTTCATCATATGCAGGTTGTGGGCAAATCCGGTTATAGGCCGCACTGCCCTGAGGGGTTTCTATTGCTAATGCGTAGTATTTTAAAGCTTCGGGGAATAACTGCTCAGTTCCAATGCCATTTTCATAGCAGCGCCCTAGCTCGTAGTTTATGTGCACATCGTTTGGAAGATCTTTTTGAAGAAGAGAAAACCAGTGAAATGTAGCTTCAGTATTTAAGGGTTCACTTTTAGAGTCTCTCAAAGCAATTCCAAAGTCATAGAGTTGAATAGAGCTGAAAATTTGCTTTGCCCAAGAATAGCATGTTGAGGTTCTTTGTTCTAAAGTAAGGCAGTTCCCGTAGAAGTCCGTAGGGTTATTTAAAAAGTGCTCACTCAAAAAATGTATCGCTTTACCCTTTTCTTGAGGCTCAGCTTTTAAGTCCGTCGCAGTACAATAATGATTTAAAAATATCTCTTCGGCGGAGTTTTGCTCATCTGTAACTTTTAGCTTAAGTAGGGGGCGGAAGATTTTTTCAGTCTTATCAATTGTAAAAAAGAAGGCGGTATCGATTACTTGTCTTGGTACTTTTGTGATGTGGATTAAACTTTTACTCTTGAGCTTGGTATAAAGATTTATTCCATCATAAGCTATAAACTTATCTCTTTTGGTGGCAAAGGCACCAATCAGATAGGGGAGCTGAGCTTCTCTATGAGCATCTAATAATTCTTTTAATTTAGAATCTAAAAGAGGGTCTTTTTTGTCTAAGTCGATAGACCAAAGAGCGTTAACATTTGTCTCTAAGTCACTCTCGCTCAAAATTCCCATTTGTGAGACGTCTAATAGATAACCATTTAATGGCTGGTTAGTTCTGGTTACAAAAGGATATTCCTGAGTTAGTGTTGTCATGATTACCTTTTTTGGTGATTTGAGGCGGAAATTGTAGCTCATCTTTCTGTTGAAATCTCGCATAAAATAAACTATAGGGAAAATATGGACGATTTTAGAAAAGAAACCGATAGTATGGGGGCAATCAAGGTCCCTGCAAATGTTTACTATGGAGCGCAAACGCAGCGCTCACTGGAACACTTTTCTATCGGGCGCGATCTCATGCCTCCTGAGCTGATTAAATCGTTTGGAATTATCAAAAAGGCGTGCGCTCAAGTTAATTGCGAAATCGGGAAATTAGATAAGAAAAAAGCAGACTTAATCACTCAAGTGGCAGATGAGGTGATTGAGGGGAAGCTCTATAGTCACTTTCCTTTACAAATTTGGCAGACGGGGAGCGGCACTCAGACCAATATGAATGTGAACGAAGTGATCGCAAATCGAGCCATTGAAATTGCAGGTGGCAAGTTGGGGAGTAAAGATCCGATCCATCCGAATGATCACGTCAATATGTCTCAGTCTTCAAATGACACATTTCCAACTGCTATGCACATTTCCTCTGCGATGGAAATCGGCTCTTTGTTGAGTGCGCTTAAAAAATTAAAGGGTGCTTTTGAGAAAAAAGAGAAAGAATTTAAAGGAATTGTCAAAATAGGGAGGACCCACCTACAAGATGCAATTCCCCTTGCTCTTTCTCAAGAAATTTCAGGCTACGTTGCTCTGCTCGAAAGAGATATCATTCGGATTCAGGAGGCTCTTGTTGGGTTGTATGATTTGGCCATCGGAGGCACCGCTGTGGGGACGGGTTTAAATGCTCCTCCTCAGTTTGGGGAAAAAGTAGCAAAGAAAATAGCTGAGTTAACAAAACTTCCCTTCAAAAGCCATCCAAATAAATTTGCAGCACTTTCTGCACATGACGAGATCGTATCTGCGAGTGGTGCTTTAAGGACAACCGCTTGCACGCTGATGAAAATTGCAGCAGATATTTCCTGGTTAGGTTCTGGGCCAAGATGTGGGTTAAATGAACTTATTTTGCCTGAAAATGAGCCGGGCTCATCGATTATGCCTGGCAAAGTTAACCCCACTCAGTGTGAGGCGATGGCGATGGTCGCCGTTCAAGTGATGGGAAGCGATGCAACCATTGGGTTTGCTGGCTCTCAAGGCAACTTTGAGCTTAATGTGTATAAGCCTGTCATGATCCATAATCTCTTACACTCTATTTTGATTATGAAAGATTCGATCCATAGCTTTACAAAGTTTTGCGTCGAAGGGCTCATGGCAAATCAGAAGAAAATCAAAGAACATTTGGATAACTCTTTAATGCTTGTGACCGCTTTGAGCCCAACTTTAGGCTATGATAAGTGTGCAGAAATTGCACACTATGCGTTTGAAAAAGGGATTACGCTTAGACAAGCTTGTATCGATCTTAAATTATTGTCCGGTGAAGAATTTGATCGGCTTGTTGTTCCAGAGAAGATGATCTAATCTTAAGGATTTGAAGTTAAGTAGTCGTAGAGATCTTTCTGGTTGGTGATCAAAAAGCTTTTGTGAATGTGACAGACCCCTTCAGATGCGGCTAAAATCTTTGGATCTCCTACTCCTGGCATGCAAATAGCGCTCACTTTAGGAATTTTTTCTCGATCTTGTAGATATTTAAGACCTGAAAAATAATCAAGGTGGCTAAATCCTTCTTGCTCAACGCGAAAAAAGATCAAGTCTCGATTATAGAGAATGGCTTGAACGGCAAAAAAAAGCCCCTCACTTTCATTGGGTGCATTTCCTAAAGAGTCGACTAATTGGGGCAATTTCTGGAGAATATGGGGCGTTTTGAAGGCCCCTTTTTCCGATTCGCCGAAGAGAGCAATTGTTTGTTTCATATTCCCTTCCATAACGAGGAAGGGACTTTTATTTCAAGTGACCTTCAAAACGGGCTTGCTTTCCAAGCTCTTGCTCAATTTCGAGGAGGCGATTGTACTTGGCAATTCTTTCAGATCTGCACAATGAACCGGTCTTGATTTGACCCGTGCTAAAGGCAACTGCGAGGTCTGCAATGAATGAATCTTCAGTCTCCCCAGATCTGTGGGAGATAACCGAAGTGTATTGGTGCGCTTTGGCAAGATTGATTGCCGCTGCAGTTTCGCTAAGAGTGCCGATCTGGTTCACTTTGATCAAGATAGAGTTTGCAACGTTTAGATCGATGGCCCGCTTTAAAAAGCGGGTGTTTGTTACAAAGATATCATCACCGACAAGTTGAATCTTTTTTCCCAACTTTTCAGTGAGCTTTACCCATCCATCCCAGTCGTTTTGATCAAGACCATCTTCAATGGAATCAATCGGATAGGTATCGACAAGTTTTTCAAGGTAAGCAATTTGCTCATCTGTTGTCTTGCCACTGTACTTCCCATTTTTATAAAATTCCGATGCTGCGGGATCGAGAGCAATGGTGATATCTTGCTTGGGACGGTAGCCGGCTGTTTCAATCGCCTCTACGATTAGATCTAGCGCCTCTTCATGGGACTTAAAACGAGGGGCAAAGCCTCCTTCGTCACCAACGGCTGTTGAAAGTCCCCGCTTTTTTAAGAGACCTTTTAGAGCGTGAAACGTTTCAGCTCCGTAGCGAAGCGCCTCTTTAAAGGATGGAGCGCCAATGGGGCGAATCATAAATTCTTGGAAATCGAGCCCATTATCTGCATGAACTCCACCATTAATGACATTCATCATGGGACAGGGCAAAAGTGTGGCTTTTTCTCCGCCAAGATATCGGTACAGAGGTTCGTGCTTTGCATTAGCAGCGCACTTTGCAACGGCTAGTGAGATGCCCAGCATTGCGTTAGCTCCCAATTTAGCCTTATTTTCTGTCCCGTCGAGGGCGATCATCGCGTCATCGATTGCTTTTTGATCGAAAATTGATTGGTTAACAAGATGCTGAGTAAGGATCGTATTGACGTTTGAAACGGCAGTTAAAACGCCTTTGCCACCATATCGCGATTTGTCATTGTCTCGCAGCTCTACAGCCTCGTGCTCTCCTGTCGAGGCTCCAGATGGGACTGCCGCTTGACCCATGTATCCATCTTGCGATCTTACCGTTACTTTTAGGGTGGGATTTCCACGGGAATCGAGGATTTCTAGTGCATGACAAGATTCAATCAGACTCATGTTTTTCCTTGCGTTTCGTGCGGTTATCAGTTCTGCCAATCGCCTCATCGAGAAGTGTACGGTAGGATTCATAACGGATCTTTGAGATGTGCCCCTCTTCAATTGCTTTGAGCACACCGCAGTCAGGCTCGTTGATGTGCTGACAGTCCTGGAATTTGCATTTTTGTTCAGCAAGATCGTGAAAATGTCCCGTTACTTCCTCTTTTTTTAACTTCCAAACACCAAAACTACGGACGCCGGGGGTATCAACACAATAACCACCACCGGGCAAAGAGAGGAGTTCTGCGGTTGTTGTCGTATGAGTTCCTTTAAATGTTTTATGGGCAAGGCCACCCGTTTTTAACTTTAATCCATAAGCTACATTGAGCAAAGAAGATTTGCCAACACCAGATTGTCCGGAGAAAACGCTTGCTTTATCCTTCAACAAGGAGCGAAGGGCATCAATTCCCGTAAGTTTTTCCGCACTAAGCGATAGGATAGGAATTCCTAGCTTTTCATATTCCGTTAAAAATTCTCGATAGCGATCTTGCTCTTCAACAGATGCCTCTTCTAGGAGATCAGTTTTGTTGATAACAATAATCGGTTGGATATTTCCCTTTGCAGCGGCAATGAGATAGCGGTCGACAAGAGCAGGTTTAAGAGCCGGGTTCACAACAGAAATGGCGATGATTGCCTGATCTATATTTACAGCAATCAGCTGCTCTTTTCTTCCGCTAATATCAGTACGGGCTAAAAATGAATAGCGATCTTCGATATAGGCAATCGCATATTCAGATGTAAAGCGGACCAAATCTCCTACTGCAAGGATGTTTTTGGTTTCCACTTTTTCTTTTTTAAAAAACCCCTTTAGCGAACACAAAATGCGCGTGCCATTAGAATCCACCCAAAACCCTTCTCCGGAAATGGCAACAACTCTGCCGCGTCCCCAACTTGGATCGATTTCGATTCTAGTTTTTTTCTCTACATCTGTTTTTTTAAATTTAGATCGATCCGTTGCTTGGGCCTGTTTTCTCTCTTTGCGCCACTGTTTTCGGTCTTTGCCGTGGAAATCTTCTTCAAAATCGTACTCTCGAGTCATTCAGGCCTCATTGCATAGAGGAGGATGGCTCCTGAAATTGCTACATTGAGAGATTCAACCTGTCTATTCATAGCAATTGTAATTTTTTGACTCACTTTTTTGGTCCATAGGTCGGGTCCCTTAGCTTCATTGTTCAATATTAAACCCAGTGGCTCTTTGAAAACAGCGTTTTCTAGCCGCTCACCTTTAAGGTCGGCTGTGTAGAGCTGAAGATCTAGTTTTGAAATTTCCTCTGCTGTCATTTGTGCATAGGGAAGATGAAACTGAGCCCCTTTACCCGCGCGAAGAGCTTTGTCATTGAATAGATCTACTGTTCCCGCGGTGACAATGACCCCATCCCAATTCAGCGCCAAGGCTGTTCTCAGAAGTGTTCCCAAATTCCCAGGATCTGCGATTTTATCGAGGATAAGAAGGTGCTTTTTTTTGCTTACATCTTGTGCTTTAGGAAGGGCGACTTCTCCTGCGAACCCATCGGATTGAGATAAACCTGTGATTTTTTTAAGAATTTGCTCTGTAACTAAATATTTTTCTTTAGCTTCGAGGGCTGTTGGCTCTAAAGTGATTAATGAGTGAAGCGGAAGTTCGCGGGCCATTTTTTTTCCCGTAACGAGGACACTTTGGGTTTGTTCTCGATACGACCGTTCAAGCCGGAGCCTAAGCCAATGTGAGACTTTCGGGTGTTGTAAGCTCGTGATTTTTTTTTGTACCATTTAAAACAGTATGGCGGATTTGAAAATAACTAAAAAGCATCATCCCACTGGATCATTGAGCCGAAGGATATTAACCGTTAGTATCCTTTTACTGGTGATCCCCCTTTTTCTCCAGAGTCTTTTCCTCTACCATCAGGAATATGATCAAAAATTGGCCGATGTAAAAGATAACTTAACAGTGCTGGGAAAAGAAAGAGCCCATTTAGTGAATGAAATGGTTGAAATGAACTGGAATCTTTTGGCCGCTCTTCACCCAGATCCAGTGAATGTAAAGCCGCTTTACATTGAAAAGATCCCCCCCCCGAGAGATGCAGGATTACAGTTTGTTATCGTGAGTAAAAATCGGGAAGCGCTTTTGGTTGGGCGAAGAGAGTCAAATTGTAGCGCTTTAGTGATCCCCATTCCTTTTTCAACGATAGCTAGAGATATTCCGGGCTCTCAGCAAATTCGATTATCGTTAGCGGATAGTACGGGAAAAATCATTTGGCAAAACATGTTATTTCAAGACTCTTCGGCTCTTGTCGAGATAAGCGAGCCTATTCCAAGGACAGAAATCACCCTTTTAGTCGCGCTTGAAAAACAAAAAGTTCCGGGACTTCATATAGCAACCTACTACTTTCACTTTGCAACCCTTCTTTTATTTGTAGGTGTTTTGGGGGGTGGAGCTGTCTACATGCTCACTCGAAGAATTTCGAAACCATTGAAACATTTATGCAAAACAATGGAACGGGTCTCTGAAGGTGCAGCTCATGCAAGATATACACCAGACCGAATGGGATTTGAGATCAATGAACTAGGACTTCAATTCAATGAGACGCTCGATGGACTTTTACGGCATGCGCAAGAGGCTGAAAAAGAGCGAATTCGTAGAGAAAAATTAGCGGAAGAGTTCAGGATCGGCCATGAAATCCAGGCAAATTTATTACCGTCTCATTTAATCGGTCTTCCGGGCGTTGATATAGCCATAGCGTACCATGCGTCTAAGGAAGTAAATGGGGATTTCTACGATTTTTTCCGCCTCAAAAATGGGCAATTGCTCCTCACTGTTTGCGATACTGCGGGTAAAGGGATCTCAGCTTGTCTATTTTCACTGGGGTTGCGCAGTATTATCCGCTCTCTTGCGAGTGTAACTTCTGATGTTGCCGATTTAGTTCGACGAGCAAATGATCTTTATCTAGCAGATGCACACGAGTCTTCAATGTTTTCAACTCTTTGGTTGGGAATTTATGATCCCAAAAAGAGAAAACTCGAATACTGTAGTCAAGGCCATCCTCCTGCAATTTTACGAAGAGGCGAAGAGATGCAGGAGTTATGGACGGCAGGAATTGCTCTTGGTGCACAGCAAATCGATGTGGTAGAGACAAAAGAAATCTCTTTAGAAAAAGGGGACCTTCTCCTTTTGTACACAGATGGAATCATTGAGGCGCACAATAGCGAGAACCAACTCTTTGGAAAAGGGCGTCTTAATGAATTCGTAATGGAAAATAAGATCGAATCTTCAAAACAAGTTGCCGATCAACTGATCGAAAAAGTGCACCTATTTAGCCAGGGAACCATGCAACATGACGACATGACGTTAATTGCCATGCGCATTTTGGATGAGAATAGTTGAAGGATTTACACTCTCTGTAATTGTAATTTTAGACGGGTGGTACGTAAATTGTTCGAACCATTTTCGAAAAAGATCTTCCCTATTTTCAAAATCGGAAAGAAATAAAAGACCTCGATCTAAAGAAGATCTATTTGGATCCGTTGCTGGACGAACTGTTGTGTTAAACGTATAGCGAATTCCAATGTGAGCCAGCTGATTCAATGTTTTAGGTGAAAGTGGGCGAGATTTGATCGTTAGACCTAAAGGTGCATTAGGTCTAAAAAGGGCCCAGGTAGAGTCATCGATTTTTCTATATGAAGTCTCATTGGCGAAAAGAGTGCAGATAGACAAGATAAGAGCTGTTATTTTGGCCATATGGGGAGAGTTTTAAGTCGCTCGATAATAGGCGCAACTTCGTGGAGCTGTTCATTAATTGCAATCCGATCTGCTTCTTTTAGTAAAATCCCCATGGCAACGCCTGGTTGAATCCCTATTTCAAGAAGATGATCTGATTTTACAATAGGATCGCGGTTTTTGATCCGCTCAATTGATTTTTGTAATGAATCTATTTGTTCTTCGTGTTCGTGCAAAAATGCGATTCTATGTCTTGCGTCAAAGTGGGAGCTAATAATTTGCAAACACAGAGAAGAAAAGCTGTTTGCATAAAAGTAGGCCCACTCTACTTTTTCTACAGGACGATTCAGATGAACCAACTCTTTTGCATGAAAAAGGAAGGTGACGAATTGTCTATCAATATTTGATAGCTTGAGTTTTTTGCAAAGCTCTAACTGATCTTCTAATGAGCTGTCTGGAAACAGTGGCAAAAGGGATGCAATAACAGGCGCTTTTGCGGGATAGTCTTTAATGGGCGCCAGGCGCTTTTCAATTTCTTTAAGCGGAGTGTTTTGAACTGAGGGGAAAATAGATTCAAGAAGTCCAAATTCATGCAGATGAATTAACATGGGGCGCAATTTGCCGAAGTTGTGACCCTTTGTAAATTCTTGCCAAATTCTTTCAATCGCAACTGCCGGAAATAGCTCTTTTGCATGGTCGGCAATGGCTTGTGCTGTCGCCTCTTCAATATGAAAATTAAAACGGCAGGCAAGGCGAATCGCCCGGATCATCCGGAGCCGATCTTCTTTAATTCGCTCATGTGGATTGCCGATCGCGCGGATAATTTTAGCTTCTAAATCAGCTTTGCCATTCACATAGTCTAGTACTTCATCTTTAAGCGGGTCATAAAACATCCCGTTGATTGTGAAATCGCGCCTTTTTGCATCTTCGATAGCTGTCGTAAATTCAATGCGCGAAGGTCTTCTGCCGTCTTTATAGTCGAGATCTTGGCGAAAAGTGGCGACTTCATATTGGTGGCCTTCAATAATTACGATGACAATTCCAAAAGCAATGCCGACAGGAACTGTATGCGGGAAGAGAGCTTGTACTGTTTCTGGGGGGGCGTTAGTCGCTATATCGATGTCATCAGATGGGTGATTGATCAATAGATCGCGAACCCAGCCTCCGGCATAGTAGGCAATGAAGCCCGCTTTGGCGAGAGTCTCAACTATGTGGCGGGCCTGAGGATGTTCTTCCATTAAAATACTGCTGTTGTTGCAAAGGTATAGGCAAATTCATCGCGAACACGCCGCTCAAAATTAACGTGCAGCCTACCTGTTAGCGATACAGTTAAACCATAAAAAAATCCCCAGTTTACTTCATTATGATAATTCACATCAGCGTGAAGTTTTGAGCGAAGATAGCTGACCCCTCCATAGGGGCTGAGGAAGAAAATCCGCGTTGATAGAGCGCCACTTAATTGCCATTCATCTAAAGAAAGTTTCCCTTTGTCATCAATTGATAGGGGGAGATTCAGGCGATTTAGATATTTGTAGAAGGATTTACTCGAAGGGGGAACTTCAAAGTATGTAAAATCTGTGCTCAAATAAGTTTGACCCCACTGTAGAAGAATCACTTTAGCTCCGGCACTCCACGAGAAGTGGTAATCGGTGTAGGTGTCGAAAAATGTGTTATAGATTGGCTCTTCTTTAATCATCTCCTTAGAGCCGCCTGCGGTGCCAAAAAATTGGATTCTTTCGATTAAAATAAGAGAGAAGCTAGCAAGTTGCGAATGCAGACCAAATTTTTTGATTAATGGCTGATCATCGGCAACGTAGCGTTTATTCGATGTGTAGTCGTAAATATAGCCAGATGTGAATTTACAAAATGAGTAGCTTGAGGAAAAAAATCCCGTGCTCATCAAAGCAGGATCGGCTGGATTCCCAACATACATACCGAAAGCGGGAAGAGCAGTTATTAACCCGAGGCCTAAACAGGTGACAAACGGCCGGCTGCGGCTTTGAAAAATCGATCTTCGCTCGGAGCTTTTCGTATTCAAGAATGTTTCTCCTCGAGAAGAACGCGGGCAAGCCCGCTTCAATTTTTCTTTGCCTCGCTCGGCCGTTTGTTGACACCTGTTTAGGCTTCGGGTTAATTTTAGAAAAAACCATCTCATCATGGTGTGCAGTATACTTGAGCATCTGATATATTTCTGCCATGAATGAAAAAATTGTCAAACTGCCTGAGGCAGTCATTAATCAAATCGCTGCAGGTGAAGTTGTTGAAAACCCTGCATCGATTGTAAAAGAACTGATCGAAAACAGTCTAGATGCTGGATCGAGTCGCATTTCAATTGAGATTGTAAGTGGAGGTCAACAGCTCATCCGTATTGAAGATGATGGATGTGGAATGAGCGCAGGAGACGCTCTTCTTTGTTTGGAAAGACACGCAACTTCCAAAATTCGATCGATCGATGATCTTCAAACACTATCTACAATGGGATTTCGTGGAGAGGCTTTAGCTGCAATTTCTTCTGTGTCACACTTCGAGATCAAAACGTCTAACGGAATCGGAACGCGGATTTTAGCTGAAGGGGGGAAAGTGATCACAGTTGAGCCTTGCGCCCGCAATCGGGGGACAACCATTGAGGTCCGCTCCCTTTTTTATAATGTTCCTGCAAGAAAAAAGTTCCAGAAGTCGCCCTCATCCAATGCAGCGCAAGTTTCTCGGGTCGTTGAAACAATCGCTTTGGCACACCCTGAAGTGATCTTTTCTCTCAATGGAAGATCCTTTAGTTCAACAGATACCAAAGGGAGAGTGGAAGAGATCTTGGGGCCGCATGAACATGAGGTGAGCGCAAAAGGGATCACAGGGTTTGTTGCAGCTCCCAATAAGGCGATGGCAACCCGTATGGCTCAATATGTATTCATCAATCGACGCCCTATTTTTTCCCCACTGATCTCAAAGGCTGTAAAACTTGGATTTGGAACGCGGATTTCTGAGCATATGTATCCACGATTTGTCCTTTTTCTAGAAATTTCCCCAGATTCTGTCGATGTCAACGTCCATCCGCAAAAAAAAGAGGCCCGATTTAAAGATGAGGGGAAGATTTTTAACTTAGTTCAAAGAGCTGTCGAGAGCGCCTTTGCTCCGATGCCTACTTTTTCTGAACCTGTATCCTTTAGCGAGCCTACGAGCTACTCTTTTGAGGAAACATTTCCAACCCTTCCTTTCAAAGCTCTCGACGTAGAACTTGACTTGGGCTTTCAAGATCGGCTTTTGACCGTTGTGGGAAGCTACCTTTTACTCGAGAAAGATGGGCTTATCTTTGTCGATCTGCGCGCAGCACATGCACGTGTTTTATTTGAGTCTTTAAAGCATAAAAAAGGGGCAAGTCAGGCTCTGATTTGGCCATTAGAAATTGCGCTTGCTAGGGGCGAAGAGGAAAAGGCGGAAAAACTCAATGAACTTGGGATTGAGTGCCGCGTTTTAAAAAGAACTTTAGTTGTCGATGCACTGCCCTCATTTTTAGATGCAACCCACTTTCCAGATTTTTTTGCGAGCTGGAAAGTTGAGAAGAAAATTGAAAAAATCGCAACGCGCTTTTGTAGATCGGTCAAGAAACGATTTTCAATGGAAGAGGCATCTGTTTTATGGCGCCAATTGCAAAAATGCCAAGATCAAACATATGATCCTTTGGGAAATCCAATTTGGGTAAAGGTAAAAGAAGAGGAAATATGGTCACTGTTCGCATCCAAAAACTAATGAAGCAGGCTAAGCATGCTTATTTCATCGACTCCCCAACCGATCTTCTTTACTTAACCAAAATGGAGCTTTCGAAAGGTAGATTGTTGATGGGTCCAAATGAGGCGATCCTTTTTGTCGATGGGAGATATTTTGAGAAGGCAAAACAGCACGCACCCTGTACAGTTGCTCTATGGGATGAGCAGAAAAAACTGTCTAAAAATCAGATCGGATTTGACTCTGACACTGTCACCTACAGCGGCTATCTTGCATTAAAAAAAGCCTTTCCAAATGTAGAATGGACGCCAATGCCAAGTCCTTTAAAAGCTTTGCGGATGGTTAAGGATGAAGATGAAATAACAGCTTTAAAAAAAGCGGCAGATCTTACATGGCGTGGCTACAAAAAAATTATCGAGTGTCTAAAGGAAGGGGTGAGTGAAGAAGAGCTCGCTGTAGAATTTAAGGTTTTTTGTCTGAAAAATGGAGCTTCAGCCTTCTCGTTCGAGCCGATCATCGCTTTTGGAGAAAATAGCGCGTATCCCCACTATCGCGCAGGCAATGTACGCTTAAAAAAAGATCAAGTTGTCCTGATTGATATTGGCGCTGTTGTTAATTGCTATCATGCAGATATGACCCGTATCCACTATTTCGGAAAACCAAATCCAAAAATTGAACGTTTTGAAAGGATTGTAAAAGCGGCTAAGCAAAAAGCGATTGCACACGTTCGCCCAGGCGTAAAGGTTGGAACACTTGATGAAATTGTGCGAGCAGAATTTGAAAAAGAGGGTGTAAAGCAGCTTTACACGCATAGTTTGGGCCATGGAGTGGGCCTTGAGACACACGAAGCCCCCAAAGTACACTTCAGTGGAGAAGATAAAGATCTTCTCTTAGAGCCTGGCATGGTTTTTACTATAGAACCGGGTCTATATGAGCCAGGAGTTGGTGGCGTGCGGCTTGAAGACATGATTGTAGTGACTGAAACGGGCCATGAAAATTTCTTTAAACAAGGATAGAGATGCTTGGATTTAGAAAGAAAATCTTCTTAACCGATCTTGTACTGCTTATTGTTTTTATTTCCGCCCTTTTCCCCTTAATAGGGCTCACCGTAAATCATATTATGCGGATTTCTTTGGCAAATCGGGGTAAGGTTCTCATTGCTACCTTAAAAGATGCGCCAAACCAAGATGCCATGTTAGAGATGATGCGCAGTCATAGCGAATTTGTCTTTCAGCCGGCAAGCCTATTTGATGGGAATGGAAATGTGATTTACCGTTCTTTTGCAACGGAACAAAATCAGTTCTATGAGAGTGAAAACGAGGTTCGTGAGGCGATTGAAACTGGACATGGATTTGATGAACATATCTCCCCTTTTTTTCACCAAAAATACTACTACTCAGCGCTTAAATTTAGTGCACATAACCAGTCATACATTCTCGATGTGAATTTTCGCGGAAGTGAAATTGATCAAATTAAGCTCTATTTTAAAATGGGGATTTTAATCGTTTGCATTTTGCTCCTTCTTGTTAAAAGTTCGTTAGACATTGTGATCATCCGCTACTTCATGCTTCCTGTGCAGCAAATTGTCAATGCGATTCGACCGTATCGAGAAGGAAAAGAAGAGCTTCTTCCAAGGATTGTTTTAACAAAGGCAATGCAGGGGGGAGAGTTTAGTAAATTGGCCTCTACCATTAACTCATTGACTGAACGAATTCAAAAGCAGATTGAAAATCTCACAAGACAGCGTGAAGAGACCGAGGAAATTCTCGAATCGATTGGAGAGGGAATCATTGCAACAGATACAAGTGCAAACGTTACATTTATCAATCGAAAAGCGGCAGAGATGCTCGATGAGAGCCCAAATGATATTTTGAAAAAAACTCTCGCAGATCTTAAGTCCTCAGATTTATCCAAAAAATGTCATGAGTTGATTCTTTACGCACTGCAAACTTCAGAATCTTCTATTCAAACCCTGACATTAAGGGAAAAAGGGCCCCTTTATCTCGATCTGATTTCCGCTCCCTTAGCGCACCAAAACGGAGCTCTTGTCGTGTTGCAAGACAAGACATCTGATTATAAAATTGTTGAGCTGGGCAAAGATTTCATCGCAAATGCTTCGCATGAGCTGCGCACTCCGATTACCATCATCAGAGGCTTTGCAGAAACGCTCCAAGACCTACCTGAACTATCTCAAGAAATGCTGCATCAGATTACAGAAAAAATTGTTCGTACCTGTATGCGACTCGATACACTTGTTCGAAGCTTATTGACCCTTTCAGATATAGAAAATCTCTCTCATGACAGATTTAAGCCGACCGATTTGATCTTACTTGCGGAAAATTGCAGACACCATGTCCTTACTGCTAACCCATCAGTCAAAATACAGATTCAATCTGATCTCGACTCAGCGCCCATTATTGCAGATGCAGACTTGCTTGAGCTTGCGATCATTAATTTATTGGAAAATGGAGTGAAATATTCGACTGGGCCTGCCCAAATTGAGATTCAAATTGAAAAAAGTGATCAGGGATTTCGCCTTATAATCAAAGATCAAGGGATTGGAATTTCTAAAAAAGATCTACCGCATGTATTTGATCGTTTTTATACGGTTGATAAAGCCCGTTCGAGAAAGTCGGGAGGAGCGGGACTTGGTTTGTCGATTGTGAAAACAATCATCGAAAAACATAAGGGAAAAGTGCTTGTTGCGTCAGAGGTAGGAAAAGGGAGCGCCTTTTCCCTCATCACCCCTTCAAATAGAAACTCTTCTTCAACGTGACGTGGGTATCTTTGTCTTCAGCAATAAAGGTCTTCTTATTTTCTTCGTGATGAGGCCGGCCTAGTTCTAGAAGATCAAACAGTTCTTGATCAATTCCTACAAGATGCTGCTCGCTACAGATTCTTTCAACCAGCTCTTGCGTGAGGAGCGGCGCATCTTCTTTGTGGATTTCTTCGTAAAGGAGCGTTGCAATTTTTTGATTAAATAATACGGTGATTAAGTCGGGATGCGCGTGAAAAATACAAATTTTATCTTTTGTAGGCTCAGTTTTGACATACTCTAATAAAGAAGGGTAGCCCACGTGTTGCACTAAATTCCACTGCTTAGTTCCTTTAAGCATCTTATAGTAGCATCTTTGGAGCAGATCCTCTTTTAAATCGATTTTTTCTAATGCAAATAGAGGGTCTTCTTGTGCCGCCATCTTTGCGGCAGAGAGAAATGCATCTAGGAAGTGATACTCAAACCTTTTTCTTCCATTAAAAACGGGCTCGTAAAAAGTTCGTATCATCTTGGCAGTAAGTTCGTAAAGGAGAGGTTGAGCTTCTTTTCCTTCTTGGATAAGGGGCCAAAGATTCATCTTGGAGCAGACTCGATTTAAGGGAAGCTCTTTTGTTTTTTTAGGCGCATTTTGAGATTGTGTCTCAGCTTTAGCCTTTGTTGGGTTGGATTTGCTTCTCAAAGATTTGTAAACAGTGCTTTGGTAGCTGTTTATTAGTTTTCTATTGGCCTTTTCGTGACCTACGTAGCTTTTACAAAGCCGATTTGATCCTACTTGTCTATCCCAGCAAGAAAAAAATCCATAAGATAAAATAAGTAAAAGTGAAAAAATTAACCCCAAAATATTCATATCGCTTTTTTCTCCACATAGGTGACAAAAGGATCGGGAGTCGGGAGAATAAACGCAAAGTGCAAAGGATTACCGCCTCTGTTTTCCTGGATCGAAAGCCGAATTATTGAAGGAACTGATTTTTGAGATTTTGGCCAGCTTGTCCTCCAAGCTAAATCGCCATTGATGGGGCGTATTCTTTCTTTTTTCCCAGGCTTAGTTGCGCTATTTTTGCCTAAAAATTCAAATTCAAAGTCTTCAACGTTTGGAAGTAAAATTTCTGTTCGCCAAGGGAGGTTTTTCTCTTTGCCTAAGGGCCACATGGCGCAAGAGAGATTGTTTTCTGCGTCGAGAAAAATTCGACCCAAAACAGAGCCACTATAAGCTGGATCGGGATCAATCCCATTGTCAAATATAGCAACTACGCTAGGGGTTTTTTCTTTGCCAAATTGTTTTGTATAAAAATAGGGCTGTATTGACCCACGATCAATCGAGGAAAAAATTGTTTGAAGTCTGGCTTGTAAATGGCCTCGATGACTAACTAACATACGTGCTGACTCTAATTTCTTTTCAATCTTCGCGCTTTCGACAAAAAAGGAAAAGAGAAAGGTGAGTAAGACTGCGGTTAATGTAAGTGCAATCAGTAGCTCAAAGAGAATTAACGCTCGCTTTTTCTTAATGTGAATATTGCAAGCACTGCGCCAAGTAGGATAAATGCCAAAAGTGCAACCCAGTTGGGTAAAAAACCAGCCTTGTCTACAGGAATCACGCCGCCAAGAGCTGCGAGAGCGATCAGTACGCCTACACATGCATCGCCTCCGATAAAGCCAGATGCGAGGAGGATCCCTTTTTCCTGAGTGAGGTCATCGGCCCCTTTATGATTGACATAAGCTCTCACAATTCCGCCGACCATTGTAGCAAGTGAGAGGGAAAGAGGCAAATAGAGTCCCAAGGCAAAAGGGAGTACGGGTATTCCTAAAACAATCATGATAATCCCTAATACAACGCCAGACCCAACGAGAGCATAAGGTAAATTTCCTCCAATGACCCCTTTGACGATGAGCGACATAAGTGTTGCTTGAGGAGCCGGCATAACGCTAGATCCAATTCCATATGCCTGATTCAGGATGTAGACTGTATAGCCTAAAGCAAGGGAGGGGATAAGAACGCCAAGAATTTCTGCAAGCTGTTGAGAGCGAGGAGTAGCGCCGAGGAGAAATCCAGCTTTAAGATCTTGTGCAGTGGTTCCTGCAAGGGTAATTGCGCAACATGCAACACATCCCATCGTCATTGCCGAGATCAAATAGACCCTTTCTGTCCAACCTAAAAGGACAAAAATGATGCAAGTGATTAGAAGGGTTGTGATCGTCATTCCTGAAACGGGATTGGAAGTAGAGCCAACAAGGCCTACGGTGATCGAGGTAACCGCTACAAAAAAGAAGCTTAAAATCACAAGTAATAAAATGGTTAAAAAATTCATGGGGAGAGTTGGAAAGCCCCAGAGAAAAAGGATAATCGCAATAGAACCAATTAACAACCAGGCAAGAGAAATGTCTTTTTCTGTTCTTGGGAGATTTGCCCTTTCTGCATAGCCACCAAAAAGCTCTTTTACACTGACATGGATTGTCTTTAAAAGAAGAGGTGCAATTTTAACCAGACTATAAATCCCACCAATGCCAAGACATCCGGCTCCAATGTAGCGTACATAGCTATCCCAAATCATTTCAGAGCTCATCTGCGCAATAGGAACGGCCGATGGATATACTGTTGCCGTTCCAAGACCAAACTCAACGATAAGGGGGATGATGACCCACCATGCAAGAGCGCCCCCTGCAAACATAAAACCTGCAATTCGCGGGCCAATGATGTACCCAACGCCTAAAAGCGCAGGGGTAGCATCGATTGAAAATTCAGCTTTGTTAAATGTTTTGAAGCTCCAAGAAACAGTTTCTTGCCAAAGGAAAATGGCGTTAGAACAGATTTTATAAGCCCCTGCTGCCAAAAGACCCCAGAGAGCCATCATGGCTGTTTTGTGGTTTTTTTCACCTGATTTTAAAATTGCAGCGCACGCGGTTCCTTCGGGAAAAGGGAGGGTTTTGTGTTCTTGGACAATTAAAAATCTTCGCATCGGAATCATAAATAAGATGCCGAGAAGTCCTCCTAATGAGGAAAGGATAAAGATTTTTCCTATAGATGGACTGTCTCCAAGTAGAATCAGCGCAGGAATTGTGAAAATGACACCTGCAGCTAATCCTTCGCCGATGGTTGCGATGGTTTGGACGATGTTGTTTTCAAGAATTGTGGAGTTTTTGAATAACAATTTGAGTACACCCATCGACATAATGGCGGCAGGAATGGATGCAGATACCGTTGTTCCAATTTTTAATGCTAAATAGGCATTTGCAACTGCGAAGAAAAATCCGAAAATAAGGCCTAAAATGGTTGCACGAAGGGAAAATTCTTTCATTACAGTACTTGATGGGACGTGGGGCTGGAATGTTTCGTGGTTCGACATATTAGATCCTTGAGTTTCCTCAACCTATGCCATCTTTAGAGTTATTATTCCAGATAAAGGTAAAAAATTTCTTTACCAAATCAAGTATGTATCAGTAACATGCCTCTCCATTTATCAGGAGGCTTTAAGTGACAACATCCATTGGTGAAAAAGAACGTCTTATTAGACCGAGTAGTGAAGGAAATGCCGAAACTTCTAACGGAGTCATAAAATCCTTCTGTAATTTGTTTTCCTGCTGTGTAAAAGATGAACCAGAGCCATTTGTCCTTTCTAGAAATGATCTCGAATATCAAGAACGGTTAGAAAAAAGAAAAGAAGTGGAAAGGCAAAGGATATCAGAGAGGCGCGAGAGGTTTCATAGGGCTAAAGTGTGGAGACTTAATCCTATGGGCGTCAATGCACAGGCTGGTTTTTTTGTCGTCGTTCAATCAATTGAGATGCTTTGGGAGAAATTTTTACATGAAGGTGAAGTTTTAAGTGATGACTTGAGTCAAATTGTAAAAGTAGGCTTAAAAGATTATAGAAAGCATATCACGTCGTATCAAGGTAGCTCTTTTAATTGTAAGGAATTACTGAAGCAAAAGCAGAACTTGAAAAAACTGAATTTATCAACTGCTAATGAAGAAATTGCTGAAGATGGAAAAACGCTTACAGAACTAAACTCTACTTTTGAAATTTTGATAAATAAAATGAAAAAAGAGGAAAAAAATCTTCTGGGGGTTGTTTTTACTAAAATTGCAGCCTTAGTTAATACTTACGGTATTTTTATTTCTAAGCCTCGAGATCGTGTGAGTTATTATTTTTTCAATCCTTACGGCGACATCACTGGAGGGCCTTATTTAATTCAATTTCAACTCTACACAAAGATGAGCGAACATTTAGTGAAAAACGTATTTAATGGGGAGCGGCGAAGTTTGGAATGCGATGTATACCCCGTCTATAAAGAAACTTTTTGAATCGGGAGACGATACCAATAGGGGGACTCATTTAAGTAGATGCAGATCCCTAATTGGCGGTAAATTTCATCTTTTTTCCCTCTTTTCTCTCCCCGGCACTTCAAAAAAAACTGCCTCTTGATCTGTTTGTTTTTAGAGCCTGGAATTTCTATCGTTTTGGCTGAGAGGGGAAAAAGGGCCGATTTCTCGTTTTTAGTGGGGATTTTCTCCCAGAGGATCTCATTTTTCAATAAACTTTCTTTGATTTCTGTGAACGTCCAGTCTGCAAGCCGCTCTAACTCCATTTTTTCAAGGTATTCTAACTCGCTCCTGTAGAGCTTTAAGGGCTGCTTGACAAGCGGGACCGCACAAACAATAACCAGGGTAAAAGCAAATAAAACCTCTAAAAGAAGGAATGATCTTTTTTTCATAAGGCCTCGATTATAATGTCTTGGAATAAAAAGTTGAAATATTTTTATTTCTGTTCTATAATATGAGGAATTATGGTGCAGACTAAAGCTCTTTACAATCTTTTGCGATTAAATGCAGCTGAAGATCCTTCAGTTAAGGTGGATTCTTGGGCTTTACAGGACTTCCGATCGATCCCTTTGGATGAGCTTTTTGCTCGCCTTGAGAAATCGGGAATAAGACTTGATAAGGCAGGTTTCCATCAGTTTTCAGACCCTTGTGATACACCCGAAGAGCTCGCCGATCTCCTTTTGCCCGATGATATTTCCGAAGCTGACCGAGACCCTCTTTATTTATTGATCTTCGAAGTTTGGCGCCGTCTTTTGCCTGAAAAGCAATCCCTTTCGATTTTTTGTGATGAGATCGATTATCGAATCTCCTTATATGATCAAGAGGACTTGAAAAGTGATGAACTGATCCAAGATGCTTTGGCAAATTTGCTGGAAGTTTTGGAAGAAAATACAGATGCAGGAGCTGAGCCAGAAGCTGTCTTTACGGCGATTTGCGAATACTGTGCGCATGACCTTGAAAGCTTTTTATATGAATACATTTCAGATCTTTTAGATAGTGGTAATTCTCTTTATGCTTCTGAATTGGTGGAGGGGTTTTCTCCCTATATTTTAGAGCCGCTTTGGTTTGATTTTTTACGTGTAAGGCTCCTTGGCTTTACTGATTCCAACGATGCAAATACAGGCATACGCAAACTTTTAGAAAGTGATCTAGAGCTCCTTTTGATTTTAGAAATCGTCCGATTTCTTTCTTTCAATGGAGAACATGAGCTATTTTCCCTCGCAGTCAATAAAGCGCTCCCCTTGCTAGCTGAGTCTGATGAATTAAATGATCTTATGGCAATGGTTGCCGATTATTATCGACGACTTGATTTGGATGACATGGAAGAAAAAATCCAAAAGCTCATAGATAAGAGAAAAGACGCTCCGATCCGTCCAGAAGAGCTTAAAATCCTTAAAGACCTCCTTGCAACCAGCTAGACATTAGTTGATTGCCTTATTTATGTAAGCTTTAATTATTCTGTGATACAACGTGTATTATAGGTAATGAAAGGTGATCTATGGTTATCAATAACGTCAATTTAAACAATCCATCTCAGCAGCCTCCCCAAGAAAGTGTGTGGCAAAAGTTGAACAATGATTTTATGCAAATCGAAAAGCTTTTAGCTGATATGAAAGAGCATCCTCAAAATGCAATCCATGATCTAGATAAAGTTATCCATTTAGCAAAAGAGATGGATAAATTAGCAAAAAACAGTGAAACATCCTCCAGTAAGCGCCCCAAACTTTTACCAAGACTTTAAGGGACTTGTTACTTATGCAGAAGGTTTGAAGGCAGCGTTATCAAGCGATAACACTTTTGATGTTGAACACTTTGAAAAAGATATTGGTGTCGCACTTGGAAACATTCGTCACGATATTCTTCAAGGTTAAAGAACGGCAATAGGCTGAAAGTGGATATAGTCGCATGACGCCAAGACGTAGCGCACGCCTCTTGTTGCCCCAAACATAGGTAGGTTTGGCTTTAAGTTGTGTAGGTGTCCAAAAACACATACTTCCACGTTGTTTTGTTCTAAAATTTGCGCTGCACGCGATGGCTGAAGATCTGCACCGATGGGGGGATAATGAGTCATCGCTAGGCGTAAGCTGGCCTCTGGGTTTAACCCCTTTAGACTCATTTTTAATCGTTCGAGTTCTCGATCAAAGATTTTTTGGGCAAATTCTTCTTGAACTAGCTCTTCTGGATCCTTCGCTTTTGCTTTTGGGTTTTCTCTAAACTCGATGAACTCTTTAAACGAGTACTCGGGCGTATCCCATAGGCGCGCGCCTCCAATTGTCACATCTTTCCAATTAAAGACGTTGTTTTGGATCAGGTGAATTGACGGGGGAAGAACGGGTGCAATTTTACTTAAAGAGCCCCACCAGTAGTCGTGATTTCCTTTAATCATCACTTTGGTGCCAGGAAGCTCATGGACCCACTGAAGATCGGGTACAGCTTCTTGAACTTTAAGTGCCCAAGAAAGATCGCCCGGGACAAGTACGAGATCATCTGCATGAATCATACTTTTCCAGTTCGATGCGATTTTTTTCGCATGGTCTTCCCAATTGGGGCCAAAGATCTCCATGCTTTTATTTTCTACGCCGAAACTTAAGTGAAGATCGCCAATGGCCCAAATACGCATATGAAAGTATATACTAAAATTCGAAGTTGTTGGGAAGCTTTGTCCCTGAAGTGACGATGATAATTCCATCACGAACAAAGATCCCCTCACCATCAAAGTGGGTATGCTTGGCCTTGTTGATGAGCTTCACATTGTTGCCGATTTGCACGTGTTCATCGATAATTGTCTTTTCAATGAGACAGTTTTCACCAATCCAATAGTGCTCATCTTTTTTCTCGTGAAGGGGCGGCATGTAGAAGTGATTTCCTAAAATGACGGTATCTCGAATGATAGAGCCACGCTTTATGTGTGTCCGAAGACCAATAACACAGTTAGAAATTTCATCAGCTTCGATAATGCACCCTTCACAAATAATGGATTGAGTCACTTTTGTCTGTTTAATCCTAGGACCAGGGAGAAAGGTGGGTCTTGTATAAATGGGGTTTGTTTCGTCATAAATATCGAGTCCCTCTTTCGCGCGAGTTAAGACGAGATTTGCCTCATAATACGATGCGACAGTTCCGATATCTTCCCAATAGCCCCCGAAGACAAAAGCGGAAGTTTTTTTATGCTTTACCGCCGTGTGAATGAGGTGGTAGCCAAAATCCTCTCGCTTGTCATGCTCTAAGAGAGCTTCTAGTGTTTCTCTTTTAAATACGTAGATCCCCATTGAGCCGAGATAAAGAGGATCTTTGCTGGGTTTGATTTTCCACTCTTCAAAAAACTCTCGGGGAATTTCAAAATCTTCAATCCCATTTTTAGGTTTTTCTATGAAATCGGTAATCGTACAGTCTTTATCAATCTTGAGAAGGCCCATCCTTCTTGCCTCTTTTTCAAGAACAGGGATGCTCGCAATGGTTAAGTCTGCATTTTTTGATTGGGCGAATGTTAAAAGATACTGAAAATTGATGTTGTAGAGCTGATCCCCCGATAAAATAAGAAAGTAATCGGCAGATGACTTTAAAATTGTGGGGAGATTTTTGCGCACCGCATCAGCCGTTCCATTAAACCACTCTTTTTCCCCTTTTTCATTAAGCTGCGGTGTTAATACATCAATTGAGCCTGGATTGTAGACGTCGAAATGGTAGGTCTGATTGATGTGGTGTTGCAATTCATCGGATAAATACTGTGCTATGACAAAGATCTGGCGGAAATCAGAGTTGATGGAATTTGAGATGGGTATGTCTATAAGACGGTAGCGTCCTCCATAGGCAACAGCTGGTTTTGAATGATGAATGGTCAATGGATGCAGCCGTGTTCCTTGCCCGCCGGCAAGGATGATCGTAGCAACTTCAATCGATTGTTTGCGCATACCTTCCCCTATAACGCGGAAAGGATTATCTGGCTAGTCTGATTCTTTTTTTTCGTCTTCTGCTGTTCGGGGCGAAGTGACATTAGATGTTTGTTGAGAGTTCCAAGGTGAAAAGGCGGATTTTGGGACTATTGCTCCAAAATTCTGTGGGGGTGGCGTATCAGAAGATGGTTCGCCACTACTTGGATTGGATGAATCCTTTGAGCTAGGTACGGAGAATAAATCTCTACAAAATGGGAGGGAGAATGACTTAGCAGGGCTTTGGGCTCCAACCACAAAATGGCGTAAGCGTTGATGTATTCTGTCGCTATCAGGATCGCTAAGCCCGTTAAAATGTTTAGCAAAGTGTTCATCAACTGCGCAAACCATATCGATTGCATTGGGGCTTTCTTGATTGACCATGCAAGTCTCGAAAAAGCTCAATAATTTGGAAATTCGGTGAGAACAAGTGGTGAGTTGTCTTTCCGAAACAAGACGCTCATCAGTGAGGTCAATTTTGGGGTATATATCTAATGCGTTTCTGGAAATGTCATCAATTTTAACATAGCAGCCTCCGTGATCCCACCCATCATCGTCAAGATCGATACTTTCTGCAATAGAATCTCTATACAGAACTTTCTGTGTTGCTAATTCATTTAAAAGTGGGCGAATGTCTAGGTTTGATAAGGTTTTGTATAAAGACTCGATTGTTGCGAGAGGAATGCTTTTTTCCGCTAATGGGTGCTTTAGGTAAGGTAGGTGGGTTGCTGCAGGGTGTTTTTCAGGACTACTTAAAGGGTGTAATCGTGCTGGCATACACTCTTCATTATCAATGAACATGGAACCTACGATTCCATCGAGTTTCGCATCTCTGAGTCCCACGATTAACGCAAAAGCCGTCATGCTAGCAAAATTTTCAACGTCTAATTCACCCTTTGTTGAAACAAAAGGCTCTAAAATTCCAGTGATAGTAGGTGGGTTTTCTAGGCCAAAATTATCAATAGAGACAGATTCGCTATAGGAAGTATGCTTATTATTTAGGTGTTCGTACAACTTTTTATTTCCATTCCACAGTTCCACAGTTGTTTCGCCTTTGGAAAAATCCGGGTTTGCAATAGAGCAGAAAATTCCAGGAATTGCATGTTTTTCAAGGCCCACTTTGTGTGCTATGTGTCGAACTAACAATTCTGTTCGGGCCCTTTTTTCGCCAATTTTAAAAACTGCAAAGGGTTCTTCGTTTGCAAGTGAAAGGAAGTATACCCCAGAGCACTCTTCGTCTTCTGCGGGAACGATCTTTACATTTTCGTTCAAAGCGGCGTTGAGTATGGGGATAAGTAGTTGTTGGGCGGTCTTATCTGTTTCTGTAACCCCAAGCTTTGCCATTAACTCGGTTGCATGAGGTAGATTATTAGCTTTTAAAGCGGCTTGCATTCTTGCCCAAATATCACCAATCACTTGTGGAGCTTTGAGTTCAGCGGGGGCGCTAGGTTGGTCTAGATGTTGCTCGTTAATATAAATAGTAGGTTTCACGTCTAAAGACATATATAAAATCCTTTAATTAATTGAAGTTATTATACGTTAATCTTTAGATTAAATCAATTTATTGTAATCCGGTCGATTTAATGTGAAATTACTGGGATATAATGGGCTCGGCTTTGCCGGGTACGAACAGGTTGGCGTTGTAGCTCGATCTCACGAAGGGGCCTGAGTAAACGTGTCTGACCCCAAGGCTCAGTCCGTACTCTTCGTAGGCCTTGAATTGATCTGGGTGGACGAAGTCCTTGACTCTAAGCTTGATGCGGCTGGCCTGTAGGTATTGCCCTATTGTGATCACATCGCAGCCCACCTTGGCTAAGTCTTCAAGGGTCTCTTTGACTTGTGACTCTGTCTCGCCAAGACCTACCATAATGCCCGATTTAACGTAGGCAACTTTACCCGATTCTTTTGCACTTTTTAAAAGTGAGAGGGACCTGTCGTATTCAGCTTTATGGCGAACTCGAGGGGAAAGGGCTCTTATGGTTTCGATATTGTGATTAAAGATTTCTGGCTCTTCATTTAAGATGATGTAAAGCAGCTTTACATCGCCAGAAAAGTCCGAGGTGAGCACTTCGATGGTGACTTCCGGGTTAAGGTCTCTAGTGGCGCGGATGATTGAGGCAATTTGATTTGCCCCTTGATCGGGAAGATCATCCCTTGCCACCATAGTGATGACTACGTGTTTAAGTCCTAACTCTTTTACAGACATTGCAATGCGGTGTGGCTCATCTGCTTCAGGCGCTTTGGGATTTTTGCTAAAGTCGATGTCGCAAAATCCACAGTTGCGAGTGCACTGTTTGCCGAGTGCGAGAAATGTGGCAGTTTTTTTTGTGTAGCATTCAAGACGATTTGGGCATTTCGCCTCTTCGCAAACGGTATTGAGTTTATATTTATCTAGGATTGCGTTTGTCTTAAAAATTTGACCACCGGCAGGAAGTTTGCGGTGGAGCCATGAAGGAAATCTACCCACACCTTCTTCTGGATTTGATGGGAGAATGTTAAGTTTTTTGTCCGTCATCTTTTTACTTTGGGTGGAAAGTGAATCGGTGTTTCGTTTGCAATGAGAGCTGCTTCATGCCAACATTCTGCAATTGTCGGGTGGGCATGGATGGTCTCTATCACAGACTCTAACGTGAGTTCGTTTTGGATTGCAAGTGCCATTTCGCCAATAAGGTTCGATGCTTCGTGACCAATCACAATCGCACCTAAAATTTGGCCTGTTTTTTTCACAGAGACAATTTGCGCAAACCCTTCAGTTTCCATCGATGCTTGTGCTTTTCCGAGCGCTTGGAAGGGAAATGATCCGGCTGTTGCATCAAATCCCGCCTTTTGAGCTTGTTCGAGAGTAAGGCCGACGGTTGCAATTTCCGGTGAGGTGAAGACAACGGCTGGAACTGCTTCGTAGTGCATTTTTGTCTCGATTCCGCAAGCGTTGCTCGCTGCAGCACTTCCTTGATGAGAGGCAACGTGGGCAAGCATCCACTTGCCAGTCACATCGCCGATCGCATAAATCCCTTTGACCTCTGTTTCCATCTGGTCATTTGTGTCGATGAAGCCTTTCTCATTGGTTTTAAGTCCTGCTTTTTCAAGGCATAGCCCTTCGGTGTATACTTTTCTCCCCACAGATACGAGCGCAAGGTCTGCGTCAATGGATTTCCCATCGGCTAAAGTGATGTGGACGTGATCTTGCTTATTTTCAATATTTTTGACAGTTACATTTGTTTGAATATCGATCCCTTTTGCCGTAAATACTTTGGCCATGAACTGCGCAATTTGCGTTCCTTGGGCTGCTAAAATAGTGGGAAGAGCTTCGAAAATGGTAACTTTAACACCAAGTTCTGCAAACAGTGAGGCAAATTCGCAGCCAATATAGCCGCCGCCAACAATTGCTAAACTTTTGGGAAGTTCAGTAACTTCTAGGATTGAGGTGGAATTTAGGATCCGTTTATGGTCAAAAGGAAACGCTTTGATCTCAAGCGGGACGGACCCTGTAGCGATGATGATTTTTTCCGATTCGATAAATAAATTATCTTGCCCGAGCACTTTGAGTAATTTTGGGGATTCAAATTGTGCATTGCCACGATAAATCGTAATTTTATTGGAACGGATGAGGCCTTCTAAACTGCTGCGGATTTTTGTAATGACTTGATCTTTTCTTTGTTTCATTTGATCGTAATGAAATGAGATGGGGCCCGTTGAAATTCCAAAATCGTTTGCTTTTTTCACTTGGTGAAGCACGGCAGCATTGGTAAGAAGCGTTTTTGTTGGGATGCAACCTACGTTAAGACAGCAGCCTCCAAGCAGTTCTTTTTCTATTAAGGCGACCGATTTTCCTAGCTGAGCAGCCCTTATTGCAGCTACATATCCACCAGGACCTGCCCCGATTACTGCTATATCATGCTTCTTTCTCTCTGTCATATCCTCTCCGTTGAAAAATACCAATTATAAGAAAAAAGGGGCTTTCCTTATACTCTGTTTTTAGATGAAGCTATAAATATGGTGCCAAATGCGATTTTCTCCATGAAAAAATTGCCCCAAAAGTCTAAAAGGAGAGCATGAAAGCTAAAAAGCGTCAAAAAATGTGTTATAATTGCGAGGGAGAAATCGACCTCGATGTGATCGTATGCCCGTTTTGTGCGGCAGATTTACGCGAAGAAAAGCCAGAGCAGTTCCAATCTAGCTATCATCCGACAGCTTCAGTGCAAAATCTGAACACCCAACAATCGCTCTATCCTCCCCACTACGCGCCTAAGGCGCCGGAAGAAGAACCCGCATACCAAGACCCGCAAGCAATGATGGAATCGGATGAAGAGACAAAAAGCATTGTAGGGCCCACGATCTTAATGACTCTCGGTGCGCAGCTTCTCTTATTTGGTCTTTTTATGCTTTTCTTTTCTAGCAAAGGTGCATTGATCCTAAAATGGGATGCGCGGATGTGGTTTTTGTATGCTTTTGCATCCATTCCACTTCTTATCTTTGGGTATAGATCGATCTCAAAACTATAAGTAAGGATCTTCCTAAGTTCTGATTTAATTTTTTTATAGGGTCATTTTGATCTGATCTAGTATGTATAGGATATGCTAAAGAAATTTAAGTATTGGGGCCCTCCTCTTGTCATTGGTTTGAGTGTCAGTCTAGTTTATTTGCTAGGCATAGATAAATACTTTACATTTGATTTTTTTATGAAAAATCAGGCGGAATTGCTCCGCTTGAGTAATGAACATTGGCTCCTTTCTCCTCTTGTTTTTCTGGGGGTTTATACACTGACGGTCACCCTTTTTCTTCCAGTTGGAGTTTTTATCGCTATATTAGGGGGGTTTTTATACCCAGACTTGCTAGGTATTTTTTATACCTTAATTGCAAACACTTTGGGTTCTTGTTTCTCTTATTTTTTGATGAAAACACCAATGCAGGGTCTTTTTGAAAAGCAAGCAGGCCCAAGATTAAAGAAGATGGGAAAACAGTTTAAGGAAAATGCGGTTAGCTATCTCTTATTTCTTAGATTTATCCCCATATCTCCCTTGTGGCTAATTAACCTTGCTTCAGTTTTTTTTGGTGTTCGTTTTTGGCCATTTGCTTGGACAAGCTTAGTCGGGTCTATTCCTTTTGCAATCATATTTATACAAATTGGATCTCAGGTAAATACTACTTTAAATTCTGGGGGGGAGATAACGCTCTCTTCAATGTTGAGCTGGCAGACAATCTTGGCGTTGGTTGGGCTTGCATTGTTATCTTTAGCGCCCATTTTCTTCAAACGGTTTAAGAAATAGCTTTTTAGAAACTGAATAGAGGTCCAATAAAGTAGTAGATCGCATACAAGATAATCGTAGGCGTGAGTGCTGCTAGCAAAAGATTAAGCGGCTTAATTCCATTGTCAAAGTGCTTTTTCAAGATCGTATAACCAGCGGGGTTCGGTGCGTTGGCAATCACTGTAAGACCGCCTCCTGCAATGGCGCCGGTAAAGATTGCGTATTGAAATGCGGTTCCCCAGTTTGGCACCAAAGTAGAAAGATAAGATATCGCAGTATTGTCATTAAATCCTGTTAAGGCAATGACAACTCCCATTACAGACAGTGGGCTTAACCCTTCAAGGATAGAGACGACCCACCAACCTTGCAAGCCGCCATGAATGACGAGACCTGCCAAGAAAAGCCCAATCATCATCGGTCTTGCCAGACGAATGGAGTGTTGATGCGCGCGCGTGGCTTGATGAAAGCCGATGAAAAACATGAAAATAGCAATAAATATAGCCGGATAGTGAGAGACAACTACAATGAGGGCCATAAAGAGCATGTGAACAAAACTGATCCAGTATGGAATTTTTGTTTCTTGCTTTCTTGAAGAGTAATGAGCAAAGATTTTTACAGCCTTTTTTCTTACGTTTAGTAGTGCGAATTCTTTCCTAAAGTAATACCAGTAAATTAAGTTTGAGATCACAATGCCGATGGCAGCTTTCCAGCCAAAGCTTAGGAAAATATCAGACATCGACCATTTCCAGCAGTGGGCAAGAACTAAAACAGCAGGCGATGCAAAATCTGTTAATACCCCTCCCACAGAGATGTTTACAAACAGTAGAGCAAGTGTTGCGTAAGCTAACTTTTTGCTTGGGTGATAGTGGTAAAAATGACGCGATAAAAGGAGCGCGCAAAGAGCCATGGCTCCTGCTTCTGTGATCAATGAACCAAGTAGCGGACCCACTGTTAAAAGAACCATCCACCAGGCAGATAGCGATCCCCCTAATCCTTTTGCAATCCACGAGATGAGTCCTTCTGCTGCATGGACAATGGGTTTCGTTGAAGCCATCGCTAAAATCACCACGACAAAAAGTGGCTCTGTATAGTCTCTGGTATTGATATATTCTAACCCGATCGTCCAGCCATAAATTGCTGCAATGCAAATAAATAGTGGGATGGTCCAGAGAGCAAAAACGACCTCTACTTCAGAGATAAAATATAAGAGCTGGACTCCAATGCTCCTTTCTCTTCTCTTGCCGTCTCTTCTGGGCTTTTGGTGGAGCTCGAGCTTGCGCGCCCACTGATGCACTTTATAGACGCTCAGTGTGTGGATGATCGCAAGGAAGAAAATGATAAAGGCGATCAAGTGAAAAGGGGTGAAATCGAGCGATTCTAGCTGAAGTACCATCGGGTGCTTCAGGCAGTCGTACTTGGCGGGGGTCTTGACAATTTCAGCTAAGATCATATTTTTTCACCTTACATCCCTTTTTTAAAAAAGAAAACCCCCTTATTTTGCCTCGCTCTTGCAGGGTCTCTTCTTCTGGTTCAGGTTTGTTTTTTTAGGGGCAACTCTTAAGACGCTTAAATTTAGGTGGTTGAGCTTTTCTTGTTAAGTGGGCCTGTCTCTTCTAAGTGTCTTGTAATCAGCGGGATGGTTGTTATAAAAATTATTTACATTTAATAGTAAATAATTTATAATAGTAGTAGTTAATTAACCATAATAGTGGGGTTTATGTCTTTTTCATTTAACATTGTTCCTTGGGGAAATAATCGGGCGAAGGACCCTCAAGAAATTCTCTCAGATTTAAGCAGCCAAAAACTCTCCACCTGCGCCAAGGTTCTTTCCGTCTGTATTCCAGTATTTGGGTGGGCGTATTTGCTTTATCACTCATATAAACGATCTTGTGCGTTAAAACTTCTGGCTGCAAAAATTGATAACAAAGAGATAGATGGCAAATTGAACGCAAAAGTCTTGCAAGTTTTAGATAAAAATGGAGTTGAGGTTCCTGTATTTCGTGAAGCAAAAAAGTATTTTGGGGACAGCCTTTTTAATGAACTCTTAGAAAAGATAGATCATCCGGATTTTAATGTTTATGTAGAGCTTGCTGGGGATTTAGATGAAGAAGAAATAGGGAGTATGCCCCGATTTCTTGAGATGATCTCAGAGTCTCGACAGGAGTGTTTTTCTCAAGGCTTTGATTTGAATATGTTGAAGTTTGCTCATAAGTTATTTCAATCACTTAACGATGGAATTGACCACAGTAAATGTGAGCCTGTCCAAGCTTTTATCAATTTGATGAATAAATTGTTTGGCGTTTTAAAGATTGGTAAAAGAGCTAGTTTTAATAAACAGTCACCTGGACTCATGCTTCTTTGGATCGTTAAGTTCATAAGTGCTAACTGGAGCCACCAGAAATATCCGGAACTTTCTAAAGAAGAAAAGGCGCAGCTTTTCAAAGTTGGGATAGAAAAATCTTCAAATCCTGATGACCTCAGCATAAATATTGAAAAAGAATATAAGAATTACTTGAATGCTAAAGAATTATTCCATCGGAATACTCCTGAGTCAGAGCTTACTGAGGCAATGAAAAAAGATGTTATTTTCAGGATGTATAAGTTGATAAGTTCAAAAGAATCGGAACAAAAGGTAAGCGTTCGCCAATTAGATCTGCCTGGAACAACTGGAGAACATGTCGCAAAAGCTGCACATGAGAAAATTGTACAAAAAGAATATTCATACGGTGTAGATGAAGCGCAACCGATGTTTCAATCTTGCTTGTATTCAATTGTAAGAGATCAGGGTGAATGTGTTTCCGAAATCGTTGAAAAATTATTTCCACCTGGTTTGTCTTCCTTTCATGTTGAGATGGACAAAGATAATAGGTTCCATAAGTTTTCAATGGAATTTAGTAACGAGCAAAAGACAACAATAACGGACGTGGCTGAAGACGGTTTTAAACCAGCTGAAGGTGTGAAAATTTCGTGCAAGCAGAAGGTCACGGGTGAAATTGATTATGAAGGGAGAAAAATTAAGTTTGGAAATGGTCAATTGATTGCGACGAAAGTGCTCTCAACATGGCCGATTGAATTTGAAAAAACATTTCCTCTTAAAAGCATTGATTTTTCTCAATACGGTGCTATCAAGCTAGAAGTTGCTACTGGGTTTTTAGGCGATCAAACAATCGAGTGGCCAACAGAGTTATTAATGCGTACGATTGAAAAGATTACGTGGTAAGTTGCAAGGTATGCATAAGTGTGGAGTAGACAATAGGTTTGTCTCGTTGAAATTGTGTCCTTAATCTGCCGATCTCTATGTACACTGCGTGGGCCGGTGTATCTTTTAAAATATCTTTGTCCTGTAGAATTTTCTCTTTTACATGTTGTAAGTTTACTCGGATTGGCTTTCTTAAAGCCCAGATCATTATTTTGTAGGGTAGAAACGCTTCTGGAATCTCCTCGTAAGAGGTAATTAAGGTGAAAATGGCAAGATCCACGATAATATTGAAAACTGCGGGGTCACTTTCTTCTAATTGCGATGTCAGGTCTGGATTATGTGAGAGCGCTTCGCTGTAAATCCTTTTAAAAAATGCTACAGTTTTCGGGTAACTTTTATGTTCGTAAATATACGGGGTATTTTCGATGAGTGGTTCGATTGTACTCATAAAGGTCTTTGAAAATTCATCATGAAACTCTGCGAAGTTGTGTAAAGCGGCTTTACAACGGCCTTGGGAGGGATAGGTGCGTGTGATTTCTGTTTCTAGAATGCATAGTTTTTCGACCAGCAGCAGGCTAGGAACAAATAGCTGTCCTCTCATGTGTGGGTACGCGCTTAATCCATTGTGTTCGGCAATTGTGAGGGCAAATTGAATGAAATAGTCGTTATTGAAGGTTGTTGTATCTTGTGGGAGCAGGGTTAGGTGGAGATTTTTGAGACTTTGCATATAAGTTGCGCGTTTTGGTTTGGTCGCGTCAGTTGCGGTAGTATATCTTGCAACACCTTGAAGTGCGTTTAGAGCGGCTGACGCTGTTCGTTGAGCTGTGCGAAATCTCTCATCATAATTGAAAATATTTTCATATAAGCCATGAATATTTTGATAATAGTATTGAATTTGATTCAAAGTGCTCTCTTGTTTTTGTGTGGGAGTATAAATAAACTAAGGTCTAATTACAAGAGGGTGGTTAATGTTTTTTTATGACTTTGCCGCCGGTTACTTCGCCTAAAACCTGGCAAGTTGGGTGGACGATGACTTCACCCTTACCAGACTCAAAGTGGATGGGGCCATTGATGATGGTATGATGCCTTAGCTCAAGTATTTGTTTGCCCTTATAGCCACTATCACGCTTTACGGTGATCGCTTCGAGGGTACTTGTTGTGAAGAGGGCTTTTTGGCTTAGGATCGTAAGGGTATTTTGAAAGGTGGAGCGGGTTGCTTGTAAAGATCCCATAACTGATCCGGCGTTTTGGATCGTAGTTCCTTTGAGGTTGGCCTCTCCGATGACATTAAGGGTCCCTATCTGGGCGTCTTGGGTGATTAGACTCCCGGTGAGGTTGATCGTTTCGACGGTTGTTGCGTTGAGTTTGATGAGACCTACACCATCAAGGGTGTCTAGGGTTACTTCACCATATTGATTTGCCCCTGTAACTTTGGTTGTCTCAGCAAAGGCGCTTACAATAAGGCTCAGTGCGATGAGGCCAAAAACAAGGGACTTAAGTCTCATCAAGCTCCTTGGACAAGGGTCGGGATTCTTTTGCCGCGAGGCTTTGGTGCTGGGGGCTCTTGCTGGGGCATCATCTCAAAGCGGAACAGATCGCGAGCAATCTCTTGGCGCAAATTGAGCGAGAATCTCTCAAAGAGAGAAAACGATTCTTGCTTAAATTCGAGAAGTGGATCTTTTTGGCCGACTGTGCGCATGTGTACGTCTGAGCGGAGATGGTCGATGTGGAGGAGGTGTTCTTGCCAAAGTTGATCGATTTTGCGAATCATGAGGCTCCGAACAACTTCGTGAAGGACGTTTTGCGCTTTTTCAGCTTCGTTGAGCTCAGGTCTAAACGTTGTGAGAAGTTGGCGTTGGAAGAAGAGCTTTTGTTGGAAGCCTTCGAGAACTTTCGCGATGATCTCTTCTTCGGTTGCAGCCTCTTCGAAGGTAATCGGAAACTCTGTTGTTAGAGCTGTTTTGTCGTTCATGAGTGTGCGAGCAACTGATTCGAGAATTTCTTCTGCAATGAGAAGTGTATTGTCTGTGAAGAGCAGGTCGTTGCGGAAGGCATAGACTTCCTGGCGCTGCTTATTCATCACATCATCGTATTCAAGTGTGTGCTTACGCATACTGTAATTGCGCTGCTCGACTCGCTTTTGGGCTGTTTCAATGGACTTGTTCAGCACTTTTGCTGAGATCGGCTCCCCTTCGGGAGGACGGAATCTTTGTAAAAGGGCTGTCATGCGTGGCGATGCAAAAAGGCGCATGAGGGAGTCTTCAAATGAGACGAAGAATTTCGATGAACCAGGGTCGCCCAGTCTACCCGATCTACCGCGAAGCTGGCGATCGATACGACGTGATTGGTGGCGCGTCGTTCCGATTACGTGAAGTCCGCCGACTTCTTTAACGCCATCTTTCAGCTTAATGTCAGTTCCTCTTCCCGCCATGTTGGTCGCAAGGGTAATAGCCCCTTTTTTCCCAGCATCAGCGATAATTTCAGCTTCGTGCTCATGGTTTTTGGCGTTAAGAATTGTGTAATCGAGTTTGTTAAGCTTTAGGATTCGGGCAAGTTTTTCTGAAACTTCAACCGATTCTGTCCCGATCAAGATAGGGCGTCCCTTTTCGTGGACGTCTTTGATTTCTTTGAGGATCGCGATGTATTTTTCGCGCTCAGTCATGTAAATTTCATCGTCGTGATCTGTGCGTGCGCAAGAGCGATAAGTTGGAATTTCGAGAACTTGGAGTTTATAGATCTCTTTAAACTCGTTTGCCTCTGTCATTGCAGTTCCAGTCATCCCTGCTAAGCGCGTGTACATACGGAAGTAGTTTTGCAAAGTGATGGTTGCGTAAGTCTGTGTTTCCCCTTGGATTGAAACGTCTTCTTTCGCCTCGATCGCCTGGTGAAGTCCGTCTGAAAAGCGGCGCCCTGGTTGCGGTCTGCCTGTGTTTTCATCAATGATGACAATTTTGTCATCTTGGACGATGTAGTCGATATCTTTTTCCATGAGAAGATGGGCGCGGAGCATTTGGCGTAAATTGTGGGCCCTTTCTTTGCGTTTCGCATCTTCTTCTCGCAAGGCGACTTTCGCCTTCATTTTCTCTTGGTCGTTTTGTTCGCTTTGGTCGATCAGGTGGTATTCGTGGCCGAGATCGAGCATCACAAAATCATCCGCTCCAACCCCTTCTTTAAACTCGCACCAGCATTTAATTCCTTTGTCGGAGAGCTCATATTCATTATTGCGCTCATCAACGAGCATGAAAAGTTCTGAAAGAGTCTCGAACTTTTCTTCCTTATTCGATTCGCCGTAAAAGTACGTTTCCCATTTGTCGATTTGTGCGCGGATGTCTGGGTTTTCTTTCAGTTTTTTTAAGATGTTATTGCGCGGTGTACCCTTGCCAACTAGCCAAAGTTTTTTAAAGACTTCTTCAGCTTCTTTGGGAAGTTTTTTGGGTGTATCGCTCTCTTCGAGGATTCCGAGCGATTCTAATGATCTGCGCGCTTCACTTGCAAGGCGGTTGCAAATGTCTCTCTGAATCCGTACGAGGTTTGCGACGCCCTCTTTCAACTCATCATACATTTGACGGCTGTCATTAACAGGTCCTGAGATAATGAGGGGAGTTCTTGCTTCATCGATCAAGATCGAATCGATCTCATCGACCATGGCAAAGTAGTGGCCTCTTTGCACTTGCTCATTTTTGTGAGAAGACATTGAATTGTCGCGCAGGTAATCAAAGCCAAATTCAGAAGCAGTTCCATACACAATGTCACATGCGTAAACTTCTTTTCTTTGGTGTGGGTGAACGTCATTTGTGAGAGAGGCGACAGTAAGGCCTAGTTTGCGGAAAATTGAGCCGATCCATTCGCAGTCACGTTTCGCAAGGTAATCGTTGACAGTGATGAGGTGGACAGGTTTTGAGGTAATTGCGTGGAGATAAAGAGGCATAGATGCAGTGAGAGTTTTCCCCTCGCCCGTTTGCATCTCAGCGATAGATCCGTGAAACATTGCGGCGGCTCCAACGATCTGAACGTCGTATGGAATCATATCCCATTTTTGCTCGTATCCAGAAACGTGAACATCTGTCCCGCAGAGTCTTCGGCAAACATTTTTTACAGCAGCAAAAGCTTCTGGAAGGAGATCTTCAAGAGGCTCCCCTTTTGCAAATCTTTCTTTGAATTCAATCGTCTTATTTTTGATCTCATCATCAGTTAGTTTTTGAAACTTTTCTTCCCAAGAATTTACTTGAGGGACCAGTTGCCAGTACTTTTTGAGGATCCGCGATTGATGTGTCCCGAATAGTTTTTTGATTATGCCGAACATGTTTGCCACTCTTAAATCACTTTCACAAAATTTTAGTACGAATAGGGTTTTCACACAAGGTTTAAATTTTAGTATTAAAAATTACATTATCTATCAAGTAAATGTATTAATTTTACAATAAATTGTCTGTAGGTATGATTATTAGTTATGTTAGAAGGGAATGACATTCATTTGCGTACGGTGAAAGAGGCGGATTTAGCTGCGCTATATTCGTGCTTTGACTCGATTCGGATGAAGGGGGAGTACCTGTCTAGTGAGTTAATTTCTGAGCACCAATTCCGCTTGAATTTTTATGAAACGGGACTTTGGACTGAGGAAAAAGGGACCCTTCTTTTGGAGCATAGCGATCGTTTAATTGGGGCGATCTGGTTTGAAAAACAGCCCTTTTTTGACTGTCTTGATGTCCATTTTTATATTTTTCGCGCTCAAGATCGAAATAAAGGATTAATGAAAGAGGCCTTGACTCTTTTTTCGAGCTATCTTTTTGCTACAAAGAAGGTAGAAAGACTTCAAATTTCCATTCCTGATTACAGTAAGCCTGCGCTTGCGCTTGCAAAAAGCTGTGGGTTTAAGTTCGAAGGAATTGCGAGACGTGCTCTCTTTAATCGAGGCGCCTATCTCGACCTTTGTATCTACTCTCTTTTGCGCTCTGAGTGCAAAGAGATTGAAAAAATCTATTCATAGCGTTAACCTCGGCTTTGCAACTTTTTAGGATTGAAGGCCTCGAGATATTTATTCTCGGGGGAGTTATTTAAAGCGGGAATGGGTTAAAAAACCCTTCCCGTTTTAAATAATCTCCAGATTCGGCCTTCGCCGCACGTCCGAGAACAAATAGAAGAGGCAGGCGGTCCTAAAAAGTTGCAAAGTCGAGTTAACGTAAAACGCCATGGAAATTACATATATTGATCGTAGGTCAGGTGAAAAGTGTGTAGAGAAGGTCTACGGGCATAAAGCATTGTCGTTGCTTTATGGCGATGGCTTTTTTCGAAGGCTTTTTTCGATGGCAGTTTTGCCAATAATAGCGCATGTTCCTCTCTTCTCACACTTTTATGGTTTTTTGCAGAAAAGAGCTGCGAGTGCAAAAAAAATTGCGCCATTTATTCAAGCTTATGGAATTGATGAAAGTGAATTTGTTGAGACGCATTTTTCTTCATTTAATGACTTTTTTATTCGTAAGTTGAAGGCCGAAAAACGGCCCATCAATTCAGATCCAAGCGTTCTTTCCATGCCTGCTGATGGGAGATATTTAGTTTATCCTCAGTTCGGTCAGTTTGTAGTGAAAGGTCAAGAGTTTTCGATCCAACAATTTTTAGGAAATATTTCCCTTGCAAGCCATTTTTCCGAAGGATCGATGGCAATTGTTCGGCTGTGCCCAACAGATTACCACCGCTTCCATTTTCCTTGTGACGGAGTACCAAGCCAAGCTCGCTTGATCAATGGACCTCTTTATTCTGTAAACCCTATTGCGTTGAAAAGACGTCTTGCCATTTTGGCGGAAAACAAACGGATGATCACTGAGATCGAAACAAAAGAATTTGGAACGATTCTTTATGTTGAAATTGGGGCAACATCTGTCGGCTCTATTCAACAAACCTACACGTCTGAATTTCCCGTGAAAAAAGGGGATGAAAAAGGCTTTTTTGAGTTTGGCGGGTCATGTATTGCTCTTCTATTTGAAAAAAACAGAGTTGTTTTCGATGCAGACTTGATTGCAAATACGCAAAACGGCCTTGAAACGCGCGCTAATTTTGGCGAATCTTTTGCAAGAAAAGCTCCTTAACTGCATCGATGTAAAGCAGCTTTACATTTATCTTTTTCTGCTGATGAACCATCTACAAATGGGACTTGCCGCAAAGCTCATAAACAGTCCTGCCGAAAAAGACTTAGCAAAGCTTTGTTCTTTGGGCCAAAGATAAATGAAAAGGGAGAAAGTAGAAAGAGCGATAAAGGAACGGATGATGGTCTCTTTCATGGTTTTTGATTGGGCGAGAAAAAGGTGCTTTTGCAGAGAGAAGTAAGTCCCTAGTCCTACGCCGAGTGTTGTTCCTGCGATGGGAAAGATGTACTGGTGGGGCGCAACCAAAGTAAGCGCGACAGGGATTGCTAAGCTGATCACTAAACAAAATCCGGCTCCCTTTCGAACCAGATAGTTTTCTAAAGGCTCTTTTGTGATGACAAAGAGATAAAATAAAAGAACACCAATAGCCCATCCGCCTAAGACATCAATGGGGTAATGCACTCCGAGATAGAGTCTGGAAAAGCTAATGAGCAAGATGTAAAAGGTTCCGATGAGCCATGCCGCGCGTGTTTTCCAATAATAGATCAAGATAGCCCCTAAAAACATACATGTTTGAGCGCCACCGCTGGGAAATCCTGGTGAGTTTGGGGTGAAAAGACCGATTTCGGGAAGATCAGTACTCGGTCTTGGCCAACCAACGAGGTATTTTGCAAGCGTGTTGACGATGCTGCTCAAAGTAAACCAGTAAAAGATTCTCAGACCCCACTTATATGAAAAGCCAATCCAAAGAATAGGGATGAGGGCGAAGAAAAAGTAGACCGTATCGAAATAGTTTAAAAAGCGAAAAAGCGGGTTGAGAAATTCAGGACGATTGCGAGCTAAATCGATCATGAACTCTAATTGTTGCTGATGAAATGGCAGATTGGACATTTTTCTTTATTGTGACCTTTAGCTGGACAAAACGTTCTTGCGTAGTAGATGATCTGTAAGTGGACTTTAGCCCACTTATCTTTTGCGAACAAGCGTTTGAGGTCCCTTTCGGTTTGTTCGACAGTTTTTCCTTTGCTAAGACCCCATCTGTGCGCACACCTGTGGATGTGCGTGTCTACAGGAAAAGCTGGTTTGCCAAAGGCTTGAATCATCACAACGCTTGCTGTTTTGTGCCCAACTCCAGGAAACCTTTCGAGCTCTTCGAGAGTGTTTGGGACCTGACCGTTGTGGCGATCGATAAGATCTTTTGATAGTTGCCAAATGGCTCGAGATTTTTTTGGGGCAAGCCCACACGGACGGATGATCTCTTCGATTTCTTCCACTTTTAGCACTGTCATTTGGGCGGGCGTTGAGGCGAGGGCAAAGAGCTTGGGGGTAACTTGGTTCACCCTAGCATCCGTGCACTGGGCGGAGAGGAGGACGGCGATTAGCAGGGTGTACGGATCTTTGTGCTTGAGGGGAATATCGGGATTGGGAAACAGCTTGTCCAAGATCTCAATAATTTTGCTGGTTCGTTCTGCCTTCTTCATAGCCAAATAGCTTCTCATGAAAGGGCTGTTTGGTCAAGTTTCTTACGGGGATAGGCTTAGGGTTGAATGTCTATTTATAAGTTACTAATTTTAAACATGTTATTTCATTTCTTAGGAGTGGAGTTTAATCTTATTGTGAGGTATAATAATTCGTATAAAAATTAAACTATGTGATTATATGACCCATAATGTTGAAAGTAGCTTTAAAAGAACTCTTTTTGGTGCCGAAGAAACGCCAGAAGCTGCCCCACAGACAGTTTGTACCAAGCGTAAGTTGCCTTTTGGAGGTGCGCCCAATAGGCCCTCTACTATCCCGCGATTTAGTCTTGAAGGCGAATCAAGTTTGCAATTTCCGCGACTTAATCTTGACAGTGAGTCAGGTTCGCGACTAAACATTCCACAAGGTTTGCCTCAACCCCCTACTACTTCTTTGAATCCTGTCGACCAAGGAGTTCAGAATGTTTTTATGGGTATATTCCCCGTTATGAGCCCAGCTCCTGTAATGAAAGCTGATATGAGTGGGTCTCTCATGACCTTGGAGAAAGCGGGTGAAAAGGGATTTCATGGTGAATTAAGGAGTGCCATTTTAGGAGAGGAAGGAACCGTTTCTATGGCTCCGTCTGCACCTGCACGCCGGATCCATCCCCGTAAATTGGAGGAACTGAATCAACTTCCTTTGATAAAGAAAGCTAAAGAAGTACGTGATTTGGTTGCTTTTCAGTTATTCATGAAAAAAAATGGGGATTTTCAGCCATTTGATTTGAAGGTAACAGATAATCTCGTATACAAAATTCATGATATTGAGTTTCTGGGCAAGGGGCAGCACTCTAATGTTTATAAGTGTACCCTTGAAGATGGATCGAAGTATGTTGTAAAAGTATTTCAAGATATTCTCGACAAAGACCCGGGTAAAGTTATCGAGTTTCCGGCAGGTCAGTTATATCGGTATTGTCAAAACAAAGAAAACGACTTCATGAAAGAGCATACTGCAGAGCACTTCAATTTCACTTCGCACTATGATTCGGCAAAATTGCTTTTGTCTGGGGATGTGCGCAATGATGAAAATGCTCTGAGGGACTATGTCAAAGCGCAGGATAGTTTAGGCTTCGTCATGGCTGAATATATTGAAGGTGATTTCCCTGTGCTGCAAATAGATAGAGAAAATCTTGCAGGACATGTTGTTCTAGATGATGGAAGTTGGAAAAATGACCCAGTTTGGGTACAGCTTAAGGAGATGTTTGCGGTTCCGGGGATTTATAATGATATCCGACGCAGTAACGTAAAAATTGACGAACAAGGGACTCTGTATCTTGTAGATCTTTATGAACGTTTTGATGAGTCGGCGATCGATCGATTTGAGCTGGTCAGAACGTTTACAAGTATTCCTGAAGTTCAAAAGTGGCTTTGTCCCGATCTATTTGCCTAGGCAGAACTTGGAAAAGATAGCAGATAAAATATCTTCCGTTACATTGGCGCCAACAATGGCGCCGAGTTGATTGAGCGCCTCTCTCATATCGGACGCAACAAACTCTGCAGAAACTCCAGACTTTAATCCGTTTATCACCGTTTCACATGCTGCGATTGCATTTGAAAGCGCTTGGTAATGGCGTAGTGTTGTAATGATCACCTCTTCTTTCGAAGGGAGTCCGTTTTTCCAAATCAACTGATCGATTGCGCTTTTTAGTTGATCAAGACCTGTTTTTTCTTTGGCTGAGATAGATACAGATTTAAAGGTTTCTTGAGGCTTTGCCAAATCTGTTTTATTCCAAATGATGATTGTTTTCTCACGAGGCGCTATTTGAAGAAGCTCATGATCTTGTGCATTGAGGGATCTTGTAGCGTCGAGAAGAAGGAGGATTACGTCGGCATCGCGCATTGCTTTTTGAGATCTGCGGATCCCCTCTTTCTCGATGATCTCATCTGTAGCGCGGATCCCCGCTGTGTCGATGAGTTTAAAATGTAGCGGACCTAAATGAAGGTCTTCTTCGAGTAGATCTCGTGTTGTTCCAGCAATTTCAGTGACAATTGCGCGGTCTTTTCCAAGAAGGGCGTTCATCAGGGACGATTTGCCGACGTTTGGAGAGCCTAAAAGACAAAGTGAGTGTCCAGTGTGGATTGCTTTCCCATCATTGAAGGTGGATTGGAGTTTTTGCATCCGCTCCAGCGCAACTTCTAGCTGAGAGATGATCTCTTCTGTCGCTGCAAATTCTAGATCATCTTCCGGAAAGTCGACCCATGCTTCCAAAATAGCTGCGATTTCTGTGAGCTCTTTTTGATAGGATTTGATTTTTTCTGAAAGGGCCCCTTGTAGCTGTTTTTCGGCCCATTCGAGAGCAAGTTCGCTTTTCGCTGAGATGAGTTCTTGGACAGCTTCCGCCTGAGCGAGGTCTATTTTCCCATTGAGATAAGCTCTTAGGGAAAATTCGCCCGGCTGAGCAGGTCTAGCTCCCGCTTCAAAGACCCTTTGTAGAACCTGTTTCGTTACGAGCTGGCCCCCGTGGCAAGAAATTTCAACCGAATCTTCTCCGGTATAGGAGTTGGGACCTTTCATCACGAGGAGCAAAACTGTGTCGAGGGGGCTTTTGTCCTCTTTTAAGATCGCGCCGTAGTGGGCGGTATGGGTCTTAAAATTTTTAATGGAGCGGGAGAAGATTTTTTCAGCAACAGCAAAAGCCTCTTTTCCTGAGATCCGGATCACTGCGATCGCGCCAGTTCCTGGAGCTGTTGCAATGGCTGCAATTGTTTCAGTATTCATGGGGCAAGAGGATACCAGTCTGGCTATATCTTTTGAAGGGCTGCCGTGATGATTTTTCCTAGATCTGACTCCTCTTTTTTCTCCAGAAGTACGGCCTGGACCGCCTTTTGGGCTGCGAGAGGATTGTAGCCCAGGTGGATAAGGGCATTCATCGCATCTGAAGTGAGTCCATCAGCTGGGGTGAGGAGGGCCCCTTTTTCTCTTGATGTGCCTTTGATTTTATCGCGCATTTCGATGACAAGCCGCTCTGCGCTCTTCTTTCCTATGCCGGGGATTTTGCTCAGCAGTCGCACGTCCGCGCTTGCAATGGCCCTTTGGAAGGCAGAAAGGTCCATGTGGCCGATGATGCCAAGAGCTGTTTTAGGCCCCACTCCAGAGATGGTGATGAGGGTCTCAAAAAGGTCCCTTTCATCTTTTGAAAGGAATGCATAGAGGGTGTTTGAGTCTTCGCGGACGACCTGTGAGAGGAAGAATTGGACAGGGGCGTTGAGGGCTGGGAGGTGAGCATAGGCACTCAATGGGATCGATAAGCGGTAGCCGATGCCCCCCGTCTCAACAATTGCTTTGATGGGAGTTTTGTCAATTAGCAAGCCTTTAATGGACTCGTACATGGGGACCTCAGGTGGTGTGCACAGCAAATTGCCAGAGCAAGGGCATCGGCTGCGTCTTCGGGTTCAGGTGGATTGGGCAGGCGAAGGAGCGCCTGGATCATTTTTTGAACTTGGAATTTACTTGCCCCACCGTGCCCTACGACGGCAAGTTTTGCTTTTTTTGGGGCAAATTCATAAACGGGGATCGATTTTCGAGCTGCAGCGAGGAGGACCATCCCTTTTGCCATGCCGAGTTTAATTGCACTTTGAACATTTTTGAGGACGAATTGACTTTCGACGGCAATAGCAATGGGTTGATAACGCTCAATTAATGCTTCAAGGCTTTCAAAAATGATCTTGTATCTGTCGGCTAAGATGAGTTTAGGAGGAGGGCGGATGCACCCAAAGTCAACCGGATGAGAATCGCTATCGATAAGTCCATATCCTGTAATTCTCGTTCCAGGATCGATCCCCAAAATCACATTTTTATTTGCCATAAGACAGTTTTATCGGATCCTATTTTGTTTGAAAAGGGAATCTTAGTTATGATTCATCGATATGGAAAATATTATTGTCCGAATGCCCAACTGGATTGGCGATCTAATCATGGCAACTCCGGTGCTAAGCGATTTAAGAGCTGCGTTTCCGAAGGCGTCGATTACCGCAATGTGCCGCACTCCTCTTTGTGAACTGTTGAAAGAGGACAAGGCCATTGATGAGCTCTTTTGCTTTACAAAGCCGTCGAATGACTTTAAAAGGCGTCAGCAAAGAGATATTATCGCAAAGATTCAGGCGGGGAAGTATGACGCCGGAATTTTACTTACGAATTCATTTTCATCCGCTTGGTGGTTTTGGCAAGGGAGAGTGAAGCGAAGAATTGGCTATGCGGCCCACTTCCGGAGCTTATTATTGACCGATGCTTTGAAAATGGAAGATAAAAAAGAGCATTTAGTCACGAGCTATAAGCGGATTTTAAGCCCGCTAGGCGTAAAAGTTTCTGAGACGGCGCCAAGGCTTTACGTTTTGGACAAGGAAGTTGAAGAGACAAAACAGCTTCTTATCCAGCGCAAGTATGTTTTGGGGAAAAAATTGATCGGGATTAACCCAGGCGCCGCCTATGGATCTGCGAAATGTTGGCCTCCAGAAAGATACAGAGCTTTAGCGATGCGTCTTTTACTGGAAACAGATGCTTACATTCTCTTTTTTGGAGATGCTACAACAGCACCTCTTGTTAAACAGATCTGTCGGGGTCTACCAGAAAAGGTAATTGATTTGGCTGGGATCACAAGTTTGCGCGAGCTTGCATGCTTGATTAAAGACTGCGATGTACTTGTGACAAATGACAGTGGTCCGATGCATATTGGCGCTGCATTTGGCACACCTCTTGTTGCCCTTTTTGGCTCGACCGATGACGAAGTAACGGGCCCCTTTGGAAAAAGTGAGGCAGTTGTCAATAAACATGCAAAATGTTCTCCCTGTTTTAAGCGCACTTGTCCCATTGACTTTCGGTGTATGAAGGAAATTAGTGTAGATGAAGTCGTGCAGCGGGTGTTGAAGCATGTTTAGGACGTTGTCGCGCCTTTTTTTGCCAAACCCGCTTGATTGGATGCTGAAAAAAACAGCTCGCAAAGGGGGGAAGAAAATCTTACTCGCTTGGAATCGAGGTCTTGGTGATATTGCCCTTGGCCTTTTTGCAATCGTAAAGAGGATTCGCGAAATCATTCCTGATGCTGAGATCACATTCATTACGCGCAGCAATTTGCACGACGGATTTTCAATGCTCGAAGGTGTGAAAACAATTATTGCACCCAATTGGAAACGAGGTGAGCCGTACAAAATTGATCCGTTTATCAAAGCACAATACGATTTAGTCATTGAAAAGCCTAGTCCAACCGATTGGGTCAGATGGCAAAGAGGTATGGTTGTTCCTAAGTTAAAATGGGACGCAAAGTACGACGAACTTCATGAAAGATTTCAAATGTCAAGCAGCTTTACATGGATTGGTGTCCAGGTAAGTGCAGAGACAAATTACGGTCTTTGGAGAAACTGGCCCCTTGCGCGCTGGCAGGAGCTATTTGATCGACTAGAGAAGTTAGAACATGTAAAAGTTGTCCTTTTTGGATATGGCGATACGCCCAAATTTAATAATCAAAATATTGTTGACTTAAGAGGGAAAACAACCCTTTTTGAAATGCTATCCATTATTAAACATCACTGCTTAGGCCTAGTTCTTCCCGATTCGGGGATCTCTTCAATGGCCTATTATCTGAATGCGACGTTTCCTTTAAGGCTTGTGTCTCTTTGGGCGGATCCTAATCATGGAATTTTAAAACAAGCTGTTGTGTCTCCAAATAGGCAATTAGTCCATTGTCCGCTTATTGCAGAGGGGCGCAATCTTGCTAACGTGAGTGTCGATGCAGTTTTGGAGCAGCTTTTCCCTATGGAGCAAGTCGGTGCAATTTTACTTGCGGGTGGTCTTGGAACAAGGTTGGGCTTTAATGGGCCAAAGGGCCTTTTCTCTATAGAGGGGAAGAGTTTGTTTGAGTGGTTTTGTAAAAAAATGCCGAAGGGTCGCCCTCTTGCCATTATGACATCGCCTTTGAATCACGAAGAAACTGTTGCTTATTTTAAGCAGAAGAATTTTTTTGGACTCGACATCCATTTTTTTATGCAAGAAATGAGCTGTTTTTTGGATGACGAAAAAAAGCCGATTGAAATGAAGGGGCCTAATGGAAATGGGAGTGTATTTCGCTCTTTTGAAAAGGCGGGATTGGATAAGGTATTTCGAGAAAAAGGGGTTGATCTTGTAACGGTGAGTTATATTGAAAATCTGTTTGCAAGACCTTTTGATCCGTTGCTTATTCATCGAGCGCGGAGAGAAAAAGCAGATGCGATGGTGCAGTGTATAAAGTGGTGTGAGACTGATAAATCGATGGGTGTTCTTTTAGAAAAAGGGGACAAGATCGAAATTAAAGAATACATTGGACTGGACGGATTGCAAAAACATCAATATGCATATAGCGGACAGATCGCTTTTACCCTCCCCTTCTTTTCTAAAATGGCAAAGAAGGATCTACCCATACATTGGGTTCGAAAAAAAGTTAAAGATCGCTGGATATGGAAAGGGGAACAGTTTATCTTTGATGCATTTACTTTTGCATCTCGTGTAAGGGCTTTTGAAGTTCCCCGCAGCACACATTACGCACCGATCAAAGGTCTTGAGTGCATTGAATCGGTGCAAAAACGATTGAGAGAGTTAGGATGAAAATTGGATATTTAGGGGCAGGAACTTGGGGATTTGCTTTGGCAACTGTCCTCGCAAACAATGGACACGAAGTCATTGTTTGGACGCGCAATAAAGAATTTGCCGATCTTTTACAAAAGGGAAGAAAACATCCAAAACTATCTGATTTTGAAGCTCCCGCATCTTTGCAATTTACAAGTGATTTGAAAAAAGCAACTCAAAATGTAGATGTGATTGTAGAAAGCGTCACCTCTTCTGGAATTCGCCCCGTATTTACACAAGTAGGCCCTATTGATGTTCCTATTATCGTTACTTCTAAAGGGATTGAGCAAAAAACAGGGCTGCTCTTGCCAGAAGTTATTTCTGCTGTATTAGGCCAAGAAGAGAGCCCCTTGGTGGGTGTTTTAAGCGGGCCGAGTCACGCAGAAGATATTGTAATGAACATGCCGACATCTGTTGTCTGTTCGGCGTATGAGCCTGGCGTGATGAAGTTGATTCAAGATCTTTTTACAACCCCTACATTTCGAATTTATCCGAATGCAGATGTGCGCGGTGTTTGTTTTGGCGGTGCGATGAAAAACATCATTGCGATTGCCTGCGGGATAGCCGATGGACTTGGCTGTGGAGATAATACAAAAGCTGCCCTTATGACGCGTGGCCTTCATGAAATTCGGAAACTTTGTGTTGTAAAGGAGTGTAAACCAGAGACTCTCAATGGCCTTTCTGGAATGGGAGATCTTTGCGTTACTTGCATGTCTGTACATAGTCGTAATTACCGGTTTGGGCGCCTTGTGTCGGAAGGCCTTTCCCCTGAAGGGGCAAAGCAAAAAATTGGGATGGCAGTCGAAGGGATCTACACATGCGTTTCCGCTCGTGAATTGGGCCATAAAAACCATGTCCCAGTCCCGATCACTGAAGCTACCTATCAAATTATCTATGGCGGACTTGATCCTAGAGAGGCTGTTAAAATTTTGCTTCAACGTGCGATTAAAGAAGAGCATCTTTAATGGTTTCTCAAATTACGGCATGTTCATTACCCAGTCTTGTTGGTAAAAAATTTTACGCTGCAGATTGTGATGCGATTTTTAATGTTCTTAGTAACAACCAAATGGGGCAGTTCGCGTTTTTGAGGTGCGCTGAACAAATTTTAGGAGAAGGCGTTGATTGCCAAGTTTTGATGCCACTCATTTGTCCGGTAAATCTAGAAGGACTTAAAAAAACGGTAGAAATAGCTCCTAAAATCCTTTGCATTCCTTTGGTTTTAACAAATAATTACCTCCTATTCGAGTCAAGACACATTGTTCATCTCCTTGTTAAAAAGGATGAGAACAGTGTGAAGTCGATTGAGTTTTTTGATTCGAGAGGCTCATCGGTTAACGATCATAAGGAAGTGAGAGTTGTAGTTAACAGTTTGCGAGAGTCGGATTCTGAAATTTTAGAAAATAAAAAGTGTTTTCAAGGATATTTTGATTGGTACAATTGTGGTGCATATGTTCTTAGTTATCTTGAGCAAACATTAGTGCACAAAAGACCTATGGATCAGATTTGTGCTCCTGAAGAAGGGATTGCACAATACAGAAGCAGCTTAGCTGAAAAATTAGCTAATAGTTGCATTCTTCATGAGGAGTGATTCTTGTAAAAAAACTGAGGAACAGCTTGGATGTTTATGAGAACGATTTTTATTATTTTCTGTCTTATTTTTTCTGCATGCGAGCCATATGTGAAATGTACGGAGCAAAATGAATATGTCGAAAAAAATGAATGGAACCATGAGAAAGGGATTGTCAAAACCTACAAGGCCTCTTGGTCTGCTGAATGGGAGTCTATAAGATAACGTATTGGATCATTTTTGGACTGGCAATTCGGCGGTTTTTAGCGTTTATCTATGTATGCAATGTTTTTTGAGAAATCTAAATAAATAGCATATTCTTTTAGGAAGTCTGTTCCTAAAAGACCATCTATGTTCATCATTGAAGCCCCCTCTAAAACAAGTAAAATCCTCTTTCCAAAATCTACTTGATTCATAACGAATTGAGATGTTTCAACTGCAGGTAAACCTTTAAATGAGATGAGGTTTTTATTTATAGTTTCAGAAGATCGAATAATGGAAAGAGTAGATCCTGAATCAAGCGCAAATTTTTTGGATCCTGATTCCGTTGCTATTTCAAAAATAATTCCTTCTTTGGTACAGGAAAAGGGCACAGGTATGAAATGGTCGGTCTTGTACCCATTTTTTGTAAGGTCGCCCAGATGTTTGCAAAGAATTAAAGTGTTATGTTTTAGATCGAAAAAAATATTTTTTCCTGAAAAAAAATTTCTTCCAATCCTTCCAGAATGGATTTTTTCTCCTCCTAAATGAACAAGCACCCCAGCTTCATCATCAAAATAGTTGGATTCTTCTTTTGTCTCCACCTGATCTAGTTGGTAGTTGTCAATTTTAACTCCATTAATTTTGTAAAGAGGAGAAACATATTTGTTCCCCCGAAAATCAATTCTATGAGAGTTGCCAAAATTTTCTTTTTCTATGTTTGCTAGTACCTCTTTGCAAAGAGATAAGGGCATCTGTGTTCCTGTGTCGATTTCTAATTTATATTTTTTCCCTTGAATTTCTGTGGATACTAAAGGAAGTTGATAAGCATATTTAGGTTTTTCAATAGGAATGCGAATGAAATAGCTTAAAGAGCTTGTCTTCCGATAATAGCCAAAAACTACTAGTCCACTTAGAATAAGTATGGCAAATAAAAGTTTCTTCATCTAGAATTCATATTCCCATTTAGTCTCAATTCTACCTTCTGCGGAAATGTTTCCTTCACTGTCACTCCTAATGGATCCTCCTGCACTTACAGAGACGGTATTACCATCATCATCATTTGCGCTTACACTGACCTCTCCGCTCGCCAAGGAATTGCCGTCAGTATCTGATGATGCTCCTGCTGAGCCCCCGATTTTTCCCATAGGTGAAATTTCTCTGTTTTTCCAGCTTTTATCCACTTGTAAATCTCTACATAACGTTTTTGAGAATTGATTTTTGCTGTTCTCTAATACAACTAGATGGCCGTTCCATTTGCTTTGAACTGAGAAGTTTTCAAATGATGAATCATACTGCTCTTCACTATATAAATCACACCCTTCAATTGACATATAAGTCTCCTTCTTGAAATTCGGAAGCAATCTAAGAAACAATCCCATATAATTCAAGAAAAATGTTTACATCAGTTCCTCTGAGAGTGACTTCTCTGATTTAAGGGCGTCGGCATTAATGCTTTTGTGAATAACTTTTATCTGATCTTGGTTGTTCTCAAAATATAGAACCGCTACTTTGATAAAAAAGTAGGCGCGTATGTTCGAAGGTATCAAGGTAGTTGCTGCAGAAGAGATGGCCCGTATCGAAAAAGGGCTCAAAGGGCATGAGCAGTTTATGAAAACTGCCGGCCAAAAAGTTGCAGATGCTGCCATCAAGTTCATTACAAGAGAAAAATTACCTAAAAAAGTGACTCTTTTAGTCGGAAAAGGCAACAACGGCGGCGATGCCTACGTGGCAGGGCTCTGCTTGCTCGAAAAAGGGTACAAGGTTGCAGCCTATGTGGTGGATGGAAAATGTAGCGCGCTCAATCAAAAGTTTGGTGCACTTTTCCGGAAGAAAAAGGGCAAGATTGCAGAAAAGCTCGATGGGCTGATTCTTGATGGATTATTAGGGACGGGCTTTAAGGGGAATGTTGAGGGACAAGTCGCGTCGATGATTGAGGCTGCAAATCAATCAGGCCTACCCATTATTGCGATCGACATCCCGTCAGGTCTAAATGGAACAACAGGAGATGTTGGCTCGGTTGCGATTAAAGCTCGAGAGACAATTGCTTTGGGACTTCCCAAGATGGGGTTTTTCTTGAAAGATGGGTGGAACCACGTCGGGAAATTGCACGTTGTTGATTTTGGCTTGCCTAAGCAAGCTGTTGCGGAAGCAGAAGCGATGGCCTATTTGCCTCTTAGGGTTAAGGCGCCAAAGATGGTGAGGAATCGACACAAGTATCAAGCGGGTTATGTGGTAGGTTATGGAGGCTCAAAAGAGTTTTCTGGTGCGGTGAAGTTAAGTGGTCTTTCTGCCTTAAAGGCGGGAGCAGGCATCGTCCGTATTTTTACTTCTGAGCCCATTGGTGAAACCGCTTTAGAATTGATCTGCAATCCGTGGAGCGCAAAGGCTTGGAAAGAGGCTCTTGGGAAGGCAAAGGCTATTTTTGTGGGACCAGGTCTTGGGAAATCTGAGCATACGACGAAATGGTTAAAGGAGCATTTGAAGGAAATTAAGCAGCACTGCGTAATAGATGCAGATGCGTTGATGGCCAAATTGACATATCCCAAATGGGCCGTTTTAACTCCGCATAGAGGGGAAATGCTCCGCTTACTTGGACTAAAAACGGAAGTTGGAGAGATGGAGTTGTTTTCAAAGGTGATCCGTTTTTGTAATCGAAGGAAAGTTGTTGTTGTTTTGAAAGGTGCTCCCACATTTATTTTTGAGCCGGGAAGCAAGCCCATTATAGTTCCAAGGGGCGATCCAGGCATGGCAACGGCTGGCTCAGGAGATGTTCTAACTGGGATGATTGCAGCTTTTTTGGCGCAAGGATGTACTGTGTGTGAATCTGCTGTGCTCGGTGTGACTTTACATGCAATTGCTGGGGAAAAAGCGGCGAAAGAACTGACTTCTCCTTGCGTGATTGCAAGTGATTTAATTAAATATCTGCCAGCAGCATTTCGTTCGGCTAAGAATTATATTGTTTGAACCAGTTGAGGAATAAGGGGATTCCTTCTTCTATCGAAATACTTGGTTGATACTTGAGATGCTTTTGGCTTTTTTCAATATCTGCAAATGTTTCTGTAACTTCCCCCGGCTGCATTGGGAGCATCTCTTTAATCGCTTTTTTCCCAAGAGCCTCTTCGAGAAGTTGAATTAGATAGAGAAGTTCAATGGGACGATTATTCCCTAGGTTGAAAATCTCGTAGTCGGCTCCTAGATCAATTGCAGCAATCGTTCCTAACACAATGTCATCGATATAGGTGAAATCTCGTTTCATCTGCCCGTTATTGAACACTTGGATTGGCTTGCCTTCTTGAATTTGCTTTGTGAAGCGATAAAATGCCATGTCAGGTCTGCCCCAAGGGCCATAAACAGTGAAATAGCGCAGTCCCGTTACGGCAAGTCCGTAAATGTGGTGATAGGCATGCGCAATCAACTCGTTTGCTTTTTTTGTCGCCCCATAAAGATTTGTTGGACGGTCTGTTTTATCTTCGACGTTAAAAGGGGTCTTTTCATTCAGGCCGTAGACAGAAGAAGAGGAGGCGTAAATAAATTTGATCTTGGGGAAAAATCGGCACGCTTCAATCACTGAGACAAAACCTTGTAGATTGGAGCTAACGTAGTCATCTGGATGGGTGAGTGAACGAAGGACTCCCGCCTGCGCAGCAAGATGGACGACGTGGGTAATTTTATGTGTTTCGAGCAATGTTTTAATTTGCTCTCGATCTTGAATGTCCTCTTCGATAATTTCGATCCCTTCTTTTTTTAAGAGATCTGCACGGGTCCTTTTTAACTTTGGGTCGTAGTAGTTGTTGAAATTGTCGAGACCAATGCAAAAATCACCCCTTTTTTTTAGGTGCATTGCCAAATGAAAGCCGATGAATCCAGCAGAGCCTGTGATTAAAATTCGTTTCATCTAATTTGTAGTCTCATAAAATAAGTTGTGCTATACATGTGAACTTATTCCATCTTAAAGGCATGAATTCTTTATGACAAGGATCATCTCTCTGTTTTTCGTAGCACTGTGTCTCGCAAGTTGTAGCGGACCTTACATGGGTAAAGATTTATTTGGTGCTGATGAGTTCGTTTTAGATTCTTACAAAATACGCGAGGGGAAGCTTTCTATTCTTGAAATGGAGGGTAAATGCGTCGATGAATTAGATGACGATCTTCTAAATGAATACCAAGATCGAATTCATGAAGACGATGTTCTTCAAATTGTTTTATACAATCCTAAGCGATTAGATATTGTTCAAGCGGTTCAAAGTATCGGAGAGGCCGTTGGGTATCGCGTTGTAGGAGGCCAAATCCTTCTCCCCGATTTATCTCCGATTGAAGTTGCAGGACTTACCTTAGAAGAGGCAAGGCTGAAAATTCAAGATCTCTACAATGAACAGATTCGCGATACTGAAGTTTTTATCGCTTATAAGGAAAGAATTGTCCGAAAAGTAGAGTTGATGGGGTTAACAGGATTGGCTAGCGTCCCTGTCGATGGGAGAATCCGTCTGTTTGATCTCCTCTCCAAAGCAAGAATCCCCGCAAATGCGAACCTCTTTAAAAGTTATATCGTTCGGAACGAAAAAATGCTCCCCGTTGATATGCAGAAGCTAATTAAGGAAGGTGACATGCAACAAAATATTGTCATGCATGGCGGAGATAAAATCTACATCGCTGAGCCTTCAGCATCTACACTAATGGTGATGGGAGAAGTTGCTAGAGAGCGGGTGATTGCTTTGCCAGATGGCTTTATGTCACTTAGACAAGCTCTTGCTGAAGCAGGCGGAATTCCCTACAGTGGAGATACATCCTACATTCAGATTATTCGTGGAAGCATCAGCCGGCCAAAAATTTATACCCTCAGTTGGGAGCATGTAATCCATTTGCCAAACGATAGCCTTCTACTCATGCCAGGTGACATTGTCTACGTTGCGGCAACGCCAATTGCGGAATGGAACCGTTTTATCTCTCAACTTTTACCGAGCTTTACAGGATTTGATATCATGTTTAAAAGTTGCTCTGGTTGGGGAGTTATTGTCCCTTGATTTCTTTTATTTGGCAGATATAGGTTTCTAGATGGAAAAACCGACTCTTGATCCCGAGGAGAGAATTGTTTCTTTGTTAGATGTAAAGCAGCTTTACATCTCTATGAAGAGAGGCTTGTTCAAGTGGGCTGTCATTGGTGGCGCTTTGGCTTTTGTAGCCGTTGGGAATAGGACAAGTCAGTACAAAGCTGTTGCGAGCTTTAAAGAAGCTGCAGAAATGAATTCTCCAACAAATTTTATCAAAGAGATGATTGGCGGACTTGGCTCTGAGTCACAGCCCCAGGCAAGCTCGATCATGAAATCGTTTCAGGTTCTAAGGCCTCTTGTAGAGAAAATGGGGCTTCAGGTTACAGAGTGCAAATCAGAATGGATGATCCCAAGGGGAATCCGTCATCTTATTGAGTCGATCAAGGCTGAAAAAGGGCAGCAGCTCGCAGATTTAGATCCGTTTGTCTTTCAACACGTCTTTTACCAAGAAGAGAAACCATTGGATTTAAGGTTGATATTTAAAGATCAAAGTCATTTTTCTATCTATCTTCAGAATGAGAAACAAGAGATTGGCAAGGGGACAATTGGTCAGGAGGTTGTGTTAGATGAAGGTCACGTTAAATTTACACTCGCAAAGGCTCCTAAAAGGCTTAAAATAGGGATGTCCTACCGTTTTCAAGTAGATCATTGGGCAAGCGCTGCTAGTAGTATTTCTGGCGCTATTAAAATGAAAAGCGATGCGGAAAATGGATCAATTATCAATATCAGTATCAATAATCGCGATCGGTATTTAGCGGCACAGATTGTGAATGAATTAATGGCTCAATATCAAGCTCATTTAAAACGAGAATACGATCATATAGCGAATGAACAGATTTCCTATTTGGAGAAAAAGCAAGGGGAAATCTTTGGCAAAATGAAGCACTTATTCGATAAGTATGCCGTCTATTTGAGCAAAAATTTAGAGCAAAATGGCGCTCTTGGCATCAAACAGGAGTCAAGGGGACTTTTAGGGACACATGAAGAGATGATGGCAAAGCTTTTGTCGATTGATGTGGAACTTTCTCGACTTTCTCAATTTGAAAAAGGGGGAAAACTTCTCGCCTTTGCAGATGGAGGAGAGTTTTCTAAGAGCTTTAACCAGATTTATCAAAAAATCCAAGATTTCAAACAAGAAAGAGACCTCATAGATTTGTCACTCTGTCAAGTTAACGAACAGGCTCTGGAATCGAGAAGAGATGAATTAAAAGAGATCAGGGGCCAACGAATGGCTGTTGAGCAGATGGCCGAGTTAGTAGCATGTGGTGGTGAAATTTCATCTTTCGACTTAAATCCGGCTCTTTGCCAATGGGCAAAATCTGTGCACAATCCTGAAGAACGGGAAGATTTTACTGAGTATTTGCAAAATTTTTCTCGACTTTTGTCGATGCGTGAAAAAATGCTTCAAGAGCGCTTTTTTTATGGGAATGAGCCTGCTGCAGAGTTAGAGGGGTTAAATCTAGATTCTGCAAAAGCTCTTTTTTTAGAGTACAACTCTAAACTGGATGCGGCAGAAGCAAATATGCGCTACTTCAAGAAGTTTAAAGATGAAATTCAATCTCCTGATTTTGATTTAGCATCTTTGAGTTCTGTCTTAAAAGATCCTCTATGCCAAAAGGTAATCTCCGATGCAAGTTCACTCGGTCTTCAACTAAAAGACAAAAAACATCTGAGTGAAAAAGAGGAGATTCGTTGGAAAGACGAGATCTCTTTGCATCGAAAAATTCTCGCAGCTCACCTTGATCAGCTCTATATTGTAGAGGAGCTAAATGGGGCATTAATTCGTGAAAAGATTTCCGCTCTTCAACGTATCAGTCTGGATTGTATTAATGGGCAAATATCCACTTTGTACGAACAAGCAGCCGATGCAATTAAAGAGCATAAGCAAGCGCTATTGCTCGAAAAGAGTTTGCTGGAAGAAAAGGTCGCAAAAATCCGATCTATTCTTTCCCTTGTGCTCCCCGAAAAGTGGAAGCAAGAAAAGTGGTTAGGGATTAAGACAGGCCTAGTTTCTAAAGGGATGGAAAAAGTGACGGAAATCGTCGAGACAAAAGCGATTACCAATCTTCTGCATCATGTAGAATCAAAGCCGCTTGATATGGCTTTAATTCCTTCAATTCCCCAAAAACCCCGCTTGTATCTACTGACTTTCGTTGGCGCCCTTATGTTGCCGCTACTTGTTTTTTCATTTGCGTTCATTAAGCAACTTTTAAAGGGATTTCCTGTAACTCTTGAAAAATTAAGAGCGCTTCGTCTCTCAGTATTAGGTGAGATTAGCTCTTTTTGTGATGGCCCATCAGTGGAGCCTTTAAAGGGACTTGATCTAGAGATCTTACGACAAATTGCTTTGTTCATAAAGGGAGGAAAAGTTGTTGGGTTAATTGGCGGCAGTGGGCCTGATTACTCGTTTGCTCTGGGAGAAAATCTTGCGCGCATGAATATAAAATCCATCGTAGTGCGTTGCGACTTTCATGCAAACTTTCGACCCGTTAATACACCGGGACTTCTGCAGCTTTGCGATGGCGAACTTAAAGATCTCCCAATTAGAAAAAGCAAAGGCTTTGACTACATCACAGCTGGAGGGTATAGTCCATATGGTGCTGAGATTATCCAGTCTTTAAAGTTTAACGAATTGATCGAGAATCTGAAAAAAAAATACGACTTGGTTTTTCTCCTTTTTCGAGCGCCCCTTTGCCATACAGAGTCGGTTGCTGCACTCGATCTTTGCGATAAAGCGGTAGTTACTGTAGGCAAAGAGCAAACAGAAGAGTTGACACCCTTTGTGAATTGGGCTTACCATGATAACGGTTGTCGATTAACGTTTATTACTCAATCATGAGAAATTTTACAAAAAAAAGAATCTTAGTTGCAGGTGGCGCCGGTTTTCTTGGCTCCCATCTATGTGATCGTCTGCTATCCATCGGTCATGAAGTACTATGCGTTGATAATTTATTCACCGGTAATCTCGAAAATATTACCCACCTTCACGATCATAATAACTTTGAGTTCATGCAACACGATATTTGCTTGCCTTTGCATGTTGAAGTGGATGAGATCTATAATTTTGCATGCCCCGCATCACCAGTTCACTATCAAGCAGACCCCATTCAGACAATGAAAACATCATTTCTCGGCGCTTTGAATCTTCTGGGCTTAGCAAAAAGACTCAATTGTAAGATTTTTCAAGCGTCTACGTCTGAAGTTTATGGAGATCCACACGTGCATCCTCAGGTGGAAGATTATTGGGGAAATGTGAATCCAATCGGGATTAGATCTTGCTATGATGAAGGGAAAAGATGTGCGGAGACTCTTTTTTTTGATTACCATCGGAAAAACCAGGTCCCAGTCCGCGTTGCTCGGATTTTCAATACTTATGGGCCACGTATGCATCCAAATGATGGGAGAGTCGTTTCCAATTTTATCGTACAGGCGTTAAAAAACGAGCCGCTTACAATTTATGGCGATGGATCGCATACGCGCTCCTTTTGCTATGTAGATGATCTTTTAGAAGCTGTAATGCGATTGATGAGCTCTTCTGAGACAGGGCCAATCAATATTGGAAATCCAACAGAGTTTCGAGTTATTGATTTGGCATACCAAGTAATTACGTTAACGGGATCAAGCTCTCGCATTGTTCACAAGCCCTTGCCGCTAGATGATCCCAAGCAGCGTAAACCCGATATTTCCAAGGCGAAAAATCTCCTTTCATGGGAGCCTACGATTGCGCTTGAAAAGGGGTTGAGATCTACAATTGAATACTTTGAAAAGCGTCTTAAAAATTCTGAAGAGATCCAACCTCCATTAGTCAAATAGCGCGGTGAAACATGTCGATCAACCTACTTAATATAAGTCACAAAAACCTAAGCTTGGGAGCTTCTTTAGAACTATTTCCAGATATTGCAAAATATTTGGATGGAGCATCTTTTGAGGCATTCATGCGCACTCAAAAAGGGGTAAAGCGAGTTGCCGCGCAAGCTTTGCAAGCTAGATTGTGCAATTGTGAAAAGATCGTCACGGACCATGATTTAAGAAGGTATAAGAAAATAAGTGGGAAAGACCTAGTAGGAGAAGTGTACTCCTTACGTATTGCAAATACTTATAAGGAAGAGATGCAAAAGCTTTTGAAGAACCTAAGTAAGATTCGGACTTTAGAATTTGCTGGGTTTTTGAGTGAAGAGGCTTTTTCTGCACCTTCAGATCTTGAGGGATTAGTTTTGGATATTGTTCCAGATTTTGATAGTAAATGGGCTACTTTGGTTAAAGAGAAGTGCCCAAAATTGCAGAGCTTTGTTCTAAAAGGTGCTTTTACGTCAGATGAGCACCTTTTTGCCCACTTACCCTCTTCATTAAAGAGATTGGTTCTTGAGTATCAAAGCGATATTACAGCTCAAATGGTCTCCCATATGCCTGAGCATCTTACCGCATTGACTTTTGAAGCAGATCAAGAGAATCTAGCTGAGCTGATGGGTGCAATCAGAGATAGGCTTTTGCAACTAAAAGAGTTAGTAATGCCAAATTATCTTGATGTAAAAGATGGTTGGCTTCACAATCTTCCTGTAACTCTTCAAACTTTATCAATAGGCAATTTTTTTAAATTGACGGCTGAAAGAATTCAACTCATTCGTCAACAGTGTCCATCCATTCAATATCTGTATTCTGTAGAAGATGGCATGAGGCTGCCTAAGAAGTTGAAATATTCCGAAAACTTAATCTGAGCTGTGCTTTTTCTTAATTTCGCGCCACTTGTGAATCATTTGTGCTGCAATCGGCGCAGCTTCTCTTCCTGCGTCACCATATTTAAGCATCACAACAACGACAAGTTCTGGATCTGCATATAATAAATCTGTAAAGGAAGCTGCTCCAAACCAGATATATTTATACATTTGTGCGGGCGCTGATGGATTCGCTGAAAAGTTGCAAAGGAGCTCTGCGGTTCCCGTTTTGCCCACCATTTGGTGTTTTAAAGAGAGAAATTCATTTTTCAAGATGGGATTGCCCACCAACCCTTTAATCCGAGTGGGTCTAGCGCTCCCTTTTTCTCCCCACACAACGCGATCCATCCCTTCAAGTAGAGTTTTTCGGATTTTTGAGTCTATAGGAAGCGTTCTTTGAATTTCAATGGGGTTTTCAACGGCTGCTAAAATAGGTGACTGCGACTGTGTCGATGTGAACAGAGGGAAGGGAATCCCAATAGCATTCAGTTCGCCTTTTGCAAGGTAGGAAGAGGCTGCAAATGCCTCAAGAGGTTTTCTGTCTGGTTTGAATCCAATCGCCTCTTTGATAATTTTTGGTTTGAATAACTTCCCTCCATTTGAAATGGAGGCGATCATTAAAGCGGTTTGTAAAGGTGTTGTTAGAAGCGTATGTTGCCCGATAGATGCAGAATACAGCCCCGTTCGATTGGTTTTTAGATCCGTCGGGATATTCCCTCTCTTCTCTCGAGGGAGCTCAATCCCTGTTTTTTCTCCAAATCCAAACGCTTTTGCAGCTTTTGCTAGATCTTCTGGATCTTCAAAATAGTCCCCAGCAAGAATTGCAAAGTAGGGATTACTTGTCCTTTCAAGCGCTCCAATCAGATCAATTTTTCCGTTAGATATTGCTGCGCTACGTGGGAGTCTTCCCCCCTTATAAAACCTGGGATAAAGGATGCGGTTTGGTGTATAGGCAACACCTGTTTTGCTCCTTTCATCGATAATGGTCGGGTTTTTCCCTTGCCTTAGCCCTTCGTATCCAGTGACTAATTTAAATACAGAACCTGGAGGAAGACCCGCTTCGTAAGCCAATGATCTAGTAAACCCAAAGCCACCTCGTGGATAAAATGCAGCAGCTAGATCTTTTTCACTCTTAAATTTCCGGTACTTTCCTAAAAGAGGGCGATTTAATTCTGAAAAAGAGCGGAAGGTGCGGATGAGGTCTTCAGAAAATGTTTGAGATGAAAGTTTGGTCATTCTCTCGTTTTCCCAGTGAGCTGCAAAAAGCTCCTTTTCTTTTTGGTCTAAATAATCAATATAGGGCCGTGCGTAGGTTTTAGCCTCTTTTTCCTTTTTTCTCTTTTCATTCAAAAACTGTTTTTGATGAACGTCTTTCCATGCGCGAAACTCATTTGCACGAAACTCTTGTTGCGCAATTTGCTTTGCATGCGCTTCTTCCTTTAGAAAAGATTGGCATAACGATCTATAGGTCGAAATTTTCATCGACCCTATTTGCTCTATGAGAGAGTCTGTAAATGCTGGGGCATAAACAGCCATACGACAAACGTCTGCTGCAAATAACTTATCTGGCTCAGAGAGATTGATAGCGTTGAGTCTTTTTTGAATCTCTGTGGGAACAGGTAATCCAGAATTAGTAAAGTAGAGCAGAGCTTCATAGTCTTCTTGAAGCTGGATTGCACTTTTTATGTCGTCGCATCGTTTGAAAAAGGCTTTAAGAGGCCCATCTTTAGGCAGGATTGTCTCAAGGTAAAAATCCCAGGTGAGTGGCTGCGTTTCAACTTTACGTCCTCTTTCGCGAGTTAAAACATCTCTTCCATCCCAAAGAGAGGCGATGTGGTTTTGCGTTTCTAACCAGCGGTTAATCTGCTTTACATTGCCGGCAATGAAGTCATTGGGGTCAAATCGAGGGTAGCTCGCGAGCGCTAAAATTTCCCCTGTATTCGGGTCAAGCGCTACGATTGCCCCCCCTTTGATCCAGGGTTGCTTTTGACTTTTGCGCTTTTTGTCTACAGGATCTGTCCCTAAGCTCCTTCCATCCCGAATTTTTTCATCCTTAGCTAAGAGCGATTCAGCAAAATGTTGTAACTCAGATGAGATGGTTAAAATTAATTTTTTCCCAGGAAGCGCTTGCTTTTCTGCAATTTCTCGAACAAAGCAACCTTTTTGGTCCACCTCATACGTTTTTTTCCCAAAAAAACCTCTTAAGTCCTCTTCAAAATATGCCTCTACGCCCGTTTTGCCAATCAGATCGTTTACTGTGTACGCCTTTTCTTTTAGTTCTGCTAATCGGTGCGATTCGTCGAGACCATAGAGATCTTCTGTCATTTTGAGTTCGCTGATTTCTTGCGCAATTGTTAAATATTCTTTTTGGCTGATGGCTCCAAGAGTGCCCACAATATTACAGCCAACTTTCCCTTGTGGGTAGTAACGACGTGAGGCAATTTCAGCATAAACTCCAGGCCAGTCTTTTTCGAGCATCCTGAGGCGGTAATGCTCCTCTTCTGTCAGCCCAGACTTCACTAAAAATGGAACATGGGGAAATAGGGCCGCTTTTGAATAGATGAGATCCTCTACTCTTTCAGCATCAAGATTGAGGGTTTGCGCTAAAATATTTGATAATTTTTTGACGTACTGTTTGCGAGAATAGACTTTAATTTGCTTGCCATCGCCATCGCTTTGCCACACAATCGTTGGAACTTGCGCGATTTGACTATAGTACACAGTCGCATTGTAGCTGATCCGATTAAGGGCCATCGGAACCCCAAAACGATCGTAAATCGGGCCTCGATTGGCTCTGACAAGAACAGTTCTTTGCTGTGGTTTTTGTGCCTCTAAAAGCTTATCCTCTCTCTGAATAACTCCTAAGTGCCACACTCTTAAGGTGATGACCAGAAATGCAAAGAGGAAGAACTTTAAAACTCGATTTGCCTTGTAGGATGTACTCATGAGAGAGGCTCTATCAATAAATATCTTTACGCAAAGGATCTTTGTTGGATCTTTCAACAGTTTACTTTATTTTAGGGAGCTCTCCAAAGGAAAATTGTTTGGTAGGCCAGAAGAATAAGGAAATTGCCTTGAGGAAAATCACCTTTTAAGGTAAAACTGTTATTTCGATTTTTTATTTTCGGTGCGCGCCTGTAGTTCAATGGTAGAACAGTAGCCTTCCAAGCTACGAGTGTCAGTTCGATTCTGTCCAGGCGCTAAAGTAAACATAGAGGGTGAGGATAAGCCCTCCTAATATTTGAGGAAAATTTGGCTACAGCACAGAAAGAATCAGGAGTGACCATTAAGGCGTTGCTCGAATCGGGCGCTCATTTTGGGCACCAGACTCACCGTTGGAATCCAAAGATGAAACGTTTCATCTTTGAGGCTCGCAATGGAATTTACATTATCGACTTAGCAAAGACTTTGCAGCAGATTCGTGGAGCTGTTCAACTCGTCCGCGACCTAGTAGGAAAGAGAAAGTCTATTCTTTTTGTCGGTACAAAAAAACAAGCAAAAGCAGTTGTTAAAGAGTGTGCCGAAGAGTGTGGCGAATTCTATATTTGCGAACGTTGGTTGGGCGGAACTTTGACAAACCTTTCGACAATTCGTCAGTCTGTGAAAACTCTTGAGCGAATCGAGAAGAGAATTACAACTGGTGGCGATGGTTTCACTAAAAAAGAGATCTCTTTGATGTCTAAAGAGCGGATTAAGTTAGATCGTAACTTGTCTGGAATTCGTGCAATGCGCAAGCCTCCGGGTTTGCTGGTAGTTGTGGATCCTAGAAAAGAACATATCGCAGTTGCAGAAGCAAATACCTTGGGTATTCCTGTAATGGCACTTGTTGATACAAACTGTGATCCAGATCCAATCGAGCACGTAATTGCATGTAATGACGACGCTTTGAAGAGCATTAAGATCGTTCTTTCTAGCATTATGCAGGCAGTTATCGACAAGAAAAACGATATGAGCGTACCTGTTTCTAAAGGCGACGAAGAGACAGTAGAAACTGATGAAGAAAGTGAAAATGATGAGTGAAGGAGCTGCTGTGAAAGAAATTACTGCTGATATGATTAAGGAATTGCGTGCGCGAACCGGCGTCGGCATGGGCAAGTGTAAAGAAGCTCTTGTGAAGGCTGAAGGCGACTTGGAAAAAGCGATCGATGTCCTACGAAAAGCAGGAATGGCTTCCGCAGCGAAGAAAGAAGGAAGAGAGACTAAAGAGGGTCTCATTCTTTGCTCAGAAGACAAAACTCACATGGTGATTGCTGAAGCGAACGCAGAGACAGATTTTGTCGTGCAAAATGAGCGCTTTAAGGGCTTTTTAGAAGATTGCGTTGCGCAAGCTCTCGTAAGTAAGCCGAAATCTCTCGCTGAATTTAACCAAGAGCCTTATTCCAAAGATAAATCGATCACAGTCGATCAATATCGTAATCTCGTAATCCAGGCTTTAGGAGAAAATATTCAGCTTCGCCGTTTGGAAATCGTTGAGAAGCACCCAAATAGCTCTTATGGTATTTATTCTCACATGGGTGGAAAACTCGTTGTGGTTGTAGAGATTGACGGATCAACAGACGAGGAAGCTGCTGCAAAAGATATCGCAATGCACATTGCTGCAGAAAGTCCAGAATATCTCAGCGTAGATCAAGTTCCTCAAGAAGCGATTGCTCGCGAAGAGGAAATTGCTCGTTCACAAGTTGAAGGCAAGCCTGCAAATATCGTCGATAAAATTGTTGCAGGAAAAATCAAAGCTTATACAGATCAGGTTTGTTTGTTAGGGCAAAAATATGTCAAAGATACAAGCATGACTGTTGCTCAGTATCTCGAATCATGTGCTAAGAAAGCTGGAAAAACCCTTTCTGTTAAAAATTTCTGGCGTTGGAAAGTGGGGCAGTGAAAACTCCCGCTTATAAGCGCATTTTGCTCAAGCTATCTGGGGAATCCCTTATGGGAAACCAAAAGTATGGGGTTGACCCAGTAGCTTGTCAAAAAATTGCCCGTTCTATTCATGAGCTGACACAGATCGGAATTCAGGTAGGAGTTGTTATCGGTGGTGGAAATATTTTCCGCGGCGTTAATGCAACTCAGGGCGGAATGCAACGCACCCCAGCAGATCACATTGGCATGTTAGCCACCCTCATTAATGGAATTGCTCTTCAACAAGCATTTGAAACAATCAAATGTGAAAGCCGGATTATGAGTGCGATCACTCTTGATGTGATGGCGGAATCATATTCTTGGAAAAATGCACTTAAATATTTGGAAAAAGGGATTGTCCTGATTTTCGTAGGGGGAACTGGAAATCCATATTTTACTACCGATTCAGCCGCAGCTTTAAGGGCGCTTGAGATTCAAGCAGAAGTCTTGATGAAGGCGACAAAAGTAGATGGAATTTACAACAAAGATCCGGCCTTGTATCCTGATGCTAATAAATTTGATCGAATTACCTATTCAGAAGTGCTAGCAAGTAAATTACAAGTCATGGATGCTACGGCAATTGCTTTGTGTCGAGAAAATAGGATTCCGATCCATGTGTTTAACATGCTTGATGATTCACTTAAAGATGCTGTATTTAAGAAGGCTGTAGGTACAATCGTTTCTGGAGAATAAAGTTTATGAGTAATGTAGAATCCCAAGTTAAGACTGCTATGCAGGCAGCTCTTGACCACTTAAAATCGGAGCTAAAAACTCTTAGAACCGGACGTGCTAATGCGTCCATTCTCGATAAAATTCATGTTGAGGTTTATGGTTCGCATATGCCACTTAAGACTTTGGCAGGCATAAATGTACCAGAGCCACGACAAATTGTAGTTACTCCGTTTGATCATAGCAGTATCAATGCAATTGCAAAAGCAATTGAAGCTGCAAATTTAGGAGTAAATCCAATGGTTGATGGGAAAGTAATTCGAATTAATATCCCTCCGATGGATGAATCAATTCGCAAACAAATTGCGAAACAGTGTAAAGAGTTAGGAGAGAAGACAAAAGTTACCTTGCGCGATATTAGGCGTAAATTTAACGAACTAGTGCGTAAGCAAAAATCTGAAGGACTTATCCCTGAAGATCAGATGAAAAGGGCAGAAAAACAGATCCAAGAGTCGACAGATAAATTTTGCAAAGATGTAGATGCGACCTGCGCAGAGAAAGAAAAAGAGATCATGACAATTTAACATCTTGCAGGAAATAAGGGTGATACGCTAAAATCAATGTCGATTTTATCGTCCTTTTATACTGGCCCCATCGTCTAGCCCGGTCTAGGACATCAGATTTTCATTCTGCGAACAGGGGTTCGAATCCCCTTGGGGTCAAAGAAGAAGCCAGCTCTGAAAAGCAATTTTTAGAGAATTTAAGAGACTTTAGCTCAGTGGTAGAGCATCTCACTTTTAATGAGAGGGTCGATGGTTCGAACCCATCAAGTCTCAACCTTTTATCCAGCTAGCACGCAGCGAGTTGGGTTCTTTTAGAGAGCGATTCTAAAACAGAATCGCCTCTCAAAATCAACCGCCGGTGCAATGGCGATGCATTGAAGAAAAATCTTTCCACTGCCTCCAATCGAGAACCTAAATCCAAAAGGTTGGAGAACATGGCATCGGTTTACAGGCGCAAAAATGCAAACGGCACTACTGTTTGGCGTGCCGTCATCCGAATCAAAGGTTATCCCTCAATCAGTAATCACTTCGAGCGTAAGCAAGAAGCGGATGATTGGGCAAACGAAACTGAACGTCGCATCAAACTCGGTCAATTCAACTTCTCTGCCCACAATAAACATCACACTTACGCTGATCTACTCCATCGTATGGAAGGAGATGGTGCTTTTGATTTACAACGCTCCTTCAGAAACTGTCGCTCTCAATTCGATTACTGGAAACAACGCCTCGGTGTTTATGCCCTCATTCACATCACTCCTGAACTAATTGCTCAAGAGCGTAAAACGCTTATAGATGCAATTCTTCCAGACGGTGCTAAACGCAGTCCCGCTACCATTAATCGCTATACCGCTGTCCTCTCTGCCACTTTCGGCTATGCTGTAAAAAAGCTTCGGTGGATCACAGAAAATCCCTGTCGTACTCTCTCTAAGTTAAAAGAAAACTCAGGGCGTGATCGCATTCTTAATGATGAAGAAATCACACGCCTCCTTGCCGCTTGTAAGGAAAGCAAAACATCTCTTCCTTACCCTATTGTCCTCTTTGCCCTCACAACGGGCGCGCGCCGTGGAGAAATTCTCGGTCTTGAGTGGAAGCATATCGATCTTGAAAAAGGCATCGCATTCCTCACAGAAACGAAAAATGGTCGTCCGCGCAGCGTCGCCCTGTCTGACCCTGTGATTGTCGAATTAAAGATGCTTTTCGAAGCTCGCAACTCACTTAAGCCTCTTGTATTTGCTAGCAAAACAGCGTTCGGTCGCATCGACATCAAAAAAAGCTGGATGCAAGCAGTCAAGCGCTCTGATCTCACCGATTACCATTTCCACGATTTGCGCCATCAATTTGCCACTTTTGCTGCTGGTCAAGGCGCTTCAAACGTCGAGTTGGCCACTGCTATGGGCCATCGCACTCTTTCTATGCTGCTGCGCTATTCAAATCTCGATGCAAAAAATAGTAAAAAATTTAGTGACCATATTTCAGAGAGAATTCTCAAAGGAAGTACCTATGAATAAACAAGAACTATCTACTAAAGCAACTGGAGTAACATCAGCTTTGCCCGATGGTTTATTAGAGGAGTTACGCCAAGTAATCGATCAAACCCGCAGGTTTATTGCCATGACTGTGAATTCGGCTCTAACAACGGCCTTTTGGAAGGTGGGGGAGCGGATTCGAAAAGAAACTTTACAAGAGGGGCGCGCTGATTATGGGAAGGAGATTGTCGTTACACTGTCACGACAATTGGTTGCAGACTATGGTAATAGCTTTACGGACAAGAATTTGCGTCGTATGATTCAGTTCTCTGAGTTGTTTCCTAATGAACAGATTGTCGTTACGCTGTCACGACAATTGAGCTGGAGCCATTTCGTCACTCTTCTTCCGATTAAGGACTCTATTAAGCGAGATTTCTATGCTGAAATGTGTCGTATCGAAAAGTGGAATGTTCGTACCTTACGAGCCAAGATCGATTCGATGCTTTTCGAACGTACTGCTCTTTCTAAAAAGCCGGCATCTTTAATCGATGCTGAAATCGCACTGCTTCGCAAGGAAGATCGCCTCTCTCCGGATCTTGTTTTTCGCGATCCATATTTGCTTGAATTTCTCAATCTTAATGATCGCTACATGGAGAAAGATCTGGAAGATGCCATCATGCGAGAGCTTGAGCAGTTTCTTCTTGAATTTGGTGTTGGCTTTACCTTTATGGCTCGCCAAAAGCGCATCGTAGTAGACAATATCGACTTCCACCTCGATCTCCTCTTCTTTCATCGTCGCCTTCGTAGATTAGTTGCTGTCGAATTAAAGGTAGGTGATTTTAAGCCTGAATATAAAGGTCAGATGGAGCTTTACCTCCGTTGGCTTGACAAATACGAGCGTCAGCCTAATGAGGAGGCGCCTATTGGCCTCATTCTTTGTACGGGGAAAAACCATGAATGTATTGAGCTGCTCGAACTAGATAAAGCGGGGATTCATATTGCTGAGTACCTCACAGCTCTGCCCTCAAAAGAAACTCTTCGCCAGCAACTACAGCGGGCAAGCCAAAAAGCACGGCGGCGCCTAGAGGAATCGGAACGTGACTAACTGACTTTGAGACCTAAAAAAGGCCTTTCCTTTGGGAAAGGCCTTTTTTAGGATTTATTATTCTAAAATCTCTTTTCCTAGTTTGTAAAGACAAGCAAAGTATCCCACTGCGCGCGCCTTTCGAGCTGCTCCCCACATGAGTTGGGAAGGGCGATCGATTGCAAGATTTGCTTGCCAGCGGGTTAGAGCTGTATTGGCCGGGTGGCCAGCTAGACTTCCTAAAGCCCCAGCAATATATGCAGCAGTGTAATCGGTGGCTTTTGTATCGCCGAAACTTTCTCTCATTTTCTCTGAAAGTAGGTCTGCAGCACTAAGCCCAATTACAAATGCTGTTTCTTGAGCCGTAATCACAAGCCCTTGTTTTAAAGAGAACTTGCGAAGCGATTCGAGAGCTGAGCGTCCCATTGTTTGACCATTAAAAACGGCTAAGATAGGTGCTGATCCGATTCCGACAATGGCAGAGCTTAGGAGCGTCGAAGATAGCTTTGGCTTCTTTGATCCCCCTAGCAAAGCCTTTTCAACTTTATTTTGAATCACCATTTGGGCTCCAACAATGGCCCCAACGCTAGGTGCAGCCTTCATTCCTTGCTTGATGGTTTGTAGCAAGGTCATGGAGGGGATCGGTTTGCCTAGTTGCTCTGCGCTTTTTGCGATCATATCGCCAAAAACAGGGATGATTGCAATAGATGCTGCAAGTGGAGGTGCTGTGTAAGGTGCTATGGATGACCAGAAATCCTTTGTAAATATAGACAACGACATATGTTTTCCTTTTTAAGTAATGAAAATTTTTGTAAAAAATGTGAAAAAATTATCTTATGTCCGCCGCGAAGCGGAGAAGGAAAAGAGAAGAGAAAACTTTCTTGAAGCAGGCTGGGGTAGCATAGACCTCAGGCGTATTAAGGATGTACTGAGATTTGGCGCTCTTCATGGGAAAAATTGTACCAAAAGGGCAAATGATTGAAAAGTTCTCTTTTTTACTCTGAGGTGACCGCCTCAATCACTGTATCTGAGTCTACAAGGCGATTCCAGGTAATGATCCCGTAGCCCTCTGAGTTGATTGCTATACGGGGCGAGCCGGGTAGTGTGATGGTTGCCGAAATTGAAGCGGGCGTTGGCCAGGTGGTCCCATCAAATTCAGAAACCTTAATGGTGTTATTTGCATCGCCTGCACTTAAGTCTGTCCACACTGCGATGACGTGATTATTTGTGGGGTTCACTGCAATCGATGGGGCTGAGCCGTTTGCTGAAATGGTTTCCGCAATTTTCCACTCAACGCTGTTAAATGTATTGATTTGAGTAGTTCCATTGGAAAACTCCCAAATTGCAGCAAATGAAGAATTATTCGGATTGACTGTCAAGTTAAATGAAACCCATTAAGTCTTGGATTCGGAACTGTTGGAATGTTGTATTTCCAGGTGCAAAGAAATCCATTCGCCCATCGTCGTCACAAGGATTAGTCTTGCGTAATCGTTTGGTTGTTTGCTCGAATTTCCCAAACACTTTTTTTTGCATGACAAAAATTTTTTCAAAAAATTCATTGAGAAAGGTTTGAGATTCGGACGAATTCCCTAAGTTGGGTTTCTAGAAACAACCCATCGCTTCTGGGAATTATTTTTGAGCTATTAAGGTAAACTTTATTTCCGTTTTCAATCGAAAGAATTGCTGGATCAGATGCTCTAATCAGATCTTCAATGACTTGATTGTTAAGTTCTCTCATAGTACTCTCACAGCAAAAAACATTTGTAATCGCACAACAAAAGTACAGAACAGCATAGAGTGAGTTTTTCATGTCAAAGCTCCTTTGGGTTAGAAGAAAAATATTTTACCTGGTACTTATTTTTTTATCCTTTGTTTTATGCGATTCGTGTTCCCGGAGCGTTAGCTTTTCCAACAACAATGTCGTAACAAAAGAAATAGAAAAAGCTGAGTTATTTCTTTCCGAATTCTTGTTTCGGGAAGGGGCGTGCTACACTTTACTTGGAGACAAGCCAGTTACATCTATGCTGATTTATAGAGGAGATCCTGCCTGCTCTTCGTTTGAAAATCTTTCTTTGAAGTCGGTAGAATCACTGTCCTTCGTTGAGTCGAATACAGCTGAAAATTATGAGGCATGGAAAAGTTTGTCCGAAGGGTTTACGTCAGACCATTACTTTTTTGTTGAGCTTTCAGTTTTTAATGACCCTAGTTACAGCACTCTTTATTTTGTAAATGTCCCTGAGATGCAAAATATAATTGAACTGAACCTTGAATTGTTTCAGAGCAAGATGAATGCTAGTGCTAGCGAAATCATGACTGAGTTTAAGAAGCCGAACAGGGAGCTCTGGAAGGCTGTTTTTAAAGATCACTATCTAGCTGGATTGCTTTATGGATATGGAAAAAATAATTGTATTCAGTTTTGTGAGCAGAAAGCTGAGCGAATTTTTTCAGAAGAATTTGAAGAAATTCCAACAAAGGAACACTTTCCGATACCAGTTTATGCCATATCAAAGGATGATGAAGTGTCTCAAAAATATAAAACACAAAGAAAAAAAATTGAGGCATTGTTCAAAAAAAATAGAATTTTAGACCTGACTTTCAAGAAGCTCTATCACTAAAGGGGCTCGCATGGCTCTCTCTAGCTGGCACGGTTTTTTCACTATAGCTGCTGATTGGCAACAAGCCTGTAAAGCTCGGAATTCTCAGCTTCTAGCAGCTTGAATCTTTTCGTCTCAAATGCGGGCATGTAGCTAGGCTTACATTCCTAGAGCAAAGGTTTGCAATCTTCGTCCCAGTATTAGAACAAAAGCAATGATTAACTATACTGTAAGTTTTGTTGTTGGAATTTAGTGTTTTGGGGCAGGGAGATATGGTTTTTTGTACGGAGGAATGATTTGAGCTATGAATGGTTCTTCATAGAATTTTTCATTGGTTAGCAACCCACCTGAAAAATCTAGAAATCTTTCAACAAGACTCGAAATATCTTTTCCCAATCGCCCGTCTGCTAGCTGTTCCCAAAGGGTCGATACGCTGTCTGGTATTTTATGATCAAAGTACACAAGTGGCTTTTCTGTAGCAGGATCGAAGTCACTTGTTTGTGCGAACATCTTTGAAAAAGCTTTGTGTAGGTGTTCTGGAATCACTTCTCTTAGTAGTTTGAGTTTTTGGTGTTTCGCAACGTGTATCGGAATTGGTGAGTAATAACTCATCGCTCTTCTCTCGTCCACTTGAAAAGGTGCGATGACATGGATTTCTGGATTTGCTCTTTCAGCCTCTTGTAGCGCTCCAATACAGGCGCTTTGGATTCTGCCTATTTGCTTACCGGTATAAATAGCATCGTCTAAAAGTGCGATTTGATGCACCTTTGGATGCCTTTTTAATGCCTTAGGCAAATCCTCTATTTCTACAACATCTGTTGGCATAACTTTAAGGTTTTTAAGCGCAAGTGATGCTGTCCAAAAATTACTGTTTTGAGGGCTGCGCCCTACGACAATGTATCCCGTATCATCGATTTTTTGGTTGAAATCTTCGACAGAACACCTGAGCGCCTCTTCGAATTCTTCTTGGGGAATATAACGGATATTATTGATGAGTGTTTGAGCTAATTGTCTTCCCTTATCCCCCACGTGTGAAGCAACCCAGTTATTTGCATTTTTTTTGTTAATTGGGTTTTTGGGTGGCTTTGGTGGGCTTGCGGAAAGCGGCTGTATCCAACCCATCGAATTAATTTGTTGCTGCGTTAGAGCTCTTGTTAGTTTTGATGGTGGGCAAAGTGGACTTTTGGCTTGCTGATCAGTAAAAATTTTACTCCTTCTTGTTGGAGCGCAGGCTACTCTTGAAGCAATTGATCCGAAAATTACCAACGCTATGAAAAAAAATATTTTTAACCAGGTCGGTTTTTCAGACGGCGTAGGTTTCTGTGGGCGTGCGCTATTAATGTTATTAGGGTGAAAGTGTGGAGAGTAATTATTATTAATAGTCATAGTAATGTATATTATACATTAACTATGAAATTTAAACACCCCGTTTTTGTTATTAATGCGAGGTGTTTTTTGTAAACTAATTAATTACATTGTTGAAGTTACTGCTTCAATTATGTCATCTGAGCCAACGAGCCGATGCCAAGTAATTATTCCAAAACCTTGTGAATTGATCTCAATACGGGGTGATCCGAGAGTTGAGCTGGTAGATGAGATTGAGGTGGGATTTGACCATGTTGTTCCATTAAATTCTGATAGTTTGATTGTATTGTCTGATCCACCATTTATGAGGTCAACCCAAACGGCAACAACATGGTTATTTGTTGGGTTTGTTGCGACTACTGGTGAAGATCCATTTGTGCTAAGGGTGGCCGCAATTTTCCACTCCACTCCATTGAAGTTATTTACCTGAACGTATCCATTTCCAAGTTCCCATACAGCATTTGCCGAGCTGCTGTTTGGGTTTACTGTTAGATCAAAAGAGGCGACATTGACCCTTGGATTTGGAACTGAGGGGATTGTGAAGTGCCAGCTATCTTGCACATTTGATTCAAAGTAATTTGTCCCAAAAATAATGAACTTATTATTTGGACACTGAAAGATAAATGCGGCGTGCCCATTGTTTTGATCCATTTTAAAAATGGGCTCTGCTGCAACTGTACAGTAAGGCAATAGCCGCGTGTTGTCAGGCACGCCGTTAGGACTTAGCGCTTGCGTTGTATCGCTCCAAATTGCGGTTGGGGTAAAAAGGATTGTTGTAATGGTGTTATCATCTTTCAGTTGCAGTGGCGATGGGACTTCTGTTGAAACGGTAAGACCCGCCTCGCTTAATCCATAAGTCGATGACCATGAATTTGAGCTGGCTAAATACGTTATAGCTTTAATTTCGCTAGCAGCGTCTTGCCAGTTGGCTGCAGCGTTGCCAGAGCCATTTACTGAAAGAGTGGGGAAAGAGGCGAAATAGCTCGTTCCTAGATTTGCCAGTTCTGTGGCGCTACTCCAGCTAGAGTTGCTGTATGTGGCTGCATTTAAAGAGAGGGTGCCACCGATAAATTGATCCCAAAGAGCAACAGCTGCTCCTGTACTGCTGATCCCCACTTCAATCCGTGGTAATACTGAACTTGTTCCTAAATTCGTGGGAGCTGCCCATGTAGTTCCATTAAAATAGCTCGCCTGAATGATATAGGCACCATTGTCTTCTGTTTTCCAAACAATTGCAGCTGCAGAACTTGTTGGGTGAAGAGCGATTTTTGCTTGTTGAGGGCTTTGAGCCATTTGTGAGTAAACTGTCACAGGTGTTGACCATGTCATATTCGCATTTGCAACAGAAAATAATCCGAAAAATCCGGCAAAAATTAGAAAAAGAAATTGTGCGCTCATCTTTATAGCTCCTTTAAAAGAAGTACAAGATATTTTTTTATTTCGTTTACAGCAAGCTAAAAAAATAACGGCTGTAAAAAGTTTCTCTATGGACTTCATAGACAAATTATCCTGGTTTCATTATGTGGAAATTAGCTAGCAATCCCTACGAAGTAGGGGATAAGAGTGTAGATGCTCAGAGTATGTTCCGTCTTTCTTCTTGCGATATCGCCCTTACTTTCTCTACCAACGGGCATGCAAAATGTTGAAGGAGAGGTATCTGCGCCTATTTTAAATGAAGATGGCTCCCTCTTGATCAAAAGTGGACACAAGAGTTCAGCTGATTGGGAGAGCTTCTCTATTGCTCCGGGCGAGCATGTCATCTTTGAGCAGGCAAGTGTAAACTCTTCATTTTTAAACCGCGTCATTGGCAATGAGGGGAGTGAGCTTTTAGGACGGCTCTCATCAAACGGATCGATCTTTCTCATCAATCCCAACGGAATTTTAATCGGCCCATCGGCAGAAATT
>PFAD01000004.1 GCA_002773795.1 Chlamydiae bacterium CG10_big_fil_rev_8_21_14_0_10_42_34 | reverse complement strand
GGCAATTGAAAATCCGATGACAACCATGCTTGGCCACGCAACTGGCAGGCTCCTTTTGCAAAGAAAGGGCTACGCAGTGAACCTCGAAAAAGTGATCGATGCAGCCATAGCGAATGAAAAAATCATCGAAATCAACGCAAATCCATTGCGCTTAGATATGGACTGGCGTTTTTGGCATAAAGCCATACAAAAAGGGCTCCTTTGCTGCATCAACTGCGACGCTCATACGGTCGATCAACTCGAATTTTATCGCTTGGGAGTCAATATTGCACGAAAAGGTTGGCTTACCAAAGAAGATGTAATCAATACCTTAGCACTGAAGGACGTCTTAAAATTTTTAAGACGGAAATAGGTTTCTAAATGCTTTTGGTTTTCGGGCAGATTCTATTTTGTTTATTAACTCTGTCATACTGCGTTTATCTGGAGATGAATTACTATAGACAACCGTCCCCTCTCCGCCCATAGGGTAATATCGTTTTTTATCATTCATATTTTGTCGATGTATTCCGTAAGTGCGGATCTTGCCTAACGGATCGCTAATGCTAAATTTATCCACACCTAAAACCTTCACAATATGCCTCCCTATCTTTAGCGTCGGGATTTGCTTTAGATCTGCAGCAGAACCTAAAATCTTAGACGCCTTAGATAGATAGGGCCAAAGACTTGGGTGAGCCAAAATAGCCCCTTTTGTGGGGGATCCTTTCACTATTGTATGCTTGCGCTTGCCTTTAAGACCTTTCACTTCTTTGTTAGTAAAAGCTCTGGGGTCGTAATGATATCGTTTAGGTAACTCTGCTGCAACTGGACTCGGGGAAATATGAGATGCAAATACGGATGCGACTTTACTCGGAGTCAAAATCAACTCCCCATCCTTTGCTTTTTGTTTTTTTTGCGGAGATACGGAATCCGGCCCCTTCGCGAGAAGAGCTCGGTAACGCTTTAACGCATCAGAAACAGAAAAACTCATATTAACCCACACAATTTTTTAATTATATTATATAACAAAAATGAACTCTATTCAAACAAAAACATTTTTTTAACACAAAGAACTAAAATACATTTTCTATGGATACTTAAAGAAAAGAATAGACATGCCCCCACCACTAGTTCTTCAAAAATACACACTTGCAAATAATGAGGAAAAAACGCTTATTAATGGGATATGGAAAATAAAAAAACAAAGCACCCTTGGGCGGCCAGACTAGGCGTTGCCACGAGCATGCTAGCACTTGCTTTTTTAGGGGTTATTCTCACAGACATCAAGTCTTCAGGTGGCTGGGAATATTGGAAATGGACAGTGCCTATTTACGCGCTCTTAGCGATTTGGCTAAGCTGGTATATTCGCCGCACAAAAGAGACGGTCAGCCCGATTACTTTGGGACACGAACTGCTCCATTGGGCGGGGCTTTTAGCTGCTGTTTATCTCGTCTCAGTTTATGTAAATATCGGACTTTTAAGCAGGTCTTTAGCTGGGCTTTTCGTCTTAACACTTTTAGCTCTCGCAGTATTTATTGCAGGAGTCTATATCGAATCCACATTCCTTTTAGTGGGACTTGTCTTAGGCGCCTTTGCGGCTATTGTCGCAGTTGCTGTACAATACTTTTATGCCTTTAGTATTCCCGTTCTTTTAATTGGAATCTTGATCATTTCACTAATGGTATGGCACAGCCACAGAAAACATTCGGAATGATCTTAAAAGTTAAAGTGACTCCAAACTCCTCAAAAAATCAAATTTTAGGCTGGGAAGGAGAAGTTTTACGGATAAAACTACGCGGCGTACCCGAAAAAGGGAAAGTTAACATTGAGTTAGTTGAATTTCTCGCTATTTTTTTAAATGTTGCCAAATCAAGGATCGAAATCCTCAATGGGCATACTTCACGACTTAAAAAATTAAAGATCGAAGGGATCGATACATTCCCTAAAATCTGACGCTGCGCTTCACTCTACTGTCATTTAAGCAGTTTTTCCCGCTTGACCTTCAGGAGATCAATTTGCTTTTGAACAAGAGCCGCTTTATTTCGGTTCTCCTGAGCAATCTGCAGGTGTCTGCGCGTTTCTAAGACCGCTTTTTGATCAAATTGAAGATACTCAGCCTGGTTTTCGTGCCTTAAAGCTCTCCCTTCATAGCCCCGCTTCATCTCCTCCATCTGCTCGATTTCTGAATCAATTTTTTGAATTTCGGCCGAATGGCTCGCCGAATTACCCCCGATTGCCCAAAGGAGAAGGAAAAAAGAAAAAGTTAACAAAAACGGACGGCGAAATCTCATAGCACCTCACAAATCAGTACATATGTGTGTATAGCTTAATTATTCAGCTTTAGCAATTGTTTCTAAAAACCAATACGCTTATTATGAACCTATGAAAAAAGCTTTCCTTTGCTTTGTCTTATGTTTTTCATCTATCTTCGGCGCCGAAATCCGGATGAAAGACCGTCTTAACGGTGCAGAAAATGGTGACTATATCGTCACAGAAGCAAACAAGATGATCACCTTACTTGCCATCCGCTCAATTACCCCAGATACACTTCTTCTTGAAGAGATCAGCGCCCCGACCCAAAATCTCAAAGAGCTCCCCTCCTCTTGGGCCCATTGGATCAAAGAAAAAGCCCCAGGCCACACTTCGTGGTCTATGATCGAGATCGACCTTAAAAACAACGAACTACTCGAGTGCTTCTCATTTTCTAGATCTTCTTGGATTCATCTGTCTCAAAATATGAGCCTATTCGCAAATCTTCTTCAATTGCCCCTAAAACCCCTTCCCAAAGAGAGGCAAAAGAAAATTGGCCCCCCACCCATGGCAGGTGAGCCGGACTTTAGAAAAGTGTGGGCGCCCCCCTTAGTCTTTGAAGGAAAAAAGTTAAACAGTCCTCGCTTTGAAGTTTATGAAACGATTTGGCCAGAAGACGGCTCAGAGCTTTCTCAAAGGCAAGTTACCCTCTATTTCGATAAGGAAAAAAGATTCCCCCTTCCATTTTGGGTGCAAGGGGAAACCTCCCACATAACAGCCGCACTTCGAACCATCGACTCTGGCAAAAATCTACCTGTAGTCCATAGACAACTCCCTCGACGAATCCCTGAATTCATAGGCATCCCCCTTAAATCCAAAGAAGGGTTACGTCTCAACCTTAAAAGCCCCAAGTATTATAAAGAATTTGAGCTATTCGCAATCGATGTAACTTTAAAAGAAAAAAAAATTCATCCCATCAATCATACGATTGTGAGAGGCGAAGAAGAGTGGCTTACTGTCCAAGTTGCCCAGGAGGATCTATTCGATGTTCTTGAGTCAAATCACAGCTACACTTGGCTCTTAGTACCCACTGGATATAGCGGTTCTTACACCCAAACAACGAGACCTTTTGTTTGGATCCCAGAAAAAAGTTGACGACTTGTGAACAAGATCTTTACAAAACTCCCATTACCCCTCCTAAAACCATCTTAAACCACTTAAAATCAAATACTTAACACAATCCTCACAAAGCCCTTAAAAAGTTATTGCTCAAGCATTTACGGATGTTATGAACAAGTTTCCCACAACCGGTTTTGCCCCTTGGCAAGAACGACGGAATAGACTAAAATTCAAACCACTATGATAGCTTCCTTTTTTTCACTAAGAAATTCAAAACGGACTTTGCGCCATGCGCATAAGCTCTACACAAGAAAAAGCAAGACATTAGATCAGCAAACCAAAGAATCTGTTCAAGCCTATTTGGTAGCGCTGCGCGCGGCAATTCTTGACAAAGACTCCGAGAAAGCGAAAAAAATGGCTCTAGAGCTTGAAAAAGCCTCACTTAGACTCATGCCAAAAACCTCTTTTGATAAGATTCGCGATTTTTTAGGTGGCATTGTTTTTGCTCTTCTCGTTGCCGTGTTGATTCGTACTATGTGGTTTGAGCTCTACACCATTCCGAGCGGTTCAATGCGCCCCACCCTTAAAGAAGAAGATTATCTGGTTGTCTCTAAAACGGATTACGGCATCAATGTCCCACTGCAAGAATCTCACTTCTATTTCGACCCCAGCCTAGTCAAACGTGGCTCAATCGTTGTATTCAACGGGGCGAATATGGACATCGAAGATTCGGATACTACCTACTTCTACCTCTTTCCCGGCAAAAAGCAATTTGTGAAAAGACTCATCGGGAAGCCTGGCGATACCCTCTATTTTTATGGTGGGCAAATTTACGGAATCGATGCAGAGGGAAATGAGTTAAACCTGTCAGATATTAACCAACTCGAGCATATCCCGTTCATCCGCTTTGACGGAAAAGTAGAGTCCCTTTCAACTCCAAGAAACGGAGTCTTTAGCTCCGTTGTTTTCCATCAGATGAACATCCCAGTAGCAGAACTTGCCCTTGACCCAATTGGTTCAATCCGCGGCCATATGATTGCACAAAATGGAAAACAAACCCCGACGCATTATAGCGATCTTTGGGGAATGAAACATTTTGCAATGTCGCGGCTATTAACCAAAGAGCAGCTACAAAAAATCCATCCAAATGTAGACGTTGAAGAGGGGCTCCTTTACCTCGAGCTCACCCACCACCCAACGCTTGTTAAAGCGCAAATGGTGCGCGACGAATATAATCGCCTCCGCCCAGAGCTTGCTACAAGCACATCAATTATTCCTCTTCAAGAACGTCACCTAAACGCCATTTCAAAACACATGACCACGTGCCGTTTTTCTGTGAAAGATGAAGTTGCATACCGCATTGGTTGGAATCCGAAACAATACGCGAATTACCTCCCCAAACTGCCAGGCGTACCAAACGGCACCTATGAGATCCAAGATGGAAAAGCCTATAAACTCCCCTTCCCCCAAATTCCGATCTTAGGGATTTTTACAAACGGCTATACAAAACAGCTTCCAGCCGACCATCCGCTTCACAGCCAAGATCCACAAACAGTCCATAAGCTTTACAATTTAGGCATCGAACTGCTCAAACAATACGAGCCTAGCTCAAAAGGGCAAAGAGCAGCCCCTTCTCGCTACGCCTACTTTAAAAACCAAGACTTGTACCTCCTTGGCACTCCAGTTATTACAAAAGATGACCCAACACTTTTCAAGTACTACCTCCGGGAAAATCAAAAGCAGGCGATTTCGACCTCCTTTAACCCTTACTTCCCTTTCGCAGATACCGGAGCACCTTCCCTTGAAGAGATCCGCAAAAACGGAGTACGGGTCCCTGAGAAAATGTACCTTGCACTTGGCGATAACCACGCGATGAGTGCAGATAGCCGTCAGTTTGGCTTTGTCCCAGAAGACAACTTAAAAGGGAGCGTAAGCTTTCTGTTCTCTCCTCCTGGCGAACGTTGGGGAAGAGCGCCACAACCTGAGATCTCTTACCTAACCTTTCCGAATATTACTGTTTGGACCGCCTTTATCCTTACAAGCGTGTGCGCCTCATTTTACTATCGTCGCAAACTGAAAAAGCCCCTAGAATTCTAACCTTTTCTGCGTATCTTTTTTTCTTGGCGTCTTACCGTTAAAACATCCTAAATCACACCAATGCTTTTATTTTCTCAGAGTCGGGGTGTTTATATTTCCTTTCTCTTTTTTTCATTAGAAGTGCTATGAAAGAAATATGGCGTCACTACCTCCATCCTCTCCTAGACCTTGGGACTACAATCCATCTTCATGGAGCCAGCGATTACGTATCGCAGCGATTGCGATGATTGCAGTCGTGATTGCTCTTTATCTTGGGTTTTATCAGTGGAGATTGATCCCCACCGTTTGGGATCCTATTTTTGGGGATGGGACCAAAAATGTATTAGACTCAGAAGTTTCCCATCAAATTACTGGATGGATCCGCCTTCCCGATGCAATCTTAGGGGTCTTTGCTTACGTTTCAGATATTGTTTTTGCGCTCGCTGGATCAGAAAGGAGATGGCAAGACAGACCGTGGCTTGTGATCCTCTTCGGTATCGATGTCATTCCACTTGGCATAGTCAGTATTATTCTTGTTGTATTACAAGGAATTGCAGTCAAATTCTGGTGCTTTTTATGTCTAATCACCGCACTTGTCTCATTAATCTTAATTGTTTTAGCCTATGATGAAGTAATTTCGAGCTGCATCTATCTCATAGAAATCAAAAAGCGTGGCAGCTGGAAAACCCTTTGGTTGGCATTTTGGGGCTATCCAAGTTTAGTGGCACTCGAAGCGGGTGAAGCTACCTTACAAAAAAGGAAAAGAAAGAAATAATGTGGGCTAGAATCATTGAAATTTTCATTGGAATTTGGCTCATTATCAGCCATTTTCTCTTTCAAACTTCTGGATTCGATGATCTCATTGCTGGAGGATTCATCATCCTTTTCGCCTCTCTATCATTTGTAGATCGACTCAATAAAATGCACCTTTGCCATATCTTTCCAACTGGCTGGCTTCTTTACTTAAGCTATAGCTACCCGACCCCCTATCTCCCGTTCTTTATGCAAAATTACATCCTATCAGCGCTCAATGTCTTAATGTTTGCGATCATCCCATCACATGCATCAGATCATCCGCGACCTTGGAAAAAATTTCTTAAAAATTTGGAGTCTCGTTCCAAAGATTGATCACAGGCTTTTGCTTTTCAAAACCTAAGATACTGATTGATGCAACGGATAGAGAAAAAAGTCTTCCCATTTTAGGATCTAACTCTAAAAAGCGAGCCGCTAATACTCTTAAGAAATGGCCATGAGAAAAAACAGCCACATTGCCGGAAAATTGACGTGCTTTTTGTAATAACAGATCGGCCCTTTTCCCAACCTGCTCTGCACTTTCCCCGCCAGGGGCCCCATCGTAGAAAAGATTCCAGTTGGGATTTTCTTTATGAATCTCAGCAGTTGTGCGCCCTTCATACTGACCGTAATCCCACTCTACAACAGATGGATCTACAATCGCATCGATCCCTTCACAGGTCTGACGAGCTCTCATCAAAGGACTTGTAAACACTTGATCAAAAGATACTGCTTGGATCTTCTTTCTTAAAACAGCTGCTTCAGCCTTCCCCTTTTCGGTTAAGCCAATATCGGTTTTACCCGTGTGCTTCCCAGATAAAGTCCACTCTGTTTCGCCATGCCGGCAAAGGTAAAGTTCTTTCACGCTCTTCTTACGCCTTATTGATGGATATCAACGTCTCTTCGCCGTTGAGATCCCAAGCCGTACCATCGCATTTTTCAAATTTTACATCTACCGCTAAAACTTCGTGAGAAATCGAATCCCCAAACTTCGAAAAGCAGGCCTGAACACGATCGGTTGTTTGTAGGCAAACTTGAATCCGATCTGTCACTTCGAAATTTTGCTCTCTTCTCATAGTATTGATCTTGTTGATCAATTCGCGAGCAAGGCCCTCTTCTAAAAGATCGGCGTTGAGCTCTGTATCTAAAGCAACGGTTAATTCGCCCACGTTTCCAGCAGCGAGGCCCTCTTTCACTTTGCGCTCGATTTGGACGTCTTTAGATTCCAATTCGACTAACTCACCACCAATTTCCACCTTCACAGTGCCACCGGACGCCAAAATTTGAATCTGTTTGCGATCAAAACCTTGCAACACCTTTTGCGCTTGAGGAATCAACTTCCCAATTTTCTTCCCAAGAACGGGGAAGTTGGGCTTTGCCATCCACTGCACAAATTTCGCCTCGTCGCTATGAAGTTCAACTTCTTTGACATTCAATTCATCGGCAATCAGCTGCTTTTGTTTTTCAAGTGAGTGTAGAAGCTCTTCATTTGATGTGATCAAAAGGGCTTTTTGAAGAGGCTGACGCACCTTCATCTTGTACTCTTTGCGCAAGCTATGGCCTAAACTAACCGCTGCTTGAGCCGCCTCAACTTGCTTTTCAAGCTCTATGTCACGCAACGTTTCATTGTACTCTGGAAACTTGCATAAATGGACCGATTCAGCCATTTTTTCTGTTTTCAATTCACGATAGATCGCATCACTTAAAAATGGGATAAATGGAGCCGCGATTTGGCTCAAATTCAAAAGCACTTGATAGAGCGTTTCAAACGCTTCTTTTCTGTCTTGTGTATCTTCATCAGCCCAAAACCTACTGCGGCATCTACGGATGTACCAATTTGTCAATTGCTCTACAAAGCCTACTAAAGGATCAACAGCTTTGTTCAAATCATATGCATCCATCCCCATTTCGACATCCAAAATAAGCTTTTGTGTCATCGATAAAATCCATCTATCGATCAAAGCGGATGGTTTCACCTTGCCAGTTGGTTTGAAATGATAGATTTTTGCATAGGTTGACAAGAAGACAAAAGAGTTCCAAAACGGAATGAGAACCTGTCTTAATACATGCTCCACCCCTTTTTCAGAAAAGCGCAAATCTTCCGCCCTAACTGCAGGACTATTGAGCATATATAAGCGCACAGCATCAGCGCCATACTTTGAGATCACAAGATCTGGATCGGGATAGTTTTTCAGCCGTTTAGACATCTTATTGCCATCTTCAGCCAAAATGATCCCATTGACGATGATGTTTTTAAACGCCGGCTTCTTAAAAAGGGCCGCAGACAAAACGGTCAACGTATAAAACCATCCGCGCGTTTGGTCGATCCCTTCCGCGATAAAATCAGCAGGGAAGCTTCCTTCGAACTTACTTTTATCTTCAAAAGGATAGTGGTTTTGAGCATAAGGCATAGAGCCTGACTCAAACCAACAGTCAAATACTTCCGGAATCCTTCGATACGTTTTCCCATCCTTTTCAAATGTTAAATCATCGATAAAGTGGCGGTGAAGATCTTCAATTTTTTTGCCCGTGAGAGATTGAAGCTCTTCGACACTTCCGATGACAGCCAAATCGCCCTCATCGTTTCTCCAAAGAGGAATTGGAGTGCCCCAATAACGATTGCGGCTAATTGCCCAGTCTCTCGCATTTTCGAGCCACTTGCCGAAGCGTCCATCCTTAATATGCCCTGGCATCCAATTGATTTCAGAATTTGCCTGTAAAAGATGGCCTTTAATTTTTTCAACAGCGACAAACCAAGTCTTGACCGCTTTGTAAATAAGAGGAGTATCAGATCTCCAGCAAAATGGATATCTGTGCCGAATGGTTCCTTGATAAAAGAGTAAACCTTGCTTTTTCAACTCTTTTGCAATTTCTTTGTCCGCATCTTTGACCAATATCCCTTTCCAAGGAGGTACCTCTTCAGTAAAACGACCATTGTTATCCACAGGACAAACAAGCTCAATCCCCTCTCTTTTACACGCAAAAAAGTCGACTTCGCCGAATGCTGGGGCGCTATGGACAATTCCCGTACCATCTTCGATGGAAACGCTCTCTTCTAAAATGACCCGAAAAGCGTCTCTACTTTCAAAAAATGGAAAAAGGGGCTTATATTTTTTGCCAGCGAGATCAACTCCATTGAGCCTTTCTACAATCTCAAAGTCCTCTTTGAAATTGGCCTCAAGCCTACTTTTTGCTAAATAATAAAATTTCCCCTGATGTTTCACTTTAACATATGCGATGTCAGGCCCTACCATCAAAGCCAAATTAGAGGGAAGAGTCCAAGGAGTCGTTGTCCAAGCTAACAAGTAGGTATCTTTTTCGCCAATCACCTCAAAACGGACAACAAGAGAGGGATCGTCAACCTCTTGGTAGTTTAAATTGGCTTCAAAATTAGAAAGTGGAGTGCCAAGCTTCATAGAAAAAGGCATCACCTTAAAGCCTTCATAAACAAGACCTCTTTCAAAAAGCTGCTTAAAGACCCACCAAACGCTTTCCATGAAAGGCCTGTCCATGGTCCGATAGGTGTTGTTGAAATCGACCCATCTTCCCATCCGATCGACCGTCTTTTTCCACTCTGAGGTGTATCTTAAAACAATGGCCCTGCACTCTTCATTAAAGTTGCCGATGCCGAAGGCCTCAATCGCGCCCGCACCAGACAGCTCCCTAGCTTTTTCAATCTCGTTTTCGATGGGTAAACCGTGGCAGTCCCAGCCGAAGCGCCTTGGGACAGAAAAGCCCTTCATGGTCTTATATCTGGGGACTACGTCTTTAATGGTTCCAGCGAGCAAGTGACCATAGTGGGGCAAACCGGTAGCGAAAGGGGGGCCATCGTAGAAGGAAAAGAGCTTCCCTCCATTGTCGACAGACTTTTGAAATACGTCTTTTTCTTGCCAAAATTTTAAAACGCGCTCTTCGCGTCCTGGGAACCCTTCATTTTGCTCAAACTGGAACATAACACCTCAAAAAAAGCCCCATCATAAGGCATTGAGGATAAGAATTAAAGGGGGATCTATCGCAGATATAGCTAAATATGTTATAATGAGGGGTATACCGAGAGTGATTAAGAACTTGGGAAGTAGCAAGGAAGCGCCCCGCATTTGAACCAGGCGCAGCCGACGTCGAAACAGCCCAACCTAAAAGGTTGGCTATGCAGACGGGGTTCAAATTCGGGAGCTGCCTGACGCAGCTAGAACCGATTTCTGAATGACGAGCGGTATAAAAACTATGTACTTTACGTCCCCGCATTGGACGTGAGCGGAAGTTCGTTTTCGATGCGGGGGTGTCAAGGTTTCGACTTGGAAATGAAGCATAGGTGGCATGTAGAGGATGATCGGTTGGCCTCTTAAATCATCCGATCAAAACAATAAACGACGAATCTTACGATGCGTGCGCGGTAGCTGCGGCTTAACAGCCTTAGTTACCCGGTAGCCCATTTTCAGACCGAGAGGAATGGATATCTACCGTCATATATCTTGGTGGGAACGCAGGCCCTTTTGGAGGATCTAGGCCGCAGTTCGACGCAGAGAAAATCCATCTAACCCCAAGCGACGAACCTTTCGGCAAGGTTAGATTAAATTAAGGTACTAAGCATGTAGTCACTTTTGTGGAGTTTGCTAAGGACGAGAGTTCGATTCTCTCCACCTCCATTGGGAATTTTTATACAGCAAAAAGCCTCCTAATGATTCAGATTTTAGCAAACGCGACGACGGTAAACCTACCCAGGTTTACCTAGAAGCGTTTGTTAAAAGATGGGTTATTACAGGGGCTTTTTTGCATGTAAAAATTCCCAATGGAGGTGGTAACCTCCAATAAAAAACCTCATTGGAGATGAGCAGGAGGGCTGCTCTCCCCACCAAACAGAAAGACTAGGTCAATACCTACTCTTTTTGTTTGGTGGGGAGCAAGGCGACAGCCTTTGTTAAGACGGGCACGAGATCAAAAAAACCTGTAAAACACACGCGAGCCGCAATTTAAAACAGAATACCGGAATGTCTCAGTGATCGTAGTTATCTCACTAACCGGCAAAGAATCCGCGGAGCACCTCTCTCGAAACTGGATTTCTCTATCGAGGGCCAACTTCTCCATATAACAACGCAATGCGACGATCGCCACGGAACCAACACTGATCGCAAGCTCCACTCTGTGTTCGCAAACCCAATTGACTGCATTCGTTAACTTTTGGCTCATTCTGTTAATCACTAACATAAATTACATCTCCAAATATGACTTTACACAAATGAAATGATATAAGGAGCTTTAAATGTTTCCCACCGAAAAGTTCTGAACGCATCTCTCCACCTCCATTGGGAATTTTTATACAGCAAAAAGCCTCCTAATGATTCAGATTTTAGCAAACGCGACGACGGTAAACCTACCCAGGTTTACCTAGAAGCGTTTGTTAAAAGATGGGTTATTACAGGGGCTTTTTTGCATGTAAAAAAGCCCAATGGAGGTGGTAACCTCCTAAAAAAATCACGTCAATTTACCTAATCCTATTTATAAATCAAATAATGACCGACGTAAGTTAAAAAACTACGCACATCATAGTATGGTAAATGAGGGTTGTTGTTTTTTGACAAGTCTGAAATAAGGGGGCTTAAGGATGTTTTAAGAGGGAAGATGCGCCACAAAGGAGTTCTCTTATCAAAATTAGAGCGAGTTGATGGAAAATACTTATATCGAGGCCACCTATTTTCATTGAATAAGCCGACTAAATCAACCGCTAAGGGGAAGAAAATGATGGTTTTAGCGACTCGAACTATCAACGGTGAAAGACGCGTGAAGCTGGTTCACTTTGGTGCAATTGGATACGGACATAACTATAATCAAAAGGCAAAGCGTAGCTATCTTGCGAGAAGCGCTGGAATCCGGAACAAATCAGGGAAGCTCACAAAAGACGATCGATGGAGTCCAAACTATTGGGCTAGAAAAGTCTTATGGCCTGCAAAAAAACCTGCCCGGGGTCCTAAGTCCACCTAAATATTATTGAGAAAGACTATCTCTAAACTGCCTTTTCCACTTTTCAGTTTCGAGGTGGTACCCTCCAATAAAAATTTTCTCTACTAGTTCTCTGGTGGAACATAGTTCCTATAAGAGACACCCTCACCCAGTAAGTACGCATTCCTTTGCCTTCTAACTTCCTTTAGAATGTGGTACGTTCCTACACCCGCTGTTAAAACTGCCGCATGAACTCCTAGCTTAATATAACCACTCCAGTCTCTAAGATCGTAAATAGGCTCCCCAAAATCATGCCTCTCACGATAAGCGTCCCACTCTTCTGAACTCACCCTGTTTGCAGGGAATTGGTAATGGGCAACTGCGGCCCCAACAAAATAGGCAAGACTCGCTACCACACCGTGTCGGACCCATTTAAGCCCCTGTTTTACACCTTCTAACCCTTCCGCCAGAACCTTTTTAGTGGCATCTTTTAATAATACAGGAAGATGAACTACGCTTCTGCAATTAGGACAGTTATTTTGTTGCTCATACCAACGGTCAAAGCACGTTCTATGATAAATATGTCCGCACCTCAAAAGAACACAATCATTTCCCCCATTCTCTCTTTCATATTCAGCAAGACAGATAGAGCAATCTGCCTGATGATAAATACGATCTACAGAAATCATTACTAAACTCCACATTATCAAATACAATTAATGAAAAATTATAACAAAAACCATCATAATTAACAATAGTAAAATTATAAATAGACAGAGACCGTTGTATAAAACATTCGTGCCTGCCTGAGCCATACCTATCCCAATAAATTACTAACCCGCTAGGCAAAAATGAGGTAAATTGCTTAAAAGAAGCCGATTTGATCTATTATGGGGTTGTTTTATTTGGTAATTAGGATCAGGTACCCGAGCTTACAAGAAAATTTTTTCTTTGGAGATAGTTCGCCTCTGATTGAAGAATTAAGCAAAAAACATCTGCTTATCCCTTTATTTTTGTTTATTGAACTCGTTTTGTTCAAAAGGAACGCTACAATCGAATAAAGTTTTATTACAATTAGGAGCCCTCCAGATCACTCAAGGATAATTCTATAGGGGTCTACAACAATTCCCAATCAAACCCTACCAAGAAAGCTCATTCGGCAAAAATTCTAAGATAAGATCTTTATAAAATGGGAGAAGCTCTTGTATATCGAGTTTTTCTTCTGACTTAGAGTAAAGATCATACTGACTAAATGTTTGTAAGTAAGGCAGCATCTGCAAGTCATACTCATTCATCAAGTGCTCATACTCCCCTTCGCGATGGGCTGAATAAAACGAGTGGTAGCGAATGATATAAAGGGCCTCTTGAGGTAGATCATTTTTTAAAACGTGATAAAGATATTCATCGTGGCCCCAAGACATATGAACATTGTCGAGTCCGCAATGAGGTGAATAAATTCCATACTTTGATTGGTACAAGGGCTGGGCCATATCTGGATTTTCTTCAAAATACTCAGAAAACACAATTTTCTTTGAAAAGGCGCAACCCACAGGGAAAGTATCTCCCACCACTGCCCATTGAGGCTCGCCGTAAAGGGCTAAAATCTTCCCTAAATCATGGATAAACCCCGTTAAAATAAGCCATCTTGGATGATTGTCTTTTCGAAGACGCTCTGCTGTTTGAAATAGGTGATATCTTTGTGGCAAACCCAAATCGGGATCACTTTCATCAACGATCTGATCAAATAGATCTAAAGCTTGCCAAATTCCAAGCTTTCCCCTCTTTAAGCAAAGATACTCCCCTTTTTTCTGCAACACGAAGTCAAGGGTCTGATTCTTATGATTCAGACGGTAAAAGTCTTTTACATGCTCCGCTGTATTTTCATTATAGATGCGGTAGCTTTCTTTATCTTTGTAAGTTGGACGGCCCTTAACGTGTTCTTCCCACTCTTGGACCGTGCAAAAATCCCCAGAAAGGCATTGTTGCGCCTGAGCAGCAAGACAAAAAAATAGACAAGCAAAGTAAAAATAGCTCTTAAGCTGCATCTTGTAGCCCTCGCGTTCTAAACCCGATTGTAATGTGATACTCATACGGATACTTGCCCAAACCATACTTTTTCCGAATCGCATCTAGGTTAGGCGCCTCTATCGTCAAGATGCAAAACGCATCCACATCCTCGCGCATAGACGCAATGATTTTACAGTCTTTTACTTTAAAAAAAATGGGCTGGCCATCTTCTTGAATAACCACCCCTTTTCTACGAGCTTCCTCTGCAGAAATGACAGTAATATGCGCTCCATGACCATCTCTTCCACAAAAGTAGGGAGGTAGATGAAAGCCTTCACTTTCCAGGTAATCCACCGTTTTGTAAATATACTCGTCACTTACATCTACATAGACAAATCCATGCCGATCTTGTCTCAAAGTCCCCGTCTCAGAAAGGTGATAAAAAACGCATTCAAGAATCTCATCTTTTTTGATGGGTCTATCAGCATGTACAAGCAGCGCAATACTTAAGAAAAAAAGAAGCACCGTTTTCAAGGTGGATCCACTCAGTTAAAATAAGCCTTAGGATTTTAAGAGCAGTTTCTTTTTATTTCCAAACAAAAGTTTTGAAAACCTATGAACCGATCTCAATAAGCGAAAGGTTGTGCCCCCTTGACAGTAAATTGACCAACCTATATAATAGGTTATATAACCTATAATGGAGGTTAATCATGCTAGAGGCAATATTTGGTGCAAAAGTCATTGAAAAAATCTTATTTTTTCTTTTGATCAATGAAAGATGCTATGGCTCTCAGTTAAGCCGCTCTTTTGATGAGGCGTTAACCCCTTTCCAAAAAGGGTTAGATAGATTGGAGGCTGGGGGTATTATCGTCAGTTTTGTCGAAGGAAAAACGAGAATTTACCAGTTCAACCCTAGATACCCTTTCTTATCTGAATTAAAAGCTTTTTTATTGAAATCGTATGAGTTTCTTCCATCGGAATTTAAAGAGCGATTTTACCAACCTAAAATTCGCAAAAGACCCCGACGAAAGGGGAAACCGCTATGAGGAAAATGAACTACAAAAAAATCACAATAGAGGAGTTGGCTGCTATTATATCAAAAAAACTACAAGATCATGGGATTGATAGCATTTTAGTTGGGGGTGGGTGCGTCTCAATATATTCGCATAATCGATATCAATCCTATGATTTAGATTATGTCACCTATGAAGACATAAAAAAGGTAGCTAACGCACTTGAACCTATCTCAATAAAATTTTTCGTCGAGTTTTTGGATTATTTTGACCTACTTTCGACTTCATTCTTGGGAGGCTATATACCTCGTCGATATTGCTCCCAAGAATGAAGTCGAAAGTAGGTCAAAAGAACCGAAAAATCGATTTGAAACTTTTTATTGAGATAGGTTCTTAAGAGCTGGATTTCACAAAAACCGGCAGGTATTTCCAACATAAAAACTGTCAATATTACATTGAATTTGTTGCCCCTCCTGTAGCCATAGGAAACGAACCTATAAAAACCTATGAGTACCGTAAAACTTCATTAGGCACGATTAAAATGTTAACACCAACAGACAGCGTTAAAGATAGACTTGCGAGTTATTACCACTGGAATGATTTGCAAGGACTTGAACAAGCAATTCATATTTATCAAGAAATTTCAAATAAAATCGACCTTAAACAAGTGAAAAGCTGGTCAGAAAAAGAAGGTCAAAATGATAAATATCACATTTTCTTAGATCGAATAAAAAAACTTTCCAAACAAAAGTTCTAAAGACCAATGCAACGATAGGGGTTCAAAATCAGTTTGATTTAAAAGGGAAACTTTTGGATGCTCTTCCCCTCAACATCCAATTGGAGTACCTTATGAAAAAGTCCTTATTTCTCATCGCTTGCACCATGCTTGCAACAACAGGCTTTGCAAAGACCAAATTCTTCAACGACACACCGAGAATCGTCTCATTAGATGAGATCTCTTTTGAGCAAATTCAAGAAGCGATCCAATCAAAAAGCTCCGATGTCACGCTAGAGCTCAGAGAAGGGACTGTTATTCCTCTTCAATTTTTACTCAAACACCAAGTTTTTTCAGCCGCACTCAATCCTAACTTAGTATTCAAAGCGGAAAAGACTTGCTATCTACGCATTGTGAATAAGAAATGTTATATGAGTGATGACCTCATCCGTTGGGAAAAACCGGGGAGATTCACAGGCGGATTACCCACATTGCAGCTCAAACAAAGTGTAAATAATTCTGGTTTTGTCTTAGAAACCAATCTCGCCCCCTACAAAGACGATCAAGAATAAAAAGCTTCTCCTATCTGTATAAACTAGGAAAGCAATGATGTGCCCCTGTTTTATCAGGGGTATCTTTTTCTTCTAGGGCACAAGACTTAATCACTCTAGAAAACCCAAGTTCCAACATACAAACACCAAAACTCAAGGTCTAAAACACCCCCAGGCCAAACAAATTGTCCATCGAACTTTTAGGGAAAAATCAATTTGTTGCAAAAAATGCTAGCTAAGACAATATAAAAAATAACAATAAATCAACTCACAAAGGGGCAAAAAGATGATAAGCACAATTTTGATCGTTATTTTAGTACTATTGTTAATTGGTGCGTTACCGCGCTGGAATTATAGCCGCCAATGGGGATACGCTCCATTTGGAATATTAACAACTATCTTGATTATCATTTTAATCTTGTGGTTGTTAGGAGTCGTTTAACAAACTTACTTTCCGGCACAAATTTAATACTTTTGATGTCGGAAAGATCCATTGACCTATTTTTCAAGTGCTCGATTACATTTTTTTCGCTTCGGGCACATTAAAATTCACTATACTTGCCTCTTGTAGCAATTGTTTGACTCTGCCTAAGGCTTGATTCACATCGACCTCATTTGCGCGCATCTGGTAGGCGAAAGGGAATAAAACTTGCTGCTGCTGAAAAACATTGAAGAATTATTTAAGACTCATGCATTCTGTTCAAACATATGAAAGCTTTACTTATTTTTGTTCTCTTGTTGTCAGCAAGCTGCGCGAAGCATAAGACGAAATCGCAGCTGGATCGCCACATTGCACCTGAAGTCAAAAATGATTCGCTCTATTCGGCCATTTATGAACTGGCAAAATCTGAGCCTATCTCAACGATTCTTGAAATTGGCTCTTCTAGTGGAGAAGGGAGCACAGAAGCTTTTGTGTTAGGCATTCAGGAAAATCCTTCAAAACCAAAGCTGTTTTGCGTTGAAGTATCTAGAAAGCGGTTTGCTCGACTGCAAAAACATTATCAGCAAAATCCCCTAGTCAAATGCTATAATGTCTCCTCCATTCCGATGGAGCTTTTTCCCAATGACGCCGAGGTGACCCAATTCTACAACACGGTCCCCTCAAAACTTAGAGAAACACCACTTGAAATGGTCCTTCAATGGCTGAAGCAAGACATCGACTATCTCAAAAGAGAAAACGTTGCTCAAAATGGGATTGAACTGATTCGCAAAGAAAATGGAGTTAAGCACTTTGATGTAGTCTTCATCGATGGCTCAGAATTTACCGGATTTAGAGAGCTAGATCAGGTCTATGGAGCCCGCTTTATTCTCCTCGACGACACCAGAACCTTTAAGAATTTTTTCAGCAGACAAAGGCTACTGAGCGATCCAAATTACACACTCATCCAAGAAGATCCAGACTTGCGCAACGGCTATTCGATCTTTAAGAGAGTTGAGTAGCACCTTACGGTCCCTTTACTGGGATTTTCTTTCCTGATGGCTTCCCTTCGATCTTTTTGAAAGTGACCTTCAACACCCCATCTTTGCAATAAGCCTCAACATCTTGTTTGGGATCAACCTTTCCTGGAACACGTATTCCATAAGAAAAAACATTTTGCGCTTTTCTATAGTATTTTTTCTTCTTTTCTTCCTCTTTCATTTCTGCATGAATCGTTAAAAATCCATCTTCAAATTCAACATGGATATCCTTAAAAGGGACTCCCGGAACTTGGGCCTCTACGTAAATGTGTTGATCATCTTCAGAAACAGTTACGGCCGACAGTGAGCGGTCAAAAAACTCACTCCCATCTCTTAAAACAGATGAAAAATCCCAAAAAGACTTAGGCAAAAAATCACTCATAAAATCCTCAATTCATTTCTATTTAAGAACTACTTTTTTCACTTTGCGATTCGCTAAGCGCACTCCTCGAGTTTGTGCACCTTTAATGGGCACATCTTCAAGCGCAAAGTTCATTTTTCTAGTCTTTTTGCCCCCTTGAGGTGCAAAGTTTAGCTCAACTGTTGTATCTGCGCTTTCTGTAATCTGCAACAATTCTGCGTTCTCATCCAAATAGCGATATGACTTTTCGAGAATGAACTTTTCAACTATAAACCGTTTTGCCCAGACAAGCCCGGTCTCTTTATTCTTATAAACTACGCTCATCACCGTTTTTTTATCGGCAACACCCGCCCAACAAGCCTTTTCGTAGTACTGCTTTTCAGGAATATTCATCACCCTGTAGGTTCCATCTTTAGAAAAGACGAGGAGCTTATCAAAGTTCGTGCACTCAAACTGGTTAGGCCCAGAAACTTTCGTCCCGACAAAACAAGTTTGTGGATCGAATCCCACTTTGATCTCTTTTGTGGAAATCGCCTTAATATCCACCTCTTCAAGCGCTTTAATCTTTGTCTTGCGAGGGAAATCCTTGCCGTATTTCTCTATCAGATTCTTAAGATACTGAATCGTAAATTTCTTCACATTTTTAAGGTGTTTTTCCACATCAGCAAGGTTTTCTTGGAAGATCGCAATCTCTTCTTTATTCTTATCGATATCAAACTGGGAGATACGTCGAATCGGGATTTGGAGAAGTTTTTCCCGATCTTCTTGTGTTGGTTCGCGTTGGAGCTTTTTCCGATAGGGTTTAAAAGAGTTTGTCAACGTATCATGGATCCCTTCAAGCGTTTTTACCGTCTCAATTTTCTTATACAACCTGTTTTCAATAAAAATGCGCTCTAAGGTTTTATAAAAGATTTTTTCCAAGAGACGATCTCGGTCAATCTCAAGCTCTAGCTTAAGAAATTCAACAAGTTTTGTCGCATTGTAGGCCAGCACCTCATGGATATCTGTTTCCCAAGGCATCCCCTCTTTAATCACGATCACTTGAGAGTTAAGAGACACCTCGCAGTCAGTAAAGGCGTAAAGGGCCTCTACAAGCTCTTCTGCATACTGT
>PFAD01000019.1 GCA_002773795.1 Chlamydiae bacterium CG10_big_fil_rev_8_21_14_0_10_42_34 | reverse complement strand
CAGTGTGAGGAATGGGCATCACTTTCAACTGAAGTTGAGGCGAAAAAGAGTTTTTGATGAGCTCGCTATCAGTAAGAGCTACAAACCTCTCCTTAAATCGGAACTGTAAAATCCTTGTCAAAACAAGATGAAGGAAGCCTTTCATGGGCAGCTGATTTTTTCCATAGCGGAAGAAAACCCACAGCGAATCGGATCTTTTGGCAAAAAGAAAGCCTGCGATACATAGAGAAAAAAAGTCGATTGTGCTGAATGATTCAATGAAAAAGATACGCTTTTCTCCTTTTTCAAAGCGTTGAAAAAAAAAGGCTCTTGCACAATCGATGATTCGCCACTTGCGCGCGCGGAAAAAAGGACTCCAACGACTGGGTAGTACAAATGTTGCAAAGCGAGATGTAAATGCCCAAAAGTTGATCCCTAGCTGTTTGCAAATTGTTTCTAGACAGCGATGATAAACCACATCGTGGCCCGCTTCGCAACGTGTGTTAGGAGTAAGGGAGATAAAGGTGATGTTTTCCATAAAAAGAGCAATTATTATGCGAGGGGCGAAAAATGTCCAAGCCTCTTTTTTAGCTTAAATGACCCATCGTTGACAAAGAATGGGCGCTTGCCCAAAATTTGTGGCTAAAAAGAGCAATATGATGAATCGAGATGTAACAATTATTGGCGCAGGCATCGTTGGGCTAGCTACTGGCTACCAATTACTTCGCTCCCACCCTCACTTGAAAGTGACCATACTTGAAAAAGAAGAAGAAGTAGCAAGGCATCAAACAGGAAATAATAGCGGAGTCATCCACTCAGGGGTCTATTATAAGCCAGGCTCTTTAAAAGCGAAAAATTGTACTGCAGGAAAAAGCGAACTGCTCGAGTTTTGCCAAAAATTTAACATTGCAACTCAAAAGCTTGGAAAAGTGATCGTTGCGACAGAAAAGTCTCAAATAGCAAAGCTCGACGAGATTGAAAATCGAGGTAGAGCTAACGGTGTTGCGATGGAAAGGGTAGGCCCATCTCGTTTAAAGGAAATCGAACCCCATGTCGTAGCCATTGATGCTCTTTGGATTCCCGATTGTTCTATTATTTCCTACAAAGAGGTTGCCAAACAACTGAGCGCAGAGTTTCAGCGCTTAGGTGGGGAAGTTTGTCTCAATGAAGCGGTGATAGCCATTGATGCGCAATCTGATTCAATTCGGATCAATACGCCTAAAAATGAGTACACGACAAAGCAACTCATCAATTGCGCGGGATTATTTTCAGATCGAATCGCAAGAGAAGCGATGGGTAAAAAACAGGCACCTCAAAAAATTCTTCCTTTTAGGGGAGAATATTATGAGCTTACAAAAGAGAAAAACCACCTTGTAAAGGGGCTCATTTACCCAGTGCCAGATCCTCGATTTCCATTCCTTGGAGTTCACTTAACAAGGATGATTAATGGCAAAGTTGAGGCAGGGCCGAACGCAATTTTGGCTCTTGCAAGAGAGGGGTATCGGAAAGTTGATTTCAGTTTAAAGGACTGTATGGATGTAATTTCCTATCCTGGATTTTGGAAAATGGCCTCTAAATATTGGCGTGCAGGCTTTTACGAGATGGCGCGTTCCTTTAGTAAAAGGCTTTTTCTTCGCGACCTTCAAAAACTAATTCCTGAAATTCAGGAAAAGGATCTATCTCCAGGAGGAGCGGGAATCAGGGCTCAAGTTGTGACAAGAGATGGAAAATTAGTGGATGATTTTTCTATTTTGGAAGAAAAAAACATGGTGCATGTTCTAAATGCGCCCTCACCCGCAGCAACGGCAAGTTTCGCGATTGGCAGACAAATTGCCGAAAGGGTCATTTTTTAAAAGGCCGAAAGCCTAACCAAATAGCTTCCAGTTCGTTGAGTAGTGTTTTGGGCAACGTATTTGCTGCTGCGTGGTTGACAGATGTAAGTTGGTCAACCTCTCTAATGCCAACAATTATCCACCTTACATCTTGTTGCTGAGCAACCCACTGAATAGCAGCGTCAAGTAAAGAAACTTGATGGTTTTTACACAACTTGGCAGTTTTTTCTAATCGGCATAAAAAATCAGGAGTTAAGTCTGCTTGCACGTTCTTACTTATTGAAGCTCTCGAACCCGAAGGGATGTCTCCTGAAATATATTTTTCATTGAACAGTCCACGAACTAGACTTGAGTAGGCTAGAATTGAAATGTTTTGTTTTGTCGATTCAAATAGCACCTGTTTTGTTTGGCTGAAATTGGTGATGTTTAGTGGCATTTGGTGGAATTTAATGCACTTTGAGTCGCCCTCTTTTAGTAACTTTAAATGATTTAGGTTATAGTTGGAAATTCCAGCTGCTAGGATTTTTCCTTGCTTTACCAATAATTCAAATGCTTCTAGGGTCTCTTCCAAAGGTGTTAAGGGGTCGAAATGATGTATTTGATATAGGTCTATATAATCGCTTTTTAGCCTTTTTAAACTATTTTCAACTCTTTGAATGATGTTGTTTTTTCTCCCAAGACCCTCTGGAGAAGCGTGTGACTGCAGCCCCACTTTTGTAGCAACAAACCATTGTTCTCTATTTGTTTTAATGTTTTCTCCAATAAATTCTTCAGAAAGACCATTTGAATAGACGTCTGCTGTATCAATCGCGGTAATGCCCAGGTTTTTTGCTTTTGCTAAAAGAGTCGAAGTCTGTTTTTTGTCAGCAAAGTGTCCAAAAATATTGCCCCCCAACATCAATTTATTATTCATAATATCAAAGCCTAAGGTTACAATTCATTTCTAACGAAGGGGTAAGTTAGAGTTAGTATAGCTAATCACGGATAAATTGGGGAAGAGTCCTTTCTGTACGGGGGCAACCTCAAAAGAATCAAAAAATCGACTAAACATTTTACTGAGATAGGTTAAAGTAGCATGAAAAGGATAGATTATGCTAAAAACTCAAAGTGCAAGATTTGTCTTGAACATATTTGTAAGTCTTAAAAAGTGAACGCTAATAATGGAAAAAAGAACTGTTGAAAAGTGCGGTGTTTGTAATCACTCCGATTTAGCTCTGTTGTGGGACCTTCCTAAATTACCTCTTACGGAAAAGTATGGTTGCTATGATCCCCTTAAAATACTCTACTTTGATCAGCGCCTTTTGATTTGTAATGATTGTGGCCATGTACAGCTTGGAGTTCAGCTTTCTCCCGAACTATTGTACACGGCATCTGAATATTCTTTTCGGACAAGCCTTTCCAAGTCCGCTTGTTTAGGTTCAGAATTTTTTCTAAATTTCTTTTCTAGCATAAAAGGATCTCAAACTTTCAACTCTCTCCTCGATGTAGGTGGGAATGATCTTTATTTAGCAAAGAAAGTTGATATAGAAAAACGTTGCGTAGTTGACCCTGTGTGCTCTTTACAAGATGGACAAATTATCGATGGGGTTAAGATTCTCGGTCAGTTCATAGAAAAAGTAGACTTTGGAAAAGAAGAGCTATTACCAGATCTTATTTTTTGCAGACATGTTTTAGAGCATGTTGCAAATCCGAGAGAAATGCTTACCGCCCTTTTGGAAAAAGGGGCTCCGCATGCATTGTATGTTTTTGAGATTCCTTGTCTTGAAAATTTAATCGAAGCGAATCGCTTTGATGCGATTTTTCACCAACATTACCACTATTTTGATTTGTCAAGCTTTCAAAGATTGATTGCTGAGATAGGTGGAGAGTATGTTTCTCATGAATACAATCGCCAAGGTTCTTGTGGTGGTGCTATGTTGATCGCTTTCCGAAAAGGAAAAACGACAGTCACTCCTTCTGTGGATGTAGCTGAAAAAAAGGCAAGCATAGAGAAAGCGATTCAAAATTACACAAAGCAAATGGATTTGTTATCCATACAGTTGAAAAAATTCGAAAACAATATTTATGGGTATGGGGCTAGTTTAATGTTGGCCACATTGGGCTATCATTTGAAAACAGATTTTTCCGAGCTTATCTGCATACTTGATGATGATGAACAAAAAGATCAAATTAGTTATCAAAATGTTCCAGTAACAGTAAGATGTGTGAAAAAATGTTCGATTCCAAAAAATAGTAATTTTCTCGTGACGTCTTTAGAAAATACTCGAAGTATATTTGGGAAAATATCTGAGATGGCTCCAAGAAGAGTTCTTATCCCATTAGTAAACTAAAAACTAGGAAACAAAGTTATGACAGCAATTGCAAAAGAAGCTCAAAATCAAACGCAGTTTGATACTTACAATTCTCAAGGTGGTGTTGTAATGGGCCCATACACTAGCCATATTTGGCGCAACGACCCTCGCCACATGTGCTTTCTTTTTTCTCGCTATAAGTTTTGCTCTAAAATGTTCGTGGGGAAAAAACGTGTTTTAGAAGTGGGGTGTGGAGATTCAATTGGTACCCCGATTGTACTTCAGTCTGTCGACTCAGTTCATGGGATAGATTTTGAGCCCATAGTGATCAAAGATGCTGTAAAAAGAAATACTTATGGTGATCGCTGTACGTACAGCATTCACGACATGACCGAATCTCCGGTAAAGGGGCAATTTGATGCGGCTTTTGCTCTAGATGTAATCGAACATATCCCTTTTTCTTTGGAAGAGAAGTTTGTATCGAATATTGCAGGTTCTTTGAATCAAGATGGGATCTTAATTTTGGGAACCCCAAATATTACGGCTCACCAGTACGCGAGCGAAGGAAGTCAAAAAGGGCATATTAACCTCAAAAGTGGAGACACTTTAAGGGAAGCTCTACAAAAAGAATTCGCGAATGTCTTTATGTTTTCGATGAATGATGAGGTAGTTCACACAGGATTTTCTCCAATGGCTCATTATTTGATTGGAGTGGGCGTAGGAAAAATTAAGTGACAATCCGCTTTGATTTTAGTGGAAAAAAGGTCCTTATTACCGGAGGGTCGAAGGGAATCGGAAGAGCAATAGCAGAAAAATTTATTGATGCTGGAGCGCAGGTTGCCATTTGTGCCAGAGGTATTGAGGACTTAAGAGAGCTTCAAAATAAACGTGGCGTCTTAGCTGTACAGGCGGACGTCACTAAAGAAGAAGATGTTAAAAAAGTAATAGCTCATACAGTTCAACATTTTAACGGGCTAGATATTTTAGTTAATAATGTAGGAGGCGCCACCCAATTTGGGGATTTTTTTGACATGAAGGCCCAAAATTGGCGCGATGCATTCGAACTCAATGTTATGAGCATGGTTCATTTTTGCAAAGAAGCAATCCCTCACTTAAAAGTCTCCCAGTCACCTCGAATTATCAATATCTCTTCCATTTCAGGAATTGAACCCGGTTTTTATAACCCCCATTATACGAGCACGAAATCAAGTACCATTAATTTCAGCAAATATCTTTCTAATTTTCTCGCATCTGAGAAGATTTTGGTTAACTGTGTTTGTCCGGGTTCTGTAGAAACCGATTCATGGGATAAAAGTGTCCAGCAGATCTCTTGTGAAAAAAATCTGCCTCCTGAAGAAGTAGCAAGAGAAATGGGATCTAAAGAAGCGTTGAAAATTCCGTTAGGAAGAATGGGACAGGGAGTTGATATTTCTCCACTTGTTTTATTTCTTGCAAGCGATGAAGCGAGTTGGATTACTGGATCATGCTTCCATGTTAATGGTGGGAAAATGAAAGGGATGTGCTGAATTTTGCGCGCAATTTCTTCCAAGAATTTCTGATATATCTAATACAGCTAAATAGAAGAAAGTCCCAATAGACAGGACGAAATAAAAAGTAAAAAAATCGCTGTTTAAGAACACCCCTTAATACCCCCGATCTTGCAAAAAGAGGTCTAAGATCTTTCCTCTCTGATTTTCTCAAATAATTAAAAATACTAATTTGAACATTAAAAAGATTCTGATCATGGTTAGTTGTTTGCGAGGTATATCCTTTGTTGTCAAGCCGCCATACAGCAAGAGTTTCTGGGAGGTATGCAACTCCTCCAATTAATGCAGCAGCATGAAACAAAAACCAATCAGTATTGTGTTTAAACTCTTCTCGAAAGCCGCCGAGTTGAAGGAGGGTCTCTCTTTGAATAATGGAGCAGTGTGCTGGCACCCAAAATGCTGTATGAGAAAATAGGTGAATAGTTTGTTTTGGGCCAAAGAAAGAGGGCCCTTTAGGGTTTGGAAGTAAGAAGTCAGATTTAATCTCATCGTGGCTCTTTGGAATCACATCATTTGAATACCCAAAGTTTGATACATAAATTGCAAAACTAGGATATTTTTCTGCAAAGTGTAGGATCTTAGAAAAATATTCAGGGAGGATATAATCATCAGCTGATAAGAAAGACATGTACTTTCCGCGCGCAGTTGCCGTAATTTTGTGAAGTGATTTAATAACCCCGAGATTTTTTTCGTTTTTCATGAAAATGATTCTTGAATCTTGCTCTGCAAAGGATCTAATGATCTCCTCGCTGTTATCAGTCGATCCATCGTCTACAATGATTAATTCGGCATTTTGAGGCATTGCTGCAAGGATAGATGGGATTCTCTCTGGCAAGTAGATGGCATGATTATAAGTTGGAAGAGATACGCTCAAAATGAGATCAGTCATATTATTTTTCTTTTTTTAAGTATTTACTCTTTTTGCAGGGCGATTCCAACCTGCTCGCAGATGCTTAATCCACCGTCAACCACAATTTCTTGGCCGGAAATAAAAGAAGATGCTGATGTAGAGAGGAAGAGAGCTACTTCTGCGACTTCCTCTGGAGAACCGCTACGTCTCAATGGGATATGTAGTGCAAGTTTCGAGTACAAGCTTGCATCCGGCATGCTTGAGTAGTTTTCTGATTTTTCATTGCTTATGAGACCTGGAGATATCGCATTGACTCGGATATTATAGGGGCCGTATTGAACAGCCAAATATTTGGTCATCTGATTGATCGCAGCCTTTGCTGTATGATAAGACATTGATTCTCTCAGAGTTATTAAGTGCGAAGTGATAGAGGAGAACTGAATAATATTGCAGGGTTTCGAAAGGGTCTTCATCTTTTCACATACGATCAAGGAGGCATTTAAATAAGTATTTAGATCAACTTTTAAGGCTTTTTCCCACTGCTCAAACAAGGGGGCTGTTGAAGGGGCCTTTTGCCTTGTTCTGATGCAATTGACAAGGACATCAACGGTTCCAAAATCCTCGAATATTTTTTTGAATGTAGATTCAGTTTTTATAAAATCGCTTACATCGCAAGTATGCATATTGATCCCAGCGCTTTGCATTTCCTCATTGGATTGAACATCGAGGATTGCAACTTCCCAACCAAGAGAATGGAATTTATAGGCTATGGTTCTCCCTATCCCTTGGGAGGCACCGCAAAGAACAGCTTTTTTGGGCTGATTCATGATTTTAATACCTCATAACCAGCACGAATATTTTTGAGGTCATCAGTAATTCGCCATAATTTTTGGTTGCCTAGGGCAAAAGAAAGATGGTCTAAATCGCCAAGTTCTATTTCCATTTCTGCGACGTGGTGGGATGGGTGCTTAAAGATAACATAGGGGGTAGTACTTAGACATGCCGCCGTTGCTATTCCAGCAGCCATCCCCAAAAAGCCATCACAAAGGCTGCAAAAGGCAAGTTGGGTGATTAAATTGACATCCATTTGCCTTGCTAATACTAAATTGGGGGTGAGTAAATGCGAAGGAAAGTGATCGTCGCCTAAAAGAAGAAATTTAATGTGAAGATTTTCAGAAAAAAACTCCGCCCAAGATGAAAATTGTGCATTGCTCTCTTCTGGTTGGCCCTTTCCTTGATTCTTTAAATGTACAGCGATCACTTTTTCGCAGTTTGTTCTTAGATTTTCGTAAAGATCCTTTGCTTTATTAAGGTTATCTAACGGCCAAGATAAGTTGGGGAATAAGTTAGTTTTTTGATGCAAAAGACCTACTCTTTTAAAAGAACCATAAGACCACTTTTCAATTTCTGGATCGTTGGGAGGCCACTCAACATCTTCTTTGCCCAAACAATCAAAAATAACTTTAATCGCAATGGTTTCAGATTTTAAAACATCATTGAAATAAGAAAGTTGAGTTTGAATTTGGGGAGGGGTTTGTTCAAAAAAAATAAGGGCGTTTGAATACCCATAAGCCGTGCAGATAAGCTCAATCTCTTGGCGGAAAGTAATTAAATTCCCAAGATTTACCGTTTGTTTAACCGGCCAAACTGTCTTAAGTGTTTTTGTCTTTGTGGGTAGGCTCATAGATCACGAAATCATAGTACTATAGGTTTGGTTTTGCAACTTTTTTATATCTTCAATTTGCATTGATTTTAAATAGGGTCGCTCCAATTGATTGATTTAATATGCGAAGTGAGAATATTTCGTTCTACTTCGTCAGCAAGACATGGGGGGAAAGATTGTTTCATTTGAGCGAAAAGCTCATCACCAAGCAACTCTTTGGCTGCAGATTTTGTCGAGTTTAGCAAAGGTAATGACCCAAAAGAGAGTCCTCTTTTAATTCCATTGTATTTCTTTTTAAGAATGACTGCTATAGAGCCATTATAGCACTTCATGCAGATGTCGCTACAATCAAACCCAGCACAGACTAAGTGGTAGATCAGCATAAGTGGAGATGTAATATTCAAATGACCAAATAAAACATAATGATCGAGTTGAAAGGGAACTGTAAGAGCTAAGACGCCGCCATCGGATAAGTCATCAAATAATTTATCCAAAAATAGCCCAGGATTTCTTTGGTGTTCGTATGTTTGGCTGCACCAAATAGCATCAAATTGGGTGGTAAATTGGTGGTACAGATAATCGGCTTTGATATCAGCTTCGTAACCTGGTGCAACTTCGATGGTGGTCACTTTTTTTCCAATATGTTCAAATATTCTGGTTACTCTTCTCTCATGGCTACCGATGTCTAAAACGGTCTTAAAGGAAAAATCTTTACACATCTTTAGCAAGCTCAAGTGTGAATAATAGACCACTTCTTCCAGCTTAGTTTTGCCATTATCCACGATGAATTTTACATCATTTCCTGACCAAGGAGTCGGGGGAGCTTTTTTGAGGGTAAACCTTGGAAATGGGCTGTCAGGAAGGTCTTCATACTCCCTGCCAATATCATCACATGCTTCATAGTGTTTACGTATTTGATATCCCAATTTTTTGAATCCTGTCTGGAGCGCTGACTTAAGCTGGGTTGTGATTGATGTCATAAAGTTTTTCCTTAGAGTATGTTTTTTTGAATTTTCTAGAGATCCCTCTGTGCAAAAATGAGAGGAGTAGATCCCATGAACGAGGGTTTTTGAGTAACTGAATTAGCTCATTTCGGATAATGAATCGAAAAAGACCAGCTTGTTTAAAGCGTCTTCTAAGCTCTTTATTTTCGGGAAGAGAGATATAGTCGATTACGTTTTTTTCTATCATCCGTTTTTTTACGAGATGGTTACGAGATTGGCTGCTATAAGACTGGTTGTTTTTTCGGAAAAGAGCAAGTGGTGAAGGAATGTAGGCAGCTCCTTCATAAAGAGCAATTGTATGAAATAAAAACCAATCACAAAGATGCCCAAATGAGCTATTAAAGAGACCATATTTGAGAATGTGGCTCCGCTTAGTAATTGCTGTATTTCCTGGAATCCAAAAATTGGTATTCCAAAAAACTTGAGTAATTATTGAGGGGGAAAATACCTGGGGGTTATCTACATTTAGTTGAGGTTCATATTGTACTGTTTCTGAGGGAAAGCGATCATCCCATTCAACAAAACTTGAGCAGACAATTCCAATTTTCGGGTTTTTTTGCAAAATGGCCATATTTTGCTTAACAAACCCAGGGAGCATGATGTCATCAGATGCCAGCCATGCAACGTATTCACCCTTTGCGTGTTCTATTGCGATATTGGCCGATTTTGCAGGCCCCATATTTTGCCCATTTTGAATAAGGCGAACTCTTGAGTCTTTTGATGCGTATTTACCAATAATTGAAGCGCTCTCATCAGTGGAGGCGTCGTCGACGACGACCAATTCATCTTCATCTGTGAGCTGCTCAAGAATAGATTCGATCCGTGATCTTAAAAATTGTCCATGATTATAGTTGGGCATGATGATCGAAAGACGCACGTTTATTTCCTTTTTTTTCCGCCGATTATGAGTGATGGTAAAAGAGGAATTAGGGTTTTATTATCTGGAATGATTGTGTCGTTATATATGGCAAATTTCCAAAAAAACATAAATTTATCCTGTAGAAATTTAGAAACTTTTTCAAATAAAGATAAATCGGCGGGAAGACTCAAAATCACAAGGCCTGAGTTATCTAGCTTTGCGTACAAGTCCTTTAAAAAAATCTCTGTTTGAGTTTTTAGAGAATCAGGATGATTTAAGCAGATAATTGCATCCCAATTGCTTGATGGAATTTGCGAGACCTTTTGGCAAGAAAATGTGAGATTTGGGTGAGAGAAGTTGGCTAGGGCCATCTTATACTCTGTGTTCATCTCTATCACCCCGTGTACTTCAACCCCTTCCTTGGCCAAAATATAGGAACCTAGCCCCTCTCGGCACCCAATATCTAAAACTTTTTGATCTTTTTTTAGTAATTTTGAAGCGAATTTATATTGATTTAAGAATGAGAGGAGCTCTTCAGGTTGATCAAGAAACAATTGAGTAGTTAGCTCGCTAAGAGTAACAGGAGTTTCCTGTTTAATTATGCTGGTAACGCATTCCCAGTTAGATTTTGTTTCTTTGATCATATTAATTAAATCCTATGCAAATTAAATAGTGTGACATGCCAGAAAATCCTGTATGGACAACTTCATCATTCATCCCGAAGGGGAATACAAATTTAAAATACTTTCCAAGAGTGGTCGTTAGGCGCTTTTGAGTAAAAAGATTTACGTGGCCCAATTGACTTGCCTCAGAGGCAAAGGGAGCAGCGGTAATATTAGGTGTGCCAATGATACAAATCCCCTCATCAGAAACATTTTTTCGAACTGTTTCAAAGTAGATGTGTTCAAATTCTGGTAAAATGTGTTCGACGACATCCAAGCTAACCACAGCGTCAAATTTTCCATAAAGATTTCCCATGAAGTCATCATGAGTAAATTGGAATTTATCTTCTGGGAAATTAGTTTGTGCGCTTTTGATTGCTGACATGTCTAAATCAATTCCAGTATATTTTTTTGCTTGACGCGTTAGTATAGGGGCTCCAACCCCTTCGCTACAGCCTAGCTCTAGGACTGAAGTAGGATTTTGCATCATTTTGGTGGCAAAGTGATAACGAGCCAGAACAAAAGCCAATCGTTTGGGATCATTTCGAATGTTGAAGGACCAATGGTCTCCAAATTTTAATAGAGTGCTAGACATGTTCTACCCATAAGTTTTGCATGATTTGAATACATTCAGTCACAGTTTTTGGAGGACTAATGCCTGTGTTTAACGCTTTTTGGCATAGCATATTTGTTTTCTTCGGTCTTTTTATTTTGTCGGGAAGATCGTCGAGAGAGATCGACTGTATGATTGTGGGAGGACTCGATAATAAGCTGGAAATGGTTTTTGTGAGGTCGTATCTAGACCAGTTTTCTGTGCCGCAAATATGATATAATCCCGTAGCTCTAAGAGCTTGTAGGTGCTGGGTTATGCGAATTACATCATCGATGAGAATGGGGGTGAAAATCTGATCATGAGCGGCAAAAATAGTTTTTTGAGACACTAGCTTTTGCACAATTTCATCGAGGAGAGTCCCGTCTCCTTTTGCAAGTGTAAATACTTTGCTCAAGCGAAGAAGAAGGTAATTTCCTTTGCAGACGTGGTCAATTTTTTTTTCTACTTCCGCTTTTTGAAGCCCATATCCATTGATGGGGTTAATCAAACTTTCTTCTGAGTATTGTCCATCGTTGCCGTCAAAAACATATGATGAAGAAAATAAGATAGGGGTAATATTCACTTCTGCTAAGCTTTTGGCCAGTTGAAGCGTTCCGTAAACATTGCCAACAGCTGTTTTTTCATACTGTTTCTCACACTCGACAAAAAGTCCCGTCGAAGCGGCAATCAACGCATGTGTATATCCTTCGTTTAAAGGAAGTGCTCTAATATCTGGTTTTTCCAGGTTAAAATAGAAGGGCTTATCCGAAGAGAAGTGCTGAGTTCCTATCGTTTTAGGTTCATCATTACGGTAGCTCTCAAGAAAATGCTTTCCCAAAAAGCCTGCGCTTCCAATGACAAAAGTTTTTGTTTTAGTTTTATCCATCAAAATAAATCAGCGTATTTATTTAAAAAATGTGCTCCTATGCGGGCGCAGCAATTTTTACTCCAAGCTTCGCTCGGTATCCTATCCATAAATCGTTTTTGTAGTTGTGGGTGATGGTCGGATTCAATAAATCTATTTTCCAAGCGATCTAGCATTTCTTTTACAGCCTCGTGAATTTCTTCATCTGTATTATCGATGAGATCAATTTGTGCCTTTTCGAAATCACGGTTTTCGTGAGACATTCCAAGTCTTGTTTTGTAAATTTCTGGGAATGTAAGGAGTCGTTTTTTCTTTTGCGAATAATGGAGTTTAAGAATGCCTATATCGTTTGGGTAAGGAGGGAGCACATTAACGGGAACAAGATTTGCCACAACACTTGGATTTCCAAATAACCCGGGTAAAAGGGTGATTCCACTTGCCCCTCCTAAAAAAAAGCGGCACTTGGCTGAAAGAAACACGTCCATAAAGGGGGAAACGAACTCGGTGTGGGGATAATCGATAATGCGAGGAATTTGTGATAGTTTGGTTGAAAGAGGTTTCGTATTTGGCGATCCCATTCGAATGCACCAGCCGCCCCTTTGTGAGATTTCTTGTAATGCTAAGTGGTATGTGTCGATGTCCGCGTAACGTAGTCCTTGTACTTGAGCATCTCTAAAATCATAAAAGCCAGGTTCTCTTGCATAAAAACAGACAAACCAGTCCTCCTTGCCAATTCCCCACTGACTCAGGACTTTTCTTCCCTTTTCTTCATCAGCTGTTGGGATTTTTAACATTGATTCAGCTGGGCTAAATGTGGGGAATTTTTTGTAGTACTCAGCTTGAATATCAAAAAGTCGATTTCCAGCTTTTAGCTCCCAATATTGATTTTGATGAAACAGCCAGTGTTTGCGAAAAAATAATGGTTTTTTCAGATAGGGTCCACCTAGTATGGGGTACAGGAGAAATGCTATAAGGGGATTTGTGATCACCCAAAATCGTTGTTTCCATAGGTGAGTAAGATAGTCATTACAAGTATTGAGCTTCCATGGGTGTCGAGAAATAACCGGTTTGAAGGGAGGGAATAAAATAGATTTGTATTTTGGAATTCTTCCTAGTCTCTGCTCTTTTAAGTAGGTTTCAGGTTCGATTGTGAAGTGCCCTATCGCTGTTCCTGAAACAAATACCCGAATCCCCAATAGTTTAAGAAGCCAGCTGATTGGGAAAAAAAGAATGGAGCAAAAAACTGCGAGAATGTGAAGTGTCGCTCTAGCGATACATAACGTTTTGGAGTATCGATTCCCAATTCTTCCCATTAAAGTGAAACTCATCTGAATGAAACTCTCTATGATCAGCTTTGCGCGGAGTATAATTGGGGCTGAATTTTATTTCACGATTTCTCTTGTCCATTGAGCATGAATTGCAGTTTTTACAGATCGATGTTAGTATCAATAGCGCAGACTTTTTTGGAGCAACGAATTGAATGAAAGGATTTTCAAAGCCAATAATTAGGGGTATTTTTCTAGGCGAAAAGGGGAAGAACTTATTTGTATTCGGCCTTATTTTAATCCCAAATATTTTGGCAGGGCTTTTAGAAGGTCTCTCTTTTGGGTGTATCTTGCTTTCCTTCAGCGCTCTAAGCGGTAACAACGCTTTGGATCACCCATTTTTCTTACATCCCATTATTTTTAATTGGATTGCTTCTTTTAATACACGGGAGCTTTTCGTGTTTTTCTTAGCAGCAGCCCTTCTGCTGCAAGCTTTTAGAAGCGCACTTACTTATATAGGACAAATCACAGCTATTCTTTTAGCTACCCGTATTCAAATCGATACACAAAAAAGGGTTTATCAACAGATTTTGTCTCTTACATTTCCTTGTGTAAGCAAATATAAGATTGGGGATCTCGTCGAGTATGCAAAAATACCGTCTATCTTGATCCCCACTGTAATGGATGCTGCAAACTGCTCCATTGTAGCTGCCTTTACAATTTGCGCCTCGATAGGGGTTATGTTTTTTCTGTCGGTTCCACTAACATTATTTGCTGTTGTTTTATTTGGATTAATTGGTATTTCGCTTAAAATTATTATTCAAAAAATCTCGAAAATTTCGATCCTTCTTTCCGAGCATCTTGTAGAGTTTAGTAAAAACACTATACAAAGTCTCAATGGGATGAGAGTCATTCATACATTTGCAAAACAAAAAAATGTGCTAGAAAGCATTCTTTCAACTCTTAATAAAGTTGCTAAGGCTACAAAAACGCTTGCTTATTGGAGCCGCGCTATCCCCCCAATTAGTGAAATCACAGGAGTCGTTTTAGTGGGGATATTTTTGATTGTGGGAGAGAAAATTCTGGTGAACAAGCATACAAATGCCCTGCCGATTTTGCTAACATTTGTTACGATTGTCTACCGTATTAATGGCAGATTTCAATTATTTTTGGCTGGGATAACTAGTATTGCTTCTAATTGGGGACCTGTTGAAAGACTTGAAGAAATATTAAGTGCTAAAGGGAAAAGCTATGCCAAGCAAGAAGGTAACGTATTTCCTAAGATTAAAGGATATATTGCCTTTGATCATGTCAAGCTTCAGTATAACGACACAAACGAACCGGCAATTCAAGATGCGACATTTACTATCCCTAAAGGTTCTACAGTAGCTTTTGTTGGCTCTTCTGGAGCTGGAAAATCCTCCATTATGGATCTTCTTGTTCGCTTATATGAGCCAACACAAGGCAAAATTCTGGTCGATGAACATGAGATCAAAGAATTTAGCTTGGAAAGTTGGCGTAATGCTTTAGGGGTAGTAAGCCAAGATACTTTCATTTTTAATGACACAATTGAGGAAAATATTCGTTTCGGCTTTCTTGATGCAACAGCTGATGAAGTTGTTCTTGCATCGAAGATGGCCGAGGCTCATGAATTTATTTCACGATTGCCTCAAGGGTATCAGACTGTATTAGGTGAGAGAGGATACCGTCTTTCTGGGGGAGAGCGTCAAAGAATTGCATTGGCGCGCGCATTTGTCCGTAATCCTGAAGTTTTAATCCTTGATGAGGCGACAAGTAGTTTAGATACGCAATCGGAAAAATTAATTCAAAAAGCCTTGAGCCATTTTCAAGGAAAGAAAACAATTATTATTGTTGCGCACAGGCTTTCAACGGTAATCGATGCTAACCAGATCTATGTTTTGGAAAGAGGCCGGATTGTGGAAACAGGTTCTCATTTAGAGCTGATCTCGTCGAATGGGCAATATGCATTTCTTTGGAATACGCAGCAAAGATCCGAAGCTGCTCTGAGTTCTTAGGGGTGTTTGTCGAACAAAAAACGTTCGGTTTGCATTCTCCTTTTTGGAGAATAGCGATTTTTTATATCTCTCGTCATATATTCTTTTTTCTGAAAGAACTCCCTGAGTGCTCCAATATTTTGGAAAGTATGTACAGCTAGGAACCATTATTATATTTGATGATTTTATCTGGAAAAAACAGCTTCAGTGGTATCAATGAAATTGGCGAAAGAAAAGCGTTAAGGGAGTTTTTGTCTCAGCGTAAGATATTAAGCTGATTCATTTATTTCCCTGGGGCTGGCGCTATGCTTTCATGGTAACGGCTTGTGGTGGACAAGTTTTCGATAATGCTATCAATGAAAAGTTCGTGTGCTCATTGGAGAACCGGAATTACCTGACTATCCAGTCTTTTAATATAGGGTTGCTAACTAACAAGTGGGATATTACTTTTTTAGAAGCGTTTGTATGGGAGCAAGAAAGCCCTCGGTCTTCATCCGTCGATACTGCCAACGTAAGAGGCGGTTTGCATATTTGAAAAGAGGAAGTCTGAAGCGCTTTAGACGGTCCATTTTTTTGTTCGCTTCATCAATTGAATAATAGCCATTGTAATGAAGAGCAAAATACCTTTGTTTTTTTTGAAAAAAGAACAGGTGGCAGATTAGCTCTAGGATGAACGTAAAGCTTTTTTCGTTTCTAAATCCGCCAGTTGTGCGTACATATTTAGAAATATCTCTTTTGGGTTGGTAATTAGCATCGAAAAAGTAGTCGATGATCGGTCGGTAAAATGCTGTATATTCAAGGAGCTCGTCACGACTTTTAAATCCGATGTAATTGCAGAAAAGATCTGCAGTAAACTGATAGTCGCGGGGAATATTAATTCCATAGAGCTCTTCGATCAGTTCATAAGTTTTATCTGTGAATGGAAAAAACTTATAGTTCCATGCTTGGTTTTTAAAGTCTTTTTCCCAGGAAAGATCGATCCATCTCAATGGGCGATCATAGCTAGGCAAGTAACCCCATCTAAAGTGGTTAAAGTGGCCGAATAATGAGTCCCATTCTTGGTTAAGATCTTTGTGTAGCCAGTTGTTTTTCTCATAGAACCTCGACGAAATCATAAAAAATGGGTATTCGCAAAATGCAACCTGCTCTTCTGCGAGAAGAAACGACCATTCACCAAAGTATTTGCCGCCCGCCTCATGAAAGGTTTCGCTTAGTTTGTTTTCTAATATAACAGGTTTGTCCTTTAAGGGAGCAGGGACCTCTTTGTCGATTAGGTAATAAATATAGCGGTCATCACTTTTTAAAAAACGCTCATCAAGCGGTTTTGCATTTTTGTGGTAATCGGGGCAGTGGTTAAACTTATGATAGGTAATTACATAAATTTTTGGATTCACTTTTAAGCCCTTTGAGCTATTAGATTGAGCTTCAAGTTGAATTTTTCATCAACTGTACGCAATATACCAGACACGGAAAATCCTAACTCATCGCAAAGTTCTTCATATGTCCCATATTGGTGGACGAAGTCGTCAATGGCTATTTGTGCATACTCTATATTTGGGGTGTGCATGAGGGCCCTTAAGCAATAGTTGAACATCCCATCGTGAGCAGAGGCTTCTTCAACTACGAGGACCCTTTTTGTCTTAGTTGCGCTAGCGATTAAGGAATCCTGATCGAATGGTTTAATCGTCGGGTAGTAAAGAATTTCTGTTGTAATTCCGCCCTTTTTTAACGCAACGGCAGCATCAAAAGCGGTTTTAAGCTGTGGTCCGATGACAACAATTGTTAGGTCTTCTCCAGTAGTTACTTTAATTGCCTTGCCAACTTCAATGCTTTCTGGAGAAAGAGTGATCCCATGGGGTTTTTCTGGGAGTCTGAAGTAGTTAATGCCGCCATTGTTGTATACAGCTTTAAAAAGGATATTCAATTCCATCGCACTTGAAGGAAAAAAAATTTGAGCCTTTTTGAAATGGCTCATAAGTGAGATATCATTATAACAGTGGTGGCTACAGCCCAATTGCGCGTAGTCAAAAGCTGAGCCTACGCTAATAAGGTTGAGGCCTAGTTGTTGATAGCCAAAATCGAGTTTAATTTGCTCATAGGCTCTTTCGATGATGAAAGGTGCGATTGTATGAACGACGGGGATAAGGCCAGTTTTAGCAACGCCAGCTGCCATATTTACGATGGTAGGCTCACAAATTCCTACGTTAAAGTATCTGTGAGGGTGCGCTTTTGCAAAAGGTTGCAAAATTCCATGGCTAATATCTCCCACCATCACGACGAGATTCGGGTCGGTATTGCCAACTTCTAACATTGTATCGGCAAATTCTTGTCGTAGTTTTTTCATTTCAGTTCCTCGAATATCAGTTTTAGCTCTTCGTGAGTAGGGATTTTATGGTGCCATTTTCCGTGTCCTTCAATAAAGCTTACCCCTTTTCCTTTTGTAGTGTGCGCAATCACTGCGAGAGGACCTTCTTTTCGAGGGGCAGAAAAAGCAAGCTCTAATTGATTCTCATCATGTCCATCAATTTCTACGACATTCCAGCCAAATGCTCTCCATTTGTCTGCAAGTGGGTCAACGGGCAAGATTTGAGCTGCAGACCCGTTAAAGTCGATGATTGCTGTTAAGTTGGATAGGCGCTGTTTTGCTGCTACTAAGGCAGTTTCCCAAATGGTCCCTTCGTTGCATTCTCCATCGCCTAAAAGTGCGTAAACACGGTTTGGTTTCTGTTGAATTTTTAGTCCTAAAGCAACGCCTGCGGCAGTTGGAAAGCCGTGTCCTAATGAACCTGTGCAGGCTTCTGCTCCAGGCACTTTCGTTGAATCTGGGTGTCCCCCTAAAATTCCCCCTTTTAAGCTGTAAGAGAGAATGTGTTCTTGATTCAAAAAACCAAATTTATGGAGCACTACGTAAAGGGCGACTCCCCCATGTCCCTTACTTAAGATAAAGTAATCGCGTTCTTCCCACTTTGGGTTATTTGGATCAAATTTAAGTACTTTTGAGTACAAATGGTGAATGATATCGATGATGGAAAATGAGCTGGGGATGTGCCCTTCTTTCGCACGAAAAATCATTTCTACAATTTCTTTGCGTAAGTCTTTATTTAAAAGAGTCTGTTGCATGTTTCGGGTATCCTATGAAAGTTCTTGGCCAAAAAATACTTTTCCTTGACCTCCATCGACTAAAAATGCTGAGCCAATACAAAATGAGGAATGGTTAGAGCACATAAATGTAACCACTTCACCAATTTCATCTGGTTTTCCAAATCGATTGATCGCCATACGTTCTGACAAATATTTTTCTACGTGTCCGGGTCTTGTTTTTGAAGCAGTATCCCAATAGCCTCCTTCAGTGAAGACGGCTCCAGGGAGAATGGAGGTGACTACAATCCCATCTTTCGCAACATATCTCCCTACGCTTCTTGCGTAAGCGATGAGGGCGGCTTTTGCTGCGCAGTAGGCGGGAGGGCCTTGGTTTTCAAGCCCTGCAATTGATGATACGTGGCAAATTCGACCCCAACCTTTTTTTTGCATTTGTGGGATGAAAATGCGGTTTAATTCGATTGGAACTTCTACGTTGATACGCATGACCGACCGCCATTGGTCAAGCGAGCAAAGAGGATCGGTAATATTTAAGTTGCCGCCTAGATTATGGATGACAATATCTGGGGTAACTTGTTGCCTATCTAAAAAGTTTAATAGATCCTCTGGCCCATGATTTGTTGCCAAGTCTGCACAGAAATATTGGTGGTCAATTTCGCTTTTTGGTTTAGGAAGCTCATTCATTAAGCTGCGAAGATCTTCTTCGCTGCGTGAATTTGCAATAATGCTCACACCTTCTCTAGCTAAGCAATTTGCAATGGATTTACCTAAACCTCTTCCTGCCCCAGTGATAAAGGCAACTTTTCCCTCAATTCCTAAATGCATACACCTCCAAATCCGATGAGTCCGCGAGCAATTTGTCCGTTGTTTAGGGCACTCATAAGTTCATTGATTTCTGAAAGTTTGACCTCATGACTAATCATTGGTTTTAGAAAGTTTGCATCTTTTAGAAAAATATTAGCGAAAAGGGGAACATCGCGATCAATATTTGCTCCACCTCCCCATGTGCCAATAATTTTTTTCCCTTTAATGAGATCAAATGGATCGATTTGAATTTTTTCTCCCTTGGGGAGATTGCCAGCAAGTACGCATAATCCACCAAACGGTCTTACGCACTGAAAGGCCATTTCCATGACCTCTTTTCTACCCACTGATTCAAGGGCAAAGTCTGAGCCGTTATTCCCGAGGATTTCTGATATTTTTGTTAAAGGGTTACAATCCAGAGAATTGACAATGTGGGTTGCTCCCAACAACTCAGCTTTTTCAAGCTTTTCGGATCGGATGTCAATGGCAATAATGGGGTTGGCTTTCGCATGTTTTGCTGCTAAAATTGCGCTTAATCCGATTCCTCCAACGCCAAAAATAACGACAGATTGCCCTTCTTTGATTTGCATGTTATTCATGACAACGCCTGCTCCCGTAGGAATAGCGCAACCAAGCAAAGCTGCCTCTTTCAAAGGGATTTCGGAGGGAATAGGAATAAGCCGATTTTCAGAAATAACCGCTTTTTCTAGAAAAGTACTAATGGCGCCTGAATTAACTGTGATGTTAGGTCCTTGGTAAGTTGTGCTGGGCGCATCAAGTCCTGTCCCTTTTAACCATGAGAGGACAACGTGATCCCCCGGTTTGACTTTTGTAACCCCTTCTCCCACTTCTAAAACAATCCCAGAGCCTTCGTGCCCTAGAGTGTGAGGAAGAAATGGGTCGGGTCCTTTGGAACCTTTCCACTCATTAAGTTGCGTATGGCACAACCCACTATAGGCTATTTGAACAAGAACTTGGCCCCGTTTTAAAGAAGGGATTTCAAGCTCAACAATTTCTAGAGGGGCATTTAATTGGACTAAGATTGCAGCAAGTGTTTTCATGGGATAAACCAGTAGTAGTCGCCGGTATATCCAACTTCTCTGAAAAAAGCCTTCCATTCATCGACATGCATGATTGTTTTCGCAGTTAAATTCCACGCGTACATCAACTCTTTTTCTTCATCATTGCGGTACGCATCGACGGTAATAAAGCTACTTCCTTTTGAAACTCTTTCGATTTCTTGTAGGGCTTTTGCTAGATCGGGTTTTTCCAGATTGTGGACTGTGTTAATGGAAATTACGAGATCAAATTCTTTGTCGTTAAAGGGGAGTTTTCTCGCATCAGCTACTTGAACAAGAGGTTTTACAGCATCGATTGCATGCTCAATCGCATAGGTGGAAACATCGATTCCTTTCACTTGAATATTGGGAATGATTTGGGAAAAATCGTAGAGCATAAATCCTTTGCCGCAGCCTACGTCGAGTACTTTGCTCTCTGAGTTGAGGTTAAAGTGCTTTTGGAAAGTTGGCACAACAGGTTGCCAAAAACGGGGATGGTAATTGAATCCTCCGTATCCGTGGCGTCGATCTCCGTCGAAGAAATCTTTCCCAAATTGGCGAGCGATTTGGCGGTCTTCTTCTGTTTTTGTAGCACCCCGTTCTAGCACATTACGCTTTGCACGTGGGTAGTTGATGAGTAGATCAATTTCCATTGCGTTATTCCTTGTGGATATAGACTAAAGGTTGTTTTGCTATTTCGTCGAAGGTTTTTTCTACCCACGAAACAGTTTGTCCTATCCCTTCAGCCAAAGTGATGATGGGTTTCCAGTTTAATTCAGTTCGAGCCTTCGTAGAATCGATTGTATAGGCTTTGTCTTGTCCGAGCCGCTCTGCCACAGTTTGTGTGGAGGCGGAAAAGGAAACGTTCATTTTTTCGCAAATTGTACGAACTACATCGCTTACCGCGACTCCTTGATCAGGAGATAAGTGGTAAATTTCACCGGTGCGCCCTTTTTCCATTACGGCAAGTTCACCGCGCGAGATATCTCTGATATGGATATAGGATTTAACTGCAGTTCCTCCGCCGTGGAGTTCAATTGTTTTCCCAAGTTTTAGATAGATGGCAGAACGGGGAATGATTTTAAAAAGCTGTTGGTGTGCACCGTAGACATTTGTTGCGCGCACCATGACAAGGGGGAATGGGAAATTTTTCGCAAAAGTAAATAACGACAGATCTCCTGCAGCTTTCGATGCAGCATAGGGAGTGCTTGGGTTTAATGGCGCTGTTTCTAAGATATTTCCAACACATGTGCCATAGACTTCAGGAGAGGAAATGTGGACATACTTTTTTAGGTAGGTGGTGTCTTTAATGAGGTTGGCAAATTGGGTGAGAGCGACCGCGTTCGTTTGGAACCAATGATGAGGATTTTCCCAACTAGGAGCCACTTCACTTTGCGCTGCAAAATTCACGATGTAATCGGGGCGAAATTCATCGAGCAGCTCAGCTAAGCGCGGAAGATCTTTATTAAGATCAATTTGATGGAATTGGAAGTTTTTGGAATTTCGTGATTTATAAGGGAGAAACAGTGCGCTTTTTTCTGGTGATCTGCTTACTCCGATTACGTTATATTTTCCCTCTTCAAGAAGCAGGTCGACAAAATCACTGCCAGAGAAAGAATTGCTACCGATGACGAGTACTTTTTTCATTGTTTTACCTTAAAAATTAAAAGGGTCCTGTAAATTCTTTATCTGGAACATCCAGAGGTTCTTCTGTGCACTGTTTGAGGAGTTCTTCAATCAGTGATTGAGCATGGGTCGGTTTTCCCATCATTTTTAAAGCTTCTATAGCGATATGTTTTGCTGTTGGATAGAAGTGGTTGGCAAGGGCCCAGCTTGTTGGTGTGTGTCTGTCTGGATATGCTACGCGAACTGGCGCAGATTTGAGGTAAGAAAACGCCTCTTCCGTTGCGATCGCGAGGATTTCAGAAGAAGTTCCGACCGTTTTCCAGTCGGGATCAGCAACGATGAGCCGGCCTGTTTTTTTGACAGAAGTGAGAAGTGTCTCTTTGTCTAGAGGACGGATTGTTCGAAGATCAATGAGTTCAGCTGAAATTCCATCTTTTTCGAGCCATTTTGACGCTTTTAGAGCCTCTAAAACCATGTGTGATGTTGCTGCGATGGTTACGTCCGTTCCTTGTCGGACAATTTTTGCTTTGCCGATGGGGACGCGGATCATTTCTTGGGGGACATCCCCAAATGTATTATGGAGCCATCGATGTTCGAGAAAAACGACGGGATTGTCATCTTCAATCGCGGAGATCAACAGCCCCTTTGCATCGTAAGGAGTAGATGGCATCACAACTTTAAGCCCAGGAATATGTGCGAAAAAGCTGTGTAGTGATTGTGAGTGCTGAGGGCCTTGTCCCCAACCTCTACCAATAATAAGGCGGATTACTAGTGGAACTTTCATCTGCCCGCCAAACATATAGTTCCATTTAGCTGCATTGTTGATGAGTTGATCGAGTGCTAGAAGGAAAAAATCGACACGTTGGTGGGACATAATGGGGCGCATTCCGAGGATAGCAGATCCAATCCCAATGCCTGTCATGGCATTTTCCGATGTGGGCATGTCCATAACGCGACCTGGACCATACTTTTTTTCTAGCCCAGAGGTTGTCCCAAAAATCCCTTTAGGATCCGGTACGCCAAGCCCCATCAGATAAACATTGGGATCTTGAGCCATTTTTTGATCGGTTGCTTCTAAGATAGCTTCATGGAATTTAAGTTGTCTAGGCATAGGGGGATTCTTTCTCAATGTCAAATTGTGGAAGAGGACTTTTCTCTGCATAAGCAAAGGCTTCTTCGATCTCAGTAAGGATCGAGGATCGGATGCCATTTATATCGGCCTGAACTCTTTGAGATTGAAACTGAATTGGGCATTTCTTTTCCCAAGAATGGAACTCATCTTCTGTTCGATAGCCTATATTGTTATCAAAGTTAGGCCCGCAATGTTCCCTGTGTCGATATGTTGTAAATTCAAGAAAAACTGGACCTTTTCCTTCGCGAATGGATTGGATGGCCTCCTGTGCAAGTAGATGGACCTCTTCAACGTCATTTCCGTTCCCAGTTTTTGCAAGTATTCCGTGCGCACGTGCAATAGCTGCTCGATCTCGCTCTTGAGGTTGTCTGACTTCAAGTGGAGAGTAGACGGAATAAAAGTTATTTTCACAAACAAACAAGACGGGAAGCTTTTTGAGCGCAGCAAAGTTAAGGCTTTCAGCAAAAACTCCCTCTTCAGTGCTTCCTTCGCCAAAGAAAATAAGCGTGACGTTTTTTTCTTGTTTTAAGTGAGTCGCAAATGCTAAGCCAACACCTACTGGAAGGCTTCCTCCTACGATTGGAGTGGAGCCATACATACCAACGGATTTGTCTACTAAATGCATCGAGCCGCCCCTTCCAGAGCAGCAACCTGTGCTTTTCCCATAAATTTCAGCAATCATTGCTTTGAGGTCTCCCCCTTTTGCAAGATAATGGGCATGCGCGCGATGGTTGCTGATGAGATAATCTGTATGTAAAGCCGCTTTACATACACCAACGGCTACAGCTTCTTGCCCAATACTTAAGTGGACAGGACAGCGCATTTTCTGCTCTGGGTATTTTTCAGCAATGGCCTCTTCGATCATCCGAATCCGAACCATTTCTCGATAAAGATCTAAGGATAAAGATTGTTGTGTTTGGGTCATTTCATCAATCGGGTAATAAATTTACAAAGAGAGGTTTTTTTTATGGACTCTTGGTTTCCCACCATTTGTACGCTCATTGCAGCAGCTATCGAACCAATGAAGTTTGATAAGGCGGGAGAGTAATGATTCGCTAGGCATAATGAGCAAAGGGACAAAAAGGCATCACCCGCACCGATTCTGTCTACGCTATTTGTCGCAAATGCCGGAATTTGCATTGAATTGCCATCAGAGGTGTAAGAAAAAACGCCGTCAACACCTCGAGTGATCGAGATGTTTTTGCAGGTCATGATTTGACAAATGTCTGCCGCAATTCCCTCTAGTGAGCTCCTTTTATCATGTGCTGCGAGGCGAAATTCTGGTTCATTTAGGGAGATGAAATCGGCTCTTCTGTAATTTGTGACCACATTATAACCGCGATTTCCGCTATTAGTTTGTGTGTTAAGGGCGAGGAAATTGGGGAGATCTGCAATGGCATCAATGATCTGAGGATTGGTAAATTCATTGCCGAAATCACAAACTAAAACTAAGTCATATTTATGTGCATTTTCTTGTAAAAATTGAATTATCTCAAAGGTTTGACGAGGTTCTAAAGCCTCATCTTGACCTGAATAACATTCAAAAAGCTTTGATAGAGTTTTTCCATCTTTGAGGACATACCGTTTTTTTGTCAGCGTTGTCGTGTCGTCGAGATAGGTAAATTTAGTTTTTATAGAAGGATCTAAATTTTGCCTTATGAAATTCATATGAGGGCAATCTTTGCCGAGTGCTGTAAGCAAGGTTACGTTAGGAGTAAATTGAGCAATATGGTTTGCAATAATTAAAGAACCGCCCAAGTAGATTTCTTTTTCAAGACAGCGAGCTGCCATGTGAAGCCCTTTCCCCGATTGGCCTAGAGGAGAAACAAATTGATATTCATCGATGATTGCATCGCCAATTACAAGTACGTTTAAGTTGGTTAGACTTTCAATTTTTTTAATGATGTCTTTGTCAGTATAAGTTGCTTTTAAACTATTGAGAAAGCGCGTTACTTCAGGTGGAATGTTATCAAAATAGCGGTTCAGAAGAGAAGATGAGCTAAATACGATGTCGTCAGTATAGAAAATTTTACCTCCAACAGATTCTACAGCTTTTGCCTCTTCAGAAATTTTTCCTGTAATATCAGAGCCGTGATCGCTGTACTCATTTCCTTTGACGTAGATAGAGGGTTTGATTTTTTTTATGATTGAAACTGCATCAGGAGAATCATTGAGGACTACATAATCAACATCTTGTAAAGCAGCAATAGCTTCTAAGCGCAAGGCTTCAGTGAAAACAGGACGACCTGGGCCTTTGTTGACAAACCGATCCGGCGTAATGGTGATAATTAACTTATCTCCCTGCTCTTTCGCTGTTCGAAAGTGGCGGATGTGGCCAGGGTGGAGAAGGTCAAAAACGCCATGGCATTGAACTATTTTTAGGCCAATACTGCGATCTGCACCAAGAATTTCTTCAATTTCTTGCAGAGATTTGATCTTTTGCGTCGGTGTTTCCAACGATTTTTGCATGTTTTGCTTCCTTAGGTGCGTTTTCATTCCATAAGTCAATGAGTGTGTGTAGGAGGAAAAAATGGGAGGTTTCTACAAGGCCGTAGTCGCATCGGTCTACCCAATAATTTAGGTTGCCGAGTTTTTTCAAAGGATTTTGTTCAGAAAACCCACTGAGTGTAAATACCGACGCTTTTCTTAAGATAGCAGCTTGCACACCTTTGATGATATTAGGAGATTTCCCCGAGCTGCTGATGGCCACTAAGAGATCTTGGGGTTTTAGCAGTTTTTCAAGAGGATAACTGAAAACTGTATCGTAGCCATAATCGTTGGAAAGACACGTCATTAAATTAGAGTCGTAAAGTGTTTGCGAAGGAATTTGAAGAGACTTAATGAGGTCTGTACTAAAGTGAGACGCAATTCCAGCGCTTCCCCCATTACCAATCACGTAAACAATTCCGTTTTGTGAACGAGTAGTTTCGATCATTTCAAGAGCTTGATAAAAAGCATTTTCTTCGGAAATTTGGTTTTCTTCCGAAAAATAAAGACATGTTTCAATTGCTTTTGTAAGATCGCTAAATCGGTTTGAAAATATCACTTTTCCCTCAGCTTTTTAGGTGTTGAAACCAAGTTTTTGTAGCTTCTTGAATAGATGCTGGTTCCCAAAGAGGGGCATCGCGAAAATCATCGATGCGATCTAAAATATGGCTTACTCCCTGCTCGAAAGAGGTCTTTGCCTTCCACTTTAGTTTTTGTTGGATTTTAGTCACATCCGCATAGGTACAATCTGGTTCTCCTGGTCTTTTTGGAATATAGGTAATTGGACCCCCCAAAAGCTCAACGAGTTTGTTCACGCTATAGTGGCCAGAGCTGCCCACATTCATAAAATCATTACAAATGTCTGACTGTGCTGCGGTATAAAAGGCATCAGCAACATCTGCCACGTAGGTAAAGTCTCTTGTTTGATTTCCATCTCCTACTACTGTGTAGGGCTTTTTGTGCAGTTTTTGTGCCAAAAATACACCGAAAACAGCGCCATATACGCCGGTTGTGCGGGACCGTGGACCAAACACATTAAAAAGGCGTAGGGACATAGCTGGCAGCTGATAGACTTGCGCCCAGTGAAGGACGAGCTGCTCTCCCAGGTATTTCGTTAAGGCATATGGGTACTGAGGCGCTGCGGGGGCATCCTCTGGAGTTGGGTATGTTTTGGCAATCCCATAACATGATGAAGAGGCAGCATACAGAAACCGTTTTACATTTGCCAGTTTTGAGGCTTCCAACACATTGAAAGTACCATCGACGTTCGTTTCAAAATATTCTCGCGGTTTTTCAATAGATGGGACGATATCTGCAAGAGCTGCTAGATGAAATACCCAGTCTACGCCTTCAAAGAGCCCCTTTAGGGCTTTTGGATCGCGAATATCTGCTTGAACGAATCGGAAGTTGGGATTTTTCTCCGCTTGGTTCAAGTTTTTTCGCCAACCTGTGCAAAGATTATCGATGGCAATGACTTGGTGTCCTTGGCTCAATAGTAAATCTGTGAGATGGCTTCCAATAAAACCTGCGCCACCTGTTACAAGGGCTTTTTTCATTTCAGATCCACAGCTTTCATTGTTTTAATGTTCACATATCGGATATCGGTCATTGCTTCAGGGAGTTTATTCGATTCAAAAGCAGCTAATAGGTCTTTGACGGCATCTTCAATAGTAAATTTAGGTTGGAAATTGAGTGTCTTCGCGATTTTTTCAGAAGATACGTGGTATGAGCGGTTGTCATTGGTAGGCTCAACTTCTAGCTCAACAGGTCTTTTTTTCCCGACGATTTCTTGAACCATTTTTCCGAGCGCCAAAACTGTATGGTTGTGGTAGCCCGCATTAAAGATTTGTCCCTGAATTTTTTCAGCAGGTGCTTCGAGGACAAGAAGGTATGCGGCGACCATATCTTCTATGTGAATATTGGGTCTCATCTGAGAGCCGCCAGTAACTTTGATTTTGCCTGTGTGAAACGCCAAATTTGTCAAAATATTGACGACGACATCTAATCTTTGCCTTGGAGCGTAGCCACAGACTGTTGCAGGGCGCAAACTTGTGCAAATAAAGTCGTCAGACATATGTTTAAACAGAATTTTTTCACACTCAGCTTTAAATTTAGAGTAGTCGGTAAGCGGCTCTAGCGACATATCTTCAGTCACATTGGGCTCTTGTTTTACTCCATAAACGGAAGAAGAGGAGGCGTAAATAAATCGTTTGATTTTATGTTTTTTTGCAAGTTGAACAAAGGGTTCGAACGCATCGAGATTGATCGATTTACCAAGCTCTGGATTTAGCTCGAAGCTTGGGTCATTCGAAATGCAGGCTAAGTGGATGGCAGCATCGCAGCCCTGTAGAGATTTTTCAACAGCTTCCAAATCGCGAATGTCTGCTTTGATTTGAATGAGGTTTTTATTTCCCTCAAATTCTTTGAACACATCTTCGCCATAAAGATAGAGATCTAGGACAACAACTACGTGGCCCTTTTTTAATAACTCAGGGACAAGTCTAGAGCCAACATATCCAGCTCCACCGGCTACGCAAATACGCATTTTTTCTCTCCTTCATGGCATTTAATCTGATTGAAGGTACGGGATTGGAAATTTTTTAGCAACGGTTTATCGGGTTGTTTTTTTGTGTATTTATCAGCGAAATGATGTGATTTGTTTTGATAAGAGTTGGGCTAGATCTACGTTCGTCTTGTAAGACGTCACTATTTTTTGCTTTTTTTTGTGAGGTGTTTGAGAAAGAAAATTCTCTGCTAATTTTTCTTGAGCCTCGCCAAAAGTAATGGCAGTGGCGTCATTTTCTGCGGCTTCAAGCATTTCTGGAACGGGGGAGCAAATGACCGGCGTTTGACAAACTCTCGCCTCCGCAATAGGCATCCCGTAACCTTCGTAGTGAGAGAGCATGATAAATTTGTTCGCTCCACATAAATACATGTTCACTTCGTTGTCTGGAAGATATCCCAGGTAGCGGATATTTTTGGGGTATTTTTCACAGGCTGTGTTGATAAGCTTTTGAAGGGCTCTATTTTTCCATCCGCTGCCCCCAATAATCACGAGGGGCATCATTTTTTTAGCCCCATATTTTTTTAGCCCAAATAAGTAGGAGGTAATTGTGCTTTCTAGATTTTTTCTCGGCTCAAGGGTTCCTAATGTTAATGCATAGTTATTGTAAGTTAGATTGCGCTCTTGAAGCCATAGGTTTAGGGACTCTTTGTCGTAGAGTTCTAGGGAGGTTTTGATCGGACAAGGGACAATGGCATGGGCAGAGAGGTTATATAGCTCTTTTAAACGCAATGCAGTCCCTTTTGAGTTCGTTGTGAGTCTTGAGGCTCTTTTGAAGAAAATAGAGGAAAATAGTCTGAGATAAATTCCGCGGATATATGACACCGTTTGGGGATATAGTTTATAGGCAAAATCGTGGATCGTAAGGATTGTTTGTGTTGATCTATGCAGTGCGAGAGGGATTGATTGAGTAGGTCCCCAAAAGATATGAAGTTTATCTTTTCTGCACATCAAGGCAAGGGTCGTTTGACTCCACAAAGCTTCGCTAATAGAAAGAGATGCGTTTTGCCGCAAAATTACGTTTGGATATTTGGAAAAATGCTTCAAGGCCAGTATGTGCCGAAATGTATAAAGAAAAAAAGTATCTTGTGGACGCAATTTAATGAGCTCATCGAGCAGGTAAAATGTGTAATTACCTACTCCAGATTGCGCTTCATGAATTGAACTGGCATCAACTCCAATTCTTAAGTTATGTCCGTGATAAAGCATTGTTTTCTTCAAGAAAATACAAGCCATAGACCATAGCAAAACTGGGTGTTATGAACAATCCGGTTTTGATTTTGCTCGAATCTGCTATGATGTTTTGCATGATCGATCTTTGTATTGATGCCAGGATGGCATTTTGTTCAGGAATCGGAGTTTATATCCGACAATTAGTCCCCTTTTTCAATGCAGCTCCATTTCGTCTTCGGCTATTGGTGGACCGTTTTGATCAACCATGGTGCTGCGGAATTGAACAAATTTTATTTCGTGCACCTATCTACTCGGTGAAAGAACAGCTGCAGTACCCTTTGAAGGTGCCAAAATGTGATTTGTTTTGGTCTCCGCACTACAATGTCCCTCTCTTGCCGATAAGGGCGAAAAAAAGGATTGCAACAATCCATGATGCATGTCACCTAGCGTTGGGTACATTTGAAAAAAAAATGTACGCAAAATGGGTGATGAGACGAGCTTTGGCAAGGTCTGATCGGGCAATCACTGTTTCTCAGTTTTCTAAGGTGGAAATTGAAAAGTTTGTTGGATGTGGAGATCTAAAAGTTATCCATGTTGGTATAAATCGGAATACTTTTTCACGAAAACCAAGCTCGGAAGAGATTCGTAAGAAATATCGACTCCCTGAAAGGTTTGTTCTATTTATCGGAAATTTCAAGCCGCATAAAAATATCGAAAGGCTTATTCGTGCATTTTCAAAAGTGAACGTTTCGGGATTAGAGTTAGTTGTTGTGGGGAAAGGGACTGCTTTGGGGCAAGTTCTTGATGAAGAGCTCCCCGTTTTGTACAGTATGGCGGAAATGTTTGTATTCCCTTCGCTTTATGAAGGGTTTGGGCTCCCTCCGCTTGAAGCTATGAGCTGTGGGTGTCCAACGGTTGTGTCTAATGCTGCAAGCATTCCAGAAGTGTGTGGGGATGCGAGCGTATACTTTAACCCAGAAAATGTAGATGAGATGGCAGATGCGATTCGCCGTGTAGCTGTGGATGAAAAGTTGAGAGCAAAGTTGATACAGCGTGGGTTAGAACGGGTAGAGGTTTTTAAATGGGAAAAGACAGCAATGGAACATCGAAAAGTATTTGAAGAGGTCTGTTTTGCGTAGTGCAATTGTTCATGATTGGTTAATTTCAGGTGTTGGTGGTGGAGAAAAAGTTCTAGAGGCAATCCATAAGTTATATCCATCTCCGATTTACACATTGGTACAGCATGAGAAAATGTTAAAAGGGACCTACTTTGAAAACTTAGAGGTGAGGCCGTCTTTTATTCAAAAACTTCCCTGGGCAAAGACGAAATATAAAAGCTATTTACCCCTATTTCCTTTGGCCATTGAGCAACACGATTTAACTGGCTATGATTTGATTGTTTCGTCATCGCACTGCGCTGCAAAAGGGGTGATCACATCCCCTGATCAGGTCCATATTTGCTATTGCCATACCCCGATGCGCTACGCTTGGGACTTAATGCACGAATATTTAAGAGAATATCGGGGCGTGAAGAGCGCATTTGCTCGGTGGATGCTCCATTATCTTAGAGGCTGGGACGTTCATTCAGCGAGAAGGGTAGATCATTTTATCGCCAACTCGAAGTATGTGGCCAAGAGAATCGAAAAATTCTATGGGAGAGATGCTGCCGTGATCTATCCTCCTGTGGATATTTCATATTATGAAAGTGAAGATGTTAAAGACTCATATTATGTGACAGCTTCTCGCTTTGTTCCCTACAAAAGGATCGATTTGATTGTCGAAGCATTTTCGAAAATGGGTGACAAAAAATTGGTTGTGATTGGGGATGGGCCTGAATTGGAAAAAGTGAAAAGAAGCGCAGGGAAAAATGTGGAACTTCTTGGATATCAACCCGATTCTGTATTAAAAGAGTACATGCAAAAGGCAAAAGCATTTGTATTTGCGGCCGTGGAAGATTTTGGGATTCTTCCCGTTGAGGCAATGGCCTGCGGAACTCCTGTGATTGCCCTTGGTAAAGGGGGAGTGTGTGAGACGGTTGTCGAGGGTAAGACGGGGCTTTTTTTTAGTGAGCAGACATCTTCTTCTTTGGTTGATGCGGTTGAGAAGTTTGAGAAGATGGAAATGGATCCAAGTCAGTGTCGCAAAAGGGCCGAGGAGTTTTCAGTGAATCGATTTAATGAGTTATTTGCGCAATTTGTGAGGGACAAAATATGAAAGCAATTGTTTTAGCAGGTGGTGGTGGGACTCGACTTTGGCCCTTATCTAGAGAGCATCTTCCTAAGCAGTTTCTAAAATTTGGAGAAGGATTATCTCTTCTGCAGCGAACTGTAAATAGATTGCAGAAGGCCCCTTTTATTGATGATGTGGTGGTTGCGACAAGTGAGCACCATTTTGCCCTTGTGAAAGAGCATCTTGATAAGATTGGCGCCGACTGTCGTATTTTTGTAGAACCTGTTCGGAAAAATACAGCACCCGCAATTGCTCTTGCGATTAAAATACTTCAAGAAGAGTGTGGGGCAAAAGAAAATGAACCGATTTTAGTTGTCCCATCGGACCATTTAATTGAGCCTGAAGTTGTATTTCTTCACGCTATTGAGCAGGTAATAAGTAGCGTATCAACGACGAATAAAATCATCACATTTGGAATTCGTCCGACAAAGCCCGAAACCGGCTATGGTTATATCGAAATAGGAAAAGAGTTTGATTCGCTAACTTTTGAAGCGAAACGCTTTATTGAAAAGCCCGACCTTAAAACTGCTGAAAAATATGTAGAAAATCCTAATTTCTTTTGGAACTCAGGGATGTTTTTATTTTCTATGGCGACTTTTTGGGAGCAAGTAAAGCTGCATTGTCCCGAGCTAGGGTATCTTTTTAAACTTGAGGCGAAAGAGGTAAGGGAGCAGTTTGAACGATTGCCGGATATTTCCATTGATTACGCAATCATGGAAAAATCCAAAGAGATCCTTGTTTGTCCTTTAGCTATTTCCTGGTCGGATGTTGGCTCTTGGGATAGCGTCTATGACGCAATGGAAAAGGATCATAATCAAAACGTAACTGTAGGCCAAGTTATGGCAATTGATACGACAAATAGTCTGATCATTGGGGGCAAAAGGATCATCTCTACAATTGGTTTAGATGATTTATTAATTGTCGAAACAGAAGATGCTATTTTAATTAGTAAAAAGGGAGAATCACAACGGGTCAAAGCGCTTCTTGAGGAGATGCGAGAGCGGGCAAATCATCAAGTTGTGGGCAGTTCTTGACGCGTCTTTAAGAATGGAAGGCGAAGTGTTGCGAGGCAAAGAAAAAAGACAAACCACGTCAAGTGGTGGTTGAGGTTGTGATTACTAGCGGCGAAGGTAAGAACATTGATCAGGCCAGCCATTCGAATCTTTTCTAGAAAATGAGTAGTTTCATCTTTTATTCCTGAGCTATATTTTGATGTGCTTTCAAGAAATGCTATGAGAAAGCTTAAAATAAGTATTAAAGTCCCTATTGCACCAAGTTCAAAAAGAAGCTGGAAATAGACATTGTGGACGTTTGTTATCGAGGCAAATCCCGTTCCCCAAATTGGGGATTCTTTCGCTCTTTCTAATGCGACATTCCATGTTTGTAGTCTTTCTCCAAGAGATCCTTGGTGCATTTTTTGTCCAAAACCAGCTTTTAGAATTTTAAACATATTGAATTTAAAAAAGGACAAGAAGGTGAAGAGGCAGGTAGTAAAGATTGAGAGCTTTAAAAAGGCGCGGAAGAAATTTTTTGATCTCAAAAGAAGGTAGAGGAGAACGAGGGCAAATGAGAGATAGGCAGCTCGAGTTGTTGTTAGAAGAAAGGCAATAAATGTAAGGGTGAAAAATGAATAGAGGAGCGGTTTTCTGACAGGGATAAACCTCTGATTTTTTTCAAAAATAAGTATGGTGAGAATTGAAAGGACAAAGCTTGATACGATCCCGTATTCGTTTGGGTAGGATCCTGGAGAAAAGCGCAAAATCGAAAATCCAAACTGGGTAAGGACAGAAAACCGATCAAGTATCGATAGTGGGACGATTTTTAGATAGTAGCCTATGTAGAAGCAGTAGCCTATCGCAAGTGAGATACTATAAGAAATGAGATAGATTTTGAGTGTCGAAATGAGCTCATCTCTGGTTTTTAGTGAAGACACTGCTCCTAGAATAAAAAAGAACTGGGTGAAGAGAAGGAAAAAGCGAAAGAGGGTGTGGGATTCATTCGCCTGGCCAAAAAAGGTAACTAAGAGCGCCGAAACGAAGCTGTAGATAAAAAGAGGGAGAAAAAGCGCTCCAATTTTCATGAACCTTTCGTATATGATGAAAAAAAAGAGGGGGAAAAGGGGCAGCAGAAAAAAATAGGTGCGAAGGGCGCTCGGGAGGAAATGAGGAGTAAGTAAATTTCCAAGTGGACCCAGTGCCACAAACGACATCAAAAGGGCTTTTCTTATATTGATGCGAAAGGTGGCTTTATACACAAAGAATCTCGAAAGTTCGTTGTTGATTTCCTTTTAAAAAATCACTTTTTCAGATGTTTTGTCAAAAAGGAGGAGAGCTTCATCATGTCAATCGGTTCTTTCCCAATAATTTTTGCAAGGTTTGCATCGGGAATAATGCGTCTTTTATTGGTTGGGTCTTGAAGGTGGTGTGCTTTAATGTATTCCCAGATTTTTTTGGTGGCCTCTGGTCTGGACAGCTCTGTTGCACCAACTATTTTTGAAAGTTCTGGCGAAACTTTATATGCGGGCTGCTTAATCGCCTTCTTCTTTTTCTTTTCAGGGGCCTCTTTGCTCCCCTTTTTCCCTTTTGCCCCTTTTTTCGCAAATTTCCCCTTGCCCCCTTTTTTCACATAGGCGGTTTTAGGGTGAGTTGATCCATATTTAGTCTCTGCTTGATCTAGTGTTGAGACAATGACATCGCAGTCTGGATAATTTGAGCAGGAGAAAAATGTTTTCCCAAAGCGAGATTTGCGGGCGGTGAAATGGCCGTCGCAACCAACTGCAGGACAAGGTGGCAGTTCGCCTGGACTGAAGGTCTGTTCCCCTTTTTTCGGGATGTTCACGATCCCTTTGCAATCTGGGTACTTGGAGCAACCTAAAAAGGCTCCAAAGCGCCCATGACGTAGAGTCATTGGGGATCCGCAAGTAGGGCAAGGTTGATCCCAATCAAAATTGGGATCGTAATCTTCTTTGTTAAAGGTAAGTGCTTCGATAGGAGCTGTATAGTCGCACTCAGGATAGTTTGAGCAGCCATAGAAATACTTGCTACGAGACCAAATTTTTTGTAACGGCTTACCGCATTTTGGACAGTCGATATCGGTGAGAAGTTTTGGGACTACGGCCTCTTTTTCCGCCTTTTCAACAAGGGGGATAAAGTCGCGCCAAAAATCACGGATGATCTCTTTCCAGTTCTTATTGTGCTCTGCCACTTCTTCAAGCTGATTTTCCATTTGGGCTGTGAAGGTCACATCCATAATAGGTGGAAAGTTTTGTTCGAGCATCTCACAGATGATTTTGCCGAGCTCAGTAGGTTTTAGAGCTTGGCTCTCTTTTGTCGTGTAATCTCTACTCTGAATCTTGTTCATGATCGCAGCATAGGTAGATGGACGACCAATGCCTAAGCGCTCAAGCTCTTTCACTAAGGAAGCTTCTGTAAAACGGGGAGGTGGCTTTGTGAATGATTGGCTCGATGTGACTTCTATAAGGTTTAAGGGCATATTTACTTCCAAAGGAGGAAGAATCTTGCTGTTATCGTCATCTTCGTCGGGAGCGCCTTTGTCTTTTTTCTCTTCGTATGCCGCTAGGTATCCGTTGAATTTGATGACCGATCCTGTAGCGCGAAGGAGGATGTCTTGGTCTGTCGCGATGTCGGCAGAGACCGTATCATAGATAGCTGGATTCATTTGAGATGCGATAAATCTGCGCCATATGAGGAGGTAAAGCTTATATTCATCAATGGAAAGGTATTGGCGGATTTTCTCGGGGTCTCGAGAAAGGCTCGTTGGGCGTATCGCCTCATGGGCCTCTTGCGCTGTTTTTTTAGAGGCGTAAATCTTAGGTTGGTCGGGAAGATACTCTTGTCCAAAGCGGTTGAGGATGTATTTACGCGCATTAGAAATTGCCTCAGGGGCAATATTGACCGAGTCGGTACGCATATAAGTAATCAAACCTTCGCTGTCGGGACCCATATCGACCCCTTCGTATAGGCCTTGGGCAATATTCATCGTTCGAGAAACTGAAAAACCGTAGTGGCGACTAGCCTCTTGTTGCAGCGTCGAGGTGATAAATGGGGGGACTGGGTTTCTCTTTTTCTCTTTTTTGTCTACCGATTCGACAGTATAGGTTGCCTTTTCTAGGCGATCTGTAATCTGTTTTGCTGTTTGTTCATTTGGAATGAGGAAGCACTCTTTATTCCCCTTTTCCTTTTCAACTCTTAGGTCGTTTACAGTGAAAAGTGTGGCTGGGAATGCCTTTTCTCCCTTTACCTTTGGCTGAAGCTGCGTTCCAATATTCCAATATTCAACGGGGGTAAAGGCGTCGATCTCTTTTTCGCGATCCACCACAAGTTTAAGCGCAACTGACTGAACTCTTCCTGCAGAAGTGCCGTGGCGGCCTCTTTTTACTTTTCGTGTTAGGATCGGAGAAATCTTATAACCCACAATTCGGTCGAGGAGTCTACGTGCTTGCTGAGCGTCAACGAGATCCATATCGATATCGCGCGGATTGTCGAGAGCTTCTTGAACAGCTGTTTTAGTGATCGACTGAAACGGAGTTCTTTTGATTTTTGTCCCCTTAGGGAGAATGGATGCGATATGCCAGGCAATAGCCTCCCCTTCGCGGTCAGGGTCGGGTGAGAGGTAGACGATATCTGCTTTTTTAGCAGCGTCTTGAAGCTTTTTGATGACCTCTTTTTTGTCTGAGAGCGTAACATATTTGGGCTCGAAGTCATGTTCAGTATCAATTCCGAACTCTTTTTGAGGCAGATCGCGAATATGGCCAATCGATGACTCAAAAATAAAATTTGAACCAAGAAACTTCTTTAAAGTCTTGATTTTCGCGGGAGATTCAACAATGACAAGAGCCTTGCCCATACTATATAGTCCTCAAAATCGGACAGATGGTAACGCATTTTCTATTTTCTAGAAAGGATTGAGAAGATTTCACCTTAGATCCCATAATGTTTCTTTATGACAGATCGTGATTTGCTTGCACTAGATAAAATGGGATTTATCCCCGGGCCAGGGGAGAATGAGGACACGTTCCTTGCACGGGTAGCAAAAGTAAAAAAAACTTTTGAGGCAGGTGATTGGATCCCAGAAGCCCATTGGGATTGGGTTCGCATTTATTTGGATCAATTGTATGATGTAAAGCCGCTTTACATTTGTGCGTTTTACTCAAATCAAAGCTTAGCTCCATGGCAAGGCGCTGCCGCATGGATTGAGGGAAAAGCTTTGAACTCTATTCAATTGCGAGAGAGTTTGAGAAAGGGGTCATACCTTAAGGTTTATAGTCGCGAGGAAATATTGGCGCATGAAGCCGTTCATGCCGCGAGATCTGGTTTTAATGAAGATAGGTACGAAGAATTCTTCGCGTTTATGACATCAGAAAAAAAGTGGAGAAAGGTTTTAGGTCCTATTTTGCAAAGACCTTGGGAAGCTTGGCCCTTTTTGATTTTTATTGTGGGTGCGATATTTTGGCCCTCTTTTTATTTGGGTGCTGCACTGTGGGTTGCAATGGGTTTTTTCCGTTTGATCTTAAGGCACAGCCAGCTGAAAAAGGCGGCAAAGCAGATTTCTTTTTTTGTGCCTGATTTACGCAAAGTGCGGGCAATTTTGTTTCGTTTAACAGATCGAGAAATTCAAGCCTTTTCAAAAGGATTAAATCTTAAAGAATACGCAGAAAAGCAAAGCTGTTTGCGTTGGAAAGTTATTAAAAGCTACTTATAGGGGTCTCATGACTAGAAAAATCACGATAGAAAATAAAGAGTGGGAAAAGGGCGAAAATCGATTCAAGTATTGTGAGGCGCTTGAAGACGGAAATATTTTGTTTTTCCCGACGACACCTTTTTCATTCCCAAAAGAAGAGATAGATTTTTTGCTTACGCAAAGACAAAGTGGGTCAAGCTCTCGAAAAAATATCGCATACAAGCCTTGCTTAGATCAAGTGACCAATCATGGTTCAAATGATCTTGCTTCGACCTTAAGGCTTAAAGAAATATTAAGAGACTATTCGCTTCGAGCAACTGAATTTCTCACAAAACTTTTACAGCCATATGCAAATGATTGGAAGCTAGACTATGCAAGTTTTAGACCTTTTCAAGAAAAGGGGCGCAAGCTACGCGTTAGGGCTCGAAATGACCTTTTGCATGTCGATGCATTTCCGACAAGGCCCATGCACGGCTCTCGCATTTTGCGCTTTTTTACAAACATTAATCCGTCGGACAGTCGCCACTGGATCACATCTAGTGAATTTAAAGAACTTGCGAAAGAGTTTTACCAGATCGTTTCGATTCCAAAATCTGTAAACTATAGTTTGGCGGCTAAGTTAGGGCGGAAAATGAAGAGGTTCTTAAAGTCTTCAGGCTTAAAAAAAGCTCTCCGTTCTCCATATGATACATTTATGATGAACATGCACAACTTTTTAAAAGAAAGTAGTGCTTTTCAAGAAAGTTGCCATAAAGACCATTGGGAGTTTCCTCCAGGATCATGCTGGGCGGTTTTTACAGATCAAGTATCGCACGCTGCACTTGCAGGTCAGTACGCGCTAGAACAGACTTTTTTAGTTCCGCAAAGAGCTCTCCTATATCCGGAAAAGTCCCCCTTATCCATTTTAGAGCAACTATCGGGCAAGAATCTGATCGATCAGCAATTTTTAAGGGAACTTTTTCCTATTCATACACACCATTCAGTGTCAAATGGATAGATTCTAGCGGAAAAGAAGCAAATAGTGGTAGGATATCTCCAAAATTAAGGAAACAGCATGGCAAAGAAGTCTCAAACAAATTTTCGTTGGTTCGTTACTAGCCTAATTTTTATTATTACGCTGATTAACTTTATCGACCGCTCAGCAATCTCATTTGTAATCAACCCACTGAAAGAAGAGTTCCATTTCACCGATACGCAATTTGGAATGATCCTTTCGGCTTTTGGATTGGGGTATATTTTACTTACTGTTGTGGGTGGATGGCTTGTCGATAATTGGGGCGCAAGGCTTGTTTGGCCTTTGGCTGCCATCGGCTGGTCGGTTTGTGTTGGTCTTTTAGGTATTGCTTCCGGATTTTGGGGGTTCATTGGCCTCCGTTTCCTTTTGGGAGTTACAGAAGGGCCCCATTTCCCTGCAATTACACGCTCTATTAGTAACTGGTTGTCCCCTTCTGAAAGAGCAAGAGCCCTTTCATTGGGACTTGTAGCCATTCCTCTTTCTTCTGTGATTGGAGCCCCAATTACCTCTTACCTCGTTGCAGACTATGGGTGGAGAGTGATGTTTTTTATCATTAGCATAGCTGGAATTTTGTGGGCAGGTGTTTGGTACTTTTTCTTTAGAGATAATCCAGAAGACAGCCGCTATGTAAATGCAGAAGAGCGTAAGCTGATTGCCACTCCATCTTTAATGAAGGGCGAACAGAAGAAAAGCTTAGTCGATTGGCGATTCATCCTCACGCACCCAGCATTAATTGCGAACAATATTGCCTACTTCGCTTTTGGCTATATGTTGTTTTTTGCCACCCTTTGGCTTCCGGGTTATTTTCTATCACAGCATAATCTCGATTTGAAAAGCGTTGGCTGGTACTTAACGATTCCATGGCTTGTGGGAGCAATTTTCTTAAAAGTTGGGGGAGTCATTTCAGACTATTTATATAAAAAAACAGGAAGTGGCAGACTGTCTCGATCCCACATTATTTGGGTAAGTCAATTTCTCGCTGCATTTTTCTTCGTCTGTCTTAGCTTTACCGATACATTAGGTCTATCTATTATCTTTTTAAGTCTTGCTTTAGGTTTTGGCTTAATGCCGCAGCCCGCATTTTTTAGCGTCAATATTGATGTCGCAAAAGAGCGCTCTGGTACTGCGCAAGGGATCACTTCGAGCTGTCTTTCTCTAGCCGGAGTTATCGCTCCAATATTAACTGGATGGCTGATCGATCTTACGGGCAATTATCAAGGGGCGTTCCTCCTTCTTGCAGGTTTGACAGGTATATCTGTTGTGACTGTGATATTATTTCACCATCCCGATAGAGAATTCAAGTTGGTGCGCTCCTTGAATTAGGAGTGCTTTCTCACGCTAGCGGAGCCGATTTTCAATTGGCTCCGGTATTTAGCAATTGTTCTACGCGCGATCAAATGCCCTTTTGATTTGAGCTTTTCAGCTAATTCATCGTCAGTAAGCGGTTTTTTTTTGTCTTCATTCTGAATGAGGCTTTGGAGAATTTCTTTAGCTGTTTCTGTTTGGGGAGCCACTGTGGTTAAAGATTTAAGTGCAATAATGCCCCTTGGAGTTGATGCATATTTACCATAAAGTGCGCGAGAGATAGTAGACTCGTGGACTTCAAGTTTTTCGGCAATCTCTTTCATTGAAAGTGTGGTAAGAGCTCCTTTTTGTTCAAGATACGCAGATTGTTTACAAATCAAGATGCGACAAATCTCATGAAGGAGTTTTTTCCTTCTACTCAGTGATCTGCAAATCCATTTTGCCTGCGTTTTGAAATTCCTCAGAGAGTCTCTTTCTTCTTTTGATTCCACTTCTAGGTTCATGTATTCATTTTGAATATGAAATTGGGGAAG
>PFAD01000021.1 GCA_002773795.1 Chlamydiae bacterium CG10_big_fil_rev_8_21_14_0_10_42_34 | reverse complement strand
GAAATGGGCCTTTCTGGAAAAGGGTATTTTCGAGATGACTATCAAGAAATGGCCCATTCGCTTTTGATGGATGCCTTGCAGGAACTTGAGTTAAAACTCGAAGAAATGGAGCCTATTACTATTAGTTATGGTACGAATGAGCGAAATGCTGCTATTGCTCAAGCTGTCCAACAGCAATGGGAAAAATCCCTTGGGATAAAAGTTGAGCTCGAGGCTGTAGATCTTAAAGTTTTTTTCCAGAAAATTTCACAAAGACAATACCAATTAGCTGCGGGATCTTGGACTGCAGATTTTAATGATCCGATTAATTTTCTTGAGGTGTTTAAGTACAAAGAGGCCAGCTCCAATAATACGAATTGGGAAAATCCTAAATACATTGATCTTTTAAACCAATCTGCATTATGTAGAAATTCTGAAGAGAGAAAGGGTCTCTTACGAGAAGCCGAGCAGATATTGTTGGAACATATGCCGATTATTCCCTTATTTCATTTTGCGATGAATTATCTTCAGTGTGAGGGGCTCGAAGAGGTTGCGTTATCCCCTCTTGGACAGGTTGACTTCCGATGGGCAAATATGAACTTTTTAGATGAAAAGAGATAGATGGTGTTTAGAATCCTTGTTCTCCTTTTTTTACCCATTTTAGCCCGGGCTGGGACAAATGATGGGACAATTTTGCTGCACAATGATACGACCATGATTTTAACTGCAATTATTCAAGCCTCAGATGGAAGATTTCTTGGGCAATTTTCGGTTCAGCCAGGGCAACAAAGTAGTTGGACGTCTAATTTATCGCCCACAAATTACGTTCATCCTGGGTCACCAAATGTCTCATTAACACCTTTTACCGTGATTTGGCAGTGCCCTTCAGAGGGGATTTTTTCAATGTGTACTGGGGTCTCTCCTGGATCGTATGTAAGGGCAACAATTTGTGAAGGGACCCATTTTTGCTCCCCTAAAAAAGACCTTCCCAAAGAAGGGACTCCAGCTTCAAAGTTGAAAAAAATTAAGTAGCAGGCTTCTCGTTACTTTCAGACTAAGAGTAATTCTTGAACCGGAATATCCCATGGATCTCTGGGTAGTGGTTCTTCAGAGAGCTGCTCTTTGAAACCAACTCCGATTGTTAAGATGTGAGTAGCTTTTGCAAGAAATTGATCGTAGAATCCCTTTCCATAACCCAATCGATAGTTTTCTTTGTCAAAACCCAAGCCAGGAACTAGGATGCAATCAATTTCTTCTAACGGGACCTGAAAGAGAGACTCTACTGTATAAGGGACGAGTTTTAGTCTCCCTTCTGAAAGGAGATGATCATTTAATGGCTTTGTGTCCACTTCTGAACCAATTGTAGTAAATGAGAGGATGCGCCCTAAAGGTTTAACTTTTTCCCTGAGTAGCAGTGATGCCTCAGTCCGTCTTTCTGCTGAGACTTCTTTACGTCTCTTTAGTAAAATCTGGCGCCATTCAGCTTTCTGGATCAAATGGTTTGCCTCTTACATACGAGACTTTCCTTAAAAAAGCCCCAGTTTCATCATATATAGTAGCCAGCCCATTGCCGTTGATAATAGTTGAGACAGGCTCTGGTTTACCAGCTTTAAAATACTGGCCGTTTAGGAGTTTTTCTTCTTCATATTCTTCAAGAAGCATAAAACTACCATCTCGATACCAAGCTAAGGAAGATCCCGATTTTTTGTTGTTGGAGTACTCTCTTTGACTTTGAAGTTGACCATTGTTGTACCATGTTTTCACGGGACCATGGATTGTACTTTCATTCCAAGTAACGACAAGTTTTGGGAGGGGTTGGCTTCTCTTTACACTTTGATCCACTTCAGAGCTGAGATAAAACTCGGTTTCTTCGCCCTGTTTTTTTCCATTTCTAATGAAGTAGGATCTGTGTAACTCACCATAGGGGGTAAACTTCTTAACAAGTCCTTCTGGCTGTCCCACGCGAAACTCAATCAAAGTTAAAGCATCATTGTCGTCGTAAAGAGCTTGAAATCCGCCTGCGTTGGTAATCTCAGAGACAAGCTCCCCATTTTTGCTATAGTAAGCACCTGTGCGAATGAGTCCCCCTGAGTAATCTTCATCCCAAGCTAGAGCTCCATCTGAGAAATAACCTAGACTTGAGCCCTCTTTAATCCCATTTTTATATTGGGTTTTAGATTTGATTATTCCATTTCGGGTGTATTCGATCACATCGCCTTGCATGCTGTTTCTTACAAAGGGAATTTCTCTTTCTATTTGTCCCGATGGATAATAATAGACGCTTGTCCCTTCTAGCATCCCTTTTTCGTAAGGGATTTTTGCAATTAGATTTCCATGCTCATCCCATACTTGGCTTAAATGGTCAAACAGCCAGTCTTCATGGGAACCTGGATTCACATCTGCTGTGCCACCAATAACGGTTGCTTCAATTTTAATTTGCCCATTTTGGAACCATTCGCGATAAGAGCCGTGAGCTCTCATTTCTTCCGCTTCTAAGTATTGCCAGACCACTCCATTTGGATGATAGGTGGTAATTTTGGATTGATTTTTCCCTTCTGTTTTATAGACTCTCAACACTTTTTTGTAGGGTTGAGAGGTGAAAAAATCAACAGACTCATAGACCGTCAAGCGGTCGGGATTACTGATAGTTTCTGTAAGGCCATTTCGATCTTGAATTTGAATGAGAGCAAGAGTGTCTTCTGTAGAAGAATGGTAACATCCTGCGGTAATGGCAAGAATAAGGATAAGGGCGTATTTCATGAGCTCGTAAATTCCCGTTTTATGAGATCCATTTCCACTTCAAACAGTTCTGTATGCAGGGAAGTCTCTTGTTTTTTGAGTCGAAAGTCTTTAATGATCATCTGAGGACAATGATCGATTGGTGTGAAGTTATCTATCTCAACATCTTCGATCAAGGAGAGTACTTTTTTAAGATCATTCTCATCCAATTGAACTGGATTTCTTAGCTTTTCTTCTACTTCTTTTATTTTTGCAGAAGTTCTTATGTTTTCTTCAATGAAAGATAACCGATTGTCTTTTAAAAAAGCGAGTCTGCTTTTGATTGAGCGAGAATCGGGAAATGCGGGATGACTGAGGATTGATTGGAGTTTTTCCGCCTCTTCATTCAATAGGGTAAGAGACTCTATGTTTTGATCGAGGAAGTAGGGGCTGGGCGAAGAGTAGCGCTTAAGAAAACGCTCTTTTCTCCCCTTTTTTGCCAGGGAGAGCTTTTCCTTGCGTAAGGCACGAGAAAAACGAGTTTCAAGGTCTTGGAGTTCATTGTACTCGTTAAATAAGATGAATGCAGTTGCAAAAAGCGGAAAAGTACAAAGGGCAAAGAAAAACAAGGGGCGCATTTGTGAGAAAAAGAATTTACCACATTTTTCAAAGAACATGGGGACTCCTGTTTTTTAAGAAAAAAGTAGCTCGGTAGCCTTCATTTAAAGTATCCCAAGTGATTTCTAAGTTTGGGTTTACTCGATCATCGCCTTGCCTTAGCGCCTCATGAAACTTTCGTGCATTCATAGCATTATTAAACTGAAATTCTATTTCCACTTTCGCAAGGTACGGATCTTTGGGGGTAATTAGGGTGGGCAAAGTCACTAGATGATAATGAAGTTCTTTTATATCGATCGGATCCCCTTCTTTCTCTAATTGTTTTAGAAGAGGGTGCGCTGATAGCCATGAAAAGACTTCAACAACTTTTGGAGATTGGGGAATATAAGGGTATTCTTTATTGTTTTTCTCAACTGATGCAACCCAACGATCGATTCCTTCTTCTATGGAGCCTTTTTTCGAGATATGGAGTGATTCGAACATTTTTTGTTTTCTAGAAATACTAGATTTCATCCCAAAGCCCAAAAGAGCTGTACTTAGAAAAATGGAGCTTGTGAGAATTAACATTGCAATGGCTCCCATCTTTTTCCAGTTTTTGGGGGGGAAGAATTCATCGCGCCGCAATTGAAGGGGGTTTTTGCCACATTGTTCTATCGCAAGACCGATGCTGATAGCAAATTTTTGTTCTTCGACAGAAAGAGGCCATTTGTCTTTTGAAAAATCGAATAAAAATTCCCTTAGATGGGTAAATGCATCAGAGTTGCCAGTAAAAATTACATCGCATTTCGCTTCTCTACAAAAAGAATAGAACGCTTTTCCTATTTCCTGCCGTAGCAAGTCTAACTGAATTGAGAGATTTGGATTGAGACTCGGTTTTAATAAGAGTAAATCGAGTTGTTTGGCTGCTCCTTGGATCTCTTTTTTTAATAGAATCCTTTTTCGGTCTTCTAAAAGGGCGGAGAGAAGTTTTTCAATGCCAATGTCTATCGAATGTGCTTTTTTTAGCTTTCCATTTTCCATCAAGGCGCAGGTAGTTCTACTCGATCCTAAGTCAATGATAAAGGCATCTAAAAGATCGGGAAATTTCCAATGAACAAAATGGCAGAGTCCAGAAGGGACTGTACTGATATAGTCTGGGTCTATTTGTAGTTGAGCGAGCATTTCGAGGTGCCCTGATAAAGATTTTTTAGGAACCGTAAAGAGGAGGGCCTCAACATGGGATTTTCCTTTTTTTTCCAGCAGTGCAGTAGACAAAATCTCTTTTGGATCAAAATGAGTTGTTGCTTCAGCTTGAAAAGCAATTGCTTCTTGGGCGTGGCTTTTGCCCGCAATTTTCAGCTCCAAAGAGCGGACTAAAAAATCTTTTGCAGGGATTGCGCTTACAATTTTTCCTCTGAAATTTTCATTGTAAAGCGGCTTTACATAGTCTGATCCGAGAGAAGCTGCCCCAGATTTTGGGGGCATGCTTTCAATTTCTGAAAAAAAGGGTTGCTCGCCTCCATTTTGATACACCCCTTCGCCACCTTTTGACTCAGGGGATGGCTCTGATCTAAGTGTCCGTATCTCAATGCCTTTGCGATCCTTTCTGATGAGGGCTGTTCGAATATATGGGGTGTCTAAATGGATGCCGAGAATAAACATAAGGCCCTACATATTACCAGAGAATGACGAAAATGTGAAATACCATTAAAATGGTGAACCATGAGCTTGGTTTATATAATTCACACCCTATTCGCTGCCTACACGGTATTGTTGTTCGTAAGGATTGTAAGCTCTTGGTTCCCTGCATGGCAAGCCCATAATCTTGTACGCTTTGTTTCCTTTTATACGGATCCTTACCTTAACCTATTTAGAAGACTTTTGCCTCCTCTCGGAGGGGTTCTCGACATAAGTCCTATCCTCGCATTTTTTGTATTAAGGCTTATGGAAATGATTCTTTTGAGCATTTTCTCATGAGTGAACCCTTTTTTATAGGATCAGCGGAACTTCCAAATAAAGTTCTTTATGCACCTCTTGCGGGATGCTCAGATTTGCCCTTTCGTCGGATGTCGTGTCGTTATCGACCCGGAATTGTCTATTGCGAAATGGTCAAAATCGATGCCTTGGTCAGAAATGATGCCAATACGTATCGGATGCTTGATTACGAATCTGGGATGCATCCGATTGGAGCTCAGCTTTGCGGGAGTAAGCCAAAGATTGCAGCTGAGGCGGCTCGGATTGTTGAGGACTTGGGATTTGATGTAATCGATTTTAACTGTGGGTGTCCTGTTGATAAAGTCACAAAAGATGGCAGTGGTTCGGGGATGCTTAAGACTCCCGATTTTATTGGAGAGATGCTTTCGGCGATTGTTGGGGCAGTAAAAATTCCTGTAACAGTAAAAATTAGAGCTGGATGGGATGACAAAAGTATCAACGCGGTAGAAATAACTCGAATTGCTGAGCGCTCTGGTGCTAAGGCGATCGCCATTCACGGACGAACGAGAGAGCAAGGATACAAAGGTAAAGCAAACTGGGACCATATTAAACAGTGTAAGGAAGCTGCAAGAGAGATCCGCGTAATTGGTAATGGGGATGTTTTTGACGCAAACGATGCTTTGAGAATGTTATCTTACACAGGATGTGATGCAGTACTTGTTTCCAGGGGAACAATGGGCCAGCCTTGGATTGCTGAAGATATCTTAAGAGCTATTGAAGGGTTGCCGGCCCTACCAAGAACCGTTTCAGGCTTAAAAGAAAATCTGATGGAGCATTTCGAGTACATCATAAAGTATCAGCCTGAAAAACAGTCCTTGCTTGATATGAGACGTGTGGGGTGTTGGTATCTCAAGAGGTTGACTGGGGTAAGAGAGTTACGTATGCTTCTAAATAGATCGGCATCCACTTCGGAGGTGTTTCAGCACTTACAGAATTTTCAATGGGAAGCTATTGAATTTATGAAAGAACCGGTTTTTGCAATAAGTGGGGAATAAATGCAGGAAATTCATATTTATGTAAGCGGTCTTGTACAAGGAGTTGGCTTTCGGGCAATCGTGAAGCGCCATGCAGTGCTTTATAATATTAAGGGATTTGTCCGAAACTTAGGCGATGGAAGGGTGGAAATTTGCGCTCAAGGTAAGGGAGAGCAAATCAATAACTTTATTCATATGATCCAATCTAGGCCGGGGAATGGTGCTGTTGAAGGCATAGAAACGAAATATAGACCCATGCAAGAAGCTTTCGAAACATTTGAAGTTCGTTAATCAAGCCTACTGATCTTCCCTTAGTCTCTTTTCGAAAATTTCTAGAAGCCTATCCATATTTTGCTGAGAGTCTCTAGGTTCCTTGAGTTCTTCTTTTTTTGTTTTCTTATTGAGCCATTTAATGAATTCATTGTTGAGCTGTACTTTAGCACCAGATGATTTTACATGTCTTGCAAGTCCACGGTCGTTGGTGACAACGGTAATTAGCTTGGGATTTGAAGAACTTTCAACATTTTCGATAATATAGTCATCTGCGCTTTGCCCTTTGGGAGCATAGGCTACAATGAGAGGGCTTGGATATGAGAGTCCGCTTTCTTCATCTCTTCTATGGGCTCCGTCGAATACAAGCATCCCTGAGATTTTCCGTTTGGCGAATTGTTTTTGTAGGGCGTGAATGACTTTATTTCTACGCGTCTGGAGGCTGTCTTTAGATTCAACAAGGCTAAAGATGAGGTTATACCCATCAATCAGGTAGTACATTATGTGCTCATCAACGACTCTAGGGAAAGAGCAATTTTATCTAGAGCTTTTCGTCGGTGAGAAATTCGATTTTTTATTGATTCGCTTAGTTCAGCAAAAGTTTTGTTGTAACCATGCTTAATAAAGAGTGGATCATAGCCAAATCCTCCACCTCCGCGGTCTTGATTTAGAAGGACACCCTCACAGGTCCCTTTTACGCATTTTTTTAATCCTTCTGGAGAAGCTAAGGCAATAGCACACTCGAAAAAAGCTTGTCTGTCTTCTTCCATAAGATATTGGATCTCATCTAGAAGTTTTTTTCTATTTTCCAAATCGGTTGCATCATTACCAGCATAGCGAGCAGACAAAACTCCGGGAGCTCCATTTAGAGCTGGAACAACGAGCCCTGAATCATCTGCAATCACCCATTTGTTGAGTGTTTTTGCTGCATGTTCAGCTTTTAGTTTCGCATTTTCTTCAAATGTATCTCCTGTTTCTTCTGGAGGAACATAGTCTGGAAAGTCGTGGAGACTGCGCAGATCAAATTGAGCAATTGGTTTGAGCATAGTTTTAAATTCACGAACCTTATGCATGTTCGTGCTTGCTATTACCAGCTCAAGTTGAAAAGAAGAATGGTTGTTGGAGGACGACATAATGTTTACCTTCGTCCTCACAACATAGAGGATCTAGTGATTCTGATCAAAGTAATTATCAATATCTGTGATCGTAAAGGTTTCTCCTTGGAACTCAAACTTCTCTCCAATCGTTCGCTCTTTCATAGATTGAGCAAGCTTTGATTGAAATGAGAGGATATGATTTTCAGGATCAGCGTCCCAAGGTCCTAAAAGAGTGTAGCGAAGGTGCTCACCTTTTGAGTCGCTGCAGTGCACTACAGAACCTACGCTGACTTCTTCTGTCAAAACATCTTGAGGCGTTAAAATACGCGCTTTATTGATTTGATCTGATAGAAACTTTAGCTCGGACTGAAGGCGATCGCGCTTTTCTAAAGCGGCTTTAAATTCAGCATTTTCTCTTAGGTCTCCAAGCGCCCGCGCAGCTTCAATTTCGCGAGCATTGCTGACTGTTTCAACGGTTGCGATTTGTTGAATTCGTGCTTGTGTTTTCTTGTAGCCTTCTTGCGTTGTCCAAATCACGTCATCTTCGGAAGTATCGCGATCTTTTTCCTTCTTATTTCTCGCTAAGGCGGGAAAGACAACCTCACCTAAAGAGTGGAGGATTTTGATGTCGTGGTCGGATAAAGAGCCACACTTTGTTGCTAGAAGAAGATACTCTTTTACTTCTTCGATGCTAGAGTGTTGCATGATGTCTCGTACGACTTTGTATCTCCCTTTAGTGATGATCGCGATGATTTTTTTGGAAAGATCGCGATATTGAGGCTTTTGATCGAGGAAATCCAAGATAATCATAAGCCCTTCAAAGAATCGGTTTTTACCCGACGCATCTGAAAAGGGAAGTTTTGATTTCTTGTCGATGATTTTTGGGAAATACCAAACAAAGACTTCTGGGAAAGAAAGTGGGTGAATGAGCAGCGAATTCAACTTTTGCTTTAAGGCATCTTTTGTATTAGCTGTATCTAGTTCTGACAAGATAAAATCTCTTAAGAGATTTTGATCGACAGTGAAAAGGAGGTCTAGATAGATGTCACTCCAATCTTTTCTCAGTTTTTTTATTTGGAGCAAGGCGCGCTTTTGAAAGCCCATGACACTAATATTTCGAATGATCTCAGGTGCTAGTTGTAGCTCCCCGATTAATTCTTTAATTTGGTCACCAATTTTAGGAAGACCTAAATCCTCAAGAAAAAAGAGGACCTGGAGTTTTTGGCTTTCATTGAGAGTCTCTTCTGAAAGAAGCTCTTTAAATCTAGACTCTAGCGAAGCTTTAAACTCCCCATTTTTAAGTGTTTCAGGAAAGTCTCTTAAGAACGCGTAGACCATTTGAATGGTTGCATTAACACCTGGTTTTGCCTCTAAAGCTTTGTGAAGCGCAACTTCATGAGGAACATCTTCAGCCAGAAGTTTAAATTTCTCTTTGAGTTCTTTCGGGCACTCAATTTTTGTATCTTTTTTTAGTTTTGCACGTGTCGTTTGCCACCATCTATTCCAATCTTCTGCTGGAATGACTAAATCGCAAATTTCTTCTTTAATTTCGGCTGCGGTCTTTGGTCCTAAATCGCGGAGTAAAAGGCGAATTGTTTCGCTTGGATTGTCTCTGGCTTCTTTTTCAAGAGCATCAGGATTGCCAAATCTACGTGCATAGAAGTGGTCAGGAGGTAACACGAGTAACGTTTTAAAGGCTTTTTCAAAGGAAAGATGCTGTGGGCCCATCACATATTCGAATTCTAGAGAGACCTCTTCTCGAACGAGGGATACGTCGATGATTTCTCCTGTGCCCCAACCGCTAGTGTGGAAAACGAAATTCCCTTTTTTCATATGGGTAAGCAGTTCGAAATTTCGGATAGCTGCTTGGAATCTTTCTCGATTGCGCAAACCAATTAGGCGGAATTTTTCGAAGAGAAGGGGGTCATTTTCATTCTGACTTTTTAAATATTCTGTCGCTAAATCTGCCAATTCTTCGCTATTTGTTGTTTGTAGATCAAAAATCAACCGAAGGGCGTCGTGAGCTTGCTTGAAGTCTTTGAGCTCTCTCCATAATGGAAGGATTCTTTCGACGTGAACTCCGAACGGTTTTGCTAATTCGGACGTTTTAATAAACTCCAACACCGCTACGATTTCTTCACCGTCGGGTTGGTCTCCATAGCAGTATTCTTCCCAAATTTTCAAAAACCCAGGATAGTCATTATTTTGAATGCGTTGTCGAAAGTCTTTTAAATATGCCATGTATCTTTTTTCCCGAAATAATACTAAGTTCTGCCAGAGAGTATAGGAAGAGCTGCAATAATGATCAATTCAAGAGTTTAAGAAAGAGTAAAGGGGCAAAACTTTCTTGCAAGAAAATTATTTGAGCCATACCCTTTCACATTCAAAGTGAATCTTTAGTGGCTTGCAAACTGATCCAAATCAAAAAAAAAATATCTCTTTTGTTTGTTTGGGGGGCTTTGGTTCCTTTGCAGGCGACTGCGTTCGAATCTGTTTGTTACGAGGACTCTCCGGCTACACAGCTTTTTCGTGATCTTGAGGTTGTTGAGCTAATCAATAAACAAATCCATGATCGACTTCCTCTGATCATTAACTATCAGTTACAAGGGGGGTATTTCAATATGCCCTCAGCCAGAACTTTCGATGCGGGAGTAATTGGCTTTGGAATGTCCTATGTTCCTCCATACCATATTTGGAGTCTAGGTTTTCAGTTTTTCGATCACATTGAAACGACGGGGAATTATTGGATCTATAAGGGGCAGCTCGATGGAATGTTTGGGACTCTTGGATTCGGTGATATGGCCGACAGAGCCGCAAATCTTAAAGTGATTCTTCTCAAAAAAGATGACGGGATCCCAATTCTTCCCGAATTTGCCTTGGGATTAAATGACTTTTTAGGAACGCGGCGATTTCGCTCGTTTTATGCTGTTGCTACCAAGGAATTTCTCTCCCTTAATTTTGAAGCAACACTTGGCTGGGGAACTGGACGGATTCAAGGGTTTTATGGAGGACTCGCCTGGACCCCATTTCGTGCGGCAGATTGGTTTATTAAGAATTTAACGCTGCTCGCTGAGTATGATGCGAACAACTACAAACACCATTCAGAGGAGCACAGTAAAGGTAGGGTTGTAAAAAGTCGGATCAATGCGGGGCTTCAATTTACTCTTTGGGATGTAATTCGTCTTTCTGGGAGTACTCTTCGTGGAACGGATTGGGCGGGAAGCATAGCTTTGAACTATAATTTGGGAAATTCCAAGGGGATTTTCCCCAAAGTCAAAGACCCAGAACCTTATTGCGCTCCAGTAGACACACAACCCCTCGGAGTTCTGCGTAGTCGTCAAGAATTAGCACAAGAGCTCGCTTTTGCCTTTCAAGAACAAGGATTTGATCTTTATAGCCTCTATCTTGTCCCAGAAGAACATGGGAAAAATCGCCTTTGGATGAAGATTGTAAATGTAAGATATCGCGAAGAGAGGGAAGTGCGGCGGCGTATTGAACACGTTCTTGCCGCACTGACCCCTTCAAACATTTCGACCGTCACCGCCGTAACTGAGGCAGATGGCGTTCCGATTCAAGAGTACCGTTTTCGCGTCGTAGATTTAAAGCGATATGCTGAGGGAAGATTGGGTGAAAATGAATTTTCGGTGATTGCCCCTGCAGAAGAGGTCTCAGCAAAACCTAAGAAATATGACTCTGCACTTTTGTATCAAAGGAGAAAAGCTACCTGGATCCTTACTTTTCGCCCCTGGTTTCGATCCTTTCTTGGTAGTAGCCGTGGCAAATTTAAGTATGAAGCAGGCTTGGCATTTAATCCTGAGGGCTACCTATTCGATCAGATCTACTATAACATTTGTGGAACCTACACCATTAAATCAAGCGCATTTGATATCCAGAGCACCGATTTTGTAAATCCATCAGAAATCATCAATGTTCGCACCGACTCAATTCTCTACAACCAATCAAACTCATTTCACCTCGATCAAGCATATGTGCAAAAAACTTGGAATATGGGA
>PFAD01000005.1 GCA_002773795.1 Chlamydiae bacterium CG10_big_fil_rev_8_21_14_0_10_42_34 | reverse complement strand
GGAGAGGCTTCAATTTCTTCACGAATCGTTTGACCAGTAATCTGAACTCTTTCTTGTTCAGATGTATCGATTTTAATTTCGCATCCAAACTCGTGGCCAAGTAGTTGTACTACAGTTTCATCATCTAAATAGTCATTGAGAGTCAGTGTAATCCCTTGCATAAACAACTTTGCGATCAGTTGTGATGCCTTCAATTTCATCTCTTGAGAGAGGTCTTTGATAGTAATCGGGAGACGAATTGTAAGGTTTTTTGGACGAATTACTTCTTCTTGCACGTATTTACGAGGCTTATAGGCCCTTCTTTTACGCCAAGCTTCATTGTCGATATCTCTTAGGCCTTGACGATCGCGTGAATCGAACCGCACCTGTTCTTTCTTTTTAACAAGCTTAAGCTCTTTAGGGGGCTCACGTCTTGGAGCTTGAGGGGCAGCTGGTTGCGTACGTGCATCTGAAGCAGGTGTCGCTGTAGCTGGTTTAGCTTCTGCTGTGTCTTCTTTGGTTGTTTCAGCTTTTGTGTCTTCAAGCTTCACTTCTTCTACTTCATCTTTTGCAGGAGGGGTTTCAGCTTCAGTTTTGGCAACATCTGCTGCAGCAGCAGCGTCTGCTTCAGCTTTAGCTTCTTCTTCTTTTGCGGTTTCTGCAGGGTCTTGGATGATGCGAGCACGTCGTTTCTTGGGCTGATCATCCTCGTTTTCCTTTGAAGGTGCTGTCTTGTCAGCTTGCTTGAGGGGAGAAGCGGAAGAATCTTCTCGTAAACGGGTTAATTTCTTTTTTGGCTCACTACCCTTTGCTTCAGTCTTGGCATCATCTTCTTCTTCTTTTTTAGGAGCTTTAGATGACGCAGGAGGGGCTTTCTTTATTTTGAAAGCTTCAGCCAACTGGGCATTTTTAATATTTAGTTTTAGATGTTTACCCAACGATTAACCCTTTTTTTTTCGCGTTTGTTCCAAGACCTTATCAGCTAGATCGTAGTAGTTAACTCCTGGAACTTTACTTGGGATGTCTGCAGGAATCGCTTGCATAAACTTGCGCATTGTATCATAGCCTGCGCCAATCAAGCTTTCTAGAATCAGACCACTGACCCCTTCAATCTTTAGTTTCTCATCATAGGACTCATCTGGAGTATCGCCAAGTTCAGCCATTTGAATTGTGAGAAGTTTTTGGTATTCACTCAATTTTTGAACATCGATCTCTTTGCCAATCATTTGGCCAATGAGACGTGCGTTCATCCCTTTCTTCCCAATGACTGTCGGATAATCTTCATCCATAACAACCATCCAAATTCTGTCGTCAAAAACCTTCATCTTTCTTGCTTCAGCAGGGGAAAGGAGGTTTTGAAGGAGCTGAATTTGATCATCAGAAAATGGGACTACATCAATTTTCTCGTTGTTCAATTCGCGAATTACATTTTTAATTCGAGTGCCACGTACACCAACGCATGTACCTACTGGATCAACTTTTGGGTCGAACGAGCGGACTGCCAGTTTGGTTCTGTAACCTGGATCGCGTACAATTTTTTCAACAACAACTGTCTTGTCGTGAAGTTCAGGAACTTCTTGAATAAATAGTTGTTCTACAAATTCTGGGTGGCTGCGGGTAAGGATAACTTCTGCTCCACCGCCATCTGTGTCTCTTACTTCTAAAAGGAGGGCTTGTACTTTTTCGCCCACATTGTATCTTTCTAATTTCGGGTAGTTTCTTTCAGGTAGAATGGCTTCTACTTTCCCGAGGTCAACAACAATAGTGCGGCCACGTATGAAGCGCTTAATAGTGCCGGAGATAAGTTCTCCGGCTCTATGTCTGTACTCTTCATAAATCACATCGCGTTCAGCTCCTTTGAGCTTTTGCGTGATGATTTGTCTTGCGGCTTGAGCGGCGATTCGACCAAAGTCCTGCGGAGTAATAGAGATCTCTAGCCACTGTCCCACCTGGCATTCAGGTTCTAAAGACTTGGCTTCTTCGATCGATATTTCATCTGCAGGGTTAACGACTTTCTCGACGATTTTTTTCTGAGTGAACACTTCAATCTCACCAGTTTTCGGGTGGATTTCTACGCTCACTTTCTCGCCTAAACCTTTTACGCTTTTTCGGGCTGCAGCACGAAGCGATTCTGAAATCGCATTGATAACAATCTCGCGCTTAATTCCCTTTTCACGCTCTAGGTATTCAAAAATCGCTATGAGGTCTTTATTCATCGCTTAAATCCTCTTCTTCTTCTTTAGAAGTTTTTTTCTTCTTCTTTTTAGATTTTTGTCCGACAACGATATCGTCTCGGTTCATTTGGTTCTTCTCGATAAGATACTCTTTGATCGAGAGTGCAATTTTCTTGTGTTCTGGGTCTAGTTTGATCACTTTTGCAGTAACTTCGTCACCTTTTTGGATCACATCTTCTACTTTCGCAAAAGGCTGATCTGAAAGTTCAGTTACGTGGATCAAAGCTTCGATTCCATTGTCCAATTGTACAAACGCACCAAATGCTGTTGTTTTTGTGACTTCGCCGTGAACTTCAGTTCCTACTGGGAGCGTTCTTTCGATTGTTTCCCATGGGTTTAGCCCAAGTTGCTTCACGCCGAGAGTAATTTTTTTGCTCTCTTTATCGACAGACAAGATGATCGCTTCAACTTTGTCCCCTTTTTTGAGAACTTCAGATGGGTGAGAGACTTTTTTGATCCAGCTCAAATCTGAGATGTGGATCAATCCGTCTACGCCTGGCTCAAGTTCAACAAAAGCGCCGTAGTTTGTTAGGTTGCGGATTTCTGCAACAACGCTGCTACCAACCGGGTATTTGTTTTCTACATCTTCCCAAGGATTGCGCTCTGTCTGCTTAATGCCGAGAGAGATTTTCCCTTCGTCTTTTTGGACTGAGAGGACGATCGCTTCTACATCGTCGCCAACATTGACCATTTCGCTTGGCTCTGTAATGTTCTTTGTCCAAGACATTTCAGATACGTGAATGAGGCCTTCAATTCCTTGTTCAAGTTCGATGAAAGCGCCATAAGAAACGAGATTCACAATTTTGCCGTGAACGCGTGTTCCTGGAGGATATCTTTTCTCGATCTCTTCCCATGGATTTTCTTCTTTCTGCTTGAGTCCAAGAGCGACTCTACCTTTATCTCTGTCTACATGGAGGATGATCACATCGAGTTCTTGGCCTAAGTGGACAAGCTCTGATGGGTGCTTAATCCGTTTCCATGTCATGTCGGTGATGTGGAGGAGGCCGTCGATGCCGTCTAGGTCGAGAAACACACCGAAGTCGGTGATGTTTTTCACGACGCCTTTACGAGTCGCGCCTTCTTTGATGTTCTCTAGTAGCTCAGCCTTTTTAGAGACGCGCTCTTCTTCGAGCAATTCTCTTCGAGAAACAACGATATTTTTTCTTTCAATATTGATCTTGAGAATTTTGAAATCGTATGTTTTGCCGACGAAATCATCGAGATTTTTGATTCTCTTATTGTCAATTTGAGAGCCAGGAAGAAATGCTTCCATACCGATGTCAACCATGAGTCCGCCTTTGACTTTGCGCATGACTCTACCTTTAACGATTGAACCTTCTTTGCAGTTGTTGACGATGTGTTCCCATTGTCTGTATTTGCGCGCTTTTTCTTTTGAAAGGACGATTTGACCATCTGAACCTTCTGCGGCATCTAAATAGACTTCCGTTTCTCCGCCAAAAACCACTTCTTCGGGTTCTGTAAATTCGGAGATAGGTACGAGTCCTTCAGACTTTAGACCTACATCAACTACGACGTAATCTTTTGTGATTTCTACGATACGGCCCTTTAAAATTTGGCCTACGTTAAGGAGTGAAAGCGATGCTTCCGCTTCTTGTTGTTCTGTTCCGTAAAGAAGATCTCGAAATTGACGTGCTTCGTGTTCTTGAAAGTCGACGTCGTCGAGAACGTTACTGCTATTCCAATCGTGGGTGGGGTTTTTTGACATGGGTTTTGGGTTTCTCCTGTTAATAAAAAATAAGACAAGTGCCTCCAGCAAAATGGCTTTGCCAAGACGCCTTGTCTGGTTAAAGGAAAAAGATTAACAAATTTTACCGAATAAAAGCAAGGAGAGAGAAAAATACGAGGATAGCACATCGTTAAACTTAAGGTATCAACCTTTTTAGTGTCTGGGTCTGATGGATGATTCCATTTGTGTTAGATTTGTCATATGTGTCTGACAGGCAGGTGTTTACGACTCTTTCTCTCTGCCTGGAGCATTTGTCTATATTTAACGTGTGTCAGTTTTTCGTTTTTACTTGTGAAAAAATATTTCTATAAATTTTTAATTTTAATTTACGCGATTGTTTGCTCTGTATCCCTCTCTGAGAGAGGGTTTTTCGTTAAGTATCCATTCTGTAATAAAAATGTTTTCAATTGTTATACAAACATTTTTCTTTATTTTTTCTACGTTAATTCGATAGATTGAAAATTTCTAGTACGGGTCGAAAAATTATCTGCCCAATTTGGAAAAAAATGAAAAAAAGTGCATCAGAATTCTTCCTAAAAAATGTTGAACAGATTATGCATGGATCTTTGCGGCATGAGGTGGTCACATGTTCTCACAATTAGAACAGCAACTAGAATTTGATTTTCAGTTTAGCTGCCCCTTTATAGAAGCTGAGTATTATCGTGAAGGAGCTCAAGATCTGATTCGAAGGCTTGTCCCATCGGATCTTCTAGAGGACGGGGGAGTGAGTCTCCCTTCTCAAAGAGCCAGATTTGCGGATATGCTCCCTCTTATTTGCTGGTCTGATTTAAGTCGGGCTCCCTGTGCGTTATCAGTTCTGATGCTTTGCAAATATCGCCTTAATGCGTGTCATTTTTTTTACGACATGGTCAGTAGATGGCTTTTACCTCAAAAAAGGGTCAATGTAGAGCTGTTTTTTGCATCCGATGTTCGTTTGCCTCATTTATCTGACGATCTGCTCTGTGTTGCTGAAATGGTCGTTCACCTTAAAAGTGCGCAAGACGTCGAAGCCGTGCGCCGCAATCTTCATGGAATTGAAACGGAAATACGACTTGGTGTTGTCTCTAACTATCACGCAAGGCGGATACTTGAGTTTAAAGGGCTTTCTGCCGATGGAAAAACGGCGATGATTCAGGAAAAAATTGGTTCTTTGATTCAGAGCCATTCTAAGGATTTTGATCAGGGCATTTTTTCTCAAATGCAACACTTTCTTGTTTGCGTGCGACCCGATTTTAAAAATTTACGCGATTATCACCACATCAGTCGAATTATTTCTAATTTGCACTCGCTGCGTAAATTTATTCAGCAAAACGTATTGGTCTATCCGAACAAGCGTCACGTGATTTTTAAATTTTTAAAGACGAAATTAACGGTTACTCCCCAGAGAGAGCGGCACGTACTTGGTATTTTGGCAGGCTTGAACTTTTTGCAAGAGCACGAAGTTTTTGAAACGGGCCATTTGATTGCAGCGATTCAGAAAAATCTCCCATCCATTCGTCTTGTCGATGGTTCAGCATTTTTAGATAAGGGGGAGGCCTCTGTTCAGACAATTTATCTCGAAATTGAAAAGCCAGATGGAACTGATTTTACGTTAGAGGAAATTCAATTGTTGAAAATTTCTCTTCCCGACCAAATTAAAGGGCATATTGAGCAGCTCATCCATCCCATTTTCATGCCGCGCAATGAAGAAGAGGTGTTGCGCAATATTATGTCTTTATCGCGTCAGCTTCGATTTGTGGGGGATAAGCCTCAAATTATCATCTCCTTTGATGAGCAAAAAGGGGCCGATCTTTGCTTTACTGTGATTTTGCTCCGCGTAATTTCTGAAAATGAGCCGAGTGTGCAAGATCTTTTTGTCCAGCGCCAAGCGCGATTAAAGTATATCCCAGATCGCGTTCGAAGGGTGGGGCATTTGCGGCGTAAATATGTGAAAGAGGCCACAGTGTTTAGGACAGTGCTCCCCAGCAATCAGTTCTTGCGGACAGATCGGTCTGTCGACTTATATAAAGCAAGAGAGCATGTGTTGGCAGAGGTCAATTCAATTGTCGGTGATGTGCGCGATTACAATGGCGGCATGATCTATAAGTTGAGTGAATCTCTCAACGCATTAAAAGCGTCGCTCGGGAAGTCTGTAGACCCAATTCTTGTTGAAAAATTTTTCTACGCAATTGTCCCAATTGAGATGCGAAGCAGCTTAGAAACAGAGCCTTTAAAGCAATTTTATCTCACCCTTTTGCAGGCGATGAAAACAGATTCATTGCATCGCAAACAAGATGCTAAACACGTATATATAGTAGCTCCAAGAAAGAAAAAACAGATTGAGCTCACAACGCCTGCTCATAAATTAGTCTCTTTCTCACTCGACTTGGATGAAACGTCTTTTGTGGGTTACATGTACCTGTCTGAAGAAAAGCAGGAGCAGTTTGAGTTTTTGGAAGCGTTTGAGCGAGCTTTCCATTAATCAATTGTTTGTCTAAGATGTTGGGAATATGGAAAAAATCCCAACTCAAATTTATCCTTCTATTCTTTCGGGAGATTTTGGCCGGTTAGCCGATGAGGCAAAACGGCTCGAAGACTCTGGCGCCGATGGAATCCACATCGATATAATGGACGGTCACTTTGTTCCAAACTTAACGCTTGGTCCGAAGGCTGTAGCTGCAATCAGAAGGTCTACGAAGCTTTTTCTAGACGTTCATGTCATGATTTATAACCCCTACGATTATATTGAGACGTTTGTCGAGGCGGGCGCGGATCGGATCACATTTCATTTTGAGGCGACCGAAGACGTCGATGATACTTTGCAATTTATCAGAAGATGCGGAAAAAAAGCAGGCCTTGCATTTAGACCCGAAACTCCCTTTTCGATGATCCCTAAATATTTAGAGCTATGTGATCTCATTTTGATCATGACGGTCAGCCCTGGATTTGGGGGACAAAAATTTATGCCTGAAATGATTGATAAGATCGCTTTGGCGCGGGAATACTGCGAAAAGCACGGAATTAGGCAAGGCGGCATTATAAAGCCCGGGTTATCGCTTCCTCCCTTTGATATCCAGGTAGACGGGGGAATCAATGATGAGACGGCGCGTGTATGTACGCAGGCTGGTGCAAATATCTTAGTAAGTGGTAATTTTCTCTTTAAACAGCCAGACTTAAAGCAAGCGATTGAAAATTTACGGCAGTGTAAATGAACCGAGCTTATGTGAAAAAAGTTGTTGTAATCGGTGGTGGAACTGGGAATTTTGTCGTTTTAAAGGGGCTGAAAAGATATCCGCTCGATTTGTCTGCGATCGTATCTATGGCAGACGATGGGGGCAGTACAGGGATCTTAAGGGATGAACTTGGGGTTTTGCCTCCTGGTGATGTTCGTCAGTGTTTGGTTGCTCTTTCAAATTCTAGCCGTTTAATGCGCTCATTGATCAACTACCGCTTCGAAAATGGGGGGTTAGGGGGCCATTCGTTTGGTAATTTACTCCTCTCTGCTCTGGAAAAGGTGACCGGTAGCTTTGAAAAAGCGGTGGAAGAAGCGGGCAAAATCCTTTATATCAAGGGGAAGGTCATCCCCATTACGACGAATCAAGTTCGACTCAGGATGGTTTTAAATAACCGAAAGATTCTTGAGGGGGAAAGAGAGGTCTATCTTTGCCAAGAAATTGATCAAGGATACGAATCGCTTTATCTGAACCCATTCCCTAAGGTAAATCCTCGCGTTATTGAGGAAATTCAAAATGCTGATCTGATTGTGATGGGCCCAGGAGGGTTACACACCTCTTTAATTCCCAATTTGCTTGTCGAAGGTGTGTGCGATGCGATCATTAAAAGTGATGCTAAGAAAGTGTATGTCGTAAACTTAATGAATCGCAAAGGGCAAACAACGGGCTATAAGACCTCTCACTATATCAAGGAGCTTGTCCGATTTATCGGGAAAGATATTTTTGATCACATTTTAATCAACTCTCAAGCCCCGGCTAAAGAATTGATCAAAGTCTATGCAAACGAGGGGGAGTTGGTAGAAAACGATATGGATGAAAGTCGCGTTGTATTTGCCGATTTGTTGGGAAGACTTGCTGAAGAGCCTAAAAAAGATCTGCTGAAAAGAAATTTAATCCGGCACGATTCGCGTAAATTGGCTAAGGAGTTGATGAAAATTGTTGATCATCTTTGATCTTGACGACACATTAATTGATACAACAGGGTTCATTACTCCTTTTAAAATGAAGGAGTGCTTGAAAACGCTCATTTCGCAAGGTCTTAAGGTCTCAGATTTTGATCGGTCCTATGCGGATCTATTAGAGCTCAATGCCAAGTCTTCAGGGTCTCGAGAGGCTCTTGTACAGTTTTTGAAAAGTGCTAAAGACAGTTACCATTTGATTGAACCGGCTCTTCAAGAAATGACTACCCCCTTGCCTGCTGGATTTACTATTCCTACAACTCCAAATGCCAAAGAAATATTAAAGTTTCTTTCCAAATCACACTCAATTGCTCTTGTAACCGCAGGTCACCCCCCCTTTCAAATGGAAAAACTGGAAAAAGCTGGTATTGATAGGACGATTTTTAGTAAGATAGCTATCCCAGAGAATTCGATAAAAAAACCATTTTACGAGGGTTTGATCAGAGAATTTTCGCTTTCAGCAGACCAGGTGCTGGTTTGTGGAGACCGTATTGCAACGGATCTTGTCCCTGCATACGAGCTAGGATTTACAACGGTTCATATGCGGTGGGGACGTGGAACTACTTTTAAGACGGAAGAGTGGATCAACCATACTATTTCCGACTTGAGCGAATTAAAACGGATAATTAAAACATGACTACAGCCAATCAAATCACACCCGGAATGACTCTCAATTTCGATGGAAAAATTTATCGCGTCGAATCGAGTGTGAAGGTCACCGCTGCCAAGGGGACCCCGTTCGTTAAGACGAAGCTTCGCAACTTGATCACTGATGAGACAATAGAAAAAAACTTTAAGTTAGATCAGACGGTTCAAGAAGTTTCTCTAATCGAGCGATTTTTAGAATTTCTTTATCCAGAAGGGAAAGAGTACCTATTTTTAGATATCGGCAATCTTGAACAAGTAGAAGTTCCTGCCACAATTCTAGCAGAAAAGGTGCATTATCTGAAGGAAGGGATTCAGTTGAAAGCGATGTTTTATGGCGACACAATTTTCGCGGTTGAGCTTCCACAATTTCTCGAAATTATGGTCGTTAAAACGGATGGGACAGATGCGATTGCAAGTTCAGCTTCTACGAAAATAGCAGTGCTTGAAACGGGCGCTAAAATCGATGTTCCTCTCTTTATCGAAAGCGGGGACGTTGTGAAAGTAGATACTCAGACAAATGACTTTATACAGCGGGTGTAAATGGATATCAAACAGATCAAAGAACTGATGACCCACCTTGAGGAGAGCAAATTAACAAAGCTTATCTTCAAAAATAAAGATTATGAATTACATTTAGAAAAAGAGTCAGCAAATCTGCCACCAGCTCGCCAAAGAGTGGTCCATACTGATTCAGAATCGGCTTTTCAGTCTGAAGTTCCTTTGAAAGGGGAGCGAGGTGGATCTGCTAAGGTCGACGCGCCAGGCTCTTATGTTACCTCTCCAATGGTCGGCACCTATTATGCAACTCCTGCCCCAGATCAGCCTCAATTTGTGAAAGTTGGGGACAAAGTCGATGAGAACACGGTCGTTTGTATCGTTGAAGCGATGAAAGTGATGAACGAAGTGAAAGCAGGAATGAGTGGGGTTGTTGCGGAAATTCTTGCAGACAATTCTCAGCCAGTTGAGTTTGGAACTCGGTTATTACGGATTATATAGGAAGTATGAAAAAGGTTCTGATTGCAAATCGTGGTGAGATTGCTGTTCGCATTATCCGAGCATGCCATGATTTAGGCTTGCAAACGGTAGCAGTTTACTCAGAAGCGGATGCTGAAGCAATGCATGTTCATCATGCAGATGAAGCAATTTGTATTGGAGAGCCTCCCTCTGCTAAGTCTTACTTGAAGATTGCCAACTTGATCGCTGCGTGCGAAGTGACTCATGCCGATGCAGTCCATCCTGGCTATGGATTTTTAAGTGAAAATGCGAATTTTGCTTCAATTTGTGAAAGTTGTAATCTTACATTTATCGGCCCACCCTCTCATGCAATTGCGGCTCTCGGTGATAAATCTCAAGCCAAAGCGATGGCGAAAAGTGTCAAATGCCCTGTGATTCCTGGATCTGACGGCGTCGTAAGAGATGTCGAAGCGGGTTTAAAGGAAGCTCGTAAATATGGCTTTCCCATTTTTATAAAAGCGGTCGCTGGTGGAGGCGGTAAAGGGATACGAATTGCCTACTCTGAAGATGATTTTATTAAGAAATTCATGGCAGCTAGGACCGAAGCAGAAGTCAGCTTCAATAACCCCGATGTCTATTTAGAAAAAATGATCGTGAATCCTCGTCATATTGAAGTGCAAGTGATGGGTGATCAGCATGGTCAATATTTTTATTTGGGCGAGCGTGACTGTACAATACAACGTCGCAGACAAAAGCTCATTGAAGAGGCCCCAAGTCCTAAGGTAAGCGATAGTTTGAGGAAAAAAATGGGTGAGTCCGCAGTGGCCATTGTCCGTGCGGCAAAGTACCATTCTGTAGGCACTGTTGAGTTTTTGCTTGATGAAGCGGGGGACTTTTATTTCATGGAAGTCAACACCCGTATCCAAGTTGAGCATACAGTTACTGAGGAGTTCACTGGAATTGACCTTCTTCAACAGCAAATTCTAATCGCTCAAGGTGAAAAGCTGAAATTAAAACAAAACGATATTGAATTTAGCGGACACGTTTTTGAATTCCGTATCAATGCAGAAAATCCAGCTAATCAATTTTCACCATCTCCTGGACTGTTAGAACACTATATTCCTCCTGGAGGGCCACACGTCCGAGTTGATAGCGCATGTTATGGTGGCTATCGGATCCCCCCAAACTATGACTCGATGATTGCTAAACTCATTGTCAAAGGGCGCACTCGCGAAGAGGCAATACGTCATGCGAAAAGAGCTTTGAAAGAGTTCCATATCGCAGGGGTCCATACAACGATCCCTTTTCACCAGTTTATGCTTGAAGATAAGAAGTTTTTATCAAACGATTACACGATTAATTACATTGATAATCTCCTCTCTGAAGGTTGTAATTTCACTCGTTGAGTAGGATAGGTTCTTTGGGCTTTCGTCATTTAAAACCCCTCATCTCTGAAGAGCTAATTGCAGAAAAAGTGCAAAAGACAGCAGCTCAAATTAAAAAAGATTTCCAAGGTGAAGATTTAGTCATTGTCATGGTTTTAAAGGGTGCTATTTGTTTAGTAGCGGATTTGATTCGGCAATTAGATGTCCCTCTTGATCTTGAAATAGTTCAGTGTGAAAGTTATGGAGCTTTAGGAAAGTCAAGAGGAGCTCTGACTCTTATTGGCGTAGATAGACTCCGTGTTCATAATCGCGATGTTCTGATCGTTGATGATATTTTTGATTCAGGCTATACAATGGCAACCTTGGTCGATACAGTTAAAAAGCTAGGTCCGCGCTCTATTAAATCATGTGTTCTTTTGTATAAAAAAGACGTTCAAAAAGCGACTGAATACCGCCCTGATTATGTGATGTTTGAGATCGACAACCTATTTGTCGTTGGATATGGTCTTGATTATAAGGAAAAGTACCGTGGATTGGCGGGCGTTTATACTTTGGAAGATTCATGAAAGGAATTATCTTAGCGGGTGGAAGTGGAACTCGCCTTTACCCTGCAACAATTGCGCTTTGTAAGCAGCTTCTCCCTATCTACGATAAGCCGATGATCTATTATCCGCTTTCTGTCTTGATGATGGCGAACATCAAAGAAATTCTCATTATTTCAACGCCCGAAGATATCCCTCGATTTCAGAAGCTGTTTGGCGATGGATCAGAGTTAGGTCTAAGTTTTCAGTACGCTGTGCAAAAAGAGCCTGCGGGACTTGCTCAAGCCTTTATTATTGGTGCAGATTTTATCAATAATGAGCCTTGCGCTTTGATCCTTGGCGATAATATTTTTTACGGTAGTAACCTCCCCTCGCTCCTTTATGAGGGGGTTAGTCTCACTTCGGGTGGTCTTATTTTTGGCTACCAGGTCAAAGATCCTAAGCGCTACGGTGTTGTTGATTTTGACCGAGATATGAATGCGCTAAGCATTGAAGAAAAACCGATAGTGCCTAAGTCTTCTTATGCAGTGCCAGGCCTTTATTTTTATGGTCCAGATGTCGTAGACATAGCCAAAAGTCTAAAACCCTCTTTGAGAGGGGAGTTAGAAATTACCGATATCAATCAGATCTACTTAGAGCAAAAACGGCTGACAGTGCGTCTTTTAGAAAGAGGGTATGCTTGGTTAGATACGGGGACATTTGACGCCTTTCATAAAGCGTCTGCTTTTGTGCAAGCAATTCAGGAAAGGCAAGGGATCAAAATTGCCTGTATTGAAGAGGTAGCCTTCCGGATGGGCTATATCGATCGAGAACAGTTGCAAAAGCTCTCAGAGAGATACTCCAAAAATGAGTATGGGCAATACTTGGGTCAGTTGGTACACGAGAGTTCACAAGAAGTAGCTGGAAGAATCTAGAAGTTCTCGATTGATTTTGACTTGCGGTAATGCGCCTCGATCCCATCTGCGATTTCATCGGGATCATCTGTTAGGAAGATCAAATCAAAGTCTTTTTTCTTGATGTTATCTTGAGCTAAAACCGTGTCTTTAATCCAGTCGAGCATTCCTTTCCAATATTCTTTCCCAACAAGATAAACAGGG
>PFAD01000017.1:13572-14543 GCA_002773795.1 Chlamydiae bacterium CG10_big_fil_rev_8_21_14_0_10_42_34 | reverse complement strand
CGCGTTAAGGAAAAAGAGACGATTATCGATTCTGTTTTGTATGAACAAACTCCTCTTTTCTCTTTGGATAGGGCTAAAGAATTGATCCAATTCATTTTACAAAAGTTGCGACGAAGTGAGCGGATTGAGAGTTTAGAGGGAAACTTTTTTGGAGCAATTGATCTTTACCAAATTGTAAAGCTACATTTGCTTCGTTCTTCAAAAAGTGCCCTTTGTCAGCTGGATTGGGATGCTAAAATAACGGAAGTTATGCAACAATTGCGGATACCTACCCCTTGTTTGCTGATATTTGCAGATACGAACTGGGCAGGTTGGTTTTTTGGATTTGTGAAAAATCCCACCACGGGACATCTTGAGCTATGGAGGGTAAACCGAAATGCGACGCAAGGGTTCCCGATGACGGATTGGAAAGAGTGGTTGAGCCAAAAGAATAGCTCTCGCTGGGTGCTACTTTCTGTTGCGAAAGAATACAATGAATAAGATGAAGAAATTTTTTACACTTTTTTTTATTGCATCTACAGCCCTTTATGCGGCGCCAGTTGGCAATACTTCCTTTCCTGAAATTATCCAGACAGGTTTTTTCACTTCTCATAATAATGCATTTGATTTGCGTTTTGGGTACGAAGGAGATTTTGTCGCTGATGCCAGAATGGGTCAATATAATCAGGGCTCAGGTAGAGTAGATTGTTATGAGCAGTACACAAACTCTGCAACAGTGACCTTGAATCTGCTCAATAGAATGGATGTATATGCCGTTTTGGGAGGATCTGAAACAAAAGTTAATTGGCGTTTTGAAAGCCTCGTCGATACGTCTATAACGCGGATCAATCTAGAGACAAATACGGATTTGCTTTGGGCTGTTGGCTCGCGAGTGATTTTGTTCGAATGGAGCAATGCATCTTTGGGCGTTGGGGGAAGATACTCTTCTTGCGACTATAGCCCTCAGTGGGTGACTTCAAATGGGACATCAG
>PFAD01000017.1:0-13551 GCA_002773795.1 Chlamydiae bacterium CG10_big_fil_rev_8_21_14_0_10_42_34 | reverse complement strand
TTAATTGGGATCAGTGGCAAGTGAATCTCGACTTTTCTTATAAAATTAATATTTTTACTCCGTATATCGGAACGAAATACTCTAGCGAAAAAGCTGAGCTCTCAAACTTTTCAGTTCCGATTTCACAAAGTCTTTCAGGAGAAAATACTTTTGAAAATAGGATTCCGGTTGGCCTTTACTTAGGTTGCGCCCTATCCAATGGGAAATACTTCATGCTTAATTTAGAAGGCAGGCTCATTGATGAAGAAGCCGTAACTGTCTCCTGTGATTTTAGGTTCTAGTTCTTCATTTTTTTATATTAAAGCCCCTCTACAAAATACGCCGATCGTGACTCAATAATCGGTTTTGCATTTTAAAGTCATTCGTCTTACAATGTTTAGTTCTTTTTTGCTAAATAGTAGGATTTCAATGCAAAAGTTACCTCCCTTTATCCTTAGTGCGATTTTGCTAAGTTCCCCAGTTTTCACGCAGGAAACCATTCCCCAATCAGCGGGCATGACTCCTGTTGTCTCCACCCCAGTTGCTGCAGAGCCCCCTTTGGCCGTTCAGCCGGTTGCTCAAGGCGACGTTCAGTTTGATGAAAAAAGAGATCCAGATGCCGACGACATGGAAGCATTGCGTAGATGGATTCGCGATAAAAGATTGGTCACAGTCAAAGAAATTGGTGGCGATTTGTCGATCAGTGGTGAGGTTCGCGCAGAATTTCAAGATACAAACGAGGTGAAAAACGGCATTCGCCAAAGAGGCGATGGCGGTGCTGTCAATAAAGCTCAATATGCCTGGGACTTGGAAGTCAATGTTATGATTGACTACCGAACAGATAGAACTTGGGCTGCGATTAAGCTCGAGTTTGACAACGATATGGGCCAACGCAGCGGTACAGTTAATAAAATAAGGCTCGAAAAAGGGTATCTTGGTGGACGCATTATCCCTGGCGATACATTCACCTTTGATGCCGAGATAGGACGTCGTTACTTGTATAATGTTTTTGATTCTCAGTTGGAGTTTTCTTCTCTCTATGATGGAGTTTTATTTCGATTTAATAAGTCTTGGGAAGAAATTGGTAACTACTACTTTAATGTTGGAGCTTTGCTCGTAAATGACAAAACGAATCACTATGCCTATGTTTGTGAGACAGGTGGGCTTCGTATTGCCAATACAGGGCTTAATATGAAGTACTCTCTGATTGACTGGTATAAGCCGAGTGCAAACCGGATTAATGACCTTCGATATAAATATTTAATATCCCAGTACCTCATTTCGTACCAATTTTACCCTGAATGGATCGGAAAGCGTTTGATTAAGTTTTACGGCGCGGGTCTTTGTAACCACCTTGCATCTGGCGTTGAGCAGACGCACGGACGTAGACAAAATTATGGATGGTATACCGGGTTTTCAATTGGGGTTGTAAAAAAGCAGTATGATTGGGCGATTAATGCAAACTATCAGTGGTGCCAAGCGCAAGCAGTCCCCGATTTTGACTCAAGTGGCATTGGTAGAGGAAATGCTGCAAGTGTTGGATTTTATACAATTAATGCAGACGGAGATCCTGCTAGTGGAGAAACCACTGCTGCAACGGCTGTCGGAAGCTGTAACTTTAAAGGATTTGAAGTTGAGGCGCTTTATGCATTCACCGATAACCTTACCCTTTTGCAGAACTTTAAGTACTCAAATACACTGAATAAAAATATTGGCCCTAATCTCCGATATAAGCAGTATGAGATGGAAGTTATCTACGCCTTTTAATCTCGAAAGTGTACACATCTATATCTGACCGGTTCATTAGAGAATGTCTACTGAGCCGGTCTTTTTTTTGCCCAATAGAATCGTAGATTTTTCTGAGTCAAACTTTCAGTTCAATTTTCTTTTGAGAAGCTAAGTGTGATTTGTTTTTGGTGATAGCGGAAGAAGAAAAACCGTTTTGGAATCCTTTCTTTTGTGCCGTGTGCATAGCGAATTTGCAAGTTCAATCTGCCGAATACTTTCGTGTAGGCTTCAATGATTTCTGCACTATCTTCTCGCTTGTGAAAGAACAGACATACAGAAGAGTTTTGTCCTTGAAACCTTTTTGCCTGACCAAAAAGCGACTTTAATGTTGATTGGATGTCAGGTTCTGGTGGGATGATTCGGATACATTCTAAAAGGCCATTAAACCAGGGAAAATGACGCATAAAATGGTCAGGTACGAGAATTTTTAAACGTGGCATGCAAGAAAACAGAAGAAGAGCATCATACCATGAGTTACTTTCAAGAATAACAATTGTTGAGGGATCGGGCGGCGGAGATGCGAGCTTTAGTCTCCGGAACCGTTTTAGAATTTTTTTCACGAAGAAGGGAAAAAATAGTCCAGAAAGTCGGCCTGTGATCACTATATTAGAGATAAGGGTAAGCATTCCCATAAAAGCAAATCCGCTGGCTGCAGTAAAGCCGAGTTCTTCACTAATCACATACAGAGCAATGGAAGCTAACAGGACTCCAATAAAGCTGAAAAAGTTAGCAACGGCAATGACTTGCCCCCGTTTTTCATCCGGGCTATTGACTTGGAGGAAGGCATCGAATGGGATGAGGTATGCACCCCCAAAAACGCCTAAAAGCCCAAGGGTGATAATCGTAATCGGGAGAGACCAAGAGAAGATGTACAGGACAAAAAAGAAAAAAGAGATAAAAAAGCCGCAAATGCATGAAATGCCCGGCTCTACTTGGTCTTTAGCGAGCTGGCCAGATAAGACAGCTCCAATTGCGATCCCGACAGCTGTTGAGACAAATAAGTAACCGCCCCCTACTTCCGTCATTCCCAATGATTGCATTGCAAAGGGGATGATATTTAGTTGCGTAAAAGCCCCAATAAAAAGAAAAAAAGAAGAACCATAAATTGCTGGGAGAAGATGGGGGATTTTCCAGCTCAATTTGAGAGTTTGATAAATTTCGTATAGGAAAAAGGGGTTAATTTTTTTGGGGGAATTCTGTGGCTCTGTTCTGCGGATCCCAAAACTTGACAAAAGGCCTAAGACAGCAATTAAAATACAAAAACTTGCCTCAAGGACGAAGTTTTTATCTGTAATATCGGTAATGAATGAGGCTAAAAAGGTACCAGCTATGATCGCTAGAAAGGTAAAAGAGGTCATTGATCCATTTGCTTTGGATACTTTTTTTGTATCGACAAGCTCTGGAATAATCCCATATTTTGACGGGCCAAAAAGGGCGCTTTGCGTTGCCATCAAAAAAAGAGCCAAGTAAAGACCTATATCCCATACAAATATGACGCTAAAGAGCCCAAAAGTCATGATCGTCACTTCCATTACTTTGGTCACAACGATGATGGAACTCTTGCTAATTTTATCAGCTAAAACACCGGCTCCCGAAGAGAAAAGGAGGAAGGGAATCACGAAAATAGCTCCCGCCAACGAAAGGATCGCATTTGCAGCTGCAGGCCCTTTCACGTGAATAAGTAGATAAATGACGAGCAGTTTGTAAAGGTTATCGTTGAGAGCCCCTAGAAACTGTGTAGCATTGAGAAAGTAAAAAGAGTGGTAGTCAGTGCGTTTAAGCCAGCGCATGTCGAATTCGGGTAACTCCTTAAATCATATCTTTTAAGGTTATCTGCTCTTAATAGCTGTTTGCAACAGAAAACGGATTGCAAGCGGAGCCAACATTTGACATACTCATGAAAATGATTTCAGAAATTTTTTTAAGTCATCAGTTAAATACCCTCGCTGAAAAGCTTATCGAAGTGGTTGGCGCAGCCCCAATTGACCCCTTGAAAACCCAGACAATCATTGTTCCAAATGGACAAATCAAGCAGTGGTTAGTTTTGGAAATTGCTAAAAATAAAGGAGTTGCGATGGGGTTGAAGGTGCTTGAGATAGAGCAGCTCATCACATCTCCCATAAAATCTTCCGACCTGTTTTGTTTGATTTATACAGAACTTTCTAAAGCCACCGATCCAGATCTTTTGCTCTATTTAGATGGGAAAAAAAAGAGACTTTTAGATTTAGCCGATCAGTTGACATCTCTTTTTTTTAGCTATGGTCTTTATGGAAAATCTCTATTTGAGCTCCAGGGGACTCCTCCTTTATTGAGTAAAGATTGGCAAAGAACTATTTTGCATAAACTTTTTATTGACGGTCCTTGGAAGCTGCCCGTTCAAATAGAGCTAAAAGCAAATGAGCCCTTGATCTGCTTTGGTGTTGATTATTTGCCTCCCATTTATTGGAATTTTTTGTTTAGTGCGCCTTCACTTTCGATCTTTCTTTTTTCCCCTTGCGTTGACTTTTGGGAAGATGTTTGCACTGATCGGGAGAGAAAAAAACTAAACCAGTATTGGAGAAAACGGGGTGCCTCGAAAGTTCAGCGAGATCAGCTCGATTTATACTTGCGCGATGCCCCAAAAAACCTCGCGAACTGGGGAAAGATTGGAAGGCAAACTTTAAAAACTTTAGATCAATATGATTTACAAAAAGATGAAGCTTACCCTTCTTTAGAGCCAACCTCTTCATTGAGCCGGATTCAGTTTGATTTGTTAAGTTTTAAGGAAACTCAAAAGATGGACTGCGATTCATCTATTCAGGTGATCTTAGCTGGATCATCCAGGTTAAAAGAAGTTGAAGCGATAAGAGATGAAGTAATTCGTTTGAATATCCCTTATCATGAAATCACTGTTTTGGCGCCTGATATATCCCCTTACGTTCCTTTAATTGAGTTTGTTTTTGCAGAGAGCATTCCGTACCGGATTTCAGGATTTGACATTGCGCCTCAAAGCTCTTTTAGACAAGGGCTTGTTCGCCTATTTCGGTTGGGTTCGGGTCGGTGGAGCTCTGACGAGGTTCTTGCTTTATTTGAAACGCCCTCATTTTTTAAGAAAATGGGGTGGGATGATAAGAAGTTGCAGTTGTACCGCGACTGGATTAATTCAGTGAAGATCAAATGGGGGCTTGATCAGGCTCACAGGAGCCAAATATTAAAACAGACTTTAGGTGAAAAGGAATATAGCGATCACGGATCTTGGGAAAAGGGGCTCGATGCACTTTTAGATGCGCTTGTATACCTTAAACCAACACAAATAGATGCAGATGCCTTAGAAGAGCTCATTGCAACTCTCGATGCGTTAAAAACGATCTCCATAACTTGTGAAAAAACTCTATTTTCTTGGGCAGACTGTTTAGAAAAAATGGCTCAAGAATTCCTTATTGCAGATTTAGCTAATGAAGCTGACTTGGCGGCCCTTAACTCTTTTCGCGGGACCCTTTTAACTTTAAGAACCAGCCAGGTTGAGGGGCAATTTCCTTTTTCGGTTATTCAAAAATTTTTAACGGCTCCGTGTTCAGGACAAATTCACTCGTCTTTATTGCATGCAGTTCGTTTTATGCCCTTAGAAATTGGGGCTCAGATCCCATCAAAAGCTGTTTTTTTAATGGATATGAACGAAGAAAACTTCCCTCGCATGAAAATTGGCTCATCCCTTGATTTACTGAAAGGACAAGCTCCAGATCAAGCTGATTTAGACCGTTACTCGTTTCTTCAAGCGATTTTTTCTGCGAAAGAGTTTTTGCGAATCAGCTATTGCCATCTTTCTGCAGATGAAGGCAAACCCATTGGTCCTTCTCTTGTTGTTCAAGAGCTTTTAAGTACAATTGATGTAAAGCCAAACATCTATTTCCCGGCGGTTGTTGAAAGCAAGCAAAAGGCCTTATTTTGGCCAAAGAGAGAAGCCATTATACTTCCTGTTGGTGAAGTGACGATTAGTGTCTCTGAGTTAAGGCAGCTTGCGCGCCATCCGTGGAAGTTTTACTTACAAAAAGTTCACGGGATGTACTTGAATGAGCCTTTAGAAGAGTCGTTCAATTTACAAAAAGGGCAGCTACTCAGGGCAATTTTGCAAAAAAACATGGAAAGCGTGCTGGATGATCATGCGCTTCCCAATGGTCTTATTGGAGAGGCCCTCAAGCTAGAAATTATGGAAAAAGCGACGCAATGGCAAGCGCAATTGCAACAGTGGCAATTGACCCCAATGACTGTCATTCTTCGAGAAAACTGTGAACAAGGCAAGTGGGAAGGGGAAAATTATATCGTTCCTCCCGTTGAACTTAACTGGGACCAATTAAAGGTTCGCATTGTTGGTGAAATCAAGCAAGCGACAATGAAAGGACTCATTTGCGCTAATGAGGATCATCTTTCAGGTCTTTTAAAAGTGTGGCCTGAGGCTCTTATTTTAGGACTTTGTCTTGATGCTCCAGAGGTTTGGATGATCCGAAATGGAAAGCAAAAACAGATTGCAGATCCAGAAAAAAGTTTAAAAGCATTCATCAATTACTATTTTCAGTGTCTTGTTGCTCCATCCCCACTTTTATCCGAATGGGCCGACTTAATTTTACGTAAAGGACCCGAAGATCTAGAGAAAAAAATGCAAAAAGGGCTTAACTTTGACGATCCTATTGTTGATTGGGTTCTTGCTCGAGCACAGTTGCCAAGTGCGGAAGAGATGTTTCAAGATTGGGGACCTACTTTATGCGAAACGTTTGAAGATTTAACACAACTTTATCCTACAAGAGGGAAAAGTCATGCAGAGGTTTGATTGTTTGGCTTTGAATTGCCCTTTATTTGGGCCGCATTTGCTTGAAGCTTCTGCTGGGACGGGTAAAACATTTTCGATTGAGCACATTTTTGTCCGCCTAGTTTTAGAATCTGTTGAAGTAGAACAAATTCTTGCCGTCACTTTTACTCGCGCAGCTACACGGGAACTTAAGGCAAGAATTCGGGGAAATTTGGAAAAAGCTCTGATCTACATCAAAAATAAAGAAGCTACTTGGGAGTACTTGCAGCCTCATTTAGGTTCATCAGACGCAATTCGATCTTTAACGGACGCTCTTGCTGGGTTTGATCGGTGCCAAATTTTCACCATTCATGGATTTTGCTATCGGGTTTTAAAAGAGTTTGCCTTCGAGGCGAAAGTTGGCTCTTTGAGCAATCCTGATGAAGGAAAGAAAATTCCAGAGAGTCTTCGCCATGCAGCCGATGATTTTTTGGAAAGTGGGATTGAGCGTGATTTGCTATGCCCTGAACAGCTGATCCATATTACGAAGCAATTCGAGTCAGTTGAAAAAATTGCAGACAGATTACTCTATTTGGATAAAGTGGATGAAAGCCTTTCCTACTCAGAGATTTTGTCTAAATGTAAAGCGGCTTTACATGAGTGGAAACTTGTTGAGTCGAAACTGAGGGAGGATTTTCAGGCTTTAGAAAAGGGCTGTAAAGCAACTGTCAAAGGGAACTTTGATATGCAAGTAAGAGCTCTTGTAAATCCTGATTATTTTGGTGTTCTTCTTAAGGAAAAAGGGAGTCTTTTTAAGTTCTTGAGTAAGGAGAATCGAAAAGTTAAGGCAAAAGAGCCTGACTTTCTCAACTATCCAGGTTTTTTTGAATGGGCTTCGATCCATTTGGCTCCTTTACTTCAGCAAAAAGTTTTGCCAGTTCTGCAAGCAGCGTGGACTCCTGTTGCAGAAAGGGTCCTTGCTGAAGAGGAATATTTGGATCCTGATGAGATATTAGTCAGGATGAAAGCTGCTTTTCAAAATAAGGCTTTTGTAGAGTGCATTCGAAAAAAATATCCAGTTGCGATCATTGATGAATTTCAAGATACCGATGAAGTTCAATGGGAAATTTTCAAATCCCTTTTTCTCGATCAACCTCTTTTGGCTTTATATCTTGTTGGCGACCCAAAGCAATCGATATACCGATTTAGAAAAGCAGACGTATACACATATCTAAAAGCGCGCGATTTTTTAGGAGAAGAACACTTGTATCAACTCGATACAAATTTTCGCTCATCAAAGCCATTAATTGGGGCTTTAAACGCCCTTTTTTCTCGCAACTGGCTCCATTTGCCGAAGGTAAACAGGACTCTGCCCTTCCAGGCTGTAAAAGCGGGCGCTGAAATTGAGTCAAATTTCTCGGATGAAAAAGGGGCGTTGCATTTTTTTGTGGCAGAAGGGGAACCAAGCGCCCTATTCGACGATCTTTTTCTCCCGTTTGTAGTTAAAGAGATTGAAACATTGAATGTAAAAAACTGCGCAATTTTGGTGAAAGATCGTTATCAATCGCAGAGAGTCCTTGATCTTTTGAAAAAAAGGGGCATTGCCGCTGTTGCAAAAAGTCATATTCCTTTAGGGAAGACGGTTGCCTTTCAATCAATTCGAGAACTATTTGCAGCTATTTTAGCTCCACGTGACCCAAGTTGCCTAAAGATTGTGATGGCAGGCCCCTTTGCAAAGCCAGATCTTCCGCTTGCCGAATACAAAAATCTTTTAGAAGAAAAGGGGCTCGTCCCTTTTGCAAGAAAACTCGATCTAGATTCTGATTCGATGCAGATTTTTGAGCTTCTTTTTGCTTGGGAAAAAAGTGAGGGATTTTCTTTTGAGGGGCTCAATCGTTACATGCAGCATTTACAATATTTAGAGCCTGACGAGGGGGGACGACGTCGAATGGAGGTTGATGCAGATGCTGTCCAAATCATGACGCTACACATTAGTAAAGGCCTTGAGTTTGATGTTGTTTTTGCGTTGGGACTCTCTTCTCGAACCCCTGAGTCAGAGGAAATAGAAGAGCTTGATGCTGAAAAGCTCCGCCAGCTCTATGTTGCCATGACGCGAGCAAAAAAAAGGCTCTATGTACCGATCGCCTTATCGAATAAAAATGCACAGCCTGGAACACACTCTCCAATGGAGCTTTTTTCTCGTCATTTTGAGGGGTCTCTCATCGATCAGTTGAGCGCCCTTTCTAAATCAGAGTCCATTACGATAGAACATATTAGCTCCCCTTTTGAGCTCCCACAAGCCCCTTTGGTTAACTCAGTTTGTCAAAAAACCACCCCTTTAACCCCACGAATTGCCAGCCCTTTTTTCCTCTCTTCATTTACTTCACTTGCTAAACCAAAAGATCACGAAGTGAAATGGACGCAAAGTGAGCCGAATATATTTACAATGCAGACTATGCCGCGGGGCCCTGAAACGGGAATCATCATCCATAAAGTTTTTGAAATGCTGTTTAGTTCTCAGATATCTCTTTGGAAAAATTTTAAAGAAATGGATGCATTGGTCGAGGAGCAAGTGAAATTTACTCCTCTTGAAAATTGGAAAAGTGCGATTCAGCAAATGGTTCGTCAAACAATGACGATGCCGATGATTGCAGAAGGTGAATTTTTTTCCCTCATTGAAATCGAACAATTTCAAGTGGAAATGGAGTTTGTGTTTTCATCTCCTCCGAATTTTGTGAAAGGATTTATCGATCTTGTCTTCTATTTTCGGGGAAAGGTTTACTTTCTTGATTGGAAGACAAATTGGTTAGAAGATTATGGACAAGACAATTTACAAAAAGCAATCGATGCGCATGATTATGGACTACAAGCTGCACTTTATGCAGAAGCGATCAAACGCCATTTTCAAAAGGATTATGGTGGAGCGTATTACCTTTTTGTTAGAGGCGGTGTATACTGGAAAATTTAAACGATTGCCCTGAATCATCTGTTCCGTGCGGCGCCTTAGATTTGTTTTTTGCAAAACGGACTTTGAAGGATAATTTCTCACAAGAAAGAGCTCTTTTTTTAAGCAAACTTATGCGCTCTTCTCGAGATGGGCATCTTTGCTTAACATCTTCAGATGCTCCCGAGTTACCTATAGAGATTTTAGGCGATGGGACAGATCTTTTGCCGAAGACTCCGATCATTAAGCAAGCTAATCGCTACTATCTGCAAAGAAACTGGGTCTATGAGACCTATATCCTGAAGCAAGTGAAACGTCTTCGAGAAATTAAGCTAACGGACACTTTTCCTGTTGAAGTTCAATCAAATCTTTTGCCTGCCCAAAGAAATGCGATCGAAAATGCTATTGGAAATGCTTTTTCAATCATTTGTGGTGGTCCTGGAACGGGTAAAACATATACGGCAGGCTGCTTAGTCAAAACGTTACTTTCTGGATCATCAAAAAAAAATAAATTCCGAGTGGCTCTTGGCGCGCCGACAGGAAAGGCTGCAGCCCACCTTAAATCGGTTTTAGGCGCAGTTGATGCACAAGTTGAAGCTGCCACGCTCCATCGGTTACTTAAAGTAACTCCTGGCCAAACTCCCCTGTTTTCCAATAAAAAAATAGATGCAGATCTTGTCATCATTGATGAAGCGTCGATGCTCGACGTTCCCCTTTTAGCCAGACTTTTAGAATCGATTGGCAATGAAACAAGACTTGTCCTCATGGGAGACCCCAACCAGCTTCCCCCGGTTGAAGCGGGGAGTCTTTTCTCTGAAATGGCAACCTTATTTGGTACTGAGTTGAAGCAGTCGGTTCGGACGGAAAATACCAATTTATTGTGCTTGGCTGAGGAGATCAACTCCGGAAAATTTACAAAAGATGAGTGTCTTCTCGACTGGGAATTTGATGCAACTTTTCCTAAAAAACTATTTGAAAAAACAAAACCAATCATCTCTTGGGATAGGCCTGATCCCGCAATATGTCTAAAGATGCTGAACGAATTTCGGATTTTAGGGGCGCTTCGGCAAGGGCCCTTTGGGACAGAAGCTCTAAACAGCCAAATTGTTCGGGAGATGAATCAGCAGATTCAGCCTGGCCAGTGGTGGGCAATTCCAATCATGATTACGGCTAATGTGCCTCAGCAGGACTTGTACAACGGCTCTTGTGGAATTTTAATCGGACAAAGCAGTTTTGGGATTGTTTTACGCGAGGCAAATGCCTACTTTCCTGAAAAAGTCCCTTTTCATCTTCTCCCCCCATTTGAGGTGGCATTTTGTTTGTCCATCCACAAAAGTCAAGGGAGTGAGTTTGAACATGTTTTGGCCCTATTCCCTCAAGGGAGTGAAAATTTTGGAAGAGAGTCGCTGTATACGGCAGTTACACGAGCCAAAAAAAGCGTTGAAATCGTTGCTGACTCCATGTGTTTGAAGGCAATGCTCTCTAAGCGGTTAAATAAAACTTCAGGCTTTACATCTCGAATTCAGGAGGGTGAAAAATGACTACAGTTGCTCAAGAATCGTCTTCAGTTATGCCATTTTTGATGAAATGGACTCCGAGGGCAGCGTTTGCATTAGTTGGTGGCGTTTATGGACTTGGAATCGCTTATGAGACTGGCTTAATGGCGCTCATCGATCGAGTTGCAATTTATGTAATTAAGCGCTTTTTTGGTTATGTTGGTGTGGGGGCTTTGATGCCTACCATTCAGTGGCATGCAGCTTGGCTTGCTCGCTCAACAATTGGTGTTTGCGCTGCATTCACCTACGATCTTACTGAGAGAGGGTCTGTTTACGTTTATCAGAAATATAGGTAAAGGGAGCTCTCAAAGGTATTTTGAGAGCTCTATCGCTTATTTAGAGGTGCGTGCAGTCAGTCTAGCTTTTGTGCGAGCTGCTTTTTGAGGTTTGTAAACACCTTTTTTTACCCCTTTGTCCATCAAGCTATAAATTGTATTTAATTTAGTTTTGATGGCTTCAGGTGCCTCTTTTTGATTGAGCGAGCTTTCAAACGCGCGGATTGAGGTAAGAACAGACGCGCGGTAAGAGCGGTTGCGCAGACGTTTCTTTTCGCTCTGCAAATTACGTTTTAGTGCAGATGGTTTTTTTACTTTTACTACAGCTTTTTTCTTCGCTGCTTTTGGAGCCGTATCTTCAGCCATGTTTCCTCGGGTAGTTCATTTGCCAATATTAAATGCTATCACTATAATCACTCTCTTAAAATTCGTAAAGGTAAGAATGAAACCAGCCCGAATTCAGCTCCTCATGGTCGTGGGTGTTATTGCCATCACTCTCCATTTCACCATCCGTTTTGGAACGCAGTTCTATGAGTATTCAGCGCTTCAAAAAAATACTATTGCTAAAATATTACAGTGGGAAGTGCTGGAAGTAAATGATCGATTTGCTTTGAAAGCGAGCTATGAATTTGCAACTCAAGGGAAAAGTTGGAAGGGCGATTTCACCTTAAGCCCACCCTACTATTTAAACGAGCTTTCGGCAATCGCCTCCCTAAAGTCCAAAGCGAAAGAGAGTTGGACTGTTTGGTATAACCCAAAAAATCCCCACTTTTCTGCCCTTGAAAAAAAGTTTCCTCTTTCCTATCTCGTCCGCTCTATTATTTGCTTTGGAGTCCTAATATACTTCTTTAGTTTATATAAAAGAGTGGTTTTGGTATAATTATTTGAAATTAACTTGAATAGTTATGAACTACTTTGAATCTCAGTCGTTTTTTGAAGCGTCTAGTGGCCCGCAGATGGAAAACTCTCTTGGCGCCCGCACTTTATGTTTAAAAGATTTTTTGAAACGCTTGGTTGCATTCCCCTTGGACTTGGTAAAAAAAATCTATAAAACATTTTTTAGAGGAATGGGGCTTGGATTTGCTGCGGTTCTTCTTTTAGTTACCTTGGGATGCTCAATGAGCGTTAGAGAGTTTTTTGTGAGAAGGGTTATTCACTTTGCTAAAGATGTAGCTGAGTGGGTTTTGCTCCCCTTTAATCTCGTGGGCAGCTTTGTAAGGCTTCTTTTAGCCCTTTGCATCCATCCAAATTTTTATTTTAATTCTCTTGTCTAACTTCTTCCTCAAGGTCGATATCAAGCGGCTCGTCGTTTTCAGTGTTTTCTTGAAGAATTTCTCTTAACCTACAGAGGTTTGGAAATACTGTGTCATGAATCAAGCCCTTAGGGGACATAGAATTATAGAAAGTCTCGCTTGCTGCAGCGCGGCCTCTTTGGCATAGAGATTTAACGACTTGAACCGTTGTGATGGTAAAAACTGTCCCGATCAGCAGTAGCTCTTGTTTCAGGGCAGATTGCGCGAATCCGATATCTCTGGCCCTTTTTTCCAGGTTTTTTATGTCTGAAATGGAGGCTAGCACGTTCGCTGTGCACATGATGTAATTTGCAAGGGATATAGGAATAGGGACTGCTCTAGTTAAGCGTTGCCACATTGAGGGCGATTCTTCTCTGGGATTATTTGCTCTAATTTCTGGGATCATTTTAATTTCTTTTATTTAAATCTTGGCAAGAGAGATGTTAGATAAATGTGGCGTCATTTATTAGCTTGAGAATCGGCTAAAACAATCTCAAAAATATTTTTGGGACAAGTTTACATCTGTGCTTTAAACCGTGTTAACAGCTTCATCCTGGTTTATTTGAGCATAGGAGGAGTTCGTAGTGCTGGTTGCTATTTCTGCTATCCGAAATGGACTTGGGAAAAATGTGTCGTGTATAAGTCCTTTAGGCCGTACTGAAGAGATGAGGTATTCTTTGGCAGGTTCTACCCCATGTTGGCATAGCTCCTTAACTGCCGCAAGCCCAGTTACTGCGCAAACTGCGCCTAAAAGCGCTGTTTGGAGCATTAAGTCTAAGCGGATGTGGGTAGCTTCACTTAAGGTCTTTTCCAGTGTGTTTTTTGGATTTGCTACAAAGAGTGTATTTCCTGCTAAAAATGTAAGGTTCGTGAAAGAAATTGTAATGGGTACGCACCTTAGAATTGCGGAACATGTGAAAAAAAAACCTGGCTCTTGTTGAAATGGTTGGGTAAC
>PFAD01000007.1 GCA_002773795.1 Chlamydiae bacterium CG10_big_fil_rev_8_21_14_0_10_42_34 | reverse complement strand
CAAAGAAGATCTTACTACTTTGCGTAAAGGGATCAGTTTTGTCGCTGATGATGGGACTATCCATCATTTGGACGAAAATGGTTGCTGGGTTAAGTCTCCCTAAAGTGCATCTTTATTTATGAAAAAGCTAGGTTGTAGAGCTTTTTCTGGGCGTCTTTATAGTGATTTTTTGTGTCTATTTGAGAATAGATATCTTTTGTAGGGTCTAGGGTCTGTCCGCAATTGTGAAGTCTTGATCGATTCTCATTGGAGAAAAAAAACATTGGGCGTGCGAAGGATAAAAAATCGTAGCCCACTGATGAATAATCTCCGAGATAGACGTCCGTTTTCGATAAGATTGGGTAGATTGGAGGAAATTCTTGGACGAGTTGGGCGTTTGGTTTTTTGTCGACAAGGGCTGCAATGGAATAAAACTGTCCGGGATCTCGTTGCTCAAGTAGTGGATGCAGTTTGATGATGAGATTCCAGTTTGTGGGAAGCTGGGAGATCACTTTCGCGCCATGATTGAAAAATGAAGTGGCTTGATCTGCGTCACGCCAAGTTGGTGCGTAAAGAAGGATCGGCTTTTTTGATGCGAATTTTGAAAAAATTTCTTTTTCCGCCAGATTGTCATAAAAGGATTTATGTTTTTGATAAAATTGAAGGCGGTAGTTTCCGACAACTTTGTAGTTTGAGAGCTTATTCCAAACATCGAGCTCTTTTAACATCTCTATCATCAATTGGCCGTAGATAAGCACTTTATCTTGTGTTGCATAAGGCGCTAAAAGAGGCGCTTTATATCCTTTGTCAGATTGCCCGTGTGGGCAAAAGATGAGCTCGATTTCCTTGTTGTAAAGCTGGCTGAACATGGATTTCAAATGAGGCGACCAGTATTTACATTCGTAGAGTGTGTCAAATTCTTGTGCGATTTCACCAAGTTTAAATTCGAGATCTGGCATGTAGCGCAAATTGACTTGCGGGTAGTAGCGTTTTGCGAGCGTGGTGTTGAGCTCTTCGGTAGTAATTAGGGGGATGTTCAAAGATGCAGCAAGGGGTGCGATATGGTCGAGAAGGTGAAAGTCGGGACCCGTATTAAAGGCTGCAGAACGCATCGATTTGCTCCTTAAGATGGTCCCAATTTGGGGTTGCATCAAATGTATAGCTAGAGGTCTTTTTACGGACGGAAGAGAATGGATCTTCGCGCGGAAGTTTCAGGGCATTTAGATTTAGGTGTGCCCCACATTTGTGAAGGGGAAGTTTGGGATTTGCATTGAGAAAGTACAGCGGTTTATCGAATTGTAAAAAGTCATAGCCGATCGATGACATATCCCCGATATAGCCATCAACTTGGTTTAAAATTGGGTAGATTGGAGGGATTTCTGGAAGAAAGGTAACTCGATTGTTTTTTGCATAAGAAAATTTGAGTAGATCGATTTCTATTTCAAATTTACGGAGCGTATTTGGGTGAAGCTTTACAAGTAGGTGAATGTTATTCGGGAGTTGATCACAAAGAGTGGGAAATGCTTTCCAAAATGAGTTGTTCCCTTCCAAATCATCCCAGGTTGGTGCATAAAAAAGTGTGTTTTTATGTTGAGGGAGCGCGATTTTTTTTTGATAGAACTCTTGGTGTTTTAAGTAATAGTGGTGGCGAAAATTCCCTATGCGAAATGTTTGAATGTGGGTTTTTTTTGCATGCATAAAATCGACCATCTTTTGGCCGTAAACAAAAGCTGCTTCTCCTAGATTTTCAAAAAAGGGACCGTTGAATCCTTTGTCAGAGTTGCCATGTGGCAGCCAGAGGACTTTTGTCGATTGATGGGGAAATGCTGCTTGAATGAGAGTTGGTCCATCGCAAGAAATAGTAAATGGGGGAAGCTTGAGTTCCCAAAGGTTCTTTTCAATCACGTTGAGGTCTGGATAATACGTTTGCGCTAATTGTGCCACGGAAGGTTCACAAATAATCAAAGGGCAATTGAGGAGCGCACAAAAAGGGGCTAGATGATCGAGATAGTGCTTGGAGTCATCGTAAATTAGTCCTGCATAGTTCATAAAGAAACCCGTCATTTAGTATACTCTAAAGCATGAATGAATTACACGACTGGTTTTGTCAAAATAAAAGAGACTTTCCCTGGAGACATGAGATCAACCCTTATAAAGTCTGGGTGTCTGAGGTAATGCTTCAGCAGACCCGGGCCAGTGTTGTTATCCCCTATTTTGAGCGGTGGCTGAGGCTTTTCCCCGATGTAAAATCGCTTGCTGCTGCATCGATTGATGAGGTGATCAAAGCTTGGGAAGGGCTTGGTTACTACAGTCGTGCGCGTAATTTATATTTCGGTGCAAAACAAGTAGTTGAGCAATTTGGAGGCATAATTCCCTCTGATACAGAGGCATTAGAGTCAATCTGTGGGATTGGTCCTTATACTTTAGGAGCAATTTTAAGCTTTGGCTTTAGAAAACGTGCCGTTGCTGTCGACGGAAATGTGACGAGGGTTTTAACGCGCCTTTTTTCAATTGAAGAAAATATTTGCAAGCAGCCGACAAAGCGTAAAATTACAAATTTGGCTGAATCTGTGTTAGATGTGAATACCCCCTGGGTTACGACTGAGGCGTTAATTGAGCTTGGAGCCACTGTTTGTACTCCAAGGCCAAAATGTGAGATATGTCCTTTAGAAAAAAGGTGTCTTGGGCGAGATAAGGCATTATCACTTCCGATAAAAAATGGGGACAAACAGATTGTATTTATTCAAAGAGCGGTCGCTCTCATCGAAGATGAAGGGCGCATTTTGGTTAAAAAAGGTGAAGCTGGCAAGGTGATGGCAGATTTATACGAGCTCCCTTATTTCGAAATGGGAGAAATTGTTTGGACGCAAAAGATGATTGGAAAAGCCATCGAGGAACAGTTGGGTTTAAGTGTGAAAGTTTTAAAGAAGTTGCAACTTGTTACGCATACATTTACTCGCTACAAGGCACGGTTACATCCATTTTTGTGTGGAGCATTAGAGGGTAAACAAATTGAAGGATATCAATGGGTTTCAAAAGCTATACTCTCTGATTTGCCTTTTTCATCAGGTCATAGGAGGATTTTGTCGCAATGAACATACTTCATTTAGAAGCATCTGCTGGTTGGGGCGGACAAGAAATTCGGATACTGCGCGAGGCAGAAGGGATGCGCCTTAGGGGGTATCAGGTTGTATTGGCGGTTACTAAGGGCGGCGGGTTGGTTGCTCGGGCGCGCGAGGCTGGATTTACAGTTTATGAAATGAACTTTAAGCGCCCCTTTTGGCCTGTTTGTTTGGTCCGTCTTTTGTGGATTATGAGACGCCACAAGATCGATTTAGTCAATACACACTCTTCGTTAGACAGTTGGATTGGAGGGATATCTGCGCGCATTGCGGGCAAATTTATCGTTCGCACCCGCCATCTTTCAACCCCTATTAAAAAGGGATGGAATAGTCGGATGGTATATGGGAAGTTAGCCGATTTTGTTGTGACAACGTGTGCATCCATCGTTCCAATCATTTGTAAGCAGTCGGGGAAAAAGGCTGAAAAGTGTCTTTCGATTGCTACGGGGGTAAATCCGGAAAAAATTCAGGTTAAAGAAGGTGAAGCAGCTTTGTTTCGGGAGAAATTGGGAATCGACCCTAAAGACTTTCTCGTAGGAACTGCTTGTGTAATGCGCTCTTGGAAAGGGATTGATGACCTTTTAAAGGCAGCAGATATTTTGAGAAGTACCCCTCACTTAAAATGGGTGATTATTGGCGGCGGGCATGCTGAAAGGCACAAAGTTTTAGCAAAAGAGCTAAAACTTGAGGGCATTGTTTATTTTACGGGCCATCTCGATAACCCATTTCCTGCAATTGCGGCTCTTGATCTTTTTACTCTTTTAAGCACAGCTCATGAAGGAGTTTCTCAAGCGATTTTACAGGCTGCTTATTTAGGAAAACCTCTCCTTGCGACTCCAATTGGAGGTTTAAGTGAAGTTTGTATTGAAGGGGCCACCGGAATCATAGTCGATCCTTTCTCTCCAGATCAGATCGCTGAGGCCGTATTGAAACTAAAGAATGAGAACGGATTTAGGGAAGAGGCTGGATCCAAAGCACGAGAACTTGTGCTGAAAAAGTTCACGCTCGCGCATACTTTAGATCAAATGGAATCGGTTTATTTGAAAGTCTCTGAATCGCGCTTGGTGTAAAGCTGCTTTACATTTGAGAAAAAAATCGACTTGGGTAGGCTTTTATACTAAAGTTCGAAGTATGAGCTATACTTGTCCCATGCATCCTCAGGTCGTTCAAGAGCGCCCCGGAAGTTGTCCGATTTGCGGGATGGCTTTAGAGTCCTCAATGCCCGTGGCAGAAGAAAACCTCGAGCTAAAATGGATGACTATTCGTTTTTGGGTTTGCTTGGCTTTGACTTTGCCTGTGGTCATTTTTTCAAACGGCAAACTGCAAGCTGCTTTGGCAACCCCTGTTGTTTTTTGGGGAGCTTTTCCTTTTTTTCAAAGAGCTTGGAAGTCGGTAATCCATCTCAGTCTCAATATGTTCACTCTGATCGGGATTGGCGTAGGCGTTGCCTATTTATATAGTTTTTATGCCCTATTCAAGGGTCTTGATATCTATTTTGAGTCAGCAGCTGTCATTACAGTTTTCGTTTTGCTTGGGCAAGTGCTGGAGTTGAAGGCGAGGGACAAGACAAGTTCGGCGATAAAATCTTTGTTGAAATTGTTGCCAGAGACAGCTTGCTTATGGATCGATGATCAAAATGAGAAAATAATCCCCATTGATCAGGTGAAAAAAGGGGATCGTCTACGGATAAGGCCCGGTGAAAAAATCCCCGTCGATGGTTTTGTTTTCAAGGGAACTAGTTTTGTTGATGAGTCGATGGTTACTGGCGAGGCGATGCCAGTTGAAAAAAAAGAAAAAGATAAAGTTACAGGAGCTACCTTAAATGGTACCGGTGGCTTCATCATGGAAGCGGTACATGTTGGCGAAGAGACGCTTTTATCTCAAATTGTCCATTTAGTGAGTGAAGCCCAACGAACAAAAGCCCCTATTCAACAGTTGGCGGACCGAGTTTCTGGCTATTTTGTTCCGGTCGTTGTGTTGATCTCTTTACTGACATTTCTTGTGTGGATGATATGGGGGCCTGGTTTTACCTCTGCTCTCGTGAATGCAATTGCTGTTTTGATCATTGCTTGCCCTTGTGCCCTCGGTCTTGCTACCCCGGTTTCTTTAACCGTTGGGATCGGTATTGGGGCTAAAAGGGGGATATTGATTAAAAATGCAGAGGCTCTTGAGACTTTAGCAAAGGTCGATGTAGTTATTGTCGACAAAACAGGGACAATAACTGAAGGGAAAGTTCAATATAATAGCGCGCTTCCCGTAGAGGGTATTGATGAAGCTAGTTTGATTAAATGGGCAGCAAGCCTTGAAATTCAAAGTGAGCATCCGATTGCTCTTGCGATCGTCAAATATGCTAAAGAAAAAAACATCCCCATACTTGAGACCTCAGATTTTAAGGTAGTGGCAGGTCAAGGAGTTCAAGGAAAACTTGAAGGTGAAGAGACTTCGGTAGGAAATAGCCTCTTTATGAGTGAGATCAAGGTGGATATTTCTTCTCTGTCGGATAAGGCGGAAGAAAGCAGGAATAAAGGGCAGACCGTATTCTTTATTGCTAGAGGTGGGCGCCTTACTGGATTTTTAACTGTTTCTGATCAGATTAAGCCCTCTTCATATGAGGCTCTTGAGACGCTCCATAAATCGAAAATTAAGGTGGTTATTGTTACAGGCGATCACCATACGACAGCTTCATTTGTTGCTAAAGAGCTTGGGGTTGATGAAGTGAGATCTGAGGTGCTCCCTCAAGACAAAAGCAAAATTGTTAAAGAATTTCAAGCGAAAGGGTCAATTGTTGCCATGGCAGGCGATGGGATTAATGATGCTCCAGGTCTTGCTCAAGCAGATGTTGGGATTGCGATGGGGACTGGAACTGATATCGCAATGCAAAGCGCTGATTTAACGTTAGTTAAAGGAGATTTGACCGGGATTGCTACGGCCATAAGAATCAGCTCAAAGACGCTTCGCAATATTCGGCAAAACCTTTGGTTTGCTTTTCTATATAATTCCTTGGGTGTCCCTGTTGCCGCGGGGGTTTTATATCCCTTTTTCGGTCTGTTACTAAGTCCAATCATAGCAAGTTCTGCCATGATGCTCAGCTCACTTTCCGTTCTGGGAAATGCGCTGCGCCTGCAGAGGGCAAAGTTTTAGGCTCTTTTGGTCCTGGCTCTTGCTGTTATTTGGGAATATTTCGAAGAACTATTTGTAGGGAAAAGCCCGAATCGATAGAATTTCCATATACACAAGGAAGCCCTATGGAAATGTCAGATATCTCAACTTACCTCCTAAATTTCACTGAGAGTAAAAAAAGGATTGCGATTGGGACATCGTCCGTGATTGGGGGCCTCGCTCTTTTGATCGGATATTTCCAGTCAGGGCCGAGTGCGATGTCTTATGCAGAAACTGAGGCGGCCTTCTCAAAATGGGAGGCATCCCCCCAAGATGATACTTTATATCAAGGGATGTTGGAAGCTCTACGAATGACCCCTGAAGCGCTTGGCAAGTATGATGCTGCCATTGCGCAAAAGCTATTGAATACCGATAAGTTAAGCGACGCTCTTGTGATGGCTAATCGTTCGTTGAGTCGCGTAAAAGATGATATCCCTTTTCATGCAACGTATGCTGCGACGAGTCTTTTAATCGAGCAGGGCAGTTATCAACAAGCGTTGCAAGATGCAGTGGCTCTTAAAGAGTCGATGGGGAACTCCTACTCTTCGGAGTTTAAAGGGGGCTCGCTACTATATGCTCATAATTTATTGCGGATTGCGTGTCTTCAGCAAGAGCTAAACAATCGTCCTGGAGAAAAGGCGGCTTGGGAAGAGTTAGAGGTGCTTATCGATTCTAAAACACCTCTATCGGAATTGATATTATCGAGTTTTTCAGAAAAACAGATCAATCTAAGTCAGTACATCGCTGATCGTAAGAAAGCTCTTTAGTCGTGTTCGTCACCAGTGTGATTTGGTGCGCTTGGTCTGTTTTTATTGATTACTTGTGATTGGCGTGTGTAGTAGTGATACGAGGTTCCTGCCAATAGTCCAAGGAATCCAAATAGGACAAACGGAATAAACAATCCAACGATGATCTTTACACAGCCAATAATCAGCTGGGTCATTTTTTCTTGCTTAAACGTGAAATTATAAAATTGCTTAAGTCCTTTCTCTACTGGTACTGGGAAGAAAATCCCCATTATTACGCCTAAAGCCACAAAAAAGATTGTTAGTTTAGGACCTGTGAAAAAGTCGTACATGCTTGAGATTGCGCCAAAGGCGATCGCAAAGACTGAAAAGACTTCAACTGTGTACTTTCTGGCAAAGTCTTCCATTTCTTGGACAGAAACGCCATCTTTGATTTTTTCGAATAGCTTTTTTGCCATTAGTTACTCCTACGTTTCTGTCCAGAGACATGCTCAGGATAGATTTCCTCTTACCTTTATTTAAAACTTTATTTTATTTCTTTGCAACAATTATTCTTCTTGTTGGTTGCAGTTCGTTGATTTTTAAGGATGATTAATTCATACTTTAACTTTTTCTGTCCAATTTTCTAAATGGCGGAATTCTCTTTTAGGAAGATCATATGGTTAAGGCTGGCATTTATCATTATTACCCTGAACGGATTATGTGGGTTGGATGTTTTCTGTTAGCTGTTGGTTGCATTCTCGCTCTTCCTTTCGCGTTCATGATTTATAAATTTGATCCACCCGTGCATTTAGCAGGTGGGATAAATGAAAAACTGATCTGCGCAGAACCTTTGACATTTTCATTTAAACGAGATGAAAAAGGGCCGGTGCTCCCTGCTCCTAATTTACAGGGGGAAGTTGCTTTTCTACTCGATCCTCCAAGGCCCATTGGAAATGCCGATCAGGGGCGAATATTGGTGCGCATCAAAAAAAGCGCTCAAGTAAAGCAGGTTGCCCTGCCGTGCAGAGTGGACTTAGAATTTCAAGGAGATCGGCTTGGGTTTGCAAAAGAAAAATCCTCATTTTGGCTTGAACTTGCAATGAGGGATGATCAGCGGATTGAATGTAAAGGGTTTATCAATTCATTGGAAGGAGGCGAGGTAAGTGCGGGTACTTTTTTAGTTTCTGCAGATGAGCCTTTAGTACGATCTTTGCGTGATTTTTCTCAAGGGTCTGCATTCAAGGCTCTTGCTGAAGCTCGCTGGCTGGGTCGGGATCAGTTTAGTGTTAAAGAGTCAACAGGTGAGAGACTTGAACTTTTAATGGCGGGAATTTTCGAGTTAAATGCGGATGAGTGGCTTGTTTGGAAAGATCAGAAGTGGGAAAAATGTGACTCCCCCGATCCGCTGCTCCCTATAGCGCGTATCCACTCAGTGACCCCAGTTTCATTGGTGTTTGAAGGCTGGGATGCGGATGGTTATGTTCGTTTTATGGTAAATAGTGCGGTCACTCAGTCTACAAAATTGCGCCCTGAAGAGATTTTCAGTTCCATCCGGATCCGCTCGGAAAAGCAGATCAGTTGCATGCTTGAAAAGCAGTGCATTGTTTTAAAGGCGGGAGATTGGGTTCTTAAGTCGGGTGGTAAGTGGAAAATCCTCCGAAAAAAAGAAGAGCGCGATGCCTTTACAAATGGTAAGCTATCCGGAGAGCTTTTTGTTTTCGAACAAATTACGCTCAAAAAGGGACAAAAAATGATTCAAGGGAAGCTCTTCAATTCAGGTAGGACGCAGATGGTCCCTGTTGAGTTGGCCGCTCAGTCTGGGCGTAAAATTCAGAAAAAAGGGAAGGTGAGATGAGACTTCTTTTCCTGACCTTGTTTTCCCTTTGTCTGTTTGCTGACGAATCCTATTCAATTGATGTGGATGGGGCGCAAACTTTTAATCAGTCCCTGTCCGAATTAAAACACGAGTTAAGTGAGAAATTTAACCAAGCCGGTCTTCTTGCTGAAAGTGATGCTAGAGATACTGAATATGAAGAGCTTTTGAAAGAGATTCGTGCAAAAAGAGCTAAAATCCGCGAGATGGAAGAGACCTGGCGGCGTACTTCTGTTGAAGAAACGGCTCAAAATGACGAGCCATATGCAATGTGGGATGTAGGTGAGACGACCCTATCTCAACTAGTTATGGAATATGGAGCGAGCGATTTTCTTTACGTGATCCCACAAGAGTTAAGTGGAATGAAAATCAGCCTATTTTCAGGGATCCCATTGCCTCACGAATCGTGGAGCGAGATGATTGAGATGATTCTTGCTCAAAATGGGGTTGGAGTTAAGAGGCTCAATGCATTTGTAAAGCAGCTTTACATTCTCAAGCTTGATCCTTCGGCTATCGAAGCTGTGATCGCAAAAGAGATCGATCTGCAGTTTTTTTCAAGCCACACAAGGCTCTTTTTTGTCTTTTCTCCGCCAGCAGAGCAGCTTAAATCGGTTCAATCCTTTTTTGAGCGCTTTTCAGATCCTAAGCAAGCTCTCATTCAGGCGATTGGATCTAAAATTGCAATTGTTTCTTCGCGAGAAAATGTGGAGAAGTTACTGAGTCTTTACCATGCAGTATGGGAACAAGGACAAGGTAAGATTGTCCGAATTGTTAACATGGCAAAAATTCAGTCTCAAGAAGCTGAAAAAGTTTTAAAGACTGTATTTAGTGACACAACAAGTAAGAGTAGACCCACCTACTACCCTTCAAATGCCGATGAACTTGCTACTTTAGTTTTGCCGCAAGGTCTTGTGTTAATTGGCGAGCCGGGCACAGTTGAAAGGGCTCAAAAAGTGTTAGCAGACTTAGAAAGTCAGCTGGAAGATCCTAGCGAGAAGATCATTTATTGGTATACTTGCAAGCACTCAAATCCTGAAGATATCGCCCAGGTTCTCGATCAAGTATATGAATCGTTAATGAGCTCAGGGTTTGAAAAAAAAGCAGAGCCAACTCCCCCGCCCCTTGTGACAACGCCACCCCCCGTGCCGCCTCAGCCAGGAGCTGATGGCTCGGGCCCTTTCCCTTACATCAATCCCGGCTCTGCATTTAATCCTGTTCTTCCTGCAACAGCCCCTTTTGTTCAGCCGAGCCTTTTAGAAAAAGATTCAAAGACATCTTTTGGCAATTTTATCGTCGACAGCAAAACGACATCGATTCTCATGGTGGTTCGTAGAGAGGAACTCCCGAAAATTAAAACGCTTTTGAAAAAGTTAGATGTCCCTAAAAAAATGGTGCAACTCGATGTTTTGCTAGTTGAGAAAAAGCTCAACGATAATCGTGAAATTGGCTTCAATCTTCTTCAATTTGGGACAAACTCAAGCGGTAAAAAAGAGACGGCCGTCCAGTATAATGCAGGAGAATTTGGAATCGATAACGCGACTAGTTTTAAAAATGGACTGATGAGTTTTATTTTTAGTCGCCCCAGCGGCAAATTCCCCGCTGCAGATGTGAAATTTAACTTTCTTTTAGCTCAAGAAGATATCCGAATTAAAGCAAATCCATCTGTTCTTGCGATCAATCAAACGCCTGCTCAAATCTCAATTGTTGAAGAAATTTCAATTAATAATGGGGCCTTTCCGATCAATACACCGACGGGGACGGTTGTTGAAAAATCGTTCACTCGTGCGCAGTACGGGATTACAATTAATTTAACTCCGACCATTCACATGCCAGGTTTCGATGAAGATGGCCCTAGTTTCATCTCTTTAGAGACCGATTTAGAATTTGATACGACCAAAATTATTTCTGAAGAGGATCGTCCTCCTGTCACAAGGCGGCATATTGAAAATGAGGTTCGCGTTGCGGATGGAGAAACGATTATCTTGGGTGGTCTTAGACAAGAAATACAGGAAGACTCAAGGGAAAAAATTCCATTTCTAGGTGATCTTCCAGGTATTGGTAAACTCTTTGGGACAACGAGATCAAGAGACATTAGTACAGAAATGTTTATTTTTATTACACCACGCATCATTCGCGATTCTGTGGAAGATCTCCGATCTATACGCCAGGAAGAATATAGAAAAAGGGCGGGAGATATCCCCGAATTTTTAGCACGAATTGATGAAGCCAAAGACCTTGAACGCAGGCGTCTTTTTGGCCAGAGTCTTAAACTCTTGTTTGATATGAATCAAAATGGAAGATGATCGTAAAATTGCAGAAACATTTGGTCTTCCTATCCTTGAAGAAATTAGCTCTTTTGCGCTCGTTCGCGATCGAGTTGCGCTCATCCCTTACCTATTAGCAAAAAATAAAAAACTTCTCCCAATCGATCAGCGTGAAGAAGTCATTACTGTTGCAGTTGCAGACCCTCTTGATATTGAAACGCTCGAAGAGCTTCGGTTACTTTTAAATAAGTCGATTAATCCAGTCTATTGTCCCCACCCAGCCATTGAAGAAGGGATTGAGCGTTGTTATCACCAAAAAGATGATGAAACAAAGCGCCTCTTTAACGATCTAGAAAAAGGGGCTGAGGAAAAAGAAAAAGAGACTCTTGAAGGGTATGATCTACTCGAGCAGGCAGGGCAAAATCCTGTCATTAGAATGGTCAATGCAATTTTGATAGAAGCCATTCAGCAAGGTGCATCAGATGTCCATTTTGAGCCTACAGAAGAGGGTCTTTCTGTTAGATATCGGATTGACGGTTGTTTGCAAAAACGGCATGTCCCTCCCCGAGAATATCAGGTTCAAATCCTGACTCGGATCAAAGTAATGTCTAAAATGGACATTGCAGAGCACAGGCTTCCACAAGATGGCCGAATTAAGTTACGCCATGGAGGACGCGAAATTGATTTTAGGGTCAGTACGTTGCCTATTGTTCATGGAGAAAGAATCGTCCTTAGGATTTTAGATAAGGGGAATGTTCTTCTCGGCTTAAACCGGATCGGTATGGATGAAAATGTTCTGAATTCCTTTCGTAAGCTCATTCAAACTCCAGAAGGGATTGTTTTAGTCACAGGACCTACTGGAAGTGGTAAAACAACGACCCTTTACAGCGCAATTGCGGAGATTAACGATAGTGAAACGAATATTATTACCGTTGAAGACCCTGTTGAGTATAAAATTAGTGGAATTTCTCAAGTAAATGTAAATCCAAGAATTGAGCTCGATTTTGCCAAGGGGCTCCGTCACATTTTAAGACAAGATCCAGATGTAATCATGATTGGTGAAATTCGAGACCGTGAAACTGCTGAAATCGCCATTCAAGCATCTTTAACAGGACACTTAGTCTTAAGTACGCTGCACACAAACGATGCTCCATCAGCGCTTACTCGACTGGCCGATATGGGAATAGAGCCCTATCTTTTGGCGTCTTCGATCTTGGGAGTGATCGCACAGCGTTTAGTCAGGCATATTTGCCCCTTTTGTAAAGTTGAATACAGCCCTTCAAAGCAAGAGTTGTCTGAAATGGGGATCAAAACATCTAAGCCATTTTTTAAAGGGACTGGATGCGCTCATTGCTTCGAGACGGGGTACAAAGGACGCCATGCAATTTATGAATTGATGCCAATGAGTGGGAAAATCAAATCTCAGGTTTTAAAAAGCCAAGATGGGCAAGAGCTTCGTAAAGTAGCTCTTTCTGAAGGGATGACAACCTTGTTTGAACAAGGTGTTGATCTTGTTGTCAATGGGATCACAACCAGCGCTGAGCTATTTCGTGTTACTCGGATTGATCAGGGAGATTTCTGATGCCCCTCTATCAATATAAAGCAATTTCTGAGCGGGGGAAAAAAGTCACGGCTACGATTGATGCTGATAGCTTACAAGATGCAAAATTCAAGCTTATTCGGCGTCAAATAGCTGTTGTAAGTATCGGCTCTATTGATGAAAAACAGATTAAAGAGCGGTTGTCCAGAGAGGATCTGCTCAATTTAACCCGAGAAATCTCACGTCTTCTTTATGCAGGTCTTGCTCTGTTTGAAACACTGTCAGCGCTTGAAGAAAAGTATAGGGGACAAAAACCCCACCGTCTTCTTCTAAATCTTTGTGATTTAGTCCGAAGTGGATATTCCCTTTCTCAAGGCCTTGCTAAGCACCCTCAAGTGTTTGATTTGCTTTACATTTCTATGGTAGCAAATGCAGAGAAAACAGGAAGGATGAGTGAGGCTTTAAAAGAGTTAGCAGACCTGATCTCTCGACAGATTCATGTTCGTAAACAGCTGTTATCCGCCCTTCTTTATCCAGCGCTTTTAGGCGGATTTTGTCTTGTTGTTCTATCTTCATTATTATTTTATGTAATTCCTTCTTTGTCTGAGCTTTTTGATGGGAGAAATCTCCATCCGTTCACCCAAATTGTATTTACTGCAAGTCGTGTAGCTTGTAACGCAAAGGGACTTTTAGTCGCAGTTTTGATTGGCTTTACAACTCTTGGCATTGCTGCCTGCTTTTCTAAAACAGTTAAAGCAAAGTTTTCCCCTGCTTTATTTCGACTTCCTTTGGTTAAGGCCCTCCTTGCGAAAGTTGCTTTAGTTCGGTTTTGTAGAGCGGCATCTACCCTTCTAGAGGGAGGTTTGCCTTTGATCCAAGCCTTTGATCAAGCTCGCCGAGTGATGCGTCACCCTATTTTAGAAGAGGTAATTGCTCATGCTGAAGAGAGAATTTCTCAAGGAGAGACCATTCACGCCCCCTTTCAAGATCATCCACTCATTCCCCCTTTAGTCCCGAGGATGATCGCAATTGCTGAAGAGGGGGGAAGACTCCCCTTTATGATGCAACAAATTGCCCAAATTTACGAAGAAGAGTTAGAAAAATCGCTCACCCATTTTGCTACAGTTGCGCAGCCCATTTTGCTCCTAATTTTAGGTGCTATCATTGGCTTCGTACTTCTCTCTGTGCTGCTGCCGTTAACGGATGTGAGCTCATTTGCAACAGGATAAGAATTGGAGAAAACAATGAAAAAAAGAGCCCTTACGCTTTTAGAAATTATGATTGTGATCTTTTTGATCACCCTAATCACTGGAGCCATTGGATACAATATGAGAGGCACTTTAGATAAAGGGAGAGCCTTTAGGACAGAGCAGGCTCAAGATCAACTGTACGATCTCCTTATGATTTGTCTCGCAGATGGTGAAAATATAGATGATCTCGCAAAGAGCCCTGAAAAGTGCTTAAGAAAACAAGGGCTTGCGAAGGATCCTGAAAAATTAGTTTTAGATGGATGGAATCAGAAATTTATCATCAGCGTAGCTCCTGGAAAAAATGATCTTAAAATCTCCTCGAAAGCGTTGAGTAAGTATCAAAAAAAAATGAAAAAAACAGACGCGGATATTGTTGATTTTGAAGAGGACTAAAAAAGCCTTTACGCTGCTCGAAGTGATGATTGCTCTTGCTCTTCTTGCCCTTGCAGGAGGGGCTATTGGTTGGAAAATGCACAAAGCTGTTGCAAAAAAGCAGTTTCAGTCGCAAGTGGAGCGCCTTAAAGAGCGCTTTGAAATTACCCAAAAGTTAGCTATTGCCATGCAAGCTGACTGGAGAGGCTTTTTAAGAAAAAATGGGGATGGTTGGGTCTTTGAAACCGTTTGTGAAGAGGATGCTGCAAGAAAGTTTTCCCCTTTGCGACTCGAGTCGGTAAATATTCACTTTGAAGGGAGGCAAGTCGATGTGTTAGAGATCGATTTTTTTGCGAGTGGTAAGGTTTTCCCCTTAGGTTGTCTTTGTCTCTTTAAGGGAGACGAAAAAACGAAGTGGCAAGTGTCTGATTTTTTTGAAAAAAATCAGGGAAAAAACTTAGGGCCCATTCACCCCAATGAAAAAAACTAATCGAAAAAAGACTTCTTATTAACCACTATTTTTATACAAAATTCTTCGGTGTGAGGCGATGAGCCGGCAACACCTTGCTGCTCGTTATCTCTTAGATAGCGCAAGTAGTCGATTGTGTGGTTAATCGAGCTGAAAAAACCTCTCATAGGCGACTTTTCAAATTGAAATCGAGTATTGCCCTCTAAGTCTAACCAAAAAAGAAAATGTCCAATCGCAAAGCATTGGTCATCTTGATATTTGTGTGAAGATTTTCTCATATATGCATCGTGATGATCGCTCCACCTTCTGCAAAAAAAACCTTCATCGTTTAACAGACAAACATTGGCACCTTCTAAAATATTTGGCAAAACGGAGTATAGCTCGGGAAGCCTCAAAAATTCAGAGAAGAGATAGCCTGCTGCAAAAGGCTTTTTCCTGTGCTCCGCTAAAAATTTGGTAATTTCAACCTCATCCCCTTTCTTCGCGATTGGGTATAACTGCAGGTATAATTCTTTTTGACGGCTGAAATAGCCCATACACGCTCTAAAAAACCAGTTTGTTACAAGCACTGTCCACACTGTTGAGTGCAGCGTCAAAAGCGCTATGTTTAGAAGTGTCCTCACGATCAAATTTGGTTTCTGAGGGCAAGGCTCTATAGATAAACTATCTGGAATTGAGCTGAGCCCTTTCGAGGCAATAGGGAGGACTTCAATAGAGAGTTCTTCTGTTGGAGTATTGACTAGGGAGGTTTCGGGTACGGATGCGGTCATAGGAGTCCAAAATTTCATTGGGAAAATGTTAATGGTTTGTCATCCAAACATCAAGGCAATGCTTGAGAAAATAAGTTTTTTACAATAGTCTTAATTCTCACATATTATTGAAAATTGGAAGCCCATATGAATAAGGTTTTTTTTGCATTTACTCTTCTCGTAGCCAGTATGAATCAGCTGTCAGGAGCTGAACCAGCTAAGGCCACATTAACCGTGAACTTAAAGCAGCGGCAACCGAACTGGAGGGTGGAAATTGTAAAAAAGTTTCCTCAAGGAAATCCTCATGCCATTGTTTTTTTTGAACCGAGTCTTGATGGGAGTGAAAGGCCTGTTAAGCAAGTTGTATATCACGAAAACAGCAGAATCCAATTCGAAATGGACGTTGCAGTTGTTGGCGAAGATACGAAGGCTGCAAAAGATTGGAATGCAACCCTAGTACCTCATGGATCAAGGATCGACTTTTCTACAGAGGGGCAAGTTCTTAAGGTGGCAAGCTATAAGCTTGGAATTTTAGATGGTGAATGTAAGATATTTTACCCAGATGGCAAAGTTCAAAACGAACTATTTTATAAAGAAGGCAACCTTGTTGGTACTGCCAAATCTTTTTATGAAAACGGGAATTTGAAAGAGGAAGCTTACTATTTGAATGGGAAGCTTGAAGGCAATGTAACTCAATACCATTTGAATGGAAATAAGGCCGCTCTTTTCCCTCATCAAGGTGGAAAGCTTCATGGAACGGCTTCAAACTGGTATGAATCGGGTGCATTGAGTTCGCAAAGGCAGTTTAGTGATGGATTGCTACATGGCGATGGGAAAAACCCTGCACTTGTGGCTTATGATGAAGAGCGAAATATTATTGAAGCACTTGATTTCAAAAAGGGTCAGCCCGTTGGTTTACATGTCCGATACTACAGCAGTGGCGCTGAGTCCTATAGACTGAATTATAAAAATGGGAAGAAAGACGGTGTAGAGCGGTTTTTTGCTGAAGACGGAAGTTTGGAAGGTGAAGGGCGCTTTAAAGATGGGATTGCAGTAGGTGCCCACTGGAGAAGTCACCCAAATGGTACCTTAGCTTCACGTGCGGAATTCGATTCAAATGGGAATTTATTAGGGCCGATTGAAGAATTCAGTGATTCTGGGCAAAAGATGCGTCAGTTTTTTGTAAGGGAAGAAAAGTTAGAAGGGCCCTATTTCGAGTGGTATGAAGATGGGACTATAAAAAGTGAATTCAACTATTCAGCGGGAAAATACGATGGCGAGCAGAAAGAGTATTATCCGAATGGGCAGCTAAAAGTGGCTACAAACTATGAAAACTTCGAGCGTGAAGGTGTTCATGAAGAGTGGCATGAAAGCGGTGTTTTGGCTAAAAGGGTCCATTTTTCTCAAGGTCTTAAGGATGGACAGATGGGAGAATGGCATGAAAATGGCAATAGCAAGGTAGATGCGTACTTTCAATCTGATCGACCTGATGGAGTACAAAGCGAATGGTATGAAAATGGGCAGCTTAAAATGCGTGCTGAATTCGCATTGGGACTTAAAAGCGGATGGCAAAGAGAGTGGGCAGAGTCTGGGGATTTACTTCTAGAGGCTTTCTTCGATCAAGACCGGGTGCAAGGAGTTGCGCTTGCTTGGTGGGAGAAAGATCGGCTTAAAACTCGGTTCCAGTTTGAAAAAGGAAAAAAAGAGGGGATCCATAAGTGGTTTTATAAAGATGGTAAGCCTGAAAAGGTCGCAACTTATAAAAATGATTTGATCGAGGGGGAAGTTCTTGCATGGTATCCTGATGGAGCTATTCAGTCCGTTCAACATTACCGTGAAGGCAAGCCTAGCGGAGAACATCGAACCTATTTCCCTAAAACAAATTCATCTCAAAAGGACGAGGAAAGGCTTGCTCATTTGTTATGCTATGATGACGAGGGGAAACTTCATGGAGTAGAAAAAACCTATTATCAAAATGGGAAACTTCAAGCTGTTTTAACTTACGAGCGCGGTTTAGTTCATGGAGTTAAACAGGTCTTTGATCCAGAGGGAAATTTAGTTGAAGAGGCAAATTATTTAGCCGGAAAGTTAGAGGGGCCATTTTTTCAAAAGGCACCTGATGGAAAAGAGATTATCACGCACTACCACGACAACTTTAAACAGGGCGCTCATCTAGTCTACCATCCTCTAAATGAAAAAGGAGAAAAGGTAAAAGCGATTGAGGCCACGTTTGTAGACGATCAATTAGACGGAGTTTTTGTCGAGTATTCCGAGCGAGGAGCCAAAGTTGCCGAGACACCTTATGTTAAGGGGAAAAAAGAGGGTGTAGCTAACGTTTATGCAACAGATGCTCAAATTTCAATCACTATTGATTTCCTCAATGATCAGAAAAATGGACTTATGGTCCACTATTTCCCAAATGGCTCTATTTATCGCGAAACCCCTTACGTAAATGATTTAAAGGAAGGCGATGAGAAAACCTATTTTGAAAATGGAGAGCTCGCCTCTATCTACACATATCAAAATGACTTGTTAAATGGTTCTGCTCAAAGCTGGAATAAAGAAGGCGTTTTAGTTTTTGAGGCCGAATTTTTCAACGGTTTACGCCATGGTAAATTTAATAAATACTACGATGATGGTTCCCTTTATATAGAGCAGATGTTTGCATACGATAAAATGGAAGGGCAGAAGCGAAAATACGGTCGTGATGGCTCATGTACAGTTTCACTTTATGAAGAAGGAAAACTTGTAAATTCTGTTAGATAAAATAGATTTTCTCGGAATTATTTTAGCAGAAAGAGTTGGTTGTCAGCTCTTTCTGCTTTTTTTTTGAAACCTCTTTTCTTTTTTTGGAAAAAGAGTAGATTGGATCTTGCGATAAGAATCGCATTCCAAACAGGAGAAAAAAACATGAAACAACCAATTAAACAACAACCAGCAACTCCATCGAACAAAGCGCCTGAGAAAAAACCTCAGCCAAACGCTCCGCAACAAAAGAATAAAACTCGTAAATAAGTTTCACACAACTTTACTCCTAGGTAGGCAGAACCTACCTAGGATCGTCAAACAAAAAGTACACATTAAGCACAAATCCGAATAATGTTTTGAGTTTGTTTGTATACATTATAGACGCTGTCTAAAGGAGATATTACTTTGAAAGCTATGGTTTTGAATGCAGTCGGCAAGCCTTTAGAAATGGCAGAAGTTGATCTTCCTAAAATGGGTCCTAATGATGTGCTGATTAAAACAATTGCATGTGGCGTGTGCCGCACGGATCTACACATTGTCGATGGAGAGTTACCTTCCCCCAAACTTCCCCTAATCTTGGGCCATCAAGTGGTGGGTAAAATTGAAGCTGTAGGTGAAAACGTGCGACGTTTTCAGCCTTCTGATCTTGTGGGAGCTTCTTGGTTGGGGAATACATGTCATTGTTGTGAGTATTGTCTTGAGGACAAAGAGAATCTATGTGATGGGGCTGTTTTCACTGGTTATCATAAAAATGGTGGATATGCTGAGTACTGCGCGGCACACGAAGATTATATCTTTGCATTGCCTAAAAATTACCGAGCTGAAGAGCTTGCGCCTATGCTTTGCGCTGGATTGATAGGGTACCGAGCTTACCGTTTGACCCAAAAACCAAAAAAAATTGGACTTTATGGTTTTGGGTCATCTGCTCACCTACTCATTCAATTAGCGACTGCACATAAGCATGACATTTATGTGTTTACTCGACCCAATGACACAAAAACTCAAGAATTTGCCCTTTCTTTACAGGCAAAATGGGCGGGAGGTTCCGATCAATCTCCTCCTGTACTATTGGATGCAGCGATTCTTTTTGCCCCTGACGGTTCTTTGTACCCCAAAGCACTCAAAGATCTTAAAAAAGGGGGAATTGTAATTAGCGCAGGAATCCACATGAGTGATATTCCCTCTTTTCCCTACCAGCTATTGTGGGAAGAGCGTGTGATGACTTCTGTGGCCAATCTCACAAGAAAAGATGGTGAAGAGTTTTTCTCGCTTTTGAAAACCACTCCCATTCGACCTAAAACGCACACTTATCCTCTCAAAGATGCAAATATAGCTTTGCAGGCGATAAGAACTGGCGCTTTAGAAGGCTCTGCCGTTTTGCTGTTGTAAGACTGGATAGATTGGGGAAGCAGGTTGTGAATTTCACTCCTAGGTAGGCAGTACCTACCTAAGATCGTCGGACAAATTGAACTCTATCTAGTTTTGCAAGAATGAGAGCTATGGCAAGGACACTCTTCTTTACATGGTTTTACGGGTTGGGGCTTTTGACAGCAGGGTCTAGTGCAGCTGTGAACGGCTGTGTCATTGTTTGCACAAGAGCTGAGCAAAAGAGCTGTAATAAATAGAAAACATTTCATAATTTCTCCAATTTTTTTCTGATAAAGGGTTCGATTTTTTGCGGGATAAAGTTTTGAAGTGATCCTCCTACACGCGCAATTTCTTTAATTAAAGTTGAGCTAATCTGAGCATACTTTTCGTCGGCCATCAAAAATAAAGTTTCAATTCCGCTTAGTTTTTTGTTTGCAGTAGCCATTTGATACTCGTGCTCGAAATCGATAAAGTTACGGAGTCCCCGAATAAGAAAAGTTACTTTTTTTTTGCGGGCAAAATCGGTTAGAAGTCCATCAAAAGGGGTAATTTCAGCAGCTGGCAAAAGGATATTTAGCATTTCGAATCTTTCATCTATGGAGAAGTGTGTTTTTTTTTCTGGGTTGCGAATGACTGCAATGATGAGTTGGTCTGTAAGAGAAGATGCGCGTTGGATGATATTAACATGACCCAAAGTTGGCGGATCAAATGTGCCTGCAATAAGACCGATTTTTCTCATACTACGATATGTAATGGAAAATCGAAAGAAGTGCAATCCCAAAACGGCGAGTTTCTTTGAATTGAAGATGGGGTGCTTGTTGCGGTGCGTGGGGTTTTTTTGGATTGTGCCTTTCTTCTAGAAGGACAATTCCATTTGGGGCAAGGAGGGGGGAAACTGACTCTAGTTTAAATGGGATATCATAGGGAGGATCTATGTAGATGATGTCAAACTGAGCTGATTTTTTTGAAAGCATCTCTAATGCTCGGGCTGCATTTAAGGGGATCAGCGTTGTATGAGCCTGCATTTGTAGCGTCGCGATATTTTCTTTAATGCAAGAAGTTGCGTTGCGGTTTTGATCTACAAAGGTAACGTGCGATGCTCCTCTACTTAATGCTTCAAATCCCATTGCCCCGCTGCCTGCAAAAAGATCGAGAAATTTTGAGTCGGGGATCTCATTTTGGCAGATATTAAATACAGCTTCTCGAAGCATCCCTTGGGTGGGTCTTGTTGAAGATCCTTTGGGTGTTTTTAGAACTCTCCCCTTAAACAAGCCGCTAATAATTTTTAGTGTCATTGAAAAATAACTTGTTGGTCATATGGATCTAAAATGGCTTCTGCTTCAACGATATGTTTAGGGTCATTGTCGTTTAAGTAGTTTTGGTACAGGTGGTATGATTTTTGCACGGCCCACTCTTGTTTTAAGGATCTTGTCCCCTTTTTTGCGTTGAGGAAAGAAATTGTTTTTTTGATGTTAAGCCATCTGTTTTTCAAGCGTCCTTGGACAAAGAGGATAAAGTCGTCGAGTGTTTCTGTTTCTCCTAAGATGACGAAGGGTTGATCGATAAATAAATTAGACGTCTGAAACGATTGAGGAAAGAGTGTAATTTTAGATTGTGGGGAGCGGCTGATCGCATTACACGATACGTTTTTAGCCACCGGGTTTTGAATGGTTTTGATCAGTTTTAATAGTTTGCGTTTAAGTCCTCTATTTGTGGGCGAATTAAGTAATTTGCCTCTGTTAAATGCTGTCGCAGCATCGAGTGTTGCCAGATTGTGGTCGTTGTTCATTCCAATTGCGTAAAGAGCAACTTTTCCATTGTTGTATTGAGTCCAGTCTTGAAGAATAGATCTTTGGGCCCCTTTTTTATTTAGTGTTTCTGCATCAGTTAAGAGGATGGCTGTATAGATTTCATCGTTTTCAACATGGCCGGGAACGGTAAGAAATAACGGGCGATATAGGTCGCTTGTGGAAAAAAAGCTTCCAAGGTGAATTTTTTCTAAAAATTCTTCTGCAACAGCAAAGGAGCTTCTTACGCATGGAAGCGAATTTGGAGACATTTTTTCCATTTTGCTGTCAAAGGCGATGATATTAAATGTATCTTCGGGATTTAGCTCTGCAAGGGCCTTATGAACCGCTGCTTTCGTCGCAGTTAATCTCCCTTGCTGAATTGAATTTGCTCGGTCGATTAAAAATGTGATGTGCTGCCGAATTCTAGATAGCTCGAGTTGAGGCTGCGGAATCAGCGTTAATGCAAAAATATAGCCAGAACCATCATCTTTGGGGAAAAAAGTAAGATCAGCATCGAATGAATCGGAATATGAAGAAGTTTCAAGCTCATCTAATGTAGGGAGCTTGGAAAGATTTGGAATAGGGATCATCGCTGGTGTTTTCGCGGCAATATGCTCTTCTGTCAAAAAAAGATCCGTCGGTTCTGCTTGTGTTATCATTGCTGAGGGAATCGTTTCCAAAACTGTTGGCGATTTTGCCGATAACTGCAACTTAGATTGAGTTGGCATAGGGTTAAAAGCGATGGGTGGTTGCTTCGCAGGAACAGGAACAATTAAATCCTTGGGTAAGTGGTCTAAAAGGTTGAAGGATTCTATAGGGACAGTAAATGTTGGAAATATTGGTTTAGAAGCTAAAAAACTATTTGCAGGTAATGAAAAGGGGCTTTGAAATATATTTGAAGATTCGTTGTCTGGGAACTGAACTTTTGATCGCAATATGAAAGCAGCAATTTTTTCTTGCTGAGGTTCAATTGCCGTTTCCTTCTGAATGATCTCTGACGCAATAGGTTCAAATGCGACTTTTAAGATTTCATCTCGCGCTTTTTTATCAACTAAACTGAGACATTGATTCTGTTCTCCCACTTTTTGCGGAGATGAAAACCAAAGTGTATAACGCTGAAAAAAGACAACAGCTAACACATGGAAAAAAAGGGATAGGGCAAAGCATCCTGTAAGGATCTTTCTATTCTTCTGCTTTTGTCTCATCTATATTAATAAGTAACATGCGCGCCCGCTCAAGTAAAGCAGTTGCAGTCTGTTCATTTGCGATATGTAACAAAAGAGCTTTTGATTTAGCTCTCAAATCTTTTTCATTTAAGTCCTCAAGGCGTGCTTTAGCTGCCAAGATTTCAGCGTCTATGAGTTGAAGATACCCCTGATAGATTTTATCCTTTTGGGGCCATCTAGCCCGTGCTTCGTGGTAATCTTTAGAAAGTAAGTCATCTCTTCTTACGAAATCGAGCTTTGTTTTTTCTAAAAGAGAAACCCGTTTTTTCGCATCATTTTTAGCTTGCACATCCACATAGTCGAGAGCAGCTTCCAGATACAGAGGCTCCCCTTCGAAGTTTTTTTGGACAACAAGCGTTTTAAGCTGCGCTGCAATTTTTGTTAAATCGGGATTTTCACTAGCAAGTTTTAGTCGTGCACCTTGCAAAGATGCAGATGCACTCACACGATTGCGGACAGTTGCGCTCGATGTGACGATATTCTCAAACATTTCAGTTGCTTTTTCAACAATCCCTTTTCGGGCATAGCTTTCAGCTAAAAGGAGTTCTGCTTCTATGCCACGATCGGGAAGTGCTTCTAAGATCGTTATTTCATCATCGGTGCGTCCAAGAATGGAATATACTTTTGCTAATTTACATACGACTGCTTCATCATGTAAAGCGGCTTTACATGTTGCTAAAGGAGCCTCCAGTGCTGTTTCGTCATTGGGGGTTTGTACAGCCAGATCCTCATTGGATGAACTTGCGAGTTTACACTTGTCTAAGATGAGAGCAGTTCGATGTGCCAGCGAAAAGTTTGTTGTCTCCTCTTCGAGGCGATTGAGGTAAAGATCGGCAAGCCAAAGGAGATTATCTCTTTTAATGTCGGCTTTAGCCTGAAAGGCTGCATAAAGATGTTCGGCTGCGTTTTGTAAATCTGAAAGCTCGAGGTATCCATTGAAGAGAGAGGCATGGATTTGTCCTGGATCAATGAGGTTTGCCCCGTCGCTTAAAGCTTTTTCTGCAATTTCACAAAAATTTTGAGTATCTTTATAGCCATCGCGGAAGCATAGGGCGAGGAGAAGTTTTGCGTTCGGCGCATCGATACTTTCAGCAAGGGTATAGGCTTCATCGTATTTTTCCATCTCAAAAAACGATTTTGCTAAAATAATCTCCCACTCAGTTTTTTCTGATTCAGCTAAAGGGAGGGTTAAAAAGGTCTTTAGGTCTGCAATAAGCTGCTCTTTTAACTGTGGGTTTTGCTCAGCTAGCTCAACTGATGAAGAGATATAGTAGCGCCAGGCAAATGGAGCTAGCTCATGATTGGAAAACTCGGCTAGATAGTCAGCTGCTCTTTTATGACAGGAGGCCCACTCTTTAGCTTTGTAATCGAGGTGAGTGAGCTCAAAAATAACCTGAGGTTTTTGATCAAACTCAGGGAACTGGGCGAGTAAGTTTTCAAGCTGCTCTTTAGCGCTTGCGATGTCTTGGTCTTTTTTCAAGATTTGCGCGCGCGAAAAGTAGGCTTTTGGCAATTCTGGATCTTTTGGGTAGGTGGCAGATAGTTTAGCAATGGCTTGATCTAAGGAAGCTAAATCACTTGCCTGATAAGACGCATCGAGGAGGCTGAGTAGGGCTGCGTGCAAAGTTTCAGAAATTGGTGCATTAACGACTACTGCTTTTAATTCAGAGATCGCTTTATCATATTTTTTTAAATTTACTAGGCTCCTGCCTAAAAAGAGTCGGGCAGCTGCCATCCGATCTTCGGGAACGTCATTGAGAAGATTTTCATCTGTCAGCTCTTCAAAAAGTCCTAAGTCATATGCAAGGACAAGTCGATTATATGCGGCTTCTTTCGATTTTGTTTGTTTGAGTTTGGCTATTTTGTCAAACGTTTGCATTGCGAGGTTTTTATCGAACTCAGACTGGATAAGCGCTACTTGAAAAAGCATCTCTTCTTCGGCTGTCGGATCTTTTTCTGCTACGTCGAGATAAATTTTTGATGCCCGTTCATAATCTTTTAAAAGGTAGCAAATGTGTGCGTAGCCTTGGGCAATTTCATTTGATAGTTCACTTTGGGAGAGGGTCTCAAAATGTGGCTTTGCCCTTTGGGCAAGCGCTGAGAGTTGCTCTGAGTCTTTTGGTGCGTTCAAACATTGCTGGTAAAGAGCAATCGCAAGGAAATAGGTGACATGAAGATTCGCCTCATCTTCTAAATACGATTCACACTCATCTGCAAGTGTTGCATGCCACTGCATTTCATAAAGACATTTCATCCGATTTAAAAAGACACGGCGGAAAAACTCTGGAGTTTGGACCTTTGAGTAATAATCGAGCGCGCTAGTAAAGTTTTTTTCGCGTAAAAAAAGGTCGCCTAAAGCTGCGCAAAGTGCGTCTGAGTAGGGACTTTCCGGATAGTCAATGATGAACTCTTCCATCTGTGATTTGGCAATTTGATATTCCCCTTCCTGCCAAAAATCGGCAATCCGGCGCAAGAAAAGGGCCTCTTCTTCATTATCTGCAGCACAGAGAAGAGGGCAAAGCAAAAGTAGTATCCAGCAAAGGCGCATGTACGAACCCAATTTTTCCAATGTTTCTGATTATACGTATTGAGTGAATAATTTGCCCATCTGATATATATTGCATCCAGTTGATTGGACTCTAAAGGAATTTTTTATGGGAATTTTACTTGCTCTCATTGCGGGATTATTTATGCCGTTTACGAACCTAACGGTAAGAAAAGGGATTGATATTGGAGGAAATTCCAAAGGATATTTCGTTTTCCAAATGGCCACTTCGTTTATTTTTGCCATACTACTTGGTCCTGTTCGGACTGGAGATTTTTCGATCCCTCTTGCGCCTGCACTTTTGGGGTGTTTTGCTGGGGCAATCCTTTTTTCAATGCTATTTTCTTTGGGAAAGGCGGTTGAAAAGGGACCTCCAGGCTTCACATTTGCCATCTTGAACTCTGCTACGGTAATGCCGGGGCTTCTCATGGCGCTGATCTTTGGCGCGAGTTTAGGTTTTGTTTACAATGCATGGCATGCATTTGGATCTGTCTTAGTTTTGCTGGGGTTATTTTGGGGTGCAAAGGGGCTTGAAGGGATGAAAGAGCTCAAGCAGTGGCTTGTATTTTCTACGGCTATGTTTATTTTTCATGTCCTGCTTTTAGGCCTCTACCAATGGCGCGCGATGTTGACAGGACTTGCCCATCCCGAAGAGCTGGTCTCATTTTTTACACTAGAGCAGATCAAAAGCGAATGGTTCACTCCGTTTATGTTCTTTTTCGCAGGTGTTTTACAAGTGATTATCTATCTTCGCTCAAAGCCGAGTGTGCCGAAAGGGGGCGAAATTCTCTACGGAATGGCTGGTGGCATTTCAAATCTTTTGTGCACATTTTTTCTCATCTGGGCTACAGAGATGGCAAACCCACTTCAAAATGCGGTCATTTTTCCAATTTTTTCTGTCGTTGGAATTATTTTAACTAACCTTTGGGGGCAAAAGCTCTACCAGGAGCAGGTCAACTGGAGAGCATGCCAGCTTTGCGCTTTCGGCTTAATTGTGGGGACCGTAGATTGGCGCGCTGTTGCAGCTGCAATTGGGTTTTAAAAAATTGACAAGCTAAAAGAAATCGTCTATTCGATCAAATATGAGAAAGACCATTTTTTTTCTATCTTGTTTGGTTGCCAATTTGGGGTTTTCAATAACCCCATCAAATGCGCTGCAGTTATTGATCGATGGAAATCATAGATACGTTGCAGATCAGTTAATGCGTCCAAATCACTCCTCGGATCGACGCGAGGCCATAGCTGCAAAACAAAAGCCTTTTGCAATTATTGTCGGCTGTTCTGATTCTCGAGTTGCTCCAGAAATTATTTTTGATCAAGGTCTTGGGGATCTGTTTATTGTAAGAGTGGCTGGCAATGTTGTCGGCCCCGTTGAGCTCGATAGTATAGAATATGCAGCAGACCACTTAGGATGCTCTTGCTTATTGATTTTAGGTCATGAAGCATGTGGAGCTGTTACTGCTGTCTTAGATGGTCACACGCAAGATATCGAAGCAATTGCCGACTTAATTGGACCTGCAATCAAGGGTGCGAAAAATGTCGAAGAAGCTGTTAAGGATAACGTTCGCTCTATCGTCCAGCATTTGAAAAAAACCCCTGTCTTGAAGAAGCTGATCGCAAAAAAGAAGATCAATTGCATTGGGGGCTATTACGAGCTAGGCTCCGGCAACGTCGAAATTTTAAAATAAATTCTTTTCAAAACCCCTCGACTTTAAAAAAAAGATTATGGCACTATTCCTCGGATCTTAACCCCAGGGATTTGTATGATCGAAGAGTCGTATTTTGATGATTTAGATCGAGACTTATTTGATATATCTTCAAAGATGTCTGATGTTTTTTCTTGGACTTACGGGATGCTAGGGTATCGTCTAGTTGCTCCTTTAGAACCAAATAAATTTGATAATGCGTCGAGTAAAATAAAAGAGATTGGAATACGGACTCTGATTGTCTTAGGCGCTGTTTTAGGTTTTTGTTTTGCAGGAACTTATATTGCGCTTTCTGCTGCTGTATTAAGTCTTGGAAGCAAGGTTTTTCGCTCTGCAGGATTTTATTTCCAAAAAGATGGATTTACCCGAGTCAAAGGGAAAGCTTCCGAAGTTGAACTGATCGATGGTAAGGCAACTGTAATGACTTGGAACATCCGCGGTCATGGTGGTGGTTTGCATTATGATCATGGAGTGATCCATTGGAGTGCGCGAGTTGATCGGATAGTCGAAAAAATTCAGAAAGAAAATGCAGATGTGATTGTTTTACAAGAGGTATATGACACGGCTTTAGTTGAGACGTTGATTGCAAAACTAGGAGACAGTTATGCAAACTTTTTTACCCATTGTGGTGAAAGTGGCTGCATGGTTATTTCCAAGTGTGCAGTTCATAACTTTGCTCACCAAGAATTTAATAATAATTCAAAAGTAGCTAGAGGCTTTGAGTGTCTTGAGATTAAAGCATTTCCTGATGCCAAAGAGCCTTGCGCAAGGATCATTGGAACACAGCTAGTTCCCGATGCAAATGCTCAAAAACTGCGGGTTGAGCAAGTTGCTCAAATCGTTGACTCTTTAGCTAGCAAAGCGCTTAACTTACCGACCCTTTTTGTGGGCAGTCTTCACTTAGATAGGGAAGCTGATAAAGAACTGCTTTCTAAGTATCTTTATCATAGCTACCGAGAGACTGGACCTACCCATTCACATGAGCTTGTGAGTCAATGGGCCCCTGTTTTTGATGGGCAAGAACGGTCAAGCGATTTCATCTCTTTTTTTAAAAGGAATGTTGATGGGATGAATCTTCCTGTTGTTGAGAAAGGGATCAGTTTGCTCGAATCTCATTTGGTGGAAGGTTTTGATGCAGACTACAGCACAAAGACTGCGTTATCTGATCACCACGCAATTGTAACAACGTTCAGTGGATTGAAAGGGCGCTAATGCGCCCTTTTTTCTTTTATTATTCTTTACGCTCAACTGGTTCCCAGCTTGAAGATCCAATATCTTTAATGAGTTCTACATGCATGCATGCAAGCGACTTTACTTCTTTGTGTTTTTGGATCGAGTAGGTGAGATCGTGGGCAACTTGCTCAGTTGAGAGCTTTTCTTTAATATGAAGTGTATTTGCAATATTTCTGGAGCTTAAGCCCTCAAAATATGCAGAGGTGCCTAAAAACAGGCGACTTCCGTTAGGAGTCATTCTTAGGTCAACGACATTTATGAACGGTTTTGCGCTTAAGACTTTATTTAGTCCATAGCAGCCAAATAGGGTAGCTCTCGAGAACTCTCCGTTCACAAGCCCTTGTTCATCTACGTGGCCCCCAAGAGTTTGGATCTCATTTCTATACGGCTCCATTGTAGCAAACTGGTCTTCAGTGATTTGTGTGCATGACGGTCCAATAGCGGCTACGGCTCTTGAGGATCCTAGATTTGCAATCCAAATTTTCTTGTTTATTTGAACAGCAATGATTGCAGAACAGCCCTGTTCAGCAATCGATTTATCCAATAATTCCAATTTTTTATCCTTGTAGCTCGATAAAAATTCTTGGTTTAACTCCAAAAGAGTGCGTGAAAGCGCATTAAATATACTTGCATCGGTGAGTCGGTTATTACTCATTTCGACTACATTTTTCTCAAAATAGTCTTGGAAGGATTCTTTGATAAAAAGAGCGGCTCTTTGTCCATTATAGGGATCTAAAATCCCAAAAATTTTAACAGGATAATTTTGACGCCCTATTTTTATAACCATTTCATTAAAGAGGTTTTCTGGTTTTACTTTGCTTTTATCATACGTGTACTGGCAGTAGGCAATGTTGAGGCTGCCCATTTGTTGGGTGTTGATTTCCCAGCGGATGTCGTCAAAATGATGATTTATACCGGTAAGATACTGAAAATTTCCCTGGTGTAAATCAATTTGTCTGTGCGCCCCCTCATTTGCAGTATGAAAATATTTTTCAACCTCTGTTGGAGACAAAGGGCGCAGCTGCATTGCTAGAGCTTCGATTCGTTTGCTTAAGAGCATTTTTTCTTGTTCAATCAGAAGCTTTTCTTGCTGAAGGGGGCGAATTGATTGTGTTGACGGATGGATAAGGGCCGTCATGTATTCTATTGCTTGATGAATACATTCTTGGGGAATCTCGGGGGAATCTGACAATTTATTCGTTCCTGGTGGCGAATCAGGCTCGATTGGTTGTTGTCGAGGAGACCCTGTAGGGGACTTATCGATTACATCAAAGGATTGAGTGCTTAGAGTATCAAATGTGTCGCTGCTATGAACTGATGGAGTCTTTTCTCCATTGCTTTTGTTTGAAGGGAGTTCAATCTCAATTGGTGGAGAATCAGGTTCCAACGGGAGTTGATGTGGTGAGCCTGCCGGAGACTTGCCGACTAGATCAAAGGACTGAGTGCTTATGCTGCCAAAGCCATCACTGCCGTGACTTGATGGGGCCTTTTCTTTGTCAACATTGTTTGGTGGTAATTCGATTTCTTCGAATGTTTCGCTATTAAATGTACTTGCGCTGTGAACTGAAGGGGGGTTCGATGGGTATTGAACATGTTCAAAACCATCACTGCTGATTACAGAATGTTTTCTAGAAGATTGAGCAGACGAGGGGGCAGTTATGTCAAAGCCAAACTCACTGTCAAAGGGAGTTAAAGTGGGAGAAGGTTTAGCGCTAACTTGTACGAAATCATCATCAGATCCTGAATCGGCATGAAAGTTAGCTAGATGAGATGACCGTCTTTCAATTTGAACAACTTTTGTTTGCTCACTGATTAAAGTTTTTGGCATCACTGAGTTTTTAAGTTTTTTGGGGTCGTATTGGAAGATGGCGGTAAAAAATGATTCCCAGCTTGCTTTATAGGCGCCAGAACAAGATATTGCTTGTCTTTTTATGAGCTCGTGATCTGTTTGTGAAAATGAGTCTTTAATGGTTAAAAAACAGATGTAGACAGCTCGACACACCGCTTCTGCATGTAAGAGCATTGAAACACCTAGAACCAGTGCTCTTCCAACGAGATTGGTTTTGAGTTGCCCTTGAAAAGTGCGATCTTTAGATGCCTCTTTAGTGTAATCATGCGGAATCCTGCACAATGTCTGTGTTATTCTGCTAGTTTCTGCCATATACCACTCCCGTTAAAATGAGCTGAGAGCATAAATGACAATTTTTTTTTTGAAAATAAAAAATTCCTATATTTGACAAATTTGTCTGTGAATACCATAGTTTCATCTAGGTATAGGTTTGTTATGAAAGCGTTTGTCCTCGTTCTTCTTTTGTCATTACCTCTTGGCTCTTTTGCGCAAGAATCATTCGATTGTAATGCATCCACACAATCAAAGTTTGAAGTTTCTTCAGAGGTTAGGAACAATGGTTTTCCGGAAAGAAACGACGATTTAGGAGATGAGGATTTAGTTGCTAATGAGTTTGAGGAAAGTGAAAAAAAGGTAGTTCCACAGCTCGAGAAGAAATGGTCTGTTGCTTTTAAGCCTGGATACTTTTGGTTTGCTGACTCCGAGATGCGACAATTCTTTGACAATGGGGGCTTTACTTTTCGGGCTGAGGCTCTTTGTAAATTGTGGGGTCCTCTCATGCTCTGGATGGATGGGAGCTATTTTCAAAAAGAGGGACAAGCCATTGGTGGGACTGAACAAATTGATTTTAAATTAGCAACTTTGACGCTTGGATTTAAAGTCGTCCACTATTTTTGTGACTCGATCGCAGTCTATGCAGGTGCGGCTCCTCGTCTTTTTATGATGATGATGGATAATTATACTCCATTTGTTAGAGGCGAAGACAATGAGATTGGCATTGGTGCTGGTTTTGATGGGGGGTTTTTAATTTTCCCGATTTCTCGCTTCCCCAATATTTTTCTCGATCTTTTCGCCGACTATTCTTGGAAGGTTTTAAAAATCGAGCCAGATGAGGTCAGCAGTATCGATTCTGATGTCGATGTCAGCAGCGCTACGTTTGGTCTTGGTCTCGGTATTCGTTTCTAATTTTTCCCGCCCGTAATGAGCGGGATCTTTCGGCTCCTATTTAATCGGAGAAACAACGATTGTAACAGGGCTGCTCTCTTGTCCATTTGCATCGACTGCCGTAATTAAATAGGTCTCTGTTTTCTTTGGAATCCTTTGGTGGTCTTGGTAGCCAGGGCTATAGGTTGTGTCTATTAACGTTAGGAGATTGCCTCTATAAATTCGATAGTATGCTGCTGTTGGTGATGGAGTCCACTTTAAGATGTTAATCAGATTTGCATGAGCTGGGAATTTACGAAGGATTTGATAGCCTGAAGCAACTCCAGAGATCATCGTTTCAGGGTCTGCAAGGGGTGGTAGCGGGCCTGTATTTGCCAAACCAACTCCGGCGGTAGCTTTCACTTGAAGAGAGCTTGCGCCTGTCGGATCTTCTGGCCAAACAGCCATGATATTACCCGCTAAATTCACGGCAACAGCTAGGTCATAGGTTGGAGTGTTGGCTCCTGATTGCCCTGTTAGTGATGAAAGCGTCTTAATAAAAGACCAAGTTCCCAGCGAAAAACCTGCGCCCTGAATGATGATATTACTTTCTGTGTCTTCTTTCCAGATGACGACCCCGTCTCCAATTTTATTCAATGAAAGGACCGGGTATCCTGCAGAGGCAGAGTTTGCAGGGCTAGGTCCTGATATGTCTACAGGATTTGACCAGCTTGTCGCATTGGCAAGGAGTTGGGCCCCTGCAACGAATTTATGTAGTGAGTTGTAACGCTCAAATACAACGACAGCATTGCCAGCTTGATCCATTTCTAGATCGGGATGTTGCGCGCTATATTCAGGATCTGAAATTGTGAGCGCAGAGGTAGAGAGAACGCCACTTGTGATTGTTTTGGACTGTATTTTTTGGTTTTGATTCCAAACTATCGTTGCATTGCCCGATGTATCGATTGCAGCAGCAGGTGTGAGTGAGCTTAGCTCAGGTTCTGCAGAAATTGTGATAGGGACAGTCCATGCTCCTTGAACATAACGGGCTCCATGAATTTCAGAGAGCTGCCCATTTGCTTCTTGCCATACAGCAATAGCCTCGCCAGAACCATTGATCCGAAGCGCTTTGTTTTTTGAAAGTGTTGAGCTTAGCAATCCCGACGAAATTTCGCCGAGAGGAATCCAGGGTTGATCAAGCTGTTTTTTTGCTGAGTAGATGTGGTATGCGCCTGAAAAGTATTCCATCCAAATTGCAAGAGCATTCCCTGATGAGTCGATTCCAATGTGTGGTGCTGTTTGTGCGTTGATTGACTCATGGATGATTGTAGGTGGCATTGAAAGATCGGGAGACCAAACACCTTCTGCAGAGAGCGTTCTCGACATGATTTGTGTAGGGAAGCCTTCATCCCAAATTAGAATTCCATTTCCATTTTCATCTAATGCTACTTTTGAATTTGAGGCATTGCCACCTCCAGAGATCTTAGTGGCTCCCGTCCAAACTCTAAGTGAGTGGTTATACGCAGCAACCCAGATGTCATCAATTGCGCCCATGCCTGAAGATCTTCCCCAAGTAGCGATTGCATTGCCTTGTGGGTCGATTGCAATCGATGCGTTTGCATCGGTGTCACCTATTGGTGGGTTGCTGTCGAGGCTGACCGCAGGTGTGCCCCAGGTTAGATTAAATGCAGCAAAACCTTGGACGATCCAAAGGGAAAAAAATAGAACGCGCACAATGTACCTCTTAATAAAAGAGGGAGATCATAATTTTTTTTTTACAAAAAGGTCAAGGGAAGGATTTATGCCGATCAATAGGTAGGTTTAGTCAAGTCCCAAAAAAAACAAGATGAAGGCGGTGTGAAGGAAGCGTATTTTAAGCAACTGGTTGTTTTTTGCCAAATGCTAGAGGAAGTAATCCTGCGCTGATTAAAAAAAGCAAAGCAGCTGTAAAAATTGTATGGGAGCTAGCCACTCCTGTCAAAATTAAAGAAGCGACAAACTGGCATGCTCCATTCGCGGCCCCAATTAGACCGAAAAGTTTTCCTTGGTCAGATTTACTTGTATGGTCAGATAAAACAGTTTGAAAAGCCGGGTAAATCCAAGCTTCTGTAACTGTGGCTATGGCTAAAAAGAGCCAAAGTTCAATGATTTGGTTGGCTCTGAATAGGAAAAAAAGGGAGAAAGATCCAACAAGTATTGAGAAAAAAAGGATGTTTTTTGCATTCCATCTATCGAAAATCCAAGTTGTAGCAGCAACTCCCCCGATCGTAAAGCAGAGACTAAAATAGGCGTTGAAGATGCCCACTTCTGCATTTGACAATTGGAATCTTGTGATCAAAAAATCTGATAGGGAGACGATGAGAAGATACCAACCAAGTAAGTTTAGTAGAAAAGTAGCAAAAAGGCGATTTTTATAGGTCATTTTCACGATTTCGCCCATATTCTGAAAGAGTTTAAGGGCGCTCAGCTGCTGGCCGGAAGGTTCGTATGTATCTTGGAAAAAAGCGTGTGTGCAAGCAAGGCTGAGTACATAAACAAACGCAGCAAGCAAGTTTGGCCAAATGTAGCCCCCGTAATCAGTAAAAGGCTTTTCCATTAGAAGGGAGCCTAAAAGGGGCCCTAACATCCACGATACTCCTCCTAAAATAGAGAGGAATGCAAGTTTTTGCCCCTTTGTCTTTTCGTAGGATTCAACAATAGATGCTTGGACCATTGCTTGTTTCCCTGCAAAAAACCCAACGAGAAATTGGCCGATTAAAAATAGGGTAAAGCTCCCTGCCCACAAAGAAAATGCGCAAAGTGCCATGCTTAAGATAGATCCCCAAAGACCCCAGAGAAGTACTTTTTTCCGCCCCATCCAATCGGATAAATCTCCTAAAATAGGGGAGCCGATTACTTCACCAATCGGAAAAGCAGCACATGCAATTCCTAATGCAACATGCGAATTCCAGGGTAAGGTTTTAAATGGAGTTGAATCTGTTGTAATGTAAACAGCAAGGTATGCAATTGCCACCCCCCAGCTGAAGTAATCGGCAAAATAGGTGAGATATAGTGTGAAAAGGGAGCGTCTTTTTTTCTTATCCAATTCGATTCTTTTTCAAAGTCACAGGGACAAGATTAAAATGATCTGGATATAAAAAAAAGGGAGTTTTTTGTCAGGCAAATGTATTCGTCAAGAGAGGGTGCCGTAGGAACCAATGAGATCTTCAGCTTTTTTGAAGTTCGCTTTCCTTAACTCTTCATAGACTTGAAGGCCCTTTGCGTTCATCCCTTGCTTGAAGTATAAAGATCCGAGGAGATAGAGGATCTCTTTGTCATTTGAGCGCAAATTCAATAGCGTTTCCATCTCTCGCATCTCTTCTTCGGGCATTTCAAGATCGCGATATCCGGCTGCGAGTTGCTCGTGGACCCAAGGATCATTTGGGGCGTAGTTACTCAAAATACTGAACTCTTCAATGGCTAAGCGTGCGGTAACTTTATATTTTTCTTCCATGTCAGGGCCTTGATAGATCTTAGACAGGGCTACATAGGTATTTGCTAAAGATGCATGGACCTCTAAATCGGTAGGCGTTACGCGGATTTGTTTAAGGTGTTCATCAACGGCTGCTTGAAGGAGAAAAAGCTTCATATTGTATACATCTTCCCCATAGCAGTAAGCTGAAAATCGGGAAATGGTCTTTGAAAAAAAGCCTAGAATTTTAGGTACATTATAAAAGTTCCATTCAAAATCGTGCAGGTATGTCGATAATTTTGAAAGGGCTTCTGCTATTGAAAGATGGTGTTGCGCCTCACCAGGTGGAAGGGAGATGGCTTGACGACATGATTGAATAAACTGATTTTTTAATTGAACCAATTGCTCGGGTTTTTTTGCCTGGTAGTAAAAAAGGAGGACGAAGTAAGAAAAACAGGTTAGAAAAAGTCCGCCAAGAGCAAAGGCGAAAACGGCCGATTTACTCAAAAATGGGAGAAAGAAGAAAAAGAGAAAAAGTTCAGTTATAAAGAGTGTTAAAAAAGCGAGATTGAATGTGACAAATGAGTGTGTCACTTTCCTGAACTGCTTTAATATGGCTCTATAATATTGCGGTAGATTGTGTTGAAAAAAAGCATCGTCAAAAGCGCGTTCGTTATCTAGGTTTGTTGCCATAGTATCACCTGCAAAGTTGGAGGACCCCGTTGAGGTATACCGTGTACGCTTTTCACATTTTTTGGGCAACACTTTTTCTGGCCTTATCTGTGACAAATTATTTTCCCGAATCAATCATGCTATTGATTACTCTTTGGCTGACTCCTGACTCCTGTAGGCGTCTTATTTGAGCTCTGCTCAGGCCATATGAGCTCGATGTATCTCTCATATAACTCATGATTGTGTCGTCGCTAACGCCGCCTTGGCTTAATTTGATTACGTCGTTGATGGTGAGAGCTTCTCTTCGATCCATCCGATCTACTGTGCGAGGGCTGGTTTGCTCCATTACTTTGCGGTCTTGCTCATCTAAAACAGCGCCAATTAATCCACCAGCAATGACTCCAGCGGCGCTTCCGATAAGAGCTCCGGTTCCACCTCTTACAACGCCTCCAACAGTTGCTCCTATCACACCACCCGCAATGACACCGGTTCCCGTGTTGGATGCACAGCTAGTTATAAGAAGGGTAGTTAGTACAAAGGCGCTATATTTCATGAATCCCCACAGATCTTTAAAAAAATGTCTAGTTTTCTATACGAATGAATCTGAGAACGGGTTCCTAAACTTTCTAAAGGTACCCAATGTTCTGGACCATTTGTATATACTTTGAATTAGTATTAGATATTAATTATTGTCCATGAAAAACATACACAGGTCTCTGTTATTTTTCTACAAGATTAGGAAATAGCTGCATTTATCTCTTCGCGAAAACGGTATCCAACTCCACGGACAGTTTCTATCCAATCAAAGGTGGGGCCTAGTTTTTTGCGAAGTGATGCAATATGGACATCGATATTTCTGTCGACGATGAATGATTCGTCGTTATTGATGTCATCTAAAAGTTGGTTTCGGGTAAGAACTTTTCCTCGATTTGTGACAAGCCTTCGTAAGATGCCAAACTCAGATAAAGTAAGAGGGATGGATTTTTCCCCTTTTCTTAATGCATAACGGTCAATATCTAAATTAAAGTCGCTAAATTTGACCATTTTCGACCCTTTTTCAGGCTCTTTTCCTCGACGCAAAATTGCTTTTGCTCTGGAAAATAAAACTTTGGGAGAAAAAGGCTTTTGTACGTAGTCATCTGCGCCAAGCTCAAGACCTAAAACAATATCGAGCTCTTCCCCTTTTGCAGAGAGGATAATGACAGGAATATTTTTCAGCTCGCTGTTGTTTTTCATTCTGCGACAGACATCAAGGCCGTTTTCTCCGGGCAGCATGATGTCGAGTATTACTAGATCAGGTTTTTCTCTTTCGATTGCACGGTAGCCATTTATCCCATCGACTTCGACGTGGAGTTTATAGCCAGAAAGCTCAGCTTGCAGCTTGATGAGAGCTGCGATATCTTCTTCATCTTCAATTAGTAAAATTCGCTTCTTTTGGCTCATGTTTATCCACCTATATTAATAAAGAATAGTTTCATGAATTCTTATTTTTTTCAACTTTTTCGATCTCTAAGCCGAAAAAGAGTTTTCCGTATTGCCTAAACTTTTCTGGATCATCTGATGCATAAAATTCATAGGTAGGACGATTCTTTTGGGGGTTGAGAAGTTGGCTTTTAGCTAGAAGTTCTTTTGCTTGTTGTGCACAAAGTTCGGCGGGTTCTATGAGGTCAACTTCAGCGCCTAGTGCCGCTTGAATAACAGGGCGTAGTAGTGGGTAATGAGTGCATGCGAGAAGTGCTGCATCCACTTTGTTCTTGAGTGGTTGGAGGTATGTGTTTGCAACGAGTTGAGCGCAGGGATGATTCGAAAACCCCTCTTCAATAAGGGGGACAAAAAGAGGACAGCTTACGGGAAAGATTTGTGCCTTTGGATTGTGTTTGAGAATTTCTGATTGGTAGACTCCCGATTCAATTGTGCTCGTTGTGGCTAAAATTGCAATTCGGTTCTTTGGTTGAACAAGTGCCAGACCTGGCTGAATAACTCCAATTACGGGTATTGACAGTAGTTCCTGGAGCGTTTTGAGAGCATGTGAACAGGCGGTATGACATGGGATTATCAAAAGCTTGATATTTTTACTCATTAAAAATGATGCATTATCAATTGCGTATTGAAGAACTGTAGCGGGTGATTTGTTTCCGTAGGGAACGTGGGCCGTGTCGCCGAGATAAATCAGGTTCTCGTAAGGGAGGAGCTTGGCAAGCTCTGTCATCACGGTAAGACCGCCAAAGCCCGAATCAAATAGTCCGATGGGGCGATGCATTAATTGTTCGGAATTTTAAGCTCTTGGCCTACAACGATGAGGTCGTGATCGAGATCGTTGAGTTTTTTAATTTTATCAACGGCTGTTCGATGGGTTCGGGCAATTTTTTCTAATGAATCGCCCGCTTTTACTTTATAAATTTTAAAATCAGAAGAAAAACCTTTTGCCAGGTGTTCGATATGACTTTTTAATTTAGCAAGTTCATCAAACTTATGCCCTTGAGAAAAAATTTCCTGCTCTAATTCGCCGATTCGATCTTTAAATTGCGATAGTGCAGCTGTCGTTTCATTGGCGTGAGATGTCAATGTCCTGAGCTCTTTTGTGTCTACTTCCTGCACATTTTCGAGACTCGCCCATTTTTTCTCGAGATGTTGCACCATTTGATTGAGATGATCGATTTTACTTTGCTGTTTTTCAAGGTCGTTTTGTTTCAAAGATGAGAGGGTATTTTCGTAATACTTGATCCGCCCGTCTAAGATTTGGAGCTCGGTTTGAAAGCAGTTGATATCATGTCTTAGGTCATCGAGATTCGTCTGCACTTCGTGGAGCGTTAGCTCAAGTTGGTGCTTTTCGTCATTTGGGGATGATTTTAAGGGAGAACAGCTGGCTAAGCCTAATGCTAGACTTAGGCAGATGTTCTTTGCTAAAGCAATCTTAGATTTATTTTTCATAGATTCTAAATTGCGATCTGCGATTGAGTTTCCAACTCTCGTCACTGTGTCCGAGTGCGATTGGTTGTTCTTTTCCTCGAGAAACGGTGTAGATTCTATTTAAATCAGCTCCATTTTTTACTAAAAATGAGCGGATATAATTAGCTCTTCTCATCCCTAAAGCCATATTGTAGCTTGCCGATGCCCTTTCATCGCAGTGGCCTTCTACTACAAGGTAGACGTTTGGGTTTTTTTTCAGGTAAGAGGCTAGATTCAGGAGGGCGGAAATTTCATTTTTATTGCGAACAACATGCTGGTCAGTTTCGAAGTGGACCGCATTAAAAAGGGATTGTAATGCAACAGGTGGCGCGTAAAAATTATCTAAGTTTGGCACTCCAAATTGGCCAGGGGCCCCTTTAGGTTGTGGCATTGCCGCATCTGAGGAGGCGAATTGGTTTTTTAAGTCGGCATCTCTAAGTGGAATGAAGTCGTCATTGTAGGGGCCAACAAAATCAGAGTCAGATGCGAGCATTCTCGATTCGTAATCTTTTCCCATCATCGAATCGACACCTCTTTGCATGTGGCGACCGGCCGTTTTAACATCTTCCCACGTCTGGCTATCTCTTGAACAACTAGAGCCGATAAGAAGAACTGCTGCGAAAATAAAATAACGAGACATACTTTTCCTCAAAAAAACTTCAACACTCAATGTACCTTAAGTGGTGATTTCTTGACGAGAAACAAAATGAACGGCCTCTTGAAGTGAATCGAAGGAATTAGAAAATTTCTCTAAATCTTTATTGGAATATTTTCTTGAGATTAGAATCTGTTGTAATTCTGCCGAGATAGGTTCCCATGCATCGGAACGCTTGGAGTAGAACTGGAGGATAAAAGTACTATCGCTGATGCGGATTTGTCTAAATAAGGGGTGTTTAGAGCATAGATTCAAAAAGCTAACGCGATCTTTAAAGCAGTGGCTTTCTGGCTTTGAAGTGTCGATATGATAGGTGACACTTTCATTGCTTTTGCCTTCGAGTAAATCAAAAGAGTAATATTTTACATCAATTGGGTTGTATTGGTGTATAATAGCAGCAGTTACTGCCTCTGTAGGGGCAAATATTTTGACTCCAGACTGAGGGGGGAATTCATTTGCAATGTGGTTCGCTATGTTAGGTTTGTTTTCCCTGCCGAAACCTGCATAGCAATTTTGAAAAACAAGGGTGATGTTTTTCTTCAAGTTTTCAAAGCAAGGACTTAAGCGATCCGATGCGAATTTTATAGTCTTTCCAAATTGTGCAGCTTTGCTTACAGATGCTGTATTTTCAGATCTTTTGAAACTAATACCGTGGGCCCTGATGGAAATGAGTTGTAACTTTTCTTGGGCGTATCGTTGAATGGTTTCGCACATTCCAGAAAAACTTCGAATCGTTTGATAGCAAACATTATACCCATGTTCGAGCAAACCGCTTACAAAATTTAGATTCAATGGGGATTTTCGTGGGAAGTACGCATTTGGATCCGACTCATTATCTTCGAGTAAAAGCGCAATTGGGGGGGCATTCTTATTATTAGGTTTTAAACAGCGGATTGTATTTGGACTAGTTTCGTCTGTGATATAGTCTAAATCAGGATCGTTCAAAGACCCAAGTGTATACCAAAACCAGTGCTTTTCTTGATCTTTCGGATAAGCATTGATGTAATAACGGATGTCATCTACTTGTTCATCTAGTGTAAAGTTTTTATTTAAGTTCCTGTTTCTTAACTTCGACAAACTAGCTGCTTTAGATAGCATTAGAAATACTTTATCGCTGTTAGAAGAGTTTAGGCCGATAGATTTTAGGTACTCTAAGGTTTTGGGGCTGATCGATTCTTTGCTGTTATTGGGATGAACTATATAAATTTTTCTTGTCTTCGAAAGGTCTTGAGTAAGGATGTTTTCAAATGTTTTGTACCGAGGAGCATCTTCCGAGCAGCATGTGGGGGCCATCGGCTGCATGGGGCAGTAAGCGCTTATTGGGGGAGATAAATATGCTTGGATAGACATGTCTTATTCTCGGTTATTAATGTGATATTATGGCGTTTAATTGGAATTAATTCAATTCAAATTATTATTATCTTGATTCCCAAGAAGCAAATCGGTAATGGCCCGATCCAATATTTATTTTGATTGGATCGCACTGATTTAGATGGATTAAGTAAAGCTCACAGGACTCTTCACTTTCAGTATTATAAACGAGATGAAAACTATCTGGCGCCCAGGAAGGATTTTCTTTATTTTCTGGGCCCTTGGTGAGTTGAATTTCTTCTTCGGTGAGGAAGTCATAGATCCAAATCTGCCCTACTCCATCCACTTTTGCGCTATAGGCGAGCTTTGTCCCGTCGGGAGACCAAGATGGAGATGTGTTTTGTCTGTTTTTTCTAGTGATGAGTCGGGGGCGAGGTGTCCTGGTGCTTCTAGAGTTGCCGACATTAAGGAGGTAGATTCGAGGGGGGCCATCTTTATCTGAGACAAAGGCGATTTGTTTGCTGTCTGGGCTAAATGTGGGAGTCGCTTGCGTTGCTCTGGGTGCAGAAAAAAGTTGTCTTGCTTTGCCGAGGGCTCTCCCTTTTTCATCCATATTCTGGATGAACAGATCAGGTCTTCCTGCAACATCTGTGATAAAGGCTAGGTATGAGCGATTTTTCGATAAACTGGGGAGAGCTTGATTGCCTCGAAGATCGACCATTAACTCTGATTTTGGATTCGTTAGAGATGACTTATAGATTTTTGCTTGGCCACTTTTTTCAGAAACGTAGAAAAATTCATCATTTCTATTTGGGAGAAAGTAAGGGGAAAGGCAGTAACTTTTTTCAAATGTAACTTGCTTTGCGTTTGCACCATCTGAGTCTGCTACCCATACTTCAGAGAGCCATTCATGCCCATTTTCTGTCCCATTGTGGGTTCTTTTTGTGAAAATCAGCCTTTGTGATGCGATCCCCTCTTTGCCAAAAAGATCTTTTTGGATTGTGTCGGCGAGTTTGTGGATTGCTTTTCTCTCCAATGGAATAACTGGGTATTTTTTGGATGTCCCATTTTCTACATTAAAGACCATCACATCCAATCCATTTTTACAGGTGCGGGCTGCAATGCAAAAGGGGATTTTCTCTCTTTTCCAGCAGGCCAAATCAAAGTGGGCACGTGGATCGGGAAGATAGATGAGCTTTTCAAGGTCATCGCGCTTTGGAATTACTGTGCAAAAGCCATTTGTATTGAGATCATATTCTAATACTTTTCTAAGCTCAGCATGCCCAAAGTCATTTAAATAAATCGGTTTTAGAGTGGATTTGGTTGCCAGGCGAACTTCTAGATCTTGAGAGATCAAGAGAAGGGGGAGAAAAAGTAAACTAACGAATTTCCACATTGCGAAACGTAATTGTAAAGGTTTGCGTAGAATCAACAATTCCGAAGTCATTTAAACATGAGAAGGTGAGCGCTGGCAATTGGTTTTTGAGAAATTCGGCATTTTTGTTGCTTTTCGCTTCCAAGATGATGCAATCGATGAGTCTGCCAAAGCGATCGATCTCAATTTTTGCTCTCACTTCTCCATATTCGGGCAGATCGAGAGTTGTTTGTAAGTAAGCGATTAAATATTCGCTATAGGTCGCATCTTTTGTGCTCTCAACTGAGGGGAGATCTTTTGCCGGTTCAATTTTGGAAGGGATGGTGAGCGTAGAGCGGGACCGTTTTGCTTCTGTTTCCATCGCTTGAAGGCTGTTTGAGATCTCTTTGAAGATCCGATCTTCTTTAATGGGGGGCGCTTTTTTAGCAATAGAAGGCGGCTTTAATTTTGTCTCTGTTTTCTTTTTTTTGATAGGGGCGGCAGGCTTTGGTTTTGATCCTGCAGCTACTGTTTTTTTTGCGGGTTGTTTTTGTACTTTTTTTTGCGTGATAACTTTGGGCGCTGGGGCTGCAAGAGTTCTTACAATCATGGGCCTTGGAGGTTTTAGTTTCCGTGTTGCAAAGTGATGGATCGTTAAGGAACAGACGAAAATCAAATGCAATGATGAGACAACAATGCCAATTTGTTTGCCGCGCGACAGGAGGCAGAATTTTTGGTACAGTTTCATCCCGGCTTTAATATGACATCCATTTGTTCAAAACCAATTGATTCTAGCATGTTTTTTAGCGACTGGTAGGTGCCAAAAGATGCTTTTCGGTCGTGGACAAGTTGAGGAATTGCATTGGGTCTTTGTCTTTGTTCTTGGCGAAGGATTTTTTCAAGTTGCACAAGGGTGATCGGGCTCCCTTTAAACCAAATAGTGTTATCTGCGTGAACAGCAATTGAAATGGCGCCAGCTTCAAGCTCTTTTTTTTGTGCGCCAGAACTTGGTGCTAAATCAACAGAATCGATATCGAGAACAGGAGCAATGAGCATAAATGTGATTAAGACAACAAAGACAACATCGATCAATGGGGTTAAATTGATGAGCGGCTCTTCGATAGAGTCAGTTAACGGGAGTGATCGAATTCTTTTGCGCATGATCCGGCTTTCGGTATTGCAATTCTAGGGTAGAGAGGAGCACTTGTGAAAAATCTTCCATCTCGCGCAAGTATTCTCTTCCCGCGTTTTTGATGTAGTTGTAGCCGATCACAGCTGGGATTGCGACAACCAGACCAATGACCGTTGTTGCAAGCGCCATGGAAAGACCAGCTAGCATCGCTGCATTGCTCGATGAAATTCCGCGGGAGTGGAGCTCTGAAAATGTCAGCAAAATCCCCCAAACAGTACCCAAAAGACCTAAAAAGGGGCCAAGTGTAACAATTGTGGAAAGGACAAAGAGGTTTTTTTCCAAAACCTTGTGCTGTGTTGCAAGGGCAGATTGCACTTGTGCTTCGATGAGTCCTAAATCCGCATCTGAAAGATTTGTATCAGAGTTAGGTGCAAAAAAGTGATTGCGGCTGATAATTTGTAACGTTTTTTGCTTGAGGGCTCGATAAATTTCAAAAAAAGGGTGTGGAACTTCTAAGAGATGCCCCTTTGCCCTTGTAAATTGCAGTCCAAGTGGATCTTTTTCGGAAAATTGATCGGCAAAATCTTTTGAAAGGCGCTTTACTTGGGTGTAGATCCAGATTTTATGTGCGATAATGGTCCATGAAAGGGCTGAGAGGATAAATAAAGACCAAAAGATCCCTTTGCCCAAAAAGTCAGATTGGAGATACGCACTAATGAAAGGATTACCGGTTGCGAAAAGGATCATAAACCGATAGTCTAATACAAATTACAAAGAAGTCAAGTGAGCATGCAGTTTTTCGATTCCCACGCACATTTAAGCTCCGATGAAATATGGCCGCAAATCGATGAAGTGATGTTGCGCGCAAAACTTAGTAATGTGCGACGCATTATGAATATTTGCACAGATGTAAAGACGTTGAATGGAGGTCTTCTCCTTCAGGAAAAGTTTAGCGAGATTAAAAACGCTGGCGCCACAACCCCGCATGACGTCGAAAAAGAGGGGGAAGAGGTTTTTCCCATTTTTGCAGAAGCTGCCCGCAATAAAAAGCTTGCCGCCATTGGAGAGACGGGACTTGACTATTACTATAAAGAACTCAATGTAGAAATTCAGAAAAAATTTCTCATTCGCTATCTTCATCTCGCTTTAGAGTGCAATTTGCCGGTAATTTTTCACTGTCGGGAGGCATTTTCTGACCTTTTTGCATTTACAGATGCGGAGTATAAGAAAAATGCGCCCGCAATTTTGCACTGTTTTACCGGCTCTATAGAAGAGGCAGAAAAAGTCATTTCTAGAGGTTGGTATTTGTCTTTAAGTGGAATTGTCACATTTAAAAAAAGTGAACAGTTAAGAGACGTTGCAAAGATGGTTCCATTAAATCAACTTTTGATTGAGACAGATACTCCATATCTAGCCCCACAAAGTAAGAGGGGCAAACAAAACGAGCCAGCATTTATTTCAGAAACAGCGCGCACAATTGCTGCAATAAAAGGAATTTCAATAGAGTTACTTGCAAAAGCAACCTTTGAAAACGCAGAGCGTATTTTTCAATAGTTCTTGTAAAATTCTTCTTAAGGGATTAAAAATCTTTTAAAATGGAGATTTTATGACGACACGTACTGAAGCGATTTCAAGTACTTTTCTTTGGCGCAGAGTCCACTCTTTAATGGGCCTTTGGCTTGTCCTTTACTTGATTGTGCACCTTATAGTGAATTCACAAGCAGCACTTTGGTTGGGAGATGATGGAAGTGGATTTGTTCAGATGGTTAACTCACTTGAATCATTGCCCTATTTGCAAGTTATTGAAATTACATTAATTGGTATACCGCTTGCAATCCACGGATATTGGGGCGTGCTTCGAGCTTTTAAAGCTAAAACAAATTCAGGAAGTACAGATGGGAGCTCCCCTTCCATGAAGTATGGCAGAAGTAAAGCCTTTACATGGCAAAGGCTTACTTCTTGGGTTTTACTTTTTGGCATTATCGCTCACGTGATCCAGATGCGTTTTGTCGATATGCCTGATAAAATTCGGGTAGACAATCAGGAGATGCATGTCGTCCATATCAAAGATGATCCTGGAATTGAATCGCTTGCTAAAAGAATCGGTGTCACGATAAAGAAAGATGGCTCTAATATAACGGCGTCTGCTGCAACGCCCGGTAAAGTAATTTTATTGACGGTCAGAGAAACATTTAAGAGCCCATTGATGTGTGTCTTGTATACGATATTTGTGCTCGCCGCGGCGTTTCACGCATTTAACGGATTTTGGACTTCTTTGATTACCTGGGGAGCCCTCCTTTCATATCGTTCGCAAAAAGCATTTCTACCAATTTGCTGGGTAGGTGTGGGTATGCTCGCATTTTTGGGGCTTGCAGCAATTTGGGGTAGCTATTGGATTAATTTACGGGCGTAGGAATGGATAAAAAGAAAAAAGAAGTGATTGTAGTCGGTGGCGGACTTGCTGGATTGTCATGCGCCATGAAATTGGCCGAAAAAGGGTGTCATGTAAAACTTATCTCTGTCACGAAAGTGCGAAGGTCCCATTCAGTTTGTGCTCAAGGTGGCATCAATATCGCTATCAATTTGAAAGGGGAAGATGACTCTCCGATCATTCATGCTTATGACACGATTAAGGGCGGCGATTTTTTAGCCAATCAACCCCCTATTTTGGAGATGTGCTTAGCAGGGCCTGCAATTTTAAGGATGATGGATCGAATTGGATGCCCATTTAACAGAACGGGTGAAGGACATGTTGATTTTCGACGATTCGGGGGGACTCTATACCATCGGACCGCCTTTTGTGGAGCTTCGACTGGCCAGCAACTTCTTTATGCGCTCGACGAGCAAGTACGCAGATATGAAGTGAAAGGACTTGTTGAAAAGTTTGAAAATCACGAATTTTTGAGACTCATTTTAGATTCTGAGGGCAAAGCTTGCGGGATCGTTATGCACGATCTATTCAACTTGAAATTGCAAGTGTTGAAAGCTGACGCTGTCGTAATTGCAACAGGCGGACTTGGGCTCATTTATAAAAAGTCGACGAACTCAACCTTTTGTACAGGAGCTGCCAATGGAAGGCTCTATATGCAAGGGATGAAGTATGCTAACGGGGAATTTATCCAAATTCATCCTACTTGCATCCCTGGAAATGATAAGATGCGCCTGATTTCTGAATCAGTGCGCGGGGAAGGGGGAAGAGTTTGGGTTCCTGGCGATTCTTCTAAAACGATTGTATTTCCCGATGGGACGACAAAGCCGTGTGGTAAAACGGGTGAACCTTGGTACTTTTTGGAAGAGATGTACCCAGCTTTTGGCAATCTTGTGCCGCGAGATATCGGTGCAAGGGAAGTTTTGCGTGTTTGCGAATTAGGGATGGGTGTCGATGGGAAGCTGCAAGTTTATCTCGATGTGACCGGTCTTCCTCCAGAAACGCAACATAAGCTTGAGTCGGTTCTTGATATCTACCAGAAGTTTACAGGGGATGATCCTCGTAAAAAACCGATGAAGATCTGTCCGGGAGTTCACTACACGATGGGCGGCGCTTGGGTTGATTGGCCCTCGGCAGATGATCCAGATCGCTTAACGCGCTTTCGGCAAATGACAAATCTTAAGGGCTGCTTCAACATTGGTGAATCTGATTACCAGTTTCATGGGGCGAATCGATTGGGTGCAAACTCACTTCTTTCCTGTATCTTTAGTGGCCTTGTTGCAGGTGTTGAAGTTCCCCGTTATATTGATACGCTATCTTCTGCTTGTGAAAATGAATCTGAATGTAAAGCGGCTTTACATCTAGAAGAACAGATCCAAAAAGAGCTTTTGAGTAAAGATGGCCCTGAGAACGTACACAAACTTCACGATGAATTGTCTGATTGGATGGTCCGTTTTGTTAGCGTTAAGCGGGATAATCCAGATCTTGAAAAGGCGATCGAAAAAATTAAAGAGATCCGAAAACGTTATGAAAACATTGGGATGACAGATCGAGGAACTACGCTCAATCAAACCTATGTTTTTGCGCATCAATTTAAAGCAATGTTGGAAATAGCACTCGTCATTGCAAAGGGGGCTCTTTTACGCAACGAATTTAGGGGGGCTCACTTTAAACCAGATTTTCCTCAAAGAGATGATGAAAATTGGCTTAAAGCAACGATTGCAACTTTTGATCCAAAACAGGATGAACCAATTATTTCTTATGAACCCATTGACATGCGTCACCTAGATCCGATAAACAGGGATTATACAAAGGCAAAGAGAGTAAAGCCTACTTTGAAAAACATCCCTGAACACATCGAGCTGCCACTATAAATGGACAAAACATATACTCTTAAAATCTTGCGCGGAACGCCGGGAAATCAATTTTGGGAAGAATTTGATTGCGAAAGACATCCTCAAGCAAACGTGATTTCAAGCTTGATGGAGATTCAAAAAAATCCAGTGAACAATAAGGGTGTTGTAACAACACCTGTCGTTTGGGAACAGGGGTGTCTTGAAGAGGTATGTGGTTCCTGCTCCATGCTCGTCAATGGCAAACCTCGCCAGGCTTGCACAGCTCTTATAGAGCCCTACATCAAAGAAACGGGTTCTACAACAATTACCCTCGCCCCTTTTACAAAGTATCCCCTCATCCGAGATCTTTGCGTTGATCGAACAAAGATGTTTGATGCTCTAAAAAAAGTGAAAGGGTGGATTTCAGTGGATGGGACAGAAGATACAGGGCAATTTGGTCCTTCAATTAGTCCTGAAGTGCAAGAGGCTATGTATGTATTATCTACATGTATGACTTGTGGATGCTGCGCAGAATCGTGCCCACAAGTAAATCCCAAATCAGAATTTATGGGCCCTGCAGCCATGTCGCAAGTTCGTTATTTTAACTCAAATCCGACCGGAAAATTAGAAAAGTCGGATAGGTTACGAGTAGCTATGGGCGATGACGGGATTGCAGGATGCGGCAACGCTCAAAATTGCGTGAAGGTTTGTCCTAAAAATATTCCACTTACAGAGTCTTTAGCCCTCATTGGTCGCGAAGCCAGTAAGCAGGCAATCAAAGATTTTTTAGGTCTTCCGGATGAAGGGAAATAATAAGTTTTAAACGGCTATATCATCTTTTCTGGTGAAACAAGCTCGATCTCAAAAGCTGCAACTTTGGGCGTTCCGTTCGGGTTTACATGCTTATAACAAGGGAATGTTTTGTAAATATCAAGCGCTTCATCAATCGTTTTAACTCCGGGGACGACTCGGTTTAGATCTTCAGCTCTAAGAAGTTCTTCATAGGTGCGGTATTTTCGAATAGCTACAACTTTGCAAGTCATGCTTTGATTGTCGAGAGTAAATTTAATGAAGTCCCCGACTTTGATGTTACTGAGATGGCCTGATAGATGTCGGACTTCGATATTTTTTGTCCCATCTGCTATTTTATCGTAGAATGGGAAAGGGTGATTCCTCATCCCAAGAGAGTGCGTCCGTGGCATATGTCCCTTATTTTAGGAAAATCTTATTGAGTAAATGGGATAATTTCAAGAAGGATTCTTCGGAAAACAATACTTTTCATAAAAATATTCCACTTACAGAGTCTTTAGCTCTCATTGGTCGCGAAGCCAGTAAGCAGGCAATCAAAGATTTTTTAGGTCTTCCCGATGCGGATAAGTAAAATTTTTTTTATTTAGAGATGTCTTCTTGAATTCTATTAAGCTATATATATTAAAATAAGGTGATGAATTTTTTCGGCGGGATATGTTTAAGGAGAGCTATTTAGATCGGTTTTTTTTGCAGACCTGGGTATGGGGTCTGTTATTTATTTCCATCGCTGTAATCTCTGTTTTTACAAGTTTTCATCCACATTATCCTAATCTAATTATAAATATTCTTATTCCTCTCTTTTTTTTCTGGCTTGCGCGGAAGGGGACCCAGTTGTTTGTGTATGTGAAAATAGGAACTCTAATCATCCCTAGAATTTTTGCTTTTGCAGGGTTTGTTGGCTATATGTCCGGGAAATCTGTAGTTATTGGTACTATAATTTTTCTCGCGATTAACATTCTTGAAGCTGCAATCGAAGATTTGAAAAGGAAGCATTATTTTAGCTTAATTATAGCGCTGTTATTAATGCTGTGCTGCGTAGGAGTCCGGGGAGTTTGGGAAGATAACCGATACGTCTTTGTTACCTCCACTAGCTTTATATATTTTGTTGTAGCATATGTGATTTGGAATTGTAACTTTATTTTAAACCAATTCAGTAAAGCTTATTTTTTCTTCCACTTGTTTGTTCACGCAATTCCACTTTTATGTGCAGTAGTTTATGGAAATGTGGGGTATTACCTAGTTTTTCGTGCAGTATCCTTACTTTATGCCGGCCAAATTCACTCATATGCAAAGACTTATGTCGAAAACTATTTCGTAAGTGTTAAGATTGATAGCTTAGTAAAGTTGCTCAAGAAAAAGGCGGTTCAGGTCACACTTTTTGGTGTCAACACTATTTTAGTTATTCTCTATTTTGTCGAGTGGGGGTATGGGTAATTTTTCGGGAAAAAATTTGCACTCTTTCTGGATTCTCTATCTGGTTTAATTTCAACGACTTTAGTTGAGGTTGGAGTTCTCTCCATCCGTAGTTTTCTCCCGTTAGAAAACAGGGACAAATAATCTCTTTTCATAAAAGCTTTGTTAAGAGAGAATTCTTTCTCTCTGCTGTTTGGGATACTCTGGATCGCCAAATGCCCCTCAACGATAATCATTTTTAGAGGGCTGCGACGCCAGATCGTTCTTGGACTTTTTGGGAAGCGGCCCCCCGTGAATATACACGGTTGACTGTGCTTGCGACAGACCCCATTCGGCGGAGTGTTTTTTCTTCATTTTCACGGTTTTTCTGGAGTGCTTATGAAAGATGTTCTTTTAGCGATGTCTTTTTTTTGTCTGACTTTTGGCCTTTTTTCAAATGAGATTCAGGTTGTCGTCGCATCAAAAGCGGCAGTTAAAATAAATGCTGTTAAACATGCCTTTCAAAAGCGCTTTCCTTTAGATCAGATTTTTGTTGCGGGATACTCTTCTGATTCGGCAATTCCGGAACAACCTGTGGGTCGAGAGATTGCTCTTCAAGGTGTGCTGAATCGAGCGAAAAGCCTTCCTCTCGAACTGGTTCAGATGGCAGATTTTGTTGTGTCCATCGAGAATTTTATCGAGCTTACTGAGGATGGCTGGTGTGATGTAGGGTTGATTGGGGTCAATGGAGTGTATGTATTCACAAAGCCAACCCCTATTCCTTCTTGTTTTGTAGAAATGGCGCAAGAGCAGTCATTACTACAGGGAGAATGTCCGGATGGTTTAATGGTGACTGTAGGGAGCGTGATTCAAGCTCTAAGAGGCTCTGCAGTTGATGCTCAAGATTGGCATAAGGAAGTAGAGTTTGGAGGCATCTCTAGGCAAGATTTACTAGAAGAGGCCCTCTTTAGTGCTTTGTCCGATAAAAAGTAACTCTTGTTTGTTTGACGGCTATAGATTGATCAGGTGTGCTGACTGTCTGTGTGCTTTAGGTTCCCAAGAAGTGATATCAAATTCTGAAATGTAAAGCTGCTTTACAATCGTTTCTTTCAGGTTTTCAATGAGTGTTTTTTGTGAGATTGTGTGCTCTTTTAGCGGGGTAAGAAAGTCTAAGTGGTCTCGATCTTGGCGATACTTCGGTCTTTTGGCTGGCATGAGAAGGTAGTTCATATTGGAATGGGTATAGTCCCAGAGGAATGAGGTATGATGGAGCCATCGATCTTTTTTGATATATTGCGCGTTGCCACCACATTTTTTCTCTCCGATACAATAATCGTTTTCCCTTAAGTGAAAGTTAGGGATTTTCCATGCATCTTTATATAGGTCAGCTGACCAGCGCAGGATGGGCTCGGGATAGGGATGAATATCGAGTGCATCTTTGGATAAGATAAATGAGATAAAGAGAGTGTTTTCATCCACAATGACGGTTCCGCCTCCGCTAAAGCGCTTGATCACGGGGATTTTGTCTTGTTTTACACTTGCAGTGTGGATGAGCTCTTCTGGTTTTCCCGATATTCCCATGACGATTGAGCGTGGGGATCCTTCATTGATAATGAGAAAATTTCTATCATCAGAGCGAAGAAGCCCCTCTTCGAGCTGCAACTGCTTGAAGATGGGGATGTTTTTTAAGTGAATGAGGTGGAGATTAGGGCGAATATGCGATCTCCATGATCTCTTCAAGCGGCACGACTTGAATACGTGTCCCTTGGTTGGAAAGAGTCTTTATATACATAAGTGTTCCGCCTGTAGAGGCTGTGATATCTGTTACGTTTACAATTAAGTGATTCGATGTGCGGAGCATAATTTTAAGCGTTGGCTTGTCTTTGCGCAAAAGATCAAATGCTTGCACAAAATCTCCCGCTCTTGCTTTAGGCTCGATGATCAAGATGTTTTTGTCGTTAGTCGTTGAGGCCGCAGCGACAGATGGTGTGGCCTGTGGCATAGGAAGTTTATGCGTTTCTTGAGCAAAGAGCGTTGTGAATGTAAGGAGAACAAAGAGGAATTTCATGATGACTCCTGGTCAGTTGAGATAATCAGGTTTGTTTCGGAATGTGCTTTGAGCGACTTGGCGGCTGAATCAAGCATGGTATTAAAGCTTTTTTCACTCGCCTCTATTGAAGATACCGCAATGGATACTGTGAGGTGTGTTTTGCCCTCTTTTGTCACAAAAAGCTGTTCGTGGATTTTGTGCTGAAGCTTTTTAGCAACCATGTTCGCTGCATCGATGGGTGTGTTTGAAAGAAGAACAATGAGTCCATCATCAGGTGCCGGAAGGAGGATGTCTTTTTCGCGCAAAAGTGTATTGATGTAATCAGAAAGGTGTGTGAGGAGATCATTTTTATTGAGTTGTTCTTGAAGATCGATTCGAAGAAGGAGCAAAGCTGTGGGTAGGTTTTTTTCTTTGGCGGCAGCGAGGAGTTGGATCGCTTGTTCATTTAAGATGAACTTCTTTTTTAATGAGCCATTTGTGGTGATTTTAGGCATTTTAAGTGACTTGCCAAGATCTTCTGTTTTTTGTCTAACAGATGCCGATTTAAATCCTTGGGCGATACGGGTTTTAAGTTCATCTAAATCGAGTTGATCACTTAAAAAGTGGGTAACGCCAGCACGAGTTGCTTTGTCGCGGTATGATTTTTTGAGTCTGCCCGTAATGAGTAAGATGGGGATAAGGTTTTTTCTCGTTTCTTTACTTAATTTTTCACAAAGCTCAATTGCGTCGCACCCTTCAAAGTTTGCATCAACGATGATAAAATCAATTTTTGCATTCAGTGCGCTAATCGCTTCTTGTTCTCGCTCGGCGGTAATAATAAAAAACTCATCGTCGAGATGTTTTTTAATCCAAAAACGGATTGAAGGATTGTCTGAGATGACCAAAAGAGTGGGGAGTCGAAGTTGTTTAGACATACCTCTTGTTTTACCTCTTTTGTAGTGAGATGAGCAAGATCGAAATGTCGGCAGGGGTAATTCCTGAGATTCTAGAGGCCTGCCCCAGGTTATCTGGAGTAAATCGGGCAAATTTTTGTAGAGCTTCGGCTCTTAGACCCACAATTTGTGTATAATCCCACTCTCTTGGGATCCGAATGGAATCGAGATTTTCTAGTTTAGCGACATCTTTTTTTTGTCTTTCAATATAGCCAGAGTACTTTAAGTGAAGTTCAATTTGCGAGTTGATATCTGGGCCGAAATCGCTCACTTGTTCGGGAAATTGTGCGAGAGCTTGAAGGTAATCCCAGTCTGGTCTGCTGATGAGCTGCGCTAAGCTAGTTCCTCTTCCTTCAATTGTTTTAAAGGCGCGGGCCAATCTCTTCGTCTCGCTCTCGATGGTTTGCTGCTTGTAGATGGCTCTATCATATTGTTCTCGAGAGATCATCCCCAAATCGTAGGCGAGGGGTCTTAAGCGTAAATCAGCATTGTCTTGGCGAAGGAGGAGGCGGTGTTCTGCTCTACTCGTAAACATTCGATAAGGCTCAGTTAATTCAAAACGGATGAGATCATCGATCATCACTCCGATATAACTGTCGCTGCGTTTCATAATGAACGGGTCTTTGCCTAAACATTTACACGCTGCGTTAATGCCTGCAACCAGTCCTTGTGCTGCCGCCTCTTCGTACCCTGTTGTTCCATTAACCTGACCTGCTAAGAAGAGGCCTTCTACCCTTTTTGTTTCTAATGTTGGATAGATCTGGTCGCTTTTTACAAAGTCGTACTCAATTGCGTAGGCGGGGCGCATAATTTCTGCCCTTTCTAGCCCTACGCAGCTATGGATGAGGGCGAGTTGGACGTCAAAGGGAAGTGATGAGGAGATCCCATTGACATAGATCTCTTCAGTTGTAAGGCCTTCTGGTTCTAAAAATAGTTGGTGGCGATCTTTTTCTGCAAAGCGGACAACTTTATCCTCAATAGACGGACAGTATCTAGGCCCAACACCTTTAATTGTTCCGCTGCCGTACATAGGAGAGCGATCCAAGTTTTGACGGATGATTTCATGCGTTTCGGGTGTTGTATAAGTGATATGGCAGGAAACTTGAGCCATTTGTTCTTCAGGTTCATCGTAGGAAAATCGAACCCCAACATCTCCTGGTTGCTCTTCACACTTTGAAAAATCGACACTTCTTCGATTGATTCTTGGAGGTGTTCCCGTCTTGAGTCGATCGAGATGAAAGCCCAAAGACTCTAAGCAAGGGCTGAGACCCGTTGCCGCCTTGTCGCCTCCCCGTCCACCTGAGAAATTTGTTTGCCCGATGTGCAGCAAGCCTCTCATAAAAGTTCCCGAAGAGAGGATGACAGTTTTTGCAGAGTATTGAACCCCTTCCTGGGTGATGACTCCTACGACTTTGCCCTTTTCGACGACAAGTGACTCAGTTGTCCCTTGTTTGATCTCGAGATTCTCGGTTTTTTCAAGCCGCCATTTCATCTCTTGGGCGTACATCGCTTTATCTGCTTGGGATCTTGGAGAGCGGACAGCGGGCCCTTTTGAGGCGTTGAGCATTCTGAACTGGATGCTTCTTCGGTCGGCTACTTTGCCCATGAGACCTCCGAGAGCATCAATTTCGCGGACGATATGTCCTTTTGCAGTCCCTCCAATAGAAGGATTACAACTCATTTTTCCGATGGTATCGAGATTCATTGTGAGAAGGAGTGTGGATGCACCCATTCGAGCGGCAGCATGCGCAGCTTCGCAGCCTGCATGACCCGCACCAATGACTAGGACATCAAAAATTTTCGGATACTTCCACATAATCAAAAGCCCCCACCAAAAAAATCTTTTGAGAGGGGGCTAAAATAAGAATTTACATTACTTCTTCTTATGGCGATCGCGGCGTCTGCGCTTTTTGCGCTTGTGCTTTGCGATTTTAGCGCGTCGTTTTTTCTTTACTGAGGCCATGTTTACCCTTCATTCAAAAAGCTTTTCTAAGAGATAGGGACATTTTAAAAGATTGGAGCCTAAAAGTAAAGACAAGCCGGAATTTTAATTATCTTCTGGGGAAAAGGCGGAAAATGCTTCGGTATTGCCCTTAGCCATTTCAGCGCCGCCTTGGATCGGAGTGTAGTTTGCGAACTGGCCAATTTCTTTGCGGAATACAAGTTGCACATCTCCTACAGGCCCGTGCCGGTTTTTGGAGATGATCAGTTCGGCAAGACCTGGCTTATCATACTTATCATAATAATCTCTTCTAAAGAGCATCATGACAACGTCTGCATCTTGTTCCAAGGAGCCCGATTCTCTTAAGTCGCTCATCATGGGTCTGTGTCCTGGTCGCTCTTCAACTTTCCGCGAGAGCTGAGCTGCACAAAGAATGGGAATATTGAGCTCTCTCGCAAGCGTTTTGAGCATTCGAGAAATTTCAGAAATTTCTGTTTGGCGATTCTCACTTGTTCGGCCGTTGCCTGATCCAGAAATAAGTTGAAGGTAGTCGATCACGATGAAACCGACGTTGTAGGCTTCTTTCATTCTGCGTGCGCGGGCTCTGATGTCGGTAATTTTGAGACCAGGTTGATCGTCGATGATCATTACATCTTTTTGCATCATGTTGACTGCGGCAACAACTCTTTGGTATTCAGACCCGCTTAAGCTACCCGTTAAGATTTTTTCAGACTCAACTTCTGCTTGCGAGCTGATAATACGGTGTAAAATTTGCGATGCACCCATCTCAAGAGAGAAGAATCCAACTGGAATGTGATCGCGGAAGCAGATGTTTTCTGCAAGGTTGATCGCAATGGCGGTATTGTGGACGATTATGTCGTTGGCGACGAAATTGTGTGTGGTTTCAACAGATAAGTCAAAAACTTCTTTTTCGCCAGTGGGTATAATTTCAGTGATGCGATCCCAATACAGATCGGATGTGGCGATTTGCATTAGTTCTGGGTCATCAAGCACATGTGCAATTTTTTGTAAGGTATCTCTTCGGATGCAGCGTTTGCCGTCGTGTTGATTAGAGGGAGGAATAAGCCCTTTTGCTTTAAAAAGATTGGGCCAGCTTCTATTTCCTTTCTTGGCGCGTATCATTTCCCATATTTCAATGGGGATAGAATCTTTTGTCCATCCAGAATTTGTATTTTGGGCTTGTTTAAGGACTGCACTAACAGCTTCTTCTTTTCCGTAAATGCCTATTTGCTCACAAAAAGTGATGAGATCTTCTTTTGCGTGGATTTCTAATTCAAAAGAGGGAAAATTTTTGTGGTTGCAAGTCGTTTTTTTTGCACGAACTTTAGAAATAATTCCAAAGCGCAAGAGAAGGTGCTGAAGCTGCTGAATTAAAGGTTTTGATACGCTGCTGTATGCAATTACTGGAAATGGCCGGCCTGCGCAGTTTGCCACATAAGCAGTTCCGTCACATGAAAAAAGCCGATTTATAAATAAGGCGAGGTTTTCTTGTGACAGTTCAAAAATCGGCTTTGGGAGAAACTTTTGATGAGAATCTTTGCCCAAAAGGCCTAATTCTTTGATCATTTCTGTAACAGGATTGTCTCTGACCAGATCAGATAAAGAAGGGAGTTCGGGAATTTGTTCCTCTAATGCAAGAGCTACTTTTTTTGTAGGCATGCATCCGCCGTATCCCCATTGATACACTAAATGTTTTGAGTATGTCCCCAGACTGCTTAACACTTGATTAGCTATTTGTTTTTTTGCGCGCGATAAAGATTGAAAAGATTGCGCAAAACGATCTCTTGCGTGAGCAAGAGCGCCACGTTCGAGGGCGATTGAATAGGTGGGAGCTCGATCTCTAGATTTTTCTTTTCGCACTCTGATGGGGCCAAATTTGTGTGCAGCACTTTCAAAGTCAGCAACAATTTTTGGATTTACATTCGTAAATCGGGGCTGCAGGTTTGTTAAGTTGCCATCAGCAATTAAATACGCCAGCATTTTTAACCGATGCTCAGGCCATTTATTTTTTCCAAAAAATGGAAGCCGTCGAGGGATGGCTATCCTATCAGTTACTTTTAGCTCTTCAAGACGTTTCCACCCTTGAAGTGTTAAAAGGGGGTGTACAGCTGTTGCTTCAATTTCTTTACCGAGAGCTGTTGTGATTTTAAATGTTGGTTTCACTCCATCTGCAACAAAGGCTGAAGGTCTTTTTTGTTTAAGTTTCAGGTCTTTATCGAGTGTAACAACTTGTCCTTTACGGTTTTTAACTAACTCAGAAATTGGCAATAGCCCCCCAGTTTCGGGGTTTAGGATTTGTGTGTCGCCAGTAACACATTTCCCCATCGATGGCCTTGCAGCCAAGATCATAAAGTTGGAGTTATTAAACCCATTGAGCATTTTGTCGATGTCGATGAAGTGAGTAGGAATGCCTGTAATTCCAGATTCGCCGGGGCCTTTTTCTTGAAAGGTTTGTTGTCTTTCCTGAAGCTCTTTTAGGTAGGGAAGTTTTGTCTCGGCTTTAAGCCCTGAAATCAGATCTTTGAGTGTAATCCCACCTTGCTTTTGGTTTTCTTGCGAGATCTGAAAGAATTGCGATTGCGCTTGATCAAGTGCTGCGAGTACATCGGGTGGCTCTTCAAGGGCGACTTTTTCGATCCCTTGTGCCGTGGATACCATTTGGCGTAAGATCGCTTTTTCTCTAACGAGCTGAACGTATTCTTCGATGAAAGCAGATGTTCCAGCGTATTGTGCAAGTGTAGTGAGATAGCTGATTCCCCCGATTGCATCGAGTTTGTTTTGACGCTTGAGCTCTTCTCCAATCAGGTGGATGTCAGCTGGTTTGTCAGCACGGTAAGCTGCTTTTAAGGTGGTGTAGATTGTTTGGTGTTCAGTGTAATAAAAATCGAGATCGTTAAGGCTGTCCGCTGCAATATTGAGCGCATTGACATTTGTCAGCATGCATCCAAGAACCATCATTTCTGATTCTTTTGAGTTGGGAGGAATGCGCGTTTTCTTTTCCGGTTCAGCCATAAATGAAGACAATATCAGAAACTGATTTTGGGATGGAAATTTTTTTGTAAATTTGTTTTTTTAAAAAAATCGGAAAGAGAGGGATTTGAACCCTCGATACCCTTTGAGGGGTATGCGTCCTTAGCAGGGACGTGCTTTCGGCCACTCAGCCATCTTTCCGCAGAACAAAGGGTAAATCTTAAGGCAAATCGCCGTTTTCAGCAAGCGCAGTCCTTAAAATTACCCTTTTTGGGCTTTATTCCTTCTTCCCATTCAAGGCAGCAAGGGCTCCTTGGATGCGACCTTGGCCGTTGTTTGGTAAGATGAAGACCTGCAGCGCATCGGCGGAGGCTTGAAGTAAGGAATAGTCTTTGCGTTTTGCGCTCATTTTGCTTTCGTCGGTGTCGTCTGCTTGCTCGATTGCCCCATTCCAAGGTCTATAGGCCATTTGGAAGAGCTCATTTGCTTGCTGGGGGGCAATTGCAGAAAAGATTGAAAGGGAGCCACGCATGAGAGCAAAGCTGCCTATTGCAAAATCTGTAGTTGCCACGAGAAGATGAAAAAAGCCCTCTTCAAGTAAATTTTGTGCAGTTTTGTAGTCGTTAAATACGTGTAGGCCAGATAAAACTAGCTTTGAAGTTCCAATTGCGCCGTTAACGTAAAGACTAAGGGTACATAGGGATCTCATTGCGATGTAGTTGATCATGGTCATTGCAACAGTTCTTGTAGCTACATTTGCTGAAAATGCTTTGTTAATTAAAGTGTTTATCTTTTCTTGGACTGGAGGGTGATCTTCGTCTCTTTTGCCAATTTCTCCTCTTAAAAAATTACATAATGCAGGTAGATTTAAAACGGCGTGAGTTGAAGAAATGCAGGGGAATTTTCGAACAGGTTCAAGTTGAGCTTCCCAACTTGATAATTTACTGATAGGTGCCATAAAATTGATCCTTTT
>PFAD01000008.1:628848-629081 GCA_002773795.1 Chlamydiae bacterium CG10_big_fil_rev_8_21_14_0_10_42_34 | reverse complement strand
GCGGGGAGTATCTGTAACACAGAAAGGAAGATCGCAAACATCACAATTGCGGAAAACATGTGAATCACGAAGGATCGTCGGATGAACTTATAGGCTAAGTAGATAAAAGGGAGGTTCAAGATCAGAAGGAAAAAAGAGAGGTAGCTGCTTCCGTAAACTCGTGCCAAGATCAAGGAAATACCGATCACGCCGCCATCGATCAATTCGTTGGGGATCAAGAAAATCCGGATTGC
>PFAD01000008.1:624340-628831 GCA_002773795.1 Chlamydiae bacterium CG10_big_fil_rev_8_21_14_0_10_42_34 | reverse complement strand
AGAAGAAGTAAGTTTAACCATAATTTGAATAATAACTATATGCGCGTTTTTTCTACAGCGCAAAAATGCGCGGAAGGCAAAAGCTCCCATTTCGAAACATGCTAAGAACTTAGCAAATTACTTAAGACTTAAAAAATTACGCGGGAGACGGGGCTCGAACCCGCAACTTCCGCCGTGACAGGGCGGCGCTCTAACCAATTGAACTACTCCCGCGAAGGAGTCTCGTTTACAAAGAATGGGCGCAAAAGGACTCGAACCTATGACCACCTGTGTGTAAGACAGGCGCTCTACCAACTGAGCTATACGCCCTCTGTAAAAGAAGAATCATGATACGTCTTAAGATAATTTTACTCAAGAAAAACAGATTTTTTGTTATAAAATAGGTCTTAGGGATTTGTCCTTTGTGAAAATAAGGGGTGGCCTTGCAATGATTTTGGAGAGGAAAAAGATGAAGTATTGGGTGTTGCTATTGGGACTTTTTCTTGGGGGTTGTGGGTTTTCAAACTTTGCTGACTTGCGCTTTGAAGGGGAGGCCCAAACGAAAAAGCTTGCGGAAGAGCTTAAACGAATCGAGTGTAAAGAAGATCTTCAAAAAGCTCTTCCTGCGATTAAGAAAAGATTTAATAAAATAGCCGATCTTTTAGTTGCAGCAAGAGAGATTGAAGCCCCTGAGCTGGAGCCTTCATTTGCAAGCGAGCAGCTCTTTGTTGAGCTTGCCCGCCTTTATGAGATGCCAGGTGGCAGAGATCTTATCGAGACAGCTCAGTCGGAAGCTGTTTGTCGTCTAAGAAGATAAAGTCTTTTTCGGAAAAATCTTTATATTTTTCAAGCGTTGGTCCGCAGGTCATTTCGCCTACATGGATAGGTGTGGCTGTAATATAGCCTTGCTCGAGATAGGATACGTCGCTTGATGGATCTTCTTCGACAGAGCCCCATTGTCCTCCGAGCCAGTAGTAAGGGGCCCCTTCGGGGTGAATTCGTTTGTCTGGAGATTCTTTCCAGTAGCTTTTTCCCTGTCTTGCCATCTTGAATCCCTTCACGCCCTCTTTGCAGTTGAAGGGGAAGTTTACATTTAACAATGTTCCAGAAGGAAGTGGGGCATTAATAAAGTGTTTAATTAAGGGGAAGATGTAATCTTTTGTAGCTGATAGGGGAGGGGGATCAAAGTCAGAAAAGGAAAAAGCGATTCCAGGGATCCCTCTTAAAGCGCCTTCGATTACACCTCCAACTGTTCCGCTATATAACACCGTACGGCCTGCATTAGAGCCACGATTGATGCCAGAGATGATCATGGTCGGTGGCTTGTCTAAAACAACCGCAAGAGCCATTTTTACGCAATCTGCAGGGGTGCCATTTACGGTCCAGGCTGGGGTGTTCAGCTCCCAAGGAATTGGATGAACATGTAAAGGCTTAGTCCAAGTAATGCCAAGACCGCTGCCCGATTTTTCGCTTTGGGGAGCTACAATTGCAATATCTGCAAATTCGTGAACAGCCTGCCATAAGTGTTTAATGCCTGGCGCATGAATTCCATCATCATTTGTGATTAAAATAAATGGTCTCATAGTTCCTTTAAGGTTCAATGGGTAAAGTGAGCCGTTTTCTCATTAAAAAAGAAACGCCTTGAATCGTAATTATCCCTAGAGCAAATCCTGGGATGAGTGAGGGGATTTCTAAGTGATAAAGTCCGTCAAAGTAGGGCCAAACTGCTGCGACAACACCGCCGACAAAGATTCCTGCAAAGGCTCCATACTTATTGATGCTCTTTGTGTAAAGAGACAAGAGTAAAAGAGGTCCAAAGGAGGCTCCGAGTCCAGCCCATGCGTATTGAACGAGCGCATAAATGGAAGATATCCTAAAAAATGCAATGGAAAAGCCAACGATTGAAATAAAAATGACGCTTGCACGGGAGACCCAAAGTAGCTCTGAGGAGCTTGCATGTCTTCTGAATATCCGTTTGTAAAAATCTTCGGAAAGATTTGATGCAACAACCAATATTTGTGCAGCCATTACATTCGTAGTTGCTGCTAAAATTGCACAAAGCACAAGTCCTGCGAAAAATGGAGCTAGAGTTGTCTTAACAATATTAAGGATTACTTGTTCAGGGTCTGCAAGTCCTTGGGGGAAAATATAGATTCCAATAAGGCCGACGAGCGTTGCTGCAAATAGAGCGGTTGCTTGCCAGCTAATCCCTAAGCACTTTGCTTTGTTCATGTCCTCAACTTTTCGTATTCCCATGAACTTAGTAATGATATGTGGCTGACCAAAGTAACCCAATCCCCATCCTGATGCTGTTAAGAAGATTTGCCAAAAAGTTTTAAGGGAAAAATCGGGAAATAGCGAAGTAGATAAATTCTTGACTTTGACCGCGTGTAATACAGGTCCAATCCCCCCAAACGAGGTGAGCAGATAGATGGGGATAATGGCGATGACGCCAAGAAGAAAAAAGCCTTGAAAAAGATCGATCCAGGCAACAGTTCTATATCCTCCCATAAATACATAGAGCATCACAATGGATAGTCCAATCGAAATCCCGATGAAATAGTTAAGATTGAAAAGCGATTCAACGAGAACCCCAAGCCCTTGCAGTCCAGAGGTAATATAGAACGTAAAAAACAATACCGACATTGCGGCAGATACAATCCGAATAGCGCCGCTTGTATCAGAAAAACGGGATTCAAAGTAAGAGCTAAGGGTTAAACTTTCTACCTGTTCGCTTACCGTTCTGATTTTTGGGGCGATAAAGTGCCAGTTCAAAAACATGAATGAGGTAAGTCCAATTGCAGCCCACGCAGAAAATAATCCAGTTGTAAATATGAGTGCAGGATAACCTAAGAAAAGCCAGCTGCTCATATCGCTTGCATGTGCGGATAGAGCTGTTAGCCAGAAATTTAAAGATCGATTGCCTAAAAGGAAGTCTTTGTCAGATTTTTGTTTTCTGTAAGAAAGGGTCGCAATCAGGATAAGGACAACAAAATATCCTACGAATGTCCCAATTTCAAGTAATGCATTTCCGAATACCATATTGATCCAAAATACTGATTGTTCAGAATATATTCAAGGTGAAGCTGCCTTATCAGAACCATATAAGAGTCCGGCTTTGGCAAGATTGCCCCTTACATGAGGGAAGTGAACTTCGAGATCTTTTAAGATCTGATCGACAATTTTTCTCTTTGATTTTTGCCCTACTGGACATCCGCAGCTAATTCGGGCAAAGTCATTTTGCTTGGCAAAAGTTCGGATGGACTCTTCGTCAATGTAGATTAAAGGTCTAATGATTGTAACTCCATAGTCTCTCATGTGGACTTTGGGTAAGTTAGCAGCGAATTCCGCCTTGTGCAATAGATTAAGGAGTAATGTTTGGGCGCTGTCATCGCGATGGTGACCAAAGGCAATCGTAGTGGCCCCAACTTCTTTTGCGGCATCAAAAATGAGTTTGCGCCGCTCTCTTGAACACCTGTAGCACTCTAAATCTTCGAGTTTTTGCGTTGATGACCTGATGATTAAATTCACGTCCAATTCATTACAAATGGCCCTCAAAAAGCCGGCGTCGATTCCTGCGCCACAGGTAAATTCTCCATCTACATGGATGGCATGAATTTCAAATAGGGGGAAGCCTCGCCCTCGAATTGCATGCAGGAGAAAAAGGAGAGCCAAAGAGTCCTTGCCTCCGCTTAGGGCGATGGCGACCTTTTTGACCTCTTTTTCGAGCATAGAAAAGTCGAATAGAGCCTTTCGTAGTTTGCTCTCAAGTTCTTTACCTAAAGCGCCCCAAGGGGGCCTGGCAATAGGTATCCCTATATTCATAATTACCACTAGACATTTTTTAGGTACCCATGTTACAATAGAACCCATTAAAACTAAACAGAATGCACAAATGAAAAAGACGGGACGAAACGACCCCTGCCCTTGCGGATCAGGAAAGAAGTTTAAAAAGTGCTGTGAGAGCAAGATGCTCGGTGGCCGTTTTATGGCTACAAAAGTAGACACAGCAAGTTCTGCCCCTATTCAAAAAACGGTCAATTTGACATCTTTTTTCCAAGCTCGCCTCGCGGAAACACCTAAAAAACCGCAGCCAGTTGTCACTGAAGATGAACAAACACTCCCCGAAAAAGAGAGTATCTGTTAAAGTATAACCTTATCTTATGCTGGAGTAGCTCAATTGGTAGAGCGCCCGACTTGTAATCGGATGGTTGAGGGTTCAATTCCTTTCTCCAGCAAATCTTTTCCCAATCCTGGGGGTGTCGCATAGCGGCAATTGCAGGGGACTGTAAATCCCCCGACTTCGGTCTTCGTTGGTTCGAGTCCAATCGCCCCCATAAAACAAACCCGCTTTAAGCGGGTTTTTTGTTTTGTGGGGGCGAAAAAACGGCAGTTGAATCTGCCGTTTTTAGGACGAGAACCGAGGGATTTATACCGAGGTGGCGGGCGTGTCCCGGAGTCCAATCGCCCCCAATCATCTCATCGGTAAATTTAGAAGATCACTCCTCGCGC
>PFAD01000008.1:457246-624331 GCA_002773795.1 Chlamydiae bacterium CG10_big_fil_rev_8_21_14_0_10_42_34 | reverse complement strand
GTATTGCGCTTCGTCGCGATCCCCAAAATTTCCACGACGATCTGATCGGGGTATACCCCCAATCATCTCATCGGTAAATTTAGAAGATCACTCCTCTGTCTCTTTTTGTCTTTCGGGAAGCTTAATCCTAAGGACTATTTTTCACATGCTTGAGAAGGCCGAATTTGAAATCGGTTCCTCCGGTATTACAAGGTTCACATATAACTCCAACATGCATTCTTTCTTGCTTTTTGAAAAATGTCCAGGTGTACGCAGAAAAATCGTCAGATTGCGGACCTTCCAGTTTGACCAGCACAGGGCAGTTTGATATGTCCATAACAGAGATGCCCGCGCTTGTTTCCTTTACTATGTCTTGGAATAATCGAGGCGATATCAAACAGTTTTTGTCTGGCGTCAAGTAGAGTAAGACGAATTCCCAATTCCCTGAAGGCTGCTTTAATACGCTGAATGCAGCGTGGTAGACGAACTGGTCTTGTTGGCACTCCGCCATGATCAAAATGTCATTTCCCGCTGCGAGGCGAAAAATCTCTTTTTGTACAACAATGGGTCTTCTGGTATCTAGGATGGGCGATAAGGAGCATTTCGAAAAATATCTTCGAATTGCTTGCTGTGTTAGCTGGTCATCGGACTCTGTTATGGCTAAGAGTGTTTCGAGTTCTTTGATTTCATTGGCGAGTTTCTCTGTATCAACGAAAAGTAAGGATATAGATGAGCAACCGGCCAGAAGCCCTAAAACAGAAGCTACCAAAAGAAGTCTAATTTTGTTCATAAAAAAACCCAGGTTAAATGTGAATTTCTGTCGGTCGAAAGTTCTGAATGCGTCCAGATGCTCCCGTAAAATAAACCCGCTCTTCGTGCTTTTTTAGGGCTAGGGGAGGAGCTGGTCGGCGATCTCTTTTGCTAACTTGCCATCGACTGCGTTGTTGATCTTCATCACACTTTTCATCACAAGGCCAAGGTCTTTTTTCGTCTTTGCCCCTGACTCTTCGATCGCTTGCTCCACAACCTTTTGAGTCTCTTCTCGTGAAAGTGCTTTGGGTAAAAACTCTTGGACAATCTTGAGTTCTTTCTCTAGCGTCTCAACCGCATCGGGCCGGTTGGCTGACTGCTCTTTCGCCTCTAACAGATTGTTATAGTAGGTCTTGAACAGTTTTAAAACTTCAGGATCCGGAAGATTGGCTCGCGCATCAACCGCTAAGATCTTAGATTTAAGCATCCGAAGCGTATTGAGTCTAATCTGATCTTTGCTGCGTATCGCTTCTTTAAGTTCTTGGTTTATTCTTTCGATGATTGTCATGGCATACCAGTTGTTTTTGTTGGTAGGAGGATAAATCAGCGTCGGATTTTTGACGACGCCAAACTCTACTTGCTGATCGTGCCAGAACCGATTCTTCAATTATGAGCGATATAAACTTGACAAAACTAGGTAATTATGGGATGTGGGGGGTTAAAACAGAGGGTTAATATGATCAAGGGGATTCGCATCTTGGCAGCTCTAATCGTGGTATTAGGCGCCGTTTTTTTTGTGATGGGTAGAAATGAGTCGGGCAAGTTTTCGAACCGATTCAAAAAAGAGGTCTTAGGGAAGCACCCCAAGAAAGCAAACCTATACACCTACGGTGGGGTAGCTTTATTTGTGGTTGGCGTTGGTGTTTTAGCAGGAAGTTTCTACAAAAAGCACAAGAAGAGAAAATAATCCAGCTTTCTGGGTTTAACTTTTCAAAGAATCTTTCAGTCTTTTGCGCCTGACTCTCGTCTCAGGCGCTCTTCTTCAATTTATTTATTGTACGGTTAATTTGCGTCAGGGAAGGGGCTCTTTTTTTGTCGGGTTTTAATGTATTCTTAATAGGGCTTGTGCTATCTTCTTGGTAAAAAAAACCATATAGGGGAATTTATGAACGTAAATCAAGCCGCATTTTGCACAGTAACAGGGTTGGGAGCTGTAACAGCCGTAGCAGTTATGGGAGCTGCGACAACAGCATCAACTGTTGCTACAGTTGCCTATGCAATTTTTGCAGTCATCTCTGGGGGAGCTTCCATCGCAGCAATAACAGCTTGGGCTGATCATAATGAAGGTATTAGAGATGTGGGGCCTTATTTTAACCGATTCCAAAAACATGCTGGGGTTGCGATTGCAGGTTTAACTCAACTATTTTCCCAGGCTATGTTTCAAGCGCTCATTCAAGGGGTATGTGATGGCGTTGCGAAAGCTATTTCAAGAAAAATTGGTGGTGCTGACTTTACGCATAGCCGCGTGTAAACAGCTATTTGATATCGGGTACGCAAGAGCCTATCTCAGTAAAATTTTTTATTGAGATAGGTTCTTATATTTAATAAACAGGAATTGAAAAATGACATTTGAGACAATAGGCCTTTCGGGCGAGCTTCTTAAAGCTTTAGCTGATCACGGTTACACAAAACCCACCCCAGTGCAGCTACAGGCAATCCCTTTAGTTCTTCAGGGAAGTGATATCTTAGCAGGTTCACAAACAGGAACGGGCAAGACTGCAAGTTTTATGCTCCCTATCTTGCAAATTTTAAGTGCAAAGGAGACGAATCAGAACAAAAGGGCTATAAGAGCTCTTGTTTTGGCTCCGACGAGGGAACTTGCAGCTCAGGTCAACGAGAGCGTGAAAACCTATGGTAAGTATCTTCCTTTGCGATCCTCTGTAGTCGTAGGTGGTGTCAACATCAAGTCCCAAGCGAAAGACTTAAGGGATGGGGCAGATATTTTGGTAGCAACTCCTGGGAGACTTTTAGATTTAGTCACGCAAGGAATTGTTCACCTATCTCAAGTTGAAGTTTTGGTGCTCGATGAAGCGGATCGGATGCTTGATATGGGCTTCATTCGCGATATTCGTAAAATTTTAGCTCTTTTGCCGAAAAAGCGTCAGAATTTGTTATTTTCAGCCACATTTTCCGATGAGATCAAGCAACTCGCGGATGGTTTTTTAAAATCACCCAAAATGATTGAAGTGACAAAGCGCAATACGACGACAGATTTGGTGACTCAGGTCATTTATCCTGTCGATAGAGTCAAGAAAAGGGCGCTACTATCTCATTTAATCTCTTCTAAAAATAGCCAGCAGGTGCTGGTGTTTACCCGCACGAAGCATGGAGCTAATCGCTTAGCTCAGCAGCTTTGTGATGATGGGATCTCATCTGTAGCCATTCACGGAAACAAGAGTCAATCTGCGCGGACAAAAGCTTTAGCCGATTTCAAGCAAGGCTTTGTGAGAGTTTTAGTGGCCACAGATATTGCTGCAAGGGGCCTTGATATTAGTCAGCTCCCCTTCGTCGTCAATTTTGAGCTGCCCAATGTTCCTGAAGATTATGTACACCGCATCGGCCGTACGGGAAGAGCTGGATGTACAGGTGAGGCGGCGTCTTTAGTTTGTATCGATGAAGATAAACTCTTATATGACATTGAGCGCTTGCTAAAACGGGGACTCGAAAAGGTTGTTATTGCAGGCTTTGAGCCAGATCCATCGATTAAGGCAGAGCCAATCCCAAATGGGCGCATGCAAAAGCCACAAAGAAACAGACCTCCTCAGGGAAATCAAGGCAACAGAAACCAGCCAAATGGACGCTCCTCTGGTCCTTCACGGTTTAATTTCCGCACACAAGGGAAAAGTGGCTCTAGATAGTTTTAGCGGCCTTTTTGATCTTGTTTAACCAATAGGCGTTTGTAAGCTTTTCTCGAAAGGAGGGGTTTGTGAACGCATCTTTGTATTGATCCAGCCACTTTTGTAGATTTTCTTCTGTTATCTCCTCCCAATTTTTCACGATCACTACTGGGAGGTCTTTATACAATGGATCTAAGGGCGATGTTTTGACAATCACTATGCAGCCTAAGATTAAATCTTCCCAAGTTCGGTGGCAATCGAGACCATTACCATGAGGACTGATTGAAAATGCGTATTGACCCTTCGTTTTCCATAAGTCCAATCTTGCCATTCTATTCCCATAGTCGATCAACCCTGTGTTTTTTAGCGTCTCAAAGATAGTTGCCCGATTTTCGCCAAACTCCTTTTCGCGGTTGAAAGAGCCGTTCATGGTATTGCTGTGTTGAAAATCGACAAAGGCCCTTTTTTTTCTCAATGATGTGGGTTTAAGCTCATTTAAAACCTCTTTTAGAGCTTGTTCTTGCTCTTGAGGTGATGCTTTAGCTCCCCAGCTTACCCCTTCTTTATATGCCATCGTATGAAAGTCGACCCCAATTGGAAGGTGACTTACTTTTGAGCTGCTACCTTGATAATCACAATTTTGTGCAAAAATGTGTCCGATCATTTTGTGCTTAATCAAGCGATCAAGATGTTTGCCGAGATGCGAATTGGAAGGAAATGACTCATCGCCATCTGAAATAACGAGAACGAATCGATTTTTTACATGGGGCAGAACCTTTTTGTAAAATTGCTTGATGAAGCAACTTTTAACCCAGACGATATCGCCCTTTTGAATCCCAGCATAGGAGCTTGGATCAAACTGATCTTTTGCAAAGTATTGCTTTGGGCATTGGGTAAGTCCCTTATCACAAGACAAGATCACCCCAAAGTCCCAGATGAACTCAGACGCTTGCCAACCTAGCTCCTCAGTAAAGGCTAGGTTAAAGAGAGAAAGGAAGAAGAAAATTTGCCTGATCATAGGGACAAAATAACATGTTTAGGATTTATCGTTGCTTTTAAAAAATTTGCCTGAGAAGATGCTCTGACTTCAACTTAACAGGGAGTTTTTTATGTCATCTGCTTTTTTATCCCCACCAGTATTTGAGCGTCCAGGCTCTGCACCCTTGCCAAATGATCCTACAAGTCCAGTTATTCTCTCACCAACATCTTCTCATTATGTTTTGTCTCCAACCTCAAGATGGAAAATCGTTTTGAATGAGCAAGAAGAAAAAGTAGAGCAGGCGGTTAATGATTTGGATTTTGAATATTTAAAAGGGCTGAATGGAAAAACTCTTGTTCCTTTTAAAGCTCAAATTCTAAAGATACACCAAAACTATGATGCGATGCAAAAACTCATAGAGGAAAAGTTGAGGTCAACAAGCGTGGAAGAAGCAAAGGTAGACGCGTCTTTAAACTATGGCCAAAACGAAAATGAATCGTTAAACGTCTACATAGAAAAAGATGCCGCTTTGAAGGCAATTAAAGCAGGAAATGCTGAAGAAGTTCGATTGCTGCCGCTTCAAGCTCTTAAGGAAGTCTTACCAATTGTGAAGACAACTTGCAAAGAGCTTGAAAGCTTGGCTGAAAAAATTCCTGAAGAGGACACTCAATAGCTTTTGTATCTTAGGAACGTTGTTGCGTACTCATATAGTCTCACATCGAGATCATTGAGTGCGCGCACGCTTTGCAGCACTTCTTCAGGCAGAGGGGATCTCTTGGATTTTCTTACACATGGGACTTGTTCGATGGTTTTTTCGACGCCTAGCTTTTTAAAGAGTCGTCTGACTCCCGGTTCAAAGTCGTCCATGAAAACAATAAAGTCCATCCTGTGCAAGGTTTTGATCGCATCTTGAAGGAGATCTTCTCCTGTAAGCGTAATGTCAGAACTGAGCATTTTACATTGGATGTTGGCCGTTACCTCAATAGGTGAATCATAATAGTTTTGTACGAAAAAATATTGAGAGATGACTCTGTCTACTGGTTCTCGAAGAGAAGTGAAGAGAAAGCTAGAGTCTAACTTTAAGTTTTTTACGTTTAAAAACCACATAGGAAAGTGACCTGATGCAATCTCATTTTCAATGACTGGAAAGCGTCTCATCACTGCATTGTAAAAATTTGAAGTAAAATTACAGTCAAACCGTCTTTCAATTCTTTGATGAGGATAGAACAAAGTATTGTCAAAGTGTTGGAGCAATAAATAGTGGATTGATGAACCACCTGTTTTAGGGATATGAAGAAAGTTGATTGTTCCCCAAAATAAAGAGGGGATTATGCACAAAAAAGACACAAATACCGTCATATTAAATCGATTTTTGATCATAAAGGTGAACTCCTTGTTTAAAGCTATTTTCGGAAACCCACTGCAATATACTTTCTGCAGCCTGTTTGCCCCCCTGAATTCCAAAGGTTTGAGCAAGTTTTGCAAGGGCAGATTCTTCTTGCTTTTGTAAGCTATGCTGGGCTAGCTGGATCAGTTGGATCAACTTTTCTTGGTGGTGTATACTTTTTGAGAGTCGATGGATACGGTTGGCAACTTCTTTAAGCACCTTTTCTTGCTCATCAAAGTAGTCAATAGGCATTTCGTCTTCAAAAATATCTGACCAGTCGATAGAGGCATCTAGCATATTGTGTTCTTGCAACAGCTTAACCTGTTGACCTTGGCTATCATTTGCGGGGGGAAGCCAAATTACTTTTTTATTCATCGAGGATGCTTCATAGATATTTCCAAGACCAGAGGTCATGACAGCAATTTCTGATTCGCTGAGCACTTTTTGTACTTGATTAGGGTTGAGTGTAACTGCGGGACAGATGGATTGTACGGCAGCTGCAATTGACTGATTGGTTGCAAAGGTAATTTGATGAAACTCAGAATGTAGCGCTTGTTTTGCAGAAGAAAATACGATTTTTGCAAAGGCTTCCAAATCTTTTGGCTCCATAAAGGGGTTATTGAGCCCTCCAATATTGATTAGCGCCGTATGCTTTTTGTTCGAAGAGATCATTTCATAAAGTCCTGAAAGAACTGCAGGGACTACTGTATGTTCGGGAAAGTGGTCCGATTCGTGTTTTAATCTATTTTCAACATGGAAAAAGTCTTGGGCCACATAAAAGTCTGCCTGAGAAATGATTGAGGGTAAATGTTTCCAGTACCAACATAGAGGATCGAAAATAATGAGAGTTAACCCGAGCTCTTTTGCCCACTGGGCAGCTTCAAAATCGCTTGCTGTGATAAAGACATCGTAGTTTTTAGCAATTTGTTGGAACCGCTCTTTGTCTCCTTCATCATCGTGAATCTTATCATAGGAAAGTGCCGTTTGTAGATCGAGTGTATGGCCATGTCCAATATATCCAATTTCTGCGACTTTATTTTTTAGGTAGGGGAAAATTTCAGCGATTGCAGCCGTTGGACCAAATCCAAAAGGTTCTGCATTGAGTAAAATTTTTTGATCGATGAAATGGCCATGACCTGCTTCTGGAGGATTAAAGAGGAGATCTAAAATTTCAGGGGGCGTCCAACTTTGGAACTGCTCAGCAATGGCTGCAATATGCTTTTGATTGGTTATGAAATGCTGAGCAAAGTAGTCCTTTATCTCTTCGGGCAATTCCGCAAGCGCAATATTTCTTGCCTTGAGTCTTTGATAGTTTGACCCATCGAGATCAAGATAGGGGGCATGCTGCTTAAGCTGACTGTCGAAGTTTATATCTAGGTAAGAAGTATCATCTTGTGAAAATTTAATTTCTCCATTGATGAAATAGGGGATCAGCTTTCCCTCTTCTATTTTAAAGTAAGTGTCAACTTCGATGGGTTTGCTGTCTTTTTCAAATTCGTTGGTCAAAACTTCAAAGTAGAGCTTATTGATGACGAGATTTACCTCGGGGTGTAATGCATTGAAAATCTCTTTGATTTTTAACAGTTGGAGTTCATCTAGTATGTCTGCCGTTTCAACTTTTGGGTTGCAAATGCCACCTGGACCTTGAAGAGTGATTTTGTAGATTTCTCTAAATGCCCCTTTTTCTAAAAGATACTTGCGCATCAAGCGGATTTCCTGCACTTTTCCTGGGATGGCTGGCGAAAGAGCTTCGCTAAAAGTGATATTTGCATCTTGAAGGGCTTGGCAAAGTGTGGAAATGTTTTTTTGTGTTACTGCCAAGTATTGCTGAATGACAAATCCTCTCCTTAAAATATTTGGGTGGTCAGCCCCTGTTTTGAGGGAGTCTAAAATTTCTGTAGGGATGATAGAAAGGTTTGGGATCAAATATTTCACCTCCGTTTTGTACTCAAGCGAAAGGAGCGATGAAACGAAACAGAGGAGGCAGAAAAAGCGAAGCATCATTGTCTATTTAGGATTAGTTCAATTTTTTCTAAAATCTCACTATTTCCAGTTGTTTTAAGGAGAAATTGTTGATCTTGCCGAATGTTTTTCGAGTAGACGCTGAGATTGTTTAGAAACTGGCTTAGGTCTGCTTTGTTTAAGTTGCTCGTACAGATTCCAAACTTTCCTTGTGCAATGATGTGGCCGTTGAGCTGTTGCTCATAGAGAGGCAGAGGAAGGGCATAGACCGGTTTTTCAAGGTGCATCGCTTCAGATAAAAGGGTGTGGCCTGCTGTTGAAATAATTCCATGCGAAGCAAAAAGGATTGAATCGAAGCGTACATCCCCATGGTGATAGAAAAAAGTGTGCCGGTCGCAGCGAGGTAGCTCGAATCGCCTTGGCAAAAAGATATGTGCATCAAATTCTGAGGGAAGAGTCGTTTGTAGAGTTTTGATCCACTCATCTATGGGCTGCTCTCCTATTTGTTGAGCTGTGATATAGACTAAAATTGAGGGTCTTTCGCTTAATTTACACTTAGCCTGAAGGATTTCGGGTCTTAGAATCGGCGGCAAGATTTCTACGGCATCTGTTTTTGAAGATTTTGGGTTTAAGACGTTGAAAAATGAGATTGCAAACCGTTTTTCAGCTTTTGGAAAAAAAAGGTGTAATCGTTCGATCTCATCTAAATAAGAAGTTCCATTCAATGAGGGGAGAAACTCTCCAACGAGATATTTACTTTGCTGATCGAGCGTCACAAGTGGGACATTTTTGATATATGAGTATTGGGCCGCGACCATTTCGTAGTCGCTAATCACCAAGTCAGGCACGCCGAACAGCTCTGCTGCCTTATGCATCGCAAGATTATTGATCTGATTGAAGTTCACTTGATTTTTCTCAGAGGTCGCCGTTTTTTTTAAGTCGAGCCCAAAAGGTGTCCCTACATAGTAAGGATCTGCGACAGGGATTACGGTAAGTTTTGATTCATTTGGGAATTTTTCTTTGAAAAAGTGGAGTCCATCACCATAGGTAAAGACAAGGACCTGATGATTTTGATTGAGCAAGTGCTTAATGATTGGGAATTGTCTGTGACAATGCCCACTTCCAATTCCGCAAACACCAAAAAGGATTTTTTTGTGGGCTTGGATATTTTCGGCACTTTTTTCAGCAATCAATGAACTTATTTTTTCTAGTGAGCCAACAGCTCTAAAGGTGGGAATTTTCTCTAGTGCAAAGTCGAGTTTTTTGGCAAGTTTTGCCCTCAAGGTTTTCCCGATGCTCCCGTCAAAAAAAGTGCTTCCACCTTCAATGAGGATGTCTTCTCTTTGTTTGTCGATGAAAAAGGGATAAAGGGTATGCAGCGCGCTTAATGAAGATAACTCTGAAAATGTTTCTGTGCCGTTGTTCAAGGTAACGAGGAAGATCCGCCGGATGGGGACAGAATCTTTAGTTGAATAGGATGTAGCTGCCAGTTCAAAAGCTAAGCGATCTCCAAAGGGGCTCACATTTACTTTGGGTAGAGTTTCCCAAAGAGATACATCTTCTGCTCTAACTGTTAGTGTACGTGTGCCTGCAATAGCTTGGATTTCTCCATCCTCATTGATCCGCAAAAGGGTTTTGTCGCCTGAAAAGACCTTGTAATCATGTTTCATCACGCTTTGGAGCGTGAGCGATGTTTTTCCGGAGCCAGGCGCGCCGATGAGAAGGCTATAGCCCTCCTCTTCATTTCCAATGCATGCAGCATGTACGGGGAAAATTTCTTTTTTAAGCCATTGAATACGGGCTGTCCCATACAGAAGGTGGATGAAGTCTGGGGGGAATTTTTCTTTCCAATCGGAGCTGATTTCTACCCGTCCCTTCTTTTGCAAAAGTTTAGGGTCATCAAGCTCTGAGTAAGTATGGCTAATAGTTACGGAAGGGATATCTCCTTCAGAATCTATTACATTAAACCCAGGTAAATGGGCTGAAAATTGAATCCGTTCCTTCTCACTCCATTGAAATGGGACATCACTTTCGAAGCAAACCTTTAGGTCTCCTCCCAAATGCCAATGACTCTGATGCGCTTCAGCGCGGCATAAATTGAGGGCGAAAAAGCAAAGAAATGCAATTTTTATTAATCCCATAGATCCAATCCGTAGAGTTTTCTTCCCAAGGGAGAAAGTCTTTCTGGAAATCTTCTTAAAGAGATCTCGCAGCGAGGTCTAGCGGTAGCTCTGAGTCCTGCTTCATGGTGATTAAAGCCAATTCCTTCGTCAAAATACTTCCTTCTTAATCCGATGAGCTCGGGATCTTCTTTCGCTAACGTATAGGTGATTAAAGCGGCATATCTATCTGCCTTGGGCTCTTTCCGAAATCGACTATGCGTCGTTCTTGAATCCCAAATGACCATTTCCCCCTCTTTTAAACGCAGCCCGACGAAGCAAAGCTCTCTTCCGCCTTGATGCTCTACGTAGCCATCTTTGATTTTGGCCCACTGGGCATACTCATGGAAGAATTGCGGCGATTGGGGCACTAGTGCAAGTGTCCCGGTTGTCTCGTCCATGTCTTTTAGCGCGAGCATTGATTGCACGTTAAAAAACCCAGGATGAGTGATCGGATTTTGATCGACATAGGCAGGGAGGGAATCTTCGCTCTCATCGATTTTTTGGTGGATCACTCGATCAAATACGACCCAAAGTTTTTCAGAACCAAACAGATTGGCAAACACTTCATAAACTCTTCGATCTTGTCTGAGCTGAGCTAACGTATCGTCGTGGTAAAGGTCTAAAAATCCAAGGCGGCGAGATAAAGGGATCTTTTCTTGCATGATCTGATCGATTAAAAAGACTAACTGGGCTCTGTTTTGAGAGTCAGATACGTTTTTGACAACCACATAGCCATTTTCTGTGAAAAATTGGTGAATGAGGTCGTGCTCAAAATACTCGTGCACGACCGGATCGATCATCTTTACTTTGTGCTCTTGTCCATTAGGAGGCCTGATAAAATCTTGAGAAATGATTAGGCTAGCAAAGAGGAAAAAACTCAACTGAATCCAACGAGTAAACATCTAAAACCTTCAAAAAAGGCTCAAAGTGTATTCTTGCTGCAAAAACAAGTCAAATGAATCGCCAGACCCTCACTTTGCTGACACACTTTGAAGAACTCCTCCCTCAAAGGGAGGAGATTCTCCGCTCCGGAGGTGGGCGGCAAGTCCCTTGCCGCAACCTGCCAGATAGCTCGCTTGACTCGGCCCTAAAGGACCGAGATTGCGCCGAGCTGCCCGTTCAAGAACCCATCACTTTTTTTGTAAGTACTCTGTCAAAATGCCAAGTGAGTACTGACCAGCTACTTCATCGAGAAAATCTTGGAAGTTGATCCCTGCATGGTGATCTGCCTTGTCTGAGATCGAGCGGACGACCACAAAGGGGATATTGAGCTCAACACATACTTGAGCAACAGCTGCTCCCTCCATTTCAATGGCATGAAACCCGTTTGGGAGGAGATCTTTTGTGCTCAAAGCAATTCGTTCATGATGATCTAAGTTGTTGATGAACTGATCTCCGCTAACAATAGCGCCTTGATGAACAGATGGATCTTTAATGCTAAGAGACGGGATTGAAATTCCTTTTTGAAAGAATCGTTTAGCTGCTTGAGTCATGTTTTCAACGATCTCACTTTGAGCATGAACAAGCTGCGTGTTTAAAGAGAAGATGTGAAATTGGGGGAAAACAGGACGCAAATCTAAATCGTGCTGTAAGTAGGAGTTGCCCACCACCACGTCACCAATTGCAGTTTTGCTTCCACCGCCTGCAACGCCAGTAAAAATGATCTCTTCCACTCCAAATTTGCTGTGGAGTAAAGTGGCGGTGATCGCTGCCGAAACTTTTCCCACCCCAGCAAGGGTGAAAACTACGGGTGTATTTTCAAATGTTCCTCGAGTAAATTGCTTGCCGCCCACGCATACAACCTCTTGATCTTCTATTTTTTCTAAAATTGATAGGGCCTCCTGCGGCATCGCGCTCATGATGCCAATGGGTTTTTTTTCAATCACATCAGATGCAGATAGATATGTGAGAGCTAGGATAGCTTTTAAGAAAATTAAGCGAGAAAACATAAACCGGCCTCCAAAATAAAGCGGCCAGTCTAATCTTGCTTGTAAACTCTGTCAATCTTATTAAGAGGGGACAAAAAAGTGTGACTCATTCAAAATAGCTGTGATCTAAATTCGGAGCGCATTTGCTAAGTGAATGTTAAGGCTTTGAATAGCCGCTTGTTGATTAAAAGAAGAAAAAGACCAAAGAGAGTAAAGCAGCTAACATGAGCGCTAAAATCCCAATTGAGACCATTGTGGCTTTTTTAGCGCGATCTTTTTCCCACCAAACGAGTGGATGAATCCTTTGGACCCAAAATGTTAGAACAGCTGCTAAGTTCAGACAGATCAAGTTCATAAGAAAAAGCATGAGGGCACCCCTTGCTAGTAACAGATCTCCTCCACCCAATAATAATCCAAATGTAACAAGAGGGGGGAGCAGGGCAACGGCAACCATCACACCGATCAACATAACCGATACACCAGTTGTAAATGCTATAGAGCCGGCACATCCTGCTGCCAAAGCAATGGCGATGTCACCGAATTGGGCCTGTAGTCGCGCTGCAATTTCTGTCATTGTCGGATCTATATTGATGAATGTACCAAAGCCTGCAGATGCCGCAATAACCAGGAAAATTCCGCATAGATTTGTGAAAAAAGCCTGACGTATGAGTGATGCCTCACCCAATGTCGTACCTAGTGCCATAGCTACATTCGGCCCAAGCAGTGGCGCCATCACCATAGCCCCGATGATGACAGCTACGTTGTTTTGGTGAAGCCCAACGCTTGCCACAATGGTGGAGAGAAAAATCATGATTAAATAGACCCGAGAACACCTTGCAGCATCTTTAATGTCTTCGTACAACTCCTCTCGGCTAATCTTTTCTGACATTTCTATGTTTAATTCTGGTCTGGGCAGTGTTGCCTCAACCGGGAGGACCACCATTCTGCTGTCATGTTGATTACTAAAACGTTTTTCTAGTAGGTCTAATACCGCTTCGTTTTGTTGAGCATCTAATAGAATTCGGACGAGTACTTTTTCTTCAGGTAGTTTGATCTGCTTATGTTCAATTGGGTTCTGGTCTTTGATGAGATTTTGAATCTCTTCGCCATCTTTTTCAGGCAACACGATCTCGATCAACCTGAGCGCCATTTTGTCCTCAAATATTTTGTTTTAGTGAACCTCTGCCCGACACTGACTGTCTTATAGATGGGATTCACCTTTTTGCACATTGCCATACAATGATCTGTTAAGTCAAATTTTGACTGCTTCTGTAAAGATTTAAGCGGATCTGCTATGCTGGATCTGAATCAATTACTAGCTCAATTTATTAAGATGAATCCCACCCAGCCACTCTTTAGCGAGTTACAACCGCATTGCCTTCTTGAGTTTTGGGAGAGACTAAAAAAGGTAAAGAGGCTAACTCTTCATGCAAAGTCCCATTCCAAAAATGAGACGGGGTGGAATGGTGAGGGGGAAGGGGACGTTTTTGTTACAGAAGAAGGGCAGTCCACACTTGTTTTTCAAGAAAGCGGGCACTGGAATCTTCCTCTGAATCGGACTATGGCATTTAGCAATGTATTTCGTTGGACTTTGGATGTAAAAGCTGAAAGGATTTCTTTAGAACATTTGCGCCAAGGAAGAAATGCTCCGGTCTTTCTTTTTCACCTTGCCCCCATTGCAAGAAACCTTCTTGCATCCATAGATTCGCATCTTTGCGGAAATGATGAATATATAGCTCAAGTGCAGTGGGAATTAGAAGCCATTCGTCTTAAGTGGAGAGTAACTGGGCCGAAGAAGGATGAAGAGCTTAAATATCAATATTTTACCTAAGATCGGATTCTTTAAACGGGAACTGATAGCAATAAATATTGCAATGCATCCAATCATTAACTTCTATGACATGGTCTGGTTTTTTCCCAGGAATCTGAAAAGAGTTTGAAATAACGAGCGCCCCACTCTTTAGCTCATTTTCGAATTTATCTTTAAGTTTTTCCATGGCACCTGGATATAAGTAGCAAACGACAACATCTGCCTTTGAGAGGTTTTCAGAGAAAAAGTTTTTTCGTTCTATCGATATGTTTTTTCTTCGGCGAATGACTTTGAGCAAAGAGGAGAAGATCCAGGGTAAAAATGCACACTCAAAACATCTTATGGGATATTTTTCTGCTAAGGCAAAAGCGAGGTTTCCCCAGCCGCTACCGAGTTCATATATGAGTCCATTTTTGGGGATGGAGAGGATCGCTTGCTTTGCTCTTTTGGAGCTTGGCATCGGAGAAATGCCGAGACGGACAGTATCGACTGCTACACTCAACAAAAGGATAGAGATTAGGAGAATGAAAAAAGTGCTTAACATGTGAATCGGTAGATTTAGAGTTTGGGTGAAAGCTCTTTTTAATTAGAGCCTTGTTTTTTTTGGGTTGCAGAGGCCCCTGCTAAAATGCCCAATTTGACCCCGGTAATCAATGCTACTTCTCCTTTTAGTCTTTTTACTGTCGTCATTTTTTTTTCACGTTCTTTTAAAGCAATAGTATCTCTATGCAACATATTTAGTCATTTAAAAGAAGAGGAGCAAGTTTGAAGAGTGAACTGAACTTGTGTATTAATGCATGTTCAGTATATGCCTAAATTAAGTCTTTAAGTGGTTTGTTATGACTTTTTTGTTTCAGAAAATAGCGCTTTTTCTCATCTTCGCGGTCTGTAGTACGGGGTCTGTTTTCGCTCAATCTCCGGTTCCTGGAGAAGTTCAAGAAAAGGACAAAAAAGAGTCTCTTCAAGCTCCAGAAAAAGTTGAAGCCAAGCCAACAACTCGAGACGATGAGATTCAAAAACGTCTTGAAGATATATTAAACTCCACTGGCTGGTTCGTATCTCCTCAAGTAAAAGTCAATAATGGTGTTGTTTTCCTTTCTGGAGAGGCGAAAACAGAGGAGTATAAGAAGTGGGCGGGTAGTCTTTCGAGAAATACAAGAGATGTAACTGCCGTTGTAAATAAAATTGAGGTAATGGAGCCATCGATCTGGGACTACCAGATTGCCGTCGATGGGCTCAAAAAACAGTGGGTTAATTTACTAAGGGCCATCCCTTCAATGGTGTTAGGCATCATTATTTTGGTGTGTGCTTGGGGGATAGCGAAATTAGTCGCAACAGTGATCCGTAGGCTGCTTAGAAATAGGCTCAATAAGGCATTGCTCGAAGATGTAATAGCAAGGGCCTTTGGCTTTTTAGCTTTTCTTATAGGTGTTTACGTCGTCTTTGAGATGGCAGATCTGACCAATTTAGCCCTTACGGTGATGGGTGGTACCGGGTTGCTAGGTATTATTCTCGGTATTGCATTCAGAGATATCACAGAAAACTTTCTCGCGAGTGTGTTGCTCAGTATACATAACCCTTTTCGCAATGGGGACCTTGTTGAAATCGAGGGGATTACAGGCTATGTGCAGAGATTGACGATTCGCGTTACCGTTTTGATGTCGCTTGATGGGAGCTTAATCCAAATTCCGAATAGTACCGTTTATAAAAGCAATTTGCGAAATTTTAGCAGCAATCCTAACCGCAGGGAAGAGTTTGTGGTTGGGATCGGTTATGAGGATGTTATTTCGGATGCGCAAGAAGTTGCCATGAAAGTGCTGCAAAGCCATCCGGCGGTTTTAAAAACCCCAGAGCCTTGGGTTTTAGTTGATAATTTTGGGAAATCGACGGTGAACTTGAAGGTTTACTTTTGGTTAGATGGGAAAGAACATAGCTGGTTAAAGGTGAGATCATCGGTAATTCGCTTAGTCAAGAGAGGCTTTCAGCTCGGTGGGATTTCAATGCCAGATGAAGCCCGTGAAATTGTTTTTCCTAAAGGGGTTCCTTTATCGCAACTGGAACCTAAAATCATGGAGAGTAAAGATCGCACTGCTCCAAATGAGCCCGGTGATGAATCTAAAGAGGTGGCAACCAATGCTGAGTCTGGCTTACAAAGCGAGGCGAAAGAGATCAAAAAGCAAGGATCACAAGCCGATTTGCCCGAGGCAGGCAAAGACTTTCTCAAAGAGAAAAATCACTCTAAATAGCTTCCAAAAGACTGTCGAAGCCGAAGCGAAGTATCTCTTGGCCTTTGAGGGGAAAGTTCTTCAAAGTAAAGTCATCTTTTGATTGATTTCTTCGATCAATGCTTTGATGTCTTTAGGTAAGTCTAATGTTTTCGCAATATCACCAAGCCCATGTAAGTGAGCCTTCCAAGCGAGCTACCTATCCAATTGTGGCCGCAAATTTGCCGCTCATTTAAAAAAGGGGGTATCTTGACTTAAGAATTGGGGTCAAATGTTTAAGAGCATAGAACGATGCGGTCTTGTTCTATCTTAATCTTGCGCTTTTTGTATAAGGCTCCGACGCATTTTTTAAATACGGCTTTGCTCATCATAAGTTCTTGGCTAATCAATTTCGGATCACTTTTGTCGGTGAGGTATAATACTCCACTATTTTCCTGAAGTTTTCTGATCAACAATTCTTGAGAGTCAACGACTTGAACATATCCTTTTTTTTGTAAAGAAACGTCAATCTTACCATCGTCGCGAACCTTCTCGATGAATCCTTTAATTTGATCTCCCTTAGAAAGGGGCTGGAAAATCTTATTAGAAAAGGCGAGTCCAATGTAGGTGTTGTTAATCACTACTTGATATCCTAGATCTGATTTTCCACCCACTACTAGGTCGACCTGATCGCCTTCTTTAACCGTGATTTCTTGGTTGGTAAACTTCTTAAATTTAGCTGAAGCAAAAAGGCGGTCTGTTCTTTCATCAAGACAGAGACGAACCGTGACCTTATCGCCTTTTTCGGCTCTTCCATCTTGCTCTGAAAAGGGGAGAAAAAGGTCTTTTTCAAGACCCCAATCTAAAAATGAGCCGAATTTAGTGACGTCTTTTACAGTGAGTACAGCCAATTTATGTAATGAAATTTTTGGAGTAAGGGTGGTGGCTACAATCCGGTCTTCGGAATCTGTGTAAAGAAATACTTCAATCTTGTCACCAATATCTAGATCTGTCGGTACATATTTGTTAGGGAGTAATACCTCTTGGTCACTATCATCACCTTTTAAAAAAACACCAAATACTGTTTTTTTGAAAAGATATAGGGAGTTTACTTTTCCTAAACAAAGCATAAAAATACCGTTTTTTTACGAATAGAATGCTTTAAAATCATTTAAAAGTAAAAGGATAAAAAAGATCTGTTCAGCCCCACAAGGCTTGCCTGCTGCTAAGTGTTTTTGTCCTTAGTAGTTGAAGAGGTCTTTAACACTAAAGGACTTGCCGGATGCTTGGTTAAGAGCATTGCAAATTTTACGCTGAACGTGTGGTGTCAGCCGTCTCCCTTTGCATGCCCTCGCAAGCATCTTATAAGTAATATTTTCTGTTGATGCAGCAATGAGGTCGCTGTTAGAGAGTTTGCACTCTACTAAAATGCGAGCAATGGGCTGTTCGTTTAGATTTCTGTCCATAAGGATAGCTACTTTAGTGGGTCTATTTGTTTTTTGTCACTGTAAATACATAAAAAAGTGAATGTGTTTGAGAATTTCTTTTCAAAATATCCACTGTTATTCTTGAATGTACATTTGAAGAAAATTAATAAGAGGAATACATTTAAATTTTAAAGACAAAAGAGAAAACTATGTTGATCACAATGTCTACTCAAAAATCGGTGAATGAAGCAAAGCTGGCCTTGGAAGTTGCCGTGAAAGCGAATCACTTTGGCGTGATGCAGGTGCATGACCTCAAAGAGACCATGACGAAGAAGGGGGTAGAGTTCAAAAAAGAGTGTTTGATTATAGAAGTCTGTCAGCCAGAACAGGCGAAAAAAGTTCTCGATCAAAACATGAGTCTATCTGTTGCCTTGCCTTGCCGGATCTCTATTTATGAAGAGGGTGGCAAAACAATTTTAGCTACACTCAAGCCTACAACGCTTTTGGCTCTGTTTAAAACGCCGCAGCTTGATAAGGTTGCTCAGGAAGTGGAAGACACCATTGTTAAAATCATGAAAGAGGCGATTCACTAAATCTACCTAAAAAATATCTTTATTGCTGTTGCTCCAAAAAAACTAGTGCTATATCTATGTAATAAATCAAGCCAGAGAAAACCATGACAGATTCCCTCCACAGTTTATTTTTATTAATTGCGTCGGCCCTTGTTATGATCATGGTGCCAGGGATTGGCCTTTTTTACGGAGGCATGGTTCGCTCTAAAAACGTCGTGAGTACGATTATTGAAAGCTTTGTCATCCTTGCTGCGATCGATCTACTGTGGGTATTTATCGGCTACACACTTGTATATGGCCCTGATCTTTATCACATCATTGGGTCTTTTGATTTTATAGCTATGCAAAACTTACCTGCACTTTCTCCCTTTTCACAGGATGTAGACATCTACTCCTTTATCCTTTTTCAGGGGATGTTTGCAGCAATTTCTCCTGTAATTATCAATGGAAGTGTTGTCGAAAGAGTTCGCTTTCCTGCTCTGCTCCTTTTTTCTCTTCTGTGGTCTTTAGCTGTCTACTGTCCTGTTGCCCATTGGGTATGGGGGCCAGGTGGATTTTTAGCCGACATGGGAGCTCTTGATTTTGCTGGCGGGACTGTCATTCACATTACAACAGGTTTTTCAGGTCTTGCCGCTTGTTTATATGTTGGTAAACGGGGAGGTCATGCCGCAAAATTGCTCCCTCACAACCTTACACTCAGCATCATTGGCACCATTTTGATATGGTTTGGCTGGTTCGGCTTTAATGGTGGAAGCGCTCTTTATACTGACAAAGTATGTAGCACCGCATTTATCACAACAAATACAGCTGCAGCTTCTGGCTTATTGGCTTGGATGTTTGCAGAGTGGCTTCACAGAGGAAAACCTACCGCACTGGGAATTATTTCTGGCGTAGTAGCAGGTCTTGTTGGGATAACTCCTGCCGCGGGGTTTGTGACAATTATGTCCTCCATTGCAATCGGTATGGTTACCTCGCTAATTTGTTATGGATTTGTCATCGCAAAGCACCGAGTATTTAAATATGATGATGCGCTAGATGCTTTTGGAATTCATGGAGTTGGAGGCGTGGTTGGATCTGTATTAACAGGAGTTTTTGCGTCCAACGCTGTTGACTCTGAGATTTCAAATGGTTTGCTCTATGGCAACTCGTCTTTGCTCGGAGTTCAGTTTATAGCTGCACTGATAGCTGCTGTTTTTGCTTTTTTAGTCACCCTAGTCTTGCTGAAAATCGTGGATAAATTCACACATGTGCGCGCTCATGGAAAAGAGGAAAGAATCGGGCTTGATCTGACTCAGCATGGCGAAAGTGGCTACCGTTTTTAAGGCTCGGCCGGTTATGGGCGGAGATTCCTCCAATTTGCAATCATCGGAATCCTGGACTGGGTTGAGGGGATTGAAGAACATGTATAGTCTTTCTGCATTTCTATTTCTTGTTGTCCTTTAGTTCGATCCTTAAGAATGCCATATAGGAAAGAGGGGTTCTACCGTATTCGTGTTTGATTGAACTTGGAACAAAGGAAGCACTTCCTACGAATCCGAGCCCCCAAAGGGTGTAAGGGATCAATGGAAATTCAAAGATGTAGCCTAGATCTATCTTTCCTACATTAAAAACTTTATGAGCGTTTGAGCTTGGTTCAATGAACAATTCGTCCTTTGCGACATACTCAGCTCTCCCAAAGAGAACGTGTTTACTATCGATTTCTATGGCTGATTCTAAAAGATAGCCATTCAAATTATGCCCAGGGTTATTGCAATTCAATCCCCAAGCAGCGGTGATTTGCCAATTGCTGACTGCCCAAGCTTTGTTATAGCTGATTGAAGCTGTTGTCCGTTGAGTATTTACGTTCGGCTCTATTGCCTCAGGGCTTTTTATATAGCCGTAACTGAATTGCGCAGCGATATCATTCGTTGGGTTGACTGAAATGCGCGCAGAATAGGAATCAAATCGTGGCGGATCAAAATTCCATCGATGTTGATCTGGTTCTCTTCCAGTAAAAGTGGATGCGTCAATTTTCCACCAGTCGTGAACGTATCCAATGGTTGCCACTCCAAAGATGATATGTGTTGAATCGAGCCAGTGGTGAGTGATGGGAGCTTCGGGATTGAAAAATGCCGAAAAACGGTGGATGTATGCAGGTGGCCCAAGCGCAGGTTCACCTGGGTATCCAAAGTAAGCGAAAAGAGAATTTTTTTTTGAAAAACGATATGTATATACAGCAGCCAATTCCATTAGAAAATCATGAGGATGCTGGCGATCAATAAGTGGTGTGATTCCATTACAGGTCTCTCCAGTTTGTAGGAGAAGAGGATACCCATTGCAACCGATAGTGGCAGGTTCGATGCTGATCATATTGCGTAGAGCAAAAGTACTATTTCCGAAATCTTTTTGTGCAGTGAGCATGAACATGTTTTCACTGAAAAATTTGTCTCTACCACGCGGGCCTCCCTGGTCATCATAAATTGCCATCAAGAACCCATGAACCATTAAAAGCCAGTTATCAGGAAAACGGTGAATGCCTGGCATGTGCGTCGAGGCGGGCATCCAGCTTGTGCCAGTTGCATCTTGTCCCAAAGGATAAGTGCCATACATTCCATGCATCACCATGCTTTCATGGTGATCATGAGTTATAGCCCAAGATGAGATAGCCATTAACATGAAAAAAAGAGTCTTCATACTCACCTATCTTAGCCATTTTCTATATATTTTGATCAGAAGAAATTTTGATCAAAATGTTGCTAGAATTTTACGGGTTGTGATGTTGCAGTAGGCTTGTCGTTAAGACTAAGCTGAAAATTAATAGTTACAGTTAGATGTAGGTGGAGACATAGTAATTGACGACATTAACCGTTGCAGCTTGATAAGGTTGCGAAGGAAGTGGAAGACACCATTGTTAAAATCATGAAAGAGGCGATTCACTAAATCCTATTTCTTGCATATCGTGTGTAACTGCGCCTCCTAACCATAGAGTGATCTCTTCCATCTTTTGAGTAAGTTCGCGCATTTCTAGAACTTTTTCGCTTGGTTTCGCAAGAATTCGGTTTTGCATAGCCATAGCCTCATTAAACGAGGGGCCGTTCGCATCTTCATAGCAAGTATATAGATTTTCAGGTGTAAGACCTAATTCATCTAACTCTTTTTCTACAGATTCCCAATCTTCAGCAGAGGTTAATTTAACGAGTGCTTTCAAAATGAGCATGGTCCTTGGATGGTCTTTTTCCTCTGCAAGAAGATCTTTCTTTAGGTCTTCTAGATAACGCATGATTTCTTCATATTTCTTTCCGACAACTAAAGAGAGGGGAGTGGCTCTTAAGAGGTCTAGCGCCTCTTGCGAGCCATCGAAGGTTTTGCAATCATAAGTTATTGCTTGAGTTGGATCGTCTTTTAAGAGTGAATAAAGACCTGGAAATGGAGTTTCTTGCGGTGCAATAAGTCCAAATTTAAAGCCCAGAGTGCCTTTTCCTGGAAGCCCAAGCTCGGGATTAATTAAGGCTCCGTACATGGCTTGTAGCAAGAATTCATTAGCGTTGAAGCCTTGGACTTTTGCTTGGAGATTGGGCTGGAAAGCTTGAATTGTCATAGCGTCAAATTTAGCTACGGTAAATTTTGCAATAACATTTAAGGGAGGGTCCATGTTTTTGAATCTAAGGCGATAGGTGATGTCAAGCTCCCCCGTTTCTGAGGAGAAATCATAAACTGGGACTAAGGTGCACCCGATAGGAGCCATTTTCTCCTGAAATTCCTCAATCTGGCTTTCTAAGTGATCTAAGAGTGCTTTTGGAAAGATTAAGGGGATGTCTTTTCGGAGATCTTGTCCTCGAATGACTTCTCCAGGTATGCCCACTTCAGCAGGGATAACTCCCCCGTTAGAACAAAGGAGCGCTTTATATTTTTCTACAAGAGATCCTAACGAAAGGTCATAATCTTCCGCAGGGCTCTTTTGCCCTTCAATTTGTTGAAGGAGTTCTTTTTGGAAGAAATTTTGAGGGCTTGTAAAAAAGCCGAGACCTGGGGCACTCGGCTCTACGTCGATATCCATTAACTTCACTGCATTTATGTCAGCCCTGTTACCAGAACTCCAGGAAATCTTGCGCGTTTGTAGATTAAGGGAAATATGGCTCTGGATAAAGTGGCGTCTATAATACTCGAGTACTTTTTTCTCAACTTCTTGAGATTTATTGATCGTGGGCCTGTCCAGTAAGTCATAGGGTGATTCTAAAAGGTTAAATTCATGATCCCAAGTAGTTTTAATGCGCTCATCTTCTGCAGATGCAGCTAAGCGTGAGAACATAAAGCCTCCGATTGCACCTAACATCCCTTGAAAATAATAGCCTGCTACTGTGGAGACGACATAAGATGCAATCCTTTGAGGCTCTAGCGACTTAACATATTGGTAAGCTTCGCGGATCCGGGTTTTAAATTGAGCTCCCTTCAAATAAAAAGGCTCTGAAAATAGAGACTCTTTTAAGAAGAATTTTTTGGAGCCAACTAAACTCCTTCGGAGGTCTTCCCAGCGAAAATAGTATGGAGCGTCACGACTGATTTGCAGTGAAAAAATTTTCCTACATCTTTTCGTCCAATCAATATTTTCCTGAATGATTTGATGAAAGTCATTGCGACACTCTTTTAAACGGACAATATTTGAGGCAATTAAATCTAAAATCGGGGTAAGTTTCTGTAGCTCTTCTCTAAGTCTTTGGCAAGTTGAAAGAAGCATTTCTCTAAGCTGTTCATTTTCTAGGAAAATTTCCTGGGCTCCTGGAACGCTTTTAAATTTATCAATGAGCTCGATAAATTCTGAAGTGAGAGTTGTGACAATATGCCAATTCGGCACCAGCTCGTTTCCAACGCCCGCTTCAGCCGCTAACACTTCCGTAAATAGGTGGGGAGATTCTTGAATAGCTTCTAGATTTATAAAGGAGCGAAATACAAATCCATTCTCATTTTTTTCTAATAATTTAAGGCCATTGAAGCCGCTAAAATAATTGTTGTTGTATAAAGACCATTCAATGCTGCTGTTAAAACTAGAGTGAATATCGTCTATATCAAAGAGTAAAAGTTCTGCATCATACTGAAGACTGTGGCGGTAGCATATAGTTACAGCATCAATTAGATCTTTATGCGTGTATGATTTCCCCCGCAGTTGAGCGACCTTTTTTTCTGTGAAATTTTCTTTGATATACGTATCTAATTTTTGACGATTTTCGGATGTGTCTTCAGATAGACTCAAAACTTCATTTAATTTGCTTTTTGTCTGGATGTATGTGTTTAATCTGAACTTAGTTGTTCCAAAATTGGTATAAATTTTTTTTGTTTTGAGGATATCTCGTACGATAGAGTCGTAAAACAGTCCTTTATCTTGCTCACCAGAGTCAATGGGGCTTTGTGCGGGGGGGGGGATATTAAAATCTACTTCTCGAATAGAAGGTAAAGCAGGGAAATGGCAGTCTTTAAGTTCTTCTTCGACATCATAATCTTTTACCTCTGAAGCTATGAGTTTCTGGTGTTTATCAGATATAAGATGTTGTAAATCGCAAATGAAAATAACAAGGTTTCCTAGAACAGGGACTAGAAGGATTATGCAGCGGTAAAAGCTCTTATTATTCTGATGAGTGTAGATGTGGCTGGACTTGAGCGTTTTATAGTTTAGTTTGGGGAGAAGTGCATACTTTTGGAAAAGCGCAATCGTGTTTGTGGCAGTGCTGGCTCCTGGGATATAATCGCATACACGATCTGCAAATATGATAGATTTAGCGTAAATACTTGGACTCGTAACCATTGATTATTTCCTTAAATAAACTATTCGTTAATCGCACTGTTTTCTGAGGAGATTCTACAGTGGCTGTAATGATTGTTTTCGTGGAGTATATAGACGTCTTCTGCGTTTAAAGGCCCGTAAGATAGGGGGGCAAAAATGTCTTTATCCAGTTGTCTAGAAAAAATATGGGCCCTTTTCCCGAAAAGATGCGCCGCTATAGCGATTTCGCAATCGGAAAAGAAGTGGTAATTTCCTGAGCAAGCTCTTAAGTATTTTTCTCTTACAGCCTCACTGTCGAAAAAGGAGAGATATAATGATTCTCGAACCTCTTGAGAGGGTTCTTGCTCTAAGGCGAGACTCAAGGCGCAAATTTCCTCTTTTTCCATACTAGCGAAGATCATACGCAAAGCGATTTCTTTTTTGTTAGCTAAATAATCTTTAAGCAGTTTGCTTAACTGTATTTTGATTTCGGCTTTGTGTTTTTCATATTCTTTTCGGAATAGTTCCACATATTGCGTCCGCGCATTCTGTGCGCTACAAATACCTTTATCATTTATTTCTCCTACGAGTGCATGAAGAGCACAAGCTCCATCAGGAGGTGTAAAAAAGATCGTATATGCAGAGTCTCCATGATTGAATTTTCCAATTCCTAACTCATCGATCGTTGGTTTAGCTAGAAAAGGTTCAAACATGGCTAGTTGCTCATCGAAATCTCGGTCTGCTTGTTCGAAAAAGGTGATTGCAGAATTCTCATTATTGCGCTGTAGCTCAACAGACTTGTCTGTAAGCCAATCCATTACGTCGTAAGTCTGCGATTGTAAAGAAGCTAGACGGCGAACATGTCTGCTGGGCGTTTGCAATAGATCTGCCAGGAAAGATTGAACCCGCTCTTCAGAGATTTCTTTGAGGGAGTCTAGATCAAATAAACTATCGAGCATATCGGGGGGTAATATGTCAAAGTCCTCCCTTAAAATTTTTCCGATAAATTTTTGGTCTAACCCAGAGAACAGTGCAGTTAACGTTGTGAGGATATTGTATAAACGTTCATATTCAGTTTCCTTTCCGACTAAGAGTTTACGCTCTTTTTGTGCAGTCTCTGCAATGTCAATGAAATTTTCTGACTGTTGGAAAAGGAGTGTATTAGGGGTCAAGTTCGAGGAAATCATTTCGCTGTGAAATTGCTCGCTGCGATACTCAAAGTATCTGCTAGGATGCGCTTCCCAGAAATTATAGAGCCCCATAAACTCATGCTCGCGGGGTGCAATCTGTTGATACTTCGGTAAGTCAAGAGATCCACGGCCAGGAAGCCCTAAGTTAGCAAAATTCCCATACATTGCTTGAATTAGAAATTCACTTGGGTCAAACCCACTATTTTCTTGGGGTAGAGTGGGACTAAAAGACTTAATCGTCAGCGAGTCAAATTGAGCAACAATAAATCTTGCAAACTTTTGCACTTTTTCGCCATCTTGCTCAGGGCAGAACCGATAGTGGATAATGAGCTCGCCAGTTTCCATTGAAAATTGATATTGAGGGAAGAAGGTTCCCTTTTTCATTAATTTCAATGAGCGGAAGGCCGGGTTTAGTGAATTTTCTAAATGGTCCAGTAATTTTCTTGGGAAGATTAAAGGGATTGAGTCTGCATTAAGGCCGAGTACTATTTCTCCGAAGGCTAAGTCTGGCAAATCATCTATAGGGTTAATGGGGTTACCCTCTGTAATTTTCTTTAAGTGCGAATAATATTTACTAATTAGGTTTTTTAAATTGTTGTTGTAAACAGATTTTCTGCGCCCTCCCGTGGCTTGGATTGCGCTTAGCACATTTCTGTTGAAGATTTCTTCTGTAGAGTGGGAGTAGTGCGTAAGTAAGTAGTTATTAACTGTTATAGATGCTAGGAGAAGACGTTCTGACGGCTGTTGTGTTTGATTTTCGTGTTTCTTTAGCCAAATAATTTTTCTTTGAGCCAAATTAAAGAACAACTGATATTCAATTCTGTTATAGCTTCCGTCTACTGGAAGATTTAGAATCTTACTAAATGTGCTTTGATCTTTCACAAATGCTTCTGTTGTCAGAGATAGGGCGTTCCCTTTTTCCAATTTACTCCAATAGAACTTCCAGTCATTTTCAAACCAGTCTTTGGGAATATTTTTATTGCTATACGACCAGATAAACGAAGGGATTAATCCTACGGCAGCTTTAGCAGCTAGAATGGGGGGGGCACGATACCTATAATATTCTGTTTCAACTGCGCTGCATAGAGGGGCTATTGTTTGCGCCTCAAAGTCACCAAAAAAGCTATTATGAAGAGCGAATTTCTTATCTCCTACTAGCCCTTTGAGAAGACCCTCCCAGTTAAATTCTTCTACCGCTCTTTTTTGGGCTTGGGATATGAAAGCCGGAAGGCTGTTCAAAGGTTCTCCAGTTTGTGGTAAATTTGACCTTAGAAGGTCATTTTGATAGTCGCGGATTTTTTGAATTAAACGAGGTATTTGCTGTGAGAGACCGATTAATCTTTCTTGGGAAAATAACAGCTTAGAGCAGAGATCCGCAAACGCTTTTTTGACTTTTTCATTTGCCCATAGCTCATTTTTTAGATTTTCATTTCCATCAATTCTGTGAGCTATTTTAATAAATAATTCAGTAAACTCTTCTAATAATACCCAATTAGGCGTCACTTCCCTAGTGTTAAGCTCTAAAGCTAAAAGGCTAGTTGTATACGCTGGAAATGAGGCTCCATGTTCAAATTGCCTAAATGGATTGAATAGCACATTGCCATAAGCGTTATTTTCTTCACCAGACAATGATAGTAGTTTTTCTTCCAGCTCTTGTGTGAATATAGTTAAACGAGTTTCAACGAACTGAGAAAATAATTTAGCGTTGTGTCCTTCTGAATGTTTTTTTCGGAGATAATCAACCTCTCGTATTATGACTCTTGAATCTTTTGCTAAAGATTTTTTGGTGGAATTGATAACGTTAAGAAAATTACGGACAGAGCTAATAGTTGAATGCGCGTTGCTTTCTTCTCTAAAATCTCTAATTTCTGAAATAATTTCTTTTGAGTGAATATCGAGAATTTCTCTTAGGAGTCGAATTTCATTCAGAACCTTATCGGATTTATTTAAGATTCTATTCTCCATGGAGTTAAGAGACCGATTTAAATCGTCTTTAAGATATAAGAGGCTTCGATTTATGTTGTCAAGCATCACCTCATAAACGCTTTTATATCTGGAATTATTTGCCCAAGATTTTAAGGAGGTTATTAAATACATTGCTGTTGAAAGGCCCTGCAAAGTAGGGACAACAATTTCAAGAAGAGCGATCCCTTTATTTTCTAGAAGCACATCGGAAAAACCTGGTTGCGGAAGCTTTTTTTCCACGCTATCTTTTTGCAGTTCTATTAATCTCTTCTGAAAAGCTGGGTAAATTACATCTCGAAACTGTCGATATTGATCACACGCTGTATATATTCTAGATAGAGCTTGAATGCCCTCAGTTCCCCATCCCATTACAGTCGCAATTTCATACGTACTACCAAGGATACCATGTGCTATTTGTCTCGCCTCTGCTCTAGCTTGATTATAGACCCTAGAGTTATTGATAATTTCTTCTCGCACCTCTCTCGCTTCTTCGGTGTTAGCACAAATCCAGTGATCTTCAGTGCTTATGACTTCCCAAAGTCTAGTTCGCAATTCTTTGTATTTTAGGGTGCGTTTCTCCTCTTGTATAACCTTATCGAGGTTCTTTTTTACTTCGTCAGCTGTTATGAGTTGAGTAGAGAGGTTGTCTTCAAAGGATTTCTTCTCAACTTCCAAACTGATGATTCGAGAAGAGATAGCTGCTATTTCCTTATTTTTTATTTGAATGCTAAGTGAAGATTGTTTGCCTGTCAGGCTTTGATTAAGAGAAGTAATGCTGTCTTGGTTGGCCTTAATCTCATTATCTTTGTCATCAATTTCCCTTTGTATTTTTTGAACTAATTCATTTTGTGCTTGAAATTCTGCTTCAAATTCGGATCTAAGACTTTCTAGGTCTTTTTTATATGTTCCTGGGTCAATATTTGGCTGGTTTGCGATTGCAAATTCTGTTGCATGGAAAAGCTGTTGTACAGCTTGGTCACGACGAGACTGATTCTGTAAAGCTAGTTTTGCAAGTCTTTGTTTAGAGCCAAGGTTTAATTCTAAATTTGCCTGCGCTTTATGCAATGACTTACTTAAAGCCCCTTGTTTTTTTAACTTGCTGAACTGTGCTGCCATCTTAACCGCTGTGGCAGCTACTCCAACGAGTGGATGCACACGCTCTGTTACGCTAGCAATAATGGAAATCGCAGAAGTGATGGAGTCTAGTGTCCGATATTTTTTTGCGATCTTCTTTTGTATTTCTAATAGATTTTTATAGGCCTTTTGTTGCTCTTGATCAAGCTGATTGAGCCTGCCGAATTGGGCTTGAATATCTACCTCTGCTTTATTTGCCCGATTCAAACTTGAGGTAATCATTTCTAGCTGACGGTCAAATTCGTAAGACAGCTTTTTAATCTGATCTGAAATTAACAAAGCATTTTGCGGATGGAAATTTTGCCCGATATGCCGGGATAAAGCTTCACTTGATCTGGTTCTAGAGTGTTGCTGAATATCTTCTGCAAATTTTTGCCCTTGTGATTCTAGGTATTTTCCTGCTTTCTCTGAGTCCCAGAAACCCTCTATATCTCGTTGCTTTTGCGCTAAGTGGTTATAAATAGTGGATGCAATTTCTTTACTGACATTTTCAATCATATTAATGCAGTTTTTTGAAGAAAGAGCTGTATTGAAAAGTTCATCTCTTGCACTTAGGTTCTCACGAAATATACCCATGGTTTTTTCATCAAAGGTAACGCCAAGAGATTCTAGCTTTTCCAAGAAAGCTTTCGAAGATAGTTGGGAGCCTCTCAGACCTTTTAGCTCATCAGACAAGAACTCTTTAGACGTTTCATCTAAATCAGCCCATTTCTTTCCTTTAACATAGATCTCAAAGTCATCGAGGCTATGTCCTCCAGGGCCGACTATTTTATAGTTTTTAATTTTCGATTCTAAGTCATCACTCATAACGAGTGCAGCTAGCGTAAGAATATCCCCTGAGGTCGCAAGGTAAATGTGATTGGGGTTGTTTTCTGATTTATGTGCGTTAAAGAAGACGCTTGAGAATTCCTGATCGTCTTTTCGGACATGAGCGCACAGCTTTGCTCCGCCAGAGTGAGCCGTTTGCAGCGTTATTTTTCCGTTAAACTCTTGTTCCCAATTGTTGTAAAGCCTTTCGATTTTTTGTGTCGTATCAAAGAAGTTTCCTACAAGCTCATGCCAAATATTCCAAATCCAGTTGTGGAGTTTATCCGTACCTCTGGTGGCTACAGTCAATTGGCCGTTATTTTCTATTAAGATAAATCGCCAGCCCCGGATAGAATCTTCAGCTAGAACTTTAGCGTTAGGGAATCTTTGCGTTAGATAGTCGTTGCTTTGGGTTAAGCTTTTTTCGTAAGAAGCTTCTGAAGCAGCCCAACAAAATTCGGGGCTTTGTGGCGGGATTTTTCCTGGCATAATATTCACGTTTTAAAGTTGTGCGCAGGAACTTATTTTATCTGATATATTTTGCGCAACGAGAATCTGTTTAGACTGCATTTTTTTGTCTTTCACATTGACAGGGTGGTTCAAAGTTAGCAGTACACAATTAGCTTCTTGTGTTAAGCAGGTTTAGGTAAATAAGATGTAAGGATGATTATCCGTTCAGAGTGCCCAGAGAACATTTGTTTCTCTTTTCTTCAGTGGCTATTTGTGAGGATTTAGATGGGTTGAATTCTTTACTGTGCTTGATCTGACTCAGCATGGCGAAAGTGGCTATCGCCTTTAAGAAAACGAATAGATAATAAAATATCTAGCGTTCGTTGATTGAAGCGCTGTATATGGTTTTTTTTGTAGAGAAAAACTCACAAATTGTCTCCACTATTTGATCTACTTGATCGAGCTCTAAATTATAGTAAAGTGGTAAGCGTAATAATCGATCTGCATAGAGTTCACTGTGAGGTAATTTTGGACCGCGATACTTATCTTTATAATATGGAGATTTATGTAGGGGTAAATAGTGAAAGATTGCAGAAATACCTCTGTTTTTCAAATAGAGGATGAGATCTTGGCGCTGCTTTTCGCATGAACAAATCAAGTAAAAAAGATGGGCATTATTTGATGCGTAATCAGGAATTGACGGCAGTCTTAAGTATCCGTTTTGCTCGAGATGTTTTAGTTGTGAATAGTACCGATCCCAAATCTGAAGTCTTTTGCTTTGAATAGTATCCATTTCTTCAAGTTGAGCATATAGAAGGGCTGCGATAATATCTGAAGGAAGAAATGAAGAGCCTATATCGACCCATCCATACTTGTCTACTTCATTCCGAAAAAACGAAGATCGGTTTGTCCCTTTCTCCCATATATGCTCGGATCGATCAAAATAACGTTCATGATTAATTGCTAGCATCCCTCCTTCTCCTGAGGACAAATTTTTTGTTTCATGAAAGGAAAAAGCACCAAAATGGCCAATGGTACCTAGGGGAATACCTTTGTAATAACTGTCGATTGCTTGAGCTGCATCTTCAACAACATACAATTGATTCTCGCGAGCAATTTGCATGATCGTATCCATATCACAGGATACTCCCGCATAATGTACCGGGACGATCGCTTTTGTTTTTTCTGTAATCAGAGAAGCTACTTGAGAAGCATCCATATTAGGATTGGTGGATTCACTGTCCGCAAATACGATGTGAGCCCCCCTTAATATGAAGGCGTTTGCTGTGGATGGAAATGTAAAGGACGGCATAATCACTTCGTCCCCTGGAGAAATCTGGGTCAAAATAGCAGACATTTCTAAAGCATCTGTACAAGATGATGTAAGCAAGACTTTTTTAAACTTTAATTGGTCACAAAAAAAATTGTGACACCTTTGGGTAAAGAAGCCATTGCCTGAAATTTTACCTCGGCCAATGGCTTCTTTTATATACTCGTAACTTTGGATAGGGACGTAAGGTTTATTGAATGGAATGAAAGTCATATGTAGTATCCTTTATCAAATACATAGGCCGTTTTTTGATCCCTTCAAAAATCTTTCCAACATAAAGGCCGATGATCCCCAAGACGGAGATGATGATGCCTGAGAGAAAGCTCACTGTTACGATCAAACTTGAATAACCCAGTAAGGTGATCGTTCCTAAAAGCGCGTGTACAAATATCCAAACGGCGAATAAAAAAGACATAAATGAGATAAAAAATCCCAAATACATGATCAACCTAAGGGGTTTGTCGCTATAGGCAAGCATAATATCTAATGCGAGCTTAAACCGTCGGTACAACGTGTATGTGCTTTCTCCTTGAAATCGAGGTTGATGGTGAACAGGAAGCCGTGATATTTTAAAACCAACCCAATTTACCATTGCAGGGAAGAAACGGGCGCTTTCATTCATTTTTAGGATCGATTGAATCATTTTCTTGTGGTAAATGCCGAAGTTAGCTGCCGCAGCATCTTGTTTGATGCCGGTAAGAAAGGAAAGCGTTTTATAAAACAGAGTTGACAGCATTTTCTTATGCCATGGGTCTGACCGAAATACCCTTTGGGCCACTACAGCATCATAGCCTTCTTTGGCTTTTTCATATAGACGGCCGATTTCTCTTGGGTCATCTTGCAGATCACAATCCATTACTACCACCCACTCTCCTGAGGCTGCCTTTAACCCAGCTGTAATTGCAGCATGTTGTCCAAAATTGCGACTCAAGTTGATCCCCTTAACGCGTGTGTCCTGATCGCTCTGACAAAGGATTATATCCCAACTAGCATCAGAACTCCCGTCGTTAACAAGAATGATCTCAAAGTGAGGAGAAATGGACGAGAGGGTTTCAATTAGCAAGGAAACTAATTTGTCAATACATTCGGCTGACTGATAAACCGGGCTGACGACTGAAATCATATTGCTTGCATTCATTGAAAGAGAAAAATTAACATGGACCACAACTTATACTCCAACAAAATATGGAATTAGCTCATCTTCAAACGAAGCGCTTGATTTTGCGCCCATGGAAGTCCTCCGATCTTGAATCGTTTGCTGTTATGAATGCGGATCCAAAAGTAATGCAGTTTTATTCGAACCCTTTGTTCAGGGAAGAAAGCGATGCATTGGCTCATCGCATACAAAATCATATCGCTGAGAGGGGATATGGATTTTGGGCTGTAGAGCTGCTAGAAACCCAGGCATTTATTGGGTACATAGGCTTAAACTACTGGTCGCTTAATGCAAGCTTTGCTCCTTGCGTCGACATAGGCTGGCGTATTGCATCAGAGTATTGGGGGAAGGGGTATGCTACAGAAGGAGCTAGTGAGGCGTTGCGATATGGCTTTGAAGTGATTCAACTTGAGGAAATCGTGTCTATGGCAACGCTGCATAACTTGCGATCTCGAAGAGTTATGGAAAAGCTTCACATGACTTACAATCCTGAGGAGAATTTTTACCACCCAATGATGCCTCGTGAGCATCCTCTCGCATTGCGTGTACTATATAGGTTAACAGAATCTCAATGGAGGTCCCATGCAGCCATTTGATCAATCCAATGAGATCCATGTTTATCAGTTACCTTCTGATCTGAGTTCGCGATACGAAGCATCACATTTTGAAAATATAGAAAAAATCGAATCTTCTCATTTTTGGTTTTCTGCGCGTAGAGAGAAAATATGTGCAGCTTTCAATAAGTTCATTCCTAAAGGGGCTTCAGTTTTAGAGGTCGGAGGAGGAACAGGGTATGTTGCGCGTAGATTGCAGGAACTAGGATATGATATCACTGTTGGGGATATGCACCTCGAGGGACTTTTGTATGCTCAAAAAAAAGGGGTGCGTAAGTTATGTCAGTTCGACTTGCTGAATCCCCCTTTTCAAAAGCAATTTGATGTCGTTTGCTTGTTTGACGTGCTGGAGCATATTCAAGACGATGCGCTCGCTTTGGAGGCAATACAAACGATGTTGAAAAGTAGGGGAAAGGTCGTGATGACAGTTCCTGCCCATAAATGGCTTTGGAGTCGCGATGATGTCATTGCAGGGCACTACAGGCGGTATGAGCACAAAAAACTGAGCCAACTTTTGATCAAATCAGGCTTTCGTATAGTTACGATGCAATATTTTTTTAAATCTATTTTGCCCCTCCTGTTCATCCGAAGATGGATGCGAAGAGATTCAAAAAAGGGATTATCTCAAGGTGAAAAGATTGATTTTTCTCTTCATCGATCAATGAACTGGATTTTATCTCAACTCATGCGTTTGGAAATGTCTTTTGACTGGGCACTTCCAAATATCGCAGGAGGATCGTTATTCGTAATTGCAGAGCTTAAGGATTAACAAAATTTTATGACTACACAGGTACTTTTCAATCCCTTCATGACCATCTTTAGAGTTTTAGCGTACGCATGGTCACTACTGAAATCGATAGACCGTTGCTATTGGGTGTTGCTTGCAATGCCTTTTGTTTTGCTACTTCTGTACCCAGGTTGGATTATTTCTTCCGTTTTACAGGGAACCATTGATCCATGGATTTATCTAGGATACATGCTAAATTGGAAGTGTCATTGGCAAGCATTTCCTCATACTTACTATGGAGCCCGTATACCCTGGATTTCTGTCGGTATACTTGTCTATGAATTGTTCCCTAGCTATGTTGCCATGTATCTTTTGCCTCTCCTTGTATACTATACAGGTGTTTTTTCTTTATATGTCACTATTAAGCGGCTTTTTGGAAGAAAAGCAGCCTTACTCACATCCACGCTTTTAGGTTCATACTTTTACTTTCTGTACTCTGTTGGGTCAACCCATTATGATGGTCTCGCATCTGTTCTTCTTCTTGTGGTTTTGTGTTTTTTAACTCCAACGTCTTGCGGTTATAAGAATAGGGTTATGACCTATTTAAATCTTGCATGTGCAGGTTTTGCATTTGCAACAGCTGTAGCTACGCAGATGTTCTTGCTAAATTATGTCCCTTTAGTGCTCTTATATTTTAGTTTTATAACAGCTTCGAAAATGAAAACCCATTATTTAAAGAGTGTTTGTTTTCTACTCTTTGGCTTTGCAATTGCAGTTTTGTTTTGGTGTATAGTTGCATTTTTTATAAATGGTACCTTTTTTTTCTTCATGGATAGTATAAGCATTTGCCAGAATATTCTCTTTTCCCCGACAAATCCCTGGTGGCATCCGCTTCATGTGTGGACATACTATGCAAAGCACTGGAAGCTACCTGCTATGGCATTTGCCGGATCTTTTTTGGCGATCATTATTTATTTGCGAGGTCGCGCTAGCAATAATATTGCTTCCTTATCTGCTTATTGTTTGCTCAGTATAAGTATACATGCTGTCTGGCAATTTGTTTTCAAGCTGCCAATACTGGAAATGTATTACTACGCATCTTACTTAATTCCTGGCATTTTTTTATGGATTGGAGCGTTACTGGGGCCAGTAGCAAAAAATCTGAAAAGGCGTTCTTTTATCATCGTGTATGCTACGCTAATTTGCTGGATTTTAGTTGTGTACACGTATTTAGGGCCAAAGAATCCAATCCACTATTGGTTAAGCCTTAAAGTGATAAGTGCGGTAGTAACTATCTGCTTTGCACTGTTATTAGTTTTTTATAAAGGAAGGTTGTTAGAGATATTTTCAGACAGGCAGCCTGCGATGAAGTGTTTAGCGATAACTGCGCTTATTATGTCTTCTAGCAGTGGTATATTTAAGCACTCTTCTGCATACTTTCTTACGCCTATCGAACAAAAAAATGCATTTCTTACAGTAATTGATAGCGTTAGCCATATACGGCAGGCAGCTCCAGAGGCAGACCTTTTGTTTTGGTTTGATTCTAGGGAGCGTTTGCAATATGTATTCAGAAGCATCTCATCGTGTTATCTTTGGGGATATCGCTTAGTCAATGAGGATTTCCCTTTGCATCTAAATCCAAGTTCTCCATATAAAAGAGAACTTTTTTCTGGGGATCGTGTGTTAATTCTTTCGGAAGATACACCTTTAATTGAACAAGCTAACCAAAGTTTATTGGAAAGCTCAGGACTTCAAGGTTCGGTTGTTTCACAAAAGCTAATGGAGAGTGGGTCAGTCCGCTACTATCTTACTGTTCTCGAGTTATCCCCAGCTCAGTAGGTGATCAAAATGTTTAGTTCAAGGGCCTCTAGGGTATTTTGAGGCCCCACTCTATGAATCCATTCAGCAACATGGGGGCTGTACAAGCCATTCTTGAACAAGAGGTCGATTTTTTACTTTCAGGGGTTTAAATATGAACCGAAATTTCGATGACATCATACCTTCTCTAGTAGTTTCATCGTATATTTTGCAGGCAAGGCACTTAAGTGGCGAGTGATGATCTTATAAAAGAAAAATGGTTCACAGCTGGATTTGCTACTTAAAGCAAAGTCAACCATGCATTTGCCCATTTTTTCTGCTGTCCATGTGAAGGGAAGTTTTCTTGGCGCCTTAAGTCCTGCCGTATCTACAGGTCCTGGGGAACCGATTAGGATTTTCGATAACAGCTTCTCCAGCTGTGCCTGCATTCAAAAAAACAGAGAAGGACAAAGTTGTTGTGCAAGGATTTTTTGGGAAGCCTCTTCGATGATTTCTTTTTTTGACACATCACAGACTATAGGAATGAAAGCGTCTTTTAACTCTTCTTTGAGTTGAGAAAGTTTATCGGATGATCGAGCAATACCAATGACTATCCAATCTCGTTTTATAAGTTCCTTTGAAATTGCTTCCCCGATCCCAGAGGATGCACCTGTTACCAAAGCTATTTTCTTATTCACTATTAAAATCTTAGTCCTCTAGGCAGAGTTTATGTAAAGATTTCAATTCTAGCAGAATTGCTGTTACATTTCAGTCAAAATCAGCTCGTAAGTCGGAGGGTCACCGATTCCCGAAAGGAATCATTTTGAAAGGTGAAGGGGATTAAAACGTGCTTTTAAACTCTTCCTAAACCCTCTTAGTGTATTGTCTATGAAGAGTTAAAGAAAATGGGGCAACCTGGACTTGATACCTAAGGCCCGGCGGGTTATGAGGGAGGAGAACTACGTCTTCACCCAACACGACCCAACCTCAATGGGCTCAATTACATAGAGGAAATTTAGAGAAGTCTATCGGTATTTGTCGGTTTGCGCCGGTTCAGTAGGTAAATCACTGCACCGTTTTTGCACCGCAATGGTAAGAAAAACCTCCTCCATATGATTGTTCTGTGATTTGAAATTTCTTTTCCACTATTCCCTTGGTCTAGGGAAAGCTCTCTAAGGAAATTCTCAACCATAGTTTAAATTCGAAAAAATATATATTCGGATTATATTTTTTAATTAATTTTTTATCTGTTGATAGATATTGATTAAATGTTTCTGGTTATATTATATTTAAAAAATGAATCTGTGCAAAAATAAAAGATTTGTTTTCTAGTTATTTTGGATATGTCGTGAAACAGAAAGTTCTTCTCATTGGTCTAGGTCCTCATTGTAAACGGATTTATATAGCAGGTCTTAAACGATTTGATTTGAGCCCCGCTCTTATTATTGATATTGAATCTAAACGTAGAGATGTTGAGGCTTTTGTCAGAGAGAGAGGTCTTGCTTCCGAACTCTTTTTTATTCCGGACGAAGAGCGGGATGCTACAGTTCTGTCAGATTATGTCCAATCAAATCTTGATCGATTGATCGTTTCGCATCAGATTTCTCACGCTATTATTAGTACAGAGCCTAAAGCGCATTATGCATACCTTCAATATCTTATTATTAAACAGATCCCGACCCTCACTGACAAACCGATCACTTCGCCAGTAGATGTAATCAATAATGAAGAACAAGCAAGAAAAATATCAGCCGAATACCATCATCTACTTTCGTTAGCTGAAAGCTATAATACTCCGGTAGTCGTCCAATGCCAACGGCGCTATGACCCTCGATATCGATGGATAATCGACAGGGTAGGAACATTAATTCATGAGTATGCCCTTCCAGTTTCTCATATTCACATTACTCACTGTGATGGCAGTTTGAATATGCCAGATGAGTTTTTCTCTCGAGAAAATCATCCCTATAAATACGGCTACGGCAAACTTTTTCATAGCGGATACCATTTTATCGACTTGGCAAATCTGTTGCTCTCATACGATCAACTTTCTCCTGAGAAAAGACCGTCCGATTGTCTTGTCACTTCCTCTCATTACAGTCCCCATGACCAACTATTTGCCTTAGATGAATCTTTTTATTTGCGTGCATTCAAACAAGGTGGTTATTCAACATTTTATGATCTTTGGCGCAATCAAAAATATTTAAATATGGGTGAGCTCGATATGTTGGCTTTATTTGAATTTTCTCGAGGATCTCAAGTTGTCACTACTTGCTCTTTAAATCTGTTGCAATCCGGTTTCACTCGTCGCGCTTGGACACATCTTCCTATTGATAATTATAAGGGGAATGGTCGGGTACGTCATGAAACGTTGAGTTTGCAGATGGGACCACTGATGAATATTCAGGTGCATAGCTATCAAGCATATGAAATTAAGGAACGAAACAATCAATCTATAGATCACCAGGCGCCTGGAGGATTAGAACATTTTGATATCCATATTTTCAGAAATAGTGACATTATCGGAGGTCTTCCTCATGAGATTGTGAAGGGAAGCGACCTTTTCCCCAAGCAAATCGAATCATCAAACCATTTCATTGGATATAATGAATATGCGAGGGCTGAATGTTTGTCAGATTTTCTGAATGGCAGAGAGGGGAGATCAAACCTTCAGGCCCAAATGCTTACGATTGACATGGTTACGAACGCGTATATCAGCATGTGTCGAAAGCGTCGCGGAGAGGCCCCAGTATCAAAATTTAAACTAACAAATCAAAATTTAATAGAGGAGCATTCCTATGGCAAATCCGAACTTTGTAGCGGGATATATTGTAGATCCTAACGCTGAAAAAGAACCTTTGTATCTTCTTCTACGACGTTCACAGCGCAGCTATCTCCCCGGTATTTGGCAGATGGTCACTGGAAAGTTAAATCCGGAAGAATCTGCAAGTTTGGCAGTACAGCGGGAAATTTTTGAAGAAACTGGTTTGGTATGTAAGGAAATTTATAATGTTGATGTTACAATGTTTTATGATCAATTAAAAAAACGTATTGCATTCAGCGCCAATTTTTGTGCCTTTGCGAACTATTTACAACCTCTCACACTTTCTCCAAACGAACATGATCAGTATCAGTGGTGCACTTTCTCTGAAGCACTGAGTCTGCTTGCCTTTCCTTCTCAAAAAGAAACCTTGGAATTTATCAGCAAATACTACGTCTTAGAAAAACCACATTTAGCAAATATCTTAAAAATGGATGCTGTGCAGTGAAAGCAAGTGTAATTATTCCTTATTATGAACGATTTCATCATCTAGAGCAAACCCTTCAAGCAATATCAAGTCAGAGTGAGAAGGATTATGAAATTATTGTTATTGATGATGGAAGCAGCCAATCTATTGAAAAACGGATTCCTTCTCATGTGAGATTGATTCGAACTTCTCACCGTGGCGCAGCAGCAGCGCGCAATAGCGGGATTGCTGTAGCAAAAGGTGAAATCTTGATTTTTCTAGATAGCGATATTGTTGTGGATCAATATTTTGTGAGGAACCACTGGATTTTTCATGATCAACATCCTCAAATGGTTGGCCTTGGTTTTCGACGGCATATGAATTCTGCAGGAGACGTCCAATCTCTCGATACGAGGTTAAAACTGTTAGCTAGATATGATAAAAAAATATCAGAACTTCGTTACCCTTGGTTCATGACCTATACCTGCAATGTTTCCGTTCCAAGAGCGTTGGCATTAAATGAACTTTTTGACGAAAACTATGTTGCTTGGGGCCTCGAAGATAGCGAATGGGCATACCGACTTCATTGTCGAGGATATGATTTCGCTTTTATCGAAACCGTTACCACCACGCATCTATATCACGATAGAACCATGACGCCTGAAAAATTTCAGAGTTGGAAGAACAATTTAGCCTATACGATCGCCAAGCATCCAAAACTAGTTGTCCTAGAGTGTTTTAAAGACGTTTTTGACTCTGATAAGCAGGTCGATTACTTCCAAACCTATGATAAATTTGAAGGCGCCTAATGTATTATTTTCTAATTTTATCCTCTCTTTTGATTCTCCCCTTTAAAATTTTTTCAGACGGGCGTCTGATTGAAGTTTGTGGGATTGATGGTTCGGGCAAATCCACCTTCATCCAAGATATGAAGGATGCTCTCACTGAAAAAGGGCGGAAGGTCATTGTCCTAAAGCCTCTTTCTGGCGATCCGGCAGTTTATAAGTTCTTGGATGAATTAGATGCTCTAAAAGCTAACACTGCAGATCGTGAACTCCATGAGCGGATAGATCGGTTCAAAAGCGAATATTTTTTTCTGGGTATGCTAAATCATAAACCCCTCATCGATCGATATATTTCTGAAGGGTATGATGTTCTGTGCGATCGTTATATTTTTTCCTATAAAACCTATCAAGAATGTTTTGATCAGAGTCTTAAAGAAGACGAAACTCTTCTCAGTCAGCTCCCTAAAGAAAAGATCACCTTTCTTCTTACCGCGCCGGTAGAGGTAGCAATGAGTAGGATTGAGGCAAAAGGAGCTCCTGCTTCGTACGAAAATCCTGTTTTTCTAGGAAAGGCTCAGGAGATCTTCCTAAGAGAGGCCAATCATTATCCTCATCTCGTACATCTTAATGGAAATGGGACTCGACAGTCCAACCTAGATGAGGCTCTGTCTGTTTTAGAGGAACGGTAGTGGCTCTAATTCAAAGATTCGAAGAAATTTGGCGGATGTCTGAAAATAGCTGGTTGAGTACGACTGTTGATAGGAACATCAATAATTATCGAAATAAAACGCTCATTATATGCCACGGACTTACAGGTGATAAAATCGGCCCTCAAAAACTGCTCAGCGATCTTTCTGGTTATCTTGCGCTCTCGTGTGGGGGAGCGGAAGTTGTTCGGTTTGATTTTCGGGGATCAGGTCTTTCTTCTGGAACCTTTGTCGATACAAGTCTGGACTCCATGTGTGAAGATGCTCTTTGGATTGCAAACCGTTTCAGTTCTCCGGTGATTTGGGTAGGCCTTAGTACTGGCGCTCTGATTGCTTTAATGGCAGCAGGGAAACGGGGAAAAAAAGAACAAGTAATTGCCGTTAGTAATGGATTTGCTGATCAGATCGATTTTAATAATCTTGAAGGAAATCTGGTACCTTTGCGCGGTGGTCAGCTCTTCCTTTCTAAAGATTATTTTGTGACCCGCTCTCGACTTTGCCCGCGCGCGAATTATTTTCATAAAACAGGAGCGATCACATCGATTCTGGGATCAAATGATGAAAAGCATTTTCGTGAATACCATAGTTTACAGGATGCTGGGGTCAAAGCACACATCATAGATGGGGGCGATCATTTGTTTACTGACCTAGGGAAGCGAAAAGAACTCTTTTCTTACTTAAAGGATCTTATTAATGAAACAGTTTGATATTACTCTTTGTCTCATTTTGAAAAATGAAGCGCAATATGTGGCAACATGTATTGAGAGCGTCCAGCCTCTAGTCGATGAGATTATGATAGCTGATACAGGGTCTACAGATGATACAGTTGCAATTTGTAAACAATATACAGATCACATCGAAACCATCGACTTCTCTATGGGATTTAGTAATGCTCGTAACCACTTGGTTAAACAGGTTAAAACCAAATGGATCCTTTTTTTGGACGCGGATGAATATTTCGATTCTATTGAACTCAATCGCCTTGCCGATTTCCTTAACTATGCTTCGCCTGATGTTGATGCCTTCAGCGTTCTCCGATACAACTTTTTTTCCTCCGGCGCTTTTTATACCTCAGATACAATTAAACTTTTTCGCTCTCATCCCGATATTTTCTATACAGGAATCGTTGTTGATTCTGTCAAACCCTCTTTAATGAAAAGAGGAGGGAAGATTCAGCAGATTCCCGTTATTTTAAATCATTTTGGTCATTGTCGCCCCATCCTGATAAGAGATCAGAAGGCTTATAAATACTTAGAGATGATGGATCAAGATCTTGCCCAAAATCCTAATAATTTTAAGGTGATTGGATACAAGGCGTTGATATTACGGACTCTGGGAAGACTTGAAGAGGCTCAATTTTGGTTGGAGAAGGCTCTGAAATGCGCTCCCCACGAAGGCCACCCATATTTCGTTAAAGGGCATGTAGATCGTGCGTTTAACAGACATGAGCAGGCAGTGGCTGCTTATAGTCGAGCCATAGAGCTTGATGGAATGAATCCGATCTATTTGAATAGCCGCGGAATAGCGAACCTCACAAAGGAGTCATTCGATGAGGCAGCTCATGACTTTGAACTGGGACAAAAGCTCTTTCCTAACCATGTCCACTTTACAATCAACCTTGGACTTGTTGATCAGGCTCGAGGCGATTATCAAATGGCAGCAAAACGCTTTGGTGAAATTGGAAGCAAGTATCCCGCATTTCTCAAAACACATTTTGAGGGCTGTTCGGAAGTTGATCCCTATTCAGGATATATTTACGACACCGTATTTAATTTTCATGGGCTGGCCTACCATTTGACCTTCTGCGAAGCTAAAGCGACAGGACGGATATGATTGAGTGCATTTTGCTCTCTACATCTGCTGGAAATTTTTATGCCCATCATTTCCAAGGGAAAAGCGATTCTCTTTTGGTATTTATACCTGGACTCATGGAGCCAAAAGCTGGACTTTTTTATATTTGGAATGAGATGGCGAGTGATTTTTACAATAAAGGGCATAGCTGCCTGTTATTCGATTTAGCTGGCCAGGGAGACAGTCTGCTCCCATTTTCTTTTGATTTGTGGGTTGAGCAACGAAATGCCATTCTTAATGAGTTTAAAGACAAAAACATTCATTTTATCGCTCGTGGAATTGGAACGATCCTTCTTACATCAGATCAAATAAATATAGCAATCTATCCGAGCTTATTTGCTCCTGTGGCAAAGCAATCAAAGTGTATTCGTTGGGCGCAATCTTCATTTCATCCTAACTTCATTACTCCAGCGGAACCTCAAGCTCTTTCAGATATCGAAAAAGATTTTTTTCATCGCCTTGGTGCTGAGGCCGAGTGTATTGGCGGATTACAAGTACCTTCTACTTTTAATGATGATTTGCTTCATAGGCTCCCTCATAAACTCCCAGATAATGTCTTTTGTTATGAGGCTGAAGAAGACCATCCTCTTTTTGATAAGCAATCACAGCGCGATGCCTTACTCCGAGCTATTGCAAAAGATCTAGACCTGAGAATTTCATGAATTTTCAAATCATTAAATTAGGATTGCCACTCATCCTGTCCCAGGGAATTCAAACATTGATGCTCCTTACAGATCGCTATATTCTCTCTTTAAAAAATCCTCTGTACACTTCTGCAGCGACTACAGGCGGCTTTACAGCTTTAAGTCTTTCTTTGTTTTTTATTCACCTTTTGTTTTTCTCTACTTCCCTCATAGCTAAGAGATATGGGCAAAATGATCACAAAGCGTGTCATATTATTGTTCGGCAAGGTTTTTTGATCGCTACTTGTTCTGTTCCTCTTTTAATCCTTGTAAGTACAGTAAGTGACTCATATTTTGCTTTATTAGGACATCCTACGGATTATCGCGTAATTGAAAATAATTATTTTCAGATAGTCATATTTTCTCAAAGTATAGTCCTTTGTCGCACCGTTATTGAGAGTTATTTTTTAGGAACGAATCGCTCAAGAGAAATCCTATATGCAAGCCTGATTGGAATGATCGCTAATATTCCGCTTACCTATCTTTTTGTCTTGGGATCGGGCGCTCACCTTTTCTCTGGAGCTACTGGGGCTGCATGGGGAACCGTCTTAGCTAATCTTTTGTCTCTCTTTTATCTAGGATATATTTATCACAAAACTGTTGAAAGAAGCTGGGAGAAGATTGCCTTGAAAGAGATTTGGTATGGATCCGATTTATCTGCATTTTTGAAACAGGGCGCCTATGCGGGACTGGAGAAATTCACGAACAGTTTCTGTTTTGTCTGCTTTGTAAACATGTTTGTATTCTATGGAAAAGAAGTTAGTACGGCAATTTCAATAGTATTTAGCTGGGATCAAATAGCCTTTTTACCTCTTATGGGAATGTATGGTGCCGTTATGAGTCTTTACAGTCGCCATTTAGGACAAAGGAACCCAAAAGGGGCGGTGCTAAGTCTTCATGCCGCAGTTCGTATGACCTTCGCTCTGATGTTTATTTTCTCAATTATTTTTTGGACTGCGTCAAATAAATTGGCGACGGCCTTTATGGGAGGCAATAATAATGAAATGGATCATGCAATAGTTTTCAAATATTCTAAGGTTTTCTTCCAGACGACATGCCTATATATTTTTGCGAACGCGGCTACATTTCTTTATAAAGCAGCCCTTCGTTCCCTTGGATATTCGGGCTGGTGTTTTCGCTTTTCTCTTATGCTTCATTTGCTACTTGTTGGGAGTTGCTATTGCGGAGTCTATCTATTTGGAGTGAGCCCTCTATGTATTTGGTGGTTTTTCATGGCTATGCTCGCTATCTTGTCTGTTACGTTTGTTATCAAATTTTATCGGACTGTGAAATCTCTACCAACCAACCCATCCACAATCCCAATTATTTCTGAGAATTCATTATGAGATGGAATCTGTTGTGATTGACCTACTTGCTAAAATGATTAGAGGGTGCGACAAACCATCAGCGGGAAGAGTTCCTTAATCATTGTTCAAGAGTTATTGATTTTTTTGCCTCAGCATATCCATGGAAAAATTGCATTTCGCAATTGGTTGGAAAAGAGGCAGAGGCAATGAAACAAATCATCGCAATAGATCAACTTCCTAAGAACTTAGCTGCGATAAGCAGTGAAATGCCGGGGGCGCTAATAAAACAACTTGTTGAAGTGGATGACTTTTATCGGGAAATGGGAGGCATCATTGGATATCAGGCTGAGGTGATGCGGCTTCTTGAAAAAAAGAGTTCTGGGATTGAAGCCCTTCCATTTTTATGCGAGATCTATCCTTTAGGAGGGGCAGCAGATCGACTCCACCTTATTTGCGAAAAAACTGGAAATGAATTGCCTGCGGCAAAGCTAGAATTTGCGGAGCGTACGTGCGCTACTTCAGTGGCTTGTAGAAGATCTAGAAGCGAGAGAAATGCTCTATTTCGAGAAGACCGATAAGAGAATCCACTTTAAGTTTTAAAAATAGGGTTGGCTGACATTGAAAAGTGTTACAGGATATCCTGACAAGGTTCTGATAAATTTACTAATCAGGAGGTACCAGAAATTCGTAAGTGACCAAGATTAAAGATGGGGCAACCTGGACTTGAACCAGGGACCGACGGGTTATGAGTCCGCTGCTCTAACCACTGAGCTATTGCCCCTCAATGGTGACAAAAGCTTAACGGATACATCCCCAAATTGGCAATTAGAAATTTACTTCGACTCTTTTCCCTAAGGTTTGTCTTGCGGTCTTATATACCCTTTATTTAGTCGGACTATAAATTATTTCCTTATGAATAGGAGTTTTTTAAACCGATGGAAAAGAATACCCATGAACGGTATTATACTCGTCGCATGAATGAGCCTATTCAACAAAAAGCGATGAGTCGGGCCTTGTTATGGTCCAACCTCCTTTCAGAACCCCTTTTTACCCTCTACGGCTTCATCGTCTTTATTCTCTATAAAGACTTAGGCGCTAGCGCGTTCCAAATCGCTCTATTGACAATGCTCAAGCCCGTTGTCACCATTTTATCTTTCTATTGGAGCGCCGGCTTGAAAGGGCGGACAAAAAAGCTCAAGTCCAATGTTTTATGGGCTGGCTTTTTGATGAGGGCTCCATTTTTACTCTGTTTATGGATCGATTCCCCTGCATTTGTCATCGCGGCGGCGGCCAACTACATGTTCTTCTATCGAGCGGGCATCCCTGCGTGGCTCGAAATCATCAAGCGCAATATGGGTGAGGGGAGCCGCTCTAAGGCGTTTTCGATCAGCTCCGCTTTGGGCTATGCTGAGGGTGTGATATTGGCTTTGGGCTGCGGGTCTTTATTGGACAAAGATCCAGGTCTTTGGCGAGTCCTTTTTTTCTGCTCGGCGGTCATAGGTCTTATGACGCTAGTTGTTCAATCTAGGATCGTGATTGCAGATGTGGGTGAGCGGTTGGAGGCCGAGGAGCGGCTATCTATTCGGGAAGTTTTGGTTCGGCCGTGGAGAGACAGCTATCGATTGATGCGCGATAGGGTCGATTTCTCTCGCTTTCAGTGGGGATTCATGGTTTGTGGTTTCGGTTTGATGCTCATCCAACCTGTACTGCCTCTTTTTGCGGTCGATGTGTTAGGCGTCTCCTATTTGGAGATGGCTGGAGCGGTCTCCGTTGCAAAAGGTTTTGGCTTTGCCCTTTCCTCTCCAATTTGGGCAAGGTGGATTGATCGGGCCAATTTATTCAAGATGGCCAGTTTTGTTTTCTTATCGATTGGTCTTTTCACCGTTTTGTTGTGCTTTTCTGTGTGGAGCATCGTTTGGCTCTATGTCGCTTATTTCTGGTATGGCGTAGGTCAGGGCGGAAGTCATTTAGTTTGGAACATGTCGGGTCCAATTTTCTCAGGGAAAGATGAGAGTTCTAGATATTCTGGCGTCAATGTCGTTTTAGCCGGCTTAAGAGGTGCGGTCGCTCCACCGTTAGGTGGGCTTTTGGCCGTTGTGTTAGGCCCTGTCCAGGTTCTGGGGATTGGGGGTATTTTGTGCTTTTATAGTGGTGTGAGAATGCTTCAAAGTAAGTTTGTTAGGGCAGAAAAAGAAAAAATACTTGGTTGATATAAGTTTCGATGTGTATATAGGGGAAAAAAGGGAACCCAAATATGCGCGCGATATCTTGTAGTGCTTTAGCATTTTGTATGTTACTGGGAACTGAACTGTGTGCTGAAGAGACTGCATCGGCTGAAGTTGCCGTTGTCCTCACTCGTACTGACAGCATCCCAGATGAAGTTCACAAAGCAACCGATCCTTACTTCGAAGGGTACATCCAAGCGTTAGTCGATATGCACTACGCTGAATATAGAGTTGTTGTCATCGTCAAAAATAAGAGCGTGTGGCTCGCCAACATGCCTAGCAATAAGATGCTCTCAAATAGTATCGCCTCTTTTGTTAGAGATGTTCCTGGCGTAGAAAACGTACATGTCTTAAATGGTGTTGCTCCAGAAGATGAAGAGCTCAGAGACAAGTATGTGAAGCGTCCCCAGATCAGCGGAATCTGGTTCCCTCAAATGACAGAGCTCTTTCTCCCAATTATTGCTGACCCTAGAGCTGCTACCTATAGTTTAGGTTGGCGCAGCGGCGATCGGGTTTGCGGCAATAAGTGTATTGGCGTATCTCTCGGGGATGACTTTCCTGTTTACCGTTGGCTCGATGTCTTAGGTGGCGGGGATTTGCAAATCGGGATCGAAGCGGGAATTTGGTCTGTTTTCAACATGGACCCTCATCCAAATTTAGTAGCGGGTAGCGCTGCTGAGTTAATCAATACCGACTTTTATGTTGGGATTCCTATTACGTACGCTTTGGGTCCTTGGTCGTGCAGGCTTCGATGCTTCCACATTTCTGGCCACTTAGGCGATGAATATATGATTGACCATCCAAATGTTGTACGACTCAATCCAAGTATTGAAGCAGTCGATTTCTTCGTGTCCTATCAAGCAACAGAGGCGATTCGTCTTTATGTTGGCCCTGGCGTCTATGTACACAGCGACCCAACGTTTAAGTGGAAGCCGCTCTATATCGAATACGGAACTGAGGCTCGCTTTTTGGGGAGCAAGTTCTTAAAGCAGAGGCTCTATGGCACATGCTTTATCGCGATCCTTTGGCGTAACTTAGAGCAGCTCGATTACAACTTCGATGGAACCTATCGGATGGGTTATGAGTTCAGTAAGTTGCAAGGCATCGGTCGTAAGTTCCGTCTTTATGTAGGATATCACCATGGATATTCGTTAGAAGGGCAGTTTGCGAAAGAAAGAACGCACTACTTCGAATACAACATGAACTACGGTTTTTAAATCTAAAAAAATCTCATTTGCAGTATGCTAGTGCCTTATGTTACTTGTACTAGCTATTGCTCTTGAGATTTTTTTTGACTGTATCCCTGATGGGACACCTGTAGAGCAGTTTTTCCCATCAGTTGAGTTAGCCAAGACTGAGCTAACTGAAAAAGGATGGGAGCTGAGCCATTTTGAGAAAAAGGCAGAAAATACCTGGGTATTTTGGAATCTTGGCCCAAGGCTAACGGATTTTGATTTCGCATCTCACCCAAAAGATCAGCTCGTCTTATTTACATGGGAGCCGCCAACTGTTCAGGCGGAGCTTTTTGACCCTAAGGTGCAAGCCCAGTTTGGTAAGATTTTTACTTGGGATGATGACCTTGTAGATAATGAGCGTTTTTTTAAGTTTCACTACCCTGTTCTTAAAGGGCGCATTGAAAAAATCCCTCCCTTTGAAGAGAAAAAATTCTGCACGCTAATTGCTAGAAGGCTCTGCAGCAAGCACCCCAAGCAACTTTATAAGGAAAGGGAAGTTGCGATCCGCTTTTTTGAGGATAAAAAAGGGGAGTTTGATCTATTTGGCTTTGGCTGGGAAAAGCGCAAATTTAAGAACTTCCGTGGCTCTGTTGAAAACAAAATCGATGTCTTAAAAAACTACAAGTTTTCAATTTGTTATGAAAATACAAGAGATGTCAAAGGCTACATTACTGAAAAGATTTTCGATTGCTTTGCAGCAGGTGTGGTCCCTGTTTATTGGGGCGCGAGCAATGTGACCGATTACATCCCTGCAGACTGTTTTATTGACCGGCGAAAATTTAAAGACATGAAGCAGCTCTATAAATTTTTAAAGAAAATGAAAAAAGAAGAATACAATCGCTATTTGCAAAACGCTGAAGCATTTTTAAATAGTGAAAAAGCGAAAGTATTTACCTCTGATCACTTTGCTAAAACGTTTTTAAAGATCGTGGATACAGTGCAAAAACCATCGTCGTAGATAGGTCCTTCTTTTCCAATTTCCAGTTTATTTTCAAAGAAGTTTCTTAAGACCCAAAGCCCTTGTTCTGCTGATTGAATGCAGTAAAAGCAATTACTGACCCACTCAGAGCCTTTGATGGTCCCTGTTTCTCTGTTGAGCTGAAAGCGTGAGGCCACTTTTCGTCGCCAGTAGTCGGGCTCTCCGAAAAGGAGGATTGGATTCGGAGGACTACTTCCAGTTTTTCGACGCACTTCTTCCAACGTATATTCAAAATCCATTCCGATTCCCCCGGGGAGAAAAATGGGAAGATCAAGATAAAATTCAGCTTGTCTTTCAACTAAACGATCGAGCCGGTAGGTCATTTTTGCATCGATGTGGGGATTTTGTTTTTGCTCGTTGACGACAGTTTTATCGGATGGACGAAAATCGACGATGTTTGCGCAAGAAAGGATGCCGACCGACTTTGCAACGCGGTTGCCTACTTCCATTGCCCCTGGTCCGCCACCTGTAAGGAGCGCCAATGGCGTCACTTTAGAAAGGAGAGGGTGGTTCATCACCGTTTTCATTGCGAGAATTCCTTCGAGAAGAGCGTGGAGCTCTTTCTCAAAGTTCCCTTCTTGCAAGTTCGACCCATAAACTCCCAAAAATGTCGCTTTACGAAACGTTTCAACAAGGGGTAATGGGACAAAAAGACCCGCTTCTTTATCAGGTTTAAGGACGTATTGGAGAATTTTTCCAGAAGCTTGATCGACCCAATAAACGGGGATTCCAAATTTCGCAAGATCGACAAGGGTTGTCCGATCTTCATGCGAGAAAAACCCGTCGTGTGAACAAGAAGGGTATTGAAAATAGATCCGTTTTAAGCAGCGTTGAATAAGGTCGTTAAGAAGCATTCTTTTAAGAAGTGGGGTGGGAAAGTGGCGCGTAAGGAGAATCCCTTGTGAAGTAATGAGCCCATCTTCAATCGCTTTTAGAAAGGGGAACGCAGGCTGTGATTCGATGTACTTTTCTGCAACTAGAGACTGTCTTGCAGGATGTGACAGCCCTGGAAACTCGTGTTTGACAGATTCTCGTACGATCCAATCTTTTTCTTTGAGGTTTTGCATTTGAGTCCCTTTGACCACAAAGACAGAGGCGAGGAGTTTTTTTGGCTCTGGCGCAGTTGCAAAAGCATCGAAAAGACTTTTGGGATCTTCAAGACACGCTGTTAGCTGATCGCGGTCTGAGAAGAAGATGTGTTCGCGGTGAGGTTCGAGGGTGTAAAACTCGAGAGGGATGTCATCGAGGATCTGATTGCTCGTCCCAAACAGTTCATAGATATCTCCAGATGCTGTTGTGTCTGGTTGGAGAAAATCTGCACTTGTATGCTGAATTCCTGGAGGCAGAAGGGAGGGGACGACGTGGGCATAAACTGTTCTGATATGCAAGGGGGCTGTTTTCGCAAGGAGGATTTCGTTCGGCCTCATGATTCTCGGGACACCTTTTTCAAAGTGTTGATGTAAGTGGAGTAGTTGGCGCGTGTGAGGTAGATTTTTGCAAAGAGCTTTTGCAAGTGTGGGCAAAAAGCTATAGGCATTTGTATCGTAGAAGACGGCGCCATCGAGAAAAGCGAGAAAAGCAACGGTTCGGCCTTCAATTTTTTCTAAAACAAGGTCCCCACTTCCTTCAAGCGCGCCGAGCGAAAGGAGGGGCCGTCCCTTCCGATCAGATCTGCCAAACATCCTCATTAAATAGTCGGGATCTCTTACCCGGCGCCGATCATCTGCCGCAAAAAGTTTGCCGATGTAGGCCCCAACTGTTAAAAGATCGAGCATGGCTTGTCCCAGATCTCCAATGCCAACTAGCTCTACTTGTACGTGTGCTACATGATTTTTTCTATCGAATGAAAACTCTTTGCCAATTCCATTGATCCCCAATTGGGCGAGGGTGCTTTTTAGGTTAAATGAGATCAGTTTTTGATCGATTTCATATCCGACAAACGCAGGAGAGATATGCTCAATTTTGACGGTAGCGAGTCTTCTTTTCGCGTGAAAGGGACGAATGTCTGTGATTTTGCCATCGGGTGTGACAAGGTCGTAATGTTCTGGTGTGAGGTAGCTTTCCATTTAGTATCCTTTTCCCTTTTCGTACAGTCCTATCAAAACGCACTGCTCTATAATATGGCCTTGCATCGCATTTTCCACCTCTTTTTTTGTTGCATTGTGCGTCAAATCAAGCTTTTTATCGAGGGCATAGAGCTTAAAAAAATAACGATGCTCTCTGTCTGGAGGACAAGGGGGGTAGTATCTATTTTCCCCCGCTGTGTTTTTTCCTTCAATGCCTGGAGGCTTTTTGTTTTGCTCTATTTTGCAAGTAGTGGGCGGTATATTGAAAACAACCCAATGATCAAACATCCCATCTGCACGCAATGTTTTAGGTACATCTGGGTCGTCCATAATTAAAGTTAAACTTTTCGCCTCTGAGGGCACATCCATAAACTCAAGAGGAGGATTGATTTTTTCCCCTTCACAAGTATAGATTGATGGGATAATCCCTTGGTCTGAAAATGCGGAGCTGAGGAGTAACATATCTTGCCTTTAGTTTACTTAAATGCATATACTGTTAGAGGAAAAAATGGAACTACGTAGTTTAGGCACGCACGACGGATCATTTCACGCGGATGAGGTTACAGCCTGTTCGCTTCTTCTTCTATTTGACCTGATCGATCAGGATAAAGTCCATCGAACTCGAGATCCAAAGATCCTCAACAAATGTGATTTTGTCTGCGATGTAGGTGGAATTTACGATGCCACAAAGCGAAGGTTTGATCATCACCAAGTCGATTATCAAGGTGCGATGAGCAGCGCAGGGATGATCCTTTTGTATCTGAAAGATCAAAAGTTCATCGAACCCCATTTATACGATTACTTCCACAAAGGTCTCATCATGGGAGTCGATGCTCATGATAATGGGGTTGCTAAATTAGAGCCGGGGATTGCCTCATTTTCTCAGGTGGTCTCTAATTTCTTGCCCATCGAGTATGATTCATCAACAGAAGAGATGGACAAGGCCTTTTTTCGGGCCGTTGACTTTGTCACTGGGCATTTGGATCGATTGAAAAAAAGATATCTCTACACAATTGACTGCAGAACTTCTGTAAAAAAAGCGATGGTTCCCGGAAGCAATGCCCTTATTTTTGAAGAGTCTTTGCCTTGGATTGAAAATTTCTTCGATCTAGGTGGCGAGCTTCATCCGGCACAATTTGTGATTATGCCTGCAGGTTCTCATTGGAAACTGAGGGGGATTCCTCCAAGTTTAGCAGAGAGGATGAAAGTGCGCCAACCTCTGCCCGAAGCGTGGGCAGGTCTTCACGAGGAAAATCTGAAAAAGATCAGCGGAATTAAGGGGGCAGTCTTTTGTCACAAGGGGAGATTTATCTCGATTTGGGAGACAAAAGAAGATGCATTAAAGGCTCTTCATATTGCATTGGAGAAAAAATGAGTACAGTATTCGGCATGATTATCGAAGGGAAAATTCCTTCTAAAAAAGTGTTTGAAAATGAGCGGATTTTGGCAATTGAAGACATTCACCCCGTTGCGCCCGTTCACATCCTCATCATGCCCAAAAAACAGATTCCGAGTTTACACTCTCTAGAGGCTGCTGATTTTCCTCTGCTGGGTGAGATCGTTCAAGTGGCTCAGAAAATTGCTGAAGAAAAAGGGGTCGCGGATGGGTATCGCTTGATTACAAACAGCGGTCCTGATGCGGGACAGACAATTTTTCATCTTCACTTTCATCTGATTGGCGGCAAAGTTCTAGGACATATGGCATAAGCGCTGGCTGTTTTTCAATATGAACTCCGCTTAAGATCGCTTTTCCTTTGCCAACTTTGCATTCGATGATAGCAGGTGGTTGATTGGGAAGATCGAGATAGCGAGCGAGGATCTTTACATGAGACAAATCTCCTTCAAATGTGCAGCCCCCCTTGTAATAAACGTCAAAAGTTCCCACTTCTGTTCCAATTTTGGCAAGGCGCGCGCCTTTTTCACTGCGATAATCAAAGATTCCTTTGCCGTAGACAGGGCCGACAGCAGATCCTTTAAAAAAGCAAAGCTCTCTCGACTCATAAACTTCCAGAGGGTGGCCCCTTTCAAAATCGACCGTTGCGCATCCATAGTAGGCTCCCGCACAAATACCGAGATAGGTGCCCCCTTGCTCGACAAAGGTCCGCAACTGGGCGTTAGCATCTCCTTTCAAAGCGAGATGATAGGGCCTGTCCCGCCCTCCCGGCATAATAAAGATAGAAATCGGGTCGAGCCCACCTTGCAAAATGTCAGAGGCAGTTATTGGTTGTCCTTCAATTTCCCCCTGCCAACGGGCTCCTTTCCCTTCGAATATTGCAATCATAGTACGAAATAGGATAACAGAAAGAGAAAAAAGGGTGAATATGATTTGGCTTATCGCGGCAGCTTTAGTTACAACGCAGCTATCTGAAGAAGCAGGAGTTAGGCGTGTTCAGGCCCATTTACTGCTCGAAGATGGCCCTTCAGCTCTTTCAGAGGCTAGGGATTTGGCCAATCAATACCCAGATTCTCTTTTGATCAATAAAACTTTGGTGGAAGCTTTAGCTGCAAATGGGGCTGAAGAGCAGGCGCTTGATCTATGGAATCGGTTAACTGCGAACGACCCAAATCTGCTCTATGATCGCCACATGCTCGAAGAGCTTGCTTGGGGTGTGCTGAAAAAAGGGGTTCAGTCGTCGCAATATGGGGTGAGGCTTGCAGCGACAATTGGCTCATTTTTAACGCGCGATGTGAGGGCGATCCCTATTTTGCAAAAAATGATGCGCGATTCCAATGCCATTATCCGCTCTGTGGCCGTTCAGATGGCTGGAGCTTTTCGAGATGCTCCATTAAAAGATGAAGTAGAAAGGCTCATGCGAGATGAAAAGGTATGGGTCGTTAAACTCGAAGTGATCAAAGCTGTTGGTGCGCTGAGAATGAAAGCGTTAGCTCCCGTTTTACAAGGGCTTGTCCAATCAGAAAGGACAACCTATGAAGAAAGGCAAATCGCGATCAATTCGCTTCTTCAAATGTATGATAAAATTTCGCTCCCCGAATTTCAGACCCTGGCAAGGAGCAATCGGGCTGGCTTGCGTCATTTAGCTTGTTCTATTGCTGCACATTTTCAAATTGAGGGGGCAAAAGAAGAGATCATTCGGCTCATTCAAGACACAAATCCTCAAGTAAGAATTGCTGCGCTTAATGCCTTCGGTATTGCTTATCGCGAGAAAAATCCGAAAATTTTAGAGGCGGCTCTCAATGATTCTGATCCTGCTGTTGCCATTACAGCGAGTTGGGCTGCTTTTTTAGTTGATCCAGACCTGGGTGAAAAATCGATGGGGAAATGGCTCGTCGATTCACTTTCTGAAAATCGGAGAATGGCAGCTGCTGCTTTGGCATCTTCCGGAAGTCGAGGTGTAGCTCTTTCTATTCGCACACTCAAAGAAAGTAGTGATCCGTATGTAAAAGCAAATATTGCACTTGGCCTTTTGGGACAAAGAGTCGAAGTGCAAAAATGTTGCGATCTCATCTATGAGTTTTCGAATAACGAAAAAAGAATGTTGATGATCGACAAAAGACCTAACCCACTTTTTTCAATTTTAGCCCCAAGCCAAGTGCGCCATAACGACCAAGTTCCAAACTATCCAGAGGCGCAAGATCAAATGACAAGACTTAACTTAGTCTCTCTTTTAGCTCTGGTCGAAGATTCTCGGGCATTTGGAGCCTTAAAGACTTTTTTGCAAAGAAAAAGTTGGGGGGTCTCTGGAGTTGCTGCAGCCACATTATTGCACGAAGGGGATGAGTCTGCGCTCGATATGGTAAAGCAGCTCGTGAATGATCCTGACTCAAACGTCCGCTTGCAAGCGTGTCTTGTTCTGGCCATGTTTGGAAAAGATGAGTCGGTCCTTCGCGATCTTCAAGGTGCGTACTCTGGCGCAGATCATGAGAAAAAACTCCATATTTTAGAAGCGATTGGTGGCATTGGAAATGCAGAATCGTATAGTTTTTTAGTGGGCGTCTTAAGAGAGCCTTTCCCCATTTTGAGAGTAGCGGCAGCTGCTGCATTAATTCAGAGCGTAAATCGATGACAAAAGTGCAAGAGGCTCAAAAATATCTTAAGGAGCTAGGCTTGGATGGCTGGCTTTTGTATGATTTTCATGGCAATAACGAACTTGCCCGCCTGTTCCTTGGATTGACAAGCGATTCAATTACGACAAGACGCTTTTTTTACTGGATTCCTGTCAAAGGTGAGCCCATAAAAATCGTTCATGCGATCGAATCTCATGTATTGGATCAGTGTGCAGGCGAAAAAAGGACATTTCTCTCCTGGCAATCTTTGGAAAAAGAGGTGGGTCGCGTATTGAAAGGGGTTAAGAAAATTGCGATGGAGTACTCTTTTAAAAATGCAATCCCATACATTTCTCGAGTGGATGCAGGGACAGTGGATTTAGTACGCTCTTTCGGAGTGGAGGTGGTTAGCTCTGGAGATTTTCTTGCCAATTTTACGGCCGTTTTAAGCGACGAACAGGGTCAAAGCCAGATCCGAGCAGGCAAAGCGTGCGATCGGATTGTAAATGGGGCTTGGAAGTGGATCTGTGAGCAGTTGGTAAACAAGAATGCAATTACAGAATACGATGTGCAGCAAAAAATTGTAGAAGAGTTTAAGAAATCTAATTTGGTGACGGACCATCCTCCGATTGTTGCGGTCAATGCTCACAGTGCAGATCCCCATTATGAGCCATTAAAAGTAGGCTCGAGCGTGATTCAAAGAGGCGATTTTATTTTGATCGATCTTTGGGCAAAAGAAAATGTTGAGGGAGCCGTTTATGGCGATATTACCCGCGTTGCTGTTGCTGCGAATAAACCAACGGATAGGCAGTTAGAAATTTTTCAAATTGTTCGAAGTGCGCAAATTGCAGCTTTGGAACTTGTAACGGGGCGCTTTTCACAAAAAAAACGGGTCGAGGGGTGGGAAGTGGATCAGGCAGCTCGCAGAGTGATCGAAGATGCGGGCTACGGTGAATTTTTCATCCACAGGACAGGTCATAGTATTGAAGTAAGTTTACATGGGAGTGGCGCTCATATGGATGATTTAGAAATGCACGATGTGCGTCCCCTTTTACCTGGAACCTGTTTTTCTATTGAGCCGGGAATTTATTTGCCGGATGAATTTGGCGTTCGCTTAGAGCATGACGTCTATATTCATCCAGATGGAACCGTTGAGGTTACCGGTGGCATTGAAGATAGTCTTTTGTGTTTGTTCTAAGCAGTTTCTTCAACTTTAGGGACAACAATAGGGGCGTTTCTCATGAAAGGCCAAAACACATCCATGTAAAATGGAATTCCGTTTGCAGCTGCCATTGCAAAGTTTTCTGAGGCTGCTAATGTCGGCGTGTTCAATGCAGGTGTAAGCGCTGCCATACTCACGCCAAAAGCGCCTGCAAAAAGCACCTGTTGGAAGAGACGGACGTACTGAGCCTTATTCCAGCTTGTTATTTTTTCTTTCGTGGTTTTCATCTGCTCTTCGGTCGGCTCTTTATTTAGCGCCCCTTTCAAAAGTTTAAATGTTTCAATGGCAGCTTCTACCCCCATGTCAGCTTGGAGTTGCTCCATTTTGCGGCTTAATTTTGCTTTAATTTCTGTCTCTTTGCCGTTAAGAAGGGGCTGTAAGTGGAAGGGGTTGTTTTCGTCGGTCCCCTGAATCAGCTTTTGTAAATCATCCGTTTTCAGCTGTGAAGCGAGGTCTTTGCTTGTCCAAATGTTTTTAATTCGGTTTGAAACTTCAATCAAGACTGGAATAGAAACAGCAAAGAAAATTACAGGTAAAAGCCAAGGGTTAGCAGCGAAAAATAGCCCGATTGCACCGAGTGCGGCAACTTTTGTAGCCAAAGAGGTTAGTATCATGATTGCACCGATGGCAGTAAAGCTTACAAAGTCGATGAATAGTCGTGTAGCTAGCTTGTTGTCCCCATTTTTCAGTGCCTGAATCCCTTCTTTTAAGCAAATAAGGGCGACCCCAATATTGACTGCGCCAGCAATTTCACCGCAAACTAAGGTAGCCATCCCAATTGCTGGGACTGCTGCAAGCGATGGTTTTAATAGCTGCACCCCCTGAAATGCGAGATACCCCATGCTAAATAAATCGCCCCCAATCATGATCCCCTCTAGGGCATTTACCCTCCCTTTTAAAGAGGCATCGACAAGGGTTTGCTTTTGATCGATGACGGAACTCATCAAAGTAGCGAGTTTCTTTTCATTGGCGGTAGCCTTTAAGCAGGGAGTTGCCAGTTTGGGTGGGGCAAGTGAAGAAGTATTTATTATTAATGAGTTCATTTTATTACCTTTAATTAAATTATTATACACTTATTTAGTATAAAATTCAATCAAGGTGTATATTTGTAATGAAATAATTTAATTGAATAGATAGATTCTTGCTCTTTAGGCCGATTTAGGGGATAATTCTCAAACGAAAATCAAAAAAAGTGTTTATATTCTATGGATGTATCTAGGGGTTTAGTGGGTCATCAGGGTAAGGTTTTCCTTCCTGAATACGATGTGCAGCTTAGCGCAAGAGATAAAAAGGTGATGGCTGTGGCCTTAGCCTCGCTTGGGTTTTTCGGCCTCCAGATGGGGCTGGGCTTGGTTCTGACGGTATCTGTAACAACTTTTTTGAGTGCGATGACTTATTTGGCTGAAGTGCACCTAAGGAACGGGTCGGAAAATGACTGGTTTAGGTCGGACTTTGATAAAAAAAAGATAGCATTTTGGACCGCCTTTCTCCTTGTTCGGCCATTTATTCTTCGAATTGCATTGTCTTTGCTTGGGCTTCCGATGCCAGTGATCCCTCAAACCGGCATAGCTGAGAAAATCTTTTCTCAACCTTGGAAAATGATTCCTTTGGCAACAATTGTTGCGCCATTTACAGAAGAGATTCTTTTTAGAGGGGTGCTCTTAGAAAGATTTGAAGATACGCTCGCTTTTTTTAATCGTAAACAGATTTGCAAACTCTCTGAAAATGCGCAAAAAAAGATTTCAAATATGGCTCAAGCGGTATTATTTGGAGCTGCCCATTTGGGTTCAAAAATACAAGAGGGGATGGTTCTTCCTGTTTGGGGGATGCTTAGTTTCATGGGGTATGTGTCAGGGCTGCTCAAAAACGAGATGAAAGGGAGTCTTATCCCTTCAACGATCTTTCATTCGGCGAATAATGTTTCTGCTCTGATGATGATTCATATGTCATACCATCCCAAAGTGGCAGAAGAATCTATCAATGCTCTTAGTGATAGTTGATTAACGAATTTTCGTTTTCGGAAAAAGTAACATACGTAAAGCTTTCGGTTCGAGGTTAGCTGCTATTTCATCATGTGTGATGATAGGCGGACGGTTGCGCCTTAGATCTTCATGGATGGTAAAGTAGGTGTCTTCATTTAAGAGTTTATAGTCCCAGAATCTCTCATCAAATCTTTTTGCTGTAATCGTCCCTAGCTCTTCGAGCGTGAAATCATAGATGTAGGGGTTTTGGATAGCTTGTAATATGCACGCTGCAAAAAGTGCCCGCGGAATTGCCTCGCGCTCATGTAGTTTCCACCCATCTTGCCTTGTAACAAGACGGATCGTTCGGTTTGCTGCATGATTGTTCAGGAGCATTCTGGATTCATTTTCAGCATCTTCCGCTGTTTTTTGAAAGTGTTGAAACCGAGCGATAAGAGGAAGGAGTGCTTTGAGGGGCTCTTGTGGGTTTAACAGCGTTAGAGCCTGTGTTTGTCCTTCATCAGGGATAAGGTCTTGTTCTTCTAAAAATTTTTGGACAGATTCTGTGTTCCAGTTTTCTATTTCTTTTAGCTTGGCTAATACAGAGAGTTCTTCTTGCGCGCTTTTTGAGTAGGCATTTGATCGGTTGCTAAATGTGGGGATAAAGCCTAAAAGAAATGGGGTTGAAAGGATCGCGGTGACCATAGCGGCGGATGCAATGCCAGTAAGAACGATGCCGCAATGAAAAATTGTATAGGCTGCGACTGTTATCGCGGTAAATGCAACCCAAGAAATTTTTTCAAGGACATTATATGAAAATGCCTTTGCATTGAGATCAGATATTTTTTCTTCAAGATTTTCTACTAAGTAACGATTGACTGGGTCTCGTCCAATGGGGGGTGCCATAACAATCCTTTTTGAAGATTGCAAAGAGGATACCTATTTTTGATTAAGAATTCATTAACAAAGTGTGGGTGAGTTAAGTGTCTTGTTTTTATCGATTTAAAGAGACGAGCGCTTTGAGGGCTTCTTGTTTCATGCGGAGATGAATTTGAGCAAGGCCGTTAGATCTGCTTGGGGAGAGGCTCGCATCGAGGCCGAGCTCTGTGATAAAGCTGGGGGGGTTCTTGAGGATGGACTCTGCAGATTGGCCCGAATAGACGGAAATGAGGAGCGCTGCGAGGCCTGCTGAAATCAACGCATCTGTATGAGCATCAAAAAAAAGTTTGCCCTCAATGATAGAAGTGTTAAGATAGAGCACGCTCTGGCATCCGGATACAATCCGGTCCGGAGTTTTGAAATCTTCGGGAAAAGGGGGGAGTTTACGCCCCATTTCCATAAGAAGATGGTACCTCTCTTCAGTAGAGAGAGCAGCAAATTTATTTTTAATTTCAGCACATTTTTTTTGGAAAGTTTCGCTCATAGTGGGTGGGAGTTTAGCAGGAAAATGATTATTAGTCATTGACAATAATGGGTTGAATCGAGTTTCATTAGATACATTTCCGAGCCAAAATACCTTATGTCAAAAGAAGAAACGATCAAGATGGAAGGCAAAGTTGAAGAGCTTTTGCCAAATATGAACTTTAGCGTTGTGTTAGAGAATGGGATGCAGGTCATCGCTCATTTAAGTGGGAAGATGCGCATGCGGAACATCCGGGTTTATGCAGGTGATACTGTGACCGTGGAGATGTCTCCTTACGACTTGACTAAAGCGCGTATTGTCTATCGTCAAAAATAAATTTGAAGTTGTTGGTGGGAAAAGGTTTGATTTAATTGCTACAAGTGCAATATGCTTGCATGCTTTTGATACCAAAATAATGGGTCCCATATAAATTGGGCCGAAATGCCCAGGTAGCTCAGTGGTAGAGCACTTGCATGGTAAGCAAGGGGTCGTAGGTTCAATTCCTATCTTGGGCAACAAAAAAAAGAGTGGTTCCTAAAAGTAAGTTATTTTTAGGAACAAAATGAATTAATTGCCAACGGAGGATGTTTTAAATGGCAAAAGAAGCTTTTCAGAGAACGAAACCACACGTAAATATCGGTACTATCGGGCACGTCGACCACGGTAAAACTACGCTGACTGCTGCCATTACCAAAACTTTGGCTGAAAAAGGCGGAGCGAAATTCCGTGACTACTCGTCAATCGATAATACACCGGAAGAAAAAGCCCGTGGGATTACAATTAACGCCTCGCACGTTGAGTACGAGACGGCTGGACGTCACTACGCTCACGTAGACTGCCCTGGTCACGCTGACTATGTAAAAAACATGATTACTGGTGCGGCTCAAATGGACGGAGCGATTCTCGTCGTTGCCGCAACTGACGGACCGATGCCTCAAACAAAAGAGCACATCCTCTTGGCTCGCCAAGTAGGTGTTCCTGCAATCGTCGTATTCCTCAATAAGATGGATATGATCGGTAAAGGTGACGAAGAGCTTGTTGAACTCGTAGAGATGGAATTGTCAGAACTCCTTGAATCAAAAGGATACAAAGATGTTCCGATTATCCGTGGTTCAGCTCTTAAAGCACTTGAAGGCGAAGCTCAATATGTTGAAGCGATCCTTAAGTTGATGGAAGCTGTTGATGAGAAGATCCCAACACCTGCTCGTGAAGTTGATAAGCCGTTCTTGATGCCGATTGAGGACGTGTTCTCAATCCCAGGTCGCGGTACTGTAGTTACTGGCCGGGTTGAGCGCGGTAAAATTAAAGTGAACGACAAGATCCAATTGGTTGGTATCCGCGAGACTCGCGATACAGTTGCAACTGGCCTTGAAATGTTCAACAAAATTTTGACAGAAGCTTTAGCTGGCGAAAACGTCGGTGTGCTCTTGAGAAGTATTGAAAAGGGTGATGTTGAGCGCGGAATGGTTCTTTCTGCTCCTGGCACTTGCACACCGCACTCTAAGTTCCAAGGTACTGTCTATGTATTGAATAAAGATGAAGGGGGCCGTCACAAGCCATTCTTCACTGGCTATAGACCACAGTTCTATTTCCGCACAACAGACGTAACAGGTACTGTTACTCTGCCTGAAGGAACAGAGATGGTGATGCCAGGAGATAACGTGGAATTTACAGCTGAACTTATCCACCCAATCGCTATGGAAGAAGGGATGCGCTTTGCGATTCGTGAAGGCGGCCGAACAATCGGTGCTGGTACGGTCTCTAAGATCATCAAGTAATTAAAAGGGGAGGACCTCCTCCCCATTTTATTTTGGGTGTGTAGCTCAGCTGGTAGAGCAGCGATCTCCAAAGTCGCCGGTCGGGGGTTCGAATCCCTCCGCACTCGAAGAGTGAGCTTGCTGAAGTAGAGTTGATAAGAGTGCTCCATGCGCTCAGTGATTAAATAAAGGTTGTGGAGGTTGTGATGTCGGCAATTACTGAAAAGAAAAAAGTTTCTTACTTGCGTGAAGTTCAAAATGAACTGAAAAAGGTCACTTGGACCTCGAAAGAAGAGCTGATTTTTTGTACGAAAGCTGTTATTATCGCGACATTTCTCTGCGGACTGACAATCTATGTTGTCGATTTAGGAATCCGCGGCTTTATAGATCTAGCAAGTAATTTTGTTCGGATGATTTTTGGGTGAGAATATATGCATAAATGGTATGTCGTTCAGGTAATGTCTAGCCACGAGAAGAAGGTAAAGAAATCCATCGAGGAATTTCTCCCTTCTAAAGGATTGGCTGATGACGTTGTAGAGATACTTATCCCTACAGAGAACGTATCAGAAGTTAAGCGTGGTCAGCAGAAAATCAGCGAAAAGCGGATGTGGCCAGGATACTTACTAGTTAAAATGATCTTGAATGATGAGTCTTGGGCTTACATTAAGGATACCCCTGGGGTCATCGATTTCTTGGGCGGTGAAAAACCGGTTCCTCTTACAGAAAAAGAGGTCGGTGACATCATGAAAGAACTTGAAGATCGTGAAAAAGGGATCGTTCAAAAACATAAGGTCGACGTGGGTGACCGAGTCAAGATTACCGATGGAGTTTTTGTTAACTTTGTTGGCACTGTGACTGAAGTAAACCACGAAAAAGGGCGGCTCAGTGTCATGGTATCGATTTTCGGTCGAGACACAAGAGTCGACGATCTCGAATTCTGGCAAGTAGAACAATCTACAGCAGAGAATGCGAGTTAATTGGGGAGGGCAGACCGTAGGGCCTGCTCGCTAATACTCAAAAAGGGAAAATAAATGGCAAAAAAGATAGTAAAAACTATTAAGCTGCAAATTCCTGCAGGGAAAGCCAACCCAGCTCCACCTATTGGCCCAGCCTTAGGTTCTGCTGGTGTTAATATTATGGGTTTCTGTAAGGAATTTAACGCGAAAACGCAAGACAAAGCGGGCGATATTCTGCCGGTTGTGATTAGCGTGTTTTCAGATAAGACCTTTACATTCATTGTCCTAAAGCCTCCAGTATCAAGAATGATCTTGAAGGAACTCGGAATTGAATCAGGCTCAAAAGTGCCAAACAGAGATAAAGTTGGCAAACTGACAAAAGCTCAAGTGAACAAAATTGCCAAAGCAAAAATCGAAGACATGCGCGTTGTATCAGAGGCCGCTGCTGAGATGCTTGTTATGGGAACAGCTCGCTCCATGGGCGTAGACATCGTGGAGGCTTAAACTATGGCAAAACGTTCAAAAAGAATGAAAGAAGTTGATAAGTCTGTGGATAAGAACAAGACTTATAAGCTAGACGAAGCAATCGATATTTTAAAAAAATGTCCTGCACCAAAATTTGATCAATCGGTAAATGTCGCACTCAAAGTGGGCATTGATCCGAAAAAATCAGATCAACAAGTGCGCGGTACTGTATCTCTTCCACACGGAACAGGTCAGAATGTCGTTTTAGTGGTTATCGCGAAAGGCGATAAAGCAAAAGAAGCACTAGATGCTGGCGCTGACTATGCAGGATCAGATGAGCTTGTTGAAAAAATCAAAGGTGGCTGGACAGATTTCAGCGCTTTGATCGCAACACCTGATATGATGAGAGAGCTTGGAAAATTGGGTAAAATTTTGGGTCCTCGTGGCCTTATGCCAACTCCAAAAGCTGGAACTGTCACAACAGATGTAGCTAAAGCTGTAAAAGAAGTTAAAGCCGGAAAAATCGAGTTTAAAGCCGATAAGACGGGCAATGTCAATAATGGTGTTGGCAAGATTTCTTTTGAATCCGATAACCTCGTTGAAAACCTAAATGCTTGGCTGAATGCTGTCGCAAGAGCAAAGCCATCAAGTGCAAAGGGTGTGTTTATGAGAAGTCTATATGTCTCTACAACGATGGGTCCAGGATTAAAAATTGACTTACAATCTTTAACAGTAGCTTAAGGGGATTCCAATGAGAAAAGAAAAAGAACTCCTTCTGAACGAAATCAAAGAAAAGATCGATGGATCTTCTGCTATGATTTTCACTAGCTATGACAAGCTCGAACCAAATAAATCATGGGAGTTAAGAAATACTCTTAACAAACAGGGCAATTTGTTTGAAGTCGTGAAGAAAAGAGTTTTGTTAAAGGCTGCTGAAAAAGCAGGCGTAAAGATTGATGAATCAATTTTGTCAGGTCATATTGGTGTCGTTTTTGTCGGTGAGACAGATGCGATGATTCCTGCGAAAGCTGTTTATAAGTTCTCTGAAGAGAATGATAAATTGCTTCAAGTGATTTGTGGACATATTGAAGGAAAAATGATGCCTGGTTCTGAGTTGGAAGTACTCTCCAAACTACCTGGTATGGACGAAATGAGAGCGATATTGCTCGGCTTATTTACTTCGCCGATGTCTCATATGCTTTCTGTAATGGAAGCTGCTATTGCTGGGCCGCTCTCAGCTGATGAACAAAAAAGTTAAGTTTAAGATTTAGGAGAAATGTACCCATGAGTCAAGTATTAGACGATCTCGTAGAAAAATTGAGCCAATTAACTGTGCTCGATATGTCTAAATTAAAAGAGAAATTAGAAGAAAAATGGGGTGTTAAAGCCGCTGTTGCATCAGCTGCTGCACCTGCTGCCGCTGCTGCCGCTACATCTGAGTCAACTGAATTTAAAGTGACTCTCGAAGCACCAATCCCAGATGATAAGAAAATTTCTATCATTAAAGCTGTCCGTGAAGTAACAGGACTTGGTCTAAAAGAAGCAAAAGATTTGGTTGAAGGCGCTCCAAAAGACCTTAAACCTTCTGCTGCTAAAACTGAAGCTGAAGAGATTCAGAAGAAAATTCAGGCTGCTGGTGGAAAGGTCAAGTTAACAGGCCTGTAAAAGAATTGATAACGTAGTTATTATGTCAGCACGGGGGCATGCGCCCCCGTGCGATTATTTATTTTTGAGTTGGTTTCTCGTTTCAAATCTGCTATATTAGCATGAGTCAAAACGAGTAGTCAGTTCAAGCGGATGGAGTCGTTAGACGCCCCGCCGCCTTACCAATCGGAGACTCTCCTCAAAAGAAGGGGATCTTCAAAATTCTTAGGAGCGAAACCCATGCTAAAAAAGCCGCCTAAACGGGTGAGTTTTCGTGAACGGGAAGAGATTATCGATCTCCCCAATCTGATTGAGATTCAGATTAAGTCCTACACACAATTTCTTCAGTCTCATTTGCTGCCCCATGAGAGGGAAAATATAGGACTTCAAGAGGTTTTTAGTGAAATTTTTCCTATTAAATCTTATGACGAAAAAACTATTTTAGAATTTTTATCTTATAACTTGGGTGTTCCCAAATATTCTCCCGAAGAGTGTATTCGCCGAGGGATTAGCCATAATGTGACTCTGAAAGTTAAGTTTCGACTGACTGATGAGACAGGGATCAAAGAAGAAGAAGTCTACATGGGAACACTTCCTGTGATGACTGACAAAGGTACTTTTGTTATCAATGGTGCTGAGCGCGTTATTGTTTCTCAGTTGCATAGATCTCCTGGTATTTCGTTTGAGCAAGAAAGACATCCTAAGGGCACAATGCTCTACTCTTTCCGAATTATCCCTTACCGCGGAAGCTGGCTCGAAGCCTCATTTGACTATAATGACCTTGTTTACGTTTACATCGATCGTAAGAAAAGACGCCGCAAAATTCTTGCTTCAACCTTTATCCGTACTTTAGGTTACTCTACTGATGCTGATATTATTGAAGAATTCTTTGAGACTGTAAAAGTAAAGATTAAATCTGAAAAAGACTTCGTAAAACTCGTTGGAAAAATTCTAGCTGAAGACGTTGTTGATGAGCAAACTGGACTTGTTTTTGGTAAGGCTGGGGAAAAACTCACAACTGCAATGTTAAAGCGGATGGTTGACGAAGGTATTCAGGCTGTTAGATTTGCTGAAGATGCAGATGAGACACATCCTGTCATCAAAATGCTTGCAAAAGATACAACAGACTCTTACGAATCCGCACTTAAAGACTTTTATAGAAAGATTAGACCAGGTGAACCTCCTACCCTTTCAAACGCTCGTTCAGCAATCATGCGCTTATTCTTTGATCCAAAACGCTATAACTTGGGTAGAGTAGGACGCTATAAGCTAAATCGTAAATTGGGTCTTGGAACTGGAGACGAAGAGCTCAACACTGTAACTTTACGAAAAGAAGATGTCATTGAAGCTCTTAAATATGTAATCCGCTTGAAAATGGGCGATGAGAAAGCATATGTCGATGATATTGACCATCTTGGAAATCGCCGTGTCCGTTCTGTTGGTGAATTGATCCAGAACCAATGCCGAATTGGGTTGGCTCGAATGGAGAAAATCATCAAAGAACGAATGAACCTTTTTGATTTCTCTTCCGATACAATGACCCCAGGTAAGATTGTTTCTGCTAAAGGTTTGGCGGGTGTCTTGAAGGATTTCTTTGGTAGATCTCAACTTTCTCAGTTCATGGACCAAACAAACCCGATTTCTGAGCTTACTCACAAACGAAGACTCTCTTGCCTTGGCCCTGGTGGTTTAAACCGCGAAAGAGCTGGATTTGAAGTTCGTGACGTTCACGCATCTCACTATGGTAGAATTTGCCCGATTGAGACGCCAGAGGGACCAAACATCGGTTTGATTACATCTCTTTCAACATTTGCGAAAATTAACGAGTTTGGATTTATCGAAACTCCATACCGTATCGTCAAAGACGGTGTTGTAACCGATGAAATTGAGTACATGACTGCGGACCAAGAGGCAGATTACATCATTACGCAAGCATCGACTCCATTAGACAAGTTCAACATGTTTAGTGAAAACCTTTGCTGGGCTCACCAGAGAGGGGAGCCAATGGAGATTGAAACGTCTAAAATCACACACATGGACGTATCTTCAAAACAGCTCGTATCGATTGTATCAGGATTGATTCCATTCTTGGAGCACGATGATGCGAACCGCGCTTTGATGGGCTCGAACATGCAACGTCAAGCTGTTCCTCTTTTGATTGCTGACGCTCCGATCGTAGGAACAGGCCTTGAAGGCCGTTCTGCTCGTGACTCTGGCGCAGTAGTTGTGGCGCTTGAAGAAGGTGTTGTCGAGTTTGTAGATGGTTTCAAGATCGTTGTCGCTCCAAAGGACAACCCTTTGAACAAAAGAACTTACGTCCTTAAAAAGTTTATGCGCTCCAATAGCGGGTCGTGCATCAACCAAACTCCTCTTTGCACAGTTGGCGACAAAGTGATGCCAGGGGATATTTTGGCTGATGGTCCTGCGACTGATAAGGGTGAAATCGCGTTGGGTAAGAACGTGCTTGTCGCGTTTATGCCATGGTGTGGTTATAACTATGAGGATGCGATCATTATTTCTGAGAAGTTGATCCGCGAAGACTATTACACTTCGATCTATCTCGAAGAGTTTGAGTTAACAGCGAGAGATACGAAACTTGGTAAAGAAGAGATCACAAAAGATATTCCTAATGTCTCTGAAGAGATGTTGAAGGATTTAGGGGAAGACGGAATTATCCGCATCGGCGCACATGTTGAGCCGGGATCGATCCTCGTTGGAAAAATTACTCCTAAATCTGAGACTGAACTCTCTCCAGAAGAGCGCCTTTTAAGAGCGATCTTCGGCGAGAAAGCAGCTGATGTTAAAGATGCATCTTTAACAGCGCCTCCAGGAACGGAAGGTGTGGTTATGGATGTGAAAGTCTTCTCAAGACGTGACCGCCTTTCTAAGACGGATGACGAGCTTGTGGAAGAGGCAACACGAATTAAAGATATTCACTCTGACTATAAAACAAAAGAAGCTGAACTCCAACTTGAGTTCCATGAAAAGTTGGGCGCCCTACTCATGAATGAGAAGGCACCTGCACCAATCATGCACCGTAAGACAGGTGAGATTATTATTGAAGACGGTCAGCTGATTACTCAAGACTTAATCGAAACGCTTGAAAATGAGAAAGCTGAAGATCTTCTCATGTCTGACAAAGAGATTTATGTAGAGCTCAAAAAGATCCTTAGAGAATTTGAGATCTCTTACCAAAATCTCCAGATCCAGCACAAGACTGAAATTGAGTACATGCGAAAAGGGGACACAGAGCTTGATGCTGGCGTAATTCGCCAAGTTAAGGTCTATGTCGCTACAAAGCGTAAACTCCAGGTTGGGGACAAAATGGCGGGACGACACGGAAACAAAGGTGTTGTTGCGAAATTGGTTCCTGAAGCTGATATGCCTTATTTACCAAGTGGTGAAGCTGTTGAAATTATCCTCAACCCGCTTGGTGTACCATCGCGTATGAACATGGGGCAGCTCCTTGAAACACACCTCGGATATGCTGCTAGAAAAGCAGGTATTTACGTGAAGAGCCCGGTATTTGAAGGTTTCCCAGAAGCGAAAATTTGGGAAATGATGAAAGACCAGGATATGTTCGTCGACGGGAAAGCTTACCTATTTGATGGACGTACAGGAGAGCGTTTTGATAACCGAGCTGTAGTTGGCTATATTTATATGCTTAAACTAAGCCACCTCGTAGCAGATAAGATCCACGCAAGATCAATTGGACCTTATTCTCTAGTGACACAGCAACCTCTTGGCGGTAAAGCTCAGATGGGTGGTCAGCGATTTGGAGAGATGGAAGTGTGGGCGCTTGAAGCATATGGCGCAGCTCACCTCCTCCAAGAGATGTTGACTGTTAAGTCTGATGACGTTGCAGGTAGAACTCGCATTTACGAGTCGATCGTAAAAGGTGAAAATACACTTGTAGCTGGAACGCCAGAGTCGTTTAACGTACTCGTGAAAGAGATGCAAGGTCTTTGCCTTGATATTCGCACAGAGTTTGTAGATTAAAAGTTGGGGTATCCACCGAAATAAGCTGTCTGCGCTGCGCAGGGGCCAATTATTTCGGTGGTAAATTAATGCTTAGGGAGAAGTAATTAGATGTTTGACGCTGATGAAGATGTAAGGGGATCTCAGTTTGATAAGTTGACCATTAAGATTGCGTCTGATGATGTAATCCGCGATCAGTGGTCTAGAGGTGAGATTAAAAAGCCCGAAACGATCAATTATCGCACCTTCAAACCTGAAAAGGGCGGCCTATTTTGCGAGAAAATTTTCGGGCCGACGCGCGATTGGGAATGCGCATGCGGGAAGTATAAGAAGATTAAGCATAAAGGGATTGTGTGCGATCGCTGCGGCGTCGAAGTCACTTTGTCTAAAGTGCGTCGTGAACGAATGGCCCATATTGATTTGGCTGTTCCAGTTGTTCACATTTGGTTTTTCAAAACAATGCCTTCACGGATCGGCAATATCCTTGGGATGTCTACAGCAGATCTCGAGCGAGTCATCTACTACGAAGAGTATGTAGTTACTGATCCGGGCCAGACAGATTTGCAAAAAAAGCAATTACTGAATGATAACGAGTATAGAGAAGCTCAAGATAAGTGGGGCGCTGAATCATTTAGCGTAAAAATGGGGGGAGAGGCGATTAAAGACCTCCTCGCAAGTGAAGACCTTATTACTTTAGTTGTCGATCTCAAAGACAAACTCCGCAAGACCAAGTCAATGCAAGCGCGTATGAAGCTTGCAAAGCGGCTGAAAATCATTGAAGGATTTTCTACTTCGTCAAACAAACAGGATTGGATGGTTCTTGGCATAGTTCCAGTGATTCCACCCGATTTAAGACCTTTAGTCCCTCTTGATGGCGGTCGATTTGCAACTTCTGACTTGAACGATCTATATCGTAGAGTAATCAACCGAAATAATCGATTGAAGTCGATTTTGAAGCTTAAAACTCCTGATGTAATTGTTAGAAATGAAAAGCGGATGCTGCAAGAAGCGGTCGATGCTCTCTTTGATAACGGTAGACATGGTCATCCAGTTATGGGTGCAGGAAATCGCCCTCTAAAAGCTCTATCTGAAATGTTGAAGGGGAAACAAGGTCGTTTCCGCCAAAACCTTTTAGGAAAACGTGTCGACTACTCGGGCCGTTCTGTTATCGTTGTCGGTCCAGAGCTTCGCTTGAACCAGTGCGGTCTTCCGAAAAAAATGGCGCTCGATCTCTTTGAACCGTTTATTGTTAAACGTTTAAAAGATCTAGGACTTGTTTATACGATCAGATCAGCGAAGAAAATGATCCAGAAGCAAGCGCCAGAAGTTTGGGACGTATTAGAAGAAATTATTAAGGGTCACCCTGTTCTTCTTAACCGAGCTCCAACACTTCACCGTTTAGGGATTCAGGCTTTTGAGCCAATTTTGATCGAAGGTAAAGCGATCCGTATTCACCCTCTCGTAACAACTGCGTTTAACGCGGACTTCGACGGTGACCAAATGGCGGTTCACATTCCTCTTTCTGTTGAAGCACAGCTTGAAGCTAAACTTTTGATGATGTCTCCAGATAACATTTTCCTCCCTTCATCGGGAAGACCTGTTACTGTTCCGTCTCAAGATATGATCCTCGGTCTTTATTATTTGATGCATGATCCGGTAGTGATTCCAGAAAATGCAGGGAAAAAGATCAAAATCTTTAGCAATCCAGAAGAAGTGTTAATGGCCCTTTACTCAAGCGGTAGCTACAACTGGTATGAGAAAGAAGCAGGTTCTGATCAGGTGGCAGGAAAAGATCGTAGAGACAACCTCGGAAGAGGATTGTACATCCACGAGAAGATCAAAGTATTGATCGAAGGTGGTATCATTGAAACAACTCCTGGTCGAGTTTTATTCAATACGATTGTTCCTAAAAAATTGGGATTCCAAAACTACGTTCTTCGTAAGAAACGTCTGTCTGAATTAGTTCTTGAGTGCTACAAGAAAATTGACCTTGAAACTACAGTTCAGTTCCTAGACAAAATGAAGAATCTCGGATTTGCTGAAGCGACAAAAGCCTCTCTTTCAATGGGCACTTGCGACATCAAAGTTCCACCTCATAAAGCAAAAGTACTAGCAGAAGCGTATAAGCGCGTAGCTGTTGTGAAAAAGCAATATGACGACGGGATTATCACCGAGGGTGAACGTCACTCAAAAATTATCAGTATTTGGACTGAAGTTTCGGAAAGACTATCGGAAGATCTCTTTAAACTCGTTTACGACACATCTTCAGGCAAACTCAACCCACTTTACTTGATGGTTGACTCTGGAGCTCGTGGTAATAAGTCTCAGGTTAAGCAGTTGGGAGCGCTCCGCGGTCTTATGGCTAAACCTTCTGGCGAAATTATCGAGTCGCCAATTACTGCAAACTTCCGCGAAGGTTTGACAGTGATGGAGTACTTCATCTCGACGCACGGTGCTCGTAAAGGTCTATCTGATACGGCCCTTAAAACAGCTGACTCTGGATACCTTACTCGTCGTCTCGTTGACGTTTCACAAGACGTTATTGTCACTCGAGAAGATTGCGGTACACTGAATGGAATTGAAGTTTCTGCGATTAAACAAGGAAACGAAGAGCTCCTCGCCCTTAAAGATCGTATCTACGGACGTACTGTTCTGGAAGATATATATCAGCCAGGCGATAGCAAGAAGATTTTGGCCCGTTCAGGCGATGTCCTTACAACAATGCAAGCGGAATCAATTGATGACGCTGGGATTGAGAGCATCCGGATCCGTTCACCGCTTAACTGCGAAAGCAAACGGGGAATTTGTGCGAAGTGCTACGGCTTGAACCTTGCTACAGGAAATCTCGTTGGCCTGGGAGAGGCGATTGGAATTATTGCCGCTCAATCTATCGGTGAACCAGGAACGCAGCTCACGATGAGAACGTTCCACTTGGGTGGTATTGCGTCTGCAGGACTTAGCCCTGAGTTGATCACTGAGCAAGAAGGTATTTTAATCTATATGGATCTTCGCGTTGTTCAAAACGAAGAAGGCCATTGGCTCGCCCTTAACAAGAACGGGACACTCCAAGTGGTCCGCGATGAGGGACGCAGCATTGAAGATTACAAAAAGCTTCTTAGCAGCAAGTCGATTGAGCCACTTCAGATCTTTAATGCTGAACTTGGAACTAAGATCTTCTTTGAAGATGGATCTAAGATCAAGATCAAAACTAAAGTCGGTCAGTGGGAGCAGCATAGCAGCCCAATTATTTGCGAAAGACCTGGTTATGTTAAGTATGAAGACCTCGTGGAAGGGATTTCAACCCAGCGCGAAGTCAACAAGCAGACAGGACAAGTCGAATTGGTTGTTAAGCAGCACCGCGGTGAGCTTCATCCACAGATTTCAATCTACTCTGACGCTGAGTATAGCGAGTTGATTGGAACCTATGCAATCCCATCTGCAGCTGTTATTGCAATCCGTGAAGGACAATATGTTACTGCGGGTATGATTCTAGCGAAACTTCCTCGTGGCGCAATTAAGACAAAAGACATCACGGGCGGATTGCCGCGTGTAGCTGAGCTCTTTGAAGCGCGCAAACCAAAAGATGCAGCCGAGATTGCTAAAATTGATGGTGTTGTCGACTTCCGTGGTGTTCAGAAAAACAAGCGGATTGTCGTTGTTCGTGACGAAGTAACAGGCATGGAAGAAGAGCATCTCATTCCTCTTACAAAGCACTTGATTGCCCAGAAAGGTGATAACGTTGTAAAAGGACAACAGCTCACAGAAGGCCTTGTTGTTTCTCAAGAGATTTTGGATATTTGCGGCGTTCGCGATCTTCAAAAACACCTTGTAAATCAGGTTCAAGAAGTGTATCGACTCCAAGGGGTAGATATTAACGATAAGCACGTTGAGATCATTGTTCGACAAATGCTTCAAAAGGTTCGTATCACCGATCCAGGCGATACAACATTCTTGCATGGAGAAGACATCGATAAGAAAGTGTTCCACGAGATGAATCGCAAGACAATCGAAGAGGGTGGAAAACCTGCTCAAGCAGCGCCTGTTCTCCTCGGTATTACGCGAGCATCTTTAGGTACTGAATCGTTTGTATCGGCGGCGTCGTTCCAAGAAACCACACGTGTTCTTACTGAAGCTGCATGCGAAAGTAAAACAGACTACCTCCTTGATATTAAGGCCAACTTGATTATGGGTCATATGATTCCTGGTGGTACCGGTTTTGAATATCATAAGAAGGTCAACAAGTTCATCGATGCGCAAGCAGCCGAAGTTCTCGATATTGACTTTCACTCAGCACCTGCTACAGCTGGAGCTTAGTAAATAAGAAGAATATAGCAGTTCTGACTGGATTTTTTATCCATGTCAGAACTGCTTTTTTTTTTGAGAGGTATCTTGTGAAATGGATTGGACTTCTTATTTTAATGACGACAAACCTATGTGGGGATGAGATGATCGCAGTTCGTAAAAGCGATGATCGGGGATCTAGCGATCTTGGTTGGCTCTCAACTCAATACACTTTTTCTTTTTCAAATTATTACGATCCGAATTTTATGGGTTTTAAAACCCTTAGAGTGATCAATGAAGATGTGATCCATCCTAGCAAAGGATTTGATATGCATTCTCATAGTGATATGGAGATTCTTACCTACATTCTCGACGGAACTTTGGAGCACATTGATACCATCGGGAACCATTCGAAAATTGCTAAGGGAGAATTTCAGCTTATGGAAGCTGGGACGGGGATTAAACATAGTGAGTTTAACCCATCCAAAGAGAAGCAAGTTCATCTTCTCCAAATTTGGATTAAGCCGGAGAAAAAAGGGCTAACACCAAGCTATCAACAAAAAAGCTTTGACGATCACGTAAGTGGACTTAAATTAGTCGTATCTCAAGATGGCAGTGAGGATTCATTGAAAATTCACCAAGATGCCAAAATCTACTTGGGGAGATTCCTTGCTCAGGAAAAAGCTGAAATGAATTTTGCAAAAGACCGTCATGTGTGGATCCAAGTCGTTAAGGGTGGTATCCATGCAAATGGCCATAAACTATCACGTGGTGATGGCGTTGCAATTAGTGATGTAAACCGTTTAAAAATTGAATCAGATGACCAATCTGAATTCCTCTTATTTGATTTAAAGTAAATGAAGAAGCTCATTCAAGGAATAGTCGATTTTCGGAAAAATCTAACGGAAGACAGCCGTCAGCTTTTTGCAAAATTAGCATTGGGACAAAAGCCAGATACCCTTTTTATTGCCTGTTCTGATAGCAGAGTTGTTCCAAATCTTTTCGCATCGACGAATCCTGGCGATCTATTTGTTTTAAGAAATATCGGAAATTTAGTCCCTCCTGTGAGCGCACCTTTACAAGATAATAGTGCCTCTGCAGCCCTTGAGTTTGCGATCAATTCATTAAGGGTAAGAGATATTGTGATTTGCGGCCACTCTGAGTGTGGGGCGATGGAAGCGCTTTTAAAGGGGATTGATACATTGGCATGTCCTCACCTAGAATGTTGGCTTAAATATGGGGAAGAATCGCTGAGAAAAGTCAAAAAAGGGGACGTGATTACCCCTTCGCTTTCAGAGCATAATCAATTATCTCAGATCAATGTGTTGCAGCAAATAGAACATATTAAAGAGTACCCATTTATCCGTGATCGACTAGAAAAAAATGAGATCCGCATTCATGGATGGTGGTTTGATATCGCTCATGCAGATGTCTATTGTTATGAGCAAAATGTCAGCAAATTTGTTCTGATCGATGAGCAAGAAGCTGCCCTTATCTTAGGTAGATTTAAGCGAAATTAAAGTGTTTAAGTCGTTCCTAAAAGAGTGTTTACGTAGCTCTCAGGATCAAATAACTCTAGATCGTCTGCCCCTTCGCCAGTTCCTACCCATTGAATCGGGATGTTTAATTTTTTTTGAATAGCGATGGCTATGCCACCTTTTGCAGATCCGTCGAGTTTCGTGAGGACGATTGCGCTAATCGGGGTAAATTTATGAAAGGTTTCTGCTTGATCGATTGCGTTTTGTCCAATGGTTGCATCAACAACTAAAAGGGTCTCGTGAGGAGCTGTTTCAATTTGTTTTTGACAAACTCTTTTTACTTTAGCAAGTTCATTCATCAGGTCAAGTTTTGTCTGCAGTCTGCCCGCTGTATCGATCAATACAACATCGATGCCACGGCTCTTTGCAGCTGAAAGTGCATCATAGGCGACACCACTTGGGTCGCTATTTGGTTGTGATTTGACGAAATCAACGCCGATTCTTTTTGCCCAGGTTTCCAGTTGTTCTACAGCTGCAGCTCTGAAGGTGTCTCCGGCTGCGACTAAGACCTTTTTCCCCTGTTTGGCATAGTGAGCAGCAAGTTTAGCCAAAGTTGTCGTTTTCCCACTTCCATTGACTCCTACGAGGAGAATTACATGGGGCTTGTGCTGGGTAGGCTGATAGGGGATGATCCCATGTAAAAGCTCTTCTTTTACAAAGGAGAGGATCTGATCTGTATCGACTGTCGGGTTTTTCTTATAAAGAGCTCTGATTTTATCAACGAGCTCGGCTGATGTTGCCGCCCCCAAGTCTGCTTCATAAAAAAGCTGCTCAAGGCTATCGAAGGCTGCATCATCGGGCGCTCCAGAAAAAATCGCTCTGATTTTCTTTGCAAAGGGGGAGAGAAACTTTTTGAAAAATCCAAACATTAATGACCTTATCTTTAATTTTTAAATCACGATTTCGTCATTTTTTCTTGGATCATTTTTTCCAGTTTAACGATGTCTTTGGCAAAGTTGCGGATCCCTTCGGCTAGCTTTTCTGTGGCCATTGCATCGTCATTCAACAAGTAGCGGAATGTTTTTTCATCTACCGCTAGCTTTTCAATGGGGTGGTCTTTTGCTTTTTCTGGATCGAGCTTTCTTGGGATCGGATCTTCACTTTTTTGGAGCTCTTCTAAAAGCTTTGGAGCAATGGTGAGAAGATCGCACCCCGCAAGCTCTGTGATCTCATCTTTGTTTCTAAACGAGGCTCCCATAATTTGGGTATTGTAACCAAATTTTTTGTAATAGTTGTAGATCGTTGTTACCGATTTTACGCCAGGATCTTCCGCTGGGGCAAACCCTTCTTTATTTTCAGCTTTTTTATGCCAGTCGAGGATCCGGCCGACAAAAGGGGAGATGAGGGTGGCTTTTGCCTCTGCGCAGCCAATTGCTTGGGGAAGGCTAAACATCAAAGTCATATTGCAATGGATGCCCTCTTTTTCAAGCTCTCTTGCTGCCATAATTCCTTCCCAAGTAGCTGCTAGCTTAATCAAAACACGCTTGCGGTCAATTCCAGCTGCTTCATAGAGAGAAATGAGGTAATGGGCTTTTTCGATTGAGCCTTCGATGTCAAAGGATAGGCGTGCATCGACTTCAGTAGAGACTCTGCCTGGGACGATTTTTAAAATCTCTAGGCCGAAATTTACGAAAACTTTGTCGAGAACGTGGTGGAGGGCGTCTTTCCCTTTCCCCTTTCCTTTGCCAAAGCTAATGGCCTCATCGAGTAGGTGTTGATACTGAGGGAGCTGACTTGCTGCGTAGATCAGAGAGGGGTTTGTTGTTGAATCTGTCGGATGGTACTGCTTTAACGATTCAAAATCGCCCGTATCAGCTACAACGGTTGTCATTTTTTTTAATTGATCTAGTTGATTCATGGTACCGGTCCTTTAAATACATTTTGGAAAAAACCCGCTTCCCCTACGAACTTATCGAAAGATCTGGAAAATTCATTAGGCTCCAGAACCTCTTCAAAATCATCTAAGAGGATAGCGATTTTATGGCCCATTTGCAAGGCCTGAATCAATTTTTGAGTCGTTTCCTCAGATAGGGTAAGGCGCATGCCCCCTTCGTGGACAGGGATTGAGTCTTCAAAGGTTTGGCTGTCGATTGTAAAGCAGACTTTTGCAATTTTTTTAGAGCGGAGTTTAAACCTGGTTAGGCTGATGTATGCCTCAATCCGATCTCCTACTCTGACCATTTCAAAGAGGATGGGATGCTCTCCTCCTTGCGTTGAGGTATAGCGCATTCTTGATGAGTTGAAGATTCGATCCCCTGCAGCAATTGCATCAACACTCCAATGAGTGGGTCCAGTCATGCAACTACTGAGAAGCAAAATTAGAGCAAGGAGCGCTGTTTTCAAAAATTCGCCTAATCAGTGAGCTTCGTTACCACTATCGAGAGAAACGACATAAACAGCTCCCGCCGCCATTACCATCGCAACAGCTGCAAAAGTCCAGTTTTGCCAGTTGTAGTCCACTGCAGCTTCAGCCGAAGCAACAGCTGATCCTCCAGTTTCTTGGGCGCTGATTGAAAGGTTTGTTCCAATTGCAAGTAGTGTCAGTAGAGTTTTAAAGTTCTTCAAGGAAGTTCTCCTTTTGTGGGGTAAATTTTTTCTCTGCCTTCTTGGAGCGCAAGAAACTGCCAATATGGCCCCATCTGAGCTAAGTTTTGAACTTGATTTTGTAAGTTATTCCATTCGTTTCCCTTGTCTTCACTATTTCCAAGAGATTGGAAAAGGGACATGAACTGGTTTTTTTGATCTGAGTTAGGAATTAAAGACCAAAGATCAGGAGCCACTGTAAGTGACTGAAATGTTTTAAGGATCTCTGCTTGATATTTTGGTAAATCATCTTTTAGTACGGCCGCAGTAAGGATATAGGCGGTTCCCCCCTTCACGAATATTGCCTGGAGAATCCGAGAGTCGCCAAAGGGTGTTTTTCTCGAAATCTCTATGAGTCTCCCTTTGCCGCCACGCATTGTGAGTTTCCCTAAATCTCTCCAGGTGGTGCTTTGATCGATTGCTTGAAGCTCTTTGACCGCTTTCACATACTCTTTTAAAGAGACGTCTACTTCTTCTGTTGCAAGATTGATTGAGGGGCGAAAGTCGGTTGAACCTTTGCCGATAAATCCAATTTGTACATAGGGGGAAGGGTTTTTTAATTGGGCAATTTCCCATCCGTCAGGAGGGATAAAGTTGCAGTATTTTGCGCCAAGAGAGGCAAAGGTGAGAAGGAAGATGAGGATGTAGTGCATAAGTTATGACTAAAAGTTAATGAGATGTAGAGCCACTGCTGCTACTTGAGTCGTTATTGTCAATCATGGCACAAAGAGTTGCTATCCCCACCGCAAGGCCAACGCCCCATCCCATCATGGAAAGAACCGTCGCATCTCGCGAAGAATAGCCAGCCGCTTGGCCACGCCTTGTACGTCGAGCTGTGCAATTTTCTCCTGAAACAGCTGTAGTACAAATAGATAGACTTAAAAGAATGAGTATTGCCTTTCTCATTTTGATCCTCTTAAGTCTCCTTATGTCAGATAAGGTTACTTTCGGGCAAGTTCCAGGAATATGGAAGCCGAGAGTGTTCGGTATTAGATGGATAAGAGAGTCTGAAAAACAGAGCGTCTATTCACCCTAATCAACTATACACACTCGGCATAGCCTGAATTCTACTAGATTGCGGACTCCTTTAATTTGGAGGCCTAATTTAGTGAGATTGTCCGCTATTAGGATTTCCTGTCGCGCCTGCTACTGCTACGCCAACAACAACACCTACGATCACAAGCGCTCCAAGACCAAGTCCCCATGCGAATGTGTTTGAGTCGTATGTGCCAGCTTGTGCGCCAGAGCCCATTGAGCTGCGGGTAGAGTTAGCTGCATAGCCAGAGTTTCCTGCCAATAAAGCAAGAGCAAGTGCTACGGATGCAAATTTTTTCATGTGAGTTCTCCTTAAGATTCATAAAAAATGGTATCCAAATCACTTGACTTGGAACTTCTCGTTATATGTTTTTTTGATCATTTTTTTCTAGAAATCTTTATGCTCATGCCTTTGGATCAAAAGATATGAGGCAAAAAAAAGACAATCGCGTTAAAATCCATCACTTTGAGAACCGACAGAGGACTGCATGAAAGGATTGGAGACAGGAAAAGACAAAATCCAAAAGATTTGTGATTCTTTGCGCAAGGAGACTCTCGAGCCAGCAAAGCAAGAAGCTCGCGAGATTATCGAAAATGCGCACTTACAAGCGTCCGAAATTGTAACACAGGCTAAAGCCAAGGCTGCTGAGATGCTTGAGGTGGCTACAAAAGAGATGGAAGAGAAGCGAAGAGTGTTTCATGCATCGCTTAGCTTAGCTTGTCGTCAAGGGATTGAACAATTAAAGCAAAAGATTGAGAAAGAGCTTTTCGGTCAAGAACTTACCTCCATAATCGGGAAAGAGATGGGGGACCCTAAAGTGATTGCAAATCTACTCAATAGTTTTATGAAATCAATGGAGGAGAAAGGGGTTGAGGAAGATTTTGCAGCCCATATTCCTAAAGAGATTTCGCCTCGATTAATCAATGAATTGTTAGCTGCTAGAGTATTAGATAGGCTCAAAGACAAAACTGTTGTAGCTTCTGAGATTTCAGGGGGTCTTCAGATTCAAATCGTTGGCCGTCAAATTACCATTGATATGAGCGATGCTGCAATACGCGAACTAATCGCGCAATACATTCGTCGCGATTTGAGAGAGCTCGTATTTAATGTATAGCATGGCAAATTACTATTTTCTTTTATCTGCATTTCCTACGCTTTCAATAGACGTGAAGCCCGATATGTCTTTTAAAGAGTTGCGAAATCTGTTGGATATGAATTTAACCAGCAGGGACAAAGAAGAAGTAAAGCGTCTGTTAAGGCCGGTTGACTTATACAATATAAGAGCTCTTTGGTTGGGTCAGCCTTTGAGTGATAAGGGGAACTTCACGGCAAAAGAGCTCGAAGAGGAGTTGATCGAACAGGACAATCTTCCCTCCTATCTCATCGATTTTATGGATCGATATGAATCAACCCAGGATCGGCTTCGCTACTTTTCTTCCCTTTTCTCTTCGCTTTATAGAGATGAGCAGCCGAGCCTAAAAGGCTTTTTGGCTAAGTATTATAAATTTGAAAGAGAGCTGCGGCTTGTATTAACAGGTTTAAGGGCGAAAATGTCTGGCAAAGATCTGGTCAGAGAGCTGCAGTTCGAAGATCCAACGGATCCTCTGATTGCTGAAATTTTGGCACAAGCACAAGCCCCAGATTATACACCCCCAAGAGAATTTGAAGACTTAAAAAACCTCTTTATGAGCAATAGCTCAGATCCTCAGAAGCTAAACCGGGCAATTTTGGAGTACCGGTTGAAGAAGATAGAGGAGATGGAAGAAAGCCAAGACTTTGGTATCGATAGAGTCTTAGCTTTTGTTGCACGTCTCATGCTTGTTGAATCAATAGCAGAGCAAGATAAAGAGAAAGGAACACTTGAATTATTATGAATAAACAACATCTAGCAACCGGTACTGTCACACAGGCTTTTGGTAACCTTTTACACGTCCGTTTTGACGGCGCTATTCGTCAAGGCGAAGTCGCTCGCGTAAACTTAGGGGAAGAATCTCTCCTTGCAGAAGTCATTGAGATTGCGGGACATGAAGCAAAACTTCAGGTGTTCGAAGATACTCGTGGTGTAAAGCTCAATACGCCTGTCCATTTTGTGGGTCATCTTCTCGAAGCAGAGTTAGGGCCTGGTCTTTTAACGACGATCTTCGACGGTCTACAGAATCCACTAGAAGAAGTTGCTAAAGCAACGGGTACGTATCTCTCTCGCGGAGTGTATCTCCCTCCTCTCGATCGGAAAAAGCGGTGGGACTTTCAGCCGATTGCCAAAGTTGGTGATCTATTGGAAAGGGGAGATGCAATGGGGTCTGTCCCTGAAGGGCGCTTCAAACACTTGATTATGGTCCCTTTTTCCCACTTTGGAAAAGTGAAGATTACTTTTGTTGAAAAAGCTGGCGCATACCCGATTGATACTGTCATCGCAAAAGGTGAAGATGAAGAGGGGAGAGTTCTCGAATTTACCATGGTTCAGCGTTGGCCTGTGAAAAATGCTCTTATGGAAGGGAAAAAGATTCGCCCCACTAAGATGATGGACACAGGGATGCGGATTCTCGATACCCAGTTTCCTGTTTTGAAAGGGGGGACTTTTTGTTCTCCAGGACCGTTTGGTGCAGGTAAAACAGTCATGCAGCACCACCTTTCAAAATACTCAGATGTCGATATCGTTGTGATTGTCGCATGTGGCGAAAGGGCGGGCGAAGTCGTTGAGGTTTTAAGGACATTTCCCCAAATTATTGATCCACATACCAACGAATCTCTCATGAAGCGAACTGTGATGATTTGTAATACCTCTTCCATGCCTGTTGCTGCTCGAGAGGCCTCTGTGTATATGGGAGCTACTTTGGCGGAATATTACCGGCAGATGGGGCTCGAAGTCCTCCTTCTCGCAGACTCCACTTCTCGTTGGGCCCAAGCTATGCGTGAAATGTCGGGTCGGTTGGAAGAGATTCCTGGCGACGAGGCGTTCCCCGCCTATCTCGCATCGCGAATTTGCTCTTTCTATGAAAGGGCCGGAGTCGTTGAGCTGAAAAATGGTGAAACGGGATCTTTAACAATTGGTGGAAGTGTTTCTCCTGCCGGAGGGAACTTTGAAGAGCCGGTGACTCAAGCCTCGCTTTCGGTTGTTGGCGCGTTCCATGGATTGTCTCGCGCAAGATCTGATGCTCGTCGGTATCCAGCAGTTGATCCGCTGATCTCTTGGACCAAATATTTGGATGAAGTGGGAGCAGAGTTAAATCCGCGACTTTCTTCATGGGCAGAAAAAGTAAAGGCATCTGCACAAATAGTGCGCAAAGGCGATGAGATTGGTAAGCGGATGGAAGTCGTTGGCGAAGAAGGGGTAGCCATTGATGATATGATCGTTTACCTCAAGTCAGAACTTTATGAATTTTGCTATTTGCAACAAAATGCTTTTGATAAAGAGGACACCTACTGTCCGCTTGAAAGGCAGATAGAATTATTCGGTTTAATCCAAAAGATTTTTGATGCAGAGCTAGAATTTGATGTTCACGATGTGGCAAGAAGCTTCTTTTTAACTTTGCAAAATGAGCTAAAGAACATTAACTTCATGCCATTTCACTCACAAAAATATCACGATGCCATGGCGTCTATTGAAGCAAAAATTAACGAAAAGACGGTACGATGAGAAAAGTTTATGATCGAATCATTGATATGCGTGGCAATTTAATTACTGTTGCGGCTGAAGGAGTTTCTTTGGGAGAAGTTGCTCGTGTTAAAAGGCGCAATGGAACCTCAACGTTGGCGTCCGTGCTGCGTTTTGACGAAGATCTCGTTACTTTGCAGGTTTTTGAAAATATCCGTGGAATTTCAACAGGCGATCATGTCACTTTTTTAAACCGACAGATTCGAGCTACATATACGGATGATCTCTTGGGGAGAAGATTGAGTGGTTCTGGAGCACCTATTGATGGTGGCCCCGATATCAATGGGGAAGAAGTCAACATTGGAACGCCGTCATTTAACCCGACCAAGCGTGTTGTCCCTCATGAGCAAGTGAGAACCAACATCCCTATGATCGATGTGTTCAACTGCCTTGTTAAGTCGCAAAAAATCCCTATTTTTTCTGAAGCTGGAGAGCCTTATAACGAACTTCTTATGAGGATCGCAAACCAAACAGATGCCGATGTTGTGATCATCGCAGGTATGGGGCTTCGCTTCGATGACTATCAGGCTTTTATCGATAATGCGGAAAAAGCAGGTTCGATTGAAAAAACGATCATGTTTATCCATAAAGCAACAGATCCAGCAGTAGAGTGTGTTTTGGTCCCCGATATGGCCTTGTCTGTTGCGGAAAAATTTGCTCTAAGTGGAAAAGATGTTCTTGTGTTGATGACGGATATGACTGCATTTGCAGATGCGATTAAGGAAATTGCGATCACCATGGACCAAATTCCTTCCAATCGTGGATACCCAGGTTCTCTTTATTCCGATCTTGCATCACGCTATGAAAAAGCGGTTGATATCGATGGTAGTGGATCGATCACAATTATCTCTGTGACTACAATGCCTGGCGGCGATGTGACTCACCCAATCCCAGATAACACGGGCTACATTACAGAAGGGCAGTTTTATCTTCATGGAGGCTCGATCGATCCATTCGGATCGCTTTCTAGGTTGAAACAGCAGGTAATTGGCAAGGTGACTCGGGAAGACCACGGAGATCTTGCAAATACGATGATCCGTCTTTACGCTGACTCGAAGAAGGCAAGAGAACGGCAAGGGATGGGCTTTAGGCTCTCTCGTTGGGATGAAAAGCTCCTTCAGTACTCTTTCCTCTTTGAAGAGAGAATGATGAACTTAGAGGTCAATTTACCCTTGGAAGAGGCTCTTGATCTCGGTTGGCTGACACTTGCAGAGTGTTTTGATCTCGAAGAGATTGGAGTGAAAAAACAAATTGCAGATAAATATTGGCCTAAAGAAAACTTGCCGGCGCGATGACGATAAAGTTAACAAAAAATGAGCTTCGGACTCAGCAGACCCGCTTTAATCAATTTCAGCGTTACCTACCTACGCTACAGTTGAAAAAAGCAATGCTCCAATTTGAAGTGAGCATAGCAACTGCTGAGATTCAAAAACTTGTAAATGATCACGATGCAATTTGGGCGCGCGTCGTTGACTTTTCTCCTCTGCTTGTTGAAAAAGTGACGGTAAATATCGTTGAATATGCAGATATTTTACATGTGAAAAAGCACTATGAAAATATTGCAGGAGTTGAAATTCCAATCTTCAAAAGTGTAGTTTTTAAAGAGCCTGAATACTTCCTTTTCGATACGCCTGTTTGGACAGAGCGGGCGACAGAAATTTTGAGAGAGCTTGTTATTGCTCGCGAAAAGATTAAGATCGCTGAAGAAAAAAAACACGCTTTAGAAAAAGAGCTTAGAGATGTTTCGATCCGCGTGAATTTATTTGAAAAAGTTTTGATTCCTCGCTCACAAGAAAACATCAAAAAAATCAGAATTTTTCTGGGTGATCAGCAGCTTTCGGCAGTGGCCCAAGCAAAAGTTGCAAAAAGAAAAATCCTTTTGCGAAAGGCTGAACTATGATTGTTGATCTACATAAATATCTTCTGATCGGGAGTCGCTCTGAAATGGACCGATTCTTTGCCCTCGCGCAAAAGGCGGGCTTTATGGAGTTCATCGGCCTTTCTCATAAAAAAGCGCTCGAAATGCCCAACGATGCAAAAACGATTATCTCCGCAATTAAAATAGTCCGTGCGTACGCTGCGCCCTCTGATGATCCATATGTTTCAACGCTCGATCCTGTAAGGCTTTCCGAAAAGATCATTAACCTCAATGACGAGCATGAAAAACTCCTTGAAGAACAGCGCATTATTTCTGCTGAGATCTCTCGCGTGTCTGCTTTTGGAAATTTTTCAAGAAACGAGCTCGATCGCTTTGAAGTAGAAGGGAAAAGAGTTGTTCAGTTTTTTTGCATGAAAAGCGATCAGGCAAGTGAGATAACATTTCCCCCTGAAGTGATCTATGTCGGAACAGAGTATGATCTTTCTTATTTTGTATCGATCAATAAAGAGCCGGCCCAGTATCCGAAAATGATCGAGATCATAATCGACAGACCTGTTGGAGTGCTCAAAGAGCGACTGACTCAAGTAAAAATGGAAATAGCAAAGCACGAAAAAGAGGTTTTCGACTCGGCTAAGGCTCTTCGGTATTTGCAAGAAGGGCTTCTCGATTATTTAAATGATTATCATCTTCAACTAGCTAAACACGACGCTGGATCCCCACTTGGTGATTCCCTTTTTGCTATCGAGGCTTGGGTTCCTAAAACAAGGATTAAAGCGATGTTTGGGCTTCTAAGCGGGCTCGACGTTCACGCCGAAGAGATCGCAATCGATCCGAAAGATAAGATTCCAACCTATCAAGAAAATAAGGGAGTTGCAAAACTCGGTGAAGACCTTGTTCATGTCTACGATACACCTGCTGCAAGTGATAAGGATCCCTCTCTTTGGGTGTTAGTCTTTTTCTCTTTGTTTTTTGCCATGATCGTCTCCGACGCAGGATATGGCTTGATCTACCTATCTATTGGACTATTTTTAAAATGGAAGTATAAAAAGGCTTCTGGCTTTTTCAGGCGCTTCATTAAGTTGATCTTGATCGTATCGACATCATGTATTGTTTGGGGCTGCTTTACTGCCTCATTTTTTGGAATTGAAATAGGGCCAAATAACCCTTATCGCAAAGTTTCTCTACTTCATTACATGGCCTCGAAAAAGGCAGAGTACCATATGAAGCAAAAAGATGATGTCTATGAAGAATATGTGAAACAATATCCACAAGTTGCAACAGCTAAAGATGGGCATGAGTTTTTGGTTAAAGCAGCCAAAAAAGTAGATGGGAAAATGAGATACCCTGCCCTTTCTGGTTTTTATGACAATATCTTGCTTGAATTTTCCCTCTTCATTGGGATGATCCATATTTCCTTCTCCTTCATCAGATATATGACGCGAAATTGGACGGGGATTGGTTGGATCTTTTTTATGATTGGCGGCTATCTCTATTTCCCTTCCTTTCTCGATGCAACCTCTTTCCTCAACTTCATGGGGGTCATTTCTAAGCCGATTTCCACTATAGTTGGAGAGCAGATGCTCTACACAGGCCTTGGTCTTGTTTTAGTTATTTCTCTTCTTATGAAAAAGAAGTGGGGAGCTCTTCATGAATTGACGAATGCGATCCAGGTTTTTGCAGACGTCCTTTCTTATATTCGTCTATACGCGCTTGCTCTTGCAGGGATGATCATGGCGTCAACTTTTAATGAATTGGGACTCGAAGCAGGATTTGTCGGGGGATTTTTTATTATTATTATCGGACATATTACGAACTTAACCCTGACTATTATGTCTGGGGTAATTCATGGACTGCGTCTGAACTTTTTAGAATGGTACCATTATAGTTTTGAGGGCGGCGGTCGGCTTTTCGACCCCCTTCGAATACGCAAAGTTAAATAGGAGAATAAAATATGGATTTTGACATGGTTGGGCCCGCTATTGTAATGGGTCTAGGATGCCTTGGTAGTTCAATTGGCTGCGGCATTGCTGGTATGGCATCGCATGGTGTGATGACACGCGTGGATGAAGGTCACGGGAAATTTATCGCTCTTTCAGCGATTCCGTCATCGCAGTCGATTTATGGCTTTATTTTGATGATTGTGATGCGTGGAGCGATTAAAGCCGGGACCCTTACCGCTATGAATGCCTTGGGAATTGGTGTTTTTGTGGGGCTTGCAATTATGGTTTCATCCATTTATCAAGGAAAGTGTGCGGTTACTGCGATTCAAGCTTCAGCTAAACAACCAGCAGTTTACGGAAAAACATTTGCAGCATTAGGGATTGTGGAATCGTTTTCTCTTTTCGCATTTGTATTTGCGCTTTTACTGATGTAATCTTTCAAAAAAAACACCCCTTTCGATTCAAAAAGGGGTGTTCATAGTTTAAATCTTAAGGAAGTTATTCATCAATGCTTCAGTAACATTTGATTGCCCTTTTCCAGCAAATGTAATCATGAGAGCTGCAACAATTCTTGCATCGATTTTAGGTCGCAAACCGGACAATACACGTATAAGTTCTATATGACCATTGTCAGCGGCTAAGATCAAGCTGTCTTCCAAAGCTCTTGCTGGGATTTTATCGCATTGATCGGACTTAAGTAGTTTGATCGCGGTACCTAGTTCCTTGTTTGCAACAAGCCAGATGTAGTGATTCACGAGCATTTCTTCGGAAATTTTGTCTGATACCTTGGAATTGAGCAGGCTAGAAACAATCCCCTTATATTCGTGAATAATGGCTTGCTGCAAGGCTAATTCAAGATCTTTTGCTGGGATTTTATCGCGTAGATCGGATTCGAGTAGTGTGTTTACAACTTTTAGGTGATCTTTTAGTGCTGAACAAGTCAGGGCTTCCCCTAGTTTTTCTTTAGAGATATGATGGCTATTCTTGCATCGAACTATTTCCTTTACATCTTCTAGACGTCCTTGGTTTGTTGCCAATGTTAAAGCTTCTCCAAGCCCCAAGCCAATTTTTTCTTCCTTACTCAGCGCGTCGTTTGTTGTTTGTGAGGGGTTGCTGATAACAATTATCTGAACTCCTTTGTCTAATGCTCTACTATTTAAAAGATTAAGTAGCTCTTGTCCAGTTGCGTTAAAAAAAATCTTTTGTACGGACGTGTTTGTCGAATCAATTGTAGTTGAGTGGTTAGATACGCTATGTGGTAATGGGAAAGTAATTTTAGGTATAGTTATCATGTAATTCCTTGTTTGCGCGAGCAATTATATATGTTGTTGTAATTTTTTTCTCAGTAAATTTAGTGGCGTGTTTCGTGATTATAATTAATCGGTTATTTTTAAATCTCACTCATATTCAGGGAAAAGAGGAGGGAGAGGGACATAATCGCATTTAGACGATTCTGAAAAGGGAACTTTCTTTGCTAGATTTGGTGGGAGCGCTGATCGGGCGCTCGGTTTAAGTAAAGAGGGGGGGGCAAAAGCAGGTGGAGGTGTAATCAATTCCCTCTCAGAGATATTTAAAGAACATAAATTGGCATCAATATTTAAAACGCACCCATTTGTAAGGGATAAGGAGCTTTCTGCGAAAAGCTCTTCGGCATCATCTAAAAGTTGGAGCTGATAATTTGGCCTTGTTGGTACATGAATACATGTTCCTTGGTGGCAATCAGAGAGATGAACCGTTTCTAGGTGATTGCCGTTTTCATCTAAAATTGAGAGCCGTTTATCGCTATTTCCTGATACGTTGAGTCGAAATGAGGTTTCTGACGCAAAAAAGGGATGACTCAGAGCTTGCTCTGCGCTGTAGCGTTTTTCTGGATCAAATTCGATCATATTGCCGAGCAAATCCAAAAAACTTTCAGTTTCTTTATCTGTTTCAATCTCTCGATTTTGAGAGTTAAAAATAGTCTGAGCTAACCCGCTTTTCAATGAAACTGTACAGTTTTTTAATGTTTTTCTATCTTCTTGTAAAAGCGTGTTTGCAATCAAAGAAGATCTCAACATATGCTCAGGGATCTTGCTTAGACCCAATCTAGAAAGATGCGTACGCAGCATATTGATATTTACTTGCGTCTGATTATAGCGATCATCTGATACGTTGCAAAAGTTTTGTAGCGTATATAGTTGAAATAAAATACAACCTAAACTCCAAATATCAGCTTTAACTCCGTAGGGGCATTTTAAAATAACTTCAGGCGGGCGGTAGTAGGGGTTTATTTTTACTCTTTCGGGTTGTAGTAAGCTTTCTGGAACTTTTGTAGAAAGGTTAAAATCTATAATAAAATCTTTGGTACAGTTGTCTGTTTTAAGGTCGAAGTGGCCGATATTTTGTTCGTGCATAGCATAAAGCGCTTCTAAAAGTTTTTTTCCAACCGTTTTTATCTCTTGAAGCGATGCTTTTATTCCATACTGTCTTGTGGTGGGATTAAATGGCTTAATATAGATGTCGAAAAGATTTTCCCCCGCATTTTCCATAACCATCGCGTATTTTTGCCCCCTCTTGCAAAAGTGGTCGTACAGACGAGGAATATGGGGCGCCCCATTTTTTGAAAGATGTGCCTGGGTGTCGATTTCATTTTCGCAAAACATTGAAAAGACATTTCTGCTTTTTACAGGACATCTATCCAAAGCGACCTGTTTCATAACAGCATTTTGGATATCGTTTACGCGGTAGACTTCTCCCAAAGTCCCTTTTCCAAGCTGTTCTCCTAGGGGATATTCAGGTAGCTTTCTTTCATATTGCTGATCGTTTATTTGCCTGAAAATTTTCTCTAAATCACAGGTAACTTTACGGATTAAAGGGGTGGTCTTTGGCCTTTTATCCAATTCAGTAGAAAAAATGGGGTCTGGCTTTCGCTTCAATGGGTTAATTGACATGCGAATATTATACGTTTTTTTATTATAAATTTATATGAAAACCTAATCTAGATAACAAAAAACGTATTACTAGTATGGGGTGTAATAATAAATTTTTGAATAGTGATGTGTATGTGACAGTTGAAATTTTTTTTTGACAGGGGGGGAGCTGTTTGAGTGCATCTCTGATCCAATCCCTATAAGGAGGAGGCAAGGGGGGCAGCTGGTCTAGGGGGAAAAAGTGGATAGCCGAGGTCTCCGAGCTTGTTTTTGGCTCTCCTTTAATCAAGGTGCATTCGTAAAGGTGCGTTCTTTTTGAGAGGCGATTGATCGGGATATAATCTGCCACAAGTCTTTGCACTTTGACAGTAAAGCCACTTTCTTCCAAAATTTCACGAATAACTGCAGACTCTGGTGGCTCATCTAAATCGATGCCGCCTCCAGGAAGGACCCAAACGGGGACATCTCTGCGCTTGACCAAGAGCACTGAGCTACGATCGGGAGAAAAAACAATGCCGGCAACACTTTTTAATGCGCTCATGCGGATAAGAATAGCGACTTTTGCCCTTTTACTCACGTTTTTTACAAGCTGCTATAAAGATCATCTCTATGTGCAGCAAGAGTGGGTAGATCGTAACTTTTTGGCAAGCTCGCAAGTCGGTACGCCAGATCCTAGACAAGCCCATCCTCCCGAAGGACAAAGGCTATTAGTCGCATGGAGATTTCCTAAAAATCTTGTCGATGAGGGGCTAAATCTTGTTCTTACGGTTCGCTATTGGGACAATTCTGAAGAGGTGATCTCAAGGCCAATTACTCAATCACTCAGTAATACAGCCTTTAACTTCTTTGATGGGCAAAAAATATTGACCTATCGGATCGATGTAGTGGATCGACAAGAAGTTGTGATTGAAACCTGGGAGCATCAGTTTTGGACCAAACTCATCCAGATTTAACTTCAGCTTAGCTTTCAAAACAGATTGTCGGAATCGATGTGTTTATTTTTAAAATCCCTGCGTTTGTGAGAGGGATCTCTACGCTTGTAAGGGTTTGCATGGGATTATTTGTTGGGTAAAGCTGTAGAATGCAGCTTTTTTCTTGCGCTGGAATGTGAATACATGTGTTGCTCTTGCATTTTGCTAAATCGATCAGCTCAATGGTTGTGTAATCATTGTCTAATAGGCAAAGCGAGACATTTTTTTCACCTTCAACTTCGAGCTTAAATGAGATTTCTGAGGCGAAAAAGGGGTGATTTAATGCATCCATTGCGCTAATTCGATCATTAGGGTTGAGCTGAAACATCTTTTCTAAAAGATCGGAAAACTTTTCAACCATTTCGGGGCTATCGGATAATCCTTTTACGCTCAAGAGGGTCTCTCGAAGTGGTCTTACATTGACCTCTACTATTTTCAACTGTTGATTTAAGGTCTCTATATACTCAGGATCATGATGAGAATCCTGAAGTAAATTTTCAGAAGATATTGCTGTATTGAAGCGCTGTGCGTGGGCGTGAATCGCATCTATAGTAGCTGATAGATCTGTGATGTCCCCATCATCTTCAGTATCAAAGCCACTGAACTCTTCTGCTGTGTAGAGCTGAAATAAAATGCAGGCTAAACTCCAAATGTCTGCTTTCGTTCCGTACGCTTTGCCTAGACCAATTTCGGGGGCCCTGTAGGGGAAATAAAAATCACCAAACTGACTGTTCATTAAGTTTTCAGGGATTTTTTGCGATGAGCCAAAATCGAAGATAAAGTTCGTCGCTAAGTTATTATGTTTTAAATCGAGGTGTGCGATCTGTTTTTTGTGCATTGCATCAAGGGCTTCTAACCACTTTTTTCCCAATGTTATAATTTCACAAAGAGGGGTTTTCTTCTTCGGGTTTAGATGCGTAAGTTCTATGTCTTTGCCCACATTTTCAAGAATCAGATTGGTGCTTTGCCCTTCAAGGTAAAAGCTGTCAATCAATAGAGGGATATGGGGGGCTCCTGAGATTTCACGGCTTAAAGAGCTCTCTTTTGCGAAAAGCTCCACCCTTTTCATCGTCGTTTCTTGCGGATAATATGAAACATCTTCTTGTTTACACACGATTTTAGGATTGCCTTTGATGTGATAAACAGTTGTATATCCCCCCTTTATGAGCTCTCTTTCAATCGGGTAAAAAGCTGACTTGTCTTGATGAATTTCTAATTTTGCGTATTTTGGATCGAAAGCTTCTATTTCGCTCTCTGGGTGTGATCGTTTAAGGGGATTGACTGACATTAAATCCTACAATTTTTTTGTATATTATAGTATTTAGTCTCTATTTGTGTATATGTAATTATGTTTTAATTGCGCAGATGGCAGATTTTAAAAGGTGGGCGGTCTCTTCCCAGCCTAAACATGGATCTGTGATGGAAACGCCATAGTTTAAAAGGCTCGGATCGTCCCCAAGGGGTTGTTTCCCTTGATAAAGGTGACTTTCTAACATTAAGCCAGCAATCGCTTTATTCTTTGCAGCTTGTTCAATGACAGATTCAAAAGCTGCTTTTTGGCGCATAGGGTCTTTGCCGCTGTTGCCGTGTGAGCAGTCGATGAGAATACGAGGTTCGAGTCGATGTTCTTGAAGAAGATTAAGGGCTTTTGCAACAGCCTTTTGGTCGTAGTTTTGTTCCTTGTCAGAGCCTCTTAGGACAAGGTGTGTAAAAGGGTTTCCCTTTGTCTCGACGGCGGCAACATGACCTGTTGAATCGATCCCTATGTGGCTATGGGCGGCTCTCGAGGTTAAGATTCCAGAAATCGCTGTATCTAGCTCGCCTTGACAATCGTTTTTAAAGCCGACAGGAAAGTCAAGTCCAGAGGCCACCTGTCTGTGCGGTTGAGAAGCAGATGTTCTTGCACCAATGAGGGCCCAAACTAAAAGATCGTCAAAGTAGGGGGCAATGATTGGTTCCAATATTTCTGTGGCACAGGGAACTCCAATTTCTGCAATTTCAACTGCTAATTTTCTCGCCATGATTAATCCTGAGACAATGTCATTTGTCCCGTCGAGATGAGGATCGTAAATCATCCCCTTCCATCCCATTTTTGTCCTCGGCTTTTCAATAAATAAGCGCATGATGGGGAAAAAATGGCTTTCAATTTCGGGGGTTAGTTTTTTAAGCAAATGTGCGTACTCAAGTGCAGATTTTCGCTCGTGAATGGAGCAAGGCCCTACAATTACAATGAGCCTTTCATCTTTTCTTTGCAGAATCTGTTTTGCAACTCTTCGCCAAGATGCAATAGATTCTGTCGATTGACAGGGAAAATCAAGCTTAAGTTGTTGTGGCGAGGGAAGTTTCATGAGGAATCTATCCTAAGAAAAAAGGGGATTCAAATCAACTTCTTAAAAGTTATGAGGCTCAGTAAGGATCTGGGTCATTTGCTTTGATCTATTTAGATCTTTTTGTTTATAATTTAAGTTCTAAAAAATAATTTAGTTAATTTGAGGGTAAAATGTCATTTGTATTTAGTCTGCAAAATCCACCAATAATGGAAGCGATAACCGAAGGTAACATTGAAAAAGCAAGAGAATTAATAGTTAAAGCAAAAGGACCGATCGATGTGTCTACTGCGATTTGTTTTGCGGTAGATTCAGAAAGTAATCTCACAGAAGGGCAGATGAAGGCCATTTTAGAAGTATTAAAAAATGCGAAAACGTCTGATGAGGGTAAGCTTTCAATTTCTAACACGATTACAGAACTATTGGAAAACGACTCTACAAAAGAGATCGGGAAGATCTGCGCAACGATTTTTAATTTACAGATTGAAGAGGGTAAATCACAAGACTAGTACATAGTTAAAAAAGTTTTTCAAGAAATTTCGAACGTGAAAGCTGGCTGAAATCAACGACCGCAGACTACGCAAGTCCCTCTGTATTAATTAATACAGGGGGACTTACGTTCGTTGATTTGAGCCGCTTTGACGTCGAAATTGCTGCAAAAACTTTTTTAACTATGTACTAGCTTCTTTTTCAGAAGTTTTTTAGCTTATCGGCAATTTCAGAAAGTTGTTTTTGAGTTTGAAGATACGCCTCTTCTAGCTTTTGAACAACTTGCTTTGGAGCGCGAGCTCGAAACTCATCGTTTGCAAGTTTAGCTTGTGTCGATTCGAGGAGTTTTTCGAGCTTTTCTCTCTCTTTTTCCAGACGCGATTTCTCTTTGAGTTTGAGCGACTCTGGGATCGGGATCATGAGCTTAAGTTCACCCACAACAGCTACAGCGCCAAACGAAGTTGATTCTTCAGTTGTGAATGTAACTTTTGATGTTGGGGTCAATGCTGTAAGGATATTTTGGTGCTCTTTGACCACTTGTTGATGCTTTGGCTCTGCAAGGATGATCAGCTCTGTCTTTTCTGATGGGGGAAGCTGCATTTCTGCTCTGATATTGCGCACTTGGTGAACAAGCTCATTCATCTGATCAAATGTTTTTTCGCTTTCTTCATCTCTTTGACCCATCGGCTCTGGATAAGGTGCAATGATACATGCTTTTGCAAGGAGCGCTTGGATCGTCTCTTGTGTGTAGGGGTCACATTTTGACTCTTGTAGGTCGGGGAAATTTCCTTTAAGCAGAGAAAAGATCTCCTCTGTAATAAAGGGAGAAATGGGGTGCATAAGTCTAATTGCATTGCAAAGCAAGATGACGAGTAGCCTTTGCTTGTTGGCTTTGAGCTCAGGTGTGCCGATTTTGCCAAATAAAACGGGCTTTGCGAGTTCCACGTACGTTGCGCAAAAATCGTTCCAGAAAAATTCATAGGCTCTTGTTGCAGCGCGGTCAAAGGTATACTCGGTCAGGTTGCGGCCAATCTCTTTAGTTGTCTGGTTCAGGAGTGATAAGATCCATTTATCTTCGAGAGTGAAAAGATTCAGATCGAGTCCAGAAGAGAGGTCTTGAGCTGTAAATCCTTCTAAATTCATGAAGACAAAGCGAGAGCCGTTCCAGATCTTATTTGCAAAGTTTTTGTACTCTTCAAAACGGCGTCGATCGAGATCGATCTGACGAGCGTGAGTGACGCTTGAACAAAGAGCAAAACGCATCGCATCGGTGCCATAAGAGTCGATGATTTCCAATGGATCGATGATGTTGCCTTTAGATTTTGACATCTTTTCCCACTTTGATTCGACATCTTTAGGGATTGGTTCTCCTAGATCGTATTTTTTCTTTTCATCAGGGCTAACGTATGAGACGCCGTGGGAGCTATTTCTCCAATAGGATTTTCCGTAGATAAGGCCATGCAGGAAGGTCTCTTTGAAGGGGACATCTTGCATGATGTATTCACCCATCATGATCATGCGGGCGACCCAAAAAAAGAGGATGTCATGGCCGGTGATCAGTGTAGATGTTGGGTAAAACTTTTTCAGATCTTCTGTTTTGTCTGGCCATCCAAGTGTGCTAAAGGGCCAAAGAGCGGAGGAAAACCAAGTGTCGAGAACATCGGGGTCTTGCGTCCAAGTCTCATCGATTTGGGGAGGATCTCCTTCTCCATCGTAGCAGATGATTTGGTCATCTTTATACCAAATGGGGATTCGATGACCCCACCAAAGCTGTCTTGAAATACACCAGTCGCGAAGGTTTTCAATCCAATGAAAATAGGTTTGCTCCCAGTGAGGAGGGATCAGTTTCACCCTTTTTTCTTTCACCGCCGAGATGAGCTTTTCTTTGAAGTGGCCCATATTCACAAACCACTGCTTCGACAAATAGGGCTCAATCACCGCTTTAGAGCGGTATGAAATGCCAACGCGCAGTTTGTGCGGCTCTTTTTTTACAAGGAAATCACCGAGGTCTTTAAGGACAGATTCTCTCGCCTCGGCCATCGTTTGTCCGGCATAGGCTCCGTCGAGGATATGGCCGTCGGGCGTCATGATGTTAATGTAGGGTAAGTTGTGTCTGCCGGCTACCTCAAAGTCGTTAAAATCGTGAGCCGGAGTGATTTTTACAACGCCTGAACCAAAGCTAGGATCGACAAAATGGTCGCCAACAATAGGAATGAGTCGATCGGTGAGAGGGAGCTTAATTTGTTTGCCGATTAAATGAGAGTAGCGCTCATCTTTTGGGTGAACTGCAACTGCGGTATCTCCGAGCATTGTCTCCGGACGTGTGGTTGCTATGATGACTTCGCCGCCACCTACGACAGGATACCTAATGTGCCAAAGAAATGAGTCTTTTTCTTCGTGTTCGACTTCATCATCTGAAAGGGCGGTTTGGGCAACTGGATCCCAATTGACGAGATAGTCACCGCGATAGATGAGCTTGTCGTCGTACATTTTTTTAAAGCATGTTCGGACAGCTTTGTTACACCCTTCATCCATTGTAAAGCGCAGGCGGTCCCAGTCGCACGAGCTGCCAAGCTTTTTAAGCTGACCTAAAATTTTCCCCTCGCTCATCTCTTTCCAATTCCAGACGTGGGATAAAAACTCTTCACGCGAAAAATCTTTGCGTCTTTTGCCTGTTTTTGCATAAAGGTCGCGCTCGACAACTGTTTGTGTTGCAATCCCTGCGTGGTCAGTTCCGGGAACCCAGAGAGTCTCGAAACCTGACATTCTCTTCCAGCGGATCAAAATATCTTGGATGGTGCCAACAAGGGCGTGGCCCATATGTAAAACGCCAGTTACGTTCGGGGGCGGGATGACAATGCAAAAGGGGGGCTTATTGCCGGATGAATCGGGTTTAAAACAGCCGTTTTGTTCCCAAAATGAGATCCATTTTTCTTCGACTAATTTGGGGTCATAGGCTTTGGGTAGTTCGCTCATAGGTGATAAATACTAGCAGAAATGATCTTTATACCAAAGCGCTGTGCAAAGGTTTCCATCAATATTTGAACTTGCTCGTATCTCTTTGCGCAAAACGTCATCAGGTTTTAATTCAACTTGAATAAATTCAAACGGCTCGAGCATCTGCTCCCCTTTTTTCACCGCATTTTTAGCCCAAATGTAGTAAATTTTTTGGTCGCTGATCCCAGGGAAAGGGTGGCAACATCCAAGGATCTCGATGTCATCAGACCAGTAACCAGTCTCTTCAAAAAGTTCTCTTTGCCCCCCGATGATTGGATCTTCCCCTTTTTCAAGTCGTCCTCCCGGAGGACCAAGAAGGGTGAGCCCTGTTGGGTGGCGATACTCTCTGTTGAGAATCCATAGGTGATCTTCAGTTTCTGCTAAAACAACGACCGCATCTGTCGACAAAATGAGCGAGGTGTAAAGATGGGTCAGCCCATCCGCTTTTTTCAAAAGGTCTTGGCGCAAATCAAAAAAGCCAGAATATAAGATGTTGGAATGTTCAATATCGGGGATCATTTTTTTCCTACAGCACGGTAAAAGAGTTCAATTTGACGGTGGAGTTCTTTTTTCTCCCACCAAAAGCCCCGATCCATCCAGTCTTTGAGTCGATTCGTTAAAAACAGACTCGGTAAAGCAGTGGTTGGAGGGTAGGGGCTTTCTAAAACAGAGCCGAAGTGGCGAAATGCTTTTGCTTTGCCTTCTGCCATATAAAGGTAAGTTCCGTAAGGGAAGTGAAGAGGGGATGTGTCTTCATTTAAAATAGCGCTATATTTATCGAAGATCACCTTTGCCTCTGCAAGCTTGTTGTTTAAGAGATGATTCCACACAGTGAGCGTTTTTTTTCTCGGCGGCTTTTGAGGATGAAATTTGGCCAAAGCATCTTTTGCTTCGAGCTCTTGCAGACAGACTAAAGCGTTGCTTGAAAGGATCTCATCGTCTTTTACACTTTGGGCGATCTCGGTTAAGATAGGAACTTTTGCAAGCCAAAATGCGAGCTGGATCGCAAGAGAGTTTAGACGATCATCGCTTTGTTTAATGAAGGGGAGCCTTTCCCAGTTTTTTTCTAAGCTGTCGATGAGGTGCCGCGTATCTGGATTGTCTAAAAGATCGGGGATGTGCCTTACTGCTAAAAGGATAATTCGATATGCAGCTTCGCGGTTATTCAGAGAGCTTTCGTGCATTCGGTAAACGATATGCTCTTTTAACATCGAAAGAAGGGGGTGATTGGGGAATTTTCTTAAAGCAAGCTCGAGACATTTCGCCTCCTCTTCAAAATCATTCAACGCTTTATAGACAATCGACTTTCCTAAATACTCGAGAGGTGCACCTGGTGTTTTATAGAGTTTTTCAAACTCTTTTAAAGCTGCGTGATACATCTGATCATTTTCTTCAACGCGCCCTTTTTCAATAAGGGTAAGTCCCGCCCGAAATAAAGCTTCGCGTCCCTCCATTCTTCCAGGAAAGCACTGGCCAATTCTTCGGTATTCTCGGAGGGCAACGTCGTACATTCTTTGAGATAAAAAAGCGTTAGGAACAGCTAAACAGCCCACCATGACGTTGTGACTTCCATCAAAGATCTTTAAATTCGACAGTTCAAAATCGCCATCTTTATGTAAAAGCCCTACGTGATTGCCCGCGAGCGGTAGGTGGCTTGCGTAACTTATTTTTAGCTTTCCATCGACATAAAATTTGATGTGATCATCCACTTTTTCGATGCATATTTGGTGCCATGTCTTGGGCTGTAAAATTTTTGCCTCAAGAATTTGGACATTATTGCGGAATAACTTGCACGCTGCATAACCGATCCAAAGGCAGTAGCCCTCTTCCAGGCTGTGTCTTTGCTCAGGGACGCTTAGCAAAAAGCCAAGGCCTTGCCCCTTATCTCCTAGGCGAACATCAGCATCGATTCGCATGTTGTTTGCAAAAGCTGCCCTTGAAATCATCAGCTCTGCCCACTCAGTCACATCGAGACTTTGTGTGATTGCAATGTTTTTAGCCAAAAGGATGTTTTCTTGAAACTGCCAGTCTTGCTTCCTTTTTACATCGAGCTCAGCTGCTAAAATCCACTCCGATTTCCCTTCGATAAAGCTTTTGATCTCATCGATTAGCTCTTCAACAGATTTATATCTGTTCTCTTCGGATGGTGCTAAGCAACGGTGACAAACTTCGGCCAATTGATGCGGAATATCGCGATAAGGGGCCATTTCAATGGGATCGATGAGCACTTCCGCATGGACTTGCTTTCGAAAAGCTGCAATTGTTTTTCTTTGAAACGGTAAATTCAAGGTGAGCATTTGGTATAAAATCACACCAAGGGCGTAAAGGTCTGTTTGAATGGAGGATGATTTCCCATCGAGCCTTTCTGGGGCCATATAAGCCAGAGTGCCTGTAACTTTTCCAGGGCGCGTAAGGTCTTGCCCAGAGATTTTTTTTGCAGGGAGCGGTTCTTCTTTCCCAATTTGATCGATAAAGTCAGCGATTCCCCAGTCGAGGATCATCACCTCTCCATATTTCCCGACGATGATGTTTTCAGGTTTAAGATCGCGATGTAAAATTCCTTTTGAATGAGTATAGGCAACCGCCTCACAGATCTGGAGGAAAATACGGGCAAGAGAGGGGATTGATTGTCCAATTGAGTGGCTTTGCTTTTCCTTGGTAGCGCGCAAGATCTGTCTTAAAGTGTCCCCTTCGACATAGGGCATCGTATAGTAAATGTCTGGCAAAGTATTTTGAAGGGCTAAAATGGGGACAATCGATGGGTGGCTCAAAGCGCTTGCTACTTGAGCTTCTCTCAAAAATCTACTTTGGATGATTTTGTTCGAGCAAAGCTCGGGACGGATCCGTTTGAGGGCCACTTTGCGACCGCAAGTTGGGTCTTTGGCTAGATAGACCTCACCCATTCCCCCCTTGCCCAAACTTTGGACAATTTCATAGGGGCCAATCGCATTTGGTTGTTTTTCAACTATTTTTCCCATCTTGGCAACTTTCATGCCATATTTGTCACAAATGTGCTAGAGAAATCTCATTTTTCTAAAAGATGAGGGTTAGCATCAAAGCTCTTGAAAATTTCCCTCACACTCTCATAGAATGGGCACATGTCAGAAAAAAAAATTATCTTAACAGGAGATCGCCCAACGGGTAAGCTCCACCTCGGCCACTACGTTGGATCTTTAGCTGCAAGAGTTAAGCTCCAAGATACTCACCAGCAATTTGTGATGATTGCAGACGCTCAGGCTTTAACAGACCATGCCCACGAGCCTCAAAAAATCCGCGAAAACATTTTGGAAGTTGCCCTCGATTATCTTGCGGTGGGGATCGATCCTAAAGTTTCGACGATTTTTATCCAGTCGTTGGTGCCCGCATTGCCAGAGCTGACGATGTATTACCTCAACCTCATTACTTGGAATCGACTTAAGCATAACCCAACAGTCAAGCTGGAAATTCAGCAAAAGGGATATGGAGAAGAGGTCCCGGCAGGCTTTATGATCTACCCGATTTCTCAGGCGGCAGATATTACTGCCTTCAAAGCGAGCGTTGTCCCGGTTGGCGATGATCAAATCCCGATGATCGAGCAGACTGTTGAAGTGGTCCGTAAATTCAATCGCCTTTACAAAACAGATGTACTCATCGAGCCTAAAGCTGTGATCTCAACAATCGCCCGCCTGCCTGGGGTTGATGGCAAAGCAAAGATGAGCAAGAGTTTGAATAACGCGATTTATCTTTCAGATTCAGTGGACGTGATCACAAAAAAAGTGAAGGGGATGTACACGGACCCGGGTCATTTAAAAGTTGAAGATCCAGGTAAAGTTGAAGGCAACCCTGTCTTTACCTACCTAGATGCTTTTGGCCAAGATAAAGCAAAGATTGAAGAGCTCAAAGCCCATTATGCCAGAGGGGGCCTTGGTGATTCTGTCGTGAAAAAATATCTCCTCGAGACTCTTTTGGCCTTTTTAGAGCCGATTCGTAAGAAAAGAGAGGAGTTTGCTAAAGATCCTAAAGAGGTGATGAATTATCTTTTCAAAGGGACTGAAGTGGCCAAAAGAAGGGCGGAGCAAACTCTTTCAGAAGTGCGGGCCGCCATGGGCATCGATTATAAAATATGAGAAAGAAAGAATTTCACTCCTTCGAAAAAGATTTGCTAGCCTTTCGAGTATATATTGAGAAACTAGCTATGGACCCATCCTAGGAAGGTTGGGAGAACTTTATGTCAGCAGTTTATACAGGCGTTCCCTCTAATCCAGTGGACTTAAGTTTCCGTTTAGATCCGGAAGAATGTCCTGTTTGCCTTGAAGAAGGTCAAGTTTATAGCCATACAGATTTACACAATAGTTTTTGCACTGCATGTAAGGTTCAATTTTTAGCACATATTGCACTTACAAAATGCCCTGTGTGCTGCGTTGAAATTCGATCCATTGAGGGTGTTCGTCTCGAAGTTTTAAGACCCTCGCCAAATCAAAGCCTATTTAGCTTACTTGACGCCATGCCTAGTTACTACGTTCATCGAGGCTTTGGGGCGGTGGGAGTCATCACTGCTCTAGTTGGACTTGCTTTAAACGATGTAACCTCGATCGCAGTAGGCGGTACGCTGGTTGGCTTTGCGTGTGTTTTCAAGATCTGGAATAGTGATTGTTGCGGTTTTGAACAAGAGTGAGTCAATTTTAAGCCCAACTTTACTCAATAAATAAGGATGAATTTGGTAATTTCAAAAAGGGGACTCCTCCTTTGAAGGAGATATCTATTGCCATCAGTTTTTCTCCCATCTGCAAGTATAATTGATAGATTTCTTGAAATTTAAAGAATAGATAGCTCAGAATGTGGCCCATTTTATTGAAAACTAAGACAGGGTGTTTTTTGTGATTAAAGGGAGTTCCGCATTAAGAGCAGATGCTCATTCCATCCGAGAAAGTTCAGAGGTTGACCTGCTTATAGTCTCAGATGCTGAAGGACAGAATGAAACTATCAGGAAAGTCAATTTATACTGGGGGAAAATAACACTGATCTTCTTAACTATTGGAGCTACGTGCACTGGAGTGGGCTTCAAAGAGGATAATAGGGTTTTATATACAATCGGTATAGGGGGTTTTTCTTTTTCTCTTTTTACTTCGTGTATTTGGGCGGCGATTTACAACGTTACAAAATATAGTCGTTAAAACGCTTTTATTTAAAATAACGGGGAATAAAAATTGAGTAGTTCAACTGAAATGACAACTACAAGAGTTCATGTTATCGATGTAGAAAATCCTCGCAAAATGGGAGAGACGACTCCTTTAATCCAAACGCCCGAAGAATCGTCCGTCAATCTTGAATCGCCGTTTTGTTTAATGAAAATATGGAAGAATTTATATGACCACAAATACAGATTTCCCCCCACCTAGACTAGCGCCTCAGTTTCCTTCTGTTAGAGGAGATCCTGTGCATATAGTGCGGATAACTACTACTGGAGAAACTCAGCCGTTACTCAATCGCAGGATGGAGGAAACTATAAAATGTATAGATAGATATTGGGGGACTATATCTGTAAGCACTTTTATCCTTGGAGTAGGTTTAGCCGGATCAGGGGCTATATTGGATAATAAGGAATTGATGATAGTAAGTGTGTTGCCATTGAGCGTATCAATTTTTTCTTTTTGTATGTGGGGATGTCTTCGCGGGATGACAAAACGATTAGGTTAGCGAGACAAGAGTGATCTAAGAGAGAAGCTACAGCTTTGATTTCCCCTTGATTGATCTCTTGCAATTTTAAGAATAGGTAGCTTAAGATGTGGCCCATTTTATTAAAAAATATGGAAGTGAGTTTACCATGGCTACAAATGTTTCATTACAAAGACAAGACGTTCATCCTATCGAAGAAGATTTAGAGGGTCAGCCGCTTATCAGTCCAGCTGATCAAAGTTCGAAAGAGTTGATTCGAAAGGTTGATGCATACTGGTCAAAAGCAACATTTGGTTTTTTGGCTGCCGGGGCAATTTTCCTTGCAGCAGGGTTGGTTGAGCATGATCGGAAGGTAACTGTATGCGGTGTAATGCTTTTGGGTAGCAGTGCATTGCACGCGTGTTTTTGGGGATGTCTCCGCCTGGTTCCAAGTAGAGTTCACCACGTTGCGCCCAATCAATAGCCAAAGTAACTCTAAAACCGCTGGTGAAAAATAGGAGTGGGATCGCCTCATAGATCTCTTGCAATCTTAAGAATAGGTGGCTTAAGATGTGGCCCATTTTATTAAAAAACAAGGAGGAGATTTTCCATGGCTACAAATATTTCATTACAAAGACAAGACGTTCCTCCTATCGAAGTAGATTTAGAGGGTCAGCCGCTTATCAGTCCAGCTGATCAAAGTTCGAAAGAGTTGATTCGAAAGGTTGATGCATACTGGTCAAAAGTAACATTTGGTTTTTTGGCTGCCGGGGCAATTTTCCTTGCGGTAGGGTTGGTTGAGCACGATCGGAAGGTAACTGTATCCGGTGTAATCCTTTTGTCTGGCAGTGCATTGACCTCGTGTTTCTGGGGATGTCTCCGCCTGGTTCCAAGTAGAGTTCACCACGTTGCGCCCAATCAATAGCCAAAGTAACTCAAATGCGCTGGCGAACTCTCACTTCTTCTTGTCCTCTTCGATCTCGTGGTTGATCTCTTCTTCTCTTTCATCTTCGGTTGTATCTTCAGGGCCGAAAAATTCGCGGAAGAGGATATAAAGCGCGCCTAATGCAAAGAGGATGGGAAGAAAAATTCTCCAAGAAATATCAAATTGTACCGTGACAAATGTGCCTACAAATACTAGAAGTGTCATCATTGTATCGTAAGTTCGTCCCACAAGATATTGCCGAAGCGCTAGGGGAAGACCCACAATCAGCATAATTGCCGGCCACCAAGAATCTGTGAATATGAGTGTGGCAAGGCCAATCAAAAACAGCGATGTTGAGAGCACTTGGGCTTTTTTGCGCGAAGTGATGGGGTGACGATCTGACATGGAAAACTCCTTTTATTGGACTATATCTAGTCTAACAAATCTTTTAAATACTTATACCGACACCGGCACAACACTACGGAAAATCTTTATACTAGAGCACTAAATCTTTTAAATACTTAGCTGTGCGCGATGTTTTAGATTGAGCGATTTCTTCGGGAGTGCCTTGCGCAACAAGGTAGCCTCCATCGTCGCCTGCATCGGGACCGAGATCAATGATGTAGTCTGCATTTGCAATGACATCGATATTGTGCTCAATGATCACAAGGGTATTTTTTTTGTCTGCAAGGCGGTGGAAAATTTTTAACAGTTTAAGGACATCTTCAGGATGTAGGCCCACTGTTGGCTCATCGATTAAGTAAAGCGTTTTCCCCGATTCTCTTTTGGCAAGCTCTCGTGAAAGTCTTAATCGCTGCGCCTCTCCGCCCGAAAGTGAAGTGAGCTCTTGACCGAGTTGCAGATAGGGGAGACCCACCTCTACGAGCTTTTCAAGTCTTTTGACGATTTTAGGAATGGCTGAAAACCACTCAAGGGCTTCTAAAACGGTCATTTTTAAAATGTCGCCTAGGTGTTTTCCTTTATAGAGCACTTCCAAAGAAATTGGGTTGAGTCTGTGGCCATGGCATGCATCACAGGTGACTCTAACCGCTGGTAAAAACTGAAGATTAACCATTTTATAGCCGAGGCCCCAGCAGGTGCGACACATCCCGCGAATATGGTTCGGACTAAAAGCTCTTGGCTGCAATCCTTTCATAGCTGCAAGGGGGAGCGATGCGTAAAAGGCCCGTATGAGGGGCTGAATTTCTGAATAGGTACTTACATCTGCGCGCGATGTTTGTCCAATCGGGCTTTGATCGACTTTGATGATTTTTTCAAAGTCGGGATGTTTGTTGAGATAGGTAAGGAGCGATGATTTTCCAGATCCAGAGACGCCCGTTAAGCAAGTAATTGCCCCTTTGGGAAGTGCAACAGAGATGTTTTTCAAGTTATGCAGCGTTGCATTTTCAATTTGGATGTCGGGACTAAAGGGTCTTCGTTTTTTAGGAATGGGTATTTTTTTGCGGCCACTTAAGTACGCGCCTGTCAAAGAATTGGGATCTTCAAGGATTTCAGAAATAGTTCCACGTGCCGTAATTTGCCCACCTTCAGTGCCAGCTTTTGGGCCAAAGTCAACGAGATAATCTGCCATCCGGATTGTCATCGGATCGTGCTCGACTAAGATGAGGGTGTTGCCCAAGTCGCGTAAATCCTTAAGAGCAGTATTGAGAAGTTCGTTATTGAATGGGTGTAGGCCGATGGTTGGTTCATCGAGGATGTAAAGGCACGAGGTGAGTCCCGATCCGAGCTGTCTTGCAAGGCGAATGCGTTGAAGTTCGCCGCCGCTTAAAGTAGGGGCTGATCGATCCATCGATAGGTAGCGAAGGCCAATTGAGAGGAGAAACTCAAGAAATTTGCAAATTTGTGAGTGGGTCTCTTTTAAAAAGGGGGGGACTTCGACTTGTTGGATAAATTCATACGCTTTTTGAATACTAAGTGCACAAAGATCTGAGATGGACAGTTGTTCGATCCGGATATTTCGCGCTCGTGGGTTAAGTCTTGCTCCTTTACATGCTGAGCAGTTTGTCGCTCGCATCATCGGGAGAAGATCTTCTTTGATCCGTCTGTTTGCCATCCTTGCTGCGTTTGCAAAAGCTGGGTGGAGTCCAATCCATCTGACTGTCAGGCCACTTTTCAGTTTTAGTTCAGGTCCGCCATTTAATATGATTTCCCGATCTTCCCCATTTTTTTTGAAATATTGCTCTAAGATTTTATAAGCGCCACTCGTCCCTTTGTCTTTAAACAATCGATCAGCGATGTCAAAAATTGAGCATTTTCTAAACTTTTTATCCTCTTCAAGGTGCGCACCGTATGTAACGCCGAGCCCTTGACACTCAGGGCACATCCCCGCATCGTGGTTGAATGAAAACGTTTGAGGCAATATCCGTTTGCTCGCAGAAAAATGGAAGACTAGATCCTCTTTTTCCCTAGCAACAATGACGGTATCTTCAATTTTTCCAATCGCTTCGTAGAGCCTTTTTTCAACTGTCTGATTGACAACGATCCGGTCAATCACAAGCTCAAGTTCATTTTTTTTGTACTTATTAAATTCGATCGGTTCATCGAGGGAGTAGATCTTTCCATTCAAGCGGATCCTTAAATACCCATCTCGATTGAGACGATCCACAAGCTCTTCAAAGCTCTCTTTTTTTTGAAAAACAATCGGTGTTAAGATTTGGATTTTTTCACCAACGGGGAGCTTTAAAATCTCACTCACGACAGTTTCTTTACTAATGTTTTTAATTTCTTTGCCCGTTTCTGGATCAAAAGGTGTTCCTAAATGGGCGTAAAGGACGCGGAGGAGGTCGTAAATTTCTGTAATGGTTCCAACAGTGGATCGAGGGTTAAGTCCTCCCGTTTTTTGCTCTAAGGCAATCGATGGGGAAAGCCCTTCGATCCGCTCTACTTTTGGCTTTGAAAGCTGCTTGACCATCGATCTTGAGTAAGAGGGGAGTGTTTCGGTATATCTTCTTTGCCCCTCTGCATAGAGCGTTTCAAAGGCTAAAGAGGACTTTCCCGATCCTGAAGGGCCTGTAAAAACGGTGATTTTCCCGCGAGGAACTTTAAGAGATACATGGCGCAAGTTATTTTGACTTGCATCCGTGACGACAATCTCATCGATCGTTTTTAGCTTTTGAGGGGCGCTTGATGTGGGAGCAAGTCCTTTTAAGGCCATCGCTGTTGCTGTTTTCAACTTCGCAATTTGCGCAGGAGTCCCTTGGCCAATAATTTCTCCCCCATGTTTTCCCGCACCTGGGCCCAAATCTATTACCCAATCTGCACACTTGACCATGTCCATATTGTGCTCAATTACAAGTACGGTATTTCCCTTGTCGACGAGATTTTGTAAGATTTGGATCAGTTTACTGATGTCGTGGAAATGCAGCCCGGTTGTTGGCTCATCAAGGATATAAATCGTTTTACCTGTCGAAGGTCTTACAAGCTCTTTTGCCAGTTTAATCCGTTGCGCCTCGCCGCCAGATAGTGTTGTCGAAGGTTGTCCGAGTGTGAGGTAGTTTAATCCGACCAGGCTTAGGACTTCGAGTTTTTTCCTAATCGAGGGGATCGCTTCAAAAAGTTCGAGAGCATGCTCGACATCTGTTTGTAAAACGTCATGAATTGAATTACCTTTGAATTTAACAGCTAAAATTTCAGGATCAAATCTTCTTCCTTTACACTGCGGACACTGAACCCAAGCATCTTCCATGAAGTCCATGTCGATTTTCACCTGCCCCATCCCACTGCAGTATGAACAAGAGCCGTCTTTGACATTAAAACTAAATTGCCCGGCAGTAAACCCGCGGAGTTTACTCTCGGGGAGCTCTGTAAAAAGATCGCGGATCTCATCGAAGAGCTTGATGTAAGTTGCGGCGTTTGATCTTGGCGTTCGTCCAATTGGAGATTGATCGACATTGATCACTTTGTCGACCTGTTCAAGCCCTTTTAAATTTGAGGACTTATTCATAATTGCAGGAAAAAGGGTATCTGCAATCAGCGACGACTTACCTGAGCCTGAAATTCCAGTGACACAGAGGAAAACGCCAAGAGGAAAAGAGACGGTCACATTTTTTAAGTTGTTGTGCGTCGCGTGGCTTAAGGTGAGTTTGCCTGTGGGTTTTCTCACCTTTTTAGGAGGCTCGATTTTTAATCGTCCCGAAACATATCCTCCCGTGATAGACCTGGGATCGCTCAGCTTTAAGATCTCACCCCCATGTTTTCCAGCACCGGGTCCCACATCGATCACTTGATCGGCAGCTAAAATTGTATCTAAATCATGTTCGACGACTAAAACGGTATTGCCCTGGTCTCTGAGCCGTTTGAGTGTGTCGATTAATTTATGGTGGTCGATCGGGTGTAATCCAATGGAAGGCTCATCGAGTACATAAATGGCACCGACAAGGCCCGCTCCAATTTGTGAGGCTAGCCGAACTCTTTGCGCCTCGCCACCACTCAAAGTGGGAGAAGTCCGTTCTAAAGACAAATAGGAAAGACCCACATCGATAAGGAACTGCAGTCTTTCTTTGATCTCTTTAATTACCTCTTCGCCAATATGCATTTCAAGGGTGGATAGCTGCAGCTCATCAAAAAATTTCAGCGTATCTTCCATCGGCATCGAAGTGATTTCAAAAAGTGTTTTATTCCCAAGTCTGGTCGCTGCAGGGTAGGGCTTAATGCGAGATCCATTGCAAGCAGAGCAGATCCCTTCCGTCATCAGTTCGCCCATTTTTTTTCGATAGCCTTCACTTTTAGCTGCGTTAAGCCGCTCTTTGGCCTCGTTTAAAACACCTTTCCAATGGACATATTCATACCAGCGGGTCTTTTTGACTGGATGGGTAAAGTGCATCCGAGTCCACTTTTTTTCAGTTCCGTTAAGAAATACATTTTGGGCCTTTTCGGGAAGCTTGCTCCACGCTTTGTTGATGTTGAACTTGTAAATTCTTGCTAAATTGTCATAGATATTGCCGTAGCGGACTGTTTTGTAAGAGCTTCCAATCGAACAGCAATCTTCGCTAATGCTCAAATTGGGATCGATGATTTTAGAAAGGTCAAACTCAGCAGTCACTCCGATTCCGTGGCAATTGGGACACATTCCGGCAGGGTGGTTGAATGAAAAATCGTGAGGCTCTAACGGGCCATATGATTTTCCCGATTGGATCGAGTGGGCAAATTGGGAAAAAAGGGTCTCTTCTTCTGTGTCTGGATCAATTACGCTAAAAAACCCTTTACCTATCTCTAAAGCTGCATTGACAGCTTCCGCTAATCGCGATGGATCGTTTGTCATGATCCGATCGACTACGATATCGATATCATGGGCCTCTTTTGGATCGAGCTCTTCGATATCTCCTAGCTCAACAAAGGCGCCATCAATTCGAAGGCGCAATAACCCCTTGCTTAAAAGCTCAGCAAATTCCTCCCGAAATTCCCCCTTTTTTCCTCTGGCAAAGGGAGCTAAAATAATGAGTTTTTTCGCGGGTAAATGTTGGACCCTTGCAACAATTTTTTCTCTACTTTGCGCTTCAACTGGTTCATTGCTTATTGGACAGTGGGGGATTCCGATTCGGGCAAATAATACACGTAAAAAGTCATAGATCCCCGTCATGGTTCCCACTGTGGATCGAGGGGTGCGTCCGGCCGTTTTTTGCTCAATGGCAATGGTGGGTGCAATTCCCGAGATACTTTCAGCGTCAGGTTTCGGAAGGTCGCCTAAAAATCTGCGCGCTTGGTGAGAGAGCGATTCGATATAGCGCCTTTGCCCCTCGACATAGATGGTGTCAAAGGCAAGAGAGGATTTGCCCGATCCTGAAACACCAGTAAATACAACGAGTTTTCCTGGTTCAAGCTCAAGATCGACGCTTTTTAAATTGTGGACGCAAACTTTTTTTAACGTGATCATAGGGTCTTGCAATCAATTGTGAATGATTTTACCCTTTCGTTCACCTATTTTTTCATGAGGGAGTAGATGTCGGTAAAGTCTACAACAGAAAAGCCTAAGATCCCGCAAGAGACTGAGTTGACGCCCATTGCTCGCAAGCCTGGTGGGTCGGATCCAATTCCTGTCACAACAAAAAAGGGTGAAAAGAGCGAAAAAGAGCGGATGAAAGAAGCATTGGAAATACTTAGACTGTTGTAGTCTTTCGATCGAACTAGCTCTCAAAACAACTTTTCTTGTATATTGAATTTATGCATACACGCACCAAAATTATTTGCACGATTGGTCCCGCCGTATCCTCTTACGAGAAAATACTTGAGTTGATCGATGCTGGAATGAATGTTGCACGACTTAACTTTAGTCATGGAACCCATGAAACACATCTCCAAACGATCAATTTTTTAAAAAAGGCGAGAAAAGAAAAAAATGTGCCCCTCGCAATTATGCTCGATACCCATGGGCCCAAAATTCGCGTTGGGAAATTGCCGAATGATGCTATTTCTCTAAAGCCAGGTCAGCGTCTAAAAATTGTAGAGGATGAAAACAACAGCCCCGATGAAATTCCCGTTCACCCTATCGAAATTGTAGAAGCATTATCAGTAGGGATGAAAGTTCTATTTGATGATGGCTATATTATTGCTCAAGTCGTTGAAAAAGGGGAAACTTTTGCGGTCGTTGAAGTATTAAATACGGGTACGTTAAAAAGTGGAAAAGGGGTCAATATTCCCGGGGCAAATATCCCTTTGCCCGCACTGACAGATGGCGATGTGAAAGATATTCAGTTTGGGTGTTTACACGATGTTGATTATGTTGCAGCTTCGTTTATTCGCTCAGCGCACCATGTTTTAACGATTAAAGAGCTTTTGGCCAAAGAGGGGAAATCTGACATTTTGGTCATTGCAAAAATTGAAAGTACGCAAGGGGTAGATAATTTTGACAGCATCGTTCAGGTAGCTGATGGGATTATGGTCGCTCGCGGAGATCTGGGGGTAGAAGTAGATCTTGCCAAGGTGCCTCGCTTACAAAAAATGATGATCCGCAAGTGCTATAAGGCCTGTAAGCCAGTTGTGACTGCAACGCAGATGCTCGAGTCTATGATCACAAATCCACGTCCTACACGGGCTGAAGTATCTGATGTTGCCAATGCGATTTATGATTGTACTTCGTGCGTGATGCTCTCGGGAGAAAGCGCTGTCGGTAAATACCCGATTGAAACCGTTAAACAGATGAAACGGATCGTTCAAGAAGCTGAAGCTGACTTTAATTATCACGGGTTTTTTGAGCTCAATTCACAAAGAGATTATCACGATGTCTCTTCTGCAGTTTCGATGTCAGCGGTGAAAACTGCCTATACCGCGAACGCAAAAAGTATCTTTGCATTTACAACAAGCGGGCAAACGGCAAGGTTAGTTTCTCGTCTTCGCCCTAAATGGCCTATTATTGCAGTGACCCCGTCTGAGAAAAACTACCATCAGCTCGCCTTTAACTGGGGTGTTATGCCTGTTTTAGTCGAAGGGTGCAAAAACTCAAAAGAGGCATTTGCAGCAGCTAGCAATTTCGCGATGTCGCAAGGGTTGATCTCATTTGGCGATCTGGTTGTTGTGACAGCTGGAGTCCCTTTTGGAAAGACGGGGACAACGAACATGATGATGGTGGAAAATATAGGTGAAGTCCTTGTGAGGGGACATAAAGGATTTGGTCCAAAAGTAATGGGTAAAATCGTTTTCGTCTTAGCTCCCGAAGGATATAGCGCAGAGGATCTCGAAGGCAAACTTGTTGTAATTCCCCATTGCGACAACACGTTTATGCCGATTTTGAAAGAGGCTGCAGGTGTCATATTGCAAAATTACATTGGCGATTCGTCCTCTGAAAAATATGCAGCGCTTTTGGCAAAAACCTTTGAAATTTCAGTCATGTGTAGATCTGATGGGGCCATGTCTGTATTGAAAGAGGGCGATGAAGTGACTCTTGACCCACAAAAAGGGCTTATTTACCGCGGTAGCGAAGAGAAGCCTAACTGCACACTTTTCCCCATTTGATATCCGTATTTCTTGACCATTTAATCTTATTTTCTTAAGAGAAAGGAAATAAGGTTCTATTCATTCATGGCTATCTTGCGAAAAGCTATATTCATTCCCCTTTGTGTGTTTACTTCTTGCTCGGTCTCTATGTCTAAAGAGGAACAGACTGAAAATATCTTGGGCGCGCCTTCCATTAAATCGAGTGAAAAGATTGCTTTAGACAGCTCATTTTACGAGCGTGGGAAGTGGCCTGAAAAAACGTGGTGGGAGCTATATGGAGTGAAGGAACTAAATGCACTGATTGAAAAGGCTCTCCAAAACAACCCGTCAATTCAAGCAGTTCAAGAGAGGATTGCCTTTGCAAAAAGTCAGGCTGTCATCGCGAGATCTGAGCTTTTTCCTTTAGTTTACTTCGATGCAAGCGATCAGTGGGAATATTTAAGCCAAAATGGTTTGTACCGTGCGCTTAATCCAAATATTGCTCTCAATAATAGCCAAATCGATTTTAGCCTCTCATTTTTTTATGAATTTGATTTTTGGGGAAAGTATCGCAATCTTTATAAGGCAGCACTTGAAAAGACACGGGCAGCAATTGCGGAAGCAGCTCAAGTTGAGTTGATTACATCGGCAGCGCTCGCAACAGCTTACTTTGCTTTGAGGACAAATCTACTTCGAAAAGAGCTCTATGAAAAGCTTTATGAGGTGAGGAAAAACTATTTTGATCTACAAACAAAAATGTTAAAAAGTTCGCTTTATTCAAAACTAACACCTCTCCTTTCTGAAGAGGCGGTATTTCAGGCAAAGCAGAATCTCTACAACATTGAGCAAGAAATTGCTGCAGGAAAGCATATTGTTAATATTTTGGCAGGACAAGGGCCAGATGAGAGGTTAGCTCTCAATGAACCGCTTGCCCCCTTGGCTAAATCAATGGCGATTCCCTCTGATATCTCGATGGATCTTCTTATCAGAAGGCCAGATTTGATGGCTCAAATCAATCGAGTGGATGCTCTTGCCTTTGAAGTGGGAGCTGCAAAAGCAGACTTTTTGCCAAATATTAATCTTGCAGGGTTAGTTGGATTTCAAAGTGGTTCGTGGTCGAAGCTTTTTGAGTGGATTAGCAAGACAGTGAGTGTCATTCCTGGTTTGAGTTTGCCGGTTTATACGGCAGGAGCGATTGGTGCTAATGTTGATGCAAAAAGAGCACTCTTTAACGAAGCAGTTTATGAGTATAACAATTTAATCTTAAAAAGCTTTCAGCAGGTTTCGGATCTTTTGTCTATGGGTATTGCAATCAATGGTGAAAAGGAAAAGCAGGGGCAAATTGTTGAAAATGCAATACAGAGATACCGTTTGACGCAGTTGCGATCGAAAAGTGGCATTGATAATGCACTTGCTGTGTACCAGTCGCTTGAAGAGGTGATCGAAAAACAGTTGGAAGATGTTCAGTTTTTCTATCAACAGTATGTGGTCAATATCAGCCTTACAAAAGCTTTAGGCGGTGGGTTTTTGGCTTGCGAGGGGACATCTCATGAATAAGGGGCGAAAACTGGCTTTTGTTTTCTGGGGAACTTGCCTTATTTTGGCCATCATTTGCTTCGTCATTTGGTTTTTTTATTGGAGATACTATAAGTACACAGACGATGCGTATGTGCAGGGTAATCAAGTCTATATTACACCTTTTCATCCCGGTTTTGTAACTTCGATCCAAACAGATGATTCTTTTCTGGTTGAAAAGGGGCAGCTCCTTGTCACAATGGATGAAACCGATGCTAAAATTGCCCTTGAGCGGGCTAAAGAAGGTTTATCTCAGACAGTGAGACAAGTTTGCGAAATGTTTCATCAAGTCTCTGTCTATAGGGCAGAGATAGACTTAAAGACGGCAGAACTCATTCGAGATGCACAAGATTATTTGCACCGCAGCAAAGTCTATCGCGAGGAAGGAGTCTCTCTCGAAGATTATGAGCATTCTATCGCAGCGCTAAGAGCTCAGTATGCATCCTTAGAAATGACGGGAGCTTTATATCAAAAAGCGCTTTCTGCAGTTCAAGGGACCTCTTTACAAAATCATCCTCTAGTTGTTGCCGCATCTGATCAACTTCGCGATGCCTGGGTTAGGCTCTATCGATGTAAAATCTATTCTCCTGTAAAAGGGCTTGCTGCGCAGAGAACTGTTCAAGTTGGCATGTGGGTGCCAGCGGGACAGCCATTGATGAGTATCATCCCATTGGATCAGATTTGGGTGAATGCAAATTATAAAGAAACGCAACTTAAAGCAATGCGGATTGGACAGAAAGTAGATATAACGGTCGATTTGTGGGGCTCGGATGAGATCTTCCATGGAACGGTTATTGGGCTTCCCGGTGGGGCAGGGAATGCATTTTCTTTGTTGCCCCCGCAAAATCTTTCAGGCAATTGGATTAAAATCGTCCAAAGACTTCCAGTACGTGTTGCACTTCTCCCTCAAGAGATTCAAGAGCGGCCTTTGCGCCTAGGTCTTAGTTGTAAAGCCTATGTCGATATTCGCGATCGCAAAGGGAGACTCATTCCTGACACGAATCATGGATCTCCTCATTACCAAACTTCCATTTACGAAGTTGAGGAAAAAGGGGATCAAAACCTCATTGCAGATGTGATTGCTGCAAATGTTGATCCCAACTTGTCTGAATATAGAGAAAAGGAGCTGGATCTTCCCGAGATTGCAATTTGTTTGCCCCCTTTGATGAAGGAAGCGATTCGTCTCGATGAGATGCTTCAAAACCAGATTGTAGAAAGTTTGGGCAAAGATGCAGCTGGCGACTGAAGAATCCAAAGTTTCTCCAACCTTTTTTTTCTGTGTATTTATCACACTTTTTCTCGCCATATTCTACAACACGGTAACGAATATGGCTGGGATTTATATCACCTCAGAACTTGGAAGCAGTTCTGAAATTTCAGTTTATGCAATGGTGTTTTTTGGCCTTGGAAATGTGATGACTATCCCTTTGGCCAATCCTTTAGCAGACCGTTTTGGCGCGATTCGTTGTCTGGTCTATGGGCTTTTGCTATACACTGTCTTTTCGATTTTTTGTTCACTCTCGCCTACATTTTTTCTTTTTAATGTGTTTCGACTGCTGTTAGGCTTAGCTTCAGGCATTTTTTTTATTTTGTGTAGACGCCTTATTTTGGAGTTTGCACCCAAGGACTTTGTTGAATCCTATTCATTTTACATGGTTGCTATGTATGTAACAGTCCCTGTTCTTGGGGCCTGTTTTGGCGCATGGCTTGCATATGAATCGCATTGGCGGTGGATTTTTCATTGTAACGAACCTATAGCCCTTACTTTAGCGGCTTATTTTTGGTTCTTTTACCGGAAGACCGATGTGATTTCAAAACAGATACCAACTTTTGATAAAGTGGGTTATTTGTTCTTTTTTATTGCAACAGGATCGCTTGTAACTGCTGCAACGCTTGCTCAAGAGCTTGATTGGTTGCGCTCTCCGATCTTTGTTTCTTTGTTGATCATCGGGATCCCTTCTCTGCTTTTTTTTATCCTTTGGGATCTCGTTCAACCGAATCCTCTTTTAGAGTTGAGGCTATTTCGAACCCCCCTTTTTTCCTATGCTTTGTTGAATCTCGCAGTTCTTTTCTCCGCATATTTTGGAATGATCATTTTAATTACTCTATGGCTCAATATCTACTCAAACTATACTCCTTTATGGATTTCAGCTTTGCTTTTGATTATGGCAATTTCTGGGGTTGTCGCTCATTTTGTGAGTGAAAAGTTGCTCAAGTGTTTTGATCCGCGTATCACTTTAGCTCTTGCGATTTTATCTTTTGCAATTTCTTGTTATTACTCCACATACTTCGATGTTGAGGTGGACTTTTTTCACCTCGCTGTCGCACGGTTTTTGTCAGGTCTTGGTTTAGTTTTGTTTGTTTTTCCTGTCTTTAATCTTACGATGAGTAGTTTTGGACCAGAAAAATCTGCAACTGTTTTCACCCTTTTTCAAATTGTAAGGGCCCTTTTTAGCAGCCTAGGAGCTGGACTTTATGTGATTTTGTGGCAAAGACGACAAGCATTTTTTCATGAGCGATTAGGAGAAAAGCTTACTAATAATTCACAGCTTACATCTGAATATTTTAATACAGCAATTAACAAATTTCATTTGACCAAAGAGCAAGCAACTTTGCAGCTCAATAATTATCTCGATCAGCATGCGACATCGCTTGGACTAAACGATACCTTTGGCTGCATGGGACACATTTTAATCGGACTTTTTGCCCTGTTAATTTTGACGTTTCTGATAGATAAGTTTGTTGTGAATCAGTCATGTAGCTTTAAGAGGGTGTCTACTAGATTCTATGTTCCAAAAGGCAGGCGGCGGCAATAGGTGCTGTTTCTGCCCGAAGAATGTTTTTGTGAAGGGTAACTCCTTGCGCTTTTTCCTCGAGAAGTTTGATCTCTTTTTCTGAAAAACCTCTTTCAGGTCCTGTCACAAAAATAACTTTTTCTGACGGCTCAATGGGTTTTGCCCCCTTTCTCGTATCGCCAAAAAGTACCGAATAGCTTGGATCAAAAATCTCATCGAATTTTTTTAAGACTTTGATGGAGGGTAAATCGAGTCTGCCACATTGCTTCATTGCTGAAATTGCGATGTGGTTAAGCCTTTCAATTTGATGTTCAGATAGATCCGCCTTTTCAGAGTGTTGGGCTCGGTAGAGCCAAAAGGCATCTGCTCCCAGTTCCGTACATTTTTCAATGATGAGTTCAAGTTTTGAAGGGCGCATCAGGGCAATTGCTAAGATTGTACGAGGCTCGGATATTGGAGAAACTTCAGAGGAAAGGATATCTAATGTTGCATCGCGCTTGGAGATAGATGCAACTTTTGCTTTTGCAAAGCCTCCTCTGCCGTTGACAAGCTCGATCTCTTCTCCGACACGGATACGCATTACATGACAAAGGTGATGCAGTTCAGTTCCTTCAAGGGTCAATGTGCCATTAAGATCGGCATCAATGTAAAAGCGTGTCGCTGGCATGTTCCTCCTTTTGCCAAATAGATCCGGGACGACAAAGGGCCCGTTTTAAAATATCTGAAAAATCGTGTTGGGGCTGCAAGTGCTCAGCTGCAAGCTCTTTGAGTTTCGCTATATGAACCACTTCAAAGGCGCTTAAGCGCTCATAGTGCGCATGGATGGGTTTATAGTCTGTGAAGTTAAAGACGAGTTTAAAGCGAAGATCGTTAATGAGCGTTTGATCTAATGTTTTATAGTAAATTGTCTCGTCTGCGTCAATTAATGGAACGTGACGGAATCGATTGGGGATAAATAAGATCAGGAAAACAAGTGGGTAGATCTCTTTGAGCGTTTTGAGGTGCTGGTTAAGATCTAAAAAGCCCTCATCGGGCATGATGACACAGATGCAGTCATGCCGAAACCTCTTGTAAAGGTTATGCGTCGTCTGCTGCTTCCAGCGGTTGTGCTGCCAGAGCCATTCTCCGGGTGAGTGTTTGATGCTCTCTTGAAGTAATGTAAGGGCTTTGTCCATCATACGGACGACATCTTTTTCTACAGGCTGGCTGTGATCTGGCCAGATGGGATCAAAATAGCGGATCTTATAACGGCCTTGAACGCGATGTGTAGATGCAAAAACAATAGGGCAGTTAGTTTTATAAGCAAGGAGCGCAGGCGCCGTCGAGGTCCAAGCGCGTCTTCCTAAAAAGGGGAAAGAGTAGCCGCTATCAGGCATTCCTTGATCGCCAACAATTCCGATAAACGAACCATTTTTTAGAGCGCGCAGCCCCTCTTTGACGGCGTTTCTGGGGGCGACAATTTTCCCTCCATTTTTCTCTCTAATCGAAAGGATCCAATGGTACAGTCGTTTGTTTTTGATCGATTTACCAATCGCGATGCCTTTCATTCGGGTTGTCCCATCTAGGAAAAGCACTTCCCAATTCGATTGGTGGCCACAAAAGAAGATAATCCCTTTGTTTTGTTTATATATTTCATCTGCAACTTCAGGATTTTCGCATTGGATGACGCGAGAAAAGTCTTTTTCTCTCGCAAACTTTGGGTATTCAAGACAGTTGATTGCGAGATTTTGAAACGATCTTTTTGCAATGCGAATGAGTTGAGAAGGGGTGAGATCTAGGTCATTTGCGAGGGCGAGGTTGCTTAAAGTCCTTTTTCGATAATCTGTCATGAAATGATAAGCGATCGATCCGAGCCATCTGCCTATTTTATGCAGCCATGAGTAGGGCATTAGGCTAAAAGGGAATGTAACTGCCCGAATAAAGTAGTAGGTCCACTTTTCCTTATCCACAGCTATCCATAAGTGTCCGCATTTGGTTTGAAAAGTCGAGGTATTTAATCGAATTTCTGACTGAAGAAGAGCTAAGGGGTGTTTTTTTGTGGTTCATTGCAATTTCAAGAGCATTTACCATCGCGTCAGTAGATAAAAGATCTTCGATGACAGTCCCATTTTCTGGGGTAATCACCTCATAGCCCCCGTTTAGTTTTGAAGAGATGACAAAAAGGCCCATTGCAAGAGCCTCAACGGTCACGTTTGCGAAGGGATCGTAAAATGAGGGGATAATGAGAGAGTCGGCAAGTTGATAAAAAAGGCGTGTCTTTTCGCTGGCCCCAAAAAAAGTAACATGGTCTTTTAAACCCAATTGCACAGCTTTAGCTCGATAGAGGTCGACATTGTTGTCTTTGCCGATGACAGATAAGTGAAAGTCTTTTTGTTTAAGCTGAGAGAGGCCGCCAAGGAGTCTGTCTAGCCCTTTTCGAAGGTAACCACTGCCTATAAAAAGGAATTGAAAATGTTCGGGATTTAGACCAAATTCTTGAAGCGCGAGTTTTTTTCCATCTTCCCAATTGTTGAAGTCATCGTGCATCTCTTCCCACTCAACTCCGTTGTGGATGACTTGCACTTTGTTTGGGTCAGTATTGTAGTGCTCGAGGATTTGCTTTTTAACCATATGAGAGTTGGTGAAGAGCTTTTTTAACAAAGGGTTTTCAAAGGCCGCTTTTTCAAGCTCCAAAATTTTGCGATGCAAGGGATTCATTTTGCATAAAAAGACTTTGGCTTTACCTTCAGTGAGGAGTCTACTTTTTAAAAATGCTGCATGAACTCCGTTGCCCGCTCGAATATGTGTTTGAAAACGGTTGCGATCCATTCCAAAGACGAGATCGACTTGGTTTTTTTCGATCCAGTTTTTCGTAAAATGGTCAAATTGTTCCATCCGAATAAATGCGGGCCAGGAAAATGTTTTAGTTGAGTAGATAGGAAATTCTGATTGAAGGGTTTTTCCTGTTGTTAAGATAGAGACTTTTGCCCCTCTTTCGTGAAAGGCATTTGCAATCCTTGATGCGTACTTTTCGAGTCCGCCATAATTGCCAGCTCGAGACTTTAAAAGGACGACATGCTTCATTTTGAGTAGTTTTGTGGGGTTATCGAAATCGAGTTTGCTTGAAGTTCGATCTTTAAAGAGAGCTTATTGTTCTGTGGCGTATAGAGACGAAAGCGGCTCATATAGCCACGAAAACGATTTCTCAAGTAATCTTCTTGAAGGTGAGGTTGGATGTCAAAAATCTCTTCGCTGGACTCTGCCATCACTTTTGCAATGTAGCGGTTTTCTAGCTCGTGTGGATACATAAACTGCGCGCTCCAGAGCAAGGAGTCTCTTTCGGATTTGGGGGCAGCAATGATGACCATCTGAATCATATCTTTTACCGTTTCTAAAAACAGATGACTCACCCCTTGTGCATAGAGAGGTTCGTTAAATAGTTTGATTCCATTTTTCTTTGAAATAAATTGGCTGGTGGCCAAAGAGTACGTTTCAGGGTTGATCGTATTGCTATATTTGGGTGGGAAAAAGATCGTTACTGGGATTGAAAATCCTATAGGAAGAAGGTCCCGTCTCGAAAAATCAATTCTGAGCGCTTTGGCTAAAGGGTCATCAATTTCAATGGGGGTGTCGGATAAGTTGGCTAAAGAGACTTTTTTCCACGACTCAGGGACTTTAAAGCTCACTTCATCGGAGTAATCACCTTGTTGAGGCGCTTGAAGCTCGTCGAGTTGTTCTTGCGTGATTTCATTGAGGTTGAAGGTGAGCTTGATCCCGCGGTTTTTGAGCTTTTTAACGGCCTCTTCTGGACCTGTGACTTGGATTGAAAGGTGATAGGGCCAGATGTCTAAATATTGGTATCCTTTAGGGGCCTCACCAATCGGTTGGGTTACATGGATTGGGATTTTTTCTGTGATAAGTTTGCTCTGTCTTACAGTCATTTCAATGGGAGTAACTCTTGAAACAGTTTTGACAGGATCAAAATCTGGATTGAGACTGACTAAGTTCTTATGAGAGATTCTTGTGATCCATTCATGAGACTTGTTTTTTGCATCAATGACAACTTCAAGATCTTTGGAGCTGAGGTTTTCTAGGCCCTTTTTGTGCCCAACAATGCTTAGCGAGACTCGCTTATTTAAGTGACCTGTTACGAGCATCCCCTCGATTGTTTTGTTTGGAGCTAGATTTGTGACTCGTACGGGAACATTTGGAATTACTTTCGTAACTGTCATCGAGTGACTTACAACCATCCAGATGATCATGGAGAGGATTAAGGAAAGGAGCTTTCTTTGCCAGTTGTCTAAAAATAAACGAATTAATAGTGTCTTCACGTCTTCAGCCACTCTATGAAGTTGAATTTACTCTGCGTTGCGCGAGGCGGTGGATTAAAGATACTGCGGATGATCCCTTTAAAGCGATCAATTTTTACGCCACGGGTCATGATCCCTTCGCGGGCAATCGAGACTTTCCCAGTCTCTTCGGAAACCACAATGACCAGAGCATCCGTCATATGGCTCAACCCAAGCCCTGCTCTGTGGCGCGTTCCCATGGATCTGGCAAGTTGGGAGGCATCTTCAGCAAGCGGTAAGATCACTGCTGCTGCCAAAATGGTTTTGTCTCTTAAAATGACAGCGCCATCGTGTAAAGGGGTGTTGATTGAAAAAATGGTTTCGAGAAATTCCGAGGAAAATTCTCCGTTGACCATCACCGCTTTTTGCGCATATTCCTGGAGGGAGTCTTCATTTTCAATCGCAATCAAGGCTCCCACTCTTTTTTCAGACATTCTGTAGACTGAACCTGCTAAATGGTCAAGGAATCGATCAAATTCCGTAACTTCACGAAATCTTCGCCCCTTTAAACTCAATTTCGATAGGGCAACGCGCAGTTCGGGTTGGAAAATAATGATGAGGGCGATTACGGCAACATTACCGATCACAACCATCAATTTGTGTAATACAGGCAAGTCGAGCCAGCTTGAGATTGCTAAAATAAATAAAAAGGCCAAGATCCCGAGGACAAGATCCATCGATTTTGTGTTCCAAAAAAACGTGAGGATATAGTTGAGCATGATCGCAATGATCACAACTTCGATGAAAGGAGTCATGGCATGGAAAAAGCTCATAGGATGCCTTTTACAAAAAAACAATAAATCTTTGCAAGATATTCATGATTGAATTGCAGATCACTACAAGAGCTTGCCTCGTAAGCAATTGTAAGATTTTTTGGGTTAGATAGCAAGAATTACCCCCCTTCATCAGGGGGTATTTTTTATGGGTTTTTAGAAAAGCTTGTATTTTCTGGATAGGGGGTAAAATCACTGTTGTCCTGATCAGAATTACCTGAACAACCGATTAGGAAAAGAGGTAGGACTAAAATCATCAATTTTTTCATTTTGCATCAACTCCTGTTGCGTATCTAACCTGGTAATATGCGGCCAAAAGATCGAAACTCGCTTGGTTTTGTTGGTTTCTTGCTTGGGCAAGCTGGTTGACTGAATCGCGGTATTCTAACGGTGCAATTCTGCCAAAGTGGAGCTTGTCCTTGGCTTGCTCTCTTGCCTGTTCTGCCACAAAAACTGCCTGTGTAGAGGAGAGGTAAGTGAGCATCGCTTCTTCTAGTTGATATAACCCATTACGGATTTCCACTTCAATTCTTTGCCACTCTTTGTCGTAACTAATTCGAGATGAAGAGCGCATCGATCGGGCCTCTCTCACTTCATGCTCTCTTAGCATGCTGTCAAAAAGGTTCCAGCTAAGGACGACACCCGCAGATAGGTCATATTCTTGCTTAAAGAAGGGGCGCGTCCCGAGATCAACGTCATTGTAGGAATAGCGGACATATCCCGAGATTTTGGGAAGATAGGTTCCAAGCTTTGTATTTACGTTTTGATCGGCAACGCCAACTTGGAGTTTTCTTGCTAAAAGATCGGGCCTTAAAGAGAGCGCTAAATCTAAATATTCTTGCACCTCACTTGCCGTAAAGAGGGTCAGTTTTCTCGCTCTTTCTAAAGATTCGATATGGCGGGAAAAATCCAGGGTCGTTGGAAATGTGTCGCTTCGATAGTCGTATACATCGTTAAGCTCTTGAAGCTTTACTGAAAGAACGGGGATGGAATCGATGGGCATAGAGTGCTCTTCTAAATAAATTTCCGGCTCTAAAAGAGGATCGATTCCTAACGTTAAAATAAAAGCATTGCGAGCGTTTTTCAACTTTTTCAACGTTGCATAGTAAGTGGAGATCGCATTTGCAACGGCAACTTTACTTTGATTGACTTCAAATGGCGTTGCATTTCCCGCATCGAGTCTGCCCTGTTCTTGTTGCAAGGCGTAGGACAAATAATCAATGTTTTCTCGTTCAATCACGAGCGCCTTTTCGTATAAAAGCACCTCGTAATAGCGGTCGCGCACAGCAAGTAAAAGTTCATTTTTCGTGTTTGCTTGCTCATAGCTTGTCACTTGAGCCTCTAGATTTTTTGATTTTAACCCAAAAAGAAGATCTGTAGAAAAAATGGGTTGGCTCAATTGTAAAATGCTGCTGTAACCTTGGTGGCTAAAATCAAAAACGCTACTAAATACGTTAAAAAAGAGCTCTTTTTTCTCGATGTCTCTAAATTCAGCTCTGTAACCGATAGCGGGCAACCAGCGCGATACAGCTTGTGATTTTCTCTCTTGAGCCTGTGTCGTCCCTTCGCGAGCGATCAATAAGCTTTTGTTGTATTCAAGGGCAATTTCTTCTGCCCCTTTCAAAGAGAGATTTTTAAGGTTTAAGTCTGCGAGCAGGGGAGCGCATAAAATTACAGAGGATATAAAAGTGATCAGCCCGACTTTCTTGCACATTAACTCCCATATACTAAGAGAGGGTCTTTTATGGAACGGATTTTCCCTAAGAGGCGAAACCAACAACAGCTTCGTAGCATTGTACCAAATGGGCGACGCCATTCATCGCGCGGTGTGGCTTTTCTTCCCCTGGCAATTGATATTGAGATGCGATTAAGTCTTTTGAAAACCCGGTTTCCCAAGGAAATGGCCCCTTTTTTTCTTTGGCTTTTTTCATACTTAAAGCCCAATACATCGATGCTAAATCAAGCCAGTGGTAGGGTAAGTTGAGCCCCTCTTGTGTATCCGAATCGATGATCTGTGAAAAAAAGACCCGATCAAATGAGGGATTTTGACAGATGAAAACTGCCTTTTTACGAATCACGCCGCATCTTTTAAAAATCTCGATAATTTCTTTGGCAACAAGCTCTTTGGACTTGCCCTTTGAAACTTCTTCCCATGTAAAGCCATTGATGCCGAGACTATCTTTGTCACTTTTTTCCCAAAGCTCTTTAGATTGTGCAATTAGAGATTGGTAGTCTTCAACAACTTTGCCTGTCGTTAAGTCGACGATTTTAAACGCGATCTCAACAATCTGGTGGATTTGAGAGTTAAGTCCATTTGTTTCTGAATCTAGAAATACGCCAATCACGCTTTGTTTCCATCTGGGTAAGATTGTGATTCTAGAAATTATTAAAAAAAAATGCAAGGGTAGAAAAATTATAAAGGGCACCATTTGGATTCGCAAAGAATAACTTGATGGGTGAGGGGAATTTACTGATGTTCACAAACTCAGCCTTTGTGCTATATTTTAGGCCCAACAAAAGATGTTTTTATGGCATTACCTCCCCAAAAATTTAGAGAAGCTGTATTTCAAATCCTTTATAGTGAAGGATTTGTATCGGAAAAGGACGAGATCGTCCCTTTTATGATGGCAGAACTCAAAGCGACGAGACGCTCGATGCTTGATGCGCATGCTCGTGTAGCTGAGGTGCTTGCGAAGCAAGAGGAGATCGATGCGATCATTGCAGAGGCTTCAACTGAGTATAGTTTTGATCGGATTTCACGCGTAGAAAAGACGATTTTACGCCTTGGCCTATTCGAAATTTTATTTGACAACGAGCTTCCGTCTAAGGTAGCAATAGCAGAAGCGGTCCGTCTTTGTCGTAAATTCGGGACCCCTGAGAGCTCTCAGTTTGTCAACGCAATTTTAGATGGAGTATATAAGAAAGATGGCGCTCCAGCTACAGAAGAACCGGTCCTTATCTGAGTTTTCCACCTTTGGTATCGGTGGTCCTATTCACCTATTTGCCGAAGTTTCTACAATCGATGAGATGCAGCAAGCATTTCAAATCAATCTCCCCAAAATGATCTTAGGCAAAGGCTCGAACTGCCTTTTTAGTGATGAAGGCTTCAAGGGTCTTGTCATTTTAAATAAAATTGATTTTTGTCGTTGGAAAGAGTCGGAAGTCTCTGTTGGTGCAGGTTATAGTTTTTCTCTTCTTGGAGCCCAAGCAGCACGCAAAGGTTTGTCGGGACTTGAATTCGCATCAGGGATACCTGCAACAGTTGGTGGAGCAGTCTGGATGAATGCGGGGGCAAATGGTCATGAAACATGCGAGTCTCTTCAATCCGTTCAATTTTTCGATGGAATGCTTCGAGAGTACAAACGAACGGAATTAACTTTTGGTTATCGAAGCTCACCCTTTCAGAAAATGGATGGAGTGATCCTTTCTGCTACCTTTTCTTTAACACCTGATCCAAATGCAAGAAAAGCCCAATTGCAAATCATCGATTATCGGATGAAAACGCAGCCATTAAAAGAGAAGAGCGCCGGATGTATTTTTCGCAATCCCCAAGGAGCCTCTGCTGGCGCGCTCATCGAAAAGTGCGGGCTCAAAGGTTTTTGTGTTGGCGGCGCAAAAGTTTCTGAAATCCATGCAAATTTTATCGTGAATCACAATTTGGCAACGGCAAAAGATGTAAAAGAGCTAATTCGTCTTGTGCAGGAAAAAGTTTTAGAGCAAACTGGCACATTGCTAGAACCTGAAGTTAGAATGATCGATGCCCAATGATTTTCGTGCAGATCTCCATTGCCACTCAACATGCTCTGATGGATCAGATCCCCCTGAAGTACTGCTGCGTTTAGCCAAGGAAGTAGGGCTGAAGGGACTTTCAATCACAGATCACGATACAATTGCCGCATATACCCCAGAACTTTTTGCAGAAGCCCAAACGTTGGGGATTCAACTTCTCCCTGGCATGGAAATTTCTTCTGAACTCGAAGGAACCTCTGTCCATATTCTTGGATATGGATTTGATGTTCATTCTCAAAAACTAAACGAGTTTCTCACGTTAATGCAGACAAAAAGAAATGAGCGCAATCGGGGGATCTTGAAAAGACTTGCAGATCGAAAAATGGTGATTTTGGAAGAGGAGCTCAAAACATTTGCAGCGAATCGAAGCATTGGCCGGCCCCATATTGCACAACTCATGGTTCGAAAAGGGTATGTGAAAACAGAGCGCGAAGCATTTGACCACTATTTGCGCGAAGGGGGGCTTTGCTATACTTCCGGGATCAAATTCACTCCGAAAGAGGTGATCGAACAAATTCATCTAGCAAATGGAAAGGCAGTATTGGCCCATCCCCATTTTATCAAGAAACATTCATTTTTGAAAAAGCTCCTCGATTTGCCGTTTGACGGGATCGAATGTTACTACAGTATGCTTGCAAAAGCACAAGAACTTCCTTGGGTCAAACTTGCAAAAGACAAAGATCTTATTGCAACGGGAGGCTCCGATTATCATGGCGAGATAAAGCCTCATATTCGACTCGGCAGCTCTTGGGTTAATGAGGAGATATTTGAGCAGTTGAAAGCAAGTGATCGATAAACTATTTTCCCTTGGTGGAAGGGGAGGAAAAACATTTCCTCAGATGTTGCTTGCTGATGAAAAGCTGAAGTTTCCTCACCGGCAATTCAAATCGATTCATATAGCAGGCACAAATGGAAAAGGATCTGTCGCAACAAAAATTGCAGCGGCACTAAGGGCCTCTTCCTATAAAGTGGGACTTTACACATCGCCCCATATTCATAACTTTAGAGAAAGAATTCAGATCAATGGCGAGCTCATCTCTCAAAATGTGGCTGAAGAAATTTTCAATGAAGTATTTGACCCCTCTCTTTCCTTTTTTGATGTACTCACGCTCATGGCATTTATCCACTTTGCTCGTGAAAAGGTGGACTACGCTGTAATTGAGGCAGGAATTGGGGGAAGACTCGATGCAACCAATGTCATTTGCCCCGTTTTATCAATCATCACATCAATTGGCCTTGATCACACGGCAATTTTAGGAGATACACTAGAGCTAATTGCAAAGGAAAAAGGGGGGATTGTAAAACCAAATGTCCCTCTCATTGTGGGTCCAAGTGCTGGGCCATTTTTCCCAAATGCAAGAGTTGCTTGCTCTGCGCCAAATTACTATCTAGAAAACAGAAATATTGCAAAATTGGCTCTTCTCGAACTTGGAATTGAAGGGGAGGCGGGGTTAGATGCTCAGCCGTCATGTCGATTTGCTAAAAAAGGACAGCTCATTTTTGATGTTGCACATAACGAGGCAGCTTTTGAAAAACTTGTTCAAATGCTCCAATTTCACTATCCAAATCAAAAATTCCCCTTTTTTCTGGCGTTTTCAAAAGAGAAAGATTGGAAAAGGTGTCTCAAAGTGATCGAACCGGTAGCAGAAGAGATCACCTTTTTAAAATCAGCGCATCCTCGATTGATCCAATTTCTTAATGCAAAAGAAGTTTGCCCGATCCGCGGCGTCGTTGCGGGGAGTTTTTATATTATGGATGAAATCCAAATCAAAGACGGTGCTTTTGGGCGATCACACCACTTATGATGTGTTACTTTCCATCTATCTGAGGGTAGCTCTGAAATAAAAATCTCCAGTGCGCTTTGCTCTTTTTCCCCCTCGGAGTGTCCAGGGTAGCACGTGATTGAAATCGCACCATCTTTGGCTAAGATCTGTAAGCTTTTTCTGACACTTTCTATCGTTGAATCTGTTTTTGTTGTCAGAGTTTTATCGGCATGGGGTAAATAGCCAAGGTTATAAACGATAAGTCTGGGGGCATAAGAAAATGAAAGAGTGTCAATGAGGGCGTGAGAGAGGAGGTGAAGCGTTGCATTTTTTTGATGCTTTTGGAGGAGCTTTTGGGTGTTTTGGAGGGCCTTTTCTTGAATGTCAAGTCCGATCACAGTGCAGATTTCACTTAAGAAAAGAGTATCATGGCCATTGCCACAAGTTGCATCTATTGCAATATCGTTGGGTTGAATATGGTCTTTCCAATAAGTTTTCGCTAAGGTCAAATGGGGAGAAAAAGTCTTTTCCATAGGGGATAAAGTATAGCTAATAGTTGTATTTCTTGAAGTGAATTTCTCCATACTGTAAGATTATGGTCTAAAATCTGGGGTGTTAGCTCAGTTGGTTAGAGCGCTACGTTGACATCGTAGAGGTCAGCTGTTCGAGTCAGCTACATCCCAACCTCGTATATAGAAGAAATTTGGATCTATCAATATTGCGCCGCACGGCGGCAGAAATTGCGGCAGCAGCCGTTTACGAATCTTACCCCGATGTGGAGCTTTGGGGAGGTGGGGAAACCCCCACAGGATTTTCGTACGACTTCTATTTCCCTCACCCGATTCACGCTCATATCATCGAAGAAAAAATACGCCAAATTATCCATGAAAGACGCCCCATTCGGACTATGGAAATGGTTTCGTTTAGCGCGGGCGAGCTTTTGAAGAGCGAAGGGCACCACGCGAGGGTAAGTGAGCTCGAAGAGGGGATGGTTGAGATCATTCAAATTGGATCATTTCACGACTTAAGCCCAGGGCCCCATCTTAAAAATACAGCAGAGCTTGCAGCATTCAAAATTTCGGCAAAACCTTTGCCGGACAAGGGGATGCGTCTGACAGGATGGTGCCATAATTCGAAGTCTGAGCTAAAAGAATTTTTGAAAAAACTGAATAACTATTGTGAGCCTGAGCAATTGGGCGAAAAGATGGGTCTTTGGAAAGGTGGTGTGTGGCTCTCAGAAGGTCTGAAAATGCGCCAACACCTCATTCAATTTTTGAAAAAACAGTGGTTTCAAGACGCCTTCGAGATAGCAGCTCCAGCAGGTGGCGATCGGACGACCCTTCATCGATCGTTTGAGAAGGAAAAAGTGGCCGAATTTTGGTCGGAAGGGTTCCAAGAGACCCATTTGCAAATAAGTTTTTTTGATCAGTCTGAAGAAGATATGATTTCTTGCTTGCAATCGATCGGAAAAACCCTTACTATCTTAGGCTTTGATCATTCTACCAGCCTCAAGGGGCGGGTGACTGATTATGTAGTGGAAGATGGGATTGGCAGAAGCCATACCATTCTTCAGGTGAAAAGGACTTCTAGGAAAGGATCGCCGACGGTTGATTTTTGTATCAACGGAGTGGTAGAAAAGATGTTGTTCCTTTTGCTAGAGAAAAACCTTATGATGGTAGAGCTTGAGAATTAATAGAGAAATTCGCGCGGACAAACTGAGAGTCGTAACGGAAGATGGTCAGCAATTAGGGATCATAACATTCCGAGAAGCATTGGCGAAAGCTGAAGAAATGGGGTTAGATCTCGTTGAGATAGCTCCGGCTGCAAAGCCACCCGTTGCAAAGATTATTGATTACGGCAAACTCCGTTATCACCAAGCGAAGAAAGAGAAAGAGAGTAAAAAAGCGCAAGTTGTCATAAAAGTTAAGGAAATCAAACTCAAACCGAATATTGACACCCATGATTTCGAAACAAAAGTGAAACGAGCGAGAGATTTTATTCTAAAGAGTAACAAGGTGCGCATTAGCATTATGTTCCGCGGTCGAGAAATGTTACACATCGATTTAGGGCGGAAAGTTGTCCAGCAGTTTTGTGATGAACTTTCTGATATAGCAGTTGTTGAAGCGCCGCCAAAGTTAATGGGACGTACCATGACGACAATATTGTCTCCGAGTGGGAAACGACCTAAGACAACAAATGAAAAGAAAATTGGAGAATCCACCAGTGCCTAAAATGAAGACCCGTAAGGCGATGAAAGCCCGCTTTAAAGTTACTGGGACAGGCAAATTGAAAAGAGCCCGTCCAGGCCGCCGCCACATTTTGACAAAGAAGAGCTCCAAGCGCAAACGCAGCTTGGGCAAGTCACGTCTCGTGGATGATGGCCAACTAAAGATGTACAAAATTATGATAGGAGCTTAAACCATGGTTAGAATTACCAACTCGGTAGCAGCCCGAAGAAGAACAAAAAAACTATTGAAGCGTTGTAAAGGTTTCTACGGAGACCGCAAAAACCACATTAAGCTGAGTAAAGATGCTTTGATGTCGGCTTTGGCGTTTAACTACAAACACCGCAAACTCCGCAAGCGTGATTTCCGTAGTCTATGGATCACACGTATTGGCGTAGCCGCTAAGATCAACGGGCTGTCATACAGCAGATTGATCAACGGGCTTAGCCGTATTGGTTGTGCTATCAACCGCAAAGTGCTTGCAGAACTTGCCATCCGCGATCCTGGTACATTTACCGTCATCGCTGGAACAGCAAAAAAAGGTTTAGTTAGTTAAATAGAGAGTTTTCATGGCCTCCTTGCCTGATCAAATCAGTCAGCTTCGCACTCATTTCATGAACGAGCTGAGGGAGGCCACCCATTCAAAAGACTTTGAGAATCTCAAAACCAAATATCTTGGAAAAAAAGGACCTATTCAGTCCTTAATGATCTCGCTCAAAGATTGCGCTCCTGAAGAAAGACCACAGTTTGGAAAAGTGATCAATGATCTCAAGCAAGAACTTGCTTTGCATTGTGAAAATAGCCTTGCGCGAGTCAAATTAGCCGAAAGAAATCATCAGTTAGAACAAGAGTGGATCGACGCAACTCTTCCAGGCAGACCACGTCCTCAAGGTAAACTCCATCCGATTACCCAAGCACTGAACAAAATCGTGGATATACTTGTTGGGATGGGATTTTCCATTCAAACAGGACCCGATGTAGATACAGATTACTACAACTTTGGCGGGCTTAATTTTGCTCCCGATCATCCAGCTCGCGACATGCAAGATACATTCTACCTCAATACCGAGCTGCTCCTTAGAACGCATACGAGCAATGTGCAAGTGCACGCAATGGAAACGTACTCTCCACCGATCAGGATCATTGCGCCAGGCCGTTGCTTTCGCAATGAAGATATATCGGCGCGCTCGCACGTATTTTTCCATCAGGTGGAAGGGGTCTATATCGATAAGGATGTTACCTTTGCCGATCTTTTTGCAACGATGGATGAGTTTTTATCCAAGCTACTTGGGGAAAAAGTTGAAACGCGCTACCGCCCATCCTACTTTCCCTTTGTAGAGCCGGGCCTAGAAGTAGATGTAAAATGCATCTCTTGTAAAGGTTCGGGATGTAGGATTTGTAAGCATACTGGATGGCTTGAGATCTTGGGCGCAGGGATGGTGCACCCAAACGTGCTAAAAAAAGGAAATATTGATCCTGAACAATACTCAGGTTACGCGTGGGGTATGGGCATTGAGCGATTGACCATGCTTTTGAGTGACATTCGTGACATTCGACTTTTTACGGAAAATGATCTTCGATTCCTCGAACAATTTCCTTGAGAAAAACGTTGTATAACGTTTATTATTAGTGCTGTCTTTTTTATGGAAGAGTGGCAGAGTGGCCGATTGCACCTGTCTTGAAAACAGGAGACCTTCACGGGTCCGTGGGTTCGAATCCTACCTCTTCCGAAACAAACCCAAGCGAAAGCTTGGGTTTTTTTGTTTCGGGAGGGGTAGGATGAGAACCCTTGGGTTCGTTTCGAGCGAAAGCGAGAAGGGGATTCACCGTCAGGTGAATCAGGGCTATAAGCCCCGGAGGCCCGTCGCGGGCCGAAAGCCCATCCTACCTCTTCCGACAACAAAAAACTGATGTAAGTTGAGCTTTGTTATTTTCTTCAAGATAGTAATAAGTAAGGAAAAAAATCATGTATGAGCCTCACGACTATATTCAACCAGTATCTGATAATACCATTATTTGGAGATATTTATCTCTGGAGAAGCTTCTCTCTCTTCTTCACTATAAGTCTTTGTATTTTGCTCTTCCCGAACAATTTGAAGATCCTTTGGAGGGAGCCTGGTTTCAAAAGGACTTTGATGAAGTAGAAGCGTATAAAGATCAAAAAATGAAAGAACAAGTTCTTGCTTACACAAGTAAAAAAGGCTTTTATTCTGGCATGAGCTGCTGGCACCAAAGCCCTGATGAGTCTCAAGCTATGTGGAGGGCTTATGCTGAAAAGGGAAAAGGAATAGTTATCCAGTCTACTTTTGGAAGGCTTTGTCAATCTTTTGCTAAAGTAAGCGAGTCTGTATTTATTGGGAAGGTAACATATGTTGATCACAAAAGAGATAATAGGTGTGTGGGTGGAATTGAATTTTTGCGCTATTTTGTAAAGGATATCAGTTTTGCTTATGAAGAGGAAATTCGAGCTCTGCGTTGGTATGATAAGTTGGGAGTAGGAAATAACCCTCCATCTCAACAAGATCGCTCCATTCCAGTGGATCTTCGTGCATTAATTGAAAGTATCAGAGTCTCCCCATTCTCGGACCCAATGTTTTTTGAACAGGTCTTTCTTTTAGTACAAAAATATCTTCCAGAGATAACTGTACAAAATTCATCGTTGCGAAAATCAATCCCAACATTTTCTATACGAGACTAAGCTCCATCCATGGTGCGCTCTGGGGAAGAGGCGAGCTTTATTCATCCAAATATGCAGGCATTCTGTAGCTCTCACATCATCTTCGTTATAATCAATGATATCCTGAAGGATGAGCTGATCTTTTGCTTCTAGCCACTGTTCATACCAGAAAATACTCTGGCTTCCTCCTGCTTTTTCATGGCGCCAATTAAAGTTGATAAAAGGTGATTTTGCAATATCTTTAAGAGAGTAAAAATATAGGGGAAAAACAACTGATTTAGCCACGTTCTTTTCTAAATCGACAAGTTTTTCCTGAAATCTGCTAAGATTTTCTGATCCTTTATATTTTTTTGAGAGTTTTGTAAGGGTTTCTTTTTCATATTTGGCATAATGATAAACCTTGTAATCAATGGGCAGGCATTGAAGCCAATTCAGAAACTTGTTCCACATGATTGATTCTGACTCTGGAGCTTCAGCTAAAAAATAGAGAAAGTATTTTCCCTTATCTTTTTGCGACCACACAACCTCTCCGTCTCTGGCATAGTTCCTTTCGGGGTCACCAACTACCCAAAATCCAAATAGGTACTCCACTCCGAGGCTCTTGACTCCTTCTATATCAAAATAGAGCTTAAGGTCGGTTTCTTGAATAGGCTCAGGTGCGCCGATGAAAATAGGCTTTTGTTCTACGAGGGATTGTGCTTGAATTTTAGCTTTTTTGAGTGTGTCGATAGTAGCGCCTGGAATTTTAGGAAGAGCATTTATATCTTGGAGCGCTAGCTTTTCAAGCGTATCAATGCCGTGGTTGCGAAGAGCTTCAGCAGTATCTTTTCTGATTTTGTAGATTAATGAAATATCTCTGAGGTTTTCTGCCTCTCTCAGGCATTCGCTATACCAAGGCGTTTCTTTAGCAGAACCTGAAATATGAGTAGGGGGCTTTTTCCCTCTCATAATTGATAAGATTTCATCTATATCTCTTTGGGTTCGTTGTAGGATTTTTTCATCTAGGATTACCTCAATAGTTTCAAAATTTCTATTGACGACGGCAGTTTTGTAGGGAAAATGACCCTGGATTGAGTGCAGTATCATGCTGTAAAAGGCAAGCTGCTGTTCATGAGTAGCTTTCACTGTTGAGGAGGATTTTATATCAATAGGAGTATAGATCCAGTCCCCAAAAATAGATTTACCGGGCCGTTTTTCTAAAAGGTCGGGTCTGCCACGATAAATCACGTTATCAATTCTTTTCTCCAGCCATCCTTGATAAATCAGGGGAGCTCCTTTCCTCATAAGACTTAGGGTTTCTTCCACCCCTTTAGTTGGATCTGTTTCTCTGATCTCTGCCACCTGAACTTTTGAAATGTACTCTTTTTCGTGAAGATTCCCATCCTCTATATTTTTGAGAGCAAATTCTGATAAAGAATCTTTTTTTGACTGATCGCCAAAGAGATCATACCAGATCCATAAAGGGTTCTTGTTTAATTTGTAAAAATGAGAAGGGGTGATAATTAAATATTTATTCATATTTTGAGGTAAAATAAATATATTGTTGTTCTGTTTCTGGATTATTATGATGTAAAGTTGTATATTTGTGTAGTTTAAAAGTGCTTGATAATCTGCTTTAAATGGGAATTGTGAATGATAAAAGACTTTGTGGTTACTAGATCAAAATGGCTTTGTGATCTTCTTCGGTTTTTGCCACTGAAAAGTCAGTTTGTTCTTTCAGGGAATGTGCGTGACCTCCAAACAGAAGATAAATCGAGCGGAGCTGTTGTACGTTCTCTTACTTCCTGCTTAAACGCTGAGCTTCGACAATATGGTTATTCTCACGTTCTGAGTTATGACTTCATCAATGGATTTAAAATAATCGATCCAATGTCCACTCATTCAAGCCATGAAGCTGCTGAGAACATCATGAAGCAATTGGGTCTTCAGCCAGTCAATGGGTGTGCTCCAGCTGGTTTAGATCTTTTCGAGACAGTTTTAGAACAACTCATTACATGGAAAGGGGAGCCCATAGCTTTAATCGTCGATTTTGCATCCCGGCTTATCATTCACCAAAATGATCTCAACGATACCGAGCATCGTCTGTTCACGCGGGCACTTATTCGTTCCCAAGAAACGCGTGTTCGCGCTTACGGGACACCGTCCAAACCTTTTTTCAACACCGTCCTATGGATAGTAGAAAAAGAAGGGGACATGCCAGCCTGGTTTACTCTCGATAATTCTAAAGTTCGCCATATATCCATTCCAAATCCTGATCATCAGATGCGCCGAGTTCTTGCGACTTCCTTAATTCAATCCCTTGATGGAGCAAAGGAAGCTTCTACTCAGCTAAAAGATACTGCCGTTCAGAGCTTTGTAGACAATACCGAAGGACTCCTTCTCGTCGATCTCATGTTAATTGCCCAACTTTGCCGCGAAGAGAAATTAGGATATGCCAAGATTGGAGAAGCTGTGCGTCGCTATAAAGTGGGGGTTTCTGAAGATCCCTGGCAAAAGCTCGACCGAAGAAAGATCCGCGACGGACAGAATTTCATTATGGAAAGGGTCAAGGGACAAGATCATGCAGTTGCTCACATGCTTGATATCATTAAGCGCGCAGTAACGGGAGTGGGGGCTCCTCGCCGTGGTGGTCGCCCTCGAGGCGTTGCATTCTTGGCAGGACCTACCGGCGTCGGGAAGACAGAGCTAGCTAAGTCGATTACGAGCCTTCTGTTTGGCGATGAAAGCGCTTACATCCGCTTTGACATGTCGGAATTCAGCGCCGAGCATTCAGACCAACGGTTGATCGGAGCGCCTCCAGGATATGTAGGCTATGATATGGGAGGTGAATTAACCAATGCCATCCGAGAGAAGCCTTTTAGCGTAGTCCTCTTTGACGAAATTGAGAAAGCCCACCCAAGAATCCTCGATAAATTCCTCCAGATTTTAGATGACGGCGTATTGACATCAGGCAGGGGAGAGCGGGTCTATTTTACAGAGGCGTTCATCGTCTTCACCTCAAACCTAGGAATCTATCAAACCGATATCACAGGAGAGAGAAAAGCGACTGTTTCTACAGAGAATCAATTTGAAACCATCCAGAAACGGATCCGCGAGGAGATTGAGAAACACTTTAAGTTGGCCCTCAACCGTCCTGAAATTCTCAACCGAATCGGAGACAACATCATTGTATTCGACTTCATCCGAGAAAACATAGCTGAACAAATCTTCAATAGTATGGTAGATAGCGTACTATCAGATCTGAAAGGATCTCAAAACATTGATATCTCGATTGATCCATTGGCCCTGCAAACATTGAGAGATCTCTGCTTAAAAGATTTATCGAACGGAGGAAGGGGAATCCGAAATAAAATTGAAACCCATCTGGTCAATCCCCTTTCTCGAGCCCTTTTCGATGAGAATATTGAAGCGGGCAGTCGACTTTCTATTCGTTCCGTTGAAACTGGAAAGATCACGAAGCTCAGGCTAGCCACGGAGAGTGCGACATTATGATGCTTTACCTTTCCAGAATCCACTTCCCCGTGACAACATTGGGGCCAGGTCGCCGTATTGGAATCTGGTTTCAAGGATGCTCCATTCGTTGTAAGGGATGTGTCTCAGCCGACACATGGGGAACTGGAAAAGGCGGGGTATCTGTCGATGAGATTATGGATGTAATCTCCCCTTGGTTACAGGAAGCAGAAGGAATCACGATTTCTGGAGGGGAACCCTTCGATCAACCAGAAGCTCTTATTCATCTCCTGGCCCAAATCCGTTCCACAACGAGTATCGACATTCTCGTCTATAGCGGACACCCTTTCGAAAAGATTGCCCTCACCCTTGAAAAATGTCAGGGGACAATCGATGCCTTGATCTCAGATCCATACGATGAAAATGCCGCCCAAACTCTTGCTTTGCGCGGGAGCGATAACCAACGACTTCATTTTCTTACTCCTCTAGGAGAAACGCGATTCCGTCCTTTCGAGCGAGCCCTTAAATCATCTGATAAGACTTTTGATATCATGTTTGATGAAGCCGGAACCATCTGGCTTGCAGGAGTTCCTAGGCGCGATGATATGCGGCGCCTGAAGATTATCTTAGCAAAAGAGGGCCATCTGGCAGTAACCACACAGGACGAACGCTCTACCAGGGGGAAGACCTATGACACTCCATGTCCGTAAGTGCCCAGGATGTAGAGAAGAGCGCTCTTCTGAAGAGGTGCTCTGCGGAAACTGTTCTTGGGATCTCACACAAGAACCCCTGAGACTTCCAGGTCAATCTGACCCAACCCTTGAAACCCCAAATTTAACACCACATACACGCCTTTGCTCTAATGGCCATCCTTTAGACCCCGATGATGAGATGTGCTTTAAATGTGGGGCCACTGTCGCGACAGAACCCACCCCCATCAATCAAGAGCCATCACCCCAAGACAAGGAAACAGTCATCGATGGATGGACTGTCATTGATCGACTGGAAACTACTAATGAACCTTTTGAAAGGTTCCTCGTTGAAAGACACGGGCATAGAGCAACCCTGACTTTGTATCTTCCTGATGCCCATCCTGAGCCTGGTATTTATGAAATTTTAAAACGTTTGCCAAAAGACTACGTTCCAGAGCTTTTAGCACATGGAATATGGGAATGCAGACGATATGAAGTTACAGATCTTATCTCCGATCCCCCTATCCTTGATCTTGAATCTGCCTCTATAGATCTACCGATTATTCAACAAATTGCGAAGTCGATGGGAAGAGTTTTGTCTTCTCTATCCGAGAACGGTTTACGACATGGAAATCTTCGCCCTGAAAATATCTTCATCTTAAATCGAGAGAATCTGAACGTGATGCTGAGCGGCTTTCACTATAGTCGTCTTTCTACTTTTGATCTTGATACAGTCAAACAGCCGATTTCAGCTCGTTACACAGCGCCAGAAGTGATTGCCGGAGGCATTAGTGTGGCTTCTGATTGGTGGAGCTTAGGTATGATCATTCTACAGCTCCTCACAAATGGTTCGTGTTTTGAAGGCATTAATGAAAAAGCATTCCGGATCCATATAGTAACCAGAGGAATTTCTCTCCCTAAAGGGATAGATCCATCCATTCATCTTTTGCTGCGAGGTTTACTAGCTAAAGATCCCGATCAGCGCTGGCAGTGGGCTCAGGTACAAAGTTGGTTAGCAGGAGAGTCGGTAGAGGCCCCTTCTGATACAAAGAACGAAGAGACTAAAAGCGGGCCTGCTTTAGAATTCAAAGATTTGTCCTACACCTGCCCTAAAGCATATGCCTTAATAGCAGCCGAAGCTTCGAACTGGGAACAAGCAAAAGAGCTTCTCTTGCGAGGTGTCATAGCTACTTGGTTAGAAGACAGGAAAGCGGAGCCCAAGATCATAGCTGGAGTTCGTCTTGCTACTTCCATAGACTCGCTTCATGAAGACTTCAGGCATGCTTTAGCCTTGATGTGGATGAATCCGAGTTTACCGCTGATCTACCAAGGGGAGATCGTTACCTCATCGTGGATGCTACAAAACCCCGTTCAAGGCTACGAGCTCATCATTGGTCCTCTGATAGGGCATCTCCGTCAAATGAATAGGGAGAGACATCTTTGCGATCTTCATGAGCGCGAGACAAAAGCTCGGGACAGAGCTAAAGCTCTCGAAATTGAACTCAATGAGGAAAGCTTCAGGCTTCTCGCTCTCGCCTCTTCACGTCCAAACCTAGAGAGACAATGGGGTATGCATCGCCGCCTCTATCCAGGATCGGATCATGGGGGACTAAACTCATTGATGGATCGTCAGAAGATCACCGACGAAGAACTGATGGTTCTTTTAGGGGCAGCGATTCAACAATATCAACCACTCGAGCAAATCCTAAATCAGGCTAAAGAGGTTGCTGCTCAAGCAGAGGTCTCTAGCTATGAAGATACGGCTGCAAGAGAATGGTTTGAGGTCTCAAGAAGAGATCTTTATCGAGAAATCGAAGAGAGGACGGCGAACTACTCGCGATGCGGAATCGCCCGTGTAGATGAATGGGCCAATGACTTTAGAATTGAGCGCAGAATTTCATTACCTCGCGCCTTAGTTCTTCTATCGATCCCCAAAGAATCATGGCAAGAGCCTCCTCGGCAGCAATATGTCTCTACGATTCTTGAGTTTTTTGAAAAGAGAACAGCAAGTCTGGCACAAAGAGGCCCTCTTGTCAGAATGCTGATTGGGAAATCGAGCTCGCGAGTCGATCTAGCAGAAGTCGCCGGGAAAAAACCAACAGCCACCTCTATTTTAGAACACCTGATCAGCAGAGTAGAAGCTCCTGTAGGAATCGATCGAGCAGCGTTCGAGGATGACTCTGACCTTGAGAGAAAGTTACGCCATCTAGTCAGTCATGCAAGAACTTACAAGAGAGATACAGGTATCGATAGCCTTTACCTTGGATTCCCATTCCTTGTCATGAAAGATAGTCGGGCTGAGATCACAGAAAAGAAGCCAAGAATTGCCCCGATTTTGCTCTGGCCCATAAAAATTGACATGGAGAATAGAGATCGAATCTCCATTCTTTTTGACCGCGATAGAGAAGAGGTGCGTGTAAATCCGGCTCTTACGGGGCTAATCGGTCTTGAAGAGGCAAAGAGATGGTCAGAAACCGCCAAAGAGCTATTAGGAAGATCAGCAATCCGTATTGGAGATGTGATCGATGCCTTCGGATCACTTGCAGATCCAAGAGAACGATCTTTATGCGCCCTGCCGGATAGTAGCTACAAAGCGAAAGCGGGCACTAGACAAGTGGTTTGCTCAGCAGTCCTCTTCCACGCTGAATTTATGGGACAAGCCATAGGGGAAGACTTGCGTCAAATGAGGAAAGAGTCTCTGGTGGGAACGGGATTAGAAACAGCGCTGCGAGTGAATAAAGATCCTATTGTCACACCCTCTCTGCCTTCGATTCCAGAAAAAGATCGTTTTTTCACGATGGAAAGTGATCCTTCTCAAGAAAAGGCTGTTTTTCGCGCACGACAAGCACCTGGCTTGCTCATTGAAGGGCCTCCAGGTACAGGGAAAAGTCAAACGATCGTGAATATCATTGGGGATTGCATCGGACGCAATCAAACAGTGCTCGTTGTCTGCCAAAAGTCTGCAGCCCTAGAAGTTCTCTCAAAAAGGCTCGATGCAGAAGGGCTCAAAGACCGTTACTTCTACATCACACATGTGAATAAAGATCGAACCTCTGTCATCCAAAATCTCCGGACTCAGGTCGAAGGAATCGTGCAAGCTACGAGAGCTTACCGCGCGGAAAACGTAGAACGTGAACGTGAAGAGCTCGCTGAGAAAATCGAAAAATTGGAAAAGGAAATCGACAAGCATCATGCAGCGATCCACACAACTGACGAAGCGACGGGGCTAAGCTATCGAATCCTCCTAGGTCAATTAATCGATCTAGAAGATCAAGACATCAAACTGATTGACGTCCCTGCCTTAAGAAGGCTTTTAAAAGAGCTCGATCAAAAACAGCTTACAGTGATCGAAGAAATCTGCTCTCCGATCTCCGGGATATGGCTCGAATCCTCTTTTGAAGGAAATCCATTAGAAAAGCTCAAGGTTTTCTCTCCAGATTCTGCTTTTGTCAACGAATTCATCAGCTCTCTTTTTGCCTTCATTGATAAAGAGAAAAAGAGAGATGAATCGGTCAGGCAGTCGACAACCACCTTCGACGTAGAAGACCCATCTCCTCACCAAGAGTGGATCAAATCACACGAGTCTCTCTTTAGCAAAGTAGATTGGAAGAATATTTCATCTTGGTTCCAATTATTCCCCCCAAATGGACAGTCCAAAGGAACCGATCTCATCCAGCGAATCGAAGAGCTCAAAGCATCTTTAAATGCTTTAAACTTAAAAGATCACGATTCCGAGCTGTCTGCTCATATTATCCAATTGCCTATCTCGACTATAAGAAAATGGCTCTCATGGGCAAAGAACGCAACCGCTCCCGCCTCTTTTCTAAGCTGCCTCAATCCTGTGCGTTATCTGCATTGCAAATGGATTCAAAAAGTCCTGACTGATCTCGAGGAAAAACCCACCCACGAAAGAATAGAACACCTTCAGAGCGCAGCTACTCTGGAACTACAGCAGCGGCCTCTCCGAGAAACAGCCTTAGAACTTTCTGAGTTACTCTACTATGAAAGACAAGCCTCAACGCCATTATTTTTGAAAGAGTTGCGTTTGATGGCTGATTGTATGATAGGGGAGCTATACTTAGCACAAAAAGGTATCCAAGCCCTTCATGCATGCCCTCGACAAGAAGAAGTCGAGCCAATAGCAAAAACAGGCGGACCCGCCTACGAAGATCTCATTTCTCGATACGGAAAAGCCTTTGAACGTCATCAGGCTAGGTCCCAGAGTGTCGATGGCTTAGATAGACTCTCTCCATTTTTCTCTGAAGAGTTGTTTGAACTTTGCCAATCCAATATTCGGAACAATCGATCCAATCTCTACGATCTACAACTCTTGGTTGATGCATTACACTCTCTGCCTGCTTATCAAGAATTCCGCTTGCAAGCGCCTAACCTTTCCTCAGAGGTTTTAAAAATCTTTGCCACTCTCAGAGAAAAAGACAAAGAATTGAGAGAATACCCTTCAGAAGAATTAGAAAAAGTGATCCAACGGATTATCGCTCGTGAAGCGCGTCTTGCCTGGAAAGACCGAATAGAGCTGAGCTTTCCGATTTTGCGCCTGGCTCAGAAAGAGCTTTCGCGAAAAATCCAAACCCTAGCTGAATCGAATACAAAAATGAGGACATTGAATCAGAAGTTCTTAGCTTTCAATATGGATATAGAGAGAGTCAGGGTTCCCGATGATTGGGAGGATGTCACTCGTCTCAGGGGTCCGAGAGCTCGCCGTCTCCGAGAGGTCATTGAACGTGGCTGGGATATGGGACTTGGACGTCTGCGTCCAGTTTGGCTAATGAACCCAGATACAGCCAGCCAACTGCTTCCCTTAAGAGCCGGTATGTTTGATGTGATCATTTTCGACGAGGCAAGCCAAATTCCTATAGAAAATGCTCTTCCTACTCTCTACCGGGCAAAACGGACTGTCATCAGCGGGGACGAGAAGCAGATGCCTCCTACAAGCGTTTTCATGAAGCGAATCGGCGACGACGAGGAGTCCTCTTCCACGGATGAAGACTTGGACGAAATGATCAGCGATGCAGAAAGAGAAGCTTTAGAAGACACCTGGAACAGAAGAGAAATTAAAGATTGTTCGGATTTGCTAACCCTTGGAAAAACCGTTTTACCGAGATCCATGCTACAAATCCACTATCGATCAAAGTATCGCGAACTCATCGCCTTTTCAAACGCAGCCTTTTATGGAAATAAACTAAGCGTCCCGGTCAGACATCCAGAGAATGTAATTCAGAACATTCGTCCTATTGAAGTGATAAGGGTCGACGGAGTCTATGCAAACCAAACCAATAGAGAAGAAGCCGAAAGGGTCGTCGATTTATTAGCTGAACGTTGGTCTTCACCAGAAAGGCCCAGTATTGGCGTCGTAACCTTCAATGCTAAACAAGCGGACCTGATAGAAGACGTTCTAGCCGAACGAGCCGATCAAGATGCCTCTTTCCGACAAGCCTTGGGCCAAGAACGAGAACGCCAGCAAGGCGGAGAAGATATGAGCTTTTTCGTTAAGAACGTTGAAAACGTTCAAGGCGATGAAAGAGATGTGATCATTTTCAGCTCGACCTTTGGAAGAGATGAAGAGGGGACTTTCCGAAGACAATTTGGTCTTCTCAGTCAAACTGGTGGAGAGCGCCGACTGAATGTAGCTATCACGAGAGCGAGAACGAAAATCATTTTGATCACTTCTCTACCCATTAACGAAATCTCCGATGCGTTATCCAAAAACCAGGGCCCTAAAAATGCAAGAGACTATCTCCAAGCCTACTTTGACTACGCGTCTAAACTCAGTGATGGTTCTTTAGAAGCTGCCCGGAAATCTCTTCAGAGCATGGCTTCTGAAAATTCTTCCTCTCAGACAAGCTCGAATTTTGATAAGGATGGTTTTACCCGGTCCGTTGCTGTCTTTATCAAAGGTCTTGGACTAAAGCCATCTGCAATCAAAGAAAATGATGCTTTTGGATTAGATTTTGTGATAGAAGACCCAGAGAAAAAGCGATTTGGAATCGGCATTGAATGCGACGCTCATTGTCACCCGGTGTTAGAGACGGCAAGAGCCCGTGAGGTTTGGCGTCCTAAAGTCCTGCGCATGGAGATACCGCATGTCCATAGAGTAACTAGCTATGCTTGGTATCACCAAAGAAAAGAAGAAATGGAACGTTTAAAACAGGTGCTCGAAGAAGCCTTAGGAGTTATGCTGTCAGGAGAGCCCATTCAATCTGGTTCGGGAGGATAAAAGAGCATGAGCGGCCCTAAAGTAGTACGCGTTGTTACCAAACAAGAAGTAATGTCTATTTGCCGAGGCCGAATCGATGCCCTTCAAGATGCAATCGAACAATGGCGTAAGTATGCAACTCGACATGATGCCTTAACAGTAGAAGAAGAGAAAGCCGTAGAAAAAAAGCTTTTTGCCGTCATCAAAATGTTCGAGCGAGAGCAGTTTCTTGACGTACAAAAGCAATCTTCTGTCGAGATCGCATCCCTACAATCTGACATGAATCGAATCCGAGACGAGGCTATTGCTAAGGCAGAGCAAGATCGCACGATGAGAAGACGTCTGCAATATTCTGCAGAAACCCTCATCTCGATATTTAAATCCATACAACGGCAAATCCCTGAAGCCATCTTAGACATCGCATCATCATCACTTACTGCGACTGAAACAGAATTAGCTGCGATGAATGCGACTTTAAGCCGAATACTAGCCGAATACACTATGAGCTCAACAGACAAAAAGAGCATGACTCCTTTGCAAAAAGAGCTATCTAAAAAACTGGCAGAAGGGGAGAAGCTCCAAACTCTTTCAGATTGGAAAGTCCACCATGAGGATGCTAACTCTTTAGAAAAAGATCATCGATTGGATAGGCTTATCGCAGAGCTAGAAGCCACTGAAGACAAATCGTCGGTCAAATCCTTCCTGGATCGCATCACTTCAATCTCCCTAGAATCATCGCCTAATAGGCGCTCTCTTCTAACTGACTCTCTCATTTTAGATTTGGTTGCTCACTCCAATGAAAGAAAAACAAATGATAAAGCAATAACATCTATGCGAGAAATTCGTAGCGAGCTACACAGATTCAAATCCAAGCAAGCTAAAGACCTTGAAGCCTTACTCACCAGGGCTATTGATGCTAAAGACCCCTCTTCAAGCAAGCTGCTTCACGACAAGGGCATTGCGTTGATTAAAGAAGAAACGAAGGCTATGGCAGGGGAGTCGAGAAGAACCGCAATCTTAAAAGGGCTATCTGAACTAGGGTATGAGGTTCGAGAAAATATGGCTACGGCCTGGGCAGAAAACGGTCGCATAGTTGTTAGAAAACCTAACGAGAAAGGGTACGGCGTCGAACTAGGAGCTGTTGAGGATGCTGAAAGAGTGCAAGTTCAGCTTGTTTCCTTCAAAGCGTCCTCCCATGCCTCTAAAGCATCTCAAGATCGTGATAGGGAAACAATTTGGTGCTCAGAGTTTTCTCGTCTCCAGTCTCTGCTGGAAAAGTCCGGGACATCTTTGCATATTGAAAAGGCGTTGCCCGTTGGAGCCAAACCTTTGAAGCAGGTTCAAGAATCATCTACTACAAGCGACCGTTCGAGAAGATCAAAAGAGTCTAACCTGAAAAAGATGCACGACTAAAACGAGCATCATCGTGAGAAAAAAGAAAGAAAAAGCCTTTCTATAAAAGCCCCTATCTTTCTTTGTCTACCAGATTTGGTAAGTGGAATACTGATCTGTTTTGAGATTCTTGCCTTGAAAGCAGAAATGCCTAGAAATCGTCTCCAAGAAAAACCACCGCGATTCATACTTAAGTCCTTAAAAAAATTATATTTACTATTATATAGTTGTTGTTGATATAGTTGAATGATTATTTTTTGTGTTTGTAATTACAATTGAATTGAGAGCCCTGCAGTCACTGTTTTTCTTCCAATTTTCATGCTGTCGGCAATTTCCTGATTAGTGAGTCCAAGCGCTTTTAGTTCCTTGATCTTTTGTGAAATTCTTTGATAAACTGGTATGTCCTCATTGCAGGGGATTTTGATCTGGACGGGGAGCAGGGCAGAGGTTCGAATTGGTGACGACCGCGTCCGAAACAAACCCAAGCGAAAGCTTGGGTTTTTTTGTTTCGGAAGAAGCAAGCCAACTGCTTGGCTTGCGTGGTAGGATTGACTACGGTTCGAGGCGAACCTTCGCCCCTTTGGGGTGCAGCTGAAGCCGCATCGAAGGCTAAAGCCTTTCGAATTTTTTTCGGTTGAACCCGAAAAAAATCGCCGCCCCGGTAGCAACGAGCTGCGAAGCAGATCGGCGAGAGGGGATCCTACCTCTTCCGAAAAAAAAGCGGGAAGTTTTTAGACATCTTTTTTATTATCGATAAGGAGAAATATGATTACAACCACTTCAACTTCTGCCCCTAGGACAACAGAATGTCCACAAGATACCGCATCAAAAAGATGCCCTCCCTGCCCAAGAATAACAGCCCTTTTAAAACGAGTATTCTGTTGTTGTGGAGCCTCCAACTCCGCTATGGATGAAAAGGTAGATTTTTCTAAATTTGGCGCTCGTTTTACAGCTTCAGATTTTCCCTGTAGGCCGTTAGCACAAAGAGGCCCCACCCATCTCTTTGAGATAAATAGAATCTCACAAGCTTCAGATTTTCCCTGTAGGCCGTTAGCACAAAGAGGCCCCACCCATCTCTTTGAGATGAATAGAATCTCACAAGCTTCAGATCTTCCCCGCAGGCCGCTCACAACAAGAGACAATGAAGCAAAGCAACTTGTAGCAGACATAACTAAGTCCTTACGTATTTCCCTTGGAGGCAAAAGCGTGATTGACGTTGGGTGCAGGAGCTGCGAAAATACACTTGCTATGCAAGCTGCGGGAGCAACAGTAATAGGTATCGATCCAGACAAGGGAGAATTTGGGGTTGCAAAAGAAAAAGGGATGAAAGACTCTCAGCTTGTTAACGCAACCTTGCAAGAATACTACGATAAAAACCCCGAAGTGCAATTCGATATAGCTACAGTATTTCTGCGGAACATTGCCTATGATGAGCGCAAAGATTTTGTAACTGCTCTTAGCAAAATTGTAAAACCAGGTGGATACATAATTATAGGTTACCATGATGATGTATATCATGATTATTCCTCATCTTTATATATCAGACGATTTATTGAAGGTTTTCGGTCGATCTCGATAGTTACTCACCAAGGATTTTCAGGCCGCCTCAATCAGTACATGTTAGTTTGTAAAGTTCTGGGTAATCACGTTATTTAAGGATAGATATGCTTTTCTCTAAAGCCAAAGTTCTTTTCCGGAGACTACCGCTAATCCTCTGCTTCCGTAAATTGTAAGGTACGTATTATGAAAGTTATATTGAAAGTTCTTCTTATTTTAATTGGGGTTATTTCTATGGGACTCCTAGTGTTCACTTTCGGCTTCCAGTTTTTAAATAGCCTCGTGGTTATATCTTCTGCGCCCCCTGCTGATCTCAATGATAAATTAATTAAATATATAGTAATAATGTTTGTTGCGTGCTTATACCTTTTGAAGGATTGGATCAGGAAGTGATTCGTGATCTCGATCCTTTAAGAGGACTTTTCGAAGGGATGCTCGGATGCTTTTGAATTTTTTCGACTTCAACGAAAAAATCGCCGGCCTCGCAGGGAGGGGATAGCCTCATTGACGCAAAACCACCCTTATAATTAGGAAAGATCTAGTTTAATGGGTTGGTTTAACAGATTGTTTTTGCTTATGTGCTCACTTTTTCCCATACCTTCCAAAGATGCTTTACCGGAGGGTTTTCTCCTTCAAATTGCCATGTCCAGGTTCCACTTTTGAAATAGACCAAAGCAATGTAGGCAAAGTAAGGGTCTTTAGTTAGTGAATCCACCACCCCACAAAACATATGATAGAGATTGATGGGGTTTAACATGCCCCTTAAGAATCTCCTCTTCCAGTCCAAAGAGGTATATAGGTAATCTTTCGTTGCATCGTATTCGTAGATTTTTTTAAAGTTTGGTTCAGAGCAGCGCTCTAACTGACCTTCAGATGGATACCATCCTCCATAAAACTGGATTAAAACAGCTAATCGCCAATTGTGCGACAGATACTTATGGTCGCCTAAATTAGACGCAATATAATTATTTAGCTTTCGCTCTTTCATATGAATGGTTGTGGTCATAGCAAGCCCACCGGGCTTTAACACACTGGAAAACTTTTTAAAGATGCTTTTGTAAATTAGATCGTCCTTGCCTTCTAGAGCGTCTTTGTTTTTTACATAATGTTCAATAGACCCGTTGCACACAATCGCATCAAATAGTTCGGAATTAAACTGTTTTTCTAGTTCCCGAACATCACATAAATAAACTTCCAATCCCTCTTTTCTCAAATGTTCTACTTGCTCCTTGCATACAGTGATTCCTACGGCACGAGCCCCTCTTTTCTTTGCTGCTCTCAATAAGCCACCATTTCCACAGCCGACCTCCAACAGTTGCGTTTCTTTTCCGCATTTCACTTTGTCTAGGATCTCCTCAATTTGGTATTCTTGAGCAAGTTCGTAAGGAGTATTTTGTCCATCTTTGTAGTAGCCTTCTGTATATTCAGACATAAGTTTTGTCTTTTCAGCCACAAAATGAAACAATCTATAGCAACGCTTTGTAATTTCATTTTCATCATAGACTCGGGGCTTGTTGAGAAGCTTGCTAACTACTTGGCAAAAAGCATGGACTATTTTCATCATCAACCTTGGGTGTATTTTTGGACTCTGCATCAGAGCTTGTCTACAAAGCTAGGCTTCGTCGTCGTTTAAATCGAGAATCGACTCAAATGAACTTGAAAATGAACGAGATCTGACTTTGCATACCTTCTTATGTGGACAACCACATTTATTGATGTATACGATAGCTCAGAATTTTTCAGCAAAAAAAAAACTCGCATACTAGTCTAAAATGCGATAACTAAAAGAAGATGGCTAAAAAATCTGATCCGATTGCAATTATTGGCGGTGGCCCAGCTGGGATTCACATGGCTTATCTGCTTTCTGAACTCGGATTCACCCACATCGATCTTTATGAAGAGAAAAAAGAGGTTGGGGGAAGGGTTGTCACCTATAAGCATGGAGGAACTCTCCATGAATTGGGCGCCTGTTGGACTTCTCCAAATTACAAGCCTGTCCACGAGCTAATGTATGAATTTGGGATGAAACCACCCCACATTGCTGGATCTACGGGAAGAAGGACCTTAGTTGAGGCGGGAGCAGTACCTACTGAGCAAAAAGAGGAGGCTCTGCTTCACTCTGCGGTAAAGTATGTGTGGCACTACCATGAGAATTTTGGAAAATATTTTGAAGGAGGAACTGTCAATTGGAGCAAAGTTCCTCAAAAAATTGTTGACCTTTGGCAGATTCCCTTCGAAAGCTATTTGGAAAAAATGGACTGCTTGGGCCTAAAAAAGCCCTTTTCTCTCATGTTAAATGCTCAAGGGTGCGGTTTTATTCGCTCAATTCCAACATACTATGGCCTTTATTGGATCACTCCGGGAGTTCTCTTTGGCTATCGATTTTATATATTGGACAAACTTCTCTCCTTGCTGTCTGAAGAGACTCAAAGTAGCATCAGCAAGTTCTTAGATTACCTGTTTAAAAAAGTTCACCCCTCCGTTGCAGGTATGCCTTTGATCGTCCCTCAAGGTTTTCAAACTCTTTTTAAGCGGATGGCAAAGCATATCTCTAAAAAAGTAAATATTTGCTGCCAAACAAAAGTGCAAAAAATCGTAAGAAATGATGCAGAAATTATCGTGTCCGCCAAGAAAGATAAGGCATATAAGTACGTATTTAGCTCTATTCCTTGGAAAAATCTCCCTTCTGTTTTAATCGATTTGAATTCTTGGGAATCTCAAATCGTTCAAGCGACAAAGACCTACAGTATGATCACGGCTCTTGTCAAAGCAAAAACAACGCAAAAAAGTTATCCAAATGCCGTAGTATCGTGGCTCAGCGGTCTTTCTGAAAAAGGGCAGGGCCATCTCTACACTTTACGCCACTCTAAGGCTGCCTTAGATCGGTCAAAGGTGCCCATTCGATCCAAAAAAGATCAAGAATTTGTCGCCTATCAAGTGCTCGACCATTCAGTTACTGAAAAAGAGGCTGAAGAACTCAAAAAAAAGCTGCTAGAAGATTTAAAAAACATAGCCTATCTAAAAGAGATTCGCATCTTGAAATACAACGTTTACCCCCAATACAATCAACACCTTGAGGGCAAAGATCTCGAGCTTTTAAAGCAGCTAGAGAAAAATCAAGGCTATAAAAATAGCTATTTTATTGGCGCTGGTGTCTGTTTTGAGTCTATTTTAAACATCTTTGATTATAACCAGCAAGTTCTCAAGCTTTTCTTAAGATAAACGTCTAGAAAGCTCACCTATTTTTTATCCCTGACGGCGTAAAATTCAGCGAGATGGTTTTAATTTCCTAACTTTCCTTTAGCGGAAACAGTTATGGAGTGGGAATTAGCTTTAGCTGATTCCAGTCTGAGACGAACCTTCGTCCCTTCGGAGTGTATCTAACAACGATTCAAGGATTGGCTAAGAGTGTTTTACCTTTAACTCTAATTGTATGTGTGGAAGCTTGTACGGCAAAAGATAGATCGGATTTCATTGCTTCATCTGAGATAACTGGGGAACTAATGGCTTCTGTGAGCATATTAGCGGCGTAGCAGGGGCTATTTTTGGGTACGTATTTTCTGATGAATACCTGAGGGTAATCATAGGGGCTTCAAGCTGATCTGGCTAAGAAGAATTCACATTTTTTCCTTCTGTAGCAATCTTGATAAATAGAGTTGTCAGACAAAGGGAGGCCCTTTAGCCTCCCCATTTACATCTCATTTTAGATTGTTCTCGTTTGGGCAATTGCCAAAAGTACGGCTCCCGTCAAAGACATGTTGAGGACTGCCATAGTAAGTCGATTGGTGCGCTTGATGGATAACAGCATAAGCTCTTCGTAACTAGATGAAAAATCATCGCTAGATGGGTTTTCTGCATCGCTTTGTAACATATAGTCTGCTGAGTCATACTGCCGAATTTGTTTGTCAGATCTGTGGCTTGCCACTGCTGCCGTAATGGCTCCAATCATAGGAATTGAATGTAAAAGTGTTTCAGAGCAAGAGATTCTCCAAGGAGCGATTCCACATTTTTTTCCTTCAAACTGTTCTTGGTTTGAAAGGCAAAGACCACAACAGGGTCTTGTAGTCGATTTTTCTGATAGGGGAGGTGTGCTCATTTTCACCTTAAGTTTTTTTGCGCAAAATACTACAGGCTTTTGTCTTTTTGATTAAGCGCAAATCATTTGTTCATAGAGAAAGCGGCGATAAGCTTTGTCTAGTGATAGTAATTGAAAGCGACGACGCCGCTGTAGAATTGCACGGCGTTTTTGCCGGCAAATGTGAACCATGAGCCTGCGATAATGCCGAGATGTTCGCTCCAATTATACTCGATGGCAGGTGCCATGCTATATTGAAGGGAGGGGCCGAGAACTTGTTGTTGAACGAGAACTGCTGGCGTCTCCGTTAAAAAGCCGATTGCTGTCCCACCAGATCCCGGAATAGGAGTAAATGTTTGTGGCTCTGTAATAAAGCCTGTACCAGGAGATGCTGAATAGTTCGATCTTCTCGCCCAGTTCCCCGCAAAATCGATCGCAAATACCCAGTTTTGACTTAAGGTGTATTCGATTCCAAGTCCAAATTGGGCGCTTTGTGATGGGACAAAGTTCATGTTTGTTGTTGCGCTGCCGCCGTATGCGTTGAATCCGATGAGTCTTACGGGCGCTGGGAAATTGTAAGATCCAGCCAGACGAAGCGAGAGATAATGATCCTCTCTAAAATGGATGACTTTGCCAAGAGCAAGCCCAAGACTTGTTGTATAAGATCCGCTTCCACCTACTTCAGTTCCATTTTTATTCGGATTGAGCTTGCGGTATTTACCCGTTGGAAAACTCTCTTTTAAGATCAGTTTGATTGCGGGAAAGTGTGAGCTTGATGGGGGATTGTAGATCTGGACGTCAACTGTTACTGGAAGATCTCCAAAGGCCCAACTTGCTGCATGGTTACTATAGTTATAATAAACTTGCGGCGAGACCTCAATATCGAGCCAAGAGGTGAGTCCAAACTGTAGATTTGTTTGGACGCTATTGGCAAAAAACTTATTCGTATTTTTTAATACATCCCAATTGTCTTTATATTGCCCCGTGTTTACGACCACGTTTGCGTAGGTCTCTATGTTAATGTGGGGGAAGGGGAGGACGGTGGCTCCGGGAGTGAGGAGGGGACCTGTCATCCATGGACCTTGTGGGACTGCTGTGATCTGCGGTTGTTTTGCTCCAAGCATGCAAAAAATGGAAAGTAAACAGATCAGGACTTTGGTCTTCATATGTTGATATTCTATGGTTTATTGATTGATGATTCAAGTTATCTTTGAGTGGTTGCAGATTTTTTTCTTGATCTATTTGGGCGAATAATTGAGAAGGAGGCTATGGGAAAAGATGTCATTATTGTTACGGGAAGTTGCGGTCGAATTGGAACTGCGATTGTAAAACGTTTAGGTGAGACGTATTCAATTGTAGGGTTCGAACTTTTGAAGGCCATTTATGCCTCAAGTAATGAAGAGCTTGTGCCTGTTGATCTCTCCTCTGATGAGAGCGTTCATCAAGCCTTCATGCACATTAAACATTTCTATGGGAATCGGATTGCAGCCGTCATTCATTTGGCTGCCTACTATAGTTTTGCCGAGAAAAATTCTGTGAAATACAACGAGATCACGGTTAAGGGTACCGAAAGACTTTTAAAGCAGTTGGAAAACTTTGAAGTTGAGCAGTTTATTTTCACAAGTACAATGCTCATTCATAAGCCAACTGAGGTGGGTAAACCCATCAATGAAGACTCTCCCATTGAAGGGACATGGGGCTATCCTCAATCAAAAATAGATACAGAAAAGCTCATTCATGAAAAGCGGGGCAAGATGCCGGCTGTATTTTTGCGCATTGCTGGAGTCTACGACGACGACTGTCACTCGATTCCGATCAGCCATCAGATTCAACGGATTTATGAAAAGCAGATGAATGCGCATCTATTTTCGGGAAATATTCACCATGGAGCTGCATTTGTCCATATGAATGATGTGGTCGATGCCATTGCGATGTGTGTCGAAAAACGAAAAGAGCTGCCTGAAGAAACGCCTTTGATCATTGGTGAGTCGAAAACATTGAGCTATGATCAGATGCAAAGAGAGATCTCTAAGCTCTTGTTTAACAAAGAGATTACAACCATTCGTGTGCCTAAATGGTTTGCCAAGTTTGGAGCATGGGTCCTTTGCTTAATTTCATTTAGGCATAAACCCTTTATTCGTCCATGGATGATCTCAATTGCTGATGATCACTATGAGCTCGATACCAAAAGGGCTGAAAAGCTCCTTGGATGGAAGACAAAATACACTGTCGAAAAAACGCTTCCGGTCATGATCGAAAAACTGAAACAAGATCCTCAAAAATGGTACAAAATGAATCAACTCGGCAAGTGAGCCATGTGCCCACTTGGAGCTTTTTTGTCATCGCGGCATTAGGGCTTTGGCTTTTCACTGCGCCTGCTGCCTTTGATTTTCATAGCAGTAAGCTTGTCATATCAGACATGGTCTGTGGGGCATTGTTAGTATTTTTGTCCATGTGCTGCAGGAAAAATCCAAAACAATTGATGCTTTGGCTGATCGCTTTAATAGGGATTTGGATTCAGTTTTCCCCCCTTCTTTATTGGGCTCCAAATCCAGGGTCGTACTACATCAATGTCTTGATTGGCTGCTTAGTCATCACGTTTTCTGTGATTCTTTTTCCGCTGCCTGGAGAGCTTCCAGATGCTGAGCCCACAGTTCCTCCCGGATGGAAATACAATCCCTCTTCAGGCCCTCAAAGGCTTCCCATTGCCATTCTTGTGTTCTTTTGTTGGACAATTTCTCGCTATTTGGCTGCGTATCAACTCGGTTACATCGAAACGATTTGGGATCCATTTTTTGTGCCAGGAACAGTGGCCGTCATTGAGTCGACGGTTTCGAAAGACTTTTTTGTATCGGATGCGGGACTTGGGGCGCTCGCTTATACGGTTGAATTTTTTACCACATGTCAAGGAGGTAAAGCTCGCTGGCGTACGGCGCCTTGGCTTGTCTTAGTCTTTGGCATATTAGTTGTACCTGTGGGTCTTGTCAGTATGACTCTTGTGATTTTACAGCCATTGGTTGTTGGAACGTGGTGTACTTTGTGTCTTGCAACAGCTAGCTGTATGCTCATTGCGATCCCTTTTGCAATCGATGAGGTTGCAGCAAGTTTGCAGTTTTTAAAGCTTACGGGATGGAAGAATTTATTCCGGGGTGGGGAATGTCCGGGCGCAATGGTAGATGAAAGAACTCCTGAAATGAACCATTCAATGCTTGAGATTGTGAAAGCGGGCGCTTGGGGGGTAACTCTTCCTTGGAATCTTGTCCTTTTAGTCGTAGTTGGAATTTTTCTAATGGCAACACCTGCGATTTTCCATATTGAAGGTCTTCTTTTTGATACGGATCCAATTTTGGGAGCTTTTACTGTTGTGGCATCGGTTGTTAGCTTTTCTGAACGGATGAGAAAATTTAGATGGGCAGTCCTGTTTTTTGGTCTTGCCGTATTGGCTCTTGCTTGGATTGTCTCCCAAGGGGTGCTTGTCCATTCGGTTATTGGAATATTGATGGTTCTTCTTTGTATTCGCAAAGGGGAGTTAGACTAACTATAATTTGAGGTGTTTATGTTAAGTCCATTTAGATTAGGAGCTGCTGGAGGAATTGTTTGGGGTGCATGCATGTTTATTTGCACTGTCTTAGCAATTTACACGGGCTATTCGAAAGATTTTTTAATGACCATGATGAGCATTTATCCAGGCTACGACATTAGCTGGGGGGGAGCTTTTCTTGGGCTTGTCTATGGTTTTTTCGATGCGTTTATCGGCCTAATGCTTCTTGCTTGGTTTTACAATAAGATGGGATCTTGCAAAGAGTGTTCAAGACATCACGAGTAATCTTTCCAGATGCTTAAGTAAACTAGTTTCTCCTTGGAGGGCGTTTTTTGCGCCCTCCAATAAAATACCCCACATTCTCATTGCATATTTATAGGCTCCCTTACTGAGAGATGCTCTCTTTTTCTGTTCTTATACATCGCAAAACTACCGATCGAACACAACATATGGTATTTGATTGTATATATGCATACTATATGTTGTGGGTATAAGTATGGAGGCTAGATATGGTGCAAGTTGCGAGGACAAATGTTTGTGTGGAAGATACATTAGATGAGTACCTTGATCAAAAAGATTGGCGTGTAAAGGCAAATGCAAATCAGGGCTATTCGATGGGGGGGCTGATTTTAAGTGCATCTGGAAAAATGACAGCGAACTATTGGCTAAACAGAATATATCCACCTGAAATTGGCAGGGCTCATAGAGAAGCTGATTTCCACATTCACGATTTGGATATGCTCTGTGGCTACTGTGCGGGATGGTCGCTGAGAACTCTTTTACATGAGGGGTTCAACGGTGTAGCTGGCAAAGTTGAAGCAGGACCTCCAAAGCATCTTTCGAGTGCAATTGGTCAAATCGTGAATTTTTTAGGTACTTTGCAAAATGAGTGGGCCGGTGCTCAAGCGTTTAGCTCATTTGATACTTATTTGGCCCCTTATGTCCGAAAAGAAAATCTTAATTACTCTCAAGTAAAACAGAAAATGCAAGAGCTCATTTTCAACCTCAATGTTCCTTCTCGTTGGGGGAGTCAAACACCTTTTACTAATTTAACCTTTGATTGGACCTGCCCTGAAGACTTGCGCCAGCAAGTCCCTATCATTGCTGGAAAAGAGATGCCATTTCGGTATGGGGATCTTGAAGTTGAAATGGGGATGATCAATCGCGCATTTATCGAGGTAATGATGGAGGGTGATCATAAAGGGCGCGTTTTTACTTTCCCAATCCCTACCTACAACATTACGTCTGATTTCCCATGGGATAGTGAAAATGCGAACATCCTTTTTTCAATGACTGCAAAGTATGGGCTTCCCTATTTCCAAAACTTTATTAATTCGGAGCTTAAGCCAAACTTTATCCGATCTATGTGTTGTAGACTTCAGCTGGATCTAAGAGAGCTTTTAAAGCGTGGCAACGGTCTATTTGGTTCGGCCGAGCAGACAGGTTCTCTTGGCGTGGTTACGATCAACTGCGCAAGACTTGGCTTTGTTTATAAAGGGGATGAAAATGGTCTGCTGCAAAGATTGGATGATCTCCTTCAGCTCGCTCAGGACAGTCTCGAAATTAAAAGAAGGGTCATTCAAAACTTTTTAGATTCAGGACTGTATCCATTTACGAAAAGGTATCTTGGCACTCTTCGTAACCATTTTTCAACAATTGGGGTAAATGGCCTTAATGAAATGATCCGAAATTTCACAGAAGATTGCGAATCGATTGCGACTGATTTCGGAATGGCTTTTGCTTGTAGAATTCTCGATCACATCCGTTTGCGAATGACAGAATTTCAAGAAAAAACGGGTCATCTTTATAACTTGGAAGCAACTCCTGCGGAGGGGACAACATACCGTTTTGCAAAAGAGGATCTGAAAAGGTTTCCGACAATTTTGCAGGCAGGAACCGTTACAAATCCTTACTATACGAATTCTTCGCAACTCCCCGTAGGATTTACAGAAGATCCTTTTGAGGCGCTCCAAAAACAAGAGAAATTGCAACAAAAGTATACAGGGGGCACTGTTTTACACCTTTATATGGCAGAGAAAATTTCTTCGATCGATGCGTGTAAAAAATTAGTGAGAAGGGCGCTGACCCAGTTTAGGATTCCTTATATTACGGTTACACCTACGTTTTCAATTTGCCCAAAGCATGGGTATTTGGCGGGGGAACATCCATTTTGCCCGCGGTGTGATGAGCAGATTTTATTAAAACAGCAACTAGGAGAGTAGATATGAAAAAAATACATTTGAAAGACAATGAGCGTCAACCTTGTGAAATATGGACACGGGTCATGGGATATCATCGTCCTGTCTCTTCGTTCAATATTGGAAAAAAAGGGGAACATGAAGAAAGAAAATTTTTCCGAGAGTGTGTAACGGTCAACCAGGAGTAGTAGATGACTATGGGATGTGATTTAATCCAAGTAGCAGGGCTTGTCCCTTTTACAACAATTGATTACCCAGGATGTTTGTCCGCAGTGATTTTTTGTCAGGGATGTCCTTGGGCCTGCGGTTATTGTCATAATCCCCATTTGCAGCCAATTTCACTAAAAGGGTCTTTATCTTGGGATAAGACCCTCTCTTTGCTTGGCGAGAGAAGAGGGTTTCTCGATGCTGTGGTTTTCAGTGGAGGTGAGCCACTGCTACAGAGAAATTTGGGGGAAGGGATGCAGCAAATCAAAGATCTTGGGATGAAAGTAGGAATACATACTGCAGGGATCTATCCGAGAAAGCTCAAGGAGATACTTAAATATCTAGATTGGGTGGGAATGGATATTAAGGCCCCGTTTCATTCATATGAAAAAATAACCCGTGTGCGGCAAAGCGGCAAAGGGCCAAAAGAGTCGGCTGCATTGATTTTGCAAAGTGGTGTAGATTATGAGTTCCGGACGACAGTGCATCCAGATCTATTATCTTCTGAAGATCTATATGGTGTTGCCCAAGAATTAAAGGAGATGAAAGCAGATACTTTTGTGCTTCAAAAATTTAGGTCCAATGGATGTGGCGACGCTGACTTAAATAAAACAGGTTCATTTTCCATGGATTTTCAATTGATCCAATATCTTCAAGAGTCATTTGTCAACTTTATGATCCGCGAGTGATGCGGCTAATAATAAAAGAGAGTAGAGTTGGACTCGTTGCTTATATTTGCGATTTGGAAATGAATACAGCATTTTTTCTAGGGCATCTTTTGTCTCGTAGGTTTTGAAGATCGATTTCCATCGATAGCTAGACCTGGGTAAAGGGGTAAATATTTTTCGATCGGTAGAAAGGGGAATTCGAAGCCCTTTCCAAAGAGGGCAGTTATCCTCTTTTCCACACGAAGTGCCATAGTGGTTTGCCATACATCGATACTTAAGGCTCATCCTGTCTTTTTCAAATCCGGCAAAAATCATGCTATTAGGATTTTGCTTCCCAATGCAATAAACTCCCCCTTTTTCATCATATTGTGCATTTCGAAAAGTTGTTTTAGATGGAGGGCGATCGTCTAAAGGAATAATCGGCTTTAAGCGGTATAGATCCCATGTAGATTCGATCAAATTCTCATAGGAGCTATCTCCGATTAAATATTCTGCTCTTTGGATCACTTGGGGAGATGACGAATAAAGATCGCTCAGAAGTCTTAAAGCGCCCGCTTCTGGAGGCTCATTGGGTTTTGCTTTTTCGAAGTAAAGAGGGAGTTTAGAAAAGGTATCCCAAAGTAAGTGCGTTCCTTGGAAAAAGCCGATAGCAAGGACAGGTTTTCTGCAAACCCTTTCTAAGAGTTGACTGTGTAGCTTTTTTAAAGAAGCATCGCATTTATTGAGAAGATGGGAAAACCGTGAGAAAGAAGATGGGGGAGGAAAAGATGGGAATAGGGTTTGCAGCAAAGGGGTCTTTTCTATTTGTTTTTTTAGATCTTCTATCGAGGTGCATTTAAAAGCGACGTATGCCAGTAGCCCTTTCCATAAGATGGAAAGAGGGTAGTCGTTCCTGCCATTGCCTCGCCGAATTGTTAAATCAGCCAATAGATTTTCGTCTGGCAAGTTTAAGAGAGCTTTTTCAAAAAAAGTCTCTTTGGGTAGCTTTTCTAGATGGTCGAGTGTCACATTTTTTGGGGTAAACATCTCATTTACATTAAACCAAAAAAGTTCATGCTGGAAGAAAAAAATGGAAAGGTTATGCAAAGTTCAAAAATATTCCCTACCCCCTTTTTCCTCGCAGCCGCATTCATTATGATTATCTTTGGAGCTTCTTGGGGGACTATGTTTTTGTGGCAATTAAGGGGCGTTGAAAATTTTACCTCTTTAAATCTTTTTGCAATCAATGCACACGGTCAAGCCCAAATTTATGGTTGGGTAGGCCTGATGATTATGGGAATTTTTAGCTCTTTTCTTCCTAAGTATTTTGGCAAAGACCCAATTGACTCTTATTGGCAGTATCTAATGATAGGTTTCATGCTGCTCGGTGTGACTATGAATTTGGTAAGTTCAATTGGTTTGCCCTCTTTGTTCTATGCCAATTTAGGAAATGGGGCAATTGTCATTTCGGTCCTTATTTTCTTAGCGAATGTAACTCCATTGCTTTTTGCTACCAAGTCGCCCGCCCACTTGTTTCTTTACACAGCTTTTTTTTCCTTTGTTTTATCGGCGTTGTATTCTTTCTGGCATCACGGGAAAACATTTCTTGCCGTAGGAGAAAAAGCGCTGCTTGCTCAGGTAGCCACTTATCAAGCCCCCTTACGGGATCTACAGGTTCATGGAACGGCTCTTTTTGCTGTTTTTGCCTTTCTTCTTTGCATTCATAGAAACGCTAAGAGTCGAAGATTGAATTTAAGTTGGGTGTTATTAACTTGTGCGTTAGTTGGCGAAATATCACTTTTCCTTGCCTACAGAGTCTCGCAAAACCACGTTATAGCTGCTTTTTTGCCCCTTGCTTGGATATTGCTTTTCGTAGGGACTCTCCTTTTTGTTTTAGAACTAAAGCCTGTGGGGATGTTTTTTCGCACAGCACTTGCATGGTTAATTTTATCTGAGCTGATGTTGATGATATTGCCATTATATGGCTACTTTTCTCACATCCCTTTTAGTCATGCTTACTACGGGGCTATCCGGCATGCGGCAACCGTTGGCTTTGCTTCTTTATCTCTCATCGGAATTACAGTTCACCTTTATTATCCCATGGGAGTCTCACAATTTAGCGGATGGTTTTTTCTCCTCAATATAGGTTGTTTTTTTCGTGTAGTTTTGCAAATTCTTACCGATTGGCATCCGATCGGATTTTCTTACATTGCGATGAGCGGGATGATAGAAATGGTGGGGGTTGGTCTTTGGTGCGTGGAAGTTTTTAAGGGGTTTGCATTAAAGGCTAGGCGTGTTGTCTCTTAAAAAACTGAACTTCGCGCTCGTGTTTTTTTGCAGCTTCAAGTGTAGGAAATGTACCTAAATTCCTACGCTTCCCTGTCTTCGGATTTTTCTTTCTTGAATAGAGGCGGTACTGCCCTGATGCTAGTTTTCGAATCATATTGCAATACGTAGCAAATTATTAAACAAGTGTCAACTTTAGCTTTCATAGGATTAGTAGCTATGGTCGTCGAGTATCACTTTCCCTCTAAAGATCCGATAAATATAGGCGCCATAAGCGAGTACTAAAGGGATCCCAATCAAAACGATAATCAAAAGGATTGTAAGGGTAAGTTCTGATGAGGCTGAATTACTCACAGTGAGGCTATATTCCGCAGGATTAATGCTCGACCGGACTAGCGTCGGAAAACTACCAATTGCAAACAGAGATAAAAGTCCTAAAATACCAAGACATGAGGAGATAAATGCCCAGCCGCTATTATTTTTATGCATTTGCCTTGGGATGTTTAGGATAATTAATAGTGCTGCGAATGGGATGAGAAATAAAACAGGAAACTCCCACATTCGCCATGTCATATAGGGTGCGTTGTAAAATGTTGCGAGCGTTAGTACGAAAAAGCAGAGGATGAAAGTCCAGATGGTCTTTTTTGCCAACGTTTTAAGGTAATCTTGCAAATCTCCGTCCGTTTTCATGACCAAGTAGATCGCTCCATGCATAGCAAAAAGGGCAACAGTTGTCAGTCCAAAAAAGATTGGATAAGGACGGATAAACCCAACAAAGCTTCCTGTGAAGTCTTTGTTTGCGTCGAGGGGGATCCCCTCGATTAAATTACCGAGAACAAGTCCCGTTCCAAAAGAGATGAGGATGCTGGCAAGGCAAAAAGCTATGTCCCAATTTCTTCTCCAGCGTTTAGATTCGTGTTTGCTTCTAAATTCAATGGAAACCGCTCGGAATATTAATCCGAAAAGGAGCAAAAACGAAAATACATAAAAGGAGGAAAATACTGTAGCAAAGGCTTCGGGAAAGCCAGCAAAAAGAGCGCCTCCAATAATAACAAGCCATACTGCGTTGCCGTCCCACACAGGTCCAATCGAGTTTAAGAAAATGCGCCGTTCTTTGTCATCTCTTGCAAAAAGTTGCAAGGAACCGACTCCTAAATCAAAGCCATCGAGCACCGCATAGAAGACAACCGCCGTAGCAAGAACGAGGTACCAAAGAATATCTAGTGTAAATACGGACATACGTTATTTTCCTTATCTAGTTGGGTTTCGATAAACTTCAGCAGTATCTGATGGTCTAGCACCTTCAGCAACGGGGCCGTGTTTGATTTTGCGATCGAGAAGATACAAGAACAGAACAAGGAGCATAGAGTAGATGAGAAAAAGCATCGTTAAAGACCACGCAACTTCAGCTGCTACAATTGATTTAGAGACACCAGCGGGTGTTTTTAAGATTTTATAAACAATCCAAGGTTGACGGCCAATTTCTGCAGTCATCCAACCGACTTGATTGGCAACCATTGGAAACATCACTGAAATAACAAGTGCTCTCAATGTCCATTTTGCACTTTGAAAATTATTTCTTATCCAGAAGAAGATTGCTGCAACAGTTACAAGTGCCATTAAACCCCACATCCAGATCATTGTATGATAAGCTTGATAGACAACTTGAACAGGGGGACGTTCATCAACAGGAACTTCATTCAGTCCCATTACAGGAGCGTCTGCTTTGCCGAACGCGAGAAGACTTAAAAGGGAGGGGATTTTGATGCCGTGCATCGTTTGGTTTTTCACATCGACCCAGCCCAATAGCGATAGTGGGGCGTGCGTTTCTGTATCAAAAATCCCTTCCATTGCTGCAAGTTTAGTTGGTTGATTAACGGCAACACCACGTGCGGTGCTGTGAGCTGAAAATAACTGTAAGACGAGAACAACGGAACTTAAAATAAGTCCAATTTTCATGCTCGCTTTAGCAAATTCGATATGTTTATTCTTGAGGAAATAATAGGCGCTGATACTGAGAACTAAGAATATCCCGCAGAGCCAGCATCCCAAGACCACATGGGTGATTCGATCTAAAAATGAGGGGTTGAACACCATTTCCCAAAAGTTTGTAATCACTGCGCGAGCATCTGGACCTTCCCCAACAATTTTGTGTCCAGCTGGTGTTTGCATCCATGAATTGGCTACAACAATCCAAATGGAGCTAAAATGTGCTCCGAGTGCGACCATCCAGGTGGCAAAATAGTGCATTTTGGCGCTAACCCGGTTCCATCCGAAGAGCATTAACCCTAAAAAGCCAGACTCGAGGAAAAAAGCGAAGACACCTTCAGCCCCTAAAGCGCTACCGAAAACATCGCCGACAAAACGAGAGTAAGATGCCCAATTTGTTCCAAATCCAAAAACTTGAACAAGTCCTGTAGCAACTCCGAGAGCAAAGGTCAAAGAAAATATTCCGGCCCAGAATTTTGCCATCTCTTTGTAGAGAGGGTTTTTAGTTTTGATGTAGATACCTTCCATGATCACTAACACAACTCCAAGCCCGATGCTGAGCGGTGGATAGATATAGTGAAACATACTGGTAAAGGCAAATTGGATGCGGGAGAGCATGACAGCGTCCATACTATATTATTCCTTTCTACAAATATTTTTTTTGTTCAAAACGTGCATGATGGCCCGTTTTCTCTCTAATGTGGATTGCCTTTCAATCGTTGTTCAAACGACTGATAAAATCAATTTTTTTTTAATATTTTTTTTCCAATAGGAGCTTTTTTTGCGTTGCACATTGGGGTGCTTGATTCAAAATGAGAGGAATATTTGATGGAAAAAGACTCACAGCGGCTTATCAGACAACGACGTCGACGAGCTCGTGCTTTGGGTTTTGCTTCATGCAGTACTGCTTTTCCCATTGCGTTGTGAAAAGAGCCATAGGGCGAGCTAGTCGATCTTTGACAATTTGACATGTCGTTGTTTTTTCAAACGTATTCATATCGCCGATAATCCATGCACTGCACTGATAGGGGAGGGGGGTAAGAATGGTTTCTACTTTATATTCATCTTTAAGGCGATACTGCATCACTTCAAACTGAAGTTTACCAACGGCTGCAAAGATGAGTTCTCCTTCTCTTTCATAAGAGTGGAGAAGTTGAATTGCTCCTTCATTGGTGAGCTGCAAAACCCCTTTGTCAAATGATTTTCTCTTGCCCACATCTTTGGGGTAAAGTTTTGCAAAAATCTCCGGTTGAAATTGGGGTAGCGGTTTGAAGTTGAATCCTCCTGTGATCGAAATGGTATCGCCAATTGCAAAAAGTCCAGGGTTGATTACGCCAATTACATCGCCAGGGTAGGCATGATCTACTGTGTTTCGTTCCCCTGCTGCCATTGAATGGGGGCGCGAAAGTCGGATTTCTCGATTGAGTCTATGGTGCTTGACTGTAAGGTCGCGTTCGAATCTGCCCGAACAGATCCTAATGAAGGCCATGTTATCTCTGTGCCTTTTATCCATGTTCGCTTGGAGCTTGAAGACATAGCCGCTAAATGGGGTTTCGATGGGGTCAATCTCAACTTCAGTGCCGTCAGCTTTATCAGCCATACGTGCATGAGGGCAAGGTGCTAAATGAATGAAAGCATCATAAAATGGCTCCACCCCAAAATTTGTAAGGGCTGATGCAAAAAATACGGGAGTGACTTCACCTTTTAAAAATCTCTCCTTATCAAATGCATTCCCAGCCAAGTCGAGAAGTTCGAGTTCTTCGATGATTTCAGCAGGGGCATCTTTCAGGGGCGATCTCGTGATTTCCGCTTTTTGAGCGCCACCAATAGAGGTTTTAGAGAAGTAAACACATTCGTTTGTTTGTCGGTCCACGACGCCCCGGAATTCTTTTCCTGTCCCAATCGGCCAGTTGTAGGCGAAAGATTGGATTTGAAGGACATTTTCGACCTCATTCATCAGATCAAGGGGCTCTCTAGAAGGCATATCCATTTTGTTGATGAACGTGAGTACGGGAATCTTTCGAAGATGGCACACCTCGAAAAGTTTGCGGGTCTGCTTTTCTACCCCTTTTGAAGCATCGATCACCATGATTGCACAATCGGCTGCGGTAAGGGTCCGATAGGTATCTTCAGAAAAATCTTCGTGACCTGGCGTATCAAGGACGTTAATGATGACGTCTTTATAGGTAAATTGCATCGCGGATGAGGTGATCGAAATACCCCGCTCTTGCTCCATTGCCATCCAGTCTGAAGTGGCCGATTTGCGCCCTTTTCTCCCTTTGACCATCCCAGCTGTCTGAATTTTTCCAGAATAGAGGAGGAGTTTTTCAGTCAGGGTTGTCTTTCCTGCATCGGGGTGGCTAATAATAGCAAATGTGCGCCGCTTTTTTACTTCGGATTCGATACTTTCTTCCATAGATTCCGCAATACCGCTCGTGATTCAAGAATCGGTTCTGTCTCAAGTCGGGCAGCCATTAAATTTGAGACCCGTCTATATCGATAACCCTTTCAGGTTAATCTGCTTCGACATCGGCAACGCCTGGCTCAAATTTAAGGCGCCTCTTTGCCATCTCCCGATCCTTGATATCTCTCGCGGTATAGAATACCTTAACTTTAGCCAAAAAACAAAGGATTTCATTAGTATTTAGGTTATGTACGTATCTTGCCCATTTGCTGAAATGAGAGAGGCTCCATCAAGGGATGCCAAAGTGTGCTCTCAAACAATTTTTTCTGAAGAAGTGCAGTTGCTCGATCTATCGGGTAGTTGGGCTCTAATTAAAACTTTAGACAACTACACAGGCTGGACTTTGAAAAAAGCCCTTGTTGAGTGTAAGGCTTACTCTAAGGATATCGAAATTAGCAGGTTGAGTGCAGCTGTCTATGAGCGCAAAGACGTTGAATATGGACCTCTTATGATCCTCCCCTTTGGGGCCAAGCTACAGCTTGTAGATGCGAGTGATCCTCGATGGAATGAGGTTTGTCTTCCCAGTGGAAAAAGGGCTTTTGTTCAAAAAGGGGATGTGTTGGGTAAACCTTTTGATTTGGCCACTTTTGGGAATCAATTTCTAGGGGTTCCCTATCTTTGGGGAGGGCGCACAAGCTTTGGGTTTGACTGTTCTGGTTTTATTCAGATGGTTTATGGGCGCCTTGGGATAGAGCTTGCAAGAGATGCTAAAGAACAAATTCTCGATTATAGAGCCAATGTGGTCGAAGATGGGCCGTGTGTGTTAGGGGATCTCATTTTTTGGGGTAAGAGTGAGTCTGAGATTCAACATGTCGGAATGTTTCTTGAAAAAGAGTACTTCATCCACACGTCGAGCAGAGAAAATATGCCCTATTTAAGGTTGAGTAAGCTCACTGATCTTGAGTGGAGTGCAGGCAAAGGTGTTGCATATCCATTCAGAACGTTTAGACGTTTCGATATCGCTTCAAGGCCTCTTTTGCAGCTACCGCATGATCTACCATTGGTTTTGTAGCTTCACCTTTGTGGATTTGCTTTGCGCTAAAATCTTTAAGCTCCGGGACCCATTGCTTGATATATTTGCAGTCAGGGTCGAATTTTTCTTGTTGATTCCATGGGTTGAAAATTCGGAAATAGGGCTGACTGTCGCATCCAGTGCTCGCTGCCCACTGCCAGTTCCCATTGTTTACGGCTGGATCATAATCAATGAGCATCTGAGCAAAATATTTTTCGCCATCTCTCCAATTCAAATGGAGATCTTTTGTTAGAAATGAAGCGACAATCATCCGAACTCGGTTGTGCATAAAGCCAGTTTCATTCATCTGTCTCATTCCCGCATCAACAATCGGAAAGCCCGTTTTCCCCTGTTTCCATTTCTGAAGTGCGGTACTTGCTTTGTCCCATTTGAGCTTGTCATATTTTTGATGAAAGGCCCCTTTAAAAACGTGGGGGAAAAAAAAGGCGATATGCGAGAAGAAATCGCGCCAGTATAGCGCTCGGATCAGCTCGTGAGTTTTTCCCAAATGCTCTTTGATTTGATAGTAGGCCTCTCTAGGAGAGACGGTTGTAAACTTCAGGTAGGCCGATAGGTGTGTCGTTGCGTCAAGCTCAGGAAAATCTCGACTGGTGGCATATTTTTTGAAGCCTGCGATTTTCTTTAAAATCTTCAGTCCTTCAGATCTTCCCCCTTTAAAAATGGGTTTTGGCTCTCTCTTAGGGAGAATTTTTTTATAAAGAGATGAATTTTTTGCAAAATCAATCTCCTGTTTATAAAAGTTGTTTTGTGCCGTTTTCTGAGGAGGCTCTACTTTGAGTTTTGAGGCATTGCGAAAATAGGGGGTAAAGATTGTATAGGGCTTTCCGTTCGATTTCAACGTCTCTTCTGGAGCGTGTAGAAGCGTATCGTTTACTGTGACAAACGTGACCTTGTTTTTTTTGCAAATGGACCCGAGTTTTTTATCCCGCTTAATCGCATAGGGGGTATAGTCGCGATTGACAACAACACAATCGATCTTTTCAGTTTGAATGAGTTTTTCGACAACTTTTTCAGGGGAGTTGTAAAATAAATAGAGCTTGGCTTTTTTCTCTTTAAGTTGATCTTCCAAATCTTCCAAAGATTCAATCATAAACTGTAAGCAGTGATCGCTTCTGTAAGAATTTTTCTCAATTTGTTCAGGCGTAAAAATAAAGGAGGGGATCACTACTTTTGATTCGCTCAGTGCATATTGCAAGCCAAGGTTATCAAAGAGGCGCAAATCTCTGCGGAAAATAAAGAGGGTTTTTTCATACATATCTTTTGCTATGTTAAAGAATCTAAATAAAATTTAGTATCAGTTTTTTGGGAGCATTTTTATGAAAGTTTTGTTGACAGGTGCGAATGGCTATATTGGGAAAAGGGTCCTTTTTCGTCTTTTAGAAGAAGGTCATCATGTCGTTGCTTTTGTCAGAAGTGCGATGAGACTTCCTATTCCAGAACGTTTTAAAAAAAATGTCCAAGTAATTGAAGGGGATTTGTTAAAGCCAAAAACACTTGAGTCTATTCCCAAAGATATTGATGCTGCCTATTACCTCGTTCACTCAATGACGACAACCAGTGGAAAGTTTAACGATTTAGAGTCTGAATCTGCACGCAATTTTACTGAAAAAATGGCCCTGACAAATGCAAAGCAGATTATCTATTTAAGTGGACTTGTCAATGATGAGAATTTGTCGCGCCATTTAGCGTCGAGAAAAAATGTGGAAGATTTGTTGCGTCAGGGAAAAGTTCCTGTAACCACATTGATGGCAGGGATCATTATTGGTTCGGGAAGCGCTTCATTTGAAATCATGCGTGATTTAGTGGAAAAACTTCCCGTCATGATTGCACCGAAATGGACCAAAAACAAAGTTCAGCCCATTGCGATTCGCGATGTATTGGATTATCTGATTTTGGTTTTGAACAATCCCCAATGCATAGGGCAAAGATTTGAAATTGGGGGCCCCGATGTCTATAGCTATAAAGAGCTCCTTTTAAAGTTAGCCGAAATCAGAGGACTCAAACGATGCATTATTAATGTCCCTGTTTTAACACCTACTTTGTCATCGTACTGGCTCTATTTTATCACTTCCGCAAGTTTTCCTTTGGCTAAGGCTTTGGTAGAAAGTTTGAAGAATAACGCGATTTGTAAAGAGCGTTCGATCGAAAAAATCTTGCCTAAAACATTGTTTGATTTTGAAACTGCGGTCAAACGCGCTTTTTATCGACTTGAAGAAGATGCAGTTCCCTCGAGTTGGAAAGATGCATTAGGAGGATCAGAGCTCAATCCCGACTTTTCAACCTATTTACAGGTACCTGAATTTGGAACGTATGTGGATCAACAAGTCGTCAGTTTTTCGTGTTCGCCTCGAGAGGTCAAAGAGCGCATCTGGACGCTTGGAGGACGAAATGGGTGGAGGTACATGAACTGGGCTTGGAATGTGCGCGGATTTTTCGATCGACTCTTTGGGGGCGTTGGCTTGAGAAGAGGCAGATCGGATCAAAAAAAGCTCAACGTGGGGGACGCTCTCGATTTTTGGAGAGTTTTGGCTCTCGATGAAAAGAAGGGAAGACTTTTACTCTACGCTGAAATGAAACTTCCTGGCGAGGCGTGGCTTGAATTTAAAATTGAGGAGCAAAGTCTGTATCAGAGGGCAACTTTTAGACCGAAAGGTGTTTGGGGAAGGCTTTATTGGATTTTGCTATATCCGTTTCACTATCTCATTTTTAGGGGGCTTGCAAAGTCACTTTGCTAAGAACCAGAAAAAGATCCCAGCAGCAGCTACCTTAGCGCCCAACAGCATAAAAATTCTGTGGAAGTGTCGATCGATAAAAACCTTTACACTTTGCCCCCAAAGCGCCATCGCGCCGCCGATGAGTGAAAAGCGAATGAGCCTGGCTGCTGCAAGGCATGTGACAAATGGAGTGATGCCCAGCTGGAAGACCCCGGCGACAATACTGAGGGCTTTAAGGGGGAAGGGGATGAGCGCCCCAAAAAAGACAGCCCCATTTTCATAGACTTGCATATGGCTCGCGACTCTTTCAAATAAAGAGGTGGAAATCAGACTTGGAACTACATAGTTTCCGATTAAATCCCAAAGAAAGTGACCCAATAAGTAGCCGATAAGCCCGCTAATGGTCGAGGCGATGGTAGCAATGAGGACGTAAAAGAAAATATTTTTTTTCTTCTGCAGGCAAAAGAAGATAAGGACTGCATCTAAAGGGATAAATAGGATGAATTCTAGTCCAAATAGGAGAGCCAGCCACAAGGGGGCCTTGGGCGCTAGGGCCTTTTCAGTCGACCAGTTATAAAATTTTGTAGCACTTGCTCTCATAACTTCATTATAGATGGACTGGGAATAAAAACATACTGGGTGAGAGGGATCAAATAACTTTTTTAACAGTGGGTTTACAAGAGCTGTTGACGGGTCAAAAAAATTCTTGTAGGGTGCAAATTGTATGCATTTTCATCATCAACACCACCATGGGTGGAAGTTTTTCGTTCTGGTAGGCCTTGGCTGCTTCATCTTTTTATGGATGATAAAAGCTCCCGCTTTGGCAGCCTATTTGAGTAAAAAAATAGGGGTGGAGGTCACTGTCCGGACGATCAGTGTTTTGCCAAACCACACGACGATCAGGGCGTTTCGGATTGAAAATCCAGATCAGTATCGATCCCGCACCGCCTTTGAAGCGAAAAAAACAAGGATTTCTTACCAGTTTAACAAGTTGAAAAATACCCCCCTTGAAATTGATGAAATCGTTTTAGATGGGGTCTATCTCAACATCATCATCAATAAAAAATCGCCCGCAGACAATAATTGGGCAGATATTGGTGCGCGGATGCCGAAGGGAAAAAGAGGGAGAGAGATCATCGTTCACAAGCTCATTATTCGGGACATGACGGTGGAGGCGCAAGGGAAAGGGGCGTTGCTTCTCGGCGTTGGAGGAAAAAGGCACTTTGATCAGATGGAATTTAATGAAATCAATAGTGTTAATGGGTTTCCGACTAAAGAGTTAGTCGCTAAGATATTTGAGGATGTAGGGGTTTTGAAGTATCTTGAAAACTTCATCAATCCTACACAAAGAATCAAGGGAATTTTGGGGCCGTTCGATATTTTTGGTAAGTCGCCCACATCTTCAGTAGAGTAAAAAAAAAAGCCCTCAATTTCTTGAGGGCTTTTGTCTAAAAAAGCGATTTGCTTAGTAGTCCATTTCTCCAGGACCGCCAACAGGTGCTGCTGCTTTTTCCTGAGGCTCATCAGTGATGATTGCTTCAGTTGTGAGCAGAAGTCCTGCAATGCTTGCTGCAAACTGCAACGCGCAACGAACGACTTTTGTAGGATCTACGATCCCTTTGTCGATCATATTCACGTAAACGTCTTCTCGGGCATCATAACCTTCTTGAGGACCCATTGAGAGAACCTTTTGAACGATGATTGAACCCTCTTTGCCTGCGTTTTCAGCAATTTGGCGAATTGGGTAAGAAAGGGTGCGTGCAATGATTTGTGCGCCGAGTTTTACGTCGCCGGACAGCGTTGCAATCATCTTTTCTAGTTCAGGAAGCGCGCGTAAAAGAGCAGATCCTCCACCAGGGACAATCCCTTCTTCTACAGCTGCTTTTGTCGCTTCTTTCGCATCGTCTACACGATCTTTTTTCTCTTTCATCTCAAGTTCAGTTGCAGCGCCAACTCGGATGACAGCAACACCACCAGAGAGCTTCGCTAAGCGCTCTTGGAGTTTTTCTTTGTCGTAATCAGATGTTGCTTCCGCAATTTGACGTTTGAGGAGAGCGACTCGATCTTGGATCGCTTTCTTGTCGCCTGCACCATCGATCAATGTTGTATCATCTTTCTTAACGAGGACTTTTTTCACAGTTCCAAGCATGTCAAGAGTGACCTTGTCAAGCTGGATGCCAAGTTCTTCGCTAATCAACTGTCCGCCAGTGAGAATAGCAATGTCTTCAAGCATTGCTTTTCTGCGATCGCCAAAGCCTGGAGCTTTTACAGCGACAACTTTAAGACCTGCACGAAGGCGGTTTACAACGAGAGTTGCAAGCGCTTCGCCGTCGATATCTTCTGCGATGATGATAAGGGGCTTTCCTGATTCAGCAGCTGCCTGAAGGATCGGGAGAAACTCTTTCATTGCAGAGATCTTTTTGTCATAGATCAAAACGTAAGCAGATTCGTATTCAGCAACAAGAGACTCTGCATTTGTAACAAAATACGCAGAGACATAGCCGCGATCGAAATTCATCCCTTCCACAACGTCGAGAGTTGTCTCAAAGCCTTTAGCTTCTTCTACGGTAATTGTACCGTCTTTTCCAACTCTTTCCATCGCTTTTGCAATGATATTGCCGATGTCAGAATCGCCGTTTGCTGAAATGGTCGCAACTTGCGCAATTTCTTTAGCATCTTTGATCGGTTTGCTCAAAACTTTAAGCTGTTCAACAACTTTGTCAACTGCAAGCTCGATCCCTTTTTTCACTTCCATTGGGTTTGCGCCAGCAGTTACGTTGCGAAGACCTTCTTGGTAAATTGCTTCCGCTAAAACGGTTGCTGTCGTGGTGCCATCGCCCGCTTTATCAGCAGTTTTACTTGCGACTTCTTTCACCATTTGAGCGCCCATGTTCTCGTGCTTGTCTTCGAGCTCAATTTCTTTTGCAACAGTCACACCGTCTTTAGTGATTTTTGGTGCGCCGAATTTAGAGTCGATCACCACATTGCGTCCCTTAGGACCCAAGGTGACTTTCACAGCAGATGCCAATGTGCGTACGCCTTTTAAAATTTTTTGGCGGGCGTCTTCCTTGAATTTAATATTTTTAGGTGCCATAGTTTTTCCTTAGGTTAGTCTTCAATGATTGCGATGATGTCGTCAGATTTAAGTATAATGAATTCCTCGTCGTTCAACGTCACCTCTTGGCCAGAATATTTGTCCATGAGGATGATGTCTCCAACATTGACTGCAACGGGGAGGACTTTGCCATCATCGAGTCTTTTTCCAGAGCCAACTGCGACAACTTTCGCGGTCTCTTGCTTTTTCTTTGCGGAATCCGGGAGGATGATTCCACCTTTCATTGTTTCTTGGGCTTCGAGTCTCTCTGCGAGAACGCGATTTCCAAGAGGTTTTAAAGTCGTTTTTTTAACAGTTTCTTGTGTCATGAGCCTCAACTCCTGTTTAATAAATACATTCTTGAATCTAGGAAGGAATATAACGGACTATGCGATTATTTGCAACACGATTTAGCACAATATTGCCAGGATTGCTAATCCTGCTAGCTGCCTCTCGAGGAGAGGGGATGAACACATTAAAAACCAATCAGATAAAAGAGAAAGAGGAGAACATGCCAGTTGCTAGAAATGAGATACCTACCCAAGATCGATGGAATGTTGAAGCACTTTATTTAAATCCCGACTCTTGGAAAGAGGATCTTTTAAAAGCTAAAGGAAATGCTGAGGGTCCTAAATGGCCGAATCTTTCTGAATTTAAGGGCAAGCTCCACGACCCAAAATCTGTCGCAAATTTATTTGAATCGTATCTCGAGCTACAAAGAACTTTAGAAAAGCTCCATGTTTATGCCCACCTTCGCCTCGATGAGGACCTCGGAAACGATGTGTTCAAAAGTGATTTTGGCCTTATTTCAACCCTGATCCATGAATTTAGTTTAGAAACATCTTGGATCGAGCCTGAATTTCTCTCATTAGATGAAGATAAATTTCAAAAACTCATCGCCGATTCTGCCCTTACTCCCTACCGTTTTTATTTAGAAAAAGTAGGCCGTATGCGCCCCCATACTTTGAGTCCCGAGCAAGAAGAGCTCATGGCTTTGAGCGGCAAAGCTCTCGATACATCTTACCGAGCATTCGGATCTTTGAATAATGCAGACCTTACCTTCAAACCAGCAGTCGACTCAAAAGGACAAGAACATCC
>PFAD01000008.1:382322-457215 GCA_002773795.1 Chlamydiae bacterium CG10_big_fil_rev_8_21_14_0_10_42_34 | reverse complement strand
ATCGGCTTTTAAGAACTTACATCAAGGTTATGAGGCGCATGCAAATACGATTTGTGAGCTGATTCAAGGACAAGTGCAAAGCCATCTATTTGTTGCAAGGGCTCGAAAGTTTAAAAGCTGTCTTGAAGCAGCCCTTTTTCCCCACCAAATCGATCGCGCCGTTTATGAAAATCTCATAGCTTCTGTGCGCAAACGCCTTCCATTGATGCACGAGTATATCGCACTTCGCAAAAAAATGCTGAATCTTCCTGAAATTCATATGTATGATCTCTACGTCCCTTTAATGGACGAGGCACAGTCTAATATGGATTATAATGAGGCGAGACAAGCTGTTATTGCATCAGTTGCTCCAATGGGGCCTAAGTATCAAGCTGAGTTGAAAAAAGGGCTCTTGGACGACCGATGGGTAGATGCTTTTGAAAATGTGCGCAAACGATCGGGCGCCTATTCATCAGGTTGCTATGATAGTATGCCATACATCCTTATGAACTACCATGGCACGCTCAATGATGTGCTCACCTTAGCTCACGAAGCGGGCCACAGCATGCATAGCTTGCTCAGTCGTCAAAACCAGCCCTATATCTATTCTCAATACCCGATCTTTGTGGCCGAAGTTGCTTCGACCTTCAACGAGCAGCTTCTCCTGAATCATCTGAAATCAAAAGCTAAATCAGATCGCGATCAAGCCTTTTTGGTAAATTATCAAATCGAAGGGATCCGCGGGACTATTTTACGACAAACGCTTTTTGCTGAATTTGAGCTTCAATTGCATAAGTGGGCAGAAGAAGGGGTTCCTTTCACGCCAGCTCTTTTGAAAAAGTACTACACGCAGCTCAATCGAGACTATTATGGGCCTGATATTGTTTTAGATCCTGAGCTTGAGATAGAGTGGGCGCGTATCCCCCATTTTTACTACAACTTCTATGTCTATCAATATGCAACAGGTTTAAGTGCAGCGCTCGCTCTTTTCCAAAAGGCGATGGTAGATGAGAAGGCGAAAGAAAACTACATCGGCTTTTTATCATCAGGTGGAAGCAAGTATCCAATCGATCTTCTCGTTGGGGCAGGTGTTGATATGAGAAAACCTGATGCCGTCAATGCGGCCCTTGATTACTTTGAGAAACTGCTTCAAGAGTTAAAAGAGTGCCTTTAACAATATTTATTTGAAAAAACCACCAAAATGGAAGGCCCATTTTGGTGGTTTTTTTGATTGCCGCATAAATCAAAATAAGATATTAACTACATCTGCCCCAGCAAAGGGAACGGTCGCAGATGAAAAATAAGTCAAAATCCATTTTCGTAGTATTAAATGATAAGGGGCTCCACACACGCCCTTCAACTGAGCTTGTTAAGTGTGCGGCTAATTTCAATGCTGACATCAATTTAAGCTATCGCAACTATGTGGTGAATGCGAAGTCGATCTTGGGGATTTTAATGCTTGCAGCGGAAAGGGGAGCCAAGGTTGGGGTTGAAGCTGTAGGAGATGATGCCGAGCAGGCAGTTGCTGCCATTTTAAAATTAGCCAAGAACCGTTTCAACATCCGCTATTGACGCAGCTTCGCGGTGCCGTCTGGATAGCCAATGATCACTCTTTTAGCCATATTGAAAAAGAATCCTGTGTCGATAACGCCCGGAATTTGACAGATTAATTCGTGGACATTTTCTGGATCTTTAGGAGGCGCTTTAAAGTGGATGTCAAAGAGAAGATTTCCATTTTCTGTAATAAAGAGGGTCTCATCATCGTTTTGGCGCCATTTCCCCGAAAAGCCTAGGGCTTCAATTTTTGATCGGGTAGCAGGTGAGCCAAAGAACATCACTTCAACAGGGAGTTTTCCTCTTCCCACTGCATCAACGAGTTTAGAGTCGTCGACAATGACAACCATTTCATCGCTTGCACTCGCTAAGATTTTTTCTCTGACATGGGCTCCACCGCCGCCTTTAATCATCCGATTTTGGATGTCAATTTCGTCTGCACCATCGACAGTGATGTCGATTCGAGGGACAGAGTTAATATCAATCACTTCCATTTTAAGGCTTTTAGCCAAATCTGCGGAAGCGCGTGAGCTTGGAACTGTTTGGATGCGTAGATTCCTTTCTCCAAGACTTTTAATAAAGCACTCGGCGGTTGATCCTGAGCCAAGTCCTACAATCATTCCATCTCGAATGAGCTCGCAAGCCTTGATACCAGCTGCTTCTTTGGCGATATTTGTCATGATTCCATACTACACAAAATCAGCTAGAACTTTAAATCAAAATTTTATATTATAGCAGATGGCAACCGGAGGTGTTGAATGGTAACAGTACAAAACAACGATGAATTTAGACAAAGACCTACTGCCCCAGAGAGTCCAAAGACGCAGCGTGCCCGAGAAAAGTTGCGAGGGCAACTAGAGGCGGAAAAAGCTCGGATTACCCCAAAAGAAATCGAGGCGACGGTTGAAAGGATCCATAAATGGATTGCCGATAATGCAAAGCATAGAGTTGCTGTTAAAAAGAGTAGCTTTCAATTATTCAATCACAACAAAAATGCGGCTGACCTTAGCAAAAAAGTGCAAAGCCTTGCAAATCGGCTAAAAAGTGATATGAAGCAATTAGCCGAAGCGCTCGACCCTTCTCAAGGGTAGTTTCGGTCATTGATTTGAAAGAGGCGCATCGGTTAAGATTTTTATCATGAAAAATGTCATTGATGCATTAACTGAGCGCGGTTTCATCGATCAGATGACACACACTGAGCTCCGCAACCGGGTTAATCAGCCGATCAAGGCCTATGTTGGGTTTGATCCAACAGCCGATAGTCTTCACTTGGGTAACTTAGTGGGAATCATGGGTCTTGCCTGGTTCCAAAAATTTGGCCATACTCCTTATGTTGTTTTAGGGGGAGCTACTGGCTTAATTGGCGATCCATCGGGTAAAAGTGCTGAGAGGAATCTACTCGATGAAAAAACTCTTCAGCACAATGTCCAATCACTCTCAGCATTTTTTAAAAAAATTCTCCATTTTCCAAATGGACCCAAGCCTGTTATTTTGAACAATAATGATTGGTTGGGCGCCTTTTCTTTAGTCGATTTTCTTCGCGATGTGGGAAAACATTTTCGGATTGGTCCTATGATGGCAAAAGAGATGGTCCGAACAAGGCTACAATCAGATGAAGGGATGAGCTTTACGGAATTTAGCTATCAGATTTTGCAAGGCTATGATTTTGCTTACCTTTCTCGCGAGCACGGCGTGAGTCTTCAAATGGGAGGCAGCGATCAGTGGGGAAATTTAACAGCTGGCACAGAATTCAATCGAAAAATTGGCGGCGAGCCATTATTTGGCCTTACATTTCCTCTTTTGACGCGAAGTGACGGGAAAAAATTTGGTAAAAGTGAAGAGGGGGCTATTTGGCTTTCGAGTGAACGCTTAAGTCCGTACCAGTTCTACCAACACTTAGTCCGCGTTCAAGATGCAGATGTCATCAAGCTGTTAAAAATGCTCACCTTTTTGAGCCTGGAAGAGATCGCTAAAATTGAAGCTGGAATGGATGTTCCGAATAGTGCTCAAAAGCGTCTTGCAGAAGAGGTAACCCGATTTGTCCATGGTGAAGATGGCTTGCAAGCAGCGCTTAAAGTAACTGTTGGAATGGCCCCAGGAAGCGATGCGAAATTAAGTGGCGCTATTTTAAAAGAGCTTGCAGACGATATGCCAAGCGCTGAACTTTCGCTTAATGAAGTTGTGGGCCAAAAGTTTGTTGAACTTGCTGTGAAGGTAGGTTTACTGCCGAGCAAATCTGAAGGGACTAAGCTCATTAAAAATGGTGGGGCTTACTTAAATAATGAGCGCGTTACAGACATCTCTTTAATGATTACTTCTTCTCATCTGATTGATGGGGACTATCTTCTCTTAAGTGCGGGTAAAAAAAAGCGCTATCTAATAAAAATTTTAAAAAATTGATTTGAAATATATTCGGCAATCGCTATTTTGAACTCGTGAACCCCTTTACATCGAACACATAAGGTGAGGGTGAGGGAAAAATTTTGGGTGTTGTTCACAAGATCCCAAAGAAGGAGACAAACAGCTTGTCTGAAAATCAAGATATCCAAAGTCAACAGAGGAGCGCTGACATGGCGACTATCACTAAAAAGAAGCTGATCCAAACGATTTCAACATCTAAAGGATTACACCCAAATGACGTTCGCAATGTCATTCAGGCTTTCCTCGATGCAATGACAGATACATTATCGCAAGGCGATCGCTTAGAGTTTCGCGATTTCGGCGTATTTGAAATTGTTGAAAGAAAACAAAAAATTGGACGCAATCCTAAAAATGCATCAGTGCCCATTGTCATTCCAGCTCGTAAGGCAGTAAAATTTACTCCTGGAAAGAAAATGCGCAAACTTATTGAATAGTTCCTATGGAACTTTTTAATATGGATCAGACAGGCTGCGAGGCTGAATTTTTTCAGCCTCTTCAAGCCTATTTGCAAGCATGTAAATCTGGCAAAACAACTCCACCATTCATTCCAAAATGGGATGTTCTCCCCCTATATAAATTAGGAGCTCTTGCGCTCGCTTGGAATGAGTCTGGTTTTGAAAAGCAGGCAGGTGAACTTGCTTCTTGGCTCATGTCTTTAGAAAAATTTCCCACATTTTGGTGCTCTGAAAAAGAGTACGACGAAAAGGAATTTCAAAAGATATTTTCTCAGCTCCCTAAGATTGCTTTGTTAGATGGGCAAAAACCAGATTTTACCTTGCTAGAAGGGCAATCTATTTCGACTGTGACAACTCTATGGGGAAACAAAACGCCACTTGGAGCACTGCGCACTAAGAATGTGGAAATTCGTGCGATGGGGCCGCAGTCAAATACGCTTCAATTCGGCATTAGAGGCAAAGGTTCTGACGGATGGGCTCAATCTTACGCTTATCCAGAAGTCTGGTTAGAGTGCAAACAACGTATGGATCTTGATCAATATAAACTCGATCTCCGATTTGTTGGAATAACCAATGAAAACCCCCTTTCTTTCTCGTTTTATGTAAAAGCTAAAAACTGCCAGGTAGGAAATGATTTTTTAAGACCTAAAAGTTTGCAGAGATTTAATGGGGAGTTGTCCAAAATTATCTTTGATGACCTTGTTCTTGAAGCGGCTCTTCCTCACAAAGTTCAAGTCATTCCTTTAGCTGGAGCTGGCTGCTACTGGGACTGTGAATTTCTCCTCTCGTTTGAAATTCATCCTTTTGCCCCCCAAGCTAACTTTACGATTCATTGCGAATAAAATTTAAATTCGCATAATCAATTATTGAATCGTTATTTATTTATAATCCTTAATTTTAATTACGTTGTTATTGTTTAAGTGGGGTGTTAATGGCTGGTTTTTCGTTGTTGCAAAATAGTCTTGTGTTTTCGATAATGTAGAGAATTAAAGATTTGATTGGGAGCTTTGATTTGTGAAGTATTTTGTTGTAGCTGCTGCCCTTCTATTCGGCACCATTGGGGTTATGGGTTGGCTTAAGAATAAGCCCACCACGATGAAAGAAGAACCGATTCAAGAAATCGCCTTGGGAACGTCGAGCGCCCCAATTCCAATTCAAACAACGTCGAATTCTGCGGAAGAATTTCAAGAAGTTGATCGGATTAATCAGCTCTTTGTTCTCGATTCGTCAGAACTGCCTATCGTTGAAACGGTCTCTTTTACAAGCCGAGTGCCTTGGCTCAAAGATCGTCCAGCTTGGATTGCAGATTACGCTTCCCACTTCCAAACATCGCGCCACTTTATCGCGCGCAGTTTGAATAAGAAAGTGGACTACATCAACCAAAAAGTACATCCCGGCGACAGATTCAACGTGTTTAAGAAGGGGAAAGACATCAAGTTCCATCTTCTTGTCGATCTTTCAAAGTGTCGTATGTGGTTTTACTATGTCGACGGCGCTGAAAAAGTCCTTTTGAAAACGTACCGCGTAGGTGTTGGTAAGCCGGATACCTATAAAGCTTCAGGTTCTTTGACTCCAACTGGAAAATATGAGTTAGGAGAAAAAGTTGCCATCTATAAACCCGGTGTAACGGGATATTTCCAAGAAGACAAAGTGGAGATGATCCGTGTATTTGGAACTCGTTGGATCCCTTTTGATAAGAAAATTGAGGGGAGTATCGAGTCAGCTAAAGGCTTAGGGATTCATGGTCTTCCTTGGGTTGAGGGGGCAGATGGGCAGCTTGTCGAAGATAGAAGTAAGCTTGGGAAATTCGATAGTGACGGCTGTATTCGCCTTGCATCGGAAGATGTAGAAGAAATTTTTGCAATTGTGATTACGAAACCAACCACCGTTGAAATCGTAAAGGAATTTAAACAATGACCGTCCTCGCGCATGAAAAACAAATTGTAGATGTGCAGCAAACTCTTCTGAAGCTCAAAGAGCAAAACAAAGATAACCCGCTTTTTTCTAAAGATGAGCTTGTTAAATTTGAAAAGAAGCTCGATCACCTAAGGCAAAAGGTCTATTCCGAATTAAAGCCTTGGGAGCGTGTTGCAATTTGCCGCCATCCACAACGACCGCATGCCATCGATTACATTGAAAATTTAGCGGATGAGTTTGTCGAGTTGTTCGGAGACAGGACATTTCAAGATGACCATGCGATCATAGCAGGACTTGCTAAGATCGACGGCCAAAAATATGTGATCATTGGTCAGGAGAAGGGGAAAGATACAGACAGTCGGATCCATCGTAACTTTGGAATGCCCCATCCAGAAGGCTATCGCAAAGCGATGCGCTGTATGAATTTGGCCGCAAAGTTCAATTTACCCGTCATTACCCTCATCGATACTCCGGGAGCATTTCCAGGCCTTTCTGCTGAAGAAAGAGGGCAAGGATGGGCTATTGCAAATAACCTTTGGGAAATGTCCCGTTTGCCTACACCTATCATCGTTATTTTGATTGGAGAGGGGTGTTCAGGTGGTGCCCTTGGGATTGGTGTTGGCGATGTGATTGGAATGATGGAGCACTCTTACTATTCGGTAATTTCACCAGAAGGGTGTGCATCGATCCTTTGGAAAGACCCGTCAAAAAACGAAGTTGCGGCCTCAGCACTCAAAATGCACGTCGAAGATCTTCTCGAATTGAAAATAGTCGATCAAAAAATCGCGGAGCCGCTCGGCGGAGCGCATCTCGATCCAAAAGTGGCTTTTGCTAACGTAAAAGCCTTCATTAAAGAGCAGTGGGAAGTCCTAAAAACCGTACAAATTGAAAATCTTTTAGAAAATCGCTACCAAAAATTTCGGAAAATGGGCAAATTTGATTCTCTAAGGAAAGAGAATCATGAGACTTTTACTCCAAGCGGCTCTCCGCAATAGCAAACACTTCACCCTTGCAGTCCTCACATTTGTTACGCTTCTATTTTCAGTAGTGGCAAGTCAGTGTGAAATGTTTTCAGTCGGTCTGATGGCCAATACTGGAGCTGACTTTTTCACCCTTTTCAGCCCTGAAGGGAAGAAAGTTAAAGATAAAATCAGCCTTGCCGATGTGACTCGTAGGTGGGAATCGATTGATCTCAACGAAGATGGGGTCATCACAAAGCAAGAAGCTGCCGCCTTTATCGCACAGAGAAAAGACGCAAATCCTCTTAGCTGGGTCATGCATAAAGTAGCGGCCCGTTTTAACTTTGAAGAAAACTTTTCAATGTTGATCTGCATCTTAGTTGGCGTAGCCCTTTTTAAAGCGGTCACTCTGTTTGCCTCTAGATATGTGACTCAGTTGCTCTCTATCCGAGTGACAAGGGATTTACGACAACAGTACTTTGAACACATCCAATCGCTCCCTTTAAGCTTTTATCAGGAGCAAAATTTAGGAAGCCTCTCGTCGCGTGCTGTCGGAGATGCAGGACAGATCGCCTCATCGCTCAATTCATGTCTGACAAATTATTTGCAAACCCCGTTTACCCTCGCATCAACGCTTGCTGCCTGTTTTTATCTTTCTTGGAAGCTCTCCTTAATCATTTTTCTAGGATTGCCTCTGATTATTTTACCTGTGATTTTTCTCACGCGCCAAGTCAAAAGAATCACGCGTCAATTGCAGAAAAATCAAGAAACATTTTCCTCTGTGCTTCTCGATTTTATTGCAGGGATTCAGACGGTTAAAATTTTTGCCATGGAGGCATTTAGTCTCAGAAAGTACAAAGAGCAAAACGATCGGATGGCTCTTTTAGAGAGCAAAAGCGCGAAGTACGGCCTTTTGACCCGCCCTGTCCTTCACTTCATTGCGACTGGATGCCTCGCGATTGTGGTGTTATTTGGCCTGTATTCGTTGCACATGACCGTTGGCCAGCTTCTTATGTTTTGTGGCCTTTTACACCTGTTCTATGAGCCTGTGAAGAAGTTTGCAGAAGAAAACTCCAATATTCAAAAGGGGGTTGTTGCGGCAGAGAGGATGTTTGAAGTTCTTCATCTAAAACCTTTGATTGAAGATCAAGATGGTGCTATTAAGCTATCTGGCTTTAAAAATATCATCGAATTTGATCATGTCTGGTTTAAGTATAGAGATGAATGGGTTATTCGCGATGTGAGCTTTACGATTAAAAAAGGGGAAGTGGTGGCTCTCGTAGGAGCGACGGGTGCGGGTAAATCAACCCTTGTTCAGCTTTTACCACGCCTTTATGAAGTGCAAAAAGGGGAGATCCGTATCGATGGGATTCCTCTGAATGCGGTCACTCAAAAGTCACTGCGCGAACAAATTGCGTTTGTTCCGCAAAAGCCCTTTCTCTTTTTTGATACCGTTGCTGAAAACATATCTTATGGACATGATTTTACAAATTCGGAGATTGAAGAGGCGGCACGCAAAGCCTATGCTCATGAATTTATCGAAAATTTGCCTAAGCAATACAACACTCTCCTTGCAGAAATGGGCAAATCTCTTTCTGGTGGGCAGCAACAGCGTCTTGCCATCGCGCGCGCGCTTGTGAAAAAAGCGCCGATTCTCATTATGGACGAGGCGACTTCATCTTTGGATGCAATCTCTGAAAATCGGATTAAATCAGCAATGAGAAATCTTCAAGGCGATGTGACGCAAATCCTAATAGCGCACAGACTTTCGACGATTGAGCATGCTGATAAAATTATCTTCTTCGATCACGGACGTAAGCTGGGAGAGGGGACGCTCCACGAGCTATTGGACTCCTGTCTTCCTTTCCGTATTCTATGGGAAACATACCACCACTCAGAAGTTTCTCCCGCTTAAGGGCTGTGGTAATCATTTTTTTGATGCTTCTTTTCTTCTATCAATGATAAATTTATGTTGACAAGGGCCTTGAAAATCGATTATCAGGCTAACACAATTTAATGGAATATTGTGCAAGAAACTAGGCTAAGCCCATTTCACTCAGAAATCCTCGAATATCTTTTGAGCGATGTAAAAAAACGCTGCTCTGAGGAGGGGTTTGATCCCTCAACAGATCTAAAACTGCAACAACTCATCGAGGAATTAAGTCCCAGTTTTTCTGACACTCCTTTGCCACTTGCTGAAATTGTCGATAATTACCAGCATGTTTTTGGAGCAAGGGGACCTCTTCACATGGAAAAGTTCCTGATGGAAGCTTTCCCTGTTAATGATTTTGCAAACCTTGATTATCGCACCTTTCCAAGAATGTATCGGGGCCTTCCAAGACTTTACCACAGAGACTCTCCTCTTCAATCGTATGTGAAGAAAAATTTCGCACATCTCCCAAGTTTGAAAAAGTGCACAGCACGTAAGGCTCTTTGCAGTTTGTATGCGAAAGTTCCGGTAGATGGAGTGGTAACCCTATTGTCGTACTTAAAATTCGATGATGAAGGTGTTTCTTCGGCGGATGTGTTGCAGATGCTAAAGGCCAGATTACCCGCTGTTCAATTTGAGACTGTTACTCTACCTTCGGTAAATTCTCCGGTTAGCTCTCTTTCCGAACAGCAATTGCATCAACTGCGTACATCAGATCTTATTTTGCAGATTCCCTTAAGTTATGCTCATACAGATGAACTGATGGAGGTTTTGCAAACACTTCCCTTAGATCACCCCTTACCAAAAATGGAAATAGTTGGAGGATATGGTCTTATTGAGTCTTCCCAATTTCATCCTAAATCAGAAAATCACTGTCTTGGACTCCATTTTTTAGAAAAAGGGGTTTTAACGAGACGAAAATGCTCTGCAAGTTGGGATGATCTGAAAAATGAGAAGCTTCGAGCCTTGCGATGCCCTGAAAATAGCTTTTATTTGGCCTATTTAACCACTCCGATAGGTGGAGCGATCTATCTTCACTCTCTTTTGAAATCGTTGGAAAATGACCCCAGAGGGATCGATGTCTGCATATCTGATGTGAGTTGGTTCCTCGAGCTTGCGGCTAAGCAGCAAAAGGGGGGAAGGTCCTTGATTGAATGGGAATTGGGTATTGAATCTATTGAGCTGTACTACGACGATAGGGCGTACTCGATTTCAATTGCCCCTCAGGGAAAAAAATTGCGACTCATTTGCCCAGGTCCTATTTCGCGTAGCGATTACCGAGTTCTTCTCTCTTTGAGTGAAGATTGGGTGGCGGTTAGAGGGGATTGGTCTTTTTCTGAGGCTGTATCCCAGGATAAGCCATTTTTCTTCGATGGGGGAGAGCCAAGTCGCTATTTTGTGAAAGATTTAGCCGCAATAGCCGAAAATCGGATCGATGCTTACGAGAGTACTTTGACATGTATTCGTGGAAATAGTCTAAGTTTTCTCTATACAATCCCTGTTCAAGAATCCCATTGGGTAGATGAGACATTTTTTCAAGATTATGAGGAGTGGCCCTCTATTGCTCTGTCTATTGGGTTGTCTCTACAAGAGCCCGACACATTTTTAGGCTATAAAGCGCTCAATAAAGTGATCAGGGAAGAATTTTCCGCAAACGGATTCCTTTGCCATCTTGTTCAAAGAGCGCTATGTCATGCTAAAAATCCACAGGTAGAACAGATTGAATCACAACAACTCGAACAATTCGCGACGAATAAAAGTTCTTTTTCCGAACTGATTGAAGTTATAAAAAATACGCTCACATTTGATTCTTAGGATATGGATTTATACTGCAAAATGGGGCATGAGCTCCGCTCACTTTTTAAAGATCTATTTGATCCGAGCCATGCGGATCAAATTCACAAAAAAATGGGAAAAATCCTTCAGATTGCAAATCAAATAGGTGGATCTGTCAAAGAAGATGCTCAAAGACTACAAAATGATATTGAAAGCTATCTTGAGATGCCGAATGACCCGAAGCGACTTGCCATCATGAAGCGTCACGCTTTAAGGCTCGAAGAAAGTAGCAAAGAAATTTGAGCATAGCTCTTGAACGGTATTGATTAGAGTAGGTGCTTTTTCAACTCGAACAGCATCGATAACTACGATCTCTTTTTCCCCTTCTGCCTCTACAATAATCACTTCAGGAGAGGGCATGAGATACTCTTTGAAATAGTCTAGAGTGTGGCGGGCCAATGTACAAATGGCTACATCGGGCTCATTACCCTCATCTATCAGGGGAGTCTGTGGTGTTTTTTGCTGTTCAATTTTCAGTCTAATAACCGGATCGGATGTTTGTAGGCGAATCCTTCAGCTTTTATTTTGTGGTTTGAAACTCTTTTGTTTCCTGAGTGAAGCGCACTGTGTCCAGGATCCCATTTTACCGGGGGAAGTCCAAACTTATGGGATATTGCGTTATAAAGGTCTTTTCTTGTTGGGTGATCATCATCTGTTAGATTATAGATCCCCTCTAAATGGTGTCTTTGACAATAGTCGATTGCACTAGCACAGTCCTCTTTATGGATCATGTTTGTGTAGTGGTCCCCTTTGCCAGGGAGGGTATGGTCTTCAAGTTGTTTGACTCGGTTTGAGAGCTCACGTCCTGGTCCGTAGATTTCCGAAAAGCGTAGGATGCAAACATTCCAGCCAAGTTCACTTAAGGAGAGGTAAGTTTTTTCTGCTTCGACTAAGATTTTAGCTCGATCACTTTTTGCCAATAACTCGCTTGTCTCATCGACCCACTGGCCATTGTGATCACCATAGACAGACGTACTACTTGTGTAGATGAGATCGCGAGGCATATCCATCTCAAGAGCGAGGTGTCTTAAGATTTGAGCTGTATTCAGATACGCGCTTTCATAAAGATCGCGACTATCTGCAGCTACTGTGATAAGGATCAAATCGTTTTCTGCAATCAAAGGGACTAACTCATCTTCGTCATTACCTTTCAAAATAACTGATTTTTGAGCCACTTTTGAAAGTGCATCTAACTTATCTGGATTGCGTGTTGTTGCAGTAACATGGTGACCTTTTTTCTTCCAGATTGCAGCAACTTCTGTCCCTATATAACCACAGCCGATGATAAGGATATTCACGAAACACCTGCTAAGTAACCGAGTTTTTCAAACACTTCTTTCAATTGCACATTTTCTGCCTTGTCCAAAGCCCCTTCTTTTGCTAACCATTTTACATAGTCTTTGGGTATTTCTGTAAGTAATTTTCCAGCGTGCTTGCCAAAAGGCATCCGATCTGTTTGAGTTGACTTGCTTAAGAGAGATAAAACGGTTTTCATGTCGAGATCGTCAACCATAACGCTAAAGATTTTATGTAAAATAAATACGTCATCGAGAGCACGGTGTGCTTGGTTTGCCTGGATCCCATATGCTTCGCGCAAAAACTGTAAACTGTGGCGAGGAAGATCTTTCCTATATTTGCGCGCCCATTTCAGTGAATCGATAAAAATCCACTTAGGCATCTCAAGGCCTGCCCGTTTAAATTCAGCCTCTAAAAAGAGCTTATCAAACGCATCGTTGTTGTGGGCGATTAAAACGACATCACCGCTGCAAAAATCTGCAAACGCCTGCATAGCCTCTTTAATCAGGGGGGCATCTTTAACCATCTCATCGGTAATTTGCGTAATTGCAGTAGACTCTGCAGGAATCGGGCATTCAGGATTTGTGAATGTGCAAAATTGCCTGTCAGATGTAGGGTCAAATGCGGCAATTTCGATGATCCGGTCTTTCCCGGGTTTAACCCCAGTTGTCTCAGTGTCGTAATAAATAGGCTTCATGCTTCCTCTCCTGAAGATGACGGATTCATCAAAAAGATTTATGATTGGTCTAGTTAAGCGAAAAGAGATTTTTTACTCAACTTTTTCTCACCCTTTCGATATGATTTATTCTTTTACAGGTGGTATATGAAGCGTTTTCTCTTCCTTTCTCTTTTATCCTTAGCTGGATGTTTCCAGGCATATAATCCCGATGACGACCTTCGGGCAGTTCCTGTAACCAATAATCCTCATGTCGTCCCAAATCATGGCAATGGTCTTCCAGGGATTGGCGGAGGAAATAGTCAGGGGCCCTATTGACAACTGCAGTAAAGTCAGATAAGCTCGAGATAGGTACCCTAATGAGCGATTGTCCACAATACCACTATTTTCAGGCAGATTCTGCGAAGATCATTCAAGATCTTGGCAAGGATAAGCTCCTTGATGCTTTGAAAAAGATGCTCCTGATCAGAAACTTTGAAATCCGTGGCGAACAGGCTTATCAGCAGGGGAAAGTTGGGGGATTTTACCACTCCTATATGGGCCAGGAAGCGATCCAAACAGGTTGCATTGCAGCCGTAGGGGCAAACAACTGGTTTACAACGACCTATCGATGTCATGCGATGGCGCTTCTTTTGGGTGTGAGCGCAAATGAGGCAATGGCGGAACTTTACGGCAAATCAACAGGAAATGCGATGGGTCGAGGGGGGTCGATGCACCTTTACTCTGACAGAATGCTAGGGGGCCTTGCGATTGTAGGAGGCCATGTACCTATAGCAACTGGTGCAGCGTTCAGTATCAAATACCAAAAACAGAAAAATATGGCGAGTTTTTGCTTCCTGGGTGATGGGGCAGTTGTTCAAGGAGCCGTTCATGAGTCGCTCAATATGGCCTCTTTGTGGGATCTCCCTTGCGTGTATGTGATTGAGAATAATAAGTGGGGCATGGGGACAGCAACAAAGCGCGCTGTTTGTATCGAGCCGATCGCGGAAAATATGGCAAAATCTTACAACATGAAGTCGTACACTGTGGATGGATCTGATTTTTTTGCCTGTTTTGCCTTATTTCAAGAAGTGATGGCTGAAATTGAAAAAAATGGGAGACCCATTTTAATCGAGGCGGTTACGGAGCGCTTTCGAGGTCATTCCATATCAGATCCCGGTCTTTATAGATCGAAAGACTCACTTGCCCATACAATGGAAGAAAAAGATCCGATCCACCTTCTCAAAAATGCGTTAATTGAACATAAGCTTTTAACTGAAGAAGAGTTTCAAGATCTCGATAAAGAGCAAAAAGCGATCGTCCTTGCGTCTATGAAGTTTGCCGATGAGAGTCCCTCTCCTGATCCAATCACTTTAGAGCAAGGTGTTTTCGCTCCGGAGGATGAATAATGGGCAAGCAGACTGTAGAACTCCGAGAAGCATTAAGGCAAGCGATTGACGAGGAGATGACTCGCGATAAAAAGGTGTTTGTCCTAGGTGAAGAGGTTGCCGAATATAACGGCGCATATAAAGTGACAAAGGGGATGCTTGCAAAGTGGGGCCCTGAGCGGATTATCGATACTCCGATTGCTGAAAATGGATTTGCAGGGATTGCTATTGGTGCCGCGCAAACAGGACTTAGACCTATTGTTGAGTTTATGAGTTGGAATTTTTCATTTGTTGCAGCTGACCAGCTTATCTCTAATGCATGTAAAGCGCACTACATGTCGGGTGGTCGATTTAAAATGCCGATTGTGTTTCGTGGTCCTAATGGAGCTGCCGCCCAAGTTTCTTGCCAACACTCTCATTGCGTTGAGGCAATTTATGGGAATCTTCCCGGCTTTTATATCATTGCGCCAAGTAATGCCTACGATGCAAAAGGGCTTTTAAAATCTGCGATTCGATCAAATAATCCTGTTATCTTCCTCGAAAATGAGCTCGACTATGGAGACAAGATGGAGATTCCAACAGAGGAATATCTCGTTCCGATTGGTCAGGCAAAAGTGATTCAAGAAGGGAAACATGTGACTCTTGTTTCGTATAGTCGTATGTTAAAACATTGCCGTGAAGCCGCCACTGAGCTAGCTAAAAAAGGGGTAAGCGTTGAGATTATCGATCTCAGAACAATCAAACCACTCGATATTGCAACGGTTGCTTCCTCAATTCGTAAGACCCATCGCTGTGTGATTGTCGAAGAGGGCCATGTTTTTGCCGGGATTTCAGCTGAAGTTGGTTTTCAAATCATGGAGCATTGCTTTGACGACCTTGACGCCCCATTGATTCGAGTATGTCAAAGAGAGACTCCAATGCCTTATTCAAAGGCGTTAGAAAGAGAAACACTTCCTAACAAAGAAAGAATTTTAGCCGCTCTTGAAGAAGTTCTAGCCTAAGAAACTTTCATTTATCATAATAGAGCTTTCAAGAGAGGTTGTCTTATGCCATTTACAGTTACTATGCCCAAATTATCTCCTACAATGGAAGAAGGAACAATTGCCAAGTGGCATAAGAAAGAGGGGGACAAAGTCCAAGCGGGCGAACTTCTTTTGGAAGTTGCGACCGATAAGGCAACTGTTGAATATAACGCTCTTGATGAAGGATTTCTTCGCAAGGTTCTCATTGCTGAAGGGGGAAATGCGATTGTCAATCAGCCCATCGCCATTTTTACAGAAAAAGCGGACGAAAGTATTGAAGGCTATCAGCCAGAGGGTACCCTAAAAGTAGAAAAGAAGGTAGATGTCACTAAGGAAGAAAGCGAAGCCCCGCGTGCTGAAACGCCAGCAAAAGAGGCTGTAGCAGCGGTTGTTAGTCAGCCGGCATTTGCGCCAGAGCCACCCTTAAAAAAATATGAGTTTCCTTTCTCAGTGGGCCAAGCTAAAAGAACCGCAGCATCCCCTTTGGCTAAAAAGCTAGCTAAGGAAAAAGGGCTAGATGTCACCTCTGTTAAAGGGAGCGGTCCTGGAGGGAGAGTGACGAGTCGCGATCTCGATTTAGCTCAGCCAGATCAAACAGTGAACTTTAGTAAAAGGCAAATCCCCACGATTGTTCCGGGCACCTATGAAGAGACTCCACTTACCCCTATGCGCAAAGTAATCTCACAAAGACTTCAGCAAGCAAAAACATACATTCCACATATTTACGTAAGACAAGAAATCGATGCAGGAGCCCTTTTTGAAGTGAGAGAGCAGCTGAAAAATGGCTCGATTAAGATTACCTATAATGATTTTGTGATCAGAGCCTGCGCGCTTGCACTAAAAGAACATCCTCTCGCAAACAGCGGTTTTGACTCAACGAACCAATCGATCGTCCTTTTTAAAACGGTAGATATCTCTGTCGCAGTAACTGTGGAAGGGGGCCTTATTACCCCGATTATTCGCCATGCTGATTACAAAAATCTTGGGGAAATTTCACTCGAAGTAAAAGAACTTGCAACAAGAGCGCGTCAGGGCAAGCTCAAGCCAGAAGAGTATAAAGGGGGATCTTTTACAATTTCCAATATGGGGATGTTTGGGGTTACAGACTTTACCGCAATCATCAACCCGCCACAGGCTGCAATCTTAGCTGTTGGGGGAATTGAAGAGTGTCCTGTTGTAAAAAATGGAGCAGTTGTCGTTGGAAAACGGATGAATGTGATCTTATCTGTAGATCACCGCGTCTTAGATGGCGCAGAGGCTGCAAAATTTATCAAAACAGTGCAAAAGTATTTGGAAAACCCCTCTCTTCTTTTAGTCTAAACTTAAGATAGGGGTTGTTTTTCTTCTGAATGCGTGTCGTGGGCAAGAAGGTTAACTGTATCTTCGGTTAGTAAAGCGATATCTTTACCCTCTACTTGAATTGTTTTTCCCTCAAAAAGGGCTCTTAATTGTTCCACATGGTTTTCTACATTCAAAATCCCTCGTGTAAAGGTCTTATTAAAAAATTTGGGGCTGTCTATTTGAAAATATTGAAAGCCAATTGCTCTTCCACCTGCTTGTACAACTTGATTGTGTGATTTTGAGCGATGAGAAAGAATGACAGCCTGTTTAAATCTTTCATTATTTTTTGATATGACAACTTGAAAGGCGATGAAAGGACGATCAATGAATGCGATCCCCCACATAAGTCGGTTTGTTCCAAGATGAGTACATGTGATTTGATCGACAAAGAGCATTTCGTTAGGATTACTCTCACTCACTTCTAAAAAGTTTTCCTCGGTGATGCAGATCGTTTTTTTTACAATTTCAAATACTTTTTCAATGGTGGATTCATCCCACTTGTTTTTATGCGCTGAGAATATAGTTTCTAATTGAGACAAGCGAGTCGTTTGTATCTGAATCATATTTAACTTAAAAAATATCGAGCATGTATTGAGGTAGGGCAAATGAGCCGAGGTGGATAGCTGGCGTATAGTATTTCATCTTTGTAGCCATTTCCTTAAGTCTAAGTTTTAGCATCTCTTCAGTCAGTTTGTAGTCTTTGTCGCTTGCCCAACCGAAAGCCATGAAGCCACCCACATAAGTAGGAATTGGAGCGGTGTAAAATGCTACATGCTTGAAGTGGGGCTGTCGATTTTTTCGTGTGAGTTGAAGCTCATCTTTTTGCATGAAAGGGACCCCATTTTGGTTCACAAAGATCCCATCGGGGTTAAGCAAGTTTTTACAGTCTTTATAAAATCCAGAGCTAAAAAGTACTTTTGCAGGCCCTTCTGGATCGTTTGAATCGCAGATAATCACGTCAAATTTTAGGGGAGTCTCTTTGACGTATTGCGCTGCATCTTGGATCACAATTTTGGCCCTTGGATTCTCGAAGGCGCCAGAAGAGAGCGTCGGCAGGTATTTTTTGGAGATCTCAATGATTGTAGGATCGATTTCTACTTGGACAATTGTTTGTAATTGCTCGTGTTTTAAAACTTCACGCAGCAAACCTCCATCGCCTCCGCCTATGATGAGGACAGATTTTGGGTTGTCGTGCGCTAAAAGAGGGACATGCGCCATCATTTCATGGTAAATAAACTCATCTTTTTCTGTAGTTTGAATGATCCCATCGATTGCAAATACCCGACCAAATTTGCTATTTTCGAAAATAGCAAGGTCCCAAAATTCACTTTTTTCCTCGTAGATCATCTCTTCCACAAGAAATGTCTGTTTCCAATCAGGATAGAGTGTCTCTTGGTATCCACCACTCAGTAAACTTGCAATAAGAAATAACATCGGGTCCTCCTAAAAAGAGGCAAAGGATATCGGGGGGTGCTTTTTTAAAGCCAGCGGTTTCTTCGGAAAAGAGCTACGGCAACAATTGATGCAACAAGTGTTATTGCCATAATGAGAGCAAATGCATAGCTTGATTTTTCAAATGGGAGCGTGACGTTCATCCCATAGATAGATGCGATGATTGTGGGAATTGTGAAAATAATTGTCACAGCCGTTAAGAGTTTAATCGTTCTGTTCACATCGTTTGTGAAGATGATGTGATAAGAGTCTCGAAGCGAGCGTATACTCTTTATATTCACACGGCACACATCTTCAGACTGGTGCATGGCAATCATAAGGTCTTCAAGAAGATCAAGATCATCCTCATAAAATTTCATATAACGGCCGGATGCCATTGTCTCGAGAAGATTGCGCATGGGGACAAGAGATGTGAGATATTGATTTAGGATCTCTTCGTTTTTGGTAAGGACGATGATGGAGTCGCTATTGACAACGTTTGGAGCTTCTTCAGATCCCATGATGCTGTGTCTGACCTTCTTGATACTGCTTGTATACTCTTGCGTAATTTTGAATAGGACGTGAAGGATAAGCTTTGCTTTTTGCGTCGTCCCTAAACCTGTGTTATTCGCTATCAAATTTTCGACGATTTCACTTCGGTGGGGTGAGATGACGATGACGTAGGAGTTTGTTAAGATTAAGGTGAGAGTATCTGTGAAAAGTCCCAGTTCATTTGAGGCGGGATGTCGTACAAAAATAAGGATGTTATCGTCAAAATGTTCTATCCGGGGCAGTTCGTGCTTATCTAAGCTATCTCGGATATCATTGATGTCGAGACCTGTTACCTCGCTGATTTTTGTTAAATCTTCAAGCGTTGCTTCTTTAACATAGACCCAACTCCCAGGTCGGTAGTCCGAAACGCGGGTAAACGGCTGGTCACGCACAGTTTTGAAGTAGATTTCAATCATATTCTCTTCATACAGCGAAGAGGAGATCTATTGCAACTTCTTCTCGATTTTTTTGAGTCTTTGGACGTACTCTTCGAGTTTGCGAACATGAACTTCTTGTCTATGAAACTCATTGATAGCAATGGCGGGACTTCCTCGATATTTTCCTGCTTTTAAGGACTTGCTTACCCCACCTCGGGTAGCTACCATCACTTGGTCGTCTAGCTCTACGTGGCCAACAATTCCTACCTGACCGCCTAACATCACATATTTGCCCGTTTTGGCTGAACCGGCAATACCCGTTTGCGCAGCAATGATGTTGTTTTCTCCAATTTCAACGTTGTGGGCGATTTGAACGAGGTTGTCGATTTTAGAACCTTTACGGACGATTGTTGCTTTAAAGCGGGAACGGTCGATTGTTGTATTTGCTCCGATTTCAACATCGTCTTCGAGGATTACGATTCCAACTTGTTCTAACTTAATGTGGTTGCCCAGCTTATCTGTGATGTATCCAAAGCCACAAGAACCTACGACAACACCAGGTTGCAAAATCACACGGTTTCCCAAGATACATTTTTCTCTGATAGTGCAGTTAGCGTGAATATGACAGTCGGATCCAATTGTTACCTCAAAACCTACTGAAACATGGGGGTCTATGACAGTGTTTGGGCCGATTTTAACATTGCGGTCTATGACCACAAGGGGGCCAATGGTGACATTTTCCCCAATCTCTGCAGTTGGATGGATCACAGCCGTTGGGTGAATCCCTTCAAAACCTGTTTTTTTAGGGGGAAGTAGCAGTTCTACAATTTGTTGGAAAGTCTTTGAAGGGTCTTCAGAAAGGAGAAAGTTTTTCCCATCGGGTAAAGGTGTGTTCGGATTTACACAAATAACGCCAGCATTTGACGATTTCATCGCCTCGTTATAACGGGGATTGGCAAGAAAGGAAACATCTTCAGGGCCCGCTTCATCAAGCGTATTGACCCCTGAGATCCGTAAATTCGAATTTCCAACGAGCTGAGCATCGCAAATAACACTCAGCTCTTGAAGCGTATAGCTCATTAACCAGCCTTGTCATCCATGATAGATTCACTTGCTGCATCAATAGCTTCGCTGTTGTCGCTTAATTTGTTTGCTTTTGCTTCGAGCTCAAAATTTGTATCCATTTCATCAATGACCAAAGTGGTTACATCGAGATCTGGGCGGATGTAGAAGCAAGCTTCTTTATTCATCACGTAGTCCAAATTCTTTGCGCCAGCAATTTTCTCTGATGCTTTTGCTATGGTTGCACTGATTTTTTGAACCATTTGGTAGTTAGCATGATTGAGAACTTGGTAGAACTGGTTTTGGTAGCGACCTAAATCTTCTTGGAGAGTTTGGAATTTATTTTTGAGCTCTTCTTCCGCTTTAGGGGAGAGGCTATCGAGATACTCCGTATCTTCAAATTTTGTCGCAATTTCTCTCATCTCTTTTTCTGTATCTTCGATAAGAGAGGACATTTGTCTGCGCATTGTTTCCATGTTCTCTTGTTCTTTTTTTCCTGCTTTTGATTCAGATACGCAAGAGGCAAAGTTGACAACGCCAATTAGTGGGCCTTCTGCAGCTGTAGCTGTGCCTGCAAGAAGAGCTAAAGTTGTAGCTGTTGAGATGAAGAATTTGTTCATGTTGCTCCTTATAAATTTGTTAAAACTGTCCACCCATCGAGAAGAAGACTTTTTGCCATTTTCCCTCATGTCGGTCTTTTTCGACTAGGGGGATCCCCCATCCTACCATAATTGGGGTTCGATTTCCTATATCAATCCGCAGGCCAACACCAGTTGTAGGGCGGATTTTATCGATATCAAATTCACCAAATGTGACACTACCCACGTCAAGAAAGGCAAATATATCCAACATTTTAAAAATTTCTTGGTTGTATTCCAAGGACACTAAGCTTGAAGAGAGCCCCCCATAAGGAGTATCAGTTGGCACAAGTTGTCCCTGGTCGTTCAATAGTTCGACGACAGGGCCTAAAAGAAATGGTTTGTACCCTCTAACAGTTGTCTCACCACCAAGGAAGAATCTCTCACTATAGGGAACAGATTCTTTGTTCGTTTTTCCAAAGGGGACAATATATTTAAAGTCGCCACGGAGTTTAAGTGTCCCTTTTTTCCAAAGCGGGAAGTAGATCGAGTTGAGGTAGCTGACCTTGAAAAAGTCATATTTACCGCCAACACCTGCAACTTCAGTCTCAAAGTAGGAGCGCCAGCCGCGATGCGGCTTAAATGGGTTGTCTGTTGAATCGTAGCTAAGGTTCGTGCTAAAGGCAGAAATCAGCCCATCTTGGTTAAGCTGTTGCTTCACATTAGTTACTGACTGGATTGCGGCCGGAGAGTCTCCTTTAGGATCGATGCTTAAGTTGTCTTTGGAGTGTCTCACTCTTTGGCGCATTCCCGCAGTCCAGTAAGTGCTAAGAGGATAGTTTGTGTAGACAGAGCCGCCATAAGTTACGACAACAACATTTTTCTGCAATTCGCTAAATGTTCTACTGATTTCTACACCAAGGCGCCAAAGTGAATCATTGACATATGGGTTCATCCAAGAGACAAGGACGTTGTTTTGCTTTTTACCTAGAGTTCCCCTGACGTGGAAGAATTCTCCGCCACCCCGTAGAGCAGAAATACGGCCTCCAAGCGCTTGTCCTATGCCGCGAATGTTGAAATTGCGCTCAGTTAAGTCAAGTCCGCCAAACACGTCGTCCATCGAGCTAAAGCCCATAAACAGGCTGATGTTACCTGTAGTTGTCTCTTCTACTTCAATGTATACGTCTCGGTATGTGTCGCCTAAATTGTCATCCTCAGATGTTCTCACTGCATATACATTGACGCTTTTGAAGTAGCCAATTGCTTCAAGCCTTGATTGAGTCGCTTTTAGTTTTCGGGCGTCGAATGTTTCCCCCGGGACGAGGAGGGATTCTCGTAAGATTACGTTGTTTTTCGTAGAGACGTTTCCAAAAATATGGACGAGACCTACTTTATATTGCTGTCCTTCGTCAATAAAGAAATTTACATCGAATACAGGTTCACATTCTTTCAATACAGTTTCAAATTGGACGCTTGCATCGATGTACCCTTTTTGTCCGTAGAGGTCTTTGATTGCTTGGCTTGTCTCTCTTACTTTTTCTGGAGAGAAGTTGTCTCCTGCAAGGACGATAGACCGTTTTTCAATGTCTTCTTTAGGAAAGAGTTTGTTCCCTTCAAAGTTGACGCTTCCAAAGCGGTAAATTTGACCCCGATGCGCAGTAATGTCGATGATGAGCTTACCGCTGCTAACATCGTCGATGAGCTGAATGTCCACTTTTGCATCTGCATAGCCTTTGTTATGCAAATAGTTGATGATGGTCATTCTGTCTTGTTCGAGCGCTTCATCTCTGTAAATTCCTGTTCCAGTGAGCCAGCTTGTGAGAAAATTGTAGTTTTTCAGATACATTTGCTCGTAGAGATCGCTTTGCTCATCGTTTGTAAAGCCTTGAAGGACAATCTTTTTAATGTGTCCGGGACGACCCTCTTGCACATCGATATAGATATCAACTTCATTGCTCCCAGAAATGGGTTGTATGTAGTAAGAAATTTGCGATTCGAAATAGCCCTTCTTGAAGTAGAATTCTTTGACTTTGTTGAACGCTTTATTAAAATCTTGTCTGTTGAACACTGTGTTGGGTTTAATGTCTAACTCACCTTGCAAAGTCGAGGTGCTATATTGCGAATTGCCCACCCACTGGATTTGATGGATCACAGGTTTTGGGGCGATGCGGATAGTGATATAGACCTGACCATTTTGGAGTCGTAAAGTTGGTTCAACGCGCTCGTATTCGCCAGCTAAAGTTTTTAGGTCGTTGTCAAAGGTGAGTTGAGAAAATTCGTCGCCTTCTTGCGTTTTTAATCTCGAAAGAACAGGGGATGGATCAAAATAGGATTCGCTTTCAGAATCGATTACGATTTCGATGTGGGATACTTTTCTGTCGTCGTACAATTCGGCAGCAACAAGCGGCCCTGTTGCGCTCGCTAGCAAAATTGATAGGAGTGCATATGATCTGATTAAGCGCATGTGGTATATATCCAAAGTTGTCGCTCGATTATAAAAATCTTGGAGTATTTGCGCAACCTAAGAATCTTAAGATGTATTGAGCTTAAATTGTTTGGCGCCCTTGTAGTGCGCGGGCAAGAGTGCCTCCATCGATGTATTCGAGGCTGCTGCCAACAGGCAATCCAAATGCGAGGCGAGAGATGGAAAGATTTAAGTGGGCGAGTGTGTTTTTAAGATAAAGGGCAGTTGTATCCCCTTCAAGAGTAGAATCAAAAGCGATGATCACTTCTTTGATGCTGTGTTCTTTAATCCTGTCTTCAATTCGATCAAGTCTTAATGCGTTGGTGTGGCGACCATCTAAGGGAGAAAGAAGATGTTCAATTACGTGGTAAAGGCCTCTATAATTTCCTGTTTCTTCGATTGCGTACGCATCTCTTGCTGAGGCGAGGATGCAAAGGGAATCAGTTTTGCGCCCTTCGCAGAAAGAGCATGATCCTTGATTTGTAAGACATCCGCAGGTGGTGCAAGGTGGGATTTTTTCTTTTAGATCTTGAAGTGAGTTGCTAAATGAGTTGAGGGCAGTCTTATCCCATTCGAGGAGTTCAAAGGCAAATCTTTCAGCAGTGCGTGTCCCAACTCCTGGGAGCTTCTTCAGATACGCGATGAGAGAGAGTAGGTCTTCGGGGAACTTATGAGCCATAAAGTTAGATGCTATCACATACACAAATAAACTCAAAAGTTGGTTTTTGAGACGCGTCGGATAGCCACTAACGTGTATAGAGGAGATTTTTTGTGACTATAGATAAATTTTCACTTGACGCATCATAGCTTCCAAATTAAAGGGCAATCGGCTAAAATCGCACCCGATATATGAAGAAAGTGAAAGCTAAAATTATAGGTACAGGGTCTTATCTTCCAGAAAAAGTCTTGAGCAACCAAGATTTAGAGAGGATGGTAGAGACTTCCGATGAGTGGATTGTCTCTCGAACAGGGATGAAAGAAAGGCGCATTGCCCGAGATGATGAATATACATCAGATATGGGGGCATCTGCTGCGCGCCTTGCCATTTCCGATGCGGGACTAGAAGCTGAAGATATCGACTTTATCTTAGTTGCGACATTGACCCCCGATTATCTCTTTCCGAGTACCGCTTGCTTGATCCAAAATGCGATAGGGGCAAAACGGGCAAGTGGGGCCGATATTCAGGCGGCTTGTACGGGATATCTCTACTTGCTGATGATGGCCAAATCTTTTGTTGAAAGCGGCGTTTACAAAAATGTCCTTGTCGTTGCGGCCGAAAAGCTCTCTTCAATTACAAATTATAAAGACCGCTCGACGTGCGTCCTTTTTGGCGACGGAGCGGCAGCGTGTGTTGTCTCTTCTGAGGGTAAAGGCTTATCCGTCGAAAGCATCCAGTTAGGCTCTGATGGGGAACAATCTAATCTGATCATTATGCCTGCGGGCGGATGTAGGCTCCCTGCGTCTCAAGAAACGGTTGCAGAGGGGCAGCACTATATCAAGATGGCTGGAAATGAAGTGTTTAAGCACGCAGTCAGACGGATGGAAACTGCATGTAAAGAGTGTCTCAATGCAGCGGGTATTACCGAACAAGAAGTTTCATGGCTGATTCCTCATCAAGCGAATATGAGGATCATCGACGCCATTGCTAAGCGATTTGAACACTTGCCGCCAGAGAGAATTTTTAAGACCGTTCAAAAATATGGAAACACATCTGCATCATCGGTTGGGATTGCTCTCGATGAGCTCTTGAAAACCGCGCCACTCAAACAAGGGGAGCAAATTTTGCTCACTGCATTTGGCGCAGGACTCACTTGGGGTGCAGGCATTTTGAGGGCTGAATGAAGCGAGCATTTATTTTTCCAGGACAAGGCGCCCAGTATGTTGGGATGGGGAAAGATTTTTACGATTCTTTCCTTGTTGCAAAAGAGACATTTCAAGAAGCGGACGAGCTCCTTGGGTACAGCCTTTCGAAAATAATCTTTGAAGGCCCTGTCGAACTTCTGACCCAAACGAAACATAGCCAGCTTGCGATCTTTGTGACAAGTATCGCCATTTTAAGGACGATTCAGCAGCAATTGCCCGATCTTAAGCCGACAGTTTGCGCGGGATTGAGTTTAGGTGAGTATACAGCTCTATGTGCGTCGGGAAGATTAAGTTTTGCCGAGACCTTAATGCTGGTTAAAGAGCGTGCGCGCCTAATGAATGAAGCTTGTGAAAAGACTTCAGGCACAATGGCGGCTGTCCTTGGGCTAGATGCATTAGGTATAGAGGCTGCAGTAAAGGGATTAAAAGACGTTTGGGTTGCCAATTATAACGCCCCTGGCCAAACAGTAATTTCTGGGACCAAAGAGGGCGTTGAAAAAGCAACTAACACTTTGAAAGAGTGTGGCGCGAGACGGGTTATCCCCCTTTCTGTTCATGGAGCCTTTCATAGTGGCTTGATGGACTCTGCGCAACAAGGGCTTGCCCCGTTTGTTGAAAGAGCTCCTGTCACAGCAAGTTCTGTTGAGTTTGTGATGAATGTCCCAGGGGGATTCGTCAAAGAAATCGAAGAAATTCGGAGCAATCTTATCTGCCAGGTGACCCAATCTGTTCGCTGGGAGCAAGGAATTGAGGCAATGAAAGAAGCTGGTATTGAGCATTTTGTGGAAATCGGGTGTGGTAAAACGCTTGCCGGTTTGAATAAAAAAATGGGGATCCTTTCTACTTTTTCAGTCGATAAGGTTGCCGATCTGGAGCTCGCTCATGCAACTACTTAAGGGAAAAACGGCGATTATTACAGGCGGTACAGCGGGGATTGGCAAGGCGATTGCCTGCTTATACGCACAAGCTGGCGCCGATGTGATTATTTTTGGAACCAACCAGAGCCGGGCTGATCAGGCGATTGAAGAGATACAACAAAGCAGGTCTAATTCAGAGCAAAAGGCGATCAGCTTCCTGCTCGATGTCTCTAAGACAAAAGAGGTAGATGAAGCAATCGCTTCCATCTTAAAGGACTTTGGGAAAGTAGACATTTTAGTCAATAACGCTGGGATCACTCGAGACGGTCTTCTTATGAAGATGAGCGAAGAGGACTGGGATCTTGTTATCGACGTGAATTTAAAATCTGTTTATAATACTTGCCGAGCATTATCGCGTCCTATGATGAAGGCACGCAGCGGCTGTATCATCAACATTTCATCAGTCATTGGTTTGACAGGAAATGCGGGACAGGTAAACTATGCTGCATCGAAATCGGGGATGATTGGGCTGACCAAGTCGCTTGCCAAAGAGTTTGCAAGTCGTGGAATTCGAGCCAATTGTATAGCCCCAGGTTATATAGAAACACAAATGACAGACGCACTAGCTCCGGCTGTTAAGGAAGCAATTATTGCAAAAGTTCCACTTGCTAGAATCGGGCAGCCGCTTGATATTGCAAACGCCGCTCTTTACTTAGCAAGCGATTTAGCAAGTTATGTCACGGGTCAAGTACTGACCGTTGACGGTGGAATGGTCATTTAAGGCTTATTTAGAGAAAAAACAAGAAGGAATTTATGACAATACAGAAAGAAGTGATGGACATCATCGTTGAACAGTTGGGAGTTGATGTTGCAGATGTGACTTTAGAAAAGTCTTTCGTTGAAGATCTCAACGCAGACTCACTCGATCTCACTGAATTAATCATGACTTTTGAAGAAAGATTTGGGTTTGAGATTTCAGAAGAAGATGCTGAAAAGCTCAAAACAGTTGGCGATGTCGTCAGCTATATCGAAAAGCGTAAAGTCAACGCATAAACTTCAAGTCTAATCCTTAAAGGATATTTTTTTAAGAGGCCAACAAGATTTGTTGGCCTTTTTTTATAAAGCCATTAAAACAAATTAAAAGACAGGAACAAAAGCCAAAGGTTTGAAGGAAACGAGAGGCTTTGCTTGAGTTTTTACAGGCGTGTTTTCACTGCCAAATTCCCGATTCTTCAAGTTGTTTCGGTATAATTGCTTCGCATATTTCATCACCATTTCGGATGGTGATTTCTTAATTTCATCGATTAAGAATTGGTAGATTTTCCCTTTGTAAGAGATTTCTTTTTTGTAGATTTTTTGAAAATCTTGTGTGGCTTTGTAGATGCAAAAGTGGGTGATCCCACAAATATTTCGATTTTTTTTGACTTGTTCTATCCAAGTGTTGAAGTCTTTTTCAAACTGATCTTTGTCAATTGCGATTAGCTGATTTATGATCTGGCCTGCTCGCTCTAGATCTTCAAAATTTACCCCAAGTGCATCGATTGCATGGAGCTGACTAATATATTTAATGACCCCCTTTGGGGCGTTTAGTAAGGCATAACTCTGTTTTTTAAGTATTTCCGAAGCTCTGATTTTTTTCTTTGCCGAACTTAAATGATCAAATGCAGATTTTATTTGAGGAAAACTTGTATGGCTTAAATATGAAGAAAGATCGTTCAATTTGTTAGTGAGTATTCCAGGCCTTGCTAAAAATCTTGCTAAGCGCATTAAAATTTCATTGTTAGGCTGACTTTTTGCTTCAGAAAAGATAGCAAAGGATACTTCGTTTTCGAGCTTTTGTATTTTTTGAAGGACATGGGCATTCACGATCTCATCAATGATTTGAAAAACCACTTTTTCACTTTTCCAATCTATTTCGATGATTGAGGCGATCGCAGTTCTAAACTTATCTATTTTTTCCAAACCTGTCGGAAGGATTTTTTTCCCTTCAGGAAATAACTGGTTAATTTCTTGTAATGCGATAAGCTTCTGATCTATCAGCTTGGCAACCGCAAGGAGAGAAAGTAGATTTTCCGGATTAGAAAAAAGATCCGGGCCAAATGCTTGAATCAAAGCGTATTCTACTTCTAATTTAAGGGCTTTATATGGGTTTTTGGATTCAATCCCTAAACTTTTGAGAGCTAAGTGATATGTTTTTGTATCTAGGCCGCCCTTGAGGACAATTTTTTTTAAGCTTTTTTCGGCAAGGCATTTGCAGACAGTATGGTAGATCCATCTGAGCGCGCGAGTGAAAATTGTGCACGTTTTTGAGCCACGGGCCTTAACGTGTATCTCAATTTCACTAATGTATTGATTTGCTAAATCGTTTAATTTATTAATCATATTACATATATTATAATATATTTACTATATAATGTATATAATATTATTGAACGGGCAGCTCCCTTTGAGGGAGGAGTTCTTCAATAGGATTGTGTTGGTTATTAAGGGGTTAGGATTTGGAAGCAAAGAAGGTGGATGTCTTCTTCAAGGTCTTTACGCTTAGTGGCGAAGGAGAGCTCTTTGTGAAGCATTGCGGCGGTTGTTTCTAAGCCGTCTGAGGCAAATACTTTAAGGACCTTGGAGATGAGCTCTGTGATCTGCTTTTGCCCTTTGTAGAAGCGTAAAAGGCCTTGGTTGAAGAGGAACAGGTAGTCTCCTGAGTCTACTTTGAGGAGCCCGTTGGCAGGTTCAAGGAATTTATGGTCGTCGAGGGACCAGATTAATGGGATATGGGGCCCTTTGATCTGAAGGGTTGATGTGTTCCGATCTAAGATCAATGATGTATGGGTGTGGGTCTCTCTTGCCCGCTTATATTCGGTGAGGAGCTGATACATCCCTTCAAAGCCCTCTTCTTCAGCTTCAGCCATGTGAATATGGAATAGATCGTCTTCATTGGCTAAAGGGGGCAGATTCGGAGGTTTGGGGAAGTCGAGAAGAAGTCCTTTTGGTTCCTCCGAAAAAAGGGTGATCGACTTGATGGCCACTGCATCTGATCTACAATCATCAATATTTTTTTGAAGCATCATATGTTGTAAGAGCATGGCGCACTCATACTCACCATACATCCTTTCTCTGAGAAGGGAGTTTTCTTTAAGGCGGTTGATGTTCTCGTAAAGGCACTCACTCATAGTATTGAGTGTATTTGCAAGTTCTACGATCTCTTTGGGTCCTTTCACTTGGATCGATTCGCCGTATTGTCCTGCTGCAATGGCAAGAGCCGAGTTATTGAGTTTTTGTACCGGTCTTGAAATTTTATTTGCGATGACAAAGAGCGATGCAACTGTTAGTACAATTGTAAAAATTGCACAGATAATAATAAGGAAAAGGCTCACATGGAATTTTTTACTCGCAGTTTCTCCAATCCAGTTGTAAGCAAGCAGCATGATGACCAATGCAAAATTGCAGGCAAGTGTTGGGAGGAGAAAAAAGAGAAGCCTTGTCCTAATTTTCATGGGTGCCTACACGGGAGAAGCTGTGAATAGGACTGCAATAAAGTGACCGCAACGGATGGGCACTCTGAGATAATTGAAAGAAGGTGGCTTCTAGAGATTGTGTAAAAAAGTGTATTCGTCTTACAAGTCGCTGCATAGCTGCGTGGATTTTCATTGAATAGGGACTCATCTCCAAAATAGTCGCCTGCATGAAGATCGCAGTGAGATTTTTTTTGCTCATTGAAGATCTGTACAGTCCCTTCTGCAATGAGATAGATCCGGTTTGCAACTTGGCCGGGAGTAAAGACTTTTTCGTCTTTATCATACTCATCTTCATGCAGCTTTTCTGCGACAGCTAAGAGCAGCTCGAGATCAAGCTCGCTAAAGAGGCGCATTTTTTTTAAAAAGAAAGCTTTTTCAATTAGGCTCTTCATGTTTCTAGTAGCTCATATGCAAATTGGTGAAAGGTTTCATCAGAGTGTTTCATCTGTTCTCTTAGCTGCTGTCTCCAGTTTGGCATTTGGAGTTTCGCTTTAAGTCTTACGGCAACTATTTTATCGAATAGCGATGGCGATTGATCGAGTTTGCCAAGTAGCTCGGAGAGTGTAAGTTTTGGGTAATCTCCTTGCCAATCTAGGCAAGCTGCCATCTTTTCTTCTAAAGGCATATCATCGACAAGAGGAGCGATGAGTTTAAAGATCCTCAAATCACATGTTTTTTCAAGACTTTCAACCGCATGGGAGTGGATTTTTGCATTGCGGCTGTGGAGCGCTCTTACGAGGAGTTCCGGATCTTCCAATGACCCTGCTGCGCCAAGTAAGTGGATGATGAAGTCAATCACCGACTGATAGCCAGTTAATAGGGCGCTTTGGAGCATCTCTAAATCGAGAAGGGGATGTTGATTTTGGATTGTATGACCAAAGTAAAAATAGAAATAGGCCCGTTCGATTTCAATATCGAGAATATCAATAAGGTTTGCTTGCAACTGGGGAAGAGCCAGTCTGCCTAAGATTTTTCCAGCTAAAATGCGTGCACGCTCAGGTAAAGAGATGTCTTTTGTCAGACTCAAAAGGAGCGGGACGATCTTAAGACCCATTTGAACAATAATTGCTTCCGTTCGTCTCCTTTCATTGGGGCGGAAATGGATGCTTGCCAAAAGGATCTCTTTGGTCGTTGTTGAATCGGCAATTTTACCAAGGGCATCGAGAATCGACAGGCGAAAGATGTTGTCTCTCGCAGCTTCTAACTCTTCGATGAGTCTAGGCGTGTGGCGCGCTAATTTCTTATCAGCTAAGCGAGCCACGCAGCGAGCTGCCGCTCTTTTAACTAAGATCGCCTCATGGCTTAAGTAGGGGAGCGCACGTTCTGCGGCTTCAAAGTGGCTCTCTTCTGCCAAGATATCAAGACCCATTCTAATCTCATCGATTCTTTCAGACTTGAGCATCAAATCAAGTTTTTTTGCTGCAATTGTTCGGTTTAAAGCAATGTAGTCTAGGGATTGATTGGCCAAAGACTTTTTCATTGTTAAGATGGCAGCACCCCGTAAGAAAAGATCGTCTTCATCGAGGTCATCTTCCACTTTTTCTGGGTGGTGAAGGCCCCGTTTTGCAAGGTAGAAATTGGCCCATTTTGCAAGCTCAATCGATTCGTTTTCATTCGTCCAGGAGTCGATCATTTCGATTACGCGGGCGTCGTTTCCGAATGGGCTTGCATCCAAAAGTCTGAGGAAGTGGATTTTAGCAACGGTTCCAAATCGCTTTACTGTTGTAATAACATGAGGGAGACTTTCTCCAAGTTGAAAGAGAGATTCGATGGCTAGGAGCTGAATTTCTTCTGAGTTGCCAAACTTAAGCGTATCTAATATGTCTTTTTTTGCCTCTTTTTGCTCGCGACGTGTCAGTGTTGCAAACCAGGACTTAAGATTTCTTTCAAAGTGGACAGCATTTTCTTTCAAATTAGTAAGGATCGACTGCGAGTAGATGGCTCGAATAATGAGTGTTAAGGTAAGGGCTGCAATCGTAAGGACAAGGCCAAGCCATTTGCTCCCCGAGTCTACGCAGAAAAGGAGAAGTGAGCTGAGCAACATCCCGATGGGCTCAAAAAAGGAGTCGTTAATGATCCGAACTCTCGATTTTAGTTTTGTGGGAACTGCATTCGACAGGAGGTTGAAACAGTTGTCTTCTACGGTAAACAAAACTCCATCAACTGCGACAAGCCCTAAGACCGCTAGGGCCATCGAATCGTACCAAACCCAGACTGAATAAACGGCGAGATAGAAGAGGGGGGTGAGTAAGACTACGTTTTGCAATCCAGCTCTGCGAATGAGTCTGCTATAGAGAAATACGCCGACTAAGATATTACAAAAAGAGATTGTCGCCCTACATTTACCTAAAAACTCAGCAATGGTTGCGCTTGAAGGATTACTTTTAAAGTGGTCGGTGATGCTCTCCATGTAGTTGAATTCTGTTGTTGTCCACATGAGCTGAATGAAGAGGCTTAATAGCAAAAGTGTCGTGGCAAAGCGGGATCTACAGATTAGTTGAACCACTGAGGAAAAAGAGCCGCGGTTTGCGGTGAAGACACCTTCGATTGTATCGTCATGGACCGCTTTTACATTATGGGCGATACCTCGAGCTTGGACCATCGCCGAGGCAATTGAGACAGCAGCTGCAATCAAAAGAGCTGAAAAGCCGACTGTGTCAAGAAATAAATTGATGGCAGTTCCTGATATGATGGTCCCAAAAAAGTAGGCAGCGCTGTAGATCGAATAGACCCTTTTCGCATCTTGAAGGTCGTGATATTGGTCGATAAATGTCCAAGAGCAGGCGATCATCACGGCAAAAAACATCCGGGAGGCTATTTTAAGCCCATACCAAATCCAGTTCGGGGGCGCCGATCCTACTAAAAAGGCTGCGGTAAAACAGATGCCAACGCCCATGGCGAGAGCTGTCAGTAAAATCCGATAAGGGCTCGTAATGCTGAGGCTGTAGAGAACTAAAGAAGAGACAGTGATCATCCCTAAAGCAATAAGCATGTAGATGGTAGGGAGCGAATCGGCGCCGATTTTTTCGAGGAAAAGGCCGTCGCTAAGTGTGTCTAAGCAGGAGCTGCCGAAGGCCCAAAGAATGGCCAATCGGGCAAAGCGAAAAGCATGCGCTCCCTCGCCTGAATAAAGACCAAAAGCTTTATGAAATATCTTTAACAATTCCCCCCTCGAAATAATAAGCCACATTGTACGGTATATGGGATTTTTATCTAAGAATTTCCCTAGGCTAAAATTTTTTTTTTCAGTAATTTAAAAATTATGAAGATTTCTGATTACCACCTAGGATTTATCGGCTTTGGCCACATGGGCCAAGTCATTTGCAAAGCGATCATCCAATCAAAGCTAATTCCCCGTTCTCAAATTTTATTTACTAGGAAAGATCGGGACAAAATGAGGGAAGCTGAAAAGGAATTTGGCATTACCTCTACAAGTTTAGAAAATCTTCTTAAAAAAAGTGATGTCATCCTCCTGGCAGTAAGGCCAAGCCAAGCAGAAACCGTCCTCAAAGAAATGGCCCGATTAAAGGTTGATGAATCAAAAATGATCATCTCAATCATGTCGGGGCTAAAGATCGCCTACTATCAAAAATTTTTAGGGGATAAGATGCCTATTTTGCGCGTCATGCCAAACTTGTGTTCAGCAGTCGGAGAGGGGATGAGTGTGTTTACTTTTTCTCCCAACCCAACCGTTGAATTTCAGAGCATGTCAAATCTCCTTTTTTCATGTATGGGACAAATTGTTGAAATGCCTGAAAATCTGACCGATATTTCTCTCGGGATTTCGGGGAGTGGACCTGGATTTATCTTTCGATTGATTGAAGCGATGGCGAAAGTGGGTGAAAAACACGGCATTGCTTATGAAAAGTCTCTTAAAATGGCTGCACAAACATTTTATGGCGCAGCAAAGCTCATTTTAAAAGGGAAAAGTCCTCAAACCCTCATTCAGCAAATTGCTGTGCCTAATGGGACGACAGAAGCCGGTTTCAAAGAGATGAACGCGCTTCAAATCGACTCACATTTTCAATCTGTCATAGAAGCTGCAGCAAAGCGATCACAAGAATATTCTGAAGAATATAAGTAGATCTTCTTGCCCTCGGGTATTCGACGAAGGTAGAACTATCGGGCCTTCGATCCTGAAAAGTTGCAAAGTCGAGCTTGAGTTAAACTTTTTTTCTGTGTAGAAAAGATGCAGTCTCTCAATTGGTATTTTACGATATGGAAAAGAAAAAACTTGTGATCATTGGATCGGGCCCTGCAGCGCACACTGCTGCAATTTATGCAGCCCGAGCAAACTTATCTCCTCTTTTGTACGAGGGATTCATGTCCGGCCCATCCGGCGGACAACTTATGACAACAACTGAAGTGGAAAATTTCCCCGGATTTCCTGAAGGAATTACAGGGCCTGCGCTCATGGAAAATTTTCGCGCGCAGTCTGTCCGTTTTGGTACTGTGATTTTGACAGAAGATGTCAAATCTGTTGATCTGTCAAAACGGCCCTATCACATTCGAGGAACAAAAACGGAAGTGTTAGCTGAGAGCATTATTATTTCAACGGGTGCGACAGCAAAACGGCTCGATATTGAAGGGGCGGGTGATGGTGAGTTTTGGCAAAAAGGGGTGACAGCATGTGCTGTTTGCGATGGAGCTGCTCCCATTTTTAGAAATAAGGAACTTTTTGTGATCGGTGGTGGCGATAGCGCTGTCGAAGAGGCGATCTTTTTGACAAAATACGGCAGTAAGGTTTTTATTGTTCATCGCAGAGACGAGCTCCGCGCTTCAAAAATTATGGCAGAGCGAGCCTTAAAACATCCGAAAATCGAGATTTTGTGGAATAGCGCAATTGAGAAAATTTCTGGTGATCAAGTTGTAAAAAAAGTTCTCGTGAAGAATTTGGTCGATGGAAAAACTGAGGAAAAAGAGGCGGCTGGAGTCTTTTTTGCCATTGGGCATCAGCCTAATACTGGATTTCTTGAAGGACAATTAGAAACAAATGATGTAGGATACATTGTTGTTAAAAAAGGATCGACACAAACGTCTGTTGAAGGAGTCTTCGCAGCGGGAGATGTGCAAGATCCCACCTACAGACAGGCGATTACAGCCGCAGGCACTGGTTGCATGGCTGCGCTTGATGCTGAGAGGTGGCTAAACGAAATGGGCATTGAATGAAAAAATGGCTCTTTGCTTTGATTCCCCTCCTAGGATCTGCGCTTGAGGTGCAGCCTTGGTTTGGAGATTGCTTGGAGTTTCATTTTTTAGGAAGCTACGCGTATAGCTATTTTGACAAGGTTCAAAAGGGGACGCCTCAGCTTACAAGCACATTTCAATCAAATGTCGTGAGTTTAGGCCTCGACTTTTCTCCTACGCCGGAGTGGAGTGTTGATGGGGACTTTCAAGTTGCCGATACAACGCAGGAAAACTTCAACTTCCGCTCAATTGCTCTACAAGCTCGTTATCTTTGGCTCGATGATATCATTGGCGATAAGATCAGTCTTGCAACTGGTGGAAATGCTCGCTTTACAAATACGGATAGTCTGCACGATGTGAGCTGCCCGTCTCATGCGAACTTCGACTTTGAGTTCAACGTTTCCCTTGGTAAAGAGTTTGATGCTTCCGATGCTTGGGCATGGCGCCTTTGGGGCTTTGGAGCGGTTGGCCATGGAAATCGGGGCTCACCTTGGGTTCGTGGGATTGTGGCCATTGAAACAAACTATGACGATCAACATAAACTAGCTTTCTTTGCGGAAGGGTCTAATGGTTACGGGAGGCATACGACCGTGCTCATCAACGATTTTAACGGCTATGCAAAAATCAGGCAAAAGTCGATTGACATAGGCGCCCGGTATGGCTACCGAATTGGTGTGTGGGGGACGTTGCGTTTTGAGTACATGAGACGCGTCTTAGCTAAATCTTGTCCTCAAGAGGTCAATAGTTTCATCTTTAGTTATCTTCTCCCCTTTTCTTTTTAATAAAAATATAGGTAATGCATGCAAACTACTTTTGCAAGCGACAATTTTTCTAAAGTCCATCCACATGTTCTAAGAGCAATCGAAGAAGCAAATAATGGACATGCCAAAGCCTATGGGGCAGATCCTTGGACCGAAAAATCGGAAGAATTGTTTCGCAAAATTTTTGGGGAGCAAGCTAGAAGTTTTATTGTTTTTAACGGCACTGCGGCCAATGTCACCATTTTTAATCATCTACTTTCTTCCTGGCAGGCAGTTATATGCCCAGAATCTGCCCATGTATGGACAGATGAGTGTGGAGCTGTGCAGGCAAATACCGGCTGTAGCCTGATTCCGGTCAAAGGGGAAAATGGAAAGATTACTCCAAAACTTTGTGCAGAAATTTTACATGGGAAAGGGGTGGAGCACCATGCTCAGCCTGCAGCAATATCTATTACACAATCGACGGAGTTAGGAACGGTTTATGATCTAGATGAGATCAAGCAAATTGGAGAATTTGCACGCCAACACGATCTCATCTTTCACATGGATGGAGCCCGTATCTGTAATGCAGCAGCAAGCTTACAAGTTTCTTTAAAACAGATGACTACAGATCTAGGTGTCGATGTATTGTCGTTTGGGGGGACAAAAAATGGGTTGATGGGGGCCGAGGCTGTCGTTTTTTTAAAACAAGGTTTGTCAGAGCAGTTTAAATATGTGAGAAAGCAAAAAATGCAGCTCGGATCGAAGATGCGATTTTTATCAGCCCAAATGATCGCGTTGCTGGAAGATAATTTATGGCTAAAGAATGCAACCCATGCAAATGAAATGGCTAAAAGATTAGAAGCTAGCTTGCGCCGCCACCATCCAAATCTCGAAATTCTTTATCCAGTTCAGGCCAATGCGCTTTTCGTTCGACTTCCCTCGATGGATGTTTTGCAAAAATTACAAAAGACCACCTTTTTCTGGATTTGGGATCACAAAAACGTAGTTGCCCGCTGGATGACCTCTTGGGATACAGATGTCGCTTCCATTGATCTTTTCATCGAGAAGCTGAATCAAGTCCTTTTGCCCACAAAATAAAGGATTCAGTTTCCGTGGTTTCCGATCCATATAGCAACAGCTGTTGCATGCGATGCAGAATGACTGATCGATACAAGTAGATGTGGGTTGTTGAATCTTTCTTTCGCCGCGGCTGAAAGGTGGACGGTTGGTTTGCCATGCTCATCGCCAAGGATTTCGATATCATGCCAAGATAGCTCAGATCCAAATCCTGTGCCAAGTGCTTTTGCCACTGCCTCTTTTGCTGAAAATCTGCCCGCAAAATGAGGAACAGGATCTTTGTATTTGTAGCAGTAATCTTGCTCTTTTTGTAAGAAAAGGCGGTTGAGAAAATGTTGACCGTGCCTTTCGATACTTTTCCTTACACGCTCAATTTCTATAATATCGTTGCCGAGACCTTTGATTGGGTTATTGTCCTTCGTCATCGTAGGAATGGTATCCTCCCTCTTCATCTTTTGCATTACAGAATATCATTCGACCCGATGTAGTATGTTTGACTGAAAGAACTTTGGCATCGATGGTTTCGCCAATATATTCGCCACCACCATTGACGACAACCATTGTTCCGTCTTCTAGATAGCCTACTCCTTGGCGTGGCTCTTTGCCATAGCGTTGGATTTTGATTTTGATGTGTTCACCCGCTTGCATAAGGGGCTTAAGGGCTGTCGACAGCGTATGAATGTTAATGACGCGTACCCCTTCAATTGCCGCCATCTGCATGCGACTTAGATCGGCTGTGATGATATTTGCGTCTAGAAGGCGAGCAAGCCTAACCATTTTTCCCATCGGCTCTTTAATTTCAGGGAAATCGGTGTCATTGAATCGTAGGTCGAGATCGGGCAGTGCTTCGAGTTTTTTTACCATATCTAAGGAGCGCTTCGCTTTTGAGCGAGTGGATTCGTCATTTGTTTCGGCTTGGATATAGAGCTCTTTGATCAAAAAGCGGGGTACAATGAGGTGGTGATCGAAGATGCCAGATCCCGCCAAGTCGAGGATGCGGGCGTCAGATAGAATGGAATGGTCGATAAGGAGATCTTTTTTTCTGTGCGCAGAAGGGGTGAATCGAACAAATGGTACGCTGATTGAAAGCTCATCAGATGCTCGAAGAGTCATTAAAGTCCCTAGGTAAATACCAAAGAGAAAGAGGGCAATTTTTATCACTTCGAGAACTTTTGGATTTATGTGGATGGATGCTGCACTAATGTCGAGAACTGATGAGAGGATGAGAACTAATGCTTGGCCCATTAAGTAACCAACAAAAAGTCCAATAATAGCAATGTTGAAGGCGCGGAGGTTAAAACGTTTAAAAAGAAGATCGAAAGCAATAAGGGCAAGCCCTAGCGTAACGCCAAGTCCAATTCCAAGCATGAGATTTGCATGGGTATATCCATCGGATCCTGAAATAGTATAGGTCGTCATAAAAAAAATGCTTAATATCATGAAGAGGGTTCGCGTAAAGGCGAGGGCAAGATTCATATTATGGCTCCTATAGATGTAGGGCAAATTGTAGTAGGGGAGCCGATTTTTGTCGACAGAGTTGTAAAGAATTTGTTAGCATGAGGCCATGAAACATCGAAGTTGGATTGCATTCGCGGGATTTACTTGGTTTTTTGTTGGGGTTTCTCTTTTGTATAAGGGACTCCACCTCATTACAACAGCAGCTTTTCAGACCGATTCTCTTTGCTACCAACTAAAAGAAGTGTGTGGCTCTGCACAACAGGCCGCGACATTTTTCATCGTAGTTGGTCTGATTGTGGGCTTTTTTAAAGGTCGCTTTGTTTTGTCTAAAACAGTAAAGCGTGTTGTCACTCGGATTGCTTCTCTCCCTTTGCCAATTAGGTTTAAAGATGCGTATAGCAGATCGTACTGGCTTCTCATTGGAGCGATGATGGCGCTCGGTATGATGTTTCGATTTCTCCCTATTTCTATCGATCTTAGAGGGACCATTGATATTGCGATCGGATCTGCTTTGATCAATGGCGCTATGCTCTACTTTCGATCTGCAAAAGCTATTTATGGTACTGACTCCCCCGCTCAATCTCCGTAGCTCTATACAGCTGTTCCGCTAAAATAAGGCGAGTGATTTGATGGGTGAACGTAAGGGGCGATAGACTCCAAATAAACTGTGCATGTTTTTTCAACTGTTCGCTTAGTCCAACTGCTCCTCCAATCACAAACACAAGTCTAAGACCTAAAGTCATCATTTTTTCACACCACTGCTCGCTCGATAAAAGAGTCCCTTTTGGATCGAGTGCGATGAACGATTCTTTTAGGGCCATTTCTGTAAGTTGGGTGTCGTCTTTTGCTAAAATCCATTCCATTGAAAGCTTCCCTTTGAGCCTTTTTTCATACTCCAAAAGGGCGCTGCTAAGCCACTTTTCTTTACATTTCCCAATCGTTAAAACTTTGACTTTAAACATAATCCTCATCTATGAATGTATCTATATGATACGTTTTGCCGCCATTTATTGGGATCCCAAACCTGAAATTTTCGTTTTGCCCATAATCAATTGGCCTATTCTCTGGTATGGCGTTTTATTTGCCCTCGGATTTGCGGTTGGTTTTCCTGTTTTTGTGGGGATTCTTACACGGTTTTTAGGGAAAAGCGAAAAGAAAAAAGCGGTAGCCATTACAGATCGGCTCACCTTATATATGATCATTGGAACGGTCATTGGCGCAAGAGTTGGTCACTTTCTTTTTTATGAACATCCAGAAAACTATTTAAATGATCCTTTTGAGATTTTCCGGATTTGGGAGGGGGGACTAGCAAGTCATGGAGCTGCCATCGGGATTATCATTGCCCTTGTTATTTTCAGTTACCGAATCGCCCCTATTGCCCCAACTTTAAATTGGATACGTCTGTTAGATTTTGTTTGCGTTCCGACTGCATTTGCAGCCGTTTGTATTCGTGTGGGCAATTTTATTAATCAAGAGATTTTGGGAACGCCGAGTTCTTTGCCTTGGGCTGTTGTTTTTGGTCATCCAGCAGATGGGAGCATGCCCGTTCCTCGTCATCCTGTTCAAATCTACGAGGCCCTCTTTTACTTAGCTGTATTTATTTTACTTTGGAGACTTACCTTTGTCCGCTCATTTTTGCTAAGAAGGGGTAAGTTGATTGGTCTATTTTTGATTTTAGTCTTTGGATTCCGCTTTTTTGTAGAGTTTATCAAAGTGGAACAAAGTCATTTAATTACAGTTTCTACTTTGACAATGGGACAAATTTTGAGCATTCCAGCGGTGCTAGCAGGACTTTTTTTCTTCCAGTTCGAGAGGGGGAAATAGGTCCTCTACGTCAAAAAAGTCTGAAACTTTTTGTTTATACTCATTTTCACTTATTAAATCGGGAAGAGCTTCGTCAATTTTTTCCTTGAACTCATAGCTAAGCGTTTTTAAACTTGCGGGGACTGCAGTTGAGGTATCAATGAAGAAAGCAACAGGAAATTTTAAATCATTTTTAGTTTTTTTCATCATGAAAAGACTGTAGTTGACATTGTCAAAATCAGTTTTTTCTACCGTTTCTGCAAAAACTTGGTGGCCATCCTTTTTTAAGCGCTGTATGAGGCCGTCTTCCTCCTCGCCTAATCCCTGAATGAGCAAAGAATCAAGGATCAAAAATCCTCCCTTATTTAGCTTTTTGTAGGCTTGTTCTACAAAGAAAAGTGGATGGACAAGGTTTCTGACCATTCCTGCAGAGACGATAAGATCATAGTTTTTTCCTTCCAATTTTTTGCTCTCGGCAATTTCGTGAGCATCTTCTTGGATAACAGATGGGTAGGGGCGGGCGTCTAAGCCCTCGACTTCGAGGTTAGGGTATTTTCCCCTAAGCGCCGAAATCACCAGTCCGTGCCCACACCCAACATCGAGTAAAGTAATTTTTTTACCCTTTAATTTTTGTGAAAGGGTGTCTATGAGTCGATCAAGTGAAAAAGGGCAGGCTTGTCCAAAGAGATAGTCCTTTTTGTTGTGGAAAAGGTTGGGTCTTACTAAATCCCTATTAGATATGTTGTTATATCTAATTTGAATATTGCATGTGGCCGCCGGTGAATTAGATTTATTAATGGTGCTCATATAGGGTTATATTATATATGTCTTTTAAATTAATTTAAACTGTTCATTTTGAGCTTGACCCATTTAGCTTGCCCTAGGATAATGGGCTGCAAAGTATTTATTGGAGGTTTCCGTGAATTTTATCCATATCGCAGGGAACTTAGGAGCTGATCCTGAGGTCCGTTTTACATCGTCTGGGAAAAAAGTAACCACGATGAAAGTGGCAACTCGTTCAAGAAGAGGGAAGGGCGGTGAAGACATCACAATTTGGTGGCGTGTCACTGTTTGGGGTGAGCAATTTGATAAGATGGTAACATTTTTGAAAAAAGGTTCCTCTGTCATGGTATATGGTGATGTTCATAAACCAGAGATTTTCACAGATCGCGAAGGCAAGCCTCAAGTATCCCTAGATATTACAGCGGTTCATCTTGAATTTAGCCCTTTTGGTAAGTCTGGCGGGCAAAGCTCTCAACAGCAGGTAAGTCACTCAGCAGGACCTACAGCGCCATTTGGTTCGTCTCAAGAGACTGCGGCAAGCCCTTATGGAGGTTATTCTCCAAGTAATGTGGCAGGCACAGCTCAAGGCAAAGGTGAAACATTTGACGACGAGGTACCGTTTTGAAGTTTGCGTTCTCCCCTAACTTAGAAAAAAGCTTTGAAATGCTTGTCATCCCTTTTTGGGAAGGACCTATTGCTGCAGCTGAATACTCTTCACTTGAGCTGTCGGCTGCGCTCAAAGATTTTACTGGGAAAAATGGGGAGAGCTCGCTTTTGTATCAAGGGAGTCAGAGGGTTTTGCTTCTCGGCCTTGGGAAAAAAGAAAAAGCGACAGTTGAAGCCCTCAGAAGAGCTTACTCCTCTGCAGTACGGTGTGCATCTTCGAAAAAAATTAAACACATCAGCATTTTATTCCCTACATGCAAGCAAAGCGGTGAGTTTCTACAAGGCATTATAGAGGGGCTTCTTTTAACGAATTATTCATTCACATATAAGCATGATTCGTTGAAAACAAATCCGATTGTCCTTCTGGAAAAAATTACTTTAGTCGGCGTTCAGAAAACTGATTATGTAGAGCGTCTTCTAACAATTGTAGATGGCGTTCACTTTGTTAGAGATTTGGTAAACTCTAATGCTGATGATAAAATTGAAATGTTTTTAAAGGCTGCCAAAAATCTTCATCCAAAAGTCAAGACGACAGTTTTAGACAAGAAGAAGCTAGAAGCGGGAAAATTTGGCCTTATTTTAGCGGTGAACAGATCTTCGAGTCTAGATCCCCACTTAGTCCAGGTAAGCTATAAAGGCGATCCAAAATCAAAAGAGCATATCGTTCTCGTTGGCAAAGGTGTGACTTATGATACTGGTGGTCTAAGTTTGAAACCAACAGATGGTATGGTGTCGATGAAATGTGACATGGCTGGATCGGCAACTGTTTTGGGTGCAGTTAAGACTGCAGCAGAGCTGGGGCTTAAAGTTAATGTGACTGCGTTAGCGCCTCTTACCGAAAACTGTATTGGATCTAAGAGCTATAAGTTGGGTGATGTTTATCGATCGTATTCTGGAAAAACAGTCGAAATCAATAATACAGATGCGGAAGGAAGGCTTGTCTTGGCTGATGCGATCGCCTACGCAGTAGATAAACTTGACCCTAGCTGCATTATTGATCTTGCAACATTAACAGGAGCTTGTGTTGTAGCTCTTGGTGATGATATTGCAGGACTTGTTTGCAATGACGAGATTTTAGCAGAATCACTTTTAGAGGCCTCCGAGTGTACAGATGAGCTCCTTTGCAGATTTCCTACCCATAACGAATATCTTGACGATTTCAAGTCCGATATTGCTGATCTTAAAAATAGTAGCGGGAGAGAAGCGGGTGCGATTAAAGCGGGACTATTTTTACAGGAGTTCGCAGGTCAAGTTCCTTGGGCACATATCGATATAGCAGGTCCTGCTTACGTGCCAAAACCAAAGTTTTACAATACGACCAAAGCAACTGGCTATGGTGTTCGCCTTCTCCTCGAATATCTCGAGGCGAATGGGGGGGCATAAGTGAAGTGGCTCGTACCGTCTGAGCAAAAATTAGTCCCTTTTTTACAAGGGCAAATTGGGAGCTATTCGGGCAAATTTTTACGCAAATTGTTAGAGGCGAATCTTTGCCGAATCAATGGTAAAGTGGAGCGCTTTGGATCAAGAGTGGTCTCAGGTGGAGACACTGTTGAGCTCGCTCCGAGCTGGAAATCTTTGCTCACTCCAAAGCTGTCCCATTTTGATACATTTTACGAAGATGATTTTTTTAAAATTGTCTCAAAGCCTGCAGGTTTTGTTTGTAACGATGTGGAGGTGGCAAAAGCCTTTGGGCCAAAGCACTATTTAGTCCACCGCCTAGACAAAGATACAACTGGATTGCTCATCATAGCAAAAGCGATGGCCTCACGAGATGAGCTGATTCAGTTATTTGAAAGTCGTGAAATTGCTAAGCAGTACATCGCTTTAGTTGATGGAATCCCTAAGGCTAAAGAGGGGATTCGAAAGAGTCTTTTTGCAAAACGGGGATCTTTTCAGGGGCAAACGATTTGGGGCTCTTCTTCTAAAGGTTTGACTGCAATTACTGCTTGGAAAACGATTAGTGAGGGGAAAAAGGGTTCAGTTGTACTTTGCGAGCCTGTAACTGGGCGAACCCATCAAATACGGATCCATATGGCTGAAATGGGCCACCCGATCTTAGTCGATCGACAATATGGGAAAATATTCAAGTGTCAGCTCTTTTTTCAAAGGCCCCTTTTGCATGCATACCGACTGAATTTTTCTTTTAGAGGGAAGCGAATCGATGTGGTGGCTCCCTTGACTCAAGACATGCTAGAGGCCATTTCTTTATTGAACGTCGATGCTGGACATCTTCGTGAGTTTTTTCGACATGAAAAACATGAAAATGGCAGGGACCAAGGTCATGATCACAAAGATACTAAAGAAGTTGAAAAGTCCGCCTACGCTATCCATTAAACCAGCCAGTAACCCTCCATTATAAAAAGCAATCCCTACGCATACATACCAAATTCCGACCGAAAGGGCGGTAAAGCGTGCAGGGGCAAGTTTGCTAAATAAAGAAAGTCCAATGGGAGCTAAAAGCATCTCTCCTACCGCCATTAAAAAGTATGCTCCAATTAGATATCCGGATGAAACATCAGCAGATGTTGCTTTATCTGGAATTTTCGCTGAGGCAATCATCATTAACATAAAGCAGCCTGCAATAAAAAACAGACTCAAAGATGTTTTTGTTGTAGGTGTTGGATCGAGTTTTCTCTTTTGTAATTTGCCGTAAACAATGGCTAAAATAGGGGCTAGTAGAATGAGAAAAAAGCTCTCGCTCGATAAAAAGACCCCTTCGGGAACAACAAAAGAACCTATCTTTTTGTCCATAAAGTCATGTGCGAAAATGGCCATAGATGAAAAAGCTTGATTGTAAGCTACCCAAAAAAAGATAGAAACGAGACAAAATACTCCAAGGACTAGAAGCCGCTTTTTATCGACTTGCGTTAAGGGCTCTTTTGTTAGGTGACCTTCTTTTTGTGCAGCCCTTAGACCCTGATAGGTCTCTTTATGGTTCAGTAGATAAACAGTGAGGGGGATTAAACCAATTAGCTGGACAATGCCTGCTACTGCAAAAGCTACATTCCAGTTGATGAGCTTTGCAATTGTGCCAAGAGATGCAAGGGCTAAAAAGACACCGATATTGATACAGGCATAGTAGATTGAAAACCCAGCTTCTCGAAGATCTGGCTTGTCTCGGTAGGTATAACCCAAAACGGTGATAATGCTCGGGGTGAAAATTCCATATCCACACGCAATAATGACAAGGCCGACATAAAGAAGATGGACACTGCCTGTTGCAATCAAAAAGCAGCCTAATGCATTGATCAATGCCCCTAAGAAAAGAGGGGATTGATAATTCCATCGATCTGCAAGAATCCCGCCTAAAAAGGGGAGAAACGCTGCAAAACCTGTAAAAATCCCATAAATGTGGGTGGCTTTGTCATTGGGGAACTGATAATATTCTATCAAATAGAGAACGAGTAAATTTCCAACCCCCCAAAAGGCGAACCTTTCGCAAAGCTCTGTAAGGCCTAAGATCCAAAGTTCTTTGGGGTGCTTTGAAAGCGAGTTATTATGAGTCATTTAACTTTATATGTATAAAAATGGACAATTGCCTGCAAGTATATTGATTGTGAAGACCTCGTCCTTGGGCGATATTATTCAGTCATTTCATGTTTTAAATGATCTTCACGCTAGATTCCCATACGTTGCGATCGATTGGGCTGTTGAAAGGGCCTTCCATCCCATTGTAGAGGCGCACCCTTTGATTCGTAGAGCTATTGCTCTCGACATCAAACAAAATCGAAATATCTATCAAAGTTTAAAAGAACTGAGAAAAGACACGTATGATCTTATTTTTGATCTGCAGGGAAATTGTAAATCGGGAATCATTACACTCCTTTCTCGTGGCAATGTAAAAGTGGGTTATGGGTATCAATCTGTTCGAGAGTGGCCAAATATTTTAGCAACTCACAAACGCTTTGATGTTTCAAAAAACACGAACATCCGAACCTTTTATTCGAAATTAATCGAACGGTATTTTCAAACGCCTTCACCGACAAATCTAGGTGGAGTGAGATTTCATATTGACCTTCAAGAGAAGGAGAAAATTGCAGCAATTTTAGCTAAAGTCCCGTCAAATTATAAGGTGATGGTCTGTCCAGGGTCGAAATGGGCGAATAAACAGTTAAAACCTTCTGTCCTTGCCGCATTTTTAAAGCAGATTGAACAAACATATAACGCCTCCTTTCTTTTAATTTGGGGGGATTTGATTGAAAAAGATCTTTGCAACGAGCTTGCACAGCAGTTAAAGACTAGTTTTGTGGTTGATAAATTGCCCCTACCAACATGGCAAAACTTGATGGACCAATTGGACTTAGTAATTGGCGTAGATTCAAGCGCTTTACACCTTTGTGGGACGAGCTCAACGCCTAGTTTTAGTATCTTTGGTCCTACTGCACCAGAAGTATTTAAACCTGAGGGAGAGCGCCACTGTGCAATTCAAGGTAAATGCCCGTATGGAAAAGTTTTTGATAAACAGTGTCCTGTTTTAAGGAGCTGTCCGACTGGGGCATGCGTTAAGGATCTGACTTTTGAAGAGCTTTGGCAAGCATTTCAAAATCAACATGCTTTTCTACAACGCTAATTGCCTCTTCGATTTTCTCATTGTCATCATTTCTGATTTTTGAAGTAAAAGTGTTGATCATTTTCATGGCGACAAAGCTACTAACAGGGGCGTAAAGCATAGGGATTTTAGCACGTTTAATTTGCTCGATAAGAGAATCTTTGGGTGGGTTTTTCCCTGTGAGGATCATCCCTGCTTGTAAATCTTCATCTGGATGGGAGATTTTGAGATCCCAAAATCGGGTGAGCGTTGCCAAAATAATATCTTCTCTGCCCGATGGGGTGATAATTAGCTGATTTGGGGCAATGATCGTTCTGTAAATTTCAACTGAGTTGGCCACCAGCTGGATTTGTTGGAAGTGTCTAAGCCTTTGCTCAAAACCTGTGAGCATTTTTGTTTGGAAGAGAATTTCAAAGTCTTCCATTGTCGGCATGCTTAAAAATGAGTTGTAGGGGATGCAGCCAAGGAGTGGAATATTCCACCGTTTAAGCGCTTTAGGAATATAGTCGAGGATCATCTCTCTTTTATCCTCAAGAACTCGATTCAATATAACGCCCGCTACTTTTACCCCATATTTTTCACATTGGGCATGGTTGAGGGCAAGCTCATCGAAGCTAGATCCAAGTCCACCCGATGCAACTAAGATTACCGGACACTTTAAAAGAGCTGCAACTTGTGCATTATTGAGATCGACTATCGATCCAACGCCTGTGTGGCCAGTGCCTTCAATGACAGCCATTTGATTGCGTTTTGCAATCGACTCATAGGAGGCTGCTATTTTTTTTACGAGATTTTCATGGTTGACCTTTCCGTCCAGATAGTCCCTTGTAAAACCTCTAGGGAAAAGAACGGGGCTCATCTCCTCAAAGGAATCTTCTAGCTTGAAGTGGGATTTAAAAAGGACAACGTCTTTGTCTACATGAATGCCTGTTTCTGTTTCAACATGTTCTTGTCCAACAGGTTTCATGAAACCAACTGAGCTCAGGCGCTTCTTAAGTCCCGAAACAAGACCGAGGCAGGTTGTCGTCTTCCCCACATTTTGTCCTGTTGCTGCTACAAAAAAAGATTTCATAATAAAAAGTTATACCACTTGAATAAAAAAAAGACAATCAGTACAGGGAGAATTATAGAGAGATAGCTAAAGGGAGCTAAAAATATGAAGAAAATAATTCTCGCATTAGTTGCATTAGGTTTTGCTTTTGCAATTTCATCATGCTGTGATCAAAGTTACTGTCCAGGGAATAGGAAATGTCAACAAGGCAATTGCCAGCAGGGGAACTGCCGGATGCCAAAAGACAATCGCTGGAGTGATGAGGATCAAAATGACCAGCAAATGGAGCCAGGCCAGCAGCAAGAAAGACAACACCGCAGATGGTAAGGTTTTAAGAAAGTGGTGCTTGAGCTTGAAGAGCCTCTAGTCCATTTTCTTTTAGAAGTAGGCGAAGGACTTCTTGAACATCTGGAAAAAGATCTAGCTCTAGAAGTTCTTCATATCTAAACCAACGAAATCCATTGAGTTCATCTTTTAGTTCAAGCGGTTTTGCTAGATAGACGAAATCCATGTGTTCGTGGGCAGCTACCCCTTTGTGTTCGGGGATGTTTTCTAAAAGACATAAGAAAGGTCTTTGCATGCTCACTGCATTGTAGCCGTTTATCTTAAGATTTTCCTGCTCAATGAATTCAATATCAAGCCCCGTTTCTTCCTTAACTTCTCTGATGGCAGCTTCGGGGGGAGTTTCATTAGCTTCGACATGGCCTCCAGGTGGGAGCCATTTGCCTAGCTTTGCGTGTTTATGCAAAAGGACTTGATTGTCGTGAAAGACGTAAGCTGTTGCAGTAAATTGCCGTTCCATAATTGCTAGTTTTAAACCAGCCTTTAGATTTGCGCAAGCTCTTTCAGTATGCGGGTGGTTGCTGCCTTGTAAATTCTTGGTGCTTTCATCAATTTACATGCGTTAACAAAGATTTCTGTAACTTTTGGAAGGACCTTCCCTTGAGATACGTGATGAACTACGTTTTGGTAATTCCAACCAAATGCTGCTCCAAAACCGGCGGTGGCGAGGGCTCCAATAGGGTTTAAAGCTCCGAGTAGGTAGGCTCCAATCCCTGTAGCGCCAGAAGCAAATGCAGCCCTTGTTTTTAGTTGGGTGGGTGTGTAGGGATTTGGAAAGTTGAGCTCTGTTGTTTGTACTTGTCTGCTTAATGAAGAAATCTCACCAGAAATTGTTGTGATTTTCTTCTTCATTTTTTTATGGCTTACATTTTTAACTTCCGCGTATTTGACAGTTATCTCATTTAACCAGTTTGAGACTTTGTCTGTCAGCTCATCAAGGAGTCTTCTGTTCGTGTTTTTATGAGCTCTGTTTTCTGTGTAAACGCCTTGAATCACTTCCCCAATGGCATCCCAGTTCTCTACTGTGCCCGAGCCGTTACCAATAAGGGTCTTTAAATGAGTGCGCGCCTCTTCAGGGAAATATTCTAAGTATTTCCCAATTTCTTGTAGGCAAAGTTTTGGTTTAAAGCCAACTTTATAGTGTCCTTGGTGGTAGCTGAGTAAATCATCCAATAATCCATTTGCTGAGTCATTATCCCCTTCTAATCTTAGAGGGTAAAGTGCAAAAATGGCATCGATAACCCCTTGATTTGCGACAATGTTTTCAGCATGTTGGTTGATTTCATCAATATAGTTTTTAAGTTGTATAGCTCCACCCCAGTCATTTCCTAGGTGTTTTTTGATTTCATTTGCCGCATCTTTAAGACTAGGGATTAAAGGATTTAGGGAGTGCCTTGGATTCTCATGGAATTGCTCTTTGATCGAGGCGAGGATCTCTAGAATTGAAGTTAGTTTTTTCTCAACAACAGTATACGATGCGTATTGATCTTGAAGCTCTTGAAGACGGATCATTCGCTCATTTATTTGTACTGTTTTTTCATAGATAGGAGTTGTTTTTTTCCAGATGTGGTTTCTTTGCTTCGGCTTTAATTTATCAACAGGATCTTGAATCTCTTTGCGATTGGCAAATACTTGCATGACCTGGAAAAAAGAAGCGATTTCAGGGTGGACGTTATTGTTCTCAGAAAGGCCATTTGCAGATTGATCAATTTTTTCATTGATTTTCATGCAAAGAGCGTTTAATTCATCCATAGTTCTAAGTGCAATTATCTGCTTGTCTTCAAAAGAGGCTGTCGCTATTGCTTTAGCATTATCACTTTTGTCGACGCTGATAATTTTGTCTACAGCTGTGCTGATAATACTTCCTAAAACTTCTTCTGCGAGTTTCTCTAGCTTGAGTTGCTCTCCTTCGTATTCTGCAATCAGCAGATCAGGATCTTTTTCTTCTCCAGAAAAGGGGGCTGCGGAAAGTTCTAATACATGGGCAAAAAGTTCCCCAGATTTTGCAGCGTCGTTGAGATAGTTAAAGAGTATATTGCCCGCATCCACAATCCCTTGTTCAATTACCTGATCAAGCTTTTTGTCGAGCATCCATTTATTATCTAATTCTTCGATTTTTTTTCTCAGCTCGTGTGCTGTTTGAAAAGGTTCTAAAGAGATTACTTTTTGTAAATGGGCAATAGTTGCAGACAGTTTTTCAGTTCCTGGAAAGACTTTTGCTTTGTTGTCCAAACCGGATTCTTTTGCAAGCTGCACTTTTAATTGCTCAAAACGGGAAATTAAGAATTTAGTGATGCTAATCGCAAAGGGGAGGTTTTGAGGTTCGGTTGCTTTAAGGCCATTGACTACAACCGATTCCAATGCTGCTGGCAAAATAGCAGATTTCATTAATTTTTGAATGACGTACCGATTGATGATCAGTTCAAAGAGTTTGAAAATCCTTCCAAGGACGGGTATTTTCTGAAGTGTTGCAAAAAAGGAAACGTTAGGGGAGTCTTGATCGACCCTTTTTTCACTAAATGCTTTACAAAGTTCTTGGATGGAAATGCCAAGATGACGATCAATTGCACGATTTCGGTAATCGTCTAAATCTCCGTCCCCCGTTTCATAGGCAAAATCTTTAGTAGCCTTGAGATCGTTAATTAAAAATTGGTTTGTATTGTCGAGGAACTTTCTAAAAAGAGCGCTCCGGGTATTGCTATTTTCCTTGCTTAGGTCATCCGTTAAATTGCTTAAAAAAGACTCTAAATATGCACTAACAGTGTTGTTAATGAGTGATGTTTGGTAGTAAGCCCAGTAGTACCAGCCGGCTTTAATTTTTTGGAAAAAGGTGAGCTTGGGGTTGTACTCTTCGATAAAGAGATTCCAAAGGGATTGGGGACTTTCAGATTCGGTTGCTCTCTTAACGAGATTCATTAATGTGAGGTTATTTTTGTCGTCAACGCCTGAACCGTCTCTCATTTGAAGGAGCGCGCTAAATGCACTCACTTTTTGAATGAGGATCTGTGTATTTTGTTCTTTTTTTTCTTTCCAGTCGATGGCCTCTACGCGTGCTTTTAAGGTAGGGGCAAGTGTGACTACGGGATCTAGCTCATAGCCATCAATTCGGGCTATGGGGCCTCTTTCAGCTGCTGAGTCAGATCTGGATTTTTCGAGTTCTTTTTTACTTAAGTCTTTAGCTAGGGCAGCTTGAAATCTGGTTTTTGTAGATTCAGGTTTTATACCGAGAACAGCCGCTCGATCGAGCCCTTTTTTGGCGCATGCATCTATTCTGTTGATTGCGTCATCTGGATTTCTAGGGCTAGAGAAAATAGAGGTAAATTTTTTACTTAAACCCTCCACTGACCATTGAGATTCTTTTGGCTCAGAATATCTTTGTATGGAATCTATAGGTTTAACCATAATAACCCTAATTATTTTAGCCTATATTATAATGCATTTAGCATTAAATATACATTGCAAAAACTCCTTGCATGACAAGAGGAAGTATTGTAAATTTTTTGCATTAAAATAACCAAGTAAAACTTATGAAAGAGTTTAATGAATTGCTTGTCATTGCCGATCGGCTCTTGGGCCCAGAGGGGTGCCCTTGGGACAAAGAGCAGACTTTTTTTACTTTGCAGCCCTATCTTTTGGAAGAGACCCATGAATTAATTGAGGCGATTGACTCCCAGGATGGGGAGAAAATCTCTGAGGAGCTCGGTGACGTACTCTATGCTTTAATTTTTATTGCTAAGCTGGGAGAGATTCAAAATTTATTTAGACTGCCAAAGTCGATTCAGACCGTTGCCGACAAGCTCATCCGGCGCCATCCCCATATTTTTGGGGATGTAAAAATTTCCTCCACGGATGAGGTGGCGAGTAACTGGGAAGCTGTGAAGAAAAAAGAGGGTAAAAAAAATCCTATAGATAATATTCCGCCTACCTTACCAGCTCTTGCTCGCGCTCAAAAAGTGATTCACAAGGTGAGACGTGCTAAATCTTTAGTCGTTGAAGAAAAAATTTCAGATGAGATTGGGCAAAAGCTTTGGGATTTAGTTGCTGAGGCAGAAAAAGAGGGGATTGATGCGGAAAGTGCGCTTAGACGAGTCTGCCTGGCCTATGAGGAAAAATTTAAACAAGGCGGGTAGAAAAAGCGCCGGAGATGGTCTCGTGGCATAAGGCAGATTCCTTAAGGATGCTGCCTTCCGGCCCTGACCTAGTTCAGATTGCTTATTCCAGGAGGTCCCCGGCAAAACAAAGTTTACCAATTTTGTGTGATAAATGCAAAAAAAATAGCAGGGATGAAAGATCATCCCTGCTTATGTAGTGATTACTTAGGAATTGCGTTTAGGTTATAGAGATAGGTCTCAGGGAAGAACTTAGACAAGATCTTCACTGCATTTTCCCCATTTTGCGCTAAGGCACTCGCTGAGTAAAGGCAGAGTCCCACGCCATGGCCTTTGCCAAAGCCAGTAAAGACAACGGAGTCATCTTTGATGGCCACAGTAAAGTCAGAGCTCTGTAGGTGCTTTGCTCCAAGGCGTGCTTGAAGATTTAAAAAGTCGATATCAAAACTTTCAACCCCGTCTTTCACACGCAGTCCGTAGACTTTAGAAGACGGCTCATTGACAAAAAGCTCAATCGATTTCACTTGAGGCACATCGAGAAGGTGCGCCAATGTTTTTTTCCCAATTTTGTAAGTCCACTTCGACTCTTGTCTAGCAAGCGCCGCATGAGGTGCTTCGACACACTTTTCAATGCTTGAGGCCTCTTTTCTAAAGATTGATGAGTAGGGAGCTGTTTTACCCGCGCTATGCTCTGTCCACGTTGTGGCAAAGGGAAGGTCGCGACCCTCATCTGGGTGAAGCAAGATGAGATGGCGTGTGCTCTCTACTGCACGGTCAACGGATGAATTGCTAACAATAAGGGCAGATCCCTGGTAGTTTACGTCTTGTGCGGAGATATGCCAAAAGCTCTCTGGATTTGCTCTGTTTACTTGGTAGTAAGCATCAGTTCTAGTCAAAATGGCAAGAGCAGACATCACTTCAGGCTCTAAAGGTGTGGTAAATTGGGTGGTGAGCGCTGACTTAACATAGGACTCAACGTCGATATCATTGACGATATTGATTTTCCCAGAGATACCATAAATTGCCACAGAACCTGAATATTGAATGCCGTTGATAAAGATCGATGTTTCTGAAGAACGTGGCTTAATGTAGATCTGGTGCACGCCAGGAAACTCTTCTCCCCACTTGAGCCCGTCATCCAGCTCATGGACCATGAATCGTTTGCCTAAAAGCCCAGATGAGACACGGGAGCCGTCATGTGGGTTGAAAATATAGTAGGGCCCCTTAACTTCTAAAAGTGCTCCGTCTACATTGTTCTCTAAAAGAATCTGAATATTGCGAGGCGCCATCGGCTCTGCAATCCTCTCGTATGAGGAATACTCATCTGCCTGTATCGCTGCACTACAAAATAGCATGACAGCTGCGAATAACATTTTCATTGCATTGACTCCAACTAGTTGCCAACTGTATTGGCGGATTTATTTTTTTTGTTTACGGCCCAAGTGTTTATAGGCAGCATCTGTTGCAACACGCCCTCTAGGAGTGCGTTTAATCATCCCTTGCAAAACAAGAAAAGGTTCATACACCTCTTCTATTGTATGGGGCTCTTCACCGCAGCTTGCTGCCAAATTACTGAGGCCCACTGGCCCCCCATCGTGATGATCTATGATAACACTTAGGATTTTTTTGTCCATTTCATCTAAACCTAATACATCAATTGCAAGCATTTCTAATGCTTTATGCGATGTATTTAGATCGATCTGATTTTGTTTTTGTATTTGTGCAAAGTCTCTGACCCAACGAAGTAAGTTGTTGGAAATACGAGGTGTTCCTCTCGAGCGTTTTGCAATTTCTAATGACGCATCTTCATTTATTTTCATATTCAGTAATTTACTCGAACGTAGCACAATTTCTTGTAAATCTTTTGGATTATAGTAGTCGAGACGCAGAGAAATGAGAAAGCGTGATCTCATGGGTGAACTTAAAAGGCCCGATCGCGTTGTGGCTCCGATAAGAGTAAATGGATTGAGTTTAACTTGTACCGTCCGCGCATTGGGGCCAGTATCAATCATTAAATCTAGAGAGAAATCTTCCATTGCTGAGTAAAGATACTCTTCTGCCGCTTTTGGCATGCGGTGAATTTCATCAATGAATAGAACATCGCCTGCCTTTAAATTGGTCAAAATGCCTGCCAGATCACCTGGTTTTTCAATTGAGGGGCCCGATGTGACACTAAGTTGCGTTCCCATCGATTTTGCAATAATGTGTGCAAGCGTCGTTTTACCAAGTCCCGGAGGACCAGAGAATAGACAGTGTCCCAAAGCTTCATTTCGATTGCGCGCTGCTTCGATGAAAATTTCAAGGCGCGAGCGCACCGATTCTTGTCCAATAAAGTCGCATAATTGCTGCGGTCTTAATGGGTTTTCAAAAGGGACATCGGGCTTTGTCCATGAGGATTCAATAAATGCATCGGCCATATGAAAAAACTGTAGCAAGAAAAGGATTTGAAAAGCTATACATAAGCTCGATCTCCTGAAAACTTTAACCCCACGAAAACGATGACACTACGTTCAGACCGCTGGATTCGCCAGATGGCAGAAGAACACAAGATGATTGAACCATTTTGTGATTGCCAAGTGAAAGAAGAAGATGGAAGACGATTGGTCAGTTATGGCCTTTCGAGCTATGGTTACGATTTACGCGTAGCCGATGACTTTAAGATTTTTACAAATGTGCACAATGCAATTGTAGATCCTAAAAATTTCCAATCCAATTCTTTTGTCGATGTGAAAGGGCCCTTTTGTATTGTCCCTCCAAACTCATTTGCTCTCGCTCGAAGCGTTGAATATTTCCGCATACCGCGCAATGTTTTAACTCTTTGTATTGGCAAATCAACCTATGCCAGATGTGGAATTATCGTGAATGTGACCCCTTTTGAGCCCGAGTGGGAAGGTTATGTCACTTTAGAGATCTCGAATACGACGCCACTTCCTGCAAAAATATATGCGGGTGAAGGGCTTGCTCAAGTGTTGTTTTTTATGGCGGATGAGCCTTGTGAAATTTCCTATGCAGACAGGAAAGGTAAGTATATGAATCAGATAGAAATTACCTGTCCAAGTATATAATAATTTGTTAAGTAGGGCATAGGAGTTGAGGATGTCTTTTTGGTCTCGTAGCTGGTGGGTGGTCTCTTTTTGCTTAACCTGTTGTCTCGTGTATTTCCATTTTATGAGCGAAAAAAAGGCCGCGGTTGCTCATATGACCTTAAAGCTAGAAGAGATGCAACAAGAAAAATGGCGTGCTATCCAAAAAAAGGAAGATCTTGAGCTGCGCATTGCCTCTCAAAACGATCCTGCATGGATTGAAATGATCCTCATGCGCGATTTAGGTGTTGTGCCGGAAGGCTTCCTTAAAGTACATTTCAAGAAATGATCCTCTTTCTTGCAATACTGATCCTTTTGTCAGCTTTTTTATCTGGGTCTGAGACGGCCCTATTTTCCCTTTCCCCTTTGACTGTTAAATCTTATCGAAATGCAACAGATTCGCGCCTTCTTTCCATTGGGAAGATGATGGAGCGACCGAGAGAAGTATTGGTTACGATATTGATTTTAAATATCTTAGCCAATGTGTTAATTCAAAATACCGTCTCTACGATTTTTGATCATTACGAGAGTTGGGCGTTAAAAATTGGGGTACCTTTAGGGCTTACTTTGATTTTCGGCGAAGTGCTGCCTAAGTCATTAGCTTTGCCGAGCCATTCTCAAGTAGCTTATCGAGCAGCCCCGGTGATTCAGGGAGCTGCAGCTGTATTAAAGCCGATCAGGGGACCTTTAACAAAAGCTACGGGTTGGATTTCTCGGACGCTCTTTTTTTTCTTGAAGGAGGAGAAAGAAATTTCACCCGATGAGCTAAGGCATGTACTAAAGACTTCCGAAGAGAGGGGAATCCTCCTTCCTGTTGAATCTGAGTTAATCGGAGGTACCTTAGATTTACAAAACTCATTGGTTAAAGAGCATATGCGTCCGCGAGAAGAAATTCTTGCTTATGATGTGCAAGACCCACTTTCTGAGTTGATGGATCTTTTTATTAAAAAAGAGACCACCCGTGTGCCTATCTACGATGGCGATCTAGAAAATATGTTGGGGATCTTGTCGGCTCGCCAGTTCTTTTTCCATAGGGAAAAAATCAAAAAGCCCTCAGATCTCCTCACGATCCTTCGGAAGCCTTACTACATTCCAGAAACGACCCAAGGATGGGCGGCGCTTCGTAATTTACGGGAGAGAAGAGTTTCTTTAGCAATTGTTGTGGATGAATATGGCTCTATTTCAGGTCTCATTGCGCAAGAAGACCTTGTAGAGGCGGTGATTGGTGAAATTGTCGATGCGAGGGATGCGGCCAATCTTTACACGCGATCAAGTCAAGATGTCATCATCGCAAGTGGTAAGCTAGAATTGAGTGAATTTGAGGAAGTATTTGGGATTGAACTAAAGACTCAAGATCACATCGTTACTTTGGGTGGCTGGTTAATTGAGCAGCTAGGCGATATTCCTGTCACAGGAACTAAATATGCGACAGATCAGTTTTTGTTTTATGTCTTGGCTGCAGATCCGAATCGGATTCGAAGAATCTATGTAAGACGGCTTGTTAAATGAATAAATTTCTCTTTTTGACTCTCCTTTCTGTTGCGATTCAAGCCCTTTTTGCCTTTTTCGAAATGGCTTGTGTTTCCTTCAATCGAGTTCGTTTACAATATTATGTGAGCATTGGGACAAAGCGGGCCATTTGGTTGAATTATCTGTTGATGCGACCATCGAGACTTTTTGGCACAACCCTTGTTGGAATTACAACTTCACTGATGTTTGGATCTGAATGTTCTCGCCATTTTTATGAATCGATGAACCTTGATCCCGATTGGGCGCCCCTTACCCAAGTTCCTCTCGTCGTTATTTTTGGTGAGCTTGCTCCCATGTTTGCAGCTCGCCGTCATCCTGAACAATCTGCGATGGTCTGCGTTCCTTTGATGATTTTTATCGCGAAAATTTTAACCCCCATTACTTGGACCTTTGATGCGATGTCCCACTTTGTCCATCGGCTCATGGGGAAGAAAAAAGAAGTGCCTCTCTTTCTTTCAAGGGAGGAAGTGAAGATGGCTTTTGAGGAGCAAGATGAGGGCAAAGATGAATTTAACGCAGCTGTGGGTCAGATTTTTCAGCTGAAAAATTTAACGGCAGGGCAATTGATGATCCCGCTGGCTAAAGTGCAAATGGTCCCATCCCACTCAACTTTGTCTGAAGTGCGTCATTTGTTGAGCGTCCATTACTCTCCGATGATTCCCATCTATCACCGGTTCCCTCACAATATTGTAGCAATTGCACAGTTGCGCGAACTTCTTCCCGTAGAAGAGACGAAGCGGGTGATTGATTCGGCAAGATCTCCTTGGTTTGTGACACGCGATACTTCTGTGTTGCAGCTATTGCAACAGTTTCGGCGTAATAACCAAAGTGTAGCTGTGATCTTAGATCCTTCTGGACAAGCGGCTGGTGTTTTAACCTTGGATCAAATTCTTTCTGGGATTTTTGGGGAAAAAATTTATGAGTCAGATACCACCCCTATGTCTAATTATATTGATCGAACGTTATCTGGTGATATGAGCGTATCTGAATTCAATAAACAATTTGATCGCAAATTGCCTGAAGGGGAAGGAGATACTTTGAGTGACTTGATCATGAAAGAGTTTGGCTACCTTCCTGTCAGAGGGGAGTCGATTCATATTGACGATCTCGAGTTTACTGCTGATGATCTCACATTGCTGGGGATTAAAACCCTTTCTGTTCACTCATTTTCAGAATAAAAAATAGCTTAGAAATTAGAAGTTACGTTAACCTCTTTTTCCGACTTGAGATGGTTTATGGTTGCCGTGGCAGTTCCAGAATTTAAAGCGTTGCATCAAAAAAGACGATTCAACGTGCGCAAAGATTCGGCCTTAGCATTCATCGATAGTCTTGAAAGCACTTGGAAAGGACACGTACCCTTCGCTCTTTGGTTGGTGCAAAACCTCAAGCCAAAAACAATTGTAGATCTGGGATTTGACAGGGGACTTTCCACAATTGCCTTTGCGTATCGCAACCGGGGCCATGTGTTTGGGGTGGACTGGTTTGATGATACAAACTATGCAGCAAAGTGCTTTGCTCTAGATAGTGCTTTTCGCAATATTTCAAATGCCATTCGGTTTCGTTATGCGAAAAATATCCATCTGATCGTAGGGCCGTTTCATGAGATCTCAAAGACCTGGAACCGGAAAATTGATCTTTTGCATATTGATTGGGCCCATACCTATCAGTCTGCCAAGCAGCATTATGACAATTGGTTTCGTTACTTAAAAGATGACGGGATTGTCCTTGTTCATGATGTACTTGCCTACCCAGATGAGACCGGGCGGTTTTTCAATGAACTTCCGCAACATAAGATCATTTTCCCCTATTCTCATGGCCTCGGAGTTGCGACAAATAGTGAGGAATCTATCCGCAAGATTAAGCAGAAATTTTTCGGAGCTTTTTAACGATTTTTGAGATCGTATCAATTGCAAGATCGATCTCTTCGCGCGTATTCATCCGTCCCACCGTAAGTCTTAATGAAGAGCGAGCTGTTTTGCGATCGATACCCATTGTCGTTAAAACTCTTGATGGCTCAAGGGCGCCGGACGAGCAAGCAGAACCGTGACTGACAGCAATGCCTGCCATATCGAGTTGCATGAGCAGAGTCTCTCCATCGACCCCTAGGAAGGCAATATTGCTTGCATTTGAGACTCTAGGTCCCTCTCCGTTGATAGCAATATCTGGCACTTCCGTTAAAAGCCCTTTTTCAAGATGCATGCGTAGATCTAAAATTGATTGAGTGATCTGGGTCTGCTTTTCAGATAAAATTTTTAAAGCTTCAGCTAGGCCTAAAATTCCTGCTAAGTTTTCTGTACCGCTTCGTCTCGTCCCCTCTTGAGCTCCGCCCGTTAATAGGGGAGTCAGTTTTAAATTGGACCGCAAATATAAAGCTCCAATCCCTTTTGGACCATGGAACTTATGAGCGCTGATTGCAAGGGCTGTGATGCCAGGATGCATTTCAAGGGGCTCTTTCCCTACATAAGATACGGCATCAATCAATAGAGAAATGCCCTTTTTTTCAGCTATAGATGCGATCTTTTCCAAATCGATCATAACGCCTGTTTCGCCGTTTGATGCAGTCAAAACAATCGCTTTTGTGTTGGGTTGAATTGCCGCCTCGATTTGCTCGGGCAGGGGAGCCCCCCAAAGTCCAACTGGAACGTAAGTGACTTCTAACCCTTGTGATTTTAACGCTTGAATCGTTTGGAAAATTGCCGAGTGCTCAATTCCCGTAGTAATGACATGGCCCTTTGTGGGGAGCCCTCTTAAAAAAATATTTAAGCTCTCAGTTCCCCCAGAGGTGAAAATAATTTCATCAGGCTTTGCTGAAAAAAATGAGGCAACCTGGTTTCTGGCGTTAGAGAGGAGGTTGCGAGCCCTTTGCCCAAACCAGTGGACGCTCGATGGATTTGCGGCCGGACCGCTAAAGTCTTCAAGCATCGCTTTAAAGACTCTTGGATCAAGGGCTGTTGTTGCGTTATTATCTAAGTAAATTCTTTGCATAAGAACCTAAGCTTAGCACAAAAAGGGATTCAACGGTAGACGACGTTTGAGCCAAAATAAAGACCTGGAAAAATGTTTATGATCCCATATTGTGTGATCTTTGAACACCCCACAACTTCTAAACTCTTTAAGGGGACCCCTTCATGCAGGTTGTCACCTGCAAGCTCTGAAAGGCCGAAGTCTGTAAGCAGTTTGCAGGATGAGATATTGAGGTGGATCAGGGGGAGTTTCTTGAGATAAGAAAAGATCTTATCCGTGAGTTGTTCTAAATCTTCAAGATCTAATCTTTGTAGCGGAAGTTTTCTCAGCCTTTTTATCCCTTTATCTGTTATTCGATAACAACCTTCAAGGTCTAAATGTTTGAGGTTTTGCATATTTGCTATGGAACGCATCCCTTCATCTGTTATTTTGAAGCATCCTTGCAAATCTAAGGATTTAATGGGTTGGGCTTCGATTTGTCTTAAGCCCGCATCAGTTATTTTAGAACATTCCTCTAATGATAGAACTCTAAGCCGATGGTTTCTTAAGTGAGATAAGCTGGTGTCAGAAATTTCATAGCAGTTTTCTAAAATGAGCTCTTCTAGAGGTAGCTCTGCAAGGTGGGCAAGACAATCATTTCCAATAGACTCACAATCTTTTAGGTTTAAATTCTTGAGTTTGGAAGATTTAAGCGCCTCAAAACCTGACCCGGTAATTTTTTTACAACTTTCTAGACTTAAGTCTTCTAGGGGATGGTTTCTTAAAAAAGAGAGGGTGGTGTCTGTGACTTTTTTGCAGCCATCTAGTGTTAATCCTGTAAGAAAAAAACCTTCCAAAGCTCTAAGGTCTCGATCTTTTAATTGTTTGCAAAAAGATAGATCGAGTAAGGCAAGGTAGTTTTTATTTATCTGCGATAGTCCAGCGCCTGAAATTTTTTTGCACCCTTTCAAGTTTAAATGGATGAGAGGAAGTGAACTTAGTGAAGCAAGGTTTTCATCTGTAATTTCAGAGCAGTCTTCTAGACTTAGTTGTTTCAAGTTTGGAAAACGAGTTGCAATATCTGGAATATGGCTAAAATCACCGGGGCTAAACTCAATAGATGAGATCGTTTGGGATTGAAGCGGATGATTTGGGAAAATTGTTTGGTAGGCTCGGAGCATTTTAGAATTTAGGTGATCTAATGCTAGAGTTTTGCTAAGCATTTCCTTCGAGGTGGCGAGCAAAGTAGATTGATCTTCATCATCTAAATATTTGCACATATGAGAAAAATGCTCGGGCGGCAACAATCTTTCTACAAAAGATGGCTTTTCGATAGTTTGTCCAACCGCGCTCATAATTTCTCCCTGAATGAAAATTTTCGGAATTATGTGCTATTTGTGTATTTATTTTCAGCATTAAAATTAATGTTAGTAAGGTGGATTTTTTTTAAGAGAGGCTGGGTGCGTGGACCATAAGAATTGTGATGTTATCAGAACTCCCTTTGATTTTGGCCTTTTCGATAAGCCTTTCAGAGGTGGTTTGTAGGTCGGGGGAGGCGTGGATGATTTTTTCTATCTCTTCAACGGATAATACATCGGAAAGCCCGTCGGAGCAGAGGAAAAAAAGATCGTTTGGTTCATGAGGACAGATCGCGATTTCAGGATTGGCTTTCTGCGTGGTTCCGATAGAGCGTGTGATCACATTTTTGTAAGGAAATGGAGTGGAAGATTCTTTGCCGGTTTTAAGCCATTTTGCGAGAAGCGAATGGTCTTGCGTAAGAAGCTCTAGTTTTTTGTTGCGGTAGCGGTAGATGCGGCTGTCGCCGACGTGGGCGTAGACAATCACATCTTTTGCCCAGATTAAGCAACACAGGGTTGTCCCCATTCCATTCAGATTTTCTGTTTTTTTACCTAGCTTATAGACCCACTGATTTGCTTTTTCTATGGCATGACGAAGTTCTATGATCAGCTCTAGACAATCGTCGCATTTTACTTTTTTGATGGTTTTTACAAGGTGCTCTACTGCTTCGCGTGCAGCGATTTCTCCCCCCTGATGACCACCCATCCCGTCGGCAAGGGCAAAAAAACCAATTTCAGGCAGCGCTACCCAGACATCTTCATTGTTTGCTCTACTTAATCCAATATCAGATAATCCGAATGAATTGAGGTTCATAGGCCCGTTGTAAAACCGCCAAAAAGATACAGATTAACGACACTGACTGCATTGAACGATCCATGTAGTACCATAGGCGCGAACAGCGAGCCTTGTTTTTCATAGAGAAAGCCAATGAACAAAGAGAGGACGAAAAGAGACACAATAATCGAAATATTGCCAAGCCCTTGTCCTGCGGAGTAATGGAAGAGGGAAAAGCAAAAAGATGTGATGACAATTGCTTGCTTGGATCCAAGGTGTTTGCGGATAAATGTTTGTAGAAATCCACGAAAGAGAGTCTCTTCAATCAGCGGCGCAAGGACGATGATTGAAATAACGGCTAAGGTGAAATAGACAGGGTTATCAAATGTAGACTTTAAGAATTTAACAGCAATCTGATCGGGCAGCTGCGTCACTTTGAAAATCTTATAAATTACGAGTTCGAGCACTTGGCTTAAAAAGAGGACGAGTGGGAAAGCTAAAATCCAAGCGTAAAGAGCTGCCCATATGTTGTCTGAAAATGTGTGAGATTCCCCCTCTCTTCTCAAGATCCCTTTTGCGACCCATCGTGGAAGGAAGGACATATAGATGGCTAAGAATAAAAAGATGCAAAAGGAGACGAGAAAATTTAACCAACTTGAATAGGCCACATAGTGCAGCATGATCTGTTTTTTAAACAAAGTGACAGCTAAGGTTGTCGTGAGATAGCTTGCCAAAAAATAGATAGCAAAGGCGCCAATGAGGTGGACAAATCGGATCGGAACTTCCCACAATTTTCCGTCGAGGCTAAAAAAGCCCCGGCGGAATCCCATAATGAGAAGAAGAATTGCGATAACTCCAAACGCTAGCGTGGCGCCTATTTCTTCACTCATCTACTTTTTGCCAGCAAGATGTAATCAGAAATTCTACTTGCAATATCTTGCACGAGTTGAGCGTGCGCAATGCCCATTGGAGTTTTTCTAAACCCTTCTGTGCCCCAAACATCGACTGAGTAGTCATTTGGGATCAGTGTTTTTGGAACAAAGTAGGAATCTCTGATCATCTCTTGCAAAACGATCCTAGGTGTCGCATGTCTTAGATCCACAACTCTTAGACGAACAGACATGTTTAAGTTAGAAGAGGCTTCTTGAAGAGGGACCCCTTTTGTTTTTACCGGGACAAAGTCATGTTCGACTAGTTCTAAAAATGCGACAAATTCTTCTGAGTGAAATTCTCGTTTCATCCAAGAAAGATCGGTTCCAAACGGATTGTCAGTAAAAGGGGATTCTTGGCGAGCATGGACAAAAATTTGTCCCTTATTCGATACGAGATTCATCACGCCATCTGTGAGCTCTTCTGAAAGGCTCCACGAAGCATCAAATGTTGTAGTGTCAAGCATCGATGCAACAGCAACAGATGGTTTTACCCTTCCGTCTTCGTGAAAACGGCTTGTTTCATCATTGTTTTTGTGACTGCAGCTCACTGCAGCAAGACCAATTAGTAAAGCTGGGATATAGCGCATTATTTTCCTCCGAGAATGCAAAACTCGAATATAGCAGAGATAGAGAAAATGAGGGAATAAGAATTATACCAGGTTCAACTCTTTACGATAATTTTACAGCAAGAATCGCTGAGTTTGCCATCATGTCCAATTTGTTGATGGATGGCCCTTCTTTGTGAATGACCCAATCATCAGCTGTATTGATTACGATTTGCCAATTCCCTGGAGGAAAAGTCACTGTGGCAGCTTCATATTTTGCATTGAATGCGATGAAAATATCGGGAGCATTTTTTAATAAATAAGCGACAAATCTCGATTGTTCATCCCAAGCTGAATGCCATTCTACATCTTTTTCTGTTAAAAAATGGGTGTGGCGGAAAATGTCGTGCTCTTTTCTAAGAGCAATTAGTCCAGAGACAAATTCGACAATTTTAGGATCTTGTTTGTCCCATAAGAACCAGTTGAGATCATTGTCTTGGACGTAAGGATTGTTGTTGCCTCTGCGAGTGTGCCCATATTCATCGCCCATCAAAAGCATGGGGATCCCTTGTGAGACAAAAAGTGCTAAGAGAAAGTTGCGCATTTGCCTTTCTCTGATCGCATTGATGATCTCGTTTCTAGAAGGCCCTTCGTGTCCGCAATTCCAATTGTCATTTTGATTGCTTCCATCATGATTGCCTTCTCCGTTTTCCCAGTTGTGCTTGTTCTGGTACGTGACGAGATCTTTCAGGCAAAACCCATCGTGTGCTGTAATAAAATTGACACTGGCAAGAGGGGACTTTGATGCTTTATAGATCATTTCACTCCCCGTGAGAGCATTGGCAAAATTTCCCGCCTTTCCATCGGTTCCTTTGATAAAGCGTCGAACAATATCTCTGTAGCGACCGTTCCATTCGGACCAAGGTCCCCACTTTGCAAAGCATCCTAATTGGTAGAGGCCCGCTGCGTCCCAGGCCTCAGCGATCAACTTTACTTTGCTTAAGACTGGATCTTTGCCGATTGCTTCGATAAGAGGGGGATGGGCCATTGGCTTTCCATTTTCGTCCCGGGTGAAGATAGAGGCAAGGTCGAATCGAAATCCGTCTACATGCATCTCTTCAACCCAGTAGCGAAGACTATCTAAAATGAATTTTTGGACGACTGGGTGATTTGTATTGAAGGTGTTGCCACAGCCGGTATAATCGCGATATTCTCCTTTGTCATCCGTCATATAATAGACGGAGTTATCAATGCCGCGGAAGTTGATGTAGTAGTTTTTGTGTCCCCCTTCGCCTGTGTGGTTGTAGACGACATCTAAAATAACTAAAATTCCATTTTTATGAAGCTCACGGACAAGTGTTTTGAACTCATTGACTGGGTTTTCGTGCGCATACCATTTTTTAGGGGCAAAAAAGTGAGTTGTATTATAGCCCCAATAATTGACAAACGGTTTTGAACCAACATGTGTTTCATCAAATTCAAAAATCGGCAAAAACTCTACCGCATTAATCCCAAGTTTTTTTAGGTGTGGGATTTTTTCGATGAAGCCAAGATACGTCCCAGGGTGGGTGACTTGACTCGATGGGTCCATTGTAAAGCCACGCACATGGGTTTCATAGATAATCAGGTCTTGTAGGGCGATATTGGGGGGATTTGTCCCCTCCCAATCAAATTCATTGGGGAGCTCTACTTTTGTTTTGGTAAAATCTAAAGGGATTTTTGCATAGGGGTCAGCGAGCCAGATCTCTGGGTTGTATAACTGCTCAACTGGACCTACGCATCGGTAGGCATAGCTGCAATTTTTCGGGATATCAGATACTGCAACATGCCAAATATCTCCAGTGCGGTTTAACGGGATTTCTTTTGTCTCATTATCCCAAAAAAGTCCCAATGTGACTTGTGTTGCGTGAGAGGAGAAAAGGGCAAAATTTGCCTGTTCACCTTCGATAGAAAGCCCTAAAGGCTCAGGTACCCCTTGAGAGATTTGAAATGTGTCAGCCATGATTCAAAAAATGTTTCTATGCTTTCCTTTCTTTAACATTGAATTTAACATTAGAATCAACTAAAATATTATTAGCAAAAACGCTATCTGAGTGAGAAAGGGCCTTTGCAAAGGGCAAAAATAGATTTCCCTTGCACTCAAGGGATGTAAAGAACTATAAAAGTTTCTGCTCATTTTATGCTTTGATTAATGAACTAAAAAAAAATCTATTAGGAGGAAACCCAATGTCCTATGAAAACGCAAAGGCAAACCTGCGTGAGTTTGGCAAAGAGCTAAACTTAGATGGGTTGGATTTCGACGAAAACAACACCTGTATTCTCGGAATTGACAACGCATTTTCGCTACACATTACTTATGAACCGAATTCCGATCGCCTCTATCTCTACTCTCCCATTCTCGATGGGCTTCCAAAAGATGATAAAATTCGTCTGAAGCTTTTTGAGCGCCTCTTAGAAGGCTCAATGCTTGGCGGACAGATGGCAGGTGGCGGTATTGGTGTTGCTCCAAAAGAAGAACTCATCCTCATGCATTGCGTGATTGATATGGGTCTTGGAGTGGATGCTGCAGGTCTTCGCCGATTTGCCCCACTATTTGTTGAAACTGTTGAAAAATGGCGCGAAATCGTGAATAAGATTTTGGCTGGTGAAGAGCCGGGACCTTTCCAGTTCCCAGTACCACCACCTGATCAAGCAGCAACATTCGGCGGGTCTAAACCTGGCGATCGTTACATCAAGATCTAGTTTAAGTTTGAGGCGATCTCTCCGATCGCCTCTATTTTTTTCTCATCAATTGCTTTTTGAATTTGCTTTACACTACTCATCACAGTTGAGTGATCCCTTCCAAATAGCTCGCCAATTTTTTGAAACGGCCACTTTAGTTGTTCTCTGCAAAAATACATAGCAACTTGTCTGGGTAGAGCATATTCGCGCATCTGGGATTTTCCGAGCAAATCAACACTTGTAATTCCGTAGTGGTTTGCAACAGCTTTGACAATGTGCTCAGATGTGATTGCTTTTTCTTTTTCCTTCGCGAGGAGGTCTTTAAGGATTGCTTCAGCAGCTACACAACTTACTTCAGCCCCTTTTGCTCTTAATGCGAGAGCTTGAAGGGCCATGATCGGGTTTTTGGGGAAATTTTTCAGAAGATACTCTTTTAACTCCTCACTCAATGGGATTTTCCAAAGCTCTGCTTTTTTTATGATGATTGACTCAACATCTCCCTTTTCAAGGCCCAATGAGATGCCCCATTCAAAACGGCTAATAAGACGTGGTTCGATCTCGCTTAAGCGCATAGGAGGGACATTTGCGCTTAAAATTATGAGTCTTCCCGTTGTATGGAGTGTGTTAAAGGTGTGAAAAAACTCTTCTTGTGTTGCTGTTTTGCGTGAAAAAATATGGATGTCATCAATAATTAGTACGTCAATATCTCGATAAATTTTCCGAAACTCAATCATTTGACCCAATCGAATGGCTTGAACGACATGCTCAGTAAACGTCTCCGCTTTCACAAAGAGAACCTTTTTGCCCTGTTTTTTCAGCTCGTGAGCAGCTCCCATAAGAAGGTGGGTCTTGCCTGAGCCCTCTACGCCGTATAGATAGATTGGGTTGAAAGGACTATCTTCGGTAAGGAGTTTATGTGGGACAATGTTTTTACCGGCCGCAAGGAAGTTTTCTAACGTCATTTCGGGGTCGAGTGGCGTCTGGGAAAATGAGAGTCCCCCTTTGGGTCCCTCTTTTTCAGGGGAGGGGGTTTTTTCAGTCTCTAAATGGATTTTAATGGGACGGTCGTTATTATTTAAAAGCCCTTTAATCTTGGGCCGCACATGCTCTTCAAACCAGTTGACTTGAAATGAGTCACGAGCCTTTAAATACAGATTCGCTGCATCAAATCGGATGACAGTGGGCATCCATTTTTGAACAACATCAGAGCCTAATTCTTGTTCAAGACGAGACAAAAATTGTTGCCACTCTTTCACAGATTACCACATTTTAGTTTGGGGCCACTTGCATTCTTTTTGTTATCCACACTTGTTGTGCGATGCCTAAAAGAGTTGATAGCATAAAGTAGATGTTAAGACCAGATGGAAAATTGTAAAACATCACAGTAAACAATATTGCCATCATGTTCCCCATCATTTTCTGCTGCTTTTGCGAGTCAGAAAGTTTGCTTGGATCTTTGGGTAGTTTTGAAGTGAAGCGCTGCTGTAAAAACATAGTAGCTCCCATCAAAATCGGAAGTAAATGAAATTCGTTGCCGATAAACCAAATGGGTTGATCCCAAGTAAATAGGACATCAGGGGCTGATAAGTCATCAATCCAACCTGGAATAAACACAGCACCTCGAAGAGGAAAGCTCGATTTAAGAAGGTAGAACATCCCGATCAAAAAAGGCATTTGTAAAACAACGGGAAAGCAACCTGTAAGTGGATTGATGCCCGACTCGCGGTAGAGATTCATCACTTCCATTTGCGCTTTACGCGGATCTTTTTTGTATTTTTCTTGAACTGCTTTGACCTTCGGTGAGATCTCTTGCATCTTGACGGAAGATTTAATCGACCAGTTGTTTAAGGGGAACATCATCGCTTTGAGGGCAATGGTTAGCAAAATGATAGAAAATGCCCAAGAGTGGGTAATTGCATAAAACATTTGCATTAAGAGGAACAAAAACTTCGCAAAGGGTTGTGAGATAAAAGAGAACCAACCTTGGATGCTCAAAGCTTGCGCATAGTCAGGATTGTAGTGCTCTGAGGGGATTTCATAGAGATTGTCTAACTGCTTTAAGAGTGAATTGTCGTAGGGTCCCGCAAAAATGCGAAAAGGGGTGAGTCCGCTTTTCAATGGAAGGTACGTCGCATATCCAGGATAATGTGCTGCTGGATAGAGGTTATAGCCTGGATCGATGAGCGTAAGTCTTGTGGGGATCTTATCTCCATCGATTTGCATTGTTTTATATCCCGATGCAAGAGCATTAAGCGGATCCATAATCACGCCTAAAAATCCATTGCAGTTACTAATCCAGTTAGGGGAGATGTTTGAGATTTGGATCGGCCCTTTTTTCGGCAGATCAATCGTATCTACATCAGATATTTTATTCTTTGTGGTCTGGATTCTTAAAAGGGGACTATAAGAGTTGCTTACAATTTCCACATCTGGGACGCCAGAGCTGAGCCAAAGACCGTTTGCATTTCCGCTAATATCGATATCTAAATTGAAGCAGTAGGGCCCGTTTCTTTCTTTGGGAACTGTGTAGGTCTTTGTGATTTGAGCGCCCCCCACAGATCCTTGAAATTCGATGAGGTTTTCTTCAAATCGAGTCATCCGAAATGATGTATTGGCAATGTTTGGATCTTCTCCTACGATATTGAGCGCATAATATTCAGCTGGGATCGTATTGCCGTTTAGACCGCGACGCATCAATGGGTAAAATCCACCTAATTTCCCCTCACTTTGCTCACCATTATACGTTTGGTATGAGTGCATGGGAAAGCGGGAGTTTTGAGGAGAGGATGCCAAAATTTCTCGATCAAAATCGATCTCTTTTACATAGCTATTTGGGCTTGATTTCTTAAGTGGTAAGTTAATCTCAACTAAGCTTCCCCCAATATTGGAAAAAACGAGCTGTTGATATTCGTTTTCCAATACGTAGTAGGTTTCATTTTGAGGTCTTTGGACAGTGTTTGCTTGAGCAACAAGAGGGATTGGAGCTTGCTGTTGGGCCACTTGCGTAACTTGCGATTCATCAACAGGTTGGCTGTAAAAATATTGCACGCCAAAAAAGGAAAGGCTGACGCAGATCATAAAAAGAATAGTACGCTTGTCCATGGACTCACTTGGTTGGTCTGATTAACTTTCCAAAGATACCAAATGAAAAGATAAATAAGAAGGCGAAAATTTCTACGAGACTTGTCTTCAATAGCTATACTTTTATCTAGTTTTAAATTATGTCAGGTTTAGTAGGTGGATAGGGCTATGATTTCACGTTATTCGATAAATAAAAAATCTTTTGATAAGTATCGAAATGTGAGATCCATTCCCTTTGAAGACAAGGTTCTGCAAAGCTCCCCGCAAAGCCGATTTTGGCTCTTGGCTTTCATTTCAGTCTTAGCTGTAAGCAGTCTTTCTGCAAAGCCTGCTGGGATGCAAGTGATTTCAGGCAATGCGAGTGACATTTTTGAAAATGGGAAAAACAGCTGGATTATTCAATCTGGCGATAAGACGATTTTACATTGGGATCAATTTTCTATTGGTGAGGGGGAAAAAATTATTTTTCAGCAATTGGGGGCAAATTCAGCTGTTTTAAATCGAATTATGGGTTCGCATCAAGTGAGCTTTTAGGAGCTCTTCTTTCAAACGGATCTGTTTATGTGATCAATCCAAATGGAGTTTTAATTGGACCCAATGCCCGGATTGAGGCGGCAAGTTTTATTGCATCGACTCTAGATGTTCTCAATGCCGAGTTTTTAAACACATCAAGCCAGCTTTTTTCGGGAAAGAGTCAAAGCTCCGTCATTAATCTAGGCTCTATTGAGTGTCCTGCGGGGACTATTGCCCTTTTTGCAAGATCGGTTAGAAATAGTGGGAGCCTTAGCGCCAAAAGTGTTGCGATGGGGGCAGGTTCTGAAATCTTACTTAAGGTGGGGGGAGATTTTAACTTAATTAGTCTTCCCATTGATTCAAAGCCGGATGAAAGCGATGAGGTCTCACTTGTTAATGAAGGACAAGTTCATGCGCTCATGGCTGAGTTAAAAAGTTCAGAAAACCCCTATTCGGTCGCCATTCAACAAAAAGGTCTTATCGATGTCAATTTTGATAACGAGGTAGGCACGGCTGAGATCATCGCGCAAAACGGTGTTTTGGAAATGTCTGGGACAATCCAAGCAGTATCAGAAACCTCATCTGGGGGATCGGTCCATTTGCTGGGAGAAAAGGTTGCCCTCTTAGACTCTGCATCCATCGATGTATCTGGGTATAGCGGCGGAGGGACAGTTCTCGTCGGCGGTGACTTTCAAGGGAAAAACCCAGAAATTAAAAATGCAAGCTACGTTTGGGCGGGCCCATCGACAAAGGTTGCTGCCGATGCGCTCTATTCAGGCGATGGCGGAAAAGTGATCTTTTGGAGCGATGATGCCATGCTCGCATATGGCAAAATTTCCATTCGCGGTGGGCCCATCTTGGGCAATGGTGGGTTTGCTGAGGTGTCGGGGAAAAATCTCGATTACAGAGGGTTTACTGATGGATCTGCTCCATTTGGAAAAAATGGGAAGTTGCTTCTCGATCCAAATGATATTGTCATCGGAGCTGTAGCTACTACAGGATCATTTACCGCATGTCCAAATTCTACCTACACCATTACGACAGGAACTGCGACAAATCAGATCTTAAATACCGATTTAAACACACAACTTGCAAGCTGTGATGTGACAGTTTCAACTGTAGGCTCAGCAGGAACAGGACCGAATGACGGTTCGATTACTGTCAGTAGCGCCCTTTCTTGGGCAGCACAAACTACATTAACCTTAGATGCCGCAGCGTTCGTATTGGTCTCAGCTTCAATTACCAACACGGCAGCAGCAGGAGCATTTGATGCGATTGTGTTGCAATCTCATGGATCGGCAGCAGGCAGTTATGATGGAGTTACTATCCAAACGCCAGCCGCGCTTACATGCACAAATGGAAATATTGTAATTGAAGGTGTTGCAGCACAAAGTGGCAATGGAGCCGGGGCTTTTATCAATGCAGCATCTCTTATATCTTCTGCGGGGGCAATTACCTTCCAAAATTGCTTAGGAGGGACTACAGGAGCCTCTAATGTCGGGGCCAACTTTTTTAGCACCTTTGCAGTAGCGGCTCCAACGATAACTGTTACAAATTGTCAAGGGGGAACAGGTTCGGGGGCACGCGGGTTTTTAATAAGTGGGGCAGGGACTTTTGGGATTCTTACATCGAATGTGCCGCCAATTTCAGATTCTACTATTTCGATTACTGCAACAGGCGGGACAGGTTCACAGTGTGAAGGGATTCTCATTTCATCAGGGACTCTTCAGACGGGAGGATCCGGATCCATTACTCTTAATGGCACGGGGGGGACTGCCCTTGCTGCTGGTGCGGGGGCAAATGCAGGGATTGAGATTGCTGGGGGAACCCTTTTAGCGGGAACTGGAACAAGTTCTACTGCAACGGTTACAATGACCGGAGTGGGAGGTGGCGGAGCTACGACTGCAGGGGATAATCATGGGGTAATTATTACATCAGGAGCAACTATTACCCATAATGGAAATGGTGCTTTTAGATTTTTGAATTGCACGGGGGGCTCAGGTAATGGAGTAGTGAATAATATAGGGGTTAGCATTGATACAAGCATTATCCCTACAGGATCTTCGAGTTCTCTTCTCTTTACAAATTGCACTGGTGGTACAGGTGGGGCTGGCAATTATGGAGTATATATAGGCCCTTCTGGAAATATTCAGGCGACAACCATTACAGCAACTTCTACTGGAGGGGCAGGAACTGACACGAATTATGGGTTTTACATCGATCAGGGAATTGTTGGATCAGCTGCTAATGCAACCTCAATATCTATCACAGCAACAGGTGCGGGGACAGGAAGCAACAATCACGGTTTTTACATGGCAAATGGGACTGTACAATCGGCAGGGGCAGGAACTATTGCTATTAATGGAACCGGCAGCTCCGCCGGAACGGACAGTAATCATGGCCTTGTTCTTACAAGTAGTAGTGCGGTTATCAGATCTGTAAATGGGAATATCACGCTAACCGGGACAGCAGGTGCTGGAGCGGCGTCAAAAGAGATTATCATTTTAACAACAAACCCAACTGTGAACACGACAGGATCTGGGGGGATTACCTTTGCAAGTCCATTAACTTTTGCTGCGGTATCTAGTTTGATTTCAGCGAGTGGTACAGGCAATCTTACCTTTTCAGATACGGTAGATGGCGCCTTTGCTTTGACTTTTGCAGCAGGTGGCACAATGACATTCAATGGTGTCGTTGGGGGAACTGCGCCTCCTACAGGATTTACAACAACGGCTGCGGCCTTTTCTTTAGGGGCAAATATTACAACGGCAAACGGCGCACAAATTGCGATGGCAAATCCGATCACATTGACAGCTCCTGTCACTTTAACGAACACAGGCGCGGCGATTAACTTAGGATCTACGATTAATGGAGCCTATGTTTTGACAACATCATCTGATGGGACAACTACTTTAGGGGGCGATGTTGGATTGTCAACGCGACTTACTGGGCTGAGCGTTACGTCGGGAGCTATAACCATTGGCGCGTCAAATATTAACACAAGTGGAGCTATTTTAATGGCAGCAACCACTACAGCAACAACGACGGGTACTTTAACGATTTCCCAGACAGGGTCCGGGGGTGTTAGCTTCACTTCTGGAAATGCTACGACATTAACAGTTGCTGATCATTTTACGATCAATGCAACAAATACAACTGTGAGTTTTAGTGGAGCTCTTGTGGCAACTGGGCCATCGGCTGGAGTAGATGGGTCAAATGTCACGATTAATGCAGGTGGAGATATCACCATGGGGGGAGCTATTTCCGCAACAGGTGGTGCTGAGTCGGGAGGAATTGGTCCAAATGGGGGGAATGTTAATCTAGACTCTACTGGCGGAAGTATTTCTGTGCAGTCAGTGGATGTTTCTGGAACAAATGGGACAAATGATGGGGGAAGTGCAGGTTCAATTACCATTGAGCCTGCTTTAACTTGTGTCGAAGGAGCTTTAGGTTGCATTCCTGATGGGCGGATTATTTTAAATGGGAACTTAACTGCAGCTAGAGGAACGGGTGCACTTTCAAATGGGATCGATGGACCTATATTGTTAGTTGCAACAGGAAGATCTACTATCCCAAGTATTGCAACAATTGTATCGAGCTATGCGGGAAATGATGTAGTTTTAACAGGCTCCAACATAGTTACAGGATCTACTGAGACAATTTCGATTTTAGGGTCTTTTACAGCGACAGCATCTACGAGCATTATTTTGAGCAACCTTGTTGTGAAAGATTCTATAACGCTGCAAGGGCCTGTAGGTGTGACCCCAATTCTCGTCCTATTAGCCCACGGCGATCAAACAGTTTTAGAATATACTGGTTCACTCGGCGTAATTTCTACCGAGCACATCATTTCGCCTTCAATTACCAATAACACAACAGTTGTGGGGAATTCTTCGTACATTGCAACCACTACGCTTACTCCAAGTGAACTCGCAACTCGAATGACTTACACACCAGATAGTTACCTTCTTGATTATTCGATTGGGATTACTCCTGCCTCAACAGGAACTAGTAGTGTAAGCTGTAATTGCAACCCCTCCATTAAATTAACTTTTGGGGAATTTTCAATGCTAAATGTGATTGCTGATGCACAATTGACCGATATACTTAATAGGCTAAATGCAGATATTTTAAAGAAAAAGTTCTACCTTGAAAATCGCTGTGCAAATGGGGAAGCAACGTCTGGAAGGATCGTGAGTGACAAAACACATCTATGCGAGTGATTAGACCTCTTTCGAGAAAAATCTATTCTTCGCGAGTCTGTTGGAGTTTGGCCTCTAGCGCAGTGAGAAAATTTGCAAACGCAGGAGTCGCTCTTAAGTATTCTAACCAGTCGTCATCGAGAAGCTCATCAATTGTTGGCAATGCTCTTGCTTGAAGAGCTTTGTAGATAAGTTCCATCGCTTCATACGATCTTCCCAAAATAGAGTAGAGGCAAGCAAGAGTGTAGTAAGCACCTGTATTTCCAAGTTTGCCCGCTTGGGAGATTTTTTCTTCCGCATCCATATAAAGTTGGTGCATAAATTCTGTATCCAACGTGTGGTGAGCGAGGTTAATAAGACATACTCCCCAGTCCAGCCAGACCTGATCGTTTTCTTCATTTTGTCTAATCGCAAGGCGGTAGAAATGGATCGCTCGTTTGTAATATTCAGCCTCACATGTGCTGTGTCCCAATTGAACGTAGCAAAGACCTAAGCGGTGATGGATATCGGCGAAATCTGGATCGATCAACAAAATGTGTGAATAGATCTCAATAGCTCTTGTGAAATGTTTGTCTTCATCGGTAGTGTCTCCGAGCCACTCAAGGGCGCATGCATATTTAAAGAGCCACTCTGGATGGTGAAGAATGTTATCTCTATGGGTGTGTAAGAGCATTTCAAAAAGGACAACGGATTGCTCAAGAGAGGGGACATCGTCCAATATTTCGCTGAACTGGAGAAGGGAACAGGCCGAGTCAAAAAGCAGTGCGGGACATGATGGCTTTAAAGACATTGCACGGGCTAAAAAACGGCTCGCTCTTTCGATGAGATCGTCATCATTGGTTAAATCCGCGTAATATTTATGGGTAAGGCCTAGAGCATGCCAAAGTTCAGGATCCGATCTGTCGATCGAAAGCCCATATTGGAGCTTTTCAATGGCCATTTCATAGTACTCGCCATCTTCGTAGTAGCGACCAAGTGCAGTTAAGCAAATGCCATAGGCGTGCCAAAGGTCTGGATCATCGGGGTAGTGATCCGTTGCTTTGATCACTTTTTGTTCCGCTTCGACGAGAAGATCAAGTCTTCCTGTAGCCAATCCAAGGGTGGCTAAGCTCTCCACCCACTGACTTATGATGAGAGGATCATCTGATTCGAGCTGGTTCGCCCTTGCGCATTTTTCAATGCTTAAGCGTAATGACTTTGGATCTGAAGTATTTTTTCCCGATTCGCCGAGGAGCTGTCCCCAGCTGAGCCACACGTCTGGATCTCTTGGAGACATCTTGGCCGCTTTGGCATACGCATTGGATGCTTTGGTGACATAGCGCTCATCTAACGTGTTGATGTAAAGCTGGGAATATCCTTCAGCCAAAGACATCCAACCATCGAAATATCGTGGAGTGATTTCAACAGATTTTTTTAAGTGTTCAATGGCTTGGATATAAAGGCGGGAGTCGTTAATCAATAGTCCCATTTCGAGGTAGGCATTGCCACAATCGTTTAAAAATTCAGCAGAAAGGCTTTCTTGAAATGTCTTTGAGGTCTGAAATGCATCGATGGCAAGACGGACATCAAGTGCTTCTCCTGAGTGTTTAGAGATCTCTGCCCAAACAATGCCATAATCCCAGTAGAGTTCTGCTAACATCTCTTTTGGCTGCTTTGCTGAGTAGTCGAGGGCTTTTTGGTATTTATCTTTTGCCTCTAGGAGATAGTGGTGCTCTTCGTGGAATCTGCCGAGCTGTAAAAGGACATTGCCCCAAGCAACCCAGGCTTCAAAAAATGTTGGATCGAGCTGGGTGGCTATTTTTAAATTTTTGCTTGCTACAAGGAGGGCTTTTTCCTTCCCTTCCTCTGATCCGTATTCAAAAAAGGCGAGTCCTTGACGGTACCAAACTTGAGGATTTTCCCCATCTAGGTTTGACGCCGCCTCAAAACAAGACAAAGCATTTAAATTTCCCTGCAAAAGGGCCATTTCACCTTGGGCTAAATAGCGAAG
>PFAD01000008.1:370001-382310 GCA_002773795.1 Chlamydiae bacterium CG10_big_fil_rev_8_21_14_0_10_42_34 | reverse complement strand
ATTCTATTTGAAACAATTACTTTGCGGGGGAAAAATCTTGAAAAAATTCTTCTTAGGGGGCTGGCTTGAAGGGTCATCCTTATTCCACTATTATGGGTTGGCGCAAGGAACGGATTATAGATAAGATGCTTTTTTTTGCCCAGACATGTTCTGATCTAATTGATTGTTAATTAGTTGCGACAAAATAAATCGATCTACTTTAAAATTATTTTTTCTGGGTAATTCATCGACAAAATAAAGGGCAATTGGGATCTTATATTTAGGAAGTGTGTTACTTAAAATAGTTTGCAACGTTAATAAATCAAACTTCTGATGTGCGCGAACAAACGCAACGGGTCTTTTTCCAAACTCTGGATCGTTTTTTCCAACGACAACGGCTTCTATACAAAAAGGGAGCGCTTGCATTTCTTTTTCGATCTCTTCGGGTTGAATGTTTTCACCGCCAGAAATAAACATCCAATCTTTTCTCCCTGTAATGATGAGATTCTTTTGTTCGAATCTCCCTAGATCACCAGTTGCAAACCAACCGTTTTGAGATTTTTGTCCTAGATAGCCTTGAAAAAGGCTTTTTCCTCGAACGAAGATCTCCTTATTTGCATCAATTTGAACTTCTGCGTGATTCATGACCTTTCCATTCAATGTGACCATTGATCCCATCTCTGTCAGCCCATACGTAGTACTTATGGTATAGGGATAGTTGGGAATTGGTGCGCCGCCGACAAGAAGGCATCGTAAATTCTTGTAGATCGGAGTTGCTCGATACAATTGGGTGGGGACGCACGAAAGGTGTGTGATATGAGGGCTGTCGTCGAGGACAATTGTGGCTCGAGCAGCAATACAACGGAGGACAATCCCGATTCCTCCCACATGATAAAGGGGGAGAGAAAGTTTCCATTGATCATTGGGGCGTAAATCAACAGCTTTGATGGCACTTTCAGCGCTTGCAAGTAGAGCCTGGAAGGGTAAAATAGCAATTTTGGGTGCAGATGTAGATCCAGATGTGTAAAGGAGTACAGAAGATGATGGGGGATCTTTAATAAGAGGGGTACTCGGATTACGTGGGTTGATTGGGAAAATAGAGGCGCCTTTTCTCCAAGAAGAGAAAAACTTTGCAATGAGGTTGAGTGAGTTTGCCTCTTTTGCAATGAGTGAGTTGTCCGTTATCTGGTCTACATAAGAATCTAATTCAGAAAAGGTGAGACAAAAGTCTTTGGACAAAATAGCTAAGTGGTTGGGTGCATCGCGCGCAGCATCTTTTAAAGGGCACATAGCTTGCTCATGTCTAAAATTGGATCGGAACCATCCCAATGAAAAATCCCTGATTGGCTCTGAATAGGTTTAAGCAAAAGATCTTCTGAATGGACAGTGTCGAGACCCATGGGAAGAGATGTTTTGGCCATGTTTGCGATATGCAAAAGGCCAAGCCCTGATTCATATGATGAGCTTAGGATGAGGTTTAGGTGAGGAGGAACTTGAGTAATTGTTCCTACAACTGTGGGTTTTACCACTACGGCCTTAAGTGAGGGGATCTTAGACCAATCACAATGGATGGATTCGTCAATAGCGATGGGGAAATTTGTGATCTTTGAAAATTCAAGGAGCTCTTCAAATGTTTTTGTGGGCTCTTCTAGGTAAAGAAAATCGCTCTTGCGGAAGTGTTTTGCAAATTCAAGGGCAGATTCAAGCGACCATGCTCGATTACAATCGAGTCTGATTTTAAATTTACCTAAGTGTTTTTGAACAAGATGAATGGCCTTATCAAGAGATAGGTGGCCCAATTTCAATTTAACTGTTGTAAAATCACTTTTTGCCCCTAATGCACAGAGAGGAATGTGGACAGGTTTGATTTTTTTTTGCGTGCACTGAATTCCCCAAGAAACCGATGGGAGCTCCACTTTTTTTTGGGTTCGGATCCAAGAAAGGGTCTCGTCGAGGGCCTCTTGAAGCGTCTCTTTGCTAAATCCGGGAAGTGGCGCAATCTCGCCAAGTCCTCCATTGTGGGATAAAATGAGCCCTTCACGAAATGCATTTCTCCAGGGGATTTTATATCGATAGAGCTTTGTTACCATAGATAGCAGAAGAGGGCGGTGTAGATGAAGAGTAAAATCGCACTCTCTTTCAATACCGAGATCAGCTCGAGGGGATCTCGAAAGTGAAATACTTTGCGAATGGAAGGAATCGCGAGAAGGAAAATCAAAGATGCAGTCAACAGATTAGGCGATGCTCCATACAATAAAACCAATATAAGAGGGATTAACGCGGCGGTAAAGATGCAAAAGAGATATTCCCAGCATCCAAAGGTGCGTCCCCAGCGGACGATGAGGGTGTTTTTGGAAGCGATCTTGTCGCTTTTTTCATCGCGAAGATTATTTGCAATGATGATTGAACACGATAAAAGGCCCGGCGCCAAACTTGCGATAAAAACAGGTAGCGTAACCGATCCAGTTTGCAAAAAATAGGTGCCGCAGGTTGCAACAGGGCCAAAAAATATAAGGACAAGAATCTCGCCTAATCCTATGTAGCCAAGTGGTTTTGGTCCTCCTGTATAAAGAATACCAAATGCCACGCAAGCAAGCGCTAAAAAAAGGCTCCAAAGTCCAGCTTGAATCATAAGCGGAATTGCAACGACAAGGGCGGCTATAAAGATCAAAAATGTAGCCATTTTCATCGTTTGAGGTGAAATCCACCCCTCTAAAGTTGCCCGCTTAGGCCCGTTTCGGAGATGGGTGTCAGCTCCATTGATAAAATCGAAATAGTCATTTGCGAAGTTTGTCCCAATTTGGATGAAAAGGGAAAACAAAAATGTGAGAGCAAACAGTGTGTAATTAACATGGGGTGCCATTGCAGTCCCGATGAAGACAGGACTGAGTGAGGCGATCCAAGTTTTTGGCCTTGATGCGAGAAAAAATGCACTAAGGGCGTTTGGGGAACCGGGCAAAATCGGGTTTGCGTTTTTCGTTGAAGGCATTTCGCCCCTCCTGTCCTTCTTCTGTCATGTAGTAAAGCATTGTTGCGTTGCCAGCGAGTTCTTGTAGCCCCGCTTGTCCGTCGCAATCGGCATTTAAAGATGCTTTTAAGCATCTGATTGCAATGGGTGAGTGGTGTAGAATTTCTCTTGCCCACTCAATCGTCGTCTGTTCGAGTTTTTCATAGGGAACTACGCAATTAACAAGACCCATTTCTAGAGCTTCATTTGCGCTATATTGTCTGCATAAAAACCAAATTTCTCGCGCCTTTTTTTGCCCGACAATGCGCGCTAGATAACTTGCTCCAAATCCGCCATCAAAAGAGCCTACGCGAGGTCCTGTTTGGCCAAAGATTGCATTATCTGCTGCGATGCTTAAATCGCAAATGACCTGTAGTACATGGCCGCCACCAATTGCGTATCCTGCAACCATAGCGATCACAGCTTTGGGACACGATCTGATCTCTCTTTGCAAATCTAACACGTTTAAGCGATGAACTCCTTCTTGATCTGCATATCCTGCAAACCCTCGGATTTTTTGATCGCCCCCTGAGCAAAAGGCCTCTTTTCCCTCACCTGTCAATATGATGACGCCGATGCTTCCATCGTTTCGAGCATCATTGAGAGCGTGTCTCATCTCATCGACAGTTTGTGGACGAAATGCATTGCGCACTTCAGGACGGTTGATCGTGATTTTGGCAATACCATCTGTTTTGTGATATTTGATGTCTGAATATGTGCCTGTGGGGAGCCATAGAGTCATTTGTTTAAAGCCCTTTGTTCGATGAGTTTTGCAACAGCTTGTGGATTTTCTAGGTGAACTACGTGACCTGCGTGCGCAATGATAAGGGGATTTTCGTGTAGAGCGCGGAATTTTTCATCATATTCGCCAACAACCGCTTCTTGAATTTTTTGGTAGGATTGCTTGGCTAAGCTATAGTGGATCAAAGCTTTTGCCAGATGCAGAACATTTTGTTTTTTGCGCATGTTAAAATTGGGTGTAAATGTCTTAAATAGCGATTGATCGTACCAACGAATTAGAAAATCGTCAATCGGAAGCTGCAATAGATTTTTTGCCCACATTTGATCGTTGAGTAGACGTTTTTCTTTTTCTTCATCTGTTTGAAGACCTGGATGGGTCGAAAGGAGCGTTAAGGACTTTATTTTTTGCGGATTTTTCTTTGCATACTGCATTGCAATTCTTCCTCCCATAGAATATCCAATGAGGTGAAAGTGAGGCAGATCAATCTCAATTTCCTCAGAGAAAATAGTGCTGCCGTGGCCCGGTAAATCATACGCGATGCAGTGGCATCTTGGAAGAAAAGAACAAACGGGCTCCCAATCGGCAGCGCAACCTAAAAATCCATGCAAAAAAACAAGGGGAGTTCCCGATCCCTCTTTTAAGGTATGGGCAATCATGTTGTTAGACGAATAGCAGATTGTTGATAGCTGAAATTTTCTTTTCTATCTGTAATCACTTCAATGATTGTGGATTGTTTTTGAGAAAAGATTTTTTCGAGATCCGTAAAATCTCTGAACGGAAGGTCAAACATTTTTGCAGCGTTTTCAAAGCGTAAGTGATGAGATGCTGCCCAAAGCGTTTCAAAGTCAGGTGACTGAGAGACGGGGAGATGATGGAAAATTCCGCCGCCAAAATTGTTCGAGATGATCAAGATGACTGGGTGAGCTGTATTTTTAAGGAGAGGCAGTGAATTTAAATCGTGCAAGGCAGCCTGATCGCCAATAATTGCAACAACGGGCATGCTTTGTGCAATGCCGGCAATTGTTGCAATATTGCCGTCGATGCCAGACAGACCCCGATTTGCAAAAAAGCCCGCGCATTCTTCGGGGAAAAGGAAGTGATCTGCATCTCGAATCGGCATCCCATTTCCTAAAAATACTGCCCAATCAGGGGGCAATATTTTCCCGATATGGCGCATGAGGTGTACTTCTGTAAATACACCTGTTTCTTCAAAGTGCGGCAGTTGATCATTCCACTCGTCGAGCCAGTAGGGATCGACTTTTCCTTCAAAGGTCTCGCAAAACTCGACGATATCTGATTGCACCCTAGCCGTTATGATCCGTGCAGGGTCTTGCAGTTGCGGCCAAGGGCTGATATGGACATATTCTGTTGCCATTTCACTTGCCCATTCGATGATTTTTTTAGAGGTCAGACGCTCTCCAAAATGGAGAATAATTTCTGGCCTTGGTTTGTCGATCCAGTCAAAATAGTGAATCTGTTCAACCGTTTCGTAGCATCTAGCATTCGAAGTAATATCTGCACAAACAGGCCACTCGAGTCTTTCAGCAAGCTCTAAAACAGATACGACATCATCAGCAGAGGGCAGCCTGCCGATAAAGATAAGCCCTTTTGAATGTTCGGTTTTGTAGGGCGCGGCTTTAAGTCGAGGTAACTGTATTTCGATCGGTTTGCCCTCAATAATAGGTCTATGCGGCATATACAGAGGCTCGGAAAAAGGGCAGTTTATCTGTATGGGTCCCGGGGGATTTTGGCAGGCGTAAAAATAACCCTGGGCGCTAATTGATCGGATTGTTGCAGCATCTAATTCGCCGCCAATATCGATTTGCCAGCGAACGAAATTTTGAAAGAGATTGTTTTGATCTGTTGTTTGATTCGCTCCACAATCTCTTAAAGACTGAGGTCTATCTGCAGTGAGGAGAATCAATGGAGTGCATGTGTGGTGCGCTTCCATCACGCTCGGGACTAAATTGCCCACAGCAGTGCCCGATGTAACAATAATAACTGCAGGCTTCTTTGTAGATGTTGCTAAACCGAGGGCAAAAAAACCGAGGCCGCGTTCGTCAAAATGGAGGTGAAGTGTTGCTTTAGGGTGGGCTTTTACAGCTAAAACTAAAGGAGTACTTCGAGAGCCTGGAGCAATACAGAACTGGGTTGCTCCTTGCTGAACGAGTTGATCAATAATCCAAAATGCTTTCATAGAGTTTTATCTTTTGGTTGAGCTCATCCCACTCTTTTTCAGGATCGGAGCCTTCTACGATACCGGTGCCCGAAAATAATGTCGCTGTTTTTCCTTTGATTAAGCAAGATCTGATCCCAACAATCCATTCAGATGCGTCTTGAGTGCTCCAGCCAAGGATTCCTCCATAAAGTCCTCTTTGAAATGGCTCGAGATCTACAATGGTTGAAAAGGCTTTTTCTTTAGGGATTCCACATAATGCAGGAGTTGGATGCAACTGTTGAATGATTTGCTCGTCTGTAACCCCTGCTTTAAGAGTAGACGTCCCTTTTGCATAAAGATGTTGGACATTTTGTGTTTGATGTACACATGTAGGGGTGAAATGAAGAGGTTCTTTGCAAAGGGGCATGAGTTTTTCTTTTAGATAGGAGGGGACATAAGAAAACTCTCGAAGATCTTTCTCGCTTTGTAAAAGCTCCTGTTTAAGCAACTCATCCTCGAGTAAAGTTAGCCCCCTTTTTCTCGTTCCTGCGACAGCTTCACATGTAAGTTCTCTTTTTTTTCTTGCAAAAAGTCTTTCGGGAGATGCACCCAAAAAAGCACCAGTGTCTGTTTGCAGACAAAAGACAAACGCCCCTTTTGCCCTTTCCTTTAGCGCCGCAGTCATTGCAAAGGGATCAATTTGTTCATCAAGCTCAAATGTGCATTGTCTCGCAAGGACCACTTTTTCTAACTGATTATTTTGGATGAGTGTGAGAGCTTTTTCCACATTTTTAAGCCAAACTTCTTTTGTCGGAGAAAATGTCCGTTTGAGTACTTTTACTCTTTGGGGCGTAGGGAGAGTGAGTTGCTGTTTGTGCGTGGAGGTGATATCTCCTTTAACAAAGGGGTAGAAACGAAAGACACTGTCTGCTGGAGCAGGTTTTGTTTGTCGGTCAGACCAATAGATTTTCAAATTAATTCTCCCGTAAGAAAGAGAGTATAGCGCTATGCACAAACAAATTCAAAAGTTGGTTTTTGAATTCGTTTGTATATAAGTGAATTTTACGCTTCTAATGAGAAGGTTCCATCCCAATTTTGTGGAGGAGCAGTAGAGCGAAACTCTTCGATTCGCTTTAGAAATGTCTCGTAGAGTAAAGAACTTCCTGGGTCGCTGTTTTGTAATTCTTTAAAAAGCTTTTCAGCGCTATCCCAGTCTCGTTTCGAATAGTGATCGTAGGCTTGATCATAAATTTGGATTTGCTGTGTTAATTGAGGAGTTGATTCAGCACTTATACAAATAGGTTGATAGATCTCTGTAACGGCATCTTTGCCTTTGACTTTCACTTTGCCCAATTTACGATAGATAAATTCATCTTTCGTTAATTTCCATGTGGCTTCCCCAACGATAATTCCTATTTGATAAACTCTTGTCAGTTTTTCAAGTCGGGAGGCTAGATTTACAGGATCTCCAAGTACTGTATAGGCTCTACGAAACTTTGAGCCCATATCGCCAACATTCATCATCCCTGTGTTGATCCCTATTCCGATTTTGATTTCAGGTGATTGGGTGTTTTTAAACTCAGCGTTGATTTCTCCTAATTTTTTTTGCATGTCAAGAGCTGCACCCACAGCATCATAGGCGTGTTTCGGGTTTTCTACGGGCGCCCCCCAAAAAGCCATTACGAGGTCCCCTACATACTTATCGATTGTCCCGTGATGAGAAAAAATAGCTTCAGTCATTGGAGTAAAGTATTGGTTGAGAATTTTTTTAAGTTGTGGGGCCCCCATTTTTTCAGACATTGTCGTAAAGTTGAAAATATCGGAAAACAGCACAGTTAACTCTTTACTCTCTCCTTCGAGACTTAACCCTTCCTCTTTGTCGAGCATGATTTCAACATATTCAGGAGCCACATACTGACCAAATATAGATTTGATCTCTTTTCTTTGCTTGGCCTGAATTAAAAATCCATAAACTAAGTTAAATAAGAGTAAAATAACCGTAATTGAGATGGGGAAAAAAACATATAAAACAATCGAACTTTTAAGCCAAATCCACCAATTTGCAAAAAGGATGGCTGTGCAAAGGAGCGTTGTAACGATAAACATAACAATGGGTCCCAGATAGGGGAAAATAATTGCGCAAGGGATGCCTATAGCGAGAATTTGAAATAAGGTGACCCCCTTTCCCCAGGCGGGTCGATGAGGGATGTAGTGATCTAAGATCCCTGATGCTATGGAGGCTTGAATTTCAATTCCAGAAAAAACGGGGGCAATTGCAGTAGATCTTAAGTCTCCGATTGCCGTTGCCGTTGAGCCGATAAATAGGATCTTATTTTCAATGAGTTCTTGAGGTGCTGTTCCATTGATAAGATCGATTGCTGACACATAGTTAAATGTATAGGGCGGACCTCGGAACGGAACTAGGATTCGGCCCCAAGGACCTGTATGAATGATTGTGTTATCTAACTTTATCCCTTCGAGAACAGCAGTTCCCGCATAATCGCGAATCACAAGTTCTGTCTTTTTAGCCTTTAGATAAATTCTTGCAGCTTCCAATGCAAGCGATGGGTAGATGCTATCTTTGTAGCGAAGAAGCAGTGGTGATGAGCGAATCACTCCATCAAAATCGGGAGTTGCATTGACAAAGCCTCCTGAAATAGCTTCCTTTTGCAAGAGGTCAATATTGGCCAAATAACTGGGCATTTCAACGATGCCAAGTTGATTGGCAAGCTCTGGCGAAAGGGTCATTAAAGGAGAGGGGAGAACCCCTTGGGGATTTTTTACATTTGCAAAAACGATCCCTAAAATGCTGGGTTGTGTTTTTAAACTGTTAGCAAACTGCTCGTCATAATTGAATTGCTCTTTTACTGATTCAAGTAGTTGAATGGCCGAGCTGTCTTGGTTTGGATCGGGGAGATCGGACAGGACCTCATCCACAATATTTCTTTCTGGATCGGGGAAGGTGATATCAAAGACCAAAAGATTGGATCCAATTTTATGAGCATTGTCGACAAGCTTGGCTAAGTAATTTCTAGGCCATGGCCATCTGCCAATCGCTGAGATGCTTTTATCATCGATGTCGATGATCGTGATGGGACAGTTTTTGGGAAGCGGTGTAAATCCGTTTCGGACTTGAAGGTCATAAGTCCAATTTCCTAAAGAACTTAAAATAGTTACAACGGGTTTTAAGTTAATAAAAAAGAGAGAGCTTAGGGAGAGGACAATAGACACGCCGATGATGGCAGGAAGTTTATACTCTTTGAACTTCACAAAATACCCAGTTATTGAAGTAAGCTCTGTATAAGATCTTTATCTATAACTCAGTGCATAAAATCAATATTAAATCCTCGATTGACGAAATTCTATGAATTTGCAAAGGTGCGAATTAGAGGAACTCTCCTCGATATGGGCGGTAGTTTTGAGATACTTCGGGGTAAGTAAGGTGAAGTTTGGTCGTATTAAGAAAATAGATCTATTCATAATGTGCCTTTTGCTTTTTTCTTGCGGGAAAGAAGAAAAGCTTCAGCAAGTTGTTGATGTTGAGTCTTATGTAGTTGATTCTCGGTCTATCCCGATGGTCTATCAGTTCGTAGGTGTATGTGAAAGCTCCCATAAAGTTGAGATTTGGTCCCGCGTAGAGGGGTATCTCAATAAAGTAAACTATATTGAAGGTGGAGCAGTAAAAGAGGGAGATGTCCTTTTTGAGATCGATCCGCGAGAATTTGCTTCAAATGTGGCGCAAGCTGAAGCTAATTTGGAGAGAGAAAAGGCGAATCTTTGGTCTGCTCAAAAATCGGTCGATAGGTATTGGCCCCTTTATCAAGAAAAAGCGGCAAGTCGGAAGGATTGGGAAGACGCAAGCTCTCAGCTTTTGGCGCAGCAAGCGACTGTAAATATGTATGAAGCTAAGCTTGAAGAAGCAAAGCTAAACTTAAGTTATACAAAAATCACCTCCCCAATATCTGGCCTTACGACAAGTTCAGCCTATTCGCAAGGGACGTTGATTAACCCTGCGGTCAATGGCTTGTTAACAACAGTTTCCGTAATCGATCCAATGTGGGTTGTCGTTCATGTTTCCGACTCGTACTTTTTATCAAGTGCAGGGGAAATCGCGAGCGGACAACTCGTTGTTCCTGATAATTTTCGCTTTAATGTGAATTTAACCTTAGCTGACGGCACGGTTTATCCTCATACAGGAAGTGTGGACTTTATTTCTCCAGTTCTCGATCCAAATACAGGTACCTTAATCGCGAGAGGAGTTTTTCCAAATCCGAATGGATTGTTAAAACCTGGGCAATTTGTGAGGGCGCAAGTAAGCGGAGCTGAAAGGCTCAACACTATCATCATCCCTCAAAGTTGCGTTCTTCAAGGTGAAAATGGGCGCTATGTCTATGTAATTATAGGGAATCGTGTAGAGATGCGCGATGTGGAAACCGGAGACTGGTATCAAGATTATTGGATCATTAAGTCCGGACTTAAAGAAGGGGATGAAGTGATCTCAGTAGGCGTGAATAAAGTGAAAGAAGGGATGATTGTTTCTGTGACGAATCGAAATAAGAAAAAGAAGACACTTAAGTAAAACATAATGGCAGAATTTTTTTTAAAGCGACCTACTTTTGCAATTGTGGTTTCGATGTTTATCGTGATCTTAGGTCTACTTTCATTAAAAGAAATCCCTACTGAATATTATCCTAAAATCACTCCTGTTGAAATTGCAGTAATGGCATCATTTCCCGGTGCCTCGGCAGAGACGATGTCTCGAAGTGTAGCTGCGCCCTTAGAGCAAGCGATTAACGGTGTAGATGATATGATCTACATGTATTCGCAAAATGCATCTCCAGGAAATGTAAAACTCGTGGTCTCTTTCAAAGTGGGGACGGACCCTGATATGGCTTTGATTAACACGCAAAGTAGGGTGAATTTAGCTCTTTCCTCTCTTCCGATAGATGTGCAAAACCAAGGGGTAATTGTTAGCAAACAAGAGCCGAGTGTCGCTATTTTTGTCGCATTGCAGGACAAAAAGGGGCTCCATGACGATGTCTTTGTAGCGAATTATGGCAATATTTTTGTCGCAGACAAGCTTTCTAGGCTCGATGGGGTAAGCACTGCCAAGGTATTGAATGCGAGAGATTATTCAATGCGCATTTGGTTAAAGCCAGATCGTTTAGCTCAATTTGGGATGACGGTAAAAGAGGTCGCGGCTGCTGTACAAGAGCAAAATGGAGAGAGAAGTATTGGTTTAATTGGTGCAGAACCTCTAGAAACGGCAAGCCAGTTGACGATTCCGATAGGTGCAATGGGTAGACTAAATGATCCCAAAGAGTTTGAAAACATCGTGCTGCGTGCAACTAAAGATGGGGCAATCATCTATTTGAAGGATGTAAGCCGTATTGATCTTGGAGCTCAAAGTTATGATGTGGTTGCAACGATGAATGGCCAGTCGGGTGCATTCATCGGCGTATATCAAAATGCAGGATCAAACACCATCGACGTATCCAACCGGGTAAGGAATAAAATGGAGGAGATTTCTCAGTTTTTCCCTGAAGGACTCTCATACTCGATCCCTTATGATACGAGTGATTATATTAAACAATCGATCTGGCAAGTGGAAAAAACACTTCTAGAGGTAGTTGTCTTAGTTGGGCTTGTGATTGTTATTTTTTTACATAGCATTGGAGCCACATTGGTCCCATTAATTGCGATGCTGGTATCGATCGCTGGGACTTTTATTGCGATGTATCTATTTGGATTTTCGTTAAACACGCTCTCTTTATTTGGCCTTGTCATGTCTGTCGGGATCGTTGTAGATGATGCAATTGTCGTTGTCGAAAGTATTGAACGAAATATAAGATTGTCTGCCCTTTCTGCAAAAGATGCTGCTTTTCGGACAATGAAAGAAGTTTCCAAACCTATTGTTGCAATTATGTGTGTCCTTGCGGCAGTTTTTATTCCTGTTTCCTTTGTCGGAGGAATTCCTGGGGAATTTTATAGGCAATTTGCGATTACAATTGCAGTATCTGTGGTGATTTCGGGTTTTATAGCGCTAACGCTAAGTCCCACCCTTTCTATTATGTTTCTCAAAAAATCAACCGAAGTGAATAAATTTGGGAAATATTTCGATCATATTTTCGATTCAATTACTGAAAAATATGTTCAAGGTGCTAGATGGGTCCTGCTGAGACCTAAAAAAGCGATCACAATGTGTTTTATAGTTGTCGGATTGATTGGGTTTTTTGCACTTACTACGCCACTAGGTTTTGTTCCAAAAGAGGACCAGGGGTTGATTTTAGTGAGTGCTGCTTTGCCTGATGGTTCTAGTTTAAGCCGGGTGGAGGCTGTTTCAAATCAAATTGAGCAGATAGCCATGTCAACACCTGGAGTTGCCGATGTGCTTGCAATTTCAGGCTATAGTTTGATTGAATC
>PFAD01000008.1:199483-369980 GCA_002773795.1 Chlamydiae bacterium CG10_big_fil_rev_8_21_14_0_10_42_34 | reverse complement strand
GCTCTAAAAGACTGGGATTCAAGAAAGTCAAAAAGTGAGCACGCTTTTCAAATTATTGAGAGACTTAACAATGAGTTTGCAAAAATTCCTGAGGCGACTATCAAAGCTTTTAATCCCCCAGATATTCCCGGAATTGGAGTTGTTGGTGGATTTGATCTTTGGGTTGTAAATGATGGTGACGCTAATTACTCGACGCTCAATGACGTTGTAGATCAAATTATTTCTAAAGCTCAAAAAAGTAGCGATTTTCAATTTTTTATCTCATCCATTAAAGCAAACTGCATGGAGCTTTATATCGACTTAGAGGTGGCTAAGGCCAAGTCATATGGAGTGAAGGTCGATCAAATTTATGAGGTCCTACAAGTTCTGTTTGGTTCTGTCTACCTCAATCAGTTCAACAAGTATGGAAAAGTATTTAAAGTTGTAGCTCAGGCTGAACCCTCAGCGCGAGACTCTCTTGACGATATAGGTGACATTTATGTTCGCTCTGATGCGGGCAAGATGATTCCTCTAAAGTCACTTGTGAATCCAAGGTTTTCAAAAGCGCCAACACTTGTCCAAAGGTTTAATGGGGCTCCTTCAGCCCACATTTCTGTGATCCCGTCGATTAGTAATCCTGGAAAAGTTATTTCTGAAATGGAAAAAATTGCCAAAGAATACCTTCCCTCCCAAATGTCTTATTCTTGGGGAGGCCTTGCATTCCAAGAAAAAGAGTCAGGCGGGGCTTCGACATTTGTATTGGCAGGCTCTATTATCTTTATGTTTTTAGTGTTAGCTGCTTTATATGAAAGATGGACATTAGCCTTATGTATCATTTTCAGTCTTCCCTTTGCAATTTTTGGAGCATTTTTATCCATTTGGATGACGAATATGAGTGCAAATATCTACTTTCAAATTGGTCTTGTGACCCTCATTGGTTTGTCTGCAAAAAATGCGATTTTGATCGTGGAGTTTGCCAAGCAAAAAAGAGAGGAGGGGATGGATGCTGCTGATGCTGCAATTGAAGCGGGGCGGATCCGTTTTAGAGCAATCATGATGACCTCATTAACCATGATTATTGGAATGCTTCCCTTAGTGATTACTTCTGGCGCGGGGGCAGAAAGTAGACGGGCGGTAGGTGTAGGAGTGATTGGCGGCATGGCTGCAGCAACATTTTTGGCTATATTTTTTGTCCCCTATTTTTATGTGGCAATGGAAAATTTTGCGACTCGCTTTAAGAAAAAGGAAGAATAGATGCGCTACGTTTCTGTTTTCTTTATTCTTTTGATTGCAGGGTGCAATTTAAGCTCTCGATACAGTCGTCCTGAAATGGATATTGGGGAGTCTTATCGATTTACTTTCAGTGAAACAAGTGAATATGCAAATGTCTCTTGGTGGAAGCAGCTTAACGATCCTATTTTGGATGAATTGATTCAAACTGCCATTGAGAATAACCAAGATTTGAAAGTAGCAACTGCTCGCGTGATGGAGTTTTACGCCAGATATAAGGTCGTTTTTTCCCAGTTTTTCCCAGAAATTAATGGCCAAGGCAACCTCGATCGGATCAAACTCTCTGAAGATATTAACTACCAGCCCTTGGTTCCCCTTGTTCCGCGGATCAATAATCTCTATTCATTATTTATGAGCCTTTCTTATGAAATCGATTTTTGGGGAAGAATCCGTAATGAAAGTGAGTCGGCAAAATCGATTTACTTATCTCAGGTAGATGCGAGACGCAACGTTATTTTATCTTTAGTTACATCTCTTGCTTCTGCCTATATCCAACTCAAGCAGCTCGATGCGCAGCTCAATATTTCAATCAATACGTATAATACCCGTGTTGAAGCCTGGAATATTGCAAAATTACGTTTTGAAGGGGGGCTTGTCTCTGAGTTAGATGTAAAACAAGCGCAAAGCGAGGCTTTAATTGCGCAGCTTCAGATTAAAAATTTTGAAGCTTTTGTGGCAACGCAAGAGGATTTAATTAGTGTTTTATTGGGTAAAGCACCTGGGCCTATTCCTCGAGGGTGTTTGTTATCTGATTTAGTGCTCCCTCCGACAATTCCATCTGGTTTGCCATCTGATTTATTGGAAAACCGACCTGATATATTACAAGCTGAGGAAAGAATTATTGCCGCAAATGCTGATGTAGGCGTTGCAAGGTCCGCGTTTTTCCCAAAGATCACCTTATCCGGTGCAGATGGTCAAAGATCGACTTCTCTCGATAACTTCTTCAAAGATTCAGCCAATCTGTTTGACTTTGGGATGCAGGCGTTTCAACCCTTATTTACTGGTTGGAGACTAACAAATCAGTTAAGTGAGACGGAAGCTGTCTTGTTAGAGGCAATCCACAACTACCAGCAAACTATTTTGGTTGCTTTACAAGAAGTGAATGATGCGTTGATCGATCACCAAAAGTCTAAAGAGAAAATAGGGATTCAAAGAGAGCGGGTTGCAGCTTTACAAACGTATTTAAAACTTGCGAAACTTCGCTATTTCAATGGACAAAACGATTATTTAACTGTCTTGAATGCAGAAAGTGGTCTTTTCGCAGCGCAGCTTGAAGAGGTGTCTACCGAAGCTGGGCTTTATTTGAGTTTAATCAGTATCTATAAGTCTTTAGGTCAAGGGTGGAATATCCCAGAGGCCTATGAGGACCCAAAGACGGGAGAAACAAGCAGCGAATGCGATCCGTGCAATTAGGTTTTGTCTCCCACATATAACGTTACTCCTCCGAGTGCCATCGGAACGGCTTTAATCCGAGTGAATCCAGCTTCTTTCATCAAAGTGCAAAAATCTTTGCCCGAAGGAAAATGTTCAATCGTTTGGTTGAGATATCGATAGGCACTGGTCTTGCGAGATAAAAGGCCGCCAAGACGGGGAAGAATGTGTCTTAAATAAAAGAGATAAAATCCACGGATCGGTTTGGGGGGGAGCGAAAACTCCAAAATAAGACATCTCCCCTTAGGTTTTAATACGCGATGAATGGCTTTAAGTGAAACGAGAGGATTGTTCACATTCCGAATGCCAAAAGAAAATGTAGCGGCATCAAAATGGGCAGCTGGGAAGGGAACTTTTTCTGCATCAGCTACGATAAATTCAGTTTTTTCGATGTTTTTTTTCTTTGCCAGCTCGAGCATTTCAACGGATAGATCAATCCCTGTAATTGATCGGATCGAAGCCCCACTTTGGATGAGTGCAATGGCCTGATCTCCAGTTCCTGTCGCTAAATCCAATACTTTTAAGTTTCTATTCTTGGGAAGGTGTTCGGCAACTTTTTTTCGCCACTTTCTATCCATTCCTAAAGATAAAACTCTGTTCACCTTATCGTAGGTCGGAGAGATGATGTCGAACATTTTCCAGACATCTTTTCTAGATGGATTTGTCATCAAATAAGCCTTTTGTAGCGCTTATTTTTAACACATTGGGGAATCAATTGCAATTTTGATTTCAGAATCTCTTCTAACATTCATGGCTAAAAGTCCTGCAGTGAGGAAAAACATTAGTTTGCCTTGCTGGAATAAGATGAGATAAAAATCGCAAAGTCCAATAAAGAGTAAGCCTATTAAAAGGCTTAAAAGAGTTGCGCTCTCAACAGTTATTTGTGTTCGAATGGCAGTCCAAAGGAGCAGTGCGATGAAACTCATAAATGCAAAAAGGGAGATTAAGCCTGTTTCGCAAGCGAGAAACAAGAAGATATTGTGAGGCCCTGTTCTACTTACATAAGCTGAGGTATTTACAGGGAAATATTTTTGAGCCCTTTCAGAAAACTGATTATATCCCAAGCCCAACAAGGGGCGATCTTTCATGATTTGAAGGGCAGTATGTTGATGGAAGGTGCGGACATCATCAGAGCCTTTTGCAAGGCTATTATAATTTACGACGCCACCTCGGTTTGAAAACTGCTGTAAAAGCAAGCTTGCGCAGATTGCTGTAGAAAGAGCTACAAGGATCGCGGTTGCTTTAACTGTCCGATTCTTTAACCCTTTTTTCCAAATGATAAGAGCCGTCCAGATGATTGTGCTGATTATCCAAGCAAAAAGGGCAGCCCTCGAATAGGAAATGCAGAGAGCAAAGATCTGAAAAGGGAGAGTGATTGCGACCACCCACTTCCTTTTTTCAATGAGCATGAAAAGTGCGTAGCTCGACAAAATGGAAATTACTAAAAAGCCTCCAAACACGTTCGCGTGGGGCAAAGTGCCTGCTGCTCGAATCACTGTTGTTGCTGCTTTTCTATTTGTAAGCGAGTCAAAAAGCCAACGAGATCCCGATTGAATATCAAAAGTTGAAACCTGATTTGTTTCACCTAAAAGCCTTAGTCCTAGAGGCGCTTGTTTAAAGTACTGGGCAATGCCAACGGAGGCCTCAAAAACGCCTGCAATAAAAAGCGCTGCAAAAATGATCTGGGTGATCTGCGTTCTCTCTTCACTTTTAAGTGCCGTTTTTAAAAAAGAAAACAGTGCGATCGGGGTTAGGAGCTGCAAAAGTCTCACATAGGCAATGGGGTAGTTGACAAAAGGGGATGCGATGATCGATGCCAACGCGCAGAGAAAGACAATCCATAGAGGATTGGCAAAAAAGCGCTTAGGTGAAACCCGATACCAAATGAGGGCTGTTGCAATTAGGATGAGTCCGATGATATCAGAGACATAAAAGTAGATCTTCTTTTCAAATCCAGAAGATAGGGACAGTCCTTCTGGAATTAAAGTAAGGGAGAAGAAACGAAATAACTTATCGTACTTATGCTCAACAGGAATAAGTAGTGCGAGCAGCGCTAAAAGCGCTGCTGCAAATATGGACTTTTTTGACATGCTAACGAGAGTGCCGTTTGCGATCAATTTCCGTCAAATGGAGTTTGCGCAAGCGGATAAAGTTTGGAGTTACCTCTACGAGTTCGTCATCAGCAATGTAGTCGATGGCTTGCTCAAGGGTAAACTTGCGCGGCGGAGTGAGGACGATGTTCTCATCACTTCCCGAAGCGCGTACGTTGGTGAGCTGTTTTGCTTTGATTGCATTAACGACAAGATCATTATCTCTTGCGTGCTCTCCAACAATCATCCCTTCGTAGACATCATCACCCGGCTTTACAAAAAGTGAACCACGCCCTTGTAGATTGAAGAGACCGTAGCCGTTTGCTTTGCCACTGCTGTTTGAGATCAATACTCCGCGGAGACGTCCAGCCATGTCACCTTTCCAAGGGGCAAAGGTTTCAAAGATCGAAGTGAGGACGCCGAGACCTGATGTACGAGTTAAAAAGTCGTTTCGGTATCCCATAAGTCCGCGAGTAGGAACCAAGAATTGCATTGTGGTTAGGCCGTGCTCGGAGACTTCAAGTGATCTCATTTCCCCTTTTCTTCGAGATAGATCGTCGATCACTGTTCCAGAAAAGTTTTCAGGCACTTCGACGTGAACCCGTTCCATAGGTTCCATGAGCACGCCATCGACTTCTTTAGTAATTACTTTGGGCTTTGAAATGGCGACTTCATAGCCTTCTCTTCGCATGGCTTCAATTAAGACTGCGAGATGGAGTTCTCCTCGCCCGCAAACGCGAATTGCGTCATCTCTACCAGCAAGTTCTTCAATTTTCAAAGAGATATTCGCCTTTTTCTCTCTCATGAGCCGCTCGCGCAACTTATTCATTGTAACGTGCTTGCCGTCTTTACCAACAAATGGGCTAGTGTTAACCAGAAACTCAACAGAGACTGTTGGCTCTGCAAGTGTAATTGGAGGCAATTGAACGACCTTATCGGTGCTGCAAAGGGTGTCGCCAATATCTACTTCAGGAATTCCCGACAAGACAACGATATCACCTGCGCCTGCATCTTCAATTTCGATCTCTTTTAATCCTAAGTGACCTTGAATTTTAACGATCTTATGGTTTGTGTGATTCCCATTTCTGTCGACGCGAGTTACTGTGTCATTCTTTCTGATTTTTCCTTCTAAGATCCTTCCGCAGGCTTGTCTTCCTACATAATCATCGTAGCTCAATGTTGCAGCTTGCATGAGGAACGGGAGGTCTAAATTACCAGTTGGAGCAGGAGCTTTTTTCAAAATCATCTCAAAAAGAGGCATTAAGTCTTTAGGTTCGTCGCCAATTTTGTCATATGCATAGCCGTTAAATCCAGAAGCATAAATATAAGGGAAGTCAAGCTGCTCGTCGCTTGCGCCAAGCTCCATGAAAAGATCAAATGTTAAATTGAGAGCTCGATCAGGATTTGCGTGCGGGCGGTCAATTTTGTTAAGAACAACGATCGGCTTGAGGCCCATTTTTAGGGCTTGAGAGAGGACGAAGCGAGTTTGAGGCATAGGCCCTTCTTGCGCATCAATCAACAATAAAACACAATTGACCATACCGAGAACGCGCTCTACTTCTCCAGAGAAGTCAGCATGACCTGGCGTGTCGATGATATTGATTTTATAATCTTTATAATAGACGCAGGTATGCTTGGCGAAAATCGTAATCCCTCGCTCTTTTTCTTGGTCATAGCTGTCCATGACGCGCTCAGGAACTTTTTCGTGTTCGCGGAATATATTCCCCTGTTTCAGGAGATTGTCGAGAAGAGTTGTCTTCCCGTGGTCGATGTGCGCGATAATCGCAATATTTCTGATATTTTCTGGGTTTTGCATAGGCAATCCAGTTTAGTAGACAAAGTATTTAATTTCTAGAGATAAAATGCGTATGTGAGCTACACTGACTGCCATAATTAGGGGCCGAAAACGATGTAACTTTTTTTCCAAATGGAAATCCAAGGATCGGTGCATATCTCAGGAAGAGATAAGCCCATTTTTGAATTCTATTTGGTCATCCTCAAGGGAAGTATGGAAGAGCAAGAAGCAGAATCACAAACGGGTCGTATTGATGATCTGCTAAAGGAAAAATTAGAAAAGGCTTTCCATAAGCAGACCTCGAAGGTGCGTCTTCACGATATTGCAAAGATTGCGTGCGAACACTCGCCGATCGACTTGGCCTACGCCGCATCGCATCTCCCTCCTAATGTTCGCCCTGTTCTTTATGAAAACCTCCCCAACCGCGATGACAAAGTCAAATTTATTGTTAACACTGATAGTGACACGCGTCTCGCCCTTTTCCGTCAGTTAGGGGACATCGAACTCAAGAAATTATTTGAAAGGATGCCGGTCGATGAGGCTGTTTGGCTTGTCGATGACATGCCGGAGCGCAAATTCCGACGTTTAATGGATCTGATCGACTCGAAAAAAGCGAACCGAATTCGGGAGCTTAAGCAACATGACCGCAAGAGTGCGGGCCGCTTGATGACTTCTGAATTTTTCGCATTCAAGATGGATATGACCATCGGCGAGGCATCTAACTATATTAGAGACAATCCAAGAATTGATTTTACCAAGGGGATTTTCATCCTCAATCATGCACATGAATTGCAAGGCTTTGTCCCTGCTCGTAACATGATGATCAATCCCGATACGACCCCTTTGCGCCAAGTAATGCGCCCAGTCCTTCATAAAGTGACAGTGGATGCAACGCGAGAAGAGGTGATCGATCTTGTAGAGCGCTATCGCATCTCATCGCTACCCGTTGTTGATATCGATAATGAGCTCATTGGGGTAATTGCTCATGAAGATATCGTAGAGGCGATGGAAGATCTGACGGATGAAACAATTGCCCGAATGGCAGGTACGAATGAAAAATTTACCTCCCACGATCCGATTATGCGCCGTTTTCTTACAAGAGCCCCTTGGCTTTTAGTTACGCTCGCGGCAGGGCTGCTCAACGTTGGGGTGATGTCTTCTTTTGAAAAGTATGAAGGGGGACTTCTTACATTTGCCCTCTTTTTTGTCCCTCTCATTACCGGGATGTCGGGAACGATCGGTCTACAGTGTAGCACGGTTTTAGTTCGGATTATGGCAGTTGGCGGACTTTCCGCTGGTAACCGCAAAGAGACGATTACCAAAGAGCTTTATAGTGGTCTTTTTACCGGTGTTATTTTTGGCATTGGTTGCGGATTGATTATCTACCTTCTTGATTTAATCAGCGGAGGAGCCCTTGGTTCTACAACGCCAATTGCTGTTTCTGCGATTGTGAGTATCGGTCTGATTGGGGGATGTTTTGCGGGAACTTTCTTGGGTGTATTTTCCCCCCTCTTTTTCATGAGAATTGGTGTGGATCCAGCTATTTCAGCAGGACCTGTCGTCACAGCATTCAATGACTTCCTTTCGATGACGATCTACTTCGTGATCGCTTGGGGAGTAAGCACCCTGTTTTTTTAATCCCCGTTTAGATCTCCGTCTTCTCTTAAGAGAAATTCGACTGCTTTGTATACGCATTCATGTAGTGCGGGGGTATAGCTTGCCATGGGCCATTCATTTCGTAAATCACGAACCGCATTTTCGATGACATTTTCATTGTAGTTGCCCATTTTGATCCTTTTGTAGGCAGAAATGACTGCGGCTAAAGTCCCAGATCGCTCAACTCCGGTTGGAGGGTGAATTACAGCTTTTTTATGCTGCATGGCAAGGCGGGCAAGTGCAGCCATATGCTTAGGTGGGGCCCCTTCATTATCGGTCCAATCATTATATTGGTAAATGGATATTACTTTAGGGGGATGTTTACGATGATTGGTGCTGAGTTTTAATTTTTTGGCTCGGATGAAGTGCAGCTCTTTTAAAACATCTGGCAGCGTATTATAAATTTGCAACTGCTCATTAGACCATTTGTCCAACTCATCTGGTCGCATTAAAATGATCACTGCATCTGCATTTTTGTAGAGCATTTCCGAAAATAATTTCATGGAGTCCCTGCGGGGTGCGCTGCATAAGATCAGCGTTTTATCTAGGCAGTATTGCGCGTAGGGCGCAGCTAGGTAAGCTTCATGAACGTAGGGAAATACCAGATCGGGCGAGATTGTTTTAGAAAATGGGCTGCATGCGATTTTTGCGTGCTCGGCATGCAGCTCTTCTTTTGTTTTTGAAAAGATCTTCTCGAGTCTTTTGTCATTTTTTTTACAAAGGATCTTTACAGCAGAGTAGATCGTTTTATATTGATCAAGGGTTCCAACAGCAAAGGGTCTTTCTTTTCGTAAAGAGATAAGAGAGTGGGGGACAATCTCTGGAAAAACATCTCCTCTCTTTATTTTTTCAAAAACTGAAACAATCATAGCTAATGTGCCCGACCTGCCAAGGCCTGCCCAGCAGTGGATGATGGGCATTTTTGCTTTCAGAGCAATGTGAGCAAGCTTCACGATGGTTTGGAGGTTGCCTGCCGTACAATCTTTCCAATTGGTGCACCGATAATGAGAAATTCTTTTCCGTTTGCGATCAGATTGATGATAAATTGAAATCGTGGAGCGAATGATATTTGGATCGACTTGAATGAAGTGAGTAGTTACTTCGTACCTGTTATAGGTATTTTTAACCATGTATTCGCGGTTACCCGGTGCATAGTAGCGAGTTGCGATTTTTTGGAAGAATTTATTTTTCTGAGCTCTTAAATCTATTTCTTCATCTTGAAAAAGGGAAATGATCGTATCAGAGTGTTTATAAGCCATACTGAAAAATTCGCCGAGGAGCCCTTCACATGGAGCCTCCGAAAGAATCGCTCTTTCTCCTAAGCACCAATAGGCCCTTAGAAGTTTAATTTCTGGGATTATTTTCCAATTAGGACCTCTAGGTGAACCTTCAATATTTGAGAATTGCTCTTTTACTATCGCTGGATCTGGATTGAGGGCTGAGTCTATCAATTCTTGATCAGATGGAAGATCTTCATCACTTGAAGTGTCACAGAATTCTAATTCGCCGTGTAAGCGGTAACGATTTGTGGTGTGAAATTTTTTATGAGCTTCTTGAGGCAAAGCTTCGAGTGAAGAAGGAGTTGGAGTGGAGTTTTTTGATTGAATACAGCAAAGCATATAGCCTCAAAATTTTTAAAAGATTTAAGAATCAAGCCGATAATTATATACATTGTCCTGCTCTAAAAGAATTTTTATTGCTTCGTACACAGATTGGTATTGCGCAAATCTAAAGACGGCCCCAGGCCTTTCTTTTCGTAGGTCATGGACTGCGTTTTTGATCACATCAACTTCATGATTTCCTTTTTTTATCCTTCTATAAGCAGAAATGACGGCCGCTAGTGTTCCAGCTCTGCCAACTCCTCCCACGCAATGAATGACTGGAGTCATATAATCCATAGCGATGCGGGCAATCATCGCAATGTGCTTAGGGGTTCCGGCCTTGTTGTCGGGCCAGTCATTATAATGGTGTATCGGGAGCCTTTTGGGGGAGCCGTTGCCTTTGGGACTTATTTCGAGCTGTTTGTTTTTGATGTAGGAGACCTCTTGGGGAAGATCTTCAACGGAAAGATCATAGTCGCATTTTAGCTCACTTTCTCCGGTAAAATAAGGTTCCAATTGCCATTCAGGTCTTCTCGTTAAATCAATGATTTGGAGCAATATGATCACTGCATTTGCTTTTTCGTGTAGCATTTTAAGAAATGGGTTCAAAGAATCTTTGTCAGGAGCTTGACTTAAGATCAAAGTGTTTTCAGCGCAGTGATGTGCATAGAGGACCTGGTTTTTGGGAAAGACAAAGTGAAGTTTCTTTGTGGGGGTTTTAGGCTTGGCTTTGATCTCATCGTATTCGGCTTGTAGCTCTTCTATTGTTTTTGAAAAAAGAGCTTCGAGCTTTTCATCATTTCTAGAAGGTAGTAGGGGGATGGAAGATGCGGGGGGAGGGAGTTTCGATGTGGGAAAACAGCAATTCATAAAGCCTCAAAAAAATTTGCAAAAGACTATCAGCGTAAAAGGTAATTTGCAAGCAATATGGGCTTTTAAAGTAGGATCAATTTCTTTTTTTAATCCGTTGAGTTTTTGATGGAAAAGTGGTACTATACGGGATGGAGATTTTTTGTATGAAAGGTCGTACACCGAGAAACTACTTTGGGACAGAAAATCCAGCTAAAAAAATGGCTGATTTGCTTCCAGATGTTTTGGGGAGTATAAGTAAAAAGGCGGCCGATCCTCGCGAGGAACTATTCCGATTTTGGAATGAACTCATGGGAGAAAAGATGGCTCCTTTAACAGAACCTGTCTCTTTTGCAGATGGGGTCTTGACCGTGAAAGTAAAAAGTTCTACTCTCTACAGTTTACTAGTTGCGCATGAACGGCCGCGCTTGTTAGGGCGGCTGAAAGAAAAATTTTCAATTCGGAATCTTGTTTTCCGAGTGGGGTAAAAAGAGAATGACATCAATGGCTGAAGAAAAAAAATACGACGCGAGCTCAATTACAGTACTGGAAGGTTTGCAGGCGGTAAGAGAACGTCCAGGTATGTATATCGGCGATACACATACAAACGGATTGCACCAGCTCGTCTACGAAGTGGTTGATAACAGTATTGACGAGGCGATGGCAGGTTTCTGCTCCCAGATTGTAGTCACTTTACATCCCGATGGATGCGTAACTGTTGAAGATGATGGCCGAGGCATCCCCATTGAAAAACACGAAAGGGAAACCCAAAAGCAAGAGAGAGAAGTCACGGCACTTGAGGTCGTAATGACCATTCTCCACGCGGGTGGTAAGTTCGACAAGGGGACATATAAGGTCTCGGGCGGCTTGCACGGCGTTGGTGTGTCTTGCGTTAACGCTTTGTCTAAGAAGTTGGTAGCAACCGTTTATAAAAATGGTTTTGCCTACGACATGACTTTTGAGCGCGGCAAGCCTTTAACTCCATTGAAAAAGCTAGGGCCTAGCAATAAACGGGGCACAAGAATTGAATTTTGGGCCGATGACAAAATCTTTTCCGTTACAAGCTATGATTACGATATTTTAGTGAAGCGCCTAAGGGAACTTGCCTTTTTGAATAAGGGGATCACCATCCTATTTCAAGATGATCGCGATGCGAAAAGAGAGCCAGTTCGATTTAACTATCAAGGTGGCTTAGGCTCATTTGTCTCTTACTTAAATGAGGGGAAAGTTCCCTTATTTCCGAAGCCCATTTATTTCCACGGCGTCAAAGAGGGGATCGATGGTCCCGTCGAGTTTGAAGTGGCCATGCAGTGGAATGATACATACACAGAAAACATTTACACATACGTCAACAACATCTCGACAAAACAAGGGGGAACTCACTTAACAGGATTTTCTACTGCGTTAACTCGTGTGCTCAACAGCTATATGAAAGGGCACAATCTCGTTAAAACTGACAAGATTTCTGTCGGTGGCGATGATATGCGCGAGGGGTTGACTGCGGTCATTTCTGTTAAAGTCCCAAACCCGCAATTTGAAGGGCAAACGAAGCAAAAATTAGGCAATAGCGAAGTTGCTGGGATAGCTCAGATGATTGTAGGGGAAGGGCTCACTGTCTATCTTGATGAGAACCCAGCCGTTGCAAAGCAGATTGTTGAAAAAGCAGTAATCGCAGCTCAAGCAAGAGAGGCTGCTAAAAAGGCCCGTGAACTCACTTTGAGAAAAACGGCGCTAGACAGTGCAAGACTTCCAGGAAAACTCGCTGACTGTCAAGAGAGGAACCCCGAATTTTGTGAAATTTACATCGTTGAGGGAGACTCTGCGGGTGGATCTGCAAAAATGGGAAGAGATCGCAGATTTCAAGCGATTCTCCCTATTCGCGGTAAGATCTTAAACGTTGAAAAAGCGAGATTACAAAAAATCTTACAAAATACAGAAGTCGGTTCAATGGTTGCGGCCCTTGGCTGTGGGATTGGAGTAGAAAACTTCAATTTAGCAAAACTTCGCTATCACAAAATCATCATCATGACGGATGCGGACGTGGACGGATCGCACATTCGAACGCTCCTCCTTACGTTCTTCTATCGTCATATGCCTGCCTTGGTGGAAAACAACTATATCTATATTGCTCGTCCTCCTCTTTTCAAGGTGTCCCGTAAAAAAGTGAGCCAGTATATCCACTCAGAAAGAGAAATGGATGAATACTTACTCAAGCTAGGACTTAGCGATATTCTCATCCGTCCTGCAGGTTCTGAATCATCGTATGATAAAGAACAGACAGAAAAGCTGATGGAAGTTGCGATGGAACTTGAGACTTTCATAGGCTCTATTGAAAGAAAAGGGGTCCCTTATCGCGAGTTTGTCGACGCGAAGCAAGGGGAGAAATATCCTCAATACCAAGTTGCTATGGGAGATAAGATCCAGTTTATCTATAGCGAAGCTGAGCTCATTGAGTTGAAAAAAGAAAATGAAGAGATTCAAAAGCGAACGCACGAAGAGACGCTTGCATCAATTCCTCCAGAAGAAATCACTGAAGAAATGAAGGAGTTCACTCCGAAATCTTTATCATTTATGGAGCTTTTTGATGTAAATAAGCTCATAGCTCTCACAGGAAAACTCGCTGCCTACAACCTAAAGTTAGATCATTATTTAGTCGCCGACCAAGAGCTTTTTGAAATCTTGGAAGACGGTGGCAAGTCAACGATGTGGAATACTCTTCGCGAGTTGATCGAAGCCATTCGAGCTAACGGACGGAAAGGTGTCGAAGTGCAGCGCTATAAAGGTCTTGGTGAGATGAACGCAGACCAGCTTTGGGAAACTACCATGAATCCTGCAGTTCGAACACTTGTTAAAGTTACGCTCCCTGATGCGATTGCAGCCGATAGGATGTTTTCAATGCTAATGGGTGAAGAAGTTGAGCCGCGCCGAGTCTTTATTGAGACACACGCGCTATCTGTTAAGAATTTGGATATTTAAGGGTTAATATGTCCTATACAAAAGATGAAACAATCGTCCCGCGCAATGTCGAAGAAGAGATGAAGGAAAGTTACCTTCGCTATTCGATGTCAGTCATTATCTCTCGTGCTTTGCCTGATGTGCGAGATGGTCTCAAGCCGTCTCAAAGACGTATTCTTTATGCGATGCGCCAGCTTAACTTAACTCCAGGGGCCAAACATCGTAAGTGTGCAAAAATCTCCGGGGACACCTCAGGGGACTACCACCCACACGGTGAAACAGTAATCTATCCAACGCTTGTCCGCTTGGCTCAAGATTGGGTCATGAGATATACTCTTATTAATGGCCAGGGTAACTTTGGCTCTATTGACGGTGATCCACCCGCTGCGATGCGTTATACTGAAGCGCGCTTAACGAGTGCCGCTATGGCGTTGATGGAAGATCTCGACAAAGAGACAGTCGAAATGGTTCCGAACTACGACGAAACAAAGAATGAGCCCACCGTATTTCCTGCGAAATTTCCAAACCTTCTCTGTAACGGGTCTTCAGGGATTGCTGTCGGTATGGCAACGAATATCCCTCCCCATAATTTAATCGAATTGATCAACGCAACACTTCTTGTTCTCGAAAATCGCAATACGACAATTGATGAGATCATGAAAGTAATGCCAGGTCCTGACTTCCCTACAGGTGGCGTGATCTGTGGATACCGCGGAATTAAAGAAGCTTACCATACAGGTAGAGGCAAGCTCACTTTGCGAGCTGAAATGAGGGTCGAAGATCTTCCGAACTCAAGACAACAAATTGTTGTTGATGAAGTGCCCTACAACGTCAATAAATCACGACTCATCGAGCGCATCGCCGAACTTATCAATGTGAAAACAATTACCGGTGTCTCTGATATTCGAGATGAATCGGATAAAGATGGGTTGCGCATTGTTCTTGAGCTCAAGCGAGGAGAAATTCCTGACGTAATCATCAACCAGCTCTATAAAAATAGCGATCTTCAGGTGACATTCGGCTGCAATATGCTTGCCCTTGATCACGGCATGCCGCGCACAATGAATATTAAACACTTCATGTCTGCTTGGATCGATCATAGAATCGATGTGATCCGTCGCAGAACGCGCTATGAACTCAATAAGGCTGAAGCTCGCGCCCATATTCTTGAAGGGTATCTAAAAGCTCTAGATCATCTCGACGAAGTGGTAAAAGTCATCCGTGCATCACAAAATAGAGATGGGGCTAGAACCGAATTGATGACCCGTTTTGGCCTATCTGAAAGACAAGCGAACGCAGTTCTCGACCTACGCCTTTACCAATTAACAGGTCTTGAAGCTGAGAAGATTGATGCTGAATATAAAGACTTACTTCTCAAAATTGCTCACTATAAAGCCGTATTGGCCTCTGAAGCTTTAGTTCGCGGTATTATCCGTGAGGAGCTCGAAGAGATCAAGAGAGGACATAAGTCAGAGCGTAAAACAAAAATCATCGCAGCAGAAGGTGAATTTGCAATGGAAGATCTCATTGCAGACGAGCAGGTTGTGATTGCAATTTCAAGCGATGACTATATCAAGAGAATGCCAATTGACACATTCCGCGAGCAGCGTAGAGGTGGAGCTGGTGTCATTGGTATGGAGATGAAAAAAGAGGCAGATAATTTAAAGAGTATCTATGTTGCAACGACTCATGAATATCTGTTGATTTTCACAACCCATGGACGTTGTTATTGGACAAAAGTATGGCAAATCCCAGAAGGAGGCCGCCGAACCAAAGGTCGTCCGATCATTAACCTTTTAGAAGATTTACGCGAAAATGAACGTGTCGCAGCGATTTTAAAGGTGAGAAAATTTGATGAAGAGGGAGCTTCAATCCTTTTAGCAACGAAGAAAGGTGTTGTGAAGAAAACTGAGCTCAGTGCCTTTAGCAATCCACGTCGTAAAGGGGTTTATGCCCTTAACATTGATGAAGGCGATGAACTTATTTCAGCTCGAATGACTCATCCAACTCAGCAGATTATGCTCTTTACTCGTAGCGGTATGGCCGTTCGCTTTGATGAATCACTCGTCCGCTCAGTCGGTAGAGTCGCTCGTGGCGTTCGCGGTGTTACAATGAAAAATGAAAACGACAAAGTAGTCGGTTGTGAAGTTGTTACGCCGGAAGAATCGATCCTCGTTGTATGTGAAAATGGCTACGGAAAACGTTCGAAAGTGGACGATTTCCGTCAGACGAATCGGGGGGGGATTGGGGTGCGCTCAATCATCACATCGGATAGAAACGGAAGTGTTGTTGGCGCCTTGAGTGTCACTGATTCTGATGGAGTTCTCTTGATGTCAGCAGAAGGGCAAGCTGTCCGCATCCCAATGCGAGAAGTTCGCGTCATGGGAAGATCGACACAAGGGGTAAGACTTGTGAATCTAAAAGAGAAAGATGATCTCGTCGTCGCAGCGCAGAAGATTGAAGCAACAGCTGGGATCGAAGAAGAGATCCAAGAAGAGGTTTAAATTGACTCAAGACCCCTCAAAGCCTTCAAACAGACGTGGTCTTTTTATCACTTTTGAAGGGGGAGAGGGGGCTGGTAAAACAACCCTCATCGAGCAAATTGTCAAATCCCTCACTGAGTCAGGTCACCGCGTACTAACAACGCGTGAGCCCGGAGGGACATCTCTTGGCGAGCATATTCGGACTATCTTACTCCAACACAAAGAGCCTATATCTCCTTACGCAGAGCTATCACTTTTCCTCGCCTCAAGGGCGCAACATATTTTAGAAGTGATTGGTCCCGCACTCAACGAGGGGAAAGTTGTCCTTTGCGATCGATTCAATGACTCATCTATTGCCTATCAAGGAGCCGCGCGCTCCCTTGGAATGGACAAAGTATCTCAGTTTTGCGATTTTGTCTCTCAAGGGTATACACCCAATCTCACCTTGTATCTCGATCTTGATCCAGAAGTTGGATTAAGTAGAGCGGCTAAAGCGCGCGTACAAGATCGGATTGAGTCAGAAACAGTGCAGTTTCATCGGAAAATTCGTGAAGCGTATATTGAGATTCATAAAAAAGATCAAAAGCGCTTTAAGCTTGTCGATGCAACTTTAGCGCCCGAGCAGGTCTTTAAAGAAGCAATGACCCACATTAAGACCCTTTTTTGAGGTCTTTTTCGATCCTTTTGATCATCTCTTGATCAACATGTAGAGAGTATACAGAGACAATTCTAGCTACCAATATTGCAATGTAAAACTGTCCGATAATCCCTTCGATCACAGTGATTGTTTGCCCCAAATCCCTCATCGCAACAACATCGCCAAACCCAATTGTAAGTAAGGTTGTGAAGCTAAAGTAAAGCATCTGAGAGAAAAAATGGACCTCAGAGATAGTGATCACTGGTTGGTTATTGATTGCAATTGTTCCTGGCATGAAAAATTCTACAACGGTGAAAATGTATGCAAAAAGAATTGCAACAAGAAAATAGGCGCAGACTACGCCTCTAAGCGTTTCTGCAGTCACTTTTGCTCTTAAGACTACGTCATAAATAATAGATGCTGTACATACAAGGAGAAATAACGACGAGAAAAAGGCAAGGCCGAATTCAACTTCTTTAGTCTGATAAAAGAGGATAAGCCAGCTAAATATCAACGCCGGGAATGCTAGAATTGATGCGGCAATTTTGGTCATTTTCTTATGATGGCTATCAAAAATGGCAAAGAGGAGCGCGGCTGTGAGAAGTAATTTCCAAATACCAGGATAGACATCAGAGTGTTTAAAGGGACGAAATACAAAAAGAAGGATAAGAAGTGGGAGCAAGACGTTATACGTTCCTTGCACATACTTTTTGATTTTTAAAAATAGTCCCATGACTTTTGTTTAGAAAAAAGTTCGATTATTGTCTATACTGAATCTATGTTTGATTATATTTTAGGAAATGAGCCTCTAAAGACCTATCTCAAAAGAGCGCTAGAGGAAAATCGCCTTCCTCAAACTCTCCTTTTTACGGGAGATAGTGGGATTGGAAAGGCCCTTTTTGCCCGCGCGCTCGCAGCTTTGATCTTAAAGTCGGAAAAATCCCCAGACCTACACGTTTTAAAACCAGAGGGGAAAAGTGGCCTTTATGCGATCGATACATTGCGCGAGATGATGGATAAAGAGCATTCCGCCCCTTTCGAATCGCCCGGGAAGGTATTTATTTTAGAAGACGTGGAAAGGATGCAGCCGGCAAGCGCCAATGCCCTTTTGAAAACTCTTGAAGAGCCGAGCCCAGATACCACATTTATTTTGCTTTCGAGCAATATCCAAGAGATGCTCTCTACCATTTTATCACGCTGTAGTGTGCTCCACTTTCAGCCTTTAACTGAACAAGATATCTCTACCCTTTTGCAAGCCAAAGGCCATCCAACACATCTTGCAAAGCTCTCTCACGGCTCGGCGGGAAGGGCTTTTGAACTTGCTGAACATCCCGAGCTAGAAAATCAGAGAAAAATTTTATTCAAACTCTTATGTGAAAAGCCCTCTTATCCTGAAAGGGTCTTACAGTTGCAAAAACTCGAAGAATTAGTCATGGAAGGCAAAGAGGAAGATCCTGTACGGGTAGGGAAAAAAATAGAGCAGTTATTTGCATTTGTCCTTATGTGGCACAGAGATCAGCACGCAAGAAAGCTTGGAATTCAAGATCTTTTTTTCCCCGATGAACCTTTTTGCGAACCTACACCGCTGGTAGAGGTTGAAAAAGCAATTGAAAAGGGACGCCTGGCATTCCAGCGCAATATAAAGCTCTCTATCTGTTTGCAAACCTTATTTTAAATGAGATATACACAAGTCAACTTTTGAGTGTGTATAACGGTTTTATTTTTTTCTGTTTTCTCTGAGTTTGCCGCCAGACCAGCCAAGCTTTGTTCTCAGAGTTGAAAAATATTCGTGCCGGTGGAGATTGACCCACTTAAATTTTGATTTCGACTGCTGCACAATGAGTGTATCGCCACTTTTTAGTGAAATTGCTTCAAGCCCATCTGCCCTCACATCAATAGGATCGTATTCACTTATGTATTGAATCTCAATTTTGTGGTCTGGTGTCAAAACAATGGGGCGATTGGAGATTGTATGGGGACAGATCGGAGTGACCACTAGGGCATTGAGACTTGGTGCTAAGATAGGACCTCCAGCAGCAAGAGAATAGGCGGTAGAACCATTTGGTGTGGCGATGATCACCCCATCTGCTGTGAACGTATTTACATAGACTCCATCTATATGAATGGCAAGCTCTACCAGACTGTAGTTTTTTGCGCGATGGATGACGATATCATTGACGGCTCGAAGATCATTTGCCTCTAGCATCAATCTTTGTTCGATTGTATAGGCGCCGTTTAATAAATCGGTAAGACTTGGATAGATGTCAGAGCTCGGAATATCTGCCATAAAACCCAAATGGCCCAAATTAATGCCAACTATGGCTGCATTTAGGTGGCTATAGCGGTGGCAAAGCCGCAGTATTGTTCCATCTCCGCCCATAGAAATGAGAAATTTGATCTCATTGTGATCGATTGAAGAGAGTTTTTTTGCGCCGATAATATCTGCTTTTTCATCTTCAGCAACAACTGTTACTCCTTGATCTTCAAGGAATTTACGGATGTTGGAAGCTAGCTCAAACGATTGCTTTTTCTGTTCGTTCGGGAAGAGGGCTATAATCACTTTCGAAAAACTCCTGCAAGATGCGCCGAGCAATGGACTCAGCATCTAACCCTAATTCTTGCATAAGTTCGATATTGCTGCCAAACTGAACCCACATATCGGGCACACCAAAGTTTAAAACTTCCGCCTCTCGGATCCCATTTTGAATCATAAAGTTGTTGATAATCATACCCATACCCCCATTTAGAGCATGCTCTTCAATAGTTGCAACAAAGCGGTGCGTGGATAAAAGTTCGCTAAACAGGTCAATATCAAGGGGTTTTACAAAAACAGGGTCGACAATGGTTGCCGATATCCCTTTTTTAAATAGAATTTCGCGCACCTTTAGAGCTGTTTGACACGTGTGTCCGAGTGCGATAATGAGAAGATCTTTGCCTTGCATAATTACCTCTGCGATTCCTGGCGTTCGTTTCTGTAGGGGAAGGTCTGGTTCATCGGTTTCTAGATTGGGATACCGGATAGCGCACGGCATTTTCCAATCGAAGCTACTTTGTAATAGCTCTTTAAGAACATGACCATCGCGCGGTTGGGCAATGATCATGTTGGGCATGGCATTTAAAAAGCTCAGATCATAAATGCCGTGGTGAGTGCTGCCATCCGGTCCTGAAATAAAGGCTCTATCTAGAGCAAACACAACAGGGAGCTCTTGCATGCATACGTCGTGAAACACATTGTCAAAGGCCCTTTGGAGAAAAGTTGCATAGATACTGGCGACCACTTTTTTTCTCTTTCCATGGGCTAGTCCCGCTGCAAACGTAACGGCATGACCCTCAGCAATCCCTACGTCGAAGCAACGATCGGGGAATTTTTGCATAAAGTCATCCAAACAAGAGCCCGCAGGCATTGCAGGTGTCACACAGACGAGATCGGGATCATTATCTGCCATTTTCACCATGTAACGGCCGAAAATTTTGGGGAATGTGGGCTTCGATGCAGGAGAAGGGAGGAATTTTCCACTACAAACATCGAACGGTTTTGCCCCGTGATATGGAGTTGGATTGGCAATAGCAATCGGCATCCCCTTACCTTTCACAGTCATCACGTGAAGTAGCACGGGTCGCGATCCCTCTTTTAAATCCTCGAGAGTCTCTATTAATTTGCCGATATCGTGGCCGTCGATGGGGCCTACGTAAGAGAGGTTAAACTCTTCAAAAAATGTGGCTGGACTGACGATGTTTTTCATCGATTCAGTCATTTTTTGCCCCAGTTTCTCTAAAGATGCGCCATATCCAGGTATTTTTGCTAAAAAGGTTTGTACTTCTTGGTAGATCCGATTTGTTCTCGGGTTACTAAGTAACCTGCTCAAGATGTTTTTAATGTTGCCCACATTTTTAGAGATCGACATCTCATTGTCATTGAGGATAGCGATGAATCTTTTTAAATGTTTGGGTACGTTATTCAGCGCCTCTAAAGTGAGTCCGCAAGTAAGAGATGCATCGCCTAAAATGGGGAGAACATACTCATCTCCTTTTGCAAGGTCTCTAGATCGAGCTACACCGAGGGCTAAAGAAAGGGCCGTTCCGGCGTGGCCTGCAAAAAAATGGTCGTGTTCTGATTCTTTTGGATGGGAAAAGCCACAAAGTCCTTTGTACTTTCTGATTTTTTCAAAGCGGCCATTTCTCCCTGTCAGGAGTTTGTGGGGATAGCTTTGATGGCTCACATCGAAAATGAACTTATCGCGCGGCGAGTCAAAGACGCGATGCAGTGCGATGGTGAGCTCAACAATTCCGAGATTTGAAGAGAGGTGTCCACCATTGACCGACATCACTTCAATGATACGGGCTCTGATTTCACTTGCGAGGTCTTCAAGCTCAGCTAAGGTGAGTTCGGAAAGGTTCTGTTTTTGGTTGTTGTCCAGCATCAACAGCGAGCTCGCCTTTATTTTTCATCAGTTGTTCAATTTTCTGTTCTGCCGAAGTTAATCGCGAACTGCATGTGCGGATGAGCGTTTCTGCCTCTTCAAAGAGCTTTAACGATTCTTCGAGAGGGGTTTGCCCTCCATTCATTGTGTTGAGAATTTGTTCAAGCCGCTCAAAGGCCTTTTCAAAAGAGAGAGTTTCCTGGGCCATTTTCTAATACCTCATTGGTCGTTGCGTCCACTTTTCCGTCGTGGAAAAGGGCTCTGATTTTTTGCCCTGGCTGAATATTTTTTGCCGAGAGGATAATCGAATCATCTTTTTCAGAAAAGATAATGGTGTACCCTTTTTTCAAAACATTTTGTGGGTGCATTGATCTTAGGTGATCTTTTACCCGATTTAATCGATCCCAGTTTTCCAAAATTTTCCCCTTAGGGTTGAGCATCTCGAGTTTTCTTGTAAACTCATCGAGCCTTTGAATCGTAGGGGATAACACGCCATATGGAGAACTTAAGAGCGGATGTTTTTGTAGGGCCGCAACTTGTTGTTTGTATTGCCGAATTTGTTGTGAAATTCGTTGTTTGCACATCTCTTCGGCGGTTTGTAAAAATTTAATCAGGTTGGCTTTTTCAGCGATCGCAATTTCTGCAGCAGCTGATGGCGTGGGGGCCCGCACATCTGCTACCCAATCAGCAATGGTAAAATCTGTTTCATGGCCCACCGCTGATATGACTGGAATTTTCGATTCGAAAATTGCTTGAGCTACAATCTCTTCATTAAAAGCCCAAAGGTCCTCGATGCTTCCGCCACCTCTTCCTACAATCAGGACATCTGCCAGGTTGTATTTGTTAAAATCCCGAATTGCCTGGGCGATTTCTAGGGCAGCCCCTTCACCTTGCACCTTGACTGGATTTAATGTGACTTGAAATCCTGCGAATCTGCGTGTCAGAACATGTAAGATGTCTTGAATTACGGCACCAGTCGGACTTGTGACAACTCCAATTCGTCTGGGGAGTTTGGGGAGGGGTTTTTTATGTTGAGGATCGAACCACCCTCTTGCATGGAGCATCTCTTTGAGCTGATGGAGCTTTAAAAGGAGTTCGCCTACGCCTAAAAACTGTAATTCTCGAATGATGATTTGATATTGACCTCTTGGGGCATAGAGGCTGATCTCACCTCTAGCTACGACTTGGTCCCCCTCTTTTGGCATGCGGGGAAGGTTCGCTGCATTGCCTTTGAAAAGGACGGATGAGATTTGTGATCCCGCATCTTTTAAGCTGAAATAGAGATGTCCCGACGCCTGAAGCTTAAAATTGCTGATTTCGCCTTGTACAGAAATGCCCCGGAACTGAGGTTCTATGACCCCTTTAATCGCATTGGTAAGTTCGGAAACTGTAAAGACTTTTGCTTGCATAGGAAGATATTTTGCCAAAAAAAAGATTGCATTGCGATGAAAAACTTAAAAGATACATAGATCTTGCTTGCCAAGGAGCTTAAATTCGAGTAAACTCATGGTAAAAAATTTGAGATGTAAATGGTGAAAAAGATCTACGTTGTAGCGAATTGGAAAATGTATAAAACCGCTCGCGAAGCGTCTGACTACATAGAAAAACTTCTTCCTCATGTCGAAGATTCTCAAGTAAATATTTACCTTTCAGTTCCGTTTACTTCGATTGCCGCCGCTGCTGGATATGCAAAAGAGACAAATATTGTCGTTGGCGCCCAAAATATGAATGATGCGCGCGAAGGGGCTTTTACGGGAGAGATTGCGGGGCTGATGCTCAAAGAAGCAGGAGCCGATTTTGTCCTCTTGGGTCATTCAGAAAGACGCCATATATTTGGTGAAAGCAATGAGTTGATCCACCGCAAGGTTTTGCGGGCTTTTTCCGATGATATCCAACCGATCTTGTGCGTTGGTGAAACCGCGAAAGAGCGCGACGCGAAAAAGACAGAAAAAGTGCTTAAAGAACAGATTTTAAGTGCACTTGATCAGGTGCCAAAAGAAGACATCGATAAACTTATCCTCGCATATGAGCCTGTTTGGGCGATTGGATCGGGAAAAACAGCAACGCCGAAACACATTCAAGAGGCTCACGCTTTTTGCCGTAAATGCTTGATAGAAGTCTTTGGAAAGAAAAAAGGGGCCGATATCCCATTGCTTTACGGCGGCTCTGTGAAGCCTGCCAATGCGGCAGAAATTATCGCAGAAAAAGATGTAGATGGCGTCCTAGTGGGCGGAGCTTCGCTTGATCCCGAGATGCTATCTGAAATGATTCATAACATTGAGGGTAAGCCCGCTGTGAAAGCGGCTCGCAAGCCGTTGGCTAAAAAAACTAGTAAACCGGCAGCTAAAAAAGCTGGCAAACCTCGAATTAAGAAAGAGAAAAAGAAATGAGCTTCCTATTTTACATGTTCCTATCTATGTTTTTATTAGCATCGGTTCTTCTTTGCTTTGTCATTTTAATCCAAGAAGCTAAAAGCTTAGGGCTTGGCGCCTCTTTTGGAGGAGATAATAGCGATTCGCTTTTTGGGACATCAACTGCTGAAGTTCTCAAACGCTTTACCGCATATCTCGCCGGAACGTTTCTCATCTCATGCTTTATCCTCTCTTTGTGGAGTGGATCTTTAGGCAGAACGTACAATGCGAGACTTGCCCCTGTTGAAGTAGAGCAGACTGCAGATGACCAAATCTGATCTACCTATTCGCTACTATGGCCATCCGGATCTTCGCGTTAAAGCAAAGCCGGTAGAAAAGATAACTCCAGAGATCATAAAGATCTGCGAGTCCATGCTGGCTAAAATGATTTCTCTAGATAATTGCATAGGGTTTGCAGGTCCGCAGCTCGGGATTTTATTAAGGATCTTTGTGATTCGTGAGGAAATCTTTCTCCCCGACGATAAATATGCGTTGGGGGATCCTGAAGTGATCATTAACCCGGTTCTTTCATCCCCTTCAAAAGAACTTGAGTCGATGGCAGAAGGGTGTATGTCTTTGCCAGGTCTTCATGTCGATGTTGTCCGCCCCAAATCAATCCACGTCCGCTACCAGAATCTAAAGGGTGAGTTTGTGGAAGAGGATCTCACGGACTTTAGAGCAAGAATGTTTATGCATGAAAATGACCACCTCAACGGCGTATTGCACATAGATCGGATGGATCCTAAAGAGCGCAAAAAAATTGAGAAGATTTTGCGCGACATGAAGCAAAAATATAATCCTTAAACTACCCTCTCTACTTCCGTAACCGCCTCTAAACAAGCATTTTGGAAGAGGTTTTTTGTAACGATTAAATCTGCAAAAGCGCCCCCTTCAATTGCATCTGTATTTAGGAAAGATTTATTCATAAGGGGCCCTTGTGATAGAGGAGTTGCGAGAGAAGAAATTTGTAAATAAGCTTCTTGTACTAGCACTTCTGCATCGTAATCTGAACCGCGCAAGATCTTTTGGATGAGATCTTTTTCAAGGTTATTTTCTATTACGCCATCAATAAGTCGTTTTGCTGCAATAAGGGTTTGTCGTCTTTCGTTATATTCTCTTAAATTTCCTCTAAAATTGGTGGGGCAGTCGATCGGTTCAAGGAGCTCTTTATATTGGGCATAATAGGTGAGCGGGAAATAGATTGAACCATCTAAAACCAAAAACAGCTCTTTTCTGGTTTGGCCATTCTCATCGGCCGTTTCAGAGGTTGGATCGTTGCAAATTTCAATAAAGGAGTCTTTCAACAGACTTGCAAGGCGATTCTGATAGCTTGCCACTTCAGGGGACTGTTCATTTAAGTCGTAAAGTGATTCGTTCATTTCGTTTGGTTCAATGATCCCAAGCTCATTTAAGATTCTTAGTACTTGTTGAGAGGATTCTCGAAGATATTCAGGGTCATTATAGAGTCTGAGGAACTCTAAATCATGGATGAAATTCCTATCATCTTCACTCATTGCAAATTCTCCATCTTCTTGCAATAAGGAGGAAAAAGCATCTCTTAAATGGATGTTGAAATCTTGTTGGAGACTGCTAAGCAGATCTTCCAAAGCATAGGAATTTCTATTTATGATTAAATTCACAATTCTTAAATTGGATACCTCTGGATTTTGCTGCACGCTTCTACCAATTGTTGCATGAGTTATAATAGCAGAGCTGAGATGAAACAATTGGTCACAGAGTACAACTGGGGTGTGGTATCTTAGTTCTCGATTAAAGATTGTGTTTGCGATAAGGGTGATAAAAACAAGAGACGAATTTAAGGAGTAAGACAAGAGCTTTAACGAGTATTTTTCTACAAAATCTGACGGGTTACTCAATATGAATGTGTTAAGTGCGATTCCCCCGGAAGATAGGATAAATAAACTAACAGTTTCAATGAGGGCGATAGGAATTGTGATGCATGCGCCTGCAATAAGAGTAGTCTTTGAAATCACAAGAACCACACGACCTTGCCATGTATTTTTGTCTGCCCCTTGGTTCATCGATATGCTTGCCCATAAAAAGGCCCTGCTCAAGTGTGCACAAAGGGGTTTAGCGTGTAAGTTTCCTGTAACCAAGTAGTCGTTTTGAATTGCCATACACCCCCAATAAAATTTTGATCTGAGAATGTAAGGTGAGGGGGTAATTTTATCAAGAAAATAGATAGAAAAATTTGTTAAAACGATTCATAAGAAAGTTATGAATAATATCCCAGCTTCTGTCTATCGCCTTCAGCTCTCATCTACTTTTGATTTGAAAAAAGCGCGTGCGCTTATTCCTTATCTTTCTGCTTTAGGCTTTGATGGGATCTACTGCTCACCGATTTTTCAAGCGTTTAGCCATGGTTATGATATTACAGATCCCTGTCAGCTGAATTCATCACTGGGGACTAAAGAGGACTTCGATGCGTTTTGCCACGAACTAAAAAAGCACAACATGAAACAAGTTCTAGATATCGTTCCTAACCACATGACGATCAAACGGGGCAATTCTTGGTTAAATGACGTACTTCGAAATGGCAAAAATTCTCCCTTTGCTAAGTATTTCGATATTTATTGGGACTTTGGTTTAGCAGGTGATGAGGGTAAAGTTATTTTACCGATTCTGGAAAAAGAATATGAAAAGACGCTTCAGTGTAAAGAGCTCGAGCTCAAATTTGACGGGTCTTATTTTATCAACTACTTAGATTACGCGTTGCCGGTCAATGAAATAGCATGCCGGTGGCTGGATAAGCTTGAGCTCGCGGCTGAAGAAACAGTTTCTTATATCAATGCAGAGAGCGAATTTCTTCATGAAATTTTGCAAATGCAGCATTACAAGATCGTTCGCGGTCTTGATGCAGGAGAAATGATCAATTATCGTAGGTTTTTACATATCAACGATCTCATCGCAGTTCGGATTGAAGATGATCAGGTTTTACAACACCATCATAAATGGATTTATGAGCTTTTAGAAAAAGGTGTGGTCCAAGGATTGCGGATCGATCACCCCGATGGTCTATATGACCCAACTGCTTATTTAAGAAAAATTAGGGAAAAAAATCCTCCCTTCATCTGGTTGGAGAAGATTTTAGAGGTAAATGAGGAGCTTCCCAAAAGCTGGCCGGTGGATGGAACTGTTGGTTATGAGTTTGTCAATGTGTTAAGTTCCGTATTTGTCCAAAAGAAAAACGTAGATAAGATGACCGACATTTATGAGCGCTTCATCGAGGAAAAAGTCGACTTCGAAAAGCTCTTACATAGTCGTAAAGTAAGATACATTCAGACGAATATGACAAGTGAGATCCGTTATCTTGTCTCGTTTTTAAAAAAGATAGATCCCTCATACGAATCCCAAGAGTTGTTTTCTGCCCTTGCGGAGGTTTTCGCCCATTTTGGTGTCTACCGGACCTACATGAAACAAGGAGAGTGCGTTCGGGAAAAAGATCGAAGCTATATTCACATGGCAATTGAGCGGGCTAAAGAAGGGGCTGCAGAATTAGATCCCGCCCTTTTTGATTTGATTCAACGCGCGTTACTTCTTGAGGGCAACCCTTCTCAAAGCATCCTTGCCTTTTCGGCCCATTTTCAGCAGTTGACTCCAGCTGTGATGATTAAAGGGCTCGAAGATTCCACTTTTTATCTGTATAACCGACTGATTTCACTGAGTGAAGTAGGGGGAAGCCCTCAATATTTTGGAATCGAGAAGGAAAAATTCCATCAGTTCAACTTGCACAAGCTCAAACATCAACCGTATGGTGCTTTGGCAACTTCAAGTCACGACACAAAATATAGTGAAGATGCCCGCTTAAGGATGCATGTTTTGAGCGAAATGCCAAAAAAATGGGGAATTTTAGTCCATGCGTGGAAAAAGCAAAACCACCACTATAAAACCTGCATCAATGGGAAATATTTTCCCGATCTCAATACAGAGTACTATATCTATCAGCAACTCATCGGTCAGTGGCCTGCTCCAAAGGAGCGTTTATGGGAGTGTTTCAATAAGGCTATAAGAGAAGCTGGGGTCTATACTTCATGGGAACATATCCACCCCGAATATGAGCTTGCGGTGAAAAATTTTTTCGAGGCGATTGTTGAGCCTCGCACAGAAAATCTTTTTCTTCAGTCCTTTTTACAGTTTCAAAGTGATGTTACCAAGTATGGGATTTTAAATTCTTTATCCGCTCTTACTTTAAAAATGGGATCATGCGGCGTTGTTGACGTTTATCAAGGCGATGAATGGATAAACTATTCAATGGTAGATCCTGACAATCGCCGGGCAGTAGATTTTGATGCAAGAGCCCAATCTTTAAAAGAGCAAGAAGTGGATAAAATCGTTTTAATGAATAAGGCTTTGCTCGCCCGCAAAAAGCACAAAAAGCTTTTTTTACAAGGGGATTACATCCCGCTGCAAAGTCCAGATAATGTGATCGGATTCATCCGAAAGTATAAAGATCAATCGGTGGTTGTTTTAGGGGCCCGTTTTTTTAGTGAAGATCCAATAACTGGTACCATTGAGCTTCCTCATGAGGTCAATAAGGAAGTGGTAACGGATCTTTTTACAGGAGAAAAGATTTTACTCCACAAAGGCATGCTTGATCTAAAAAGGGTCTTTTCCAGATACCCTTGCGCACTTTTAGAGTAGCTTTTACATAAGAGGGATACAGCAGCATATCCAATCCCAGAAGCTTGGTGGATTTTCTATACTGGATTTAAGGATTCGATCAAAAGCTTTTTGAACTTTATTATCTACCATGAGCTCTGGATGGCCATTTACTGTCAAAAAATAAGCCTTTGTTTTTTCTTTTTTCAACATTGCTTGCCTATAGATACGCAAAATCTTTGGGTCAATCACCTTTTGTCTTTTCATTGCAATAAATCGTGTTTTTACAGATAGATCAAGGCTTGTTTCTAGTTTGTTAAATTCTTCCCGCTCGGCGTACAAGGTTTTTACTTTTTCAAAGAGTTTTGTTTTGTTCTTTGTTAAAGAATCTTTCGTTTTTTTTAATTTGGTTTTTTTGCCTTTTTGTGCAGTAATTCGTCGTCTCAGTCCATCGATTTTTTCGTCGCCATTTGTGATTTTGTCTTGTAATTCGATGATTTGTTTTTCAAGGATGGGGCGATACGCTTGTATTCGTGTAAGTGAGATTAGGCTATTGCCTGCTTGCTCAAGTAACTCTATATTGCTATCCGTTAGGTGAAGTGCATTTATCTTTTGGTTGCAATCTTGAAGAGATCTTTCAGCATTGAGAAGATCATCTCGAAGCGTGAGAAGTAACCTTGGCTCAATATTATGTGGTAAAGTTAAAAAGTCGATTCCAAATTTAAAGTTTGGGTTTATCTCATAGGCTCTAGACAAAGCGAAAATTAATGAGTCTAATCGACTCCCAGGTACGGACATGGTCTTTTCAAAAATTTTTTAATGAGCTGAAATGTTACAACAGCAGATTGTAAATTTCCATATTAATCGGAAGCGTAAATTACTTTTGACAGAGGTGATCGCTCACACGAAGGGCGTTTGCAATGATCGTGAGGGCTGGATTGACAGCGCCGGCAGAGGGGAAAAAGCTCCCATCTACAACGTAGAGGTTGTTGATGTCATGGCTGCGGCAGTGAATGTCGAGGACAGAGGTTTTGGGATCATGGCCAAAGCGGGCAGTTCCCACTTGGTGGGCAACTCCTGCGATCGGGATCTGTTTTGCTAAATAGGCGCTATTGGGGAAGTGGATTCTATGTCCTGAGACGCTCAAGATATGTTTTAGCTTTTTTAAAAGCCTTTCGTGCGCTTCCATATTGGTCGGGTAGTGGTGTAAGTGGATTTGATCATCTTTAATGAGGACTCGATTATTTGGATCGGGGAGATCCTCAGAGGTGATCCACCACCCCATTGCGTGATCTGCCATCCAATCGAGGACGAACTTTGGGGTGAAAAAGGGGGCGTCAGCACCAAGCATCCCAGCTTTGACTTTCCCAAGGAGCTGGATGTGCCCCAATGGATATTTGGAGTCGTCGGCACCAAAGTAAAAATCGTTGACCCCGATCGTTTTTTGGAAAATGACCGGGTTTTTATCTTTGGATAGGGCAACAATTGCTGAGTTGTTGTGGCACATGTAATGGCGCCCAACTTGATCTGAGCTATTAGCAACATTTGATCTTAAAAGAAGGGCTGCAGAATTGATCGCGCCGCAAGAGACGATGAAGGTCTTTGCTTGAAAATTACCTTGATCGGTTTGTACTTCAGTGATTTGCCCATTTTTCTCAATTAATTTAAGTGCTTTTGTCTTTGTCAGAAGTTTGACATTGGGCAAGTTTAAAATTGGGTTGATGCAGATGTGGTGAGCGTCCGATTTTGCATCGGCAAGGCAAGGGAACCCATCGCACGTATCGCAGCGAATACAAAGGCTATTTTCTTTATGTTTTTCATTGAGCCTCACACCTAGTGGTAGGTGAAAGGGGTTAAGCCCCTCTTTTTTGAGCTTATCTGCAATGGATGCGATATTCGGCTCGTGACTGACTGCAGGGTAAGGGTAGGGGTTTTTTTCGGGGGGCTCAAGGGGATCTTCGCCCCTTTGTCCATGCACTTCAAAAAGCTCTTCCGCTTTTTGGTAGTAGGGTTGGAAGTCTTGATATTTTAGCGGCCAGGCAGGGGAGAGGCCCCCATAATGCTCAATCTCACCAAAATCTTTTTCTCTAAGGCGTAGGAGCGCTGCTCCATAAAATTTTGTATTGCCGCCGACAAAGTAATGGGTGCCAGGCTCAAAGGGTTTCCCTTTTTGATCGATCCATGTTTCGCCGCAGTTATATTGCCCTTTTTGAAAGACCGATGCCGCATCCCAATTCTCTTTTTCTCGCGGCAAAAAATCGCCTCGCTCAATAATAAGAAGATTCCAGCCTGCATGGGCTAACTGATGGGCCATTGTGCCGCCGCCAGCACCTGTTCCAATAATGATTGCATCAAAGATCATGACCACTCTATGACAGCTTTAATTTCATCTGGTTTTCTTTTTTCTAAAACATCGGCAAATTGGGCGTGAGGAGTTCGGCTAGTGATGAGCTGTCCGATAGTGCCACTCCATTTTTTCTCCGCCTCTTCTAGATCGGCAACGGCTTGTTTGAAGTGAGCAAGACCTGCGTTTACGCTTCCAAAGATGATCTGATTTTCTAAAACGAGATTGCGCATCATTTTTGCTGCATCAAAAGAGAGGGGAGGACCATCTGCAGCGACACCTGTCAGAACATAGACCCCATTCGTACTTAAAAACTGAGGAAGTTCAAAGTCGAGCTTTGGAATGCCCGCTGCCTCTAAGATGATATCGAACTTTTGCCCTCTCGTATTTTCTTGCTTTGCGAGAACGTACTTGCCACCCATTGCCTCTAAAATACGGGGACGTAAGCTTCTCGGATCAACGACATCCATACCTGTTACATCAGCGCCCCTTAAGCGAAAAACCATCGCAGCTAAAACACCGATGGGCCCAAGGCCTGCAACGAGAACTTTTTTCCCTTGGCAAAACTTTTTCGGATCGGGATCGACGGGGAGTCTTGCAACTTGTAATCTACATGCGTGATCGATCGCTTTTTCAACAACCGTTGTTGGCTCTGTTAAGACGGCTAGATTTTTTATTGAAGCGGGAACTGCGATGAGATATTTTTCCTCATCCACCACAAATTCTGCATGAAAACCGTGGCGCTGTTTGATCCCTCTTTCTGTGTAATTTCCCGATTGGCACATATCGGCGCACCCTTTTTTACACATCTCACATTCAGAGCAAGGTCTGCGTACCATGATTACGACAAGATCTTTTGGCTTGAAGTTTTTCACCCCTGTACCAACTTCGACAATTTCTCCGAGCATTTCGTGGCCGATAACGAGCGTTTTTTCACCGATGGGAGCATCGGATCTTCCGCCAGACACCTCTTCTCTGTCTGTTCCACAAATCCCAACTTCAAGGACGCGTACCTTCACCTGCGTTGCTGTTTCGATTTTGGGCTCAGGCCAGTCTACAAGTTGAACATTTTTTGTTTGGGGGACGATTGTGATTGCTTTCATCAAAAACTCTTCTTGATCAATTGGACGTTAATACCCCAATCGAAGTGGTTATTCAATGTGTAGCCGTAGTAGAGATCAAGTTTCCACGCCGAGCTAATCCATGTATATAAATGGATTTTGAATTCATTGTAAGGTTTTTCTTTGATGTGGTTTTTGTAAAGGCGATGAAACCCATGATGCGATTCGAACTTAAGCTCCCAAAATGGGTTGAGGCGGATAAAGACATTTGAGAGAAGCGTAATTCTTCTATCCGACAGAGGGGATTCGAGTAGCTCATTTTCGGATCTAGATACATCTAGGATGAAGTTGTCGTGATCTGCTTTTCTCCAGTCATATTTTGAGCGGTAGCGTCCCTCCAGACACATCGCGACGTTTTCGTTAACCGTCCACTTCAACCACGCATTGGAAAAGTCCATTAATTGATGTCTGAAATTGTAGCAGTTGTTCCAGCTAAAAAAGACAGAGGGGAGTTTCCAATTCATCTTCAGATACAGCCGTGGGATCATTTGAGGAATTACAGGATCTGAGAAAAATGCATTGGCATAAAGATCTGCAGTAAAACTTGCCTCTTTGAGAGGGCGCCTGTTTGAAAAAAGGAGATTGCGCACTCCAATTTCAACCTGTTGAATTTTTTGATACCCGTCTTGAATGGAGAAAATGTAATGAGAATCTGGGCTCACTGTGGGACGGGTCAGCGCAGAATATTGCATGTAGGGTTCAATGACGTGCTTATATCGGGAAAATTGTTGCCGTCCATGCATATTGGCTCTTACGCCATAGTCCAAAAGACCTAGACATTTTGTCTCATGATCTTGGCTCGTGCCATAAAGGATTGCCCTACCCCCAAAATGGGGGGTAACTGTGATCGGTCCCATGTGGATCGGACGATATAGGTTTTCAAAGATCTCTATTCTTGGAGAGTGGAAATCTTGCAACGTAGTGACAAGTTTGTCCGAATATTTGAAATTGAGGTAGGAGGCTTTAACGAAGTTTGAAGAGATCACCCCTGTGTTTTTAATTTCAATTGGGCGTGTTAGGACAAAACCTGTCGGCAGATCTTGTTTGATCGATTCAAATGTGTTGACTCGGGGTCTTACTTTAAAATAGGTGACGATATCTTTTTCTATATGATGGATGTGAAAAATTGTCCGAAGAGCTGTATTGACCTCAAAGTCTTCGCTTTTAAAGTCCCCGGGCATCCTTACATCGCTATATTTATCCCAAGTCAGTGTCGTATGAGTCTTTCCGCTGCGACTTTGAGAGTGAAAGGCGCCTTGCACGCGATATCTTCTGTGGACATTTTCTGCATTGAAAAGGCGATCGGTTCCAACGTAATTTCTCGTGACAAATGAAGTTAGGTGATCTGTTGGCAAATACTCTGTCTCAATGGCCCCGCCCCAACCTTTTGCCCACCGGTATTCAAGCCTTCCATAGAGGGCAAAATTTTGCCAAGAGTAGAGCTGGTAACGAAAGCCCACTTTGGGTCCCTTATTCCAATTTACATAGTAGCGAAAAACGGGCCCTTTAAATTTTTTCAGGTTCATCTTAAATGAGGGGAGCCAAAGGGAAAGAGCTTTGAAGAACTTAAAGCGGACCTTTTTTGCCTCTAAGAGCTGATCTTTAATGACATTGATTTTTTTTGCCCGAAATTCCCAGGTGCTATCTTTGTTTTCACACGTTGTGACAAAGGCATTTGTCACCCGATAATTTCCATCGGCATTGAGTTGGATTTTGTCTCCTCCGACATACCACATGGTCGATGCTGTTTTCCCGTCATAGACAATGCCCGATTTTTTTCCAAAATCAAACTCGAGCTCAGAGCCGACAAACACATGGTCTTTGTATTGAATCAAAAGGTCCCCTTCCGCTTCAATCTTTTGAACCATCTTTCCCTCTTCCATCCTGTGGAAGTACTGAATGTGTTTCGCCTGGATTCGGATATCGTCATTTTGAATCACACCTCCTTGGTTGGTGTATAATACTCCATGCTTATAGACAGGATTTCGAAGATCGACCTGAACTTCTTCAGAAAAAAGAGAAAGAGCAGCAATGAATATGGGCAGCGATTTCATAACAGGAGAAATCATACAAGAAATGAAGAATTTAGGGAGGGGCAAAATGGGTTTTTGTTCTTTTGTCTTTAACTTCTATTTGGTTGTTGGTAAAAAAAAGAGTTGCACTGAGAGAGCAAGCATGATTGAAGAAAGACCTTTCCATTCCACGTCAATTGATCAAACATTTAAATCCTTAGAAACATCACTTCATGGATTAAGCGCAGAAGAGGTTGCAAAACGTAAGATTCAATACGGAAAGAATGTAATTGCTGAGGAAAAAGTCAGCAAAATAAAACTGTTCGTACGGCAGTTTAATAATGTATTAATTTACATTCTTTTTGCCGCCTCTTTAATCAGTTTGTCAATAGGTGAATGGACCGATTTTTTCGTAATCAATTTTATCATCTTATTTAATGGTCTTATTGGTTTTTGGCAGGAAATTAAGGCAGAAAACTCAATTGCCGCCTTAAAAAAACTTACCGAGAGCAAGAATAATGTGGTCCGTGATGGTCAGCTTGGCTTAATAAGTTCTTCAGAGCTTGTTCCTGGTGACTTAATAGTTTTTCATGAAGGTGAAATAGTTACTTCCGATGTTCGCCTTGTCGACGGAAGGGGTCTTATGGTTGATGAGTCTTCACTTACTGGGGAGTCAATGCCTGTAATGAAGGACCACACAGCAACAGTTGCCGAATCTGCCCTTGCATATGAAATGTCTAATATGCTTCTTGCGGGAACTGTAATTGTTAGAGGGACGGGTAAGGGGATCGTTGTAAAGACGGGCAATCAAACCTACTTTGCAAAAATTGCAGAAAAATCAAAGGAAGCATCTCCTCAAACTCCTTTGATTCGAGCTCTCAGTTTTTTCGCAAAAAGGTATGTAGTTTTACTAATTATTCTTTTCACTTTTGTGGGGATTATTGGGTTTTTTCAGGGTCGTTCTGTCTTAGATCTTAGTTATGTTTTGCTCGTCAGTTTAGTTTCAGCTGTCCCTGAAGGACTCCCCATCGTTATGACTTTAGTGATGGTTGTTGGAGCTGTTTTATTAAGTAAAAAACAGGCCTTGGTTAGATATCTTCCCTCCGTAGAGACTTTGGGGAGCGCGACTGTAATTGCGTCGGATAAAACGGGAACAATTACTGAAGGCAAACTCATCGTTAAAGAACATTATGGTGACGATGTAGAAAAGCTTAAACTCATTGCAGCCCTTTGTAATGATTCAGATCGCGGTACGGGAGATCCTCTTGAAGTTGCACTTGCTGGTTGGGTTACAGATTACGACCAATTACGGCTTCAGTTTCCTAGAAAATGGACCTATGCTTTTGATACCAGACAGCTTCTCATGGCAACTGCAAACAAAACTGACTCTGCCGAACAACTATTTGTAAAAGGTGCTTATGAATCACTTCGAAAAAGGGCGAGCAATCAACAAAATTTGGAAAAACTTGATGCAGAATTTGATTTGCTAGTAAGTCGGGGTCTTCGCGTTCTGGCATTTGGGATTGGACCCTTTGCCAGTGAAGACCCTGACTTGTGGAAACTGCAAATAGTTGGTTTGGTTGGTTTTTTTGATCCTGCAAAAAAAGGGGTTAAAGAGGCTGTTACTTCTGCAAAAAAAGCAGGAATTCGCGTGTTGATGATTACTGGAGATCACCCGATGACCGCAAGAGCTGTTGCGCATGAAGTGGGGATTTGGAACGAGGGTGACCTTGTTTTAAGCGGGAAGGAACTAGAGACTTTATCTGATGAAAATCTTCTTGAAGCATGTAAAAAAACAACGGTGTTTGCAAGGATTATCCCAGAGCATAAATATAGAATTGTAAAACTTTTACAAGGAGTGGGGGATATTGTTGCAGTTACTGGAGATGGAGTGAATGATATCCCAGCTTTAAAGGCTGCTGATATTGGCATTTCTATGGGAGGAGGAACTGAGGCGGCAAAAAGTGCATCAAAAATGGTGATTACGGATAATAATTTAAGAATTATTACGGAAGCAATAAGAAATGCGAGGGTGATATCAGACAATATCAGAAAGGTGATCTACTACCTTATCTCTACGTCCACTCAAGAGATTATATTAATTTCGCTTTCAATTTTTGGATCCTTGCCGCTTCCTCTTTCAGCCATACAGATTCTATGGATTAACATCGTGACGGATGGGGTTTTGGATAAAACCTTTGCTTTAATCAAAGAAGAGGGCGATGTGATGAGTCGAAAGCCGATGAAACCGGAGAGGCAGTTTTTTAACATGAGTCAAATCGGGCGCATTTTATATTTCGGACTGATTATGGGAGTGCTTACATTTTTCTTATATGTGTATCTTTTAGATATCTATTCATTCGAAGTGGTCTCGACCATTATTTTCACCTCTGTCGTCGTCTCTCAATGGGCAAATGGTGTTCAGGCGCAAAAAGAATTGGAACCATTTTTCAAAAACATCAGAAGTAGCTTTACTATAAATCCGTTAATTCTTGTAGGCTTTGCAGTTGGCGTTTCACTTCAATGTATAGCCATCTACTTGCTCCCTCGCATTTTTCATACTGTACCTTTAACAATCGAGCAGTGGATCTTTCCTGCTATCTGTTTTCTGATTGCATTTTTTGCAGTCGAACTTAGAAAGTGGGCCTCGCATTGGCTAATGGTTCTGAAGAATAAACCATAAAGTGGGCTACTCAGTGGCTTTCATGAGTAGACCCATGAGAGCGTACCGATTTTGGGGATTGCCTTTTTGAATGGCCTCGAGAATAAACGCGATGCTTTTTTCATCCCTTCGACTCGCGATAGAAAGATACGTTTCAATCAGAAGACGAGAGGTCTCTTCCGCACTTAGCGTGTAGTCCGATTGCTCAAGACGGTATTTCCAAGGCAAAAGCTGTCGAAACTGAATCAACTCTGCCTCTTTTTGATTCATGATCCAATGATTGACGTACTCCTCGTAGGGGCCATCTTGCTTAAGACGATATAGAGCTAGATGACAGTAGTCCCGAATCAGAGGATAGGAGATTTTCTCAGCCCCATTTTTCAAAACCTCGATGGCTCCGTCTGTCTGCAGACTCTCTAAAAGAGCAATGGTGGTTGGAACGAGATCTCCTTGACCAGAGGTGAGGATTTTTTTAGCAAGTTTAAGGAAATCAGCTTCGGGTAAGTGGATGGTCTCGCGAAGCATATGCTCTCTAATAGCAAGAGAGTAGCTCAGATTCAATGTGGGATCTTTGGCTCGAAGTTCAGCAGATGGGACCGCTTTGAAAGCTGATAGAGTTCTTCCCAGGGAGTTAAATGGGTGAAAGGCTAAATTACGGGCATCTTCAATCAGCATTTCTGAGATCACAGGGATACATCTATTGTCACGTCTTTGCAAAAGGGCAATTGCGGCATTGAGGCGCACTTGAAAATCATCTGACTTAATGAGGGCTGCAAGAGTCTCTTCTGTCCCAGAGATTGGCCCTAGCGCAGAGATGGCAAAAAGGTTGGATTGTTCAGCAAGTTCTACAATCATCGGAACATGAGACCGATCTCCGAGGTGGAAAAGGGCAATCGCTGCTGCAATGCGGATGGTGTCAGTTGGAGAATCGGTTAGCTTTTTAAGTCTTGGGATTGAGTTGCTATCTTTTAAAGCGCCAATGGCAAAAGTTGTTGCTTCAAGTTCTGCGATGTGGGTGTGCGTAAGTCGTTTTCTCAAAAGGGGAAGAAAATCGTCTCTGCCAAGTCTTGCTACATTGAGGATCGATTCGATACGCGTTTGCGGGTCAATATCTTCAATGAGTCTTTTTAGTGTATGAGTTGCATCGCTTGTCCCTAGAAGAGCAAAGAGCGAGGGGAAGTAGGGCTTGAAAGCGGGGGGGAGGCGATACATGAGTCCTTCAATTTGACCCACTGCATGGGGATGCTTTCTCTGCGCCATATAAAAAGCAGCCTCCATCCGAATGGCTAAAAAGTCTGAGCTCATCGCACGGTGAAAGATCTCGGAGGCTCTATCATCTTCAAACTTTGCGATAAAGTGCAAAGAGAGGAGTTGTACTTGAGGATCTGGGTGAGATACGCCCCTTTCTAAAATTTCAAGCGCATTCGCAGAGCCGGAGAGTCCCGCCCCGAAAAGGGTCATCATAAAGGTTTGGCTATCTTCACTTTGTATCCCTTTTTGCAACAAAATAAGTCCCATTTGCTGCAAGGCTTCAAAGTCATGCCTGCCCGATATTTCTGCAAATTCGCGGTATTTTTCAATGGATTCTGCAATTTGGTTTTGCTGCATGAGATATAGTGAGTGGAGTTTAATCTCTTCGACTTCATTGGCTGCGAAAAGCAAAGACGCTGAGCATAAAAGAATTAGATGGACTTTAGATAATCCCATAGATCGATCCCCACTTTCAAAAGCAAACTGCGCACCGTATGGATGGGCAGCCCCATGATGTTGTAATAGCACCCTTCGATTCTTTTGACAATGAGACTTCCACCTTTTTGAATTGCATAGCCGCCAGCTTTGTCTAAAGGGAGAAAGTGGTTATGATAGGCACGGATCTGAGAATCAGTGAGTTCGTGAAAAAATACACGACTCTCTTCGCTGTCGATCAACGTCTTGTTTTTTTTAATAACACAGATTCCTGTGAAGACTTGATGCTCTTTTCCCGAGAGCTCTTTGAGCATTGCGTGGGCCTCTTCAAGGCTTTCTGGCTTTAAAAAAATCCGATTTTCTCTAAAGACCACGGTGTCTGCAGTCAAAATGACATCCTCGGGGTATTTGTCGACAAGACAAAGGGCTTTTCTTTTAGCCACTTCCGTGACAAAAGCTACTGGATCTTTATTAAAAACGACTTGGGTTTCATCAAAGTCGGGATTTGCCTGTTGAAAGGGGACGGAGAAAAAATTGAGAATTTCTCTTCGTCTAGGTGAGCTTGAGCCTAAAATGAGTTGCATCGTACAAGTAATTATTTCTAGAAGAAATGAATTATGGATGAAGTTATCATATATGGCCAAAGGATATTTTTATGATTGATCCAATAAGCAATGTAGATCATGCAGCGCCCCCTTTTATCCCACCTGTTGATGTAGGTCGGGCTCTTCCGCGAGCGCGGCCACGAGACTCAATCAGTCCTGCACCTCAAAAGCAAAAAGGTTTTGTGGAGCTTGGAGTTCTTGCTTTAAGGGATCTAGCTCTATTACTTTTTGATAAGATTTATACTTTTTTTAAAGGTTTATCTCTGCCAAATCAACCGCCATATCGCGAGCCTGCTGTTTTAAGAGGTCCAGCAGAACCACTTCCCCAAGAGATCGATCAGCCAAATCCGCATCAAGAGCTTTTAGGGCGTCTTCCTCAGATGCAAAATAGCGATGAGATTATTAACTATTTCGCGCAATATTTTTCAGAAGCTGAAAGGAAGGAAGTCTATGCTGAAATTGGACGTGCGGCACCTTGGTGCTTGCGTGATCTAGTTTTTCAATCTTCTGAAGAGATAGGCAACGCTATGGTTCAGAAAGATCCTCGTTTGGTTTTAGCACACTTAATTAATAAAGTCTCTCAAGAGGCAAATCGCAATTAAATATAAAAGGAAATAATTATGGCAATTCCTATAGAAAGGAGAGGTATGTCTGTTGATGATGGTATGGACCCATTTTTTCAGATCCAACATATACTTTCTAAAAAACCTCTAACCCAAAAAGTCGTTGAAGCGGCAGAGGTAATTTTTTACAAGACCAAGTGGAGTGAACCTACACTTCCTCAAGGATGTTCGTATCGTGACTGCTCCCTCGCCTAAAGGCGAAGGCTTCTAGGGATTTCTCCCAGGCCATCCAATCCAAGGGCCAAAATATTTTGTGCTGCGTTGATATCCCTATGCGCCGTATACCCACATTGGGAACATTTGTGCTCTCTTTCGGCTAATTTCTTCGGCTCCAAATGTCCACATTGTGAGCAGATTTGGCTTGTATATGCAGGGTTCACCAGTCCCAACTTCCTACCAGCTTCTGCCGCTTTGTAGGTGAGGAATTGACGAAACTGATTCCAGCTCGCATCCGCTATGCTTTTTGCAAAATGAGATCCTTCTATCATCTTTTTGACGTTCAGATCTTCTATGCAGATATATTGATATTGATCGACAATTTTTCTAGATTGCTTGTGACAAAAATCCCTCCTCTGATTTTTAATCCGTTCATGGATTTTAGCCACAGCCTTCCCTGTCTTGCGACGCTCTTTAGTGCCTTTTTGCAGTTTACTTAGCTTTCTCTGCGCTTTTGCAAGAGCCTTCTCTCCCTTTTTGAAAAATCGAGGGTTTGCAATCTTGTCTCCACTCGACAAGGTGGCAAAGGATTCAAGTCCCACATCTATTGCAATTGCTTCTGCCAAAGGTTCTAATTGAGTGATTTTGACTTCGCAGGAAAGAGTAACGTCCCACGCCCCCGAGGGTGTCTTTTTAATCGTGCAAGTTTTGACCTCTCCCTCAATGGGACGATGCATCTTCATCCGAATCCGACCGACTTTAGAGAAAGTGATTTCTTTGCCAAGCACAAGAAATCCACTCTGTGGATAGCAAAAACTGTCGTAACGGTGCATTCCACGAAATCTGGGGAACCCGGGCTTTTCTTCTGTTTTGCATCTACGAAAAAACGCTTGAAATGACTTATCCAAGCGATCGACAATGTTTTGCAATACTTGAGAATGTACTGTCTTTAAGGAGGTCCGTTCTTCCTTGAGGATCGGCAAAAACATAAGTTGCTGATACTTTGAGAGAGACATGTCTAATTCCTCGTAAGCCATCTTCCTCTGCGAGAGCAGTTCATTGTATAGCCATCGACATTCATCTAATTGCGCCTGTAACAACTTGGCTTGCGCTTTTGTCGGATGGAGTCGGAATTGAAATGCCTTTCGAACAAACATGCAGCCATGCTATTGTTTGGTCTATGAATTTGTCAACTGATTTAAGAAGAGGAAGAACATGTGTTTTTCTCATGCACGTGCATTTGGTCTTTGTAACAAGATATCGTCGTCCTGTATTCACAAAAGCGATCTTGGAACATCTTAAAGCGATTCTCAAAGATGTGTGCTCCGATTTTGAAGCCAATCTAGTGGAATTTGATGGAGAAATGGATCATGTCCATTTACTAGTCGAGTATCCGCCCAAGGTCAGTATTTCCAAACTGGTCAACAGCCTCAAAGGGGTATCTTCACGGCTGCTGCGGAAACAAAACTATCCCAGCATTCAAAAAGCTTTGTGGGGGAAAAGTTTGTGGTCTCCGAGCTATTTTGCCGGTGCTTGCGGAGGAGCGCCTTTGAACGTGATCAAACAGTACATTGAACAACAGGCATCCCCAGAAATTTAAGAGGCGGCTTATATCCCCGCCCTGAAGGACTGGGTTTTACGGCGTCAGGGATAAAAAATGGCACGCAGCTCACGATCCAAAAACTGCGGCAGATAACTTGATTCAAGAAGCAAGAAGATCGGTGAGTCCAAGAAGCAATTCTTTAACAGATGACATGTTTAAAAAAATCGAATTATAATCGATCGCCGCAGGAATGCTCCTGCGGCTATCATCTACTTTTTAATCGCTTTCTTTGATTTTCTTCTTATTCTTTTTGCCTGTTGCAATAGGTGCTGTGCGCGATGTGAGATCGATCCATATCGGTGAGCTCCATGCGATATGCCCATCGTCTTGAATAACGCGTAGATAGTAGTAGACGAATGCAGGGCGCTCATCTTTTTGCTCTAAGGCAATTTGTCCGAGCTGGTCCATATCGTCGATCTCAAATTCGACCATGTCATCTTTAATTTCAAGCGTGCGGAACACTTTTCCATTTCTGATGAGAGTAGCTTCTGTAAGAGGTCTTGTCCCAATGCAGTAGCCAGTGATATGTCGATTGAATTCTAGGCCTGGTTTTTCTTTAGTTTCCAATTCCGAGCCCATCGAACGGCCTGCAATGTGAAGTCCGAGGATCATCCTTTCGCCAGTTGTTGCATAGCAAGAACGATTTTGAAGCGCTTCAAAAAGTGAGGACCTATTGTGCTCTTTTGAAAGGATCGCAGTAAGTCCTGCTGTGTATTGCGATTGATTCGAGTCGAAAAGTCCGCTATAAGGACCTCGATCATCAAAACCACCCGCGACAAAACCAAACCTGCAGCCATTATTCAAGGCTTTTTGGATTGAACCTTCAGCAGATTCTGCAATTCCATTTTTGCCTCCTTGAATTGGGCGGAGGTTTCCTTCTTTTGCTGTGCATTCTGAAGAGCCCCATGCGTTATAAATTTCGACAACGCGCTCAAACTCAGGGTTGAAGTCGTCAAAGTTATACGATGTTGTTTTCCCCATTGTAAAGGTCGGGATTGCAATGAGCTCTTTGGGATTGTTTGTCTTATAGATCTTTTTTAGGGAGTTGTTTTTTGTGTCTTTACGACGCATGATCGGCTTGCTATCTTTGGAGTAGATAAACTGGCGCACGCCCTCTTCTTTTGCTTCTCCTTGCCATTGAAATCCAGCCATGGCAACGAATCTGTCTTCTTCGTTGAATTCTGCCACTTGTTGAATGATCCCTTTCCAGACGTCGTTCGAGGTCTCTTCTTCGGTGTCGAAGGATGAGGTGGCGAAAAATTGGAGAGCTTTATCATCTCTCATGTGGCGTAAAAAAGTCTCGATATGCTCAGCAGAGTCAATTCGTTCTGATTCACCATGCAAAGTTCCCCAATATAGGCTCAATGCGCCTTCTGGAAGACACTTGATGGGGGGAGAGAAAAACTGCTCTTTAGACTTTAAGTTTTTGAGCTGGATTCGATAAATGCCCGGTTCATTAAAATATAGGTTGGGAAGGGCGATAAAGCCTGTTTCAGGGACAAATAGCTTCCAACTAAGATTCTCTCTGAGGTGTTGATAGCTTAAATCGATTAAAGTCCCCTCAGGAGCGTTAGATGTCAGGTTGCCAAAAACATCTTCAAAACGGACGATAACATCAAATCTTTTGTTTCTTCCTACCAATGAGGGAGCGATGATTCGAAGGTTTTTAAGGTGGTTCCCGCGAACATCGAGATAAAATGTTTCGCTTTCTTTGTAGTCTCCCTTACCTTTTGCATCGATATGTAGTTGGAAAGGGCGTCTTCTTTGAACCCCTTTTTGCGAGGCGTTATCTTTCATAACGATGACAAAGTTATCCCCTGGCTTGAGCTCAGATGGGAGGGTAAACTCAAAAGAGACGGTCATATTCTGGGGGTGCTGTACTTGAGACGCGCTCACTGTTTTACCGTTCGGCAATTCGCCCCAAATTACATTACTTTTTTCTTTAGTGCTGGTCGCTGGAACTTGCCAGTCAATGGGGCGCCCTTTGCTCTCTAGGTCAAAGCGTAGTTTTGCTCCTTTTGGGAGATGGCTTGCAGTGGTATATACGAATTTCCAGGTAGATGTGTCCCCGGCTAAAGCAGCGTTTGGCTCACAAAAACAGATCGATCGGCGCATGAATATCTCCTCAAAGTAAGCGCCTAATTGTGCCTCAATTGCGATTGTTTTGCAAGGGGCTAAATTTGGGTAGGTTCTTGGGTGTTTTTTATGTCCCCTTCGTGTATGTTTTTCCCCTTTTAATCAAGAGGTACTATGAATTTAATCCCGCCATTAGATGTAGGAAAATATTTTGCATTTTGGCATCTACCAAATCCTGTAAGGTTGGCGTCTACTTTAAAGAACTTGTTTTACGAGAGGGTAATAAATCAATCCCAAAGAAACGATCCAAGCACTGTTGTCGATGGGTATGTCTGGCCAGGAAAAGTTATTGAGTACTTAAATGATGCAAGTAGACACTATCCAACCAGCGAGCTCAAATTAAGTGATGGGTCTGAGATTTCAGTTGCGAAAACATGGATTACTGATATTGCGCGAATTGGGAATCCGGATGAGTTTTATATTGATGACTTTAAGGTTGAAACGCCGCCGAAAACGGAAGAAGAGATCCAAAGTCTTCTCGCAAAACTTTTAGAAACAGCGAAGGGCAATAAGGACTTGGTTAGAACTTGGACAGAAATTTGGAGCTATCGGCCCAAAATGACTTTAGTCAGTGAACTCATGAGTCAATTTAAAGATTATCATGATCTGCTGCCGGTCTTAGGTAAAGATTTTGAAAGAGTTGTAATTCGATTAAAGTCGATAAAAGAAGATGAGTTTTTACTCACATGTGAGATTGAAGGAACAATCAAATATGCGACAAGCGAAGATGTGGACATTGTCGAATTTAAAAAACCAATTAATTATAAGGGCCAATTGACTTATCACTCTAAAATTGAGGAAGTAAAAAATCAGATCCTATTTGGTGATCACGAGTGTAAGGAGAATTAGGCGTCTGGATTTGGCTTAATTCGGGGTTTGATCTTGATCTTTTGTAAGGAGCGCTCCGTTGAGCTCAATACTTCAAGATCAAACTCATCGTGAGAGAGGCGCCATCCTTTTGATGGGATGGTTCTTGCGCAGTGAAAGACGTAGCCACCAATTGTTTCATATTCTGGGTTTTCTGGAATGCGAACTCCGAGTTGATTTTCGATGTCATGGAGCGTCATTTTTGCATCCACAATCCAGCCGCCATCGGGAAGTTCCCAAAAATCATCGGCTTCATCCACATCATATTCATCTTCAATTTCCCCAACCAGCTCTTCTAAAATATCTTCGATCGTAACGATCCCTTCCGTGCCGCCATATTCATCGACGATGATTGCCATGTGGATCTGCTTGTTGCGGAACTCTTGTAATAGTTGTGCAACTTTTTTGTTTTCAGGTGAGTAGATGACAGGTTTTGCGATCGATTCGATCGGGGCTTTGAGGTTTTGATCTGGCGTTGCAAAGTATTTTAGCAAGTCTTTGTAAAGGACGACACCTAGAATTTGATCGAGCGTTTCATTGTAGATAGGGATTCGGCTGTAGCCTTCGGTTACAAAAAGTTTTGCGGCTTCATTGATTGGGGTATCGCCAGATAAGCTATAGACATCAACCCTTGGCACCATAATCTCTTTGACAACTCTTTCCTTAAAGTTCACAAATGAGCTGATCAATTTTTGATCGCTTGAATCGAGGTGGTTTTGCAGTTCTGATTCACGAATCATCTCCCTTAGCTTCGATCGATCTGTGACAAGTTCACCTTCGTTTTCAAGATGGGTCTTTTTAATGAGGGCACGTGTGAGTTGCAAAAGGAGCCCGACCAGAGGGAAGAGGATGAGCAGGTAGATGGAGGCAAAGGGGGCGATGATTTTTAAAAGGGGCTTGCTCCATAGATTGGCGAGGAGACGGACGATAAAATCGAGAAAGACGGTAACAATGATGATAGCAGCACCTAGAAGAAAGAGAGGCGGCCAATCTTCGCCTGTAGCTTCGAAGTGAAGGAGATGGTGAAGTTGAGGCATTGATGAAATGAGGAAAAAAAATGCGGAGATCGCATAGGCAAGCTCATAGATATGTTTGCTGACTGAAATGCAAAAATAGATGTTTTCCCACTCGTGTAGTTTAAAGAACTTTTTTAAGATCGGTCTGAAAAAAAGGATAGGCCCATTGGGCGCTTTTAAAAGTTCTTTCGACTTGAATTTGCCTAGATGCAATAAAGCGCTAATGCAAGTTGTCATAAGGAGTGAGCCGATAAGAAATAGGATAGGGAACAGGGGGCTTTCTATGAAAAAGGTTGTCATTGAGGTCCTAAGGAGATCCTTTGCTCTTTAAGATGATGCATACAGCTTTTTTCTTTTTTACGCATGGTTCTTCTTTCTTTGGGCTCTAAATCATCGAATCCAATGAGGTGGAGCAGGCCATGGATCACGTAGAGAGCGGTCTCATCGTAGGGATCAAGTTTTTTTTTGCTGGCATATTGTATGGCAACTGCTGGACAGACAAATACTTCGCCTAACTCTTTATCATCTAAGGGAAACGAGATGCAATCGGTGGGGGTAGGGTCGTCGAAAAACGCTTCGTGGAGGTCTGTGATTTTTTTCTGGTTCACAAAGTAGATAGATACTTCATCGCAGTTTACTTTGAGATGAGTCAATACAGAATTGACAAGAGCTTTAGTCAAGCTCTTGTCAATTTTTAAATCTTTTTGGTGATTATAGATTCTGATGATCACTAAATATTTGGTGTTTTGGGAAGACCTGTCACTTTCGTGTTTTGGCCATCAACCCATTTACCTAATTTGCGGAGAACATCGACTCTTTCAAATCGTTTGAGAACGTTGCGTTTCTTTGCGCCTTTCGTGCTTTTTCCGTAACTGCCGTGTCTTGTCATTTTTTAATTATCCAATTTTAGGGATGAATCGGTTAGGTGTAGATTCAGCAATAACCAAATTTTCATGTGGTTTAAAGCCGAATTCTAATGCGTCTTTTTTTGAACCAGTTTTAATTCCTGGCGCTCGAGGTCTGCGTCGGGAAACCGCGCGTCTTCTGCCCTGCTTGCTTATCCGTGTCATGAGTTTTCTCCAATAGCTTTCAAAACAAGAAATTATATAGAAATAGATGGCAAAGGGCAAGGGTTTTTATCGAGCCTCAAAGGAAAAGCCCGCTTGTTTATAGGCATCAAACCGGAGCGAAGAAAGATTTTTTTTGTTAGGAGCGGTTAAATCCTCAAATTCGTAGATCATTTTGAAGGGGGAGTCGATCAAAAGGGGGGTGGAACAGAGGTTGAAGACAGCCTTTGCGCTATTCACATTTTTTTTTGATTTGCTGATGGCTACCCATTCCTTTGTCTCTTCGTCCGTTGCAATGTGGGGGAAAAAGCTCGTTTGGGGCAGTTTCCAGAGGAGCTCATCTACAAAGTCTTGAGCTTTAGAATCCTCTACCAAAATGAGGAAGGGCTCTTTTTTTTCAAAATGCAAATGTGCTGTTTCAACAATTTTTTTGAGCTTGGTCCCATTATCGCGAACTTGAAAAAAAATGACTCTGGGGTGATTAGAAGGGGCGCTCATCTGTCTCTTTAGTTTCAGATTTGGGGAGAATCATTCCGCATGAAACGAGATATTTTACAGTCTCTTCATTGCTCATGTCAATCTGATGTACATCGGTTTTAGGCATCAAAAAGAGAAATCCAGAGATTGGGTGGGGGGCTGTTGGAACAAAAACAGCAGTTAAGTCAGCTTTTGTTTTCTCTTGAATCTCTTTAGAGACATCGCCGGCCTCAAATCCGAGGCAATAATTGGGCTTTCCTGGAAAAGGAACCATGACCGGTCTTTTGAAGGCTTTTTTTCCATCGGCTGAAAATAGAGCGGCAAAAATATCGCGACTCACCTTATAGACTGTCTTAATGAATGGGATCTTGTAAAGGATTTGATTGCCCCATCCAATCAAGGTTTTGACTAAAAATAGCTGGGTGATGACTCCGAGGAAAAAGATAAACGTGCAAAGAAAAATAAGGGAAAAAAGGCGAGACAAAAATAAAGTAAACCCAGGCGGAAAATGAATGTGGATTTTGCTTTGAATGAGATCGATAAGCGGCCCAACTATATTGATAAATGGCTCAGTGAATAGATCGAAAAGAAAGATGATGACCATCAGAGTTAGTGCAACGGGAAGCAAGATGATCACGCCCGTGATGAGTTGTTTTTTCATTTCTTCTCCTCAGGCTGGATGACCGCGCAAGAAACTACATATTTGATAGCCTCTTCTGTGCTCATGTCGAGGTTGATCAGCTCTGAGCGGTTCGACATGACTAAAAATCCGGTAGATGGATTGGGAGTTGTGGGGATGAACACAGAGAGTAATTCGCTTTTTTCTGCCTCAGAGCAAGTGTGAGGGGCATCTCGCGTAATCAAGCCGATGCAGTAGGACCCTTGATAGGGAAAGGGGAGCAGAACAACTTGTTTAAAGGATTTTTCTTTTGCTCCAAAGAGCGCACTCACTATTTCTTTAGACGTTTTATAGACTTTGTTAACAAGGGGGATCTTGATTAAAATTGCATCGCCAAATCGGATAAGGTGATTAAAGAAGAATTTTCTAGCGACGAAACCAAGAAACCAGGTGAAAATGACCAAAGTGATAAGGATGCAAATTTGACTGATGACTCGGATAAGCTGCGGTGATGCGATGGGGATTTGATTTGTGAGGACGTAGACAAATCCGATAAATGGTTTAGTGAGGAAATTCATAAAGAAATGGACGACCCATGTCGTTACCGCAAGGGGCAGCAATGTGACAAGGCCAGTAATGAAATATTTCTTCATAAGTACATAATGGCTTGAAGAGAGTTATTTCGCAAGAATCGATGATCTGTTTTGTATTTCTAGCCGAAAAACCTAAAGATATAGTAAAACTTCACCTCAAATTTAAATTGGGGAAGGAAAGATATGAGAGCAATCAGTCCTAATATGATTTTGGCAAGCGTTGCAATTCATGCCGGAATTTATGCAGGATCTACGACAATTATCGCAAATCCGATTGGGATTGCCGGTGGGGCTGTATTTGGAGCCGTTGCGGGCGCTACAGATCGCTTGATCTCATACACACTTGAAGGTTCTCAAAATAAAGTGCGTGCTATCGCCCTCAAATTTTTTGCAAAATATGTGCTTGCTGGCGCGGCCGTTGCAACCTTAGGGTTTCCTGCTAGTTTGGCAAATGTAGTCTTGCTCTCTCTTGCCGGAAATGGATGTAGTATAGCTTGCTATCATTTCACGTGTTCATTTGCCTCACTTTTTTCCTACTTGTCTGGAAAGTAAAGAATTGATTAAAGTGTTTGCGAAATTTAAAAGTAGGTGGATTTTATGGTGGCAATCAAAGGAGTTACACAAAATGATGAGTTTGCACGAGGTGTAGTTCAGGCTGGGATTTATTCGTGTGCCTCGGTGATAAGTGCAAATCCGATTGGGCTTATTGGTGGAGCTATTTTTGGAACAGCCCGTTATGTTTTCGAGTTAGTACTAGATAAACATTTTCCGAGCGAAGAGGGGGTAAGTTCTGCTAATAAAACAAATAGAGCAGCAGTAATATTTTTTGCATCACACGCTGTAGCAGCTATAGCGATTGCTAGTTTAGGCTTTTCTGCTGCCTTAATGAATATTGCAGGAATTAGCCTTGTAGGACTTGGGTGTCAAGTAGCCTACACACAATTTAGCAATCTGATTTCAATGAAGAGATGAATCCTAAGCGGCAAGATTTTGCCGCTAATATAATTAGATTACTTTTTCTTTTTGGCTTTCGTCGCCGGCGGGGAAACAATGGCCCATTCGGACTGTAAAAGGATGTAGTCGATTTTTACAAGACGGACAAAAATTTCCTGGCCTGCAATAAAGGTTTTTCCAGTGCGAGATCCTCGAAAGGACATCTTTTTTGGGTTGAACTCATAGTAATCGCCCCCCAGTTTAGAGACATGAATATTTCCCTCAAGATCAAACATTGGCACCTCAAAAAAGAGGGCGAAAGGCTTGACTCGAGTGATGGTCGCTGGATAAACGACTTCTGGGTCTGCTTCAAAATGGGTATTTGCCAAGCGCAGTTTTTTCAATATAACCACTGAACTTTCCGCTTTAAAAGAGACCCTCTCTTTTTCAGAGCAGGCAGCTGCAATTGCATCGACATCTGTATCAGGTGGCAGCTCGTCAAAAAGGAGGCGCTGGATGATGAGGTCGGTATATCTGCGGATTGGGCTTGTAAAGTGGCAATAATGCTCCAAAGCAAGACCGTAGTGACCTAAATTTTCTGACGAATAGGCGGCCAAACGCATGCTTCTGATAAAGCTGACCGATAACTGCGGCAAAAAAGGAGAGTCTTTTGCATTTAGGAACATTTTTTGAATGTCGTGGTGTGTTGGTGTTGCCGGCAGGTGAAATCCAAGTGATCTTGCAAACGTATAAAAGTCTTGAAACGATTCTTCCGTTGGATTTTCATGAACCCGGTAGATGAGGGTTTTCCCCTGATCTGCTAGGTGTTTAGCTGTAATTTCATTTGCTTTGAGCATGAACTCTTCAATCATTTGATGGGTAATATCGTACTCAACGCGCTCAATTTTTAAAGGAACGCCTTTATCATCGACTATGATCACATCATCAGGCATTGAAAAGTCGATACTGCCTCTTTCAAAACGCTTTTTCTTGAGAAGTAGGCAAAGTTCCACCATTCGATCAAGCAGGGCCGCATGGACACTTTTTTTCTTTTTCTCAATGACGGCTAATGCTTCTTTGTAGGTGAAGCGCTTTTTACTCTTAATGCAAGCTCTTTCGATTTTGTAGTTAACTAAGTCCCCAGCAGGATTAAACTCGGCAAAAACAGATTGCGTTAACCTCTCAACTTTTGGCTTTAAACTGCAAAGCTCATTCGATAGTTCCTCCGGCAGCATCGGAACACAGCAGCCAGGGAAATAGGTAGAATTACATCGTAAAAATGCTTCTTGGTCTAGATGACTTGCAGGCTTTACATAGTGACTCACATCAGCAATGTGAACACCGAGGAAAAAATGGCCCCTTTCATCTTTCGTTAGAGAGATTGCATCATCGTAGTCTTTTGCCGTGTCGGGGTCGATTGTCACAACTTCCCAATCGGTGATGTCTTTTCGCCCTTCAGGGGTTACTTTTTTACCCCATGCTTTTGCCTCACTGATCGCCTCTTTGCTAAATCCATCAGGGAGCTCGAACTCCTCAATGGCTGCTTTTACATCGATTGAAGGGTCTGAGATATGGCCGATAAGACGAGTCATTTCCCCTTTAACAACGTCTGCATCTGTTTTCCAGTCGAGGACTTTGCAAATGATTCTATCGCCATTTTTGAGCGTAGTTTTGGAAAGGATCTTGACCGGCTTTGTAGGCCCGAGCAAAGGAGCATAGGCTACATAGTGTCTTTGGGTTTTTTCAATGATTATGCAAGCTAGGTGAGTTCGACTTCTTTTGATGATTGCAACCACTACACCTTCTGGGCCTTTAGCCGAGACGACAGGATTCACTTCAACTTCGACTGTATCTCCATCTACGGCGTTCATCATGCAGTGCTTGGGGACAAAAACGTCAGGTCCCACGGGACATCGGACAAAGCCAAAGCCTTTCTTATGGACACTAATTGTGCCTGTGACTAGCTCAGCTGAGGAAGGGATTACGTATTTTTCAGCTTTAATTGCGAGCTCTCCCTTATGGACGAGGCCATCAAGGATCTCTTTGAAAAGAGGTTTGTGAACTTCTGCAATATCAAGTTGTGTAATTAATTCAGAAAATGATGACGGGCTATAGCGTTTGCCACGGATATATTGGGTGAGGGTCCTTGTCAGATTGGAGGCAACTTTGGGCTGCCTAGAGCTCCCTTTTCGTTTTTTAAAGGTCATAGCTTCATGATAGAAGAGGGGCAGATATGGTACAAGAGTTTTAATCTATTTAAGAAATGTACAGCCTCGAAGGATCAGATCTTGTCTTAGTTTAGGGACATCGGTAAATATTTCCCCTTGAAGCCCCACTTTCCTTGCACTTTCGATAAATTCTGCGATATCGTCGGTATAGAAGCATTCATCCAATTGGCATTGGGAATGAATGAGAGCTTTTTCAAATATTTGTATATCAGGCTTCCATACGCCGAGTTCATAGGAAAGGACTTTGTGATCAAATACATCGAGAATGGGGTAGTGTTTCTTTGCGAAGTCAAAGTGGCATTGTGATGTATTCGACAAAAGGACGAGCCTGATCCCATTTTTCTTAAGATCTTCAATTAAAGGCCAAAGATCTGTATTGGGGGTGAAAATATCGGAAAATGCATGGGTGAACTCAGGCAACGTAAAGGGGTGAGGGGCTTGCTTGAGAAATGTTTCATAAAGCTGTTTTGTATTAATCAGTCCTTTTTCATATTGCTCTCTGAGCTCTGTATGAATAAGAAGTTTTTGTATTTGCTCTAGAGAAAGGCCTGTACAGCGACTCATTTGTCCAAGCATTTTTGGAAAACTGAAAAACACCAGTACATTTCCGAGATCAAAATAGACCGTTTTAATCATCTGTCATCCCTATGACTTAAGATCCAAAAGCTTACGTTTGGGTATAAATCAACAATTTCTTGCGCCCATTTTTCAGCTTCACTTCGCGTTTGGAAAACCATCGCAGCTGTTGCTAATGCATCTGCGAGTGCGCACGTGGGTGCGATGACGGTAACCGACGCGATAGCGCGCTCAAAATTCCAAGCTTCGGAGCGTCTATTGTATAAGGGGCTTGCCGTTAATGGATCGATCATATAGCCACGGTTTACACATGTAGAAATTGCGCAATCGCGTAAAGGCAGTGGAGCCATGGGCTGTTCGTTCACTCTCAAGCTTGGATCTACTTCAACAGACCAATCGCGATTTTCCGGATGGTGTCCAATTCCTCGAATTTCACCAGACCATTTGACTAACAGGTCTGAAAACCCTAATTTTTCGAGTCTTTCAACAATCCAGTCAACACAAAGTCCTTTTGAAACTCCTAACAGATCTAATGCAGTCTCAGGCCGATCTTTTTTGAAGATCCCATTATGGATACAGATATGTTCCCATCCAGTAGCATCGCAGGCGTTTTGAAGCGCGTCTACAGTAGGATTTGGTGTCTGTTTCCATAATTTTTCTAAAGGCTCAACAGTTGGGTCAAATCTTCCTCCACTCAAAGAGACGATTTTATCACAGAGAGTTAATAGGTCTTGCAGGGGCTTAGAGAGGGGAATCAATGTGTTTGCAGAAGCGCTATTTAACTTTGAGATTTCAGAGCCTGGATCGTTATTGTCAAAAAGGGTACGTGCATCTAAAAAGGTCTCTTGAATCACTTTTTCAACGAGTCGCTTTTCTTTCGCTGAAAGGATTTTACCTACCGTAATTTGATAGGGGCGAGCCATTTCTGTCCCTTCAAAATGGGTGCAGAGATCTTTAGGAGATTGACTGCACGAGGCAAAAAGGAAAAGTACGAGAAGCGTCTTTAAAAATGCCTTAAATGTATTTTGCAAAAGCATTGCAATTGTCATCGGGCCAATGCCACCTGGAACGGGCGTTATATGGCCTGCAACTTTACTCACCTCATCAAAATCGACGTCTCCAATCAGTTTTCCATTAGGCATACGATTGATTCCAACATCGATAATGGTAGATTTGGGCTTAACCATCTCTTTTTTTATAAAAAGAGGACGTCCCAATGCTGCAATCAGAATGTCTGCAGATTTTGTAAGTTGTTGTAAATTTTCAGATTGGCTGTGAGCTACCGTGACGGTGGCATTACAGTGGGGCTTTTTTTGCATAAGGATTGCAGCTAACGGCTTTCCCACAATATTGCTTCGCCCCACGATCACAATGTGTTTACCCTCGACAGGAATTTTGTGCTTTTCGAGTAAAACCTTAATGCCTAATGGGGTGCAAGGAAAAAACCCATCATCAATACCTAAAAGCATTTTCCCCACATTGATCGGGTGAAACCCGTCTATGTCTTTTAACGGATCAATTGCGGAAGTAATATTTTTTTCATCGATGTGTGAGGGGAGGGGAAGTTGAACTAAAATCCCATCAACCGCTGGGTTTTGATTGAGCTTTTCGATCTGCTTTAACAGGTCTGATTCAGAAATGCTTCCTGCAAGTTCGATGACTGTTGAGACAATCCCAACTTCAGCGCACGCTTTTCTCTTATATTTTACATAGGTATGAGATGCAGGATTATCCCCAACTAATAGGACAGCAAGACCCGGTTTTCTTGTCTTGTGGAGTCCAATTTGCGACCTAATTTCTGCTTGGATTTCATTTGCGGTTTTTTTCCCATCAATCAACATTAAACCGTCCTATTTAAAATTGCAGAAACAGAATTGTGAATATGGCCGTTTGATGCGAAGATTGTTGCCCTCGAATGGATGTCAAATAAAGTATTATCCCAGCTTGTGACTTTGCCTCCTGCCTCTTCAACGAGTAATTTTCCTGCGGCAACATCCCAAGGGGCTAATTCAACTTCAAAAAAACCTTCGAATCTCCCTGCTGCTGTATAGGCTAGATCAATTGCTGCGGCGCCCATTCGGCGGATTGGAATGCCCACTTTTAATATATCGGTGAAGTGATCGATACAATGAAATGGATTTTTCGCTAAATCGTAGGGAAAGCCGGTTGCTAAAATTGACTCTTCAAGCGATCTTACTTGAGACACCCGTATTTCTTGACCATTAAGAAATGCTCCCTTACCAATTTCCGCAACAAATAGCTCGTGGGTAATGGGTAAGAAAATGACTCCGCTTATGATTTTACCTTGCCTTTGCGCAGCTATGCTAACTGCAAAAGTGGGAATTTGGTGGGCAAAATTAACCGTTCCATCAAGGGGGTCAACGATCCAACAAATGCCCCCTTTATCTTTACCACTAAAGCCGCTCTCTTCTGCTAAAAAGTGGGAGTTGGGGACGTTTTGAGAGATGAAATCAAGAATTAGTTTTTCTGCTTTGTGATCATATTCAGTGACGAGGTTGTGTCTCCCTTCTTTGGAAGAAATCGAAAAATTGGTACCAAAACCTTGTCTCAGTAGTTCTCCAGCTGCTAATGCAGCTTCGATGGCTACGAGCGTGATATTGGAAAGGGATTCTTTCTTTTCAACCAAAATAATGTCCACGTTCGACGAATCTTAGCAGCTAAAGTGAGAGGCGCTGCAAACCAAACAAAGGCATAGAGCGCGTCGATCACCGGCATGCCAATAAGGTCGGCAAAAATCCATTTTCCGACAAAAGGCACTCTTCTGTCAAAAAGAAAAAGGAGGAAAAGTTGAATTAATGTTGAGAGCACAGAGACAATACCGGAAAATAAAGTGATATGGAGCGCCTCATCATGCGAAAAATGTTTCCGAATTCGATAAAGGAGTGCTGTTACTGTAACATAGTTGAGTGCATGAACCCCCATTGGATCGTCGGAGAGGAGATCCATAAAAGCTCCCGCAAAAGCACTGAGCACTAAGGCTTGAATTAAGGGACTTTTTAAAGTTGTGATCGCAAGAAAAGGGGCAAAGGCTAAAATTGCGATCTTAGGAATGAAAATTCCCTGCAATATGAGAGCAAATGTAGCTAGTAAAAAGGCTAAAGTTAACATTTTAAAACTGTACGAACGAGATGTGCATTTTCAAATAGGAGTTGATGCCACTTCCAGGCAGATTCAATCAACGTGGGTAGGTCTGATGTTTCTGGCACCCAGTTCAATAGCTCTTTTGCTTTTGAGTTGTCTGCAGTTAAGATTCCAGGCTCGCCCAAGCGTCTCGCTTCTAGACGAACAGAAATCTCTTTGCCGCAATATTTTTGCACGGCGTCGATGATCTCTAAAACAGAGTGGCCCGTACCTGTGCCTAAGTTGATCGAAGCGCTTTTTTCACATTTAAGTGCAGATACGTGAGCATTTGCTAAATCCTGTACATGGACGTAATCGCGAACAGCGCTGCCATCTTTTGTTTCGAAATCTGTCCCGTAGACGACAACTTCTTCCCTTAAACCCAAAGCTGCTTGAATCACTACGGGAATCAGGTGCGTTTCAGGTGCATGGTTTTCTCCGATTTGCGTCTCAAGATCTGCGCCTGCAGCATTGAAATAGCGTAAGTTGATCGCTTGAATTGCATGAGCTGCTTCAAAATCTGCAAATATCTGCTCAGCCATTAGCTTTGTGCGCCCATAAGGATTGATAGGGGATTGCGGATGTTTTTCAGTAATCGGATTAAATTGAGGTTGACCGTAGGTTGCGCAGCTACTAGAAAAAACGAGTTTTTTTACCTCGTGATCGCGCATTGCTTCCAATAACGAGATCGTGCCAGCTATGTTGTTTCGATAATATTTGCCTGGGTTATTGATCGATTCAACAACGAGAGCATCGGCTGCGAAATGGATGACAGCTTTGGGCTTAAACTTTGAAAAGGCCTCATCCAACTTTGTCTTGTCAGAGAGATCTCCTTGAACAAACGGGCCCCACTTTATTGCATATGCATGTCCAGTGGATAAGTTGTCGAAAACTACGGGAGTATATCCAGCCTTTGCTAAAGCCTTGCATGTGTGGCTGCCAATATAACCTGCGCCACCTGTTACTAAGATTGTTTCTTTCATAGGTTCACACTAAACGAATACGGTAAGCAATTTCGATTTGTGTGTCAATATGCAGTGATTTAAAGTTTACGAACTTCTTTGTAAAATGGCGGAAATTACAGTTGCAAGTTCTCCTCCATTTTTCGGCAAACAAGAAAGCTTATGATTGATTGATTGATTCATGTGCGCAAGTCTTTCTTGCGTGCCATCAATTCCAAAAAGTGAAACTGCAGTTGGCTTGTCTTCAGCAGCATCTGATCCTGCCGTTTTTCCTAAAATTGCAGTTGTTGAAGTGGCGTCTAATAGGTCGTCTTGATACTGATAAGCAAGCCCAAGCTCTAACCCAATAGATTGCAGTAGGTCGGTGGGTGGGTATCCAGCGGCTAAGCTTCCGCATTCAAGACAAGCTGTGAGAAGAGCTGCGGTTTTTCCATAGTGCATTTGTAAAAGGGCTTCTTCATCAATCTCTTTCCCTTTTGACTCAATATCAAAAGCTTGCCCCCCGATCATTCCTGGAGCCCCAGCCCGCATTGCGACAGTTTTGATCATTTGCAGCCGTTGCTCGCGCCCCAAAATAGAAGCATTTGCAATCACCTCAAAGGCATAGGTAAGAAGATAATCTCCTGCAAGAAGGGCCATCGATTCTCCGTAGACTTTGTGAAGTGTTGGCTTGCCTCTTCGAAGATCGTCATTGTCCATACACGGAAGATCGTCATGAATGAGCGAATAGCTATGGATCATCTCAATTGCACAGGCAGGATCCAGTGCTATGAGGGGATCTACCCCAAAGGTTGCAGCTGTTGCCATTGTTAGAAGGGGACGGATTCTCTTTCCTGTCGAAAGAAGAGAGTAGCGTCCTGCTTCAAAAATCGTTTCATCTTTTGTTGGGATGAGCTCTTTGAGCCTTTCTTCAATTTTTCTTATCATGCATCTGATCGGGTACGCCAATAGAGATATAATCAAACCCTTTGCCTTTCATGTCCAAAGGTTTGTACTGGTTGCGGCCGTCAAAGAAGGCAAACCCTTTCATTTCGCCTTGAATTGGCTTGAAGTCGACGAGACGGAACTGTTTCCACTCTGTTAATAATGCGATTGCATCGGCCCCTTTTGCTGCATCGAACTCATCTTCGCACCAAGAAATGTTAGGCAATCCCTCCAAGACCTTTTTTGCATTTGGCATAGCAACTGGATCGAACAGGCGTAAAGAGGCTCCTTGCTTGATCAGATCTTCGATCAAGTTCAAAGAAGGGGCCTCTCTCATATCATCGGTATCCGGCTTAAAGGAAAGTCCCCAAACGGCGATCGTTTTCCCTTTGAGGCCCCCTTTTTTGGCAAAATACTTCAGCATTTTTTCTGCGAGGATCTTTTTCTGCCGGTTATTCACAGAATCTGCAGCTTCTAAAAGAGTGGGCTCTGCCCCTGCATTTTTTGCCACTGCGATGAGGGCGCGAATATCTTTCGGAAAGCATGAGCCACCATAGCCTACTCCCGGATAAAGGAAGCTATATCCAATTCTGGAATCTGAGCCGATCCCTTTTCTCACTTCGTTCACATTAGCGCCAACTCGCTTACAGATGTCTGCTATCTCGTTCATGAACGAGATGCGAGTTGCAAGCATGGCATTGGCTGCGTATTTGGTCATCTCGGCAGAGAGTGTGTCCATTACGATCATCCTTTCGTGATTCAACGTAAATGCAGAGTAGATCTCTTTTAAAATTTCAGCCGGTTTAGAAGCATTGGAGCCGATAATAATTCTGTCTGGCTTTAAACAGTCTTGAACAGCTGCTCCCTCTTTTAAAAATTCGGGATTCGAGACGACGTCAAACGGGACGTCAGTGACTTCCTTAATAACTTTTGTAACAAGATTTGCCGTTCCGACAGGGACTGTCGATTTGTTTACAATGACTCGATAATCTGTCATATTCATCCCGATTTCTCTTGCCGCAGCCTCTACATAACTCACATCGCAAGATCCATCTTCTTTAGAGGGCGTTGGGACTGCAATGAAGCAGACCAAGGAATTTGCAACTGCGCTTTGGTAATCTGTTGTAAAAAAGAGTCGATGTTGTTTGATGTTGCGCTTGACGATCTCTTCAAGACCCGGTTCGTAAATTGGGATGATGCCTTGATTTAATTTGCTGATTTTTTCAGAGTCGATATCTAAACATGTGACAGTGTGTCCCATTTCGGCAAAGCATGCCCCAGTAACCAATCCAACATATCCAGTACCCACCATTAAAATCTGCATGACATTCTCCAATAATTAAGACGATATTCGTAGCAGAAAACGGTATTTCTTTTCCACCCAAATCAGCTTGCAGAGTTGAGCGAGTGTGCTGTATCTAAGCCAATGTTAAAATTACGATGGCTATAATAATAGATTTCCCTCTTTGAGAACATATTGCTTTTGGCAAAGTGCACTTAAGTCGGGATCGTGTGTGACTAAGATGAGACTTTTCTTCAACGAGATAAGAAGTTCCCCAATTTTTTTTGCATTGGCGCGATCGAGATTCCCCGTTGGCTCATCCGCTAAAATGAGATTTGGGTCATTGCAAAGCGCTCTTGCTATGGCCACTCTTTGTCTTTCTCCGCCAGAGAGAAGTTTTGCAGGAAAATCGGCTCGATCTTCAAGGCCGACAAGAGACAAGAGATCGAGCCCTTTTTGTCTGGTCGTTGCTTTGCGGGCAATTTTAGCAGGCATGAGAACATTTTCTAGGGCGGTGAAATCTTCGAGTAGGTTGTAGGCTTGAAAGATAAAGCCAATCTGAGTGTTTCTGATATGTGGGCAATTGGAACGTGTGAGTCTGTGGCCACCGATTTCGATTTCCCCTTTATCTGGTTCTTCAAGGCCACCGAGAATATGGAGCAGTGTTGTTTTTCCCTCGCCGGATCTGCCACAAATTGCAATTGTATCGCCGAGAGCCACCGATAATGAAATATCGGATAGCACCTTTACTTTTGGATACGTTTTGATCAGGTTTCTCGCCTTTAAGATCATTCGGACCTCAAAACGGTAGACGGGCGAATGCGACTCGCCTTGATGGCAGGGATGAGACCTGCTGCAAGCGAGAGGATGGGCGTTGCAATGAGGACAAAAAGGAGGGCCTGAGTGCTCAGCTCATTCGGGAGCGTTTGACCAAAAAATGCAGGGTTAAATGCATTGTGTCCTTGGATTGCACTTAAAAAATGGACGAGCGAATCTAGGTGATTTAAGGTGAAAATGGCAAGTCCCACACCAATAAGGCAGCTCAAAGCGCCCATTGCTATTCCACACACACCAAAAATGGCTGCAATGCTCTTAAAGGATGCGCCCATGGATTGCAAAATCGCGATCTCTTTTTTCTTATCGTTTACTAAAAGGACAAGAAGGGAAATGATGTTGCAGCACGCGACGAGTAAGATAATCGCTGCAATCAGAAGGAAAAGGGTTCGATCGCTTTGAAATTGGAGCATGAGGTCTTTTGAAAACTCGAAATCTCGATAGGTGTCAATTTTCCAATATTTGGAGATGCCAGCTTTTTCAAAACGTTTTGCTATTTTTTCTTTCACGGCAGGGGCATCTGTTAGATCGTTGAACCAGACGAAGATCCCGTTTGTCGGTGTGCCGTCTGGGGAAAAGGTTTTGTTCGCTGCTTGAATGGTCCGTGTGATCTGATTGGGGACAATTACGCACTTGTTCCCAACGGAGACAAGACCTGGATCATAAAATCCACTGACACGAATCGGGATCCTTTGTTCCTGATACGATGCTGCCGTTGGCGCTGCATAGTTGAGTGTTCCAAAGTCCCCAATTTTCACTCCGCTATCTTTATAGTTTTTGGGGAGTAAGATGGGCGTTTCTGAGCTTTTAGTCTGAGTTGATTCTAAAACAAGTGAGGGGAAGCTTGGGTTTTTTGAAGGTTCAGAGAGGAGATAGGCCATTTGTGACAAAATTGTGCCCCCTCCGCGATTGAGCCTCAAAAGCGCACTACTAATCTCATAGTCTTGACTTGTTAAGCCAAGTGCATCGAGTTCTTCAAATGCGGTCTTGACTGGGTCAACTTGATCTTTTTTAGGCCAATGGGCAGGGATTTCTGCATCAAAGTCAATTGCATACGGATCGCTCAAGTTGCTTTCAGCTTTTTCTCCAATTGTTTTTAACGAGTAATGAGAGGCTGCAGAAAGGCCATCAATTTGGTAATAATACGACTGATGGTACTCCTCAGTAGGAGAGATCCGGATCGGAGCGTGAAGGGAGGTGAGCTTGGTGAGCCAGTTTTTTTCGATGCCTGTGGTGACTGATAGGAAGACTAAAACCAGCCATACCACAAGCGAGATTACAAACACCGACATCAATGAAATAAGTGCTGTTGAGAGCGACTTTTTTCTTGGGATCAAATATTTGTAAGCAACTGAAAGCTCAAACAAAATTATTTTGCTTCTTTGAAAACCACGTGTTTGCGCAAAGTAGAATCGTACTTTTTGAGCTCAATTCTCTCTGTTGTATTGCGTTTATTTTTGACAGTCCAATAAGTCTCATTAGACTCGGTGCTTTTTAGCTTAATATTTTCTCGTGCGCCTTTTGCCATGTTCTACCTCAATTTAGATTTACGATTTTACCGTTTTTTTTAGTTTTTAAGCAATGGGAATACGCGTTTGTACTTCTAAATCTAGGGTGTCTGTCCCATTGATAAACTTCTTTTCACCAAGCCCTGCGATCATCGCCGCGTTATCTGCACTCAAATTTGCAGAGGGCCAATGGATAGGTAAATTTGGAAATTTTTCATTAAACAGCTCTCTTAACCGTTGATTGTTACAGACCCCGCCGCCCGCGAAAATTGCCTGACAGTTAAAAGTTTGACTTGCCAAAAGCGCTTTACCCACCACGTCATTAAGTGCTGTTTCTTGAAATGAGGCGGCCAAATCACTTTTTTCCACAGCACCACCTTTTAACGTATATAAAACAGCCGTCTTCAGACCGCTAAATGAAAAGTCGATGGGGGATCTTTTTACCCTGCCTGCCGTCAACGGGTAGCGGGTAGGATCGCCACTTTTAGCCAACAGCTCAACGTGAGGGCCTCCAGGATAGGCAAGGCCTAACATGCTAGCAACCTTATCAAAAGCCTCACCAATTGCATCATCGACCGTTGTGGCAATGGGCTCATATTTTCCGACGTCTAAAATTTTCAATAAAAGGGTATGGCCACCCGAGAGAACAACACCGAGGGCGGGCAGGGGAATTTCTTCAAGACCCATCATGCTGGCATAAAGGTGCGCCTCAATATGATTGACGCCGATTAGAGGCTTGTTCCATGCGATCGATAAGCCTTTAGCCGCATTCATCCCGATGAGTAGGGCGCCTACAAGTCCCGGTCCCTTAGCGACCGCAATAGCATCGATCTCATCAATTGTTACGCCTGCCTTTTTAATCGCTTCGTCAATGACTGGAATAATCGCATCAATATGGCGGCGACAAGCAAGCTCTGGGAAGACGCCCCCATATTTTTCATGGATATCGGCAGATGAGGCGATCACATTAGAAAGAATCTCTCTTCCATCTTTAACGATAGCAGCACCCGTCTCGTCACATGTGCTTTCGATCCCCAATACAATCATGGCTGTACCGCCCGTGCTTGAGAGTGAAGTCCGTAAGCTGCATTTAATACCGTAATGACAACGTTGGACAGGTTGATCAAAATCATATTTTTAACAACAGCTTCAAAAAAGACAATGAGACTTAAGGGGAAAAAGGAGTAGATGATAATTTTTTGAACGGTTGCCAAAAGGGCATTTTTCGGACAGCTCTCGTAGAGCCTTCTTGAGATGCTCATATTAAATTCAATGGGATCGATCCATGCCATAGGACGAATATGTTACGGCTAAGGTGAGAATTTGGGCAATAAAAAAGGGCCCCGAAATAGGGCCCTTAACAACATAAAAACTAAAAACCTAAATTACTTTGCTATTCTGTCGAATAGAGAAGGAATTTTTTGAAGATTGGTTTGAGTTAATAAAAAGCTTTTATGCAAAGCCTCAACAGTTTCTTTTCTTGTGTCCATTGTCAAAAGAGAAGAATCATCTCGAGACTTTTTCTTAGGGCTAAGTACTAGGCTTAGCTCATCTCTTCTTACATTTGTATCATCTTTTGAACCAGCAAGCATTATTTTTCTACTGATGTGAAGCTCCTTGAAACTATCTAGCGTAGCTTTAGAAAACTCCATTTTTAATAAGGCAGCATCATCTTTTGTTGATGGGATGCTAAAACTTAATTCTTCCTTTGCAACTCGAGGAAGGAATGTTGGAACAAAGCCAGCTTGAAATTTGCTTACAAAGCTATCATCTTTTGAACCAGATTTAGGCTTGCTAAACTTGTTAGCAACGAAAATAACGCCGTTTGCAACAGCTTTTGCTGCGTTTAAAAATGTTTCTGCAATCGCAACGAATGCGCTAGCAACTACATAACTCACCTTTTGCGCCATCGCGGCTGCTTTATTTTGCGCTGTAGGTTCTTTATTAAAAAGACCTTTTGTCGCGTTAAAATTTAATTCTAATGATTGAATCATCATATCACCTTTGTTTGATTTACTTCCGTTTTACGCCATATATTTTAATGTATATTAACGTTAATGTAAATCCGACTAATTATTTTAATAGTGATGATGCTGAATTATCTAGTATATAAAGACATTTGTTAATTGAATTACCAATAGAGCTTGCTGGGTATTTAGAGACAATAGCAGCATTTAATATTTGAGGAATGATGAGATGTTTTGATTTCCCAATTGCGTAAATCACAGTATGAAAACTTTGATTAATACATGGGTAGGTAAGTGTCATGCGCCAACATTTTTTTTCCGAAATATAATTTGGCATGACAAGTCGCGTTTCTTCTTGAAGAGCTGCGCTTTCAGGGAAGAGTGATGCGGTGTGGCCATCTTCACCAACACCTAGCATTACGAGATCAAAAAGGGTTTTACCCAGGTAGTGTCGAATTTTTTCTTCGTAATCAAGTGCATTTTTTTCTATGTCTTTTTCTGCGACCATACGAAAAATTTGACTTGGCGGAATATTTAGATTTGCAAGGCCGCTTTCCATGGCCATCTTATAGTTACTGTCGGGATGAGACGGGGGGACAGCTCTCTCATCGCTCCAAAAGAGCCAAATTTTGGATCCATCAAGTTTTTCTTTACCTAGAATTTCATAGATTGCTTTGGGTGTGGATCCGCCCGAAAGGGCTACCGCAAATCGCCCTCTTTGTTGAACAGACCTCTCATAGGAGTGGATCCAGTGCTCAGCTGCAAAGTCAATTGTTTGCTTTGCATCCCCGGGGATTATATAGTCTCTTCTGTCGTCCCATGATTCGATCTTCATTTTAGCACAGCCTATCTCTATCGAGTTGTTCGAGGTTTTTGAGCATTTGCAGGTAGTGTTCGCTCGTCCCTTTGTTAATAATTTCTTTGACAAGCGATTGGCCCGTTGCTGTTTGCCCAAGGATAAATTGGTAGGGGAGTTCACATTTTTCAGGAGATGATATTTGAATGGACACTCTGTGATATTGAGTTCGAACGCGTGAGCACTGGTAAAGGAGGTTATCTGTTGTTGCAAGATCAACAGAGATGATCGTTCCGGGTCCGAGTTTTTCCCAATCCGCTGTGTGGATTTCCGCATTGTGTTTTTCGAATGTGAAGTTGAGCGTTTTTGTGGCCTTCTTAAAGGTCCAATTCAACCTACTTGAGATCCATGAGAGCAAGTAAAGAGACTGCACTTTCAAATGGCAAAATGACTCCGTCGGGCGGGCATTGTAGGTAATACGCACATCTACGAGTTTGTCTAAGTTTTCCCCAGAGCGAAACAGCGATGCGATTAGATCGCGCCAACCTTCAGTGCGGGCCCAGTTGAGATCTGCTGTATCAACACCAGTATCTGCTCTTAATTTTGAAACTTTTTGGGAAAATGCGAGGAGGCTATCTGCCGATTCTGAATCGAAGATGACGCGATTAGCAAGTTTTGTAAGCGGCTCGAATAGATCATGCTCGGTACTTGGATCTTCTGTCCAGAGAAGTGAAACCGGTAGATCAGGGATAATGTGTGGCAAGAGGACAAAAGGGACTCGTTGTAAGTCTGGACCACTGACTCCAATATCGATATAGTCGCATGCGATATTGCCATCACCTACTACAGATACAGCTGTTTTTAAGTATGGGGTCTTTGACTCTGCGTCTGATGAAATAAAAATGACTCTGCAAGGGTATTTTTCAGAGACCTTTTGGACAATATTTCGGATGTAATCGGTGCGCTTAGAGAGTTTATTAAATACGATGAGGTTAAAAAGGCACGCCCTCATTTTTTCTTTGGCGAGCCCTTCCCAAATTCGGATCAACTCAGGCTCAATTTTTTCAGGATCGACGATTTGTTGTGTTGTCATAGAATGCGCCAGGATCTGTTATCTTTTGCAATCATCTCATCTGCAGCAGCAGGTCCCCATGTGCCCGCGGCGTAATTTGGGAACTCTGATTTTGGGTTTTTCTCCCAATGGTCTAAAAGGGGAGTCAAAATTTTCCAGGATTGCTCCACTTCATCCGCTCTTGCGAATAGAGTGCTATCGCCTGTAATGCAGTCCCAGATGAGTCTTTCATAGGCCTCCGGTGGGCTTTGTCCAAAATAAGATCCGTATCTGAAATCCATTTTGACAGGTTGAATCGGGCTGCTTGGTCCTGGAACCTTGCAATTGATTTTCATCGCAATGCCTTCGTCTGGTTGAATGCGCATCGCAAGGACATTGGGATCATTTTTTCGTCCATTTTGCTTAAAGAGAACTCCTGGTGCATCGTTAAAAACAATGGCAATCTCAGTTCCCCGTTTAGGCAATCTTTTTCCACCGCGTAGATAAAAGGGGACGCCGGCCCAGCGCCAATTATCGATAAATAAGCGAAGAGCTAAAAATGTTTCGATATTTGATTTCGGATCTACGTCTTTTTCTTCCCGGTAACCAAGAGTTTTTTGACCATTGATGAAGCCAGGGCCGTACTGTCCGCGGACTACATTGGATTTGAAATCCTCTTCTGTGAGAGGTCTTATAGATTGGAGTACTTTGACTTTTTCATCGCGTATGGCTCCCGCGCTTAAAGAGACAGGTGGTTCCATAGCAACTAATGAAAGGAGCTGCATCATGTGGTTTTGCACAACGTCGCGAAGCAGCCCCTCTTCTTCAAAAAAGTGGCCTCGCGTTCCTATTCCTATATCTTCTGCAACTGTGATTTGAACTTGGTTGATGTGCTTATAGTTCCATAATGATTCAAAGATCGCATTTGCAAAGCGAAAGACGAGGAGATTTTGAACAGTCTCTTTACCGAGGTAGTGGTCGATCCGATAAATTTGTGATTCATCTAAGTGTTTTGAAATGTTTGCTTGAAGCTCTTTTGCTGAAGAGGCGTTATGGCCGAATGGTTTTTCGATAATGACTCTTGACCACTGATCGGTTGTTTTATGTGTGTCGTAAATGAGTCCGTTTTTTGCTAATTTCTCAATGATAATAGGAAAAAACTTCGGTTGTACGGATAGATAAAATACCCGATTGCCTCGCGTTGCGTGTTTGGCGTCGATTTGTTTGAGGAGCTCAGCTAACGCTTGGTAGCCTTCATCACTATCAAATTCTGATCGATGATAAAAAACTTGGTTCTCAAAATTTTTCCAAAAAGAATCGTCGATGGGCTTTGTGCGCGAATGCTCGTTGATATTGGTTTTGAGCTCTTCGCGGAATTGCTCATTGGTTTTTTCTCTTCTAGCAAATCCAACACAGGCAAAATTTGCCGGCAGAAGGCCCTCTCTTCCTAAGTTATAAATCGCAGGAGCTAATTTTCTCCCTGTAAGATCACCCGTTGCTCCAAATATAACCACGGTGCAAGGGTCGATGTTTCGCGTCGAGCGTCCAGTTTCTTCTAAGGGGTGATTATCCATTGACATTTCTTAGCATCCTCTCGATATGTTTGATTATCAGATCGATCCCACTAGGTCAAGACTATTTATCGATCGAGATAAGTTTGCAAAAATAGGGTCGCTGCAATCATATCTATCTTCGCACTTCTCGCTTTTCGATTCAAAGAAATCTCTTTCAATTGGACATCTGCACCTTTGCTGGAAAGTCTTTCATCGACGAGTTGAATGGGGATTCCTAAGGCATCTTCAAGCATTTTAGCAAACGCTTCAACTTTTTCCGCCATGGGACCTTTTTTACCGCTCATTTCTAGGGGAAGTCCAATTAAGATAAGATCGATTTCTTTTAAAGGTAAAGAGGCTCTGATGTTTTGTACAGCCTTTTTCCCCCCTTCAACGATATCTACAGGGAGGGCAATTTTCCGATTGATATCGGACATGGCGATCCCAATTCTTTTTTCACCAAAATCAATTGCAGCAACTCTGCCCACTACTTGTCACCTTGGGACGTGGGGGCCACTTTTTCAAGCTGTTTTTTAGGAAGAATTTTCAGCGCATTGATGAAATTAAGAAAGAGCGGGTGAGGCGCAAGGGGTTTGGACTTAAATTCGGGGTGGAATTGGACGCCAACCATCCAAGGATGGCTCTTCAACTCAGAAATTTCACACAACTGGCCCTTGTTAAGCTTTCCAGAAAAGACCATCCCCTTTTCCTCAAAGGCCTCTTTGTATTCGTTATTAAATTCATAACGGTGGCGGTGCCTCTCAGAAATAAGATTTTTTCCATATGCCTCGTAGGCTCTTGTCCCTTTCTTCAAATCACAAGGGTAGGCGCCAAGACGCATTGTACCGCCCAAGTTCTGGATTTGCTTTTGCTCAGTAATCATCGAAATTACAGGATAGGAAGTATTGCGATCCACCTCTGTTGAGTGGGCATTTTCAAGGCCCAAAATATGACGGGCAAATTCAACGATCAAGACCTGCATCCCTAAGCAAATACCAAAGTAAGGGATCTTGTTTTCTCTACAATATTTTGCAGTTAGGACTTTCCCTTCCCAGCCTCTTTCGCCAAAACCACCAGGGACAAGATACCCATCGCATCCACCAATCAATGCTTCAACTGAGCCATTTTCTACAATGCGATCAGATTCAAACTTGCGGATTTCAAGTGCCACTCCATTTGCCACTGCAGCATGGTGCAGCGCTTCAAAAATCGATTTATAGGCGTCTTGATGATCCATATATTTACCCACGATCCCAACAACGACTTTTCCTTTAGGATTGAGGACCGAATGGAGCATTTTTTCCCATTTGGTTAAATCGGGTTTTGCTGATTTGAGATCGAGCATTTTGCAAATGGTTTCATCGAGCCCTTGTCTATGCAGATCAAGAGGGACCTCATACACGCTATGTTCGACATCTTTTTCATCCATCACAGCATCTTGAGGCACGTTGCAGAAAAGGGAGATTTTCGCCTTCAACTCGTCGGACAGAGCCTCTTCACAGCGACACAGGATCAGATCTGGGCTAATCCCAATTCCACGCAGTACTTGAACTGAGTGTTGCGTTGGCTTTGTTTTTACCTCTCCTGCAGCTTTCAAATAGGGGACGTAAGTCAAATGGATATTGATACAGTCCTTTGGCCTTTCATAGCGAAACTGACGGATTGCCTCCAAGAAAGGGAGCGATTCGATATCTCCCACAGTGCCACCAATTTCAACGAGCACTACCTGGATCCCTTCTTCTTGATGGCCGCAGGCTAAAATCCGCGACTTGATCTCATCTGTTACATGAGGAATTACTTGAACTGTTTTGCCTAAATATTCACCTTTGCGCTCTTTTTTGATGACCGATTCGTAAATTTGGCCAGAAGTTGAATTAGAGGCGCGCGAGAGGGGAGAGTTGGTATATCGGTAATAGTGGCCTAAGTCGAGATCTGTCTCGGCTCCATCGTCTGTGACGTACACTTCGCCATGTTGAAATGGATTCATCGTGCCCGGATCGACATTGAGGTATGGGTCGAGCTTGAGCATAGCAATCTTAAGGCCTCTAGCCTCTAGAAGTTGACCAATAGAGGCAGCCGTAAGACCTTTTCCTAGAGAGGAGACAACTCCCCCTGTTACAAAAATATATTTAATCGACATAAGCAACTAATATACTCCAACCCTTTTTTCTTGCCTAGATCAGGTTCTTTCAGTGAAAATTATCCAGTGTCAAAATGAGAAGACTTTACATATGGGTTCAATTAGTACTTTAGAGGCCTTTTCAATTGGGATTGGCCCTTCTAGCTCACACACGGTAGGTCCAATGCGAGCCGCCAGACGCTTTATTGTAGAGCTCAAAGAGAGGGAGTTTCTCGAAGATGTCGCCTCGCTGAAAGTTGAGCTCTACGGATCTTTAGCGATGACTGGAATGGGTCATGCAACAGATATAGCCATTCTCTTGGGCCTTGAAGGGGAATCTCCAGACACAGTTGATCCAGACTCAGTTGCCCACAGAATCAATGCGATAAAAAATACAAAGCAACTCTCTCTTTTTGGAAGATGGGTAATCCCTTTTGATTCAGATCTAGATCTCCTTTTCTTGCGCGGGAAAAAACTCCCTTTCCACTCGAATGCAATCCGGATGAAGGCGTTTAACAAAAAGGGCAAAAAAATATTTGTCCAAGTCTATTATTCTGTAGGTGGCGGTTTTGTTGTCGATCACGCTGAGGCGATGTTAAAACCTTCTGCCAAAATAGAAAAGGGGGTCCCGTTCCCATACAAAACGGCCAAAGAGTTGATAGAACATTGCAAAAGTGAGAAAAAAGCGATTTGGGAAATTGTGTTAGAAAATGAAAAAGCGCACCACTCAGAAGAATATTTAAGGGCAGGTATTTTTCAAATTTGGAATACAATGGTACAAAGCGTCGAAAGGGGAATCAGGACAGAAGGGATTCTTCCCGGCGGACTAAATGTCCCTCGTAGAGCTCCTATGTTGTATAAGGCACTTGTCAATTCAGAAAGCACCATTGAGAACGATCCAACTTTAGTCATGGATTGGGTTAGCCTTTATGCAATCGCTGTGAACGAAGAAAATGCATCAGGAAGCAGAGTTGTTACGGCTCCAACAAATGGATCTGCGGGAGTCATTCCAGCCGTTTTGCTCTATGCGCAAAAATTTACACCCAACTTTACCAATGAAAGTATTTTCCGATTTTTCCTCACAACGACCGCCCTTTTGATTCTCTATAAGGAAAATGCATCGATTTCTGCCGCCGAAATGGGATGCCAAGGAGAGATTGGTGTTTCTTCGTCGATGGCAGCAGCAGGACTTACTGCAATTTTAGGCGGGACAAATGAGCAAATTGAAAACGCGGCAGAAATTGCGATGGAACATCACCTTGGTCTGACTTGTGATCCAATTGCAGGACTTGTCCAAATCCCTTGTATCGAAAGAAATACAATGGGGGCAATTAAAGCGATCAATGCAGCAAGACTTGCTTTGCGCGGTGATGGAAATCACACCGTTTCTCTCGATGCGGTGATCTGTGCGATGAAAGAGACAGGCAAAAATATGAAAACCATGTATAAAGAGACATCAGAAGGCGGGCTTGCGTTGCAAGTGTCATTTGCTGCAACAGCTTGCTAAAATTTGTGAAACGTTGAGTCCTTATACATGAATGATTTAAGTTTGCTGCAGAAAAAAAGATTAAAGTACAAACCGACCCTTCCTAAACTTCTTATCGATCTAGAAAAAGTCCAATTTAGAAAAATCGATTCCAAGTCTCCTCTCAAAGATCTTGAAAATCTTTTTCCCAACACATTTTCTCTTCCAGCATATGAACTAGTCAGTGGTCAAGGGACTCATAAGCCTTTAAAAATAGGGGTTGTATTTTCTGGTGGGACTGCGGCGGGTGGACACAATGTAATCTGTGCAATTTTCGATACGGGGGCTAAAGTCATTGGTTTTCTAAATGGCCCTAGTGGAATCGTTGAAAATCAAAGCCGCGAGATTAAAGATGTCAGTCTTTATAGAAATCAGGGGGGCTTTGATCTGATTGGAACAGGACGAACTAAAATTGAGACCGAGGAACAGTTTGCTGCGTCACTAAAGACAGTTACCGAACACAAACTAGATGGCCTTGTGATCATTGGGGGAGATGATTCAAATACAAATGCAGCTCTTTTAGCCGAATATTTTCTGAAAGCTGGGTGTACGACAAAAGTTGTTGGCATTCCTAAAACAATTGATGGGGATTTAAGGACAGATGAGATTGAGATTTCTTTCGGTTTTGACAGCGCTTGTAAAACGTATGCTGAATTGATCGGAAATATCGAAAGAGATGCGCTCTCGACGAAAAAATACTACCATTTCATCAAGCTGATGGGGAGATCTGCATCGAATATTGTTTTAGAGTGTGCCCTTGCAACAAGACCTAATTTGGCTTTAATTAGCGAAGAGAAGCGAGGCCTTGATGGGATCATCGAAGAAATTGTTAATTTGGTTATCGAGCGTAACGCTGCAGGGAAAGATTATGGAGTCATTTTGATTCCAGAAGGACTCATTGAATTTGTTCCTGAGCTTAATGAAATGGCCAAAGAGTTAAATTTGGAAAAAGATCCTCACGGCAATGTTCAAGTCTCTAAAATTCAAACCGAAAAAATGATCATTGATTTGGTCGAAAAAGAGCTCGCCAAAAAAAACTTTAAGGGGAAATTCAATGTCCAAGGCCATTTTTTTGGGTATGAAGGCAGATCGTGCATGCCCACTAACTTCGATGCTACCTACTGTTATGCTTTAGGCACACTTGCTGCCCTTTGTATTCGAGAAGAGCTGACAGGCGTAATTTGCTCCATTCAAAACTTAAGTAAAGATCCCGAAAGCTGGACTCTTAAAGCGGTCCCAATTATTCAGCTCATGCATATAGAGACCCGATTGGGAAAGCAAAAACCGGTCATTCAAAAAGCGCTCGTAGACGTAAATGGAACATCCTTTATATACTTTGCGGCTCAAAGAAAAAGATGGCAAATAGAAGATCAATATTGCTATCCGGGACCAATTCAATACTTTGGCGATCCTGATCTTTGTGATTTAGCTCCACAAATTGTAACGGATATACAAAAACCTCATGCAAGTACCTCCGATTCAAGCTAGCATTCCCACAAAACTGCAAAGTCTGATTACAAATTTAGAGGAAGTTTGCCAGGTAGTTACTGAAATTGCTGTGAGGGTCCTTTTTGTTGCATCTGCAATTTGGCTCGCATCTGCTACATTGCCTTTATCTTTTCATGCTGTTTTCATCCCCTTTGCGGGAGTTGGCGCCACCTTTTTGGCGGCATTCTTCTACATAGATGCAAGTGCTCCTCAAAGAAAGCCAGCATCACCGAGGCTCCCATTACTTCGCTTAATTGCCGATGATGAAGAGGTGCTTCCTCTTGATGCACCTCGCGGAATTAGCAACTTAGATGCGCTTAAAAATCAGGCTCAAAACTGCGCATTTAACTCTCTTGTCCAATTTGTTTTAGGAGATCCAACCCTTCTTCAGTGGCTCAGAAATCCTATTACTGACATGGCCATTGATGAATTTATGGTCCTTTTGAATGCGTACGGTGTTTCTGCTGATTGCGTAGCTAATTTTCAAGCGAGAGTAGAGGAAATTGGGAAGGATGCGCCAGCAACATCTTGGGAAATTTTTAATCATCTTGAGCTAGTTGACGAAAATGTGAAAGCCCTATTTAACAAAATTGTCATCCTCCAAGACGCTTTTACCCAATTTTTTGATGAATATGATCGCGAAGATGGCAATTTAAATTCTCAAGCACTCAGAGTAGCAATGAGTCAAATTAGCGAAGGTATTTCTGATTCAGCGCATCATCAAGAAGATGCAGAAGAGCTTTTAAGTCACATTTTAGATCTTTTGCCCATCAGTCAAAAAGTTCACTTTTCTGAAAGCTACCATTTCAGCCAAAACGATATTATAGATAATCAAGTGCAGCAGGGGAATATCCAGCTAGCAATAAATGACGATAAGCGCATTGAAAACATGCTGCGCGCATATTGTAATGAGCGAGCTATCCTTGAAAGAGACGGAGAGAAGCGTGAGACAAAGATAAAAAGGGAGTTTCTCCTGGCCCCTTCAGCTCTTCGATTCCAAATCAAAAGATTTGCGAATGTGGAAGTAAAAAAAGGTTGGGCATCATGGTTTTATCGTGGGCCAGCCTACCGACAGGAGAAAATACAAGATCCGGTGATGGTCCCCGAAGAGATAGCGATCACATTGATAGATGGGTCCCAAAGACAATTTCGTTTGAGCAGTTTTATCAATCACCAAGGAGACACAATTTCTTCAGGTCACTACGTTGCCGGAAGAGTCGTGAATAGAAATAAATACTTGGTCAATGATTTAAATGTTACTCTTGCGGGTCAACAAGAATGGGATCAGCAGCTACAACAGGCGTATCTTCTTTGCTTTGTTCCAGCTGAGGAGCAACCAAGTTGATTTTTTGCCATGCTCCTTGCTTAAACCTGAGAGCGTAAACGATAAAAAATAGCGCAGAGTAAAGAACGGTCAGTCCCCAAGCGTATTCAACGCTTAAGTTTTGTCTAACGACAATTAGATACACTGGCGCTAATAAAAAGATCCAAACAGATAAAGATCCGACTACGAGAAGAAATAGGGTATCTCCCGCAGCGACCAACAGACCTGAAAAGACCCATCTTAGCCCATCAAAAAAGATGTAAATAAAGGAAAAGGTCATACAGAGTTTGAGCGATGCATGGATGGAAGCATCTGGATTTTGGATAAATAAAAGTCTCACTGTATCGATCGGGTCAGCAACTAGGATCAGAGCCGTTCCAAGCGAAAACATAATCAATAGGGCAAAACCTGAGCGGAGCACTTTTTTCACCAGATCGTATCTTCGAGCTCCTATAAAATTACCGGCGACTGCTGCTGCACCTCGACTTAATCCATCGTAGAAAAAGGAGAGGAGAATGGTAAAGCTTTGGCAAATGCTTGAAATCGTAATATGTTTTTCGCCTAAATCGGTCATCATCCAATAAAATACTGCCCACCCAAAGATCTCAAGCGCACAAAAAACTCCTTGAGGAATGCCGACCTTGCAGCACTTTTTCATCTCTGTCCAATTGAGCTTATACTCTGATGAACCGAAGTGGATCCGATTCTCTTTTCTAAGAAATAAAAAACCTAAGACTAAAGCTTCAAACAAATATCCCATGCAAGTAGCAATGGCCGCACCTTGAATACCCAATTCTGGTAAGAAGCCCTTCACTCCAAAAATTAAGGCCCAGTCGAGTACTATGTTGATCAGGTTCGCAACAATGGCCAGCCAAATCATCACTTTGGTTTTACCCCGGCCGATGAAAAAGCCAGAAAATGCCATCATCAGAGCAAAGCTTGGACCAAAAAACATTAGCCATCGAAAATAGGGGATCTCAAGGTCTGCATACCGATCTCCTGAAAAAAATGCAGGGGCGCCCCAAATAGCCATTGGAATAAAGAAGGCAAGAGAAAATAGAGCGAACCAAATCATTTGCCATACAGGGACACCGAGGCGTTTTGTTTGGCCAGCACCATTATATTGGGCAACAAAGACCTCAGACATCGCCGTGATCATTCCAATGCCCGCAATCAATGCCCAGGCCAATGTCCCCGCATTGACAGACGCATTGAGCGCCCCAACCGAGTAATGGGCGAGGAAGATTCGATCGGTAAAAATCATAAAAAGGGAAGCGAGTGTGGAGATCATTAGAGGCAATGAAATACTCCACAACTCCCGAATGCTACCCTCGGGAAATCGAGTCAGAGGTTTTTGCATAAATTTATCAACTGGGATTAAGCTTTAATATAGCATATCCACCCTTTAAAAATCTTCCTTTACAAAATGCATTTTCACTTCAGTTTCTAAGATATTGGCCCTCAATTTCCTGCCATTTCTTGCTTGAGGATTAATCGAAAATCTTTATCTTGCAGATTATGAGACAAAAACGCTTTATTAACCCCCATATTAAGAATTTGCGTCGCTCCCTTTGGGACGCTGTTCTTTGGAAATTAGGCTATTATGACGATTTAAATCCCAATATAGCCCCTCCCGACAATTTTATCTATCCAGCATCTGCTAGCACATTTGATCAAGCAAAGCCTCATGCTATTTGGATCGGTCACTCGACCTATCTCATTGAAGTTGATGGGCTCACCATATTAACAGACCCTATATGGAATGATTTTTGTTCTCCTGTCCCCATTCAAATGTTACGCCGGTGCTCTGAGCCCCCTATCTCTTTAGCTGATTTGCCTCAAATAGATATCGTCCTCATCAGCCATAACCATTACGATCATCTGGATGCAAAAACTGTATCGGTCCTAAATTGCCTTCATCCCCAAATTGAATGGATTGTCCCCGAGTCTCTTTCTCCTTGGTTTCACAAACGAAATATCCATGCTACCACAGAAATTAGCTGGTGGAAAACTCATACTACAAAAAATTGTGCGATCACAGCAGTTCCAACGCAACATTTTTCGGGCAGAACCCTTTGGGATAAAAACAAGACCCACTGGAACGGCTATGTGTTAGAAAAGGCGGGCAAAAGGGTGTACTTTACAGGCGATACTGGGTATAATCCTGTTGATTTTAAAGCAATTGGAGAAAAATTCAACCATATGGACTTAAGTCTCATCCCCATTGGAGTCTATGTTCCCAATAAGTTTATGCAACCCGTGCACATTAATCCCTTTGAGGCGGTCCAGATCCACGAGGAAGTCAACTCTCGCCTTAGCCTCGGCATGCATTGGAAAACTTTTCGCCTCTCTGAAGAGCACTTAGACAGACCTCCTTACGATTTGTATTTGGCTATGAAAGAAAAGCAATTACCCTTTGAGTCTTTTTTACCGGTCGATATCGGAACTTATGTTAACTTCTAGAAAAAGAATCTTTTGGGATCAGTTACAAACAGTTCGATTGTACTACCAAAAGCCAAAGTTTGCACTGATCGATCTTACGTTTTTTTTCATCGGGTTATTCATCAATCCATACCGCACGTGTCGAAAATTTTTGCAAAAAAAAGGGGCAGCCAACATCTATGCCTATGGCGAGACCCCTTTTACAACGTATCAAAAGATGGTCGATGAATGTGGCATTGGACCAGATGACGTGTGGGTTGAGATGGGATCCGGAAGGGGAAAGGGGTGCTTTTGGCTCTCTCAATTTATCAAGTGTAAGGTTGTGGGCATTGAGTGGATCCCTCAATTTGTCTTTTTTTCTAACATGCTCCGAAAGATTTTTAGAGTAAAGAACTTGAGCTTTCAAAGAGTAGATATGCAAAAAGCAGATATTGCGAAAGCTACCGTTATTTATCTGTATGGGAATTTTCCTCAAGTTGACATTCCTTTGACGGCTAAGGTCATTTCGATCAGCGCCCCTTTAGAGGGGTTCACTGTTTTAAAAACATTTTGGGTCCGCTATCCTTGGGGAAGGACCGCTGCATTTTTGCAAAAACGATAAAATCTCTTTTTTTCTTATCACTTTGCGGTGCTATAATCCCATCACATGAAATATTGTGAATCGATCTATCAAACAAAGCGCTTTAAGACGCGAGAAATCCAAGTGGGATCTCTTAAACTGGGTGGCTCAAATCCCATTCGTCTCCAGTCGATGACAACCTCAAATACGCGCGATGTCGATAAAACAGTAGAGCAAATCATACGACTTGCCGACGCAGGCTGCGAAATTGCCAGGGTGACCGTCCAGGGGAAAAAAGAGGCTTTAGCTTGTGAGGCAATAAAAAACGCCCTTATACAGCGTGGTTATCTCATTCCCATTGTTGCCGATATCCACTTTTACCCACCTGCCGCTTTGTTAGTTTCCGAATTTGTCGACAAGGTACGGGTGAATCCGGGTAATTTTGCGGACATTAGAGCCACATTTAAAGTCATTGAATACACAGATGCAGCATACGAACAAGAATTAGTGAAAATTGAAGAGAGATTTTCCCCGCTTGTCGAAAAGTGCAAACGGCTGAAAAAAGCGATCCGGATAGGGACAAATCACGGTTCTTTATCGGACCGGATCATGAACCGCTTTGGCGATACACCGCGAGGAATGGTAGAATCAGCTTTTGAGTTTGCCCGAGTCTGTAGAAAGTACGATTTTCACGATTTTTGCTTTTCAATGAAAGCAAGTAATCCAGTTGTAATGATCCATGCATACCGTCTTTTAGCCGCTGAAATGATCAAAGAAGGGTGGGACTATCCGCTACATCTCGGCGTGACCGAAGCGGGTGAAGGGGAAGATGGTCGGATCAAGTCTGCCATGGGTATTGGCGCCCTTTTGTTAGACGGTCTCGGCGATACGATACGGGTCTCTTTAACAGAGGACCCTTGGGAAGAGATCGATCCATGCAAAAGATTGGCTGAATTTGCCAAAAGATCCTGGGGAAAGGGGGTCGATCCATTCGAAGAAAAAATGAGAGACATTACCCAGTTAGAAAAACGCAAAGTGATCTACCCAAAACCATTTCACGAAAAGGGGAGCGTTGTTCTCAAAAAAGAGGGGGGATATTTCATCGATGAAACCCTTCTCAACCCAAATGACTGGCTCCTTTTTCGACCCGAAATATCTCCCGTCCACGAAGTTCGCCGCTTTGTTGAAAAGCTTAAAAGAGAAAAAAACACCCTCCCCCTAATTGTTGAGCTGGATCATTCGGCATGCACGCCCGAAGATCTCCCCATCCACGCTGGGGCTGAATATGGAGCCATCCTTTGTGATCAGCTAGCCGAAGGTGTTTGTGTCAGTGACGCTAAACTGGGTCTAGATCTTTTGCAATCTGCGCGCATGAGGATGTCCAAGACCGATTTCATCTCCTGTCCCGGCTGCGGAAGGACCCTTTTTGATCTTAAGGAGGTATCTCGCCGCATCCGCGAAAAAACAGCCCACTTGCCAGGGGTAAAGATTGCCATCATGGGGTGTATCGTCAATGGCCCTGGAGAAATGGCCGATGCCGATTTTGGTTACGTAGGATCAAAACCTGGGAAAATCGACCTCTACATAGGGAAAACTTGCGTGGAGCGGGATGTCGAATTTGAAGACGCCGACTCAAAACTGATCGATCTCATCAAATCCCAGGGAAAATGGGTTGATTGTGTCAGTTGATCAATTTCGCGAAATCAAATATACTCTTTTTCCATGAAGCCCAAATACGATCCTCGAGCCATAGAGAAAAAATGGCAAAAAATCTGGAAAGATAAAAAGGTTTTTAAGTCGGTTATCGACACCCAAAAGCCTAAATATTACGTCCTTGATATGTTTCCCTACCCATCGGGAGCAGGTCTTCACGTCGGACATGTGACGGGATACACTGGCACAGACATTATGGCCCGCTTTAAAAGGCAAAAAGGGTTTAATGTGCTCCATCCTATGGGATGGGACAGTTTCGGCCTCCCTGCAGAGCAGTTTGCAATCAGAACAGGAACCCACCCAGCCATTACAACCAAAACAAACATCGATACATATCGCCGCCAGCTCGAATCGCTTGGATTTAGTTATGATTGGGATAGAGAAATTGCCACTAGCGACCCGACTTATTACAAATGGACTCAATGGATTTTCTCTAAGCTTTTTGAAAAAGGACTCGCATACGAGGCTGAAATCAATGTTAATTACTGTCCAACTCTAGGCACAGTATTAGCCAATGAAGAAGTTGAAAATGGCAAGTCAAAAGAGGGGGGATACCCCGTTGAAAGAAGGCCTCTAAAGCAGTGGGTCTTGCGCATCACTGCATACGCAGACAGGCTCCTTGCTGACCTCGATCTACTCGATTGGCCCGATCATTTAAAAAAGCTTCAATCCAATTGGATCGGAAGAAGCGAAGGGGCCATGATCACCTATGTGGAAGAGTGTAGCCACGAGCCAATTACTGTTTTTACAACCCGTCCCGACACCCTTTTTGGGGCAACCTATCTCGTTTTAGCTCCAGAGCACCCTCTAGTCGATCAGTTTACAACCGATGGACAAAAAGAAGATGTGGATGAATACAGACGCAAAACTGCGGCAAAAAATGATCTCGACAGAACTGACCTTGCTAAAGAAAAAACAGGCGTTTGGACAGGCACCTACGCGCTAAATCCGACAACAGGACACAAAATCCCCATTTGGATCGCCGATTATGTCTTGATGGGTTACGGAACAGGGGCTGTCATGGCCGTACCAGCTCATGATGAGCGCGACTTCGAGTTTGCCCTCCAGTACAAGCTCCCTATCAAGGCGGTTTACGACCCAGGTCCCATTGAAGAACGCGATGCTGTGATACATGGGAAAAAATGTTGGGTCGAAGATGGAACTGTCATCAATAGCGAGTTTCTAAATGGTCTCAATGTAAGCCAAGCAAAAGAAAAAATTATCCATTGGCTAGAAGAACACTCAAAGGGGAAAAGGACGATCAACTATAAGTTGCGCGACTGGCTTTTTTCAAGACAGCGCTACTGGGGTGAGCCGATTCCAATTCTCCACTTCCCTGATGGGACGATGCGGGCGCTAGATCTCGATGAACTTCCTCTTGTCCCCCCAGCGCTAGATGACTACAAGCCAGCAGGAACAGGACAAAGCCCGCTTGCAAAAGTGCAAAACTGGGTCGAGATAACCGATCCTAAAACAGGTAAAAAAGCCCTCCGAGAGACCAATACAATGCCCCAGTGGGCAGGGTCTTGCTGGTATTACCTTCGTTTTTGCGATCCAACAAATACCCAAGAGGCCTGGAGTAAAGCGGCAGAAAAGTATTGGATGCCGGTCGATCTATATGTAGGGGGAGTGGAGCACGCCGTATTGCACCTGCTTTACGCAAGATTTTGGCATAAAGTTCTCTTCGACTGTGGTCTTGTTCATACATCCGAGCCATTTGCAACTCTTCGCAATCAAGGTCTAGTTACTGCAAAGTCTTACAAAATGAGTCAAGGCGGATACGTCGATCCCAATGAAGTGATCGAGAAAGAGGGGACATTCACCTCGAGTAAAACTGGTGAAGAGCTTATTGTCCAAATGGAAAAAATGTCAAAATCGAAACTCAATGGTGTCTCTCCAGATGAGATCATCGAAGAATTTGGCGCGGATTCCTTAAGACTCTACGAGATGTTTATGGGCCCCTTTGAAAGAGAAAAGCTATGGAGTACAGATGCGGTCAGTGGGTGCCGTCGCTTCCTCAATCGGTTTTTTGATGCAGTTTATTCTGATAAAGTGACAGATCAGACAAACCTTGAAGCGCTTAAACTAACCCATAGATTGGTCGATGCGGTGACAAAAGATATCGAAGCGATGCAGTTTAATACAGCAATTGCACATATGATGGAGTATGTCAATGCATTCTTGCCACTTCAAAGCTATCCAAAGAGCTGCTTAAAAATGGCCGTGCAAATGCTCTGCCCATTTGCGCCTCACATTGCAGAAGAGCTATGGGAACAATTAGGAGAAACTGAAAACATCTCCTATGCTCCCATCCCACCTGTGGATCCCCAATATCTCATCGATGATACAGCAACTTACGTTGTCCAAGTAAATGGGAAGTTACGAGGAAGATTTGAGCTTCCGAAAGATAAAACGGAAGAGGAGCTCATGATCCTCGTGAAACAAAAACCTGAATTGGAAAAGCACCTCGCTGGCGAGATCGTTAAAACAATCTTTGTCCCGAATAAGTTGTTGAATATCGTTTTGAAATGAACTTTTTGATCCTACTTTATCTCCTTGCAATCGCCCCCAAACTTCTTTGGGAAAAGGTTCGCAAGGGGAAAAGCCACCCCGCCTTTTTTCAAAGGCTTGGGCTCAAAGTTCCCACTCCTACAAAAAACTTCACAATTTGGATCCACGCAGTCTCTGTTGGTGAGATTAAATCAGCAAGCTCTCTCTATACGCAGCTTCGAAAAAGCTACCCAGACGCTTTTTTCCTCATCACAACAACAACTGCAACAGGACAAATGGAGGCTAAAAGATCACTTCCTCAAGCAGATGCCTATGCATATCTGCCCATTGATCTCACCTGGGTTGTTCGCAGATGGGTCAAAAAGCTCAATCCAAAGCTATTTATCTTGATCGAAACCGATTTTTGGCCTCAGCTGCTCACTGAACTTAAAAGAAATAAAACCAAAGTTGTTCTTGTAAGCGGTAAACTCTCGGAAAGATCTGCCAAAAGGTTTTTCTACTTCAAACACTTTGCGAAAAAGCTTTTTTCAAACTTCGATCTTCTTTGCGTCCAAAGTGAAGAACATTTTAAGCGCTTTTTTCCTCTCGTCCCTGATCCAAAAAAACTCCACACTACAGGGAATCTCAAACTGGATTTAGAAGCTCAAAAAACGGCAAAGCTACAGTTTCCCCAACCGGCAATCACAATTAGCTGCACCCATGAAACGGAAGAAGAACAGCTCTTAGATGCACTCTTAGATACAGATTACTTTTTGATCTTAGCGCCACGCCATCCTGAAAGATTCGAAAAAGTTGCAGGGCTCCTCAAACAAAAAAATATCCCCTTTTCGCGCTTCACTAGCTCTGAGCCTTACAAAAAAGTACTCCTTGTCGATTGCATGGGCAAGCTCCCAATTTGCTATGCAAACAGCAGGCTTGCAATTGTGGCAGGTAGTTACGTCAAACATATCGGCGGCCATAATGTGCTAGAGCCATGTCTTTACGGGACTCCCGTTATTTTTGGCCCGCACATCTTTGGGCAAAAAGAACTCGCAAACCGTGCACAAAGCTTTGGCGCAGCCAAACAAGTTTCCCTTCACAGCCTAAAAAATACAATAGAATCAATCTTAAGTAATGTCGAATTAGAAAAGTCGATGAGAGCGGGGGCAAAAAGAGTTGTTGAGAGCGGTAGAGGTTCTACCGCCCAAGTCCTAAAACTAGTGCGAGCCTTGTGATGCTGGCGCATCTGCCAAATTAACCAGGCAAACACCAGTTCCAAAAGCAGCAAACCCACCAGCTATCCAAAGTGCTGATTGCTTAATAGCTTCATGAAAAACCGGTAAAAATAGGGCTGACGCAGCACCATTGTAAATGATTGCTCCAGCAATAATAGACCCTATACACATAGCAAAGACGCCCGCATGTGCAAGTATATGTCCTGCAACTTTCGCAATGATTTCTGCCCTAGATTTTCCCTGCATTTTTAGATTGCAGATTTTGCTAGGTCCATCTGAGATTGTAGCAAGCGCTTGCAAAGTGCCACCGCATACTAACATTCCTCCAACTAAAGTAGCCATATAACCTCCAAATTTAAAGTGACCAATGATGGTCTCTATTTTTCAATTTTAATGCAAGAGATATTAAACTACTTTAACAAATATCATCTACAATTCGTTGTATATCATTAGCATTTGCTGCTAACGGCCCCCCACTATTATAAAGGGTAACGCCAGACATTATACTCGCAAACCCACCAGCAACCCAACCTAGTGATTGACTAATAGTTTCATGAAAGACTGTTAAAGGTGGGGTTGCTGGCTCAGCTTTCCAAAGAGTTGCTCCTGCAGCGATAGCTCCTACGGACATGAACAATACACCGAGCTGAAAAAACATCGTTCCGGCAATCTTAAGTGTTTTTTGCCCTGATGACACTCCTTCTAGTCTCAGTGTACTGAGATGTTTGGGAGCTTGTACAACTGCGTCAAGCGCACTCCAGGTGCCTCCGCATACTAACATCCCTCCAACTAAAGTAGCCATATAACTTCCAAATTTAAAGTGAGGGGCAAGAATATGTAATCTTAAAATTTAGCACAAGGCTGGAAGAGGCTTTATTATATTTCGTGAGAGCGGTAGAGGTTCTACCGCCCAAGTCCTAAAACTATTATCGTCTTTGGAATTGTATGTCTTGCACAATCTCGCCAAGAGAAATGCCTGCTGCATAAGAGGCAAATCCAGCGAAATACCATCCCGCAGATTGTGTTACGACTTGATGAAAGAGCGCCACAAATCCAGCTGATGGCGCAGCTCCCCAAAGAGTTGCTCCAGCAAGAATAGTCCCAATAGAATGGGCAAATGAACCCACGAGTTTGAGCGTGTATGCTGCAAGCTTCATGATTTTTTCTTGCAAATCCAATCCATCGAAATTGAGACCTCTAGGTGCATCTACCCCTTTTGTGTAGGTGCGTTGCGCTGCAAATGCACCACTTAGACAAAGTACTGCACCGATATAAGCTGACATAATTGACTCCAATTTATAGTTGTGTCGTAATTTTATATAATCTTAAAAAAAAAAGCCAACCCGAAAAGAGATTTTGGATTGGCTTTGATACACAAATGAACTCAAAATTTTATACGGCTTTGCGAACTAGTACGCTTGAGACTAGGCCTGTGACTGCTCCAATTATCCACGGAAGGGTCTTGCCAATCACAGCAATTGGCGCCAGCTTCATATTCATCCATAGGCCGGCTACGGTTAATCCGATTGCTAAACTAAATCGTCCTATAAACTCGAACACATTAGCTGCCACTCGAATTGTTTTTTCTTGGGTGTCTTTGCCTTCAAGATTTTTTCCAGGTAGTTCATCTAAAGAATTTAATCCTCGATCAACTAAGCGGGTGGCGTTGATGGCTCCGCCAGCTACCAAAACCCAAGGTAAAATATCTGCGTAGTACATGGTATTTCCTTTACGTTTTCTTAATGGAATTATAGCAGTTTGGAGCTAAATGCGAAAGGTTTGAAAAAAACTTTGGGAATAAATGGGCTATCATGCTAAGCTTTAACTTTCTTTATCGCGGGGTGGAGCAGTGGTTAGCTCGTTGGGCTCATAACCCAAAGGCCGTAGGTTCGAGTCCTACCCCCGCTAATATTATTTTAGTTGATGAGGCATCGCCTCAAGAAGTGTAAATTTCAAATTAAGTCTTGTGGCGGTATAGCTCAGTTGGTTAGAGCAGTGGAATCATAATCCACGTGTCGCTGGTTCGAATCCGGCTACCGTCATTTTCCCAAAATGGCGGGAGAGTAAGCCAACTGCTTGGCTTACGTCCGTGATGAGAAATGAAGTGGCGTTTGACCGCCACGAATCGGCGGGAGTCCCGGAATCCGGCTACCGTCATTTTCCCAAAATGGCGGGAGAGTAAGCCAACTGCCCCGGAGTTCTCAAAAAATTCCTATTTTTCAAAATTAGATTTGCATCTGGCTCTAACTGGAAATGAAGTAGCGTTTACTTGCCATGAAACTTGCCTCTCATTCTTTAAAAAGATAACTTTGCAACATTCTGTATTGAATTTTTTTTATAATTTTGTTATGTTTAATTATGAATTATGTTAATCTGTATTAGATTAACTAATATTAAGTAGCATGGCATCAGGAATCAATTCATCTCCCTATATAAGGAAAACTGCTGAGAATAACGGGATAATCATAAACGACACGATTTTTGCTGAACTTGATAAAATCCAGCAGCTAGCCGATCAATTTTTTGACAAAATTGAAAAAAGATTAGTTGAGTTCGACGATAGAATTACAGAATCTGAGTTGGATTTGGGTAATTTTAAATGGTATTATTCCGATTCGAAAGATCGTTTAGAAAAGGTTAAAGAGGGGAATCTAGGCTATCCCGATTTTGATCTTGAAAGGTGCTCATCATTTCTTGCCGCAAAAAGGCTTTATTTAACAAAAAACAAAAGTTCTTTAAGAATCCGTCCTGCTAATTCCCCGTTTCCTACCACGATCACCTTGCTGGAAGACGAAAAAATATTTTTAAATATAAAAAAATCATTGTTCGCAGTTGGGGGCTACAAAAAAGCGAAAAAAGCAATTCGACTGAAAGATTGTAGTGTCTGTGCCCGTTTAACTTCTACACGTGTTAAAAGCTGCGCCAACGAGTTTTATAACCACAGACAATTAAACCGAATTAAAGGAGTTGTTAGACTTATTGGGGCGACTCAATACTCTGATAAAAAAAAATCTGAGATTCCAAAGTTTGAGATCTTTCAAAAACTATATACAGGTGATCTGAAAAGCGTTGAAGAAGAATTAAATGCGCATCAAAAAAGAGAGCTAGCAAAAAAACTGATTAAAAACCTAGCTCGTATAGAAAAGATAGGGATCCATCGAGATATAAAGCTAGAAAATATCTTGGTTGACGAAGAAATGAATCCCTATTTTGGGGATTTTGGGACGTTCGAATTTCGCGGAAGTATTTCAGATAAACAAGTAGGAACTCGTAATTACTTTCCTCCAGAATATTATCATCCAGACCAAAATAACTATAAAAAACATGACGTTTGGTCAATGGGGATAACTCTTTTGAGGCTTTTTAGTAAAAAAAAACCACTCTGGGCGAATTTACCAACAGAACAGCAGATTGATATTGTTAATAATTTGAACGCAGACTGGATGATTGAATACGACCTGTTAGACGCTAAATACCTTGCCCCTATTATTATAGAAATGCTTCGTCTCGACCCAAATTCAAGGATTACAGCGAATAATGCTGCGCAAGAAATAGAACCTGAAAGACAAACATATAGAGATAATCAGCAGACACTTGCCGGTTATTTAGAAAAACTCGAATTTAAATCTTGCTCTGATGAGGAAAGATGTAGTTGCGCCAAACAATTAGCAACCATAGCTATGATAGCGCAAAGAAGCTCCCGACCTATTATGTTTAAATCGCCGATATTTCCAGAAGGGCTTTCATTTGTTTTCAAGAAAAATGGTCCACCAATTGTGAGGAAGGACCCGAACTAGGGTTTGGTAGCTTGGATCTCACATTCGTGGCTGGTGGTGGCTTAGTTTCATTCCCACTAACTTAACACGACCCTCTAAAGTAAAATCTATTACATTTTTTGACGTTCTTTTGCTAAATTTATTAACTATCATTATCTCATATAAATTTAATATATATTAATGCCGCAATCTGCTTGGCGTTATGGTCTGATTATTAGTGGTTTGTGGTTTTTTTGAGCGACCATGTTCTGTCTGGTCTAATAACGGGATAATTAAGGGGGGGGTAATATAACGTATTATATTGTTTTTTAATGGCCTGTTTGTTAAAATATTTATTTAATAATGAATGGATATTATATGAGCGTTGTTTGTGATTATTTGTTTCCTGGAATGAGCCAATGGGTTGCAGTGCAACTTAATTCTCAGTCAAATGACACACCAATTCGGGAAATTGCTAATCGGGCCCTTTCTCATTTTAAATTAAAAAATCTTTGGGAGATAAAGGTGTATGACTTTCCCACCTGGGGAATTTCTGCTTGCATTAGATCTATTTTTAAATGTTTCAAGCGTTTTGTTCTTCTCAAAAAAATTCAAAGTGAATTAAGTCAATACAAGCCTATAAATACCCAACCACATGAAGCTATGGAAAAATTAGCTTCTAAACTCAAGGTACTTAAAACAAATAGACCTGATTTAAACTTTGATAGCCACAAATGCGCACGTTTCCTTTTGGCCCACTTAAATTCTGACAAAGATATTCGCATTCATAAAAATGAGTCGCCGTTCCCTAAAGGGTTGCACATTATGAAAAATGCAAACGTGTATATCAGTGTTCCGAAAGGGAAAATTGGCCAAGGTGGAAACAAAAAGGTAAAAAAAGTTTGGGACTTAAATAAACAAGTTTGGGTTGCACGCATTACTGACAAGTTCGGTGACTATGTCATAACAAAAATGGAAGTGGATGTCATGAAGCGTTTAAAAGGAAAAGCGATTCAACCAGTTCTAGATGAGACATTTTATAGGAAAAAAACGGGTCGTCCATCTTTAGCCATTTTTCAACCCATAGGTTTAAGTCTATGGGATTGCATTAAGGAGAATAAAGTAGAGTGTGATAGAAAAAAAAATCAGATTGCCATCGATCTCCTTGTTGGGCTAACAAGAATCCATAAAAATGGATCTCATGGAGATATAAAGCCGCAGAATCTACTGATTGATCAAAATGGGGATGCAAACTTCATCGATTTTGGAAGCTATAATCCTCATAGGGCTAAGAACTACTTAATGGCGAAACATGTTGGAACTTCCCATTATCTATCTCCTGATTATCTATTGCTAAGCTCAGAGCAGCTCGTCGGCTTGGATGCGGATGAAACCAGAATCAAAGCAGATATATGGGCATTGGGCGTTACGTTTCACCAGCTATTTTACGGAACGACTCCTCCATGGGCATCCTATAAAAAATCACACGAAGAAGTTTGGGCTTCGATAGCGAATTTAAAAGAGCCTCATTTGGATGATGCACTTCTAGCTTCAAGACCTGAATTTGAACCACTCATTCGCTCAATGCTTGAGCTTGATCCGACTAAACGACCAAGTGCTGAAGATCTTCTAGAAAGGTTTTCTTCTCTTCAGCCGTTTCTATTGACTTCATAAAGCTTCAGATATTTATAGAAAGTTGTATTGGCATTGTATAGAGAAATAATAAAGCCCCTTTTTCCACAGAAAATTCCCTTTTTGAAAAAATAACTCCTGATAAAAGCATAGATCCCATGCAGGAGCGCTTTTGAAAATGAGGAGCTCTTTTTGCCACGATGTTGCTCTGCAAAAAGGGTTGAATAGTGTTGCATCTTTGCTAAAAATTCGGTCGTTGATCTGTATGGCGTATGAAGAAGAGGGTATTGAAGGGTCAAAGGCTTGAGGGTGATAAGCGATTCGTGGACCAAAGCGTCTGAAAACCGGGTTGCATTACGGTTGTAGAGCCTAGCCACATACTCTTTGTCCCAACCGCAGCCACGGACCTGTTTTCCATCGTAAAAGTTATGGCGAGGGAAGTTATAGGTGAAGTGAGGATCAAGGGTAAGCTGATCTAGTTCCTGGGATAGGGGAGGGGAGACAATTTCATCGCTATCTAGGGCAAGTATCCAGTCATTGGTTGCAAGCTCTGCTAAACGGTTTCTCAAGGGGCCAAACCCTATAAAGGGCGCTTTATGGATCACTACGTTTGGATATTTCGATGCGATCGCAAGAGTTGCATCCGTTGAGCCATTGTCCAAAATCAAAACTTCTGAAAAAAGATGCGTCGAATCAAGCGTTTCTTCAATTGTGCTTTCTGCATTTTTAGTAAGGATACACACTGTGATCTTATTGAAGATAGGCATATTGAAATTATATTAGCGCAAAATATCTTATTTTGTATAGCTTGAAAATTATGAGATATACCTTATTTATTGGGTGAAAATTATGAGACAGACCTATACATATGACGATGTGGCTTTAGTTCCACAATTTAACAATGTCCCTTCAAGGACCGAGCCATCTTTAGAAAGTTGGCTGACGAAAAAGTTGAAAGTAGGCATTCCTATCCTTGCCGCCAACATGGATACAGTCATTAGCGAAGAACTGGCTGAGGTTCTCATTGCACAGGGGAGTATCCCAATTTTTCACAGATTCGCCCCATATGAAAGTCAAGCGAAGTGGGTGAAAAAGTTTAAAGACAAAACTTTTATCTCATGCGGCACTCGAATGTTCGATGATGCAAAAAGATTGCTCGATTTGGGCGCTCTTGGGGTCTGCGTCGATGTGGCGCTTGGCCACTCGGATCGAATGTTACGGTGTATCGAGGAGTTGAAGAAAACTCATCCTGAAAAACAGATCATTGCGGGCAATGTTTGTACAGCAATGGCATATCAAGATCTAGTAAATGCAGGCGCGGATGCCGTAAAGGTTGGCATAGGTGCCGGTGCTGCCTGCATGACAAGAATGGTCACAGGCTTTGGTGTTCCTCAATTTACCGCTATTCGAGATTGCGCTCTGATTGCAGAAAGGCTTAGAGTTCCTCTTATCGCAGATGGTGGAATTAGGACAAGTCGCGACGTAGTGCTAGCTTTGGCAGCTGGAGCAAGTACAGTAATGGTTGGAAAGCTTTTCGGTCAGACTTTAGAATCTGCCGCACCGAAGCGCAAAAGCGATAAACACACATCTGGGTATGAGGCGAAATTCCGCGGAAAATCTTCAGTCGATTTCCAAAGTGATTTTTTTGGGGGACTTAAAGCGAAAACTGTCCCTGAAGGGATCGATTTTTGGGGTCCTGTAAGCGGAACTGCTGAAGAGCTCATCACTAGTTTTCTAGGGGGAATCCGAAGTGGAATGACCTATGGCGGTGCTCGCAATCTCAAAGAACTCCAAAGAAAAGCGGAATTTGTTCAGGTATCATCGTCCTATTTGCACGAAAGCAAACCTAGACCAGACAAGAGTAGTGTTGTAGATAATGTTAGCATGAAATGTCTCATTTAGCATAGCATATATGCCATGCGACATGCCTATACATATGACGATGTGGCCTTAGTTCCACAATTTAACAATATCCCCTCAAGGACTGAGCCATCTTTAGAAAGCTGGCTGACGAGAAAGCTGAAGGTGGGTATTCCTATCTTAGCTGCCAACATGGATACTGTGATCAGCGAAGAGCTAGCTGAAATCCTCATTGATCAAGGATCCATCCCTATTTTCCATAGATTTACTCCGTTAGAGAGCCAGGAAAAGTGGGTGAAGAAGTTTAGGGACAAAACATTTGTGTCTTGCGGGATTCAAAAGCTTGATGAAGCAAGAAAATTGCTCGATTTGGGAGCTCTTGGTGTCTGCATAGATGTAGCGCATGGTCATTCTGATCGGATGTTTCGCCATATTGAAGAATTGAAGAAAACCCATCCGGATAAAGATGTCATTGCGGGGAATGTTTGTACAGCAATGGCATATCACGATTTGGTAAATGCTGGGGCAGATGCGGTGAAAGTGGGCGTAGGCCCAGGGGCTGCTTGTACTACAAGAATGGTAACAGGTTTTGGCGTGCCACAATTTACGGCTGTTCAAGACTGCGCTCGGATTGCAGACAAGCTTCGCGTTCCGCTGATTGCGGATGGGGGCATTAGGACAAGTCGCGATGTTGTATTGGCATTAGCTGCTGGCGCGAGCACAGTAATGGTTGGAAAGCTCTTTGGGCAAACGTTAGAATCTGCCGCGCCAAAGCGCAAGAGTGACAAATACGCATCCGGATACGAAGCGAAGTTTCGAGGTCAGGCCTCTGTTGACTTCCAAAATGAATTTTATGGCGGACTCAAAGCAAAAACTGTGGCCGAGGGGATCGATTTTTGGGGACCTGTTAGTGGGACTGCTGAAGAATTGATAACAATCCTTTTAGGAGGAATCCGAAGTGGTATGACCTACGGAGGCGCACGGAACCTCAAAGAGCTCCAAAGAAAAGCTGAATTTGTGCAAGTTTCTTTGTCTTATATCCACGAAAGCAAGCCGAGACCAGAGTAGCATTGCCCAGAAATGCCCCTTTTAGTGATAATGGGTCCTTTGGGGGCCTATGGTAAAAGATTTTTTATACGCAGATAAAAAAATATATGATTCGGTGCATGGGTTTATCCCTTTCGACGAGTTCGAAAAAGAGTTAATCGACTCGTTGCCGTTTCAACGTCTTCATTATATCCATCAGCTTGGAATTGCCTATCTCGTTTATCCTGGGGCAACTCACACCCGCTTTGAACACTCTCTCGGGGTCATGTCTCTTGCTACTTTAATGTTTGAAAAAATCTGTAAGTCGGTCAGGCCCGATGTATTTCATTTTGTCCCAAGAAAAGGCTCAACAGACTTTTTATATTGGCGTAGAGTCATCCGGATGGCTGCGTTGTGTCATGATCTGGGTCACCTACCGTTTTCTCATGTAGCTGAAAAAGAACTTCTCGGCGCAATGGGTCATGAATATTGGACTCTAAAGGTAATTGATAGCCCTTATTTAACACCTGTTTGGGAAAAATTAAAAAATGCACCTGCTTATCTCGAGGATTTAACTGGGCGCAATATCTTAGAAGATATCAAAAAAATCTCAGTAGGTGAAAACAAATGGAGTGAAGTGACCGGGCAAACATTTTCTCCATGGGAAAGGATTGTCTCTGAAGTAATCACAGGGGACTTTTTCGGTGCAGATCGGATCGATTATCTCCTTCGCGATGCGAAAAGTACCGGTGTTGCTTACGGCCTGTTTGACTATCACCAACTGATTGAAAGCCTCCGCATTTTACCAAGCGCCGACCATGGCTCAGATGAGCTGCAGCTCGGAATTGATGAAAATGGTCTTGAGTCAAGCGAGGCGCTCTTATTGGCCCGCCACTTTATGCACCGCAGAATCTATCAATATTCATCCGTCAAAGCTTATAACTTCCATTTAAGAAGATATATGCTCGCAAACTACTCGAAAAAACTCGACAATGTCGAAGAGTTTTTAGCTTTGAGTGATACGGATGTAACCTCTGCCCTTAACAAAGCAGCGAAAGATCCTAAACTTGCAGGGCATGCCGACGCAAAATGTGTCATCTTCCGTCAACATAGATTCCGTGCGATTGCTCTTTCTGATAATGTAAGTAAAGAGGATCTGGAAAATTTCAAAACCAGACACAAACTAACTGATGCCGACATCGACTGGGAATTTCACAAAGCAGACTTACCTCCTGACCGCTTATCTTTTCCGGTATCGCGCAGGCACCTCGTCATTCAGAAAGCCAAAGACTGTTCAGATCTATTATTAAAGGTCCCTTCTAAAAAGGAAAATTGGGTCTATATTTCACCAGAACACGACCTAGAACTTGTTAACTTCCTCGAACACAAATGACCTTCAGCCGCTCAGAAAAGCTTTTCATCTTCTTTTCCATGATCTCGGTTTTTTGTATCTGTGGAGAATATGCGATTACAAGACCTACCAGTAACGCGCTATTCTTAACGCTATTTTCCTCAAAGGCCTATCCTTGGGTTTGGCTAGCAACGGTTCCCTTAAATCTTTTGGTCATCTTTTTTTATAATAAGTTTTTACCGAAAGTTGGCCCCTTCCGGATGCTTTGCACGATTGCTTCGATCACAATTGCAGTAAATTCTTTGGCCGCAATATTTGTGACGCAAGCGCCCCTTATCTCATTTTTGCAGTACATGTGGAAGGATATCTACGTTCTTTTGATGTTAAAACAACTTTGGTCGATGGTTCACAGCACCGTCGAGTCGACAAGAGCAAAATACCTATATGGATTCATCTATGGAATGGGGACTCTTGGGGGGATTTCTGGAAGCTTTGTCCCTGGATTTTTAGCCACCTATTTTGGCTCGGAAAAAATCCTACTTTTCACTTTGCCCGTCTATTTATGTTTAATGTTGAGCTACAAATTGGCCTATCAGCGATCAAAGCTAAAAACGGACTCATTTAACACAGATCTTACACCGGACCCAAGAGCAAGAGAGGCTTTTTCTTTAATTCGGCGCACACCCATTTTGGTAGCCGTTCTTCTTTTGGTTGTTTTCATGCAAGTCTCAGCAGGTCTGATTGAATATCAATTCAATGCCCACTTAGAGCTCAACATATTAGATATGGACTTAAGGACTGCCTACTGCGGAAAGATCGGGGCAATCATTAATGTATTAAGTCTCACATTTCAATTTTTAGGAGCCCTTTTGGTCATTAAGACCCTCGGTGTGAAGGGGAGTCATATCCTCATCCCAATTCTCTTATGTACATCTGCCCTTTTCTCTTTCGCGATGCCGGGATTTGCAATTGTCTCCTTTTCCTATGTTTTCCTGAAGGCAATCGACTTTTCTCTCTTTGGCGTGATCAGAGAAATGCTTTATGTCCCTCTGCAACTGGATGCAAAATTCCGAGCAAAGGCTATTATTGACGTCTTTGCCTATAGAACATCTAAGGCTTTGGTCTCTTTTGGTCTCATTGCCTTACAGGCGGTTGCCAGCAGCTACATCTTGCAACTGACAAGCTATCTTTCCATTTTGATCTTTATCGGTTGGCTGGGAACTGTCGCATTTCTTTTTAGACGCAGCTCAACAATTGCCACAATCTAGTTTAAGTAGATTCTTTGAGAACGGGATCTTTTTCAGGGATATTAAGCTTTGCTTTATGGGCGACTAGCACATCAAACTGTTTGCCTAAAGAGATAACCGAAAGTCCCCAGATCAAAATCACTACAAGAAAAATAGCTGCAACATAAGGGATGCTGGCTGCAACTGACGAAAGCATAAGGATGAGTCCTTGATGAATCGCAGCTCCTCCCGACTTACCTAGTCTCGATCCCACGCCATCAATTGCCGCTTTACCTTTTAGTTTTGATTCGTTGCTTAAGGGAATGAAAGCAATCTCTTTTGTCGCATCAAAAAAGGTATATTTCGAAGCTCTACTCAAACAGTTTTGAATCGAGCCAAAAGTTACGCAAAGCATTAAAGGAGAGATGTTGACTAACCCGTTTAGCCATGCAAGGCTATGGTTGGGGAAGAAAGTGAATTGGAAGAAAAAGATCCCTGTGCATGCTACAATGGCTGTGGGAATCAGGGCACATGTAGTCCAAGAAAAGCGTTGAATCACCTTGGTTGTCGTGAGTAGTCCTGCAAGGCTTGCTATAATCCCCATCACAAAAATAACTTGGCCCATATAGGAATTATAATCGCTTGGATTGGGATACAGCGCCCTGATTTGATCTTTCCAGACCACTTCGACTAGGTTCATCGCTACATTGTAGGCAAAAACCATCAGCGCAATACAGATCAAGTATTTAGAACGGGCAAGATAGCTAAAGTTTGCTCTCATCGACATTCGGATTTTTTCTCTTGGAGGGGAATGCTTTTCTGAAGGACCGATAACCTTTGTGTTGAGCCATCGGAAAAGGGCCATTGTTAAAAGTCCACCAATAATGATCGTGCAGCTAACAAACAAAATAGACTGATCCCATGCATTGCTTCCATAGGGGAGCCAGGGGATAAAAAGATTCCTTGAAAAATGAATTGCTGCATAGCCTGCAAATATCCCTGCAACACTGCCCCCAAATGTAAGTAGGCCGTAAAAGCGCTTCGCCTCATCGACAGAGGTCACCTCATTGGCAAAGCCCCAGAATAGGACGCTAAAAATCGCAGTCGACCAAAGCTCACTCATTACGTAAAAAAGGGTAAAAGTCCAGTTCCTGAAAATTGCGATAAACCCTTTAAAACCATCGGGCAATAGGTGCTGTAATTTGTCTGCTAAATTGTTTGGGTGGAGTAGCTCTTGAGAGGGGTATAAAATGAAAGCGAATAAGAAGAAAAAGACGATGAATATCGACAGAGTAATATAAAAGACTTTTTCTCTGGTAAAGTGGTTGGAAAGGCGAGTGAAGAGCAGGGTAAAGAGGATGGCGCTTGGCAAAACGGCCCAAAGTTTGATGAAAGGGATTGTTTCCGCGCCAGAGTGGGCCGCAGTGATGACAATCGTATCTTTATAGGAGCGAAGCACGTTGTAGTTGAACGCAATCAGGAAAAAAATGAAAAACATCGGGAGGAATTTTTTCAACTCTGACCGGTGGATTGGCCAAAAGAATGATCTCCATTTACCGAAATCTGATGTCTTCATAGGCCCACAATTTCTCATATTCTCTCTTTTAATTCAATTGGGGACATTGACTAAAAACTGAAATTCAGACATGTCTCAAAGAGATGGAAGAAGAAGTTGTAAAGCTCCATAAAACGGGGGCAGAAATTTTAAATACACCTCTTATCAATAAGGGGACTGGATTTACCGATAAAGAGCGTGATCAGCTGGGCCTTACAGGTCTGCTCCCTCCGAAAGTTTCATCCTTAGAGCAGCAAATTAAAAGGTCGTATCTAAATTTTTCAGAAAAAAAGACCCCCTTAGAAAAATACGATTCGCTTGCAGCCCTTTTGAGTAGAAATGAGCTCCTTTTTTACCAATTTGCCTCTCGGTACCCATCAGAAATACTCCCATTTATCTACACGCCAACTGTGGGCGACGCGGCAATGCATTATAGCCGGATCTATTTTCACCAACGGGGCCTCTATCTCTCTCACCATTTAAAAGATCGACTCGACGAAATTTTTGAAAACTATAACCATGACGAAATCGATGTCATTGTCGTAACCGATGGAGAAAGAATTTTAGGCCTGGGTGACCAGGGGATAGGGGGGATGACAATTCCTATCGGCAAGCTTTCATTATATACCCTGTTTGCAGGGATCCATCCAGCAAGAACGCTTCCCATTATTTTAGATGTCGGAACAAACAATCAAACGCTTTTAAATGATGAGCTATATCTAGGCTGCAACCACACGCGATTAACGGGATCAGCATATGACGATTTTTTAGAAAAATTTATAAGGGCTGTACGAAGACGCTACCCAAAAGTCCTATTGCAGTGGGAAGATTTTGGCAAAAGCAATGCGCGACGTATTCTCGATAAATATAGAGACCAAATTCTCTCCTTCAACGACGACATTCAGGGTACAGCGGCGGTTACTTTGGGAGCCCTTTTTTCCGCGCTTCGCATTTCAAATCAAACAATTGTCGATCAAAAAGTTGTGATTTTGGGTGGCGGTTCAGCGGGTACTGGAATCGCCGATGCAATCGTCTCTGCGATGGTGGCAGATGGGCTAAGCTACGATGAAGCGTGTAAACGGATCTATATCGTCGATGTTGAAGGGCTCATCTATTTCGGGACAAAAAACATCACAAAAGCCCAAGAGCCCTTTGTCCACACTCGCGAGACATTATCCAGTTGGCCATCAAACTCAGAGCACATCTCTTTCCTCGATGTCATAACAAATGCAAAACCAACCGCGCTCATCGGCGTTTGTGCTCAAGGGGGCGCCTTTACTCAAGAGATCATCGAAGAGATGGCAAAACATCATGAAAGGCCTATTATTTTCCCCCTTTCTAATCCTACTTTGAAAGCGGAGTGCACACCTGAGCAAATAGTTGAGTGGACCAAAGGCAAAGCCATATTTGCAACGGGCAGCCCTTTTCCTCCAGTTGAATATGAGGGGAAAACGTACATGGTTTCACAGTGCAATAATGTATACATATTTCCTGGGATTGGTCTCGGTGCGCTCGGTGCATCAGCTGAAAAAATTACGGATGGGATGTTTTTGGAAGCAGCACGAACGCTTGCAAAATTTTCCCCAGCGCTGAACGATCCTACAGCCTCTTTGTTTCCCCCAATTGATCAGGTAAGAAAAATTTCTAAAGAAATTGCCCGTGCAGTCGCTAAAAAAGCGTGCGAGGAAAAGGTAGCAAAATGCCCCTTATCAAAAATTGATCAGGGGATTGAAAAAAACATCTGGGATCCGCACTACCCAAAGTACAGAAAAGCCTAATTGTTTAAGAACCTAATGCCTGTAGAGCTTTATGGTAATTTGGCTCTTCGGTAATTTCGGGGACAAGCTCTACATAAATTACGTGATCTTTTTCATCGAGAACAAATACAGCCCTTGCCAAGAGACCCGCAAGAGGTCCATCTTGAACCAAAACCCCGTAAGATTTCCCAAATTCTTTATCGCGCATCATCGATAAAGTGACTACATTATGAACTGCTTCATGCTCGCAGAACCTTTTTTGGGCAAACGGTAAATCTGCGGAGACTGTTATAAAAGCAAAATTGGGATGCTTTTTGGCCGATTCGTTAAAGTGCTTCGTCATTAAACTGCATGTTGGTGTATCCAAACTCGGTACAGTTGTAATGAGTTTTCTTTTCCCATTGAATTCGCGAAGTGTGTGTTCCTTCAAATCTTTATCAACGAGACGAAAATCGGGCGCCTTGGTGTTCAGCGCTGGCAAATGTCCCTCTGTGTGAGTCGGTTTGCCTTTGAGTGTAATGTCTGCCATATGTCTCCTTAATTTTTTTTTGCAATCCCACAGTATCCTGTTGTAAGGCTTTTTGAAAAGCGAAACCCAAAATCTTCAGGAACTTTTCTTTTTAGGATCATCTTGATCAAAGCGAATGAAAAGATTTTTGGGATAAACCCATGAAACGCTTGAACTTGCATATCGTGCTTTTTACAAAGCTTATCAAGTTCTTTGGGCTTGATGAAGAGGGGATAGACGTGCATATTTTTAGGCGCATTCGGGACGCACCAATCCACCCCTTTAATGACGAGTAAATAGCTCAATAAATTGCGGTTAAAGGTGTGGAAGAAAAATAATCCCCCTGCTTTTAAAACCCTACTTGCTTCTTTGATGAGCTGCGCTGGATCTTCAACATGCTCGAGTACATCCATCGCGCACACGACATCGAAATGATCATTGGGAAAAGGGAGAGCATAGGCACTCGCGTTAAGGTAGGTGACCTTTGCTGTTTCGTCATATTTTTTGGCAATGTGAAGACTTGATTCGGATAGGTCAATCCCAGAAACCGTGTGGCCTGCCTTAGCCAAAGCATTCGTGAGTATTCCAGCGCCGCAGCCAATATCTAAAACAACTTTTTTCTCTCCGATCTGTTCAATAATCCAAGGGACCCTTACAGCATTTTCAGCACGCAGTAGGGCAATTGGGTGGTCTTGTGCTGTATACCAACCCTCTTCGAGTTCGTCGTAAAAAGTGTTATTTATTGCTTGAGGACTGGCTTGTTTTTCCATATCACATTCCAAAATACGATTTGATAAACTAGAAATAGAACCATGACTGCAAATTGCATTTGCAAAAAGGACAAAAGTGCTTCTTGATTGTCGAGCCACTTTGCAATCCATGGCGTTACCTCAACTCCCTGAATTACTGGCCAAATAAATCCTGCACAGGTCAGCATGATCGGGTGAAGAGTGAACAACAGGGCATGGAGCCAATTTTCTGCAGCCGGACAGTGGTCTTTGTGAACAAATTCGTCTTTTGTCACAAGAATGGATGAAAAACTAGCAAGGGCAATATAGCAAATCAATGCGCCTTTTGAAAAGGGGACGAAAAGGACAAAACCCATGCAAATGAGAACGCTACATGTATCAATCGGATGGCCGATTCTTTCCCACTTTGGAAGCCCCCTTCGAACATGGAAATAGCCTTCGTCGAACACCATGGCAATCGCTTGAATTGCAAAGGGCAATACGCCTAAGATCCACATACCTTCTCCATCAAAGCTCCTGCAATGGTTAATCCAGGCCCAAATGCCAAGCTTACAATCGGTGTTTTATTCGGAATTGTTTCGTCACTTAAGATCTTTTGCCATACATGGGGCAGTGTAGCTGAAGACATATTGCCGTACTCTTTGAGCACCTGAAAGCTGAAACGCATCTGCTCATCGGACAAACCTAAAAGCTCTTGGATATACACCAAAATCTTAGGTCCTCCAGGATGGATGGCAAAAAGGGCTTTTTTCGTTAGATCACTACCGAGACGAGTTAGATACCCTGGCAAGTGACGTGTAATTAATACCGGCAACTCTTTAGCCAATGACATCTGAAAGCCCCAGGAAACTACATTCCAGGTCATCGCTTTAGTTGAGTTCGGGATGATCTCCTCTTTCAGCTTGATGACCTTGATGTGAGGCTCTGTAGAGGTTTTAACGATCGAATATTTCATAAACCCATCGGCAAATAGACTTTGCGACACAAGCTGATCGATTTGGTGCAACAAAGGGTTAGAGTGCAAAGAACACACCTCTGTGTGAACGATATCGATCTTTCTTTTTTCTTCGCCGTTTAATAAAAATCCCGAGCCCATTCGAATCGCAGGAATAGAACCATAGCATCCCATGTGATACGCGTGGGTAACTGTTGTACTTTGTCCCCAATTTCTCTTGGAGACGATTTTTTGCGCTCCACTTGGAGATACATAACCTGTACAACTTACATGAATTATGTCGTCAGGAGCGATCGATCCTTCTGGATAGTATTGATCAAAAATTTGCTCCACTTCCACTTCATAAATTTTCGCTCTTGTGGTAAGATCTCTGCCGGTGCGTTCTTTATTGAGTTGGTATACATCCATTTTATCCCAATCGCGGTGGAGAAAATCTGACAATACATGACCCCTTTTCGCAATGCGATCTGGTTTGCAACCAACGTGCCAAAGCTTGTCGCAAATGACCTGGCGAAACTCCTCATTGCCTTCGGCTTTTACATGAGCGTCGACAAGCCAATTTAAAGTCTCTTCTTGCGTTGATTCAAAAGAAGGTCGAATGAGTTGAAAATCAGCGAGTAGCATGAGGGATAAACTACTCTTGTGCTCATTTTAGAGGCAAATAAAATCGTCTTTGGGTAGGCTGAAAATTAATGAGAAAACTTCTTTGGATGATCTTTTTCTTTGGGCTTTATGTTTGGTCGATTACATCTGGCCATGATCGAATGATCATGGAACAGGGGAGAGTCGTCGTACAAGCGCTTGTTGCTTGGTTTGATGATGCTGAAATTGACTTTCAGACCAAAGAAAACAAGAAATCGAAAAAAAAGAATCGCCGCTGGGATTAATAAAAATAGCTATCAGCTACCAGTTGCTGAAGGAATTAAACAATCAGGTAAGCCGTGAATAAATTTATTTATGACAAAAGGGGGAGTTTTTTTCTTGTCTGTCTAGAAAAGTTACAATAATTGGAATTTTAATCTCCCTTTCTTTTTCTTCTGCTGGATGTACAAATCGGAAAAAAAACTGAAAAAAGTTGATGCAGTGATAGTCGGGGGTGGGTCTTTAAATTAACTCCTCTTCTTGGAAAAATTTGCGCAGACCTCGCTTTTGAAGGGAGAAGCGAGTTTGACTTGGCACCTTTCACATTCTATCGAAAGGATGGCGGGGGCTAAATTCTCGAAAAAATGGCAAACCAATCTCTTTATTTTAATTACAAAACAATGTATAATAATTAAAAAAATATCTACAATGAATAATATGTCAACTTACAGCATACAAAAACCTACGAACATCCCCTTTACTCAAGCAAGAAGGGCTAGGGAAGAAACTGAAGCTCAAGCCGGGAAGATGCGAAAGGATCTATTAACACAGAAGTTACATATTGCTATTTTACTAGGGCGGGAAGAGACAGCTAAAGCATTGATTGAGCAAGGGGCGAGAGTTGGTGACGCTGTAGTAGGAAAAATGACCCCCTTGGAGTACATTGTTAAAAAGAGGTTCTTCAGCGATGATTTATTCGAGGCTCTAGCCGAAAAAGCTGATTTGCGACCAAGAAACCCCTTGGGAAAGCGTGTGCTAATACATATTTGCTCTAACTTAGACATGAATGAGCGTCATCTATTCTGGGAGGTGATCAAATCCAGCCCAAACCTCACGGATGATGATGAATACTATTATAGACAGCTTGAACAAAAAATCATGCTACACCCGGAAGAGTTTCAAAAATTAGTTGACGATTCACTAGTGTTCGAAACGCAGACAGAAAATATGGATGGGATAGTCTCATAGCTTGGAAATATTAGGTTTATCTATGCAGGCTTACCCATCTATTCAAAATATTTATTTTTTTAATCAAACCAACAAATTTTCTTATATACAAAAACACATAATTCATCTTAATTTATAACAACATATGATGTATAATTTCTGGTAATTGATTAAAAGGAAATACTATGTCTATTTCAAATAATTTATTTACACTTTCTGCAGGTGCTGTAGCAATTGCACTAGGGATGGCATCTGATCAGTCTGAAAACAATGTTTCGCGCAAAGCCTATTTTGCTGCAGGAACTTGTATGATTGGATATTCTTTGTACGGTTTTGCAAGAAAATGTTTGTGCTCTGCAAGACGCAATCTAGCTGCCGCCCCGCAATTGCAGAAATGGCCTTACAATCCTAAACTCGAGCGTGCGCTCGCAGCTATTGATGTGGGCAAAAATGCTAGGCTCGCATTGATGCAAGAGAAAACAAAGCTTGATCTAGTTTGTGAGCTTTTAAACAAAGTGCATCAACACAATGTCCAACCCGTTATTGAAAATGATGATGAGAAAAAAGAAGAAGTAAAGGTGAATTCAAATGATCAAGTTTTAAAAAAAATTGGTTACGATGACCTTGATTCACAATTACAAAGATTAATGAATCAATACTTAGAAATATCGATCAAAAGACAGAACGTTGATCTGCTAAAAGATTTTATTGCGAAAAGAAATGAGCAATTACTTGTAAATGATCAAGAAGTTGTTGAGGGGATGCCAGAACTCGATAGGGTAGAGTTTAAAGGAAAACCACTTCTTGTTTATCTTGCTCAATCTGAAAATTACAGTGAAGAGTATTTTAGATTTGTGGTCATGCGCTCAGACATAAGTAGCTGCCAAAGTATATGTAAAGATACCATATCGGCTCTTTATGATAGAAAACGAGTTGAACAACTCAATGTATTTATGGATCTGATCCAATCGAGTTCACAACTTGGAGATAAAGACAAACGATATTATTGTGGATTCTTAAAAAAATTGCGAGAGAAAGAAGTCAAGCTTGAAGACAATGAAAAAAAGGAAAATATCGAGATTCTACCCATAGAGAGCAAAATCATGCTTGAGGAGATAAAAGATAGCCTTCCTCGCACATTGGATGATCTTTTAAAAGAGTCGATAGAAAAAGGAGATATTGACCTGCTCAAGGAATATGTTTCTCGGAAGAAGAAATCTCAACTTTCTGATGAACTAAAAGAAGAGCAAGCTCCGCTGCTCAAAAACGTGACGTATGACGGAAAGGCCCTCCTTGTGTACCTCGCTTTAGCTGAAGATTACAATGAAGAGTACTTTAAATTTGTGGTAGAAAATTCAGATATGCGCATAGTCAGTCCTTTAAACTTATGCTTGTTTCTGACGGACGCCCTTTTTAATCCTAATAGGAAGCGACTTAATCGGTTTCTCACATTTTTACATGTAATCAAAACGAGTCCAAATTTCACAAAAGAAGAAAAACTCAGTTTGGCCCTGAAAGCGGAGGAAAGCCTCAATCGTCTTTACGGTCCCGTTTTTTAGAGAAGGTTTATCTATTCATAATTTGATTGTTTTTAATTTCCTTCGCCAATAATCTGTTCTCAACGGCCTTTTTTAAAAGTTATGAAATCAAATTATGTAGATTTACCGGAGCCAAATGAAATCCTCCTCGGTTTAGTGGAGGCTTTGGAGCCTTTCATCAAAGATGAAATTCCCAATTCATTTTTTTTGAGCAAGCGGTTTGCCTTGAATGGTTCGGAAATAAACGTCTCACTTCAAAAGAGAAGTGTAGAAGAGCTTTTAATCAGACTGCAAACTATACAAGAGCAAGTCACTACTTGGGTGGGTGATGAAGCTGGAGATAGGACTAAAAAAGGCTCACTTACCCTTGAGCCTATTGTCAAACAGGCGAGTCTTTTACTGCGACAGGTCCGAGGTGCAATTGGAAAGCTTTGTACATCGAAACAGATTCAAGAGCCCGCGCAAGAGCCAATTCGACAAACGTTGAAATCAATTCAGCCCGAGCTAAAAAAAATGGTCGAGGCGATCAATGGCTCTGTTGAAGACTTATCGGAAAATGAGCCCATACAAAGCTTCCGACATCCTCTACCGCGTTCGTCTCGCCAAGAGCTTTTACAAAAACTTACCTCTTTTCATGAGGTCCCCCGCAAGCCCTATCAGCAAGATCTAAAAGCCTTTTCGTCAGAGCAGGTCATAAAGAGGGGAGGGGAGGGGGTTATTTTAAGGGACGTATTGGAAGAAGGGGACCCCTTTTTAAAAGATAATCCTATTTCTTCCCTGCTCGAATCTGTCCCTAACCCGAAAGTCGTCTCCTTTGAAAAAACGGCCCTACCAGCAGCCCCATTTACGCCACCACTTCGCAATCTCCCTTCTACAAAGAAAAAGAAGAGGAGAAAAAAGCTCTTCTCGCGCGATGAAGAAGATGATGAGAACAACAATTCTTGACATCCATATCTAGTTGCAGTATTGCTCAAAAATAAGGGCGATACATCTATGAAAAGCTATTTGTTTATCTTATCTGGCATCTGCGTTGCAGGGTGCATGACTAGCAATGGTTTGCAATACCAAGCAATGTCGGACACAAATCTTTATCACATTGCAAAAATTAACAAAGGGATGAGCGAAAGGGAAGTGCTCCAGATTATGCATAAGCCCTATAGCTATGAGTCCTTTCAGGTTAAAGATGATATCTATGACGTCTGGTTTTATGTGACTCGGGCAACAGGACTTGATCAAACCCGGATGGTCCCACAAAATCTAACGCCTCTTACATTCAAAAATGGCGTCCTTGTTGGAACGGGCTACTACTGGTATTACTATGCGATGAAAGCGGAGGCTGATGAAGTGGCTGAAATTACCCCGCCACCACCAAAACCCAAAACTCACGAAGTAGAAGATATCGAATTTGAAAAAGCGCTTCGTCCTGAGCCAAATCAACACCCCAAAACGCAAACTAAATCTCCATCAACTTTAATTCCAGCAGGGCCCAATAGCCCTCAAAAACAAGTCAGAAAAAAAGCGCCGCTTGAAATTCCAGAACCGAAAGAAGTGCCGACGCACACAACTGAAGCGCCATGCAACCCGTGCAAACCGCAAACTACACCCAAAGACCTAGTTTACGGAATGAATGAGGAACAAGCAGTTCACCTATATGGAAAGCCGACAAAAACCGACTCGTTTGTATTCAATGGGGATATCTACGACATTTTCTACTTTGATACAATCCCGAGTAAAACAGGGGCAACTTCGATCATCCCTCAACACCAAACTCCGGCTGTTTTTCGAAATCAAGCCTTCATCGGCATGAGCGAAGATCGATATTTTAAACTAAAATGTAGAGCGTGCGCAAAAACTGCAGATATTTTACCCACTGAAATGCAAGCAGAATCAGAAATCAGCTCACAGGAGCCTTTGGCAAAACGTCAATCAATGCATAAAGTCCAAATTGGGATGACTGAAACGGAAGTGACCAATATCGCAGGCTCTCCCAATCGATACGAGACCTACCGACTTGACGAAGACATCTACGATATCTGGTTTTACCAAAACAAGCCCCCCCTCACATTTAAAAATTCTGTTCTTGTAGGAACGACTTCTAAATACTACCGCCAGATTCGATTGCGTGCCGAAAAAGAAGGGTACGTCAACGGCTACAATCGCGAAGCTGATCGAATGCAAGAAGACGCCTCAGAACAAGACTTTAATTTTTGGTAATAGCGGCCTCTGCCAAAAACGCTGAAAAAGCTCTTTCTATTTTATAATCTGTCTGAAGTTTGACTTTGTAATCTTGCACTAAATCATCTGGGAGCATGCTCCAAACTTCTGTATCGCCATCACGTATACAATTTTGGGCTAGTGCATCGGCAAGTGACCTGCCATCCTCTTCACACTGAGCCTGAAGCTTTTCAAGTGAGTATCCTTGATCTCGAAGATACTCTTTGAGTTCAGAAGAGTCAAAATCATTATTTTTAATGGCCATCCTTAGCCGAGCTCTTTCATTGTAAAAGTCCATTATTAAAGTCTGTAATTTGAGGGAAGGGTCTTTGCTGTTTTTTACTTCATCAGTTTCCCAATCTGGCTCAACATTCTCAGCGCAGCCCTCGCGAATAATTTCTAGGAGGCCGTCAAGGCGATTGGCCTTTAAAAGATGTTGTCGAGAATGATACGCAAGAGCTTCTTGCGAAACCCCTTTTAATGCTTTCATAGCCGCGCTCATAACTTTTTTTTCTTGCGGTGCCATAGGAGCTTGTGCGGGCTGAGTGTGTGGTACAACTGTAGGGGTCACTGCAATCATAATAAGTTTCCTTCTTTAAAAAACGGGTAAGTTATCATGCGCTCACTCATTTTCGCAAGCGCTATATCAGTTAGCTAGTAGCTATTGTGCATTTCAAGATTCCCTCCGAGCAGATGCTTTTTTGCTTGAGGCTTAAAGCAGGGGGCAAATGAGTCTGTATCGCCGTATTGGATCGACTCTAATTGAGTAAAAAGCTTTCTTCCGTCTTTGGGGTTCCCTAAGCATGCGTAACAAGCGGCAAACTGCATACCAAGATAGGTTATTGGCGCATAAATCATCTTCGCAATCTTAGTCTCCTTACTTTCATTTCTTGCAGACTCATCAGGAATACAGGTAAGATCCAGAAAACGACCACCCATTGACATGAGAGAAGTACCTAGGTTAGGGATACAGCAAAAAATGGCAAGCAAGCCGCCTTTTCTCCGTATTGTCGCATCCGATTCATTCAGGTATCTTTCCCCGGTGGATTGATCAATCACCCACATTGGCTCTTGGTTTGAGAACTTATCCCCATCAATATCCACTTCCCACTCATTTGTTAATGATAGCCCTGAGTAAATCGCTGGTAAGGATGACATGAAAACTCCTTTGTTTTTAAAAGGGGCATGATCATATCTATTATGAGCCTATCCCGCCAATATTTTTTCTTTTAACAAGCTTATAGTCAGGTAAGTACGATATATTGATTCAAGGTTGAATAATTTCCATTATTTGCGATATAATATCTATAATCTTAATTATTAAAAACAATATGTCAGCAATTTCAAGTAACAATCCCTTTATCCAAGAACCTGATAATTACGGCCAGCCAACTGAGCTTTTTCCTACGATCCCAGAAAAAAAAATACCGAGTCGCATTTTAGAGTTTGGGAAGAGATTAGTAATCAGGGCACAAATAGCAAGGGGGCTTGAGGGATTAAAAGACAGACGCCCCTTCCTTTTGCACGATGTTGCAAGGTTAAGAAGCAAAGAAACCTTAGACCTTGTATTAAATACAGGTATCTATGACATCAACGAGTGCGATGAAAAGGGGAGAACACCATTACATATCGCTGCTAAAATTGGAAACGTTGAGGGGGTAATCAACCTCATTAAAAAAGGGGCAGATATCAATGCGCAAAGGCGCGGAGTGAATGAAACCGCTCTTCATCTAGCTGCGCTGAAAGGCCATAGCGATGTATTAGAGGCTTTAGTGGATGAGGGAGCTCAAATTATCCTCAGTCAAGGGCTCAGTCCAATTGAGTGCGCAATCAAGGGGAGTTACAAGCGTCGATTTAATCCACTAAAGACGTTCAAAATTCTCATCCAGGCGGGAGATCGTCATTTTCACCAAATGCGCGAATACATCAATTCAATTCATGTAAATAACCAAGTTGATAGGATAAGGTTTTTACATGAAAAATTAAGCGAACTAGAAGAACAATACAAGTTAGCCATAAAGGAAAGCCCCTTTTTTTTCCTTATTGGAGATGCAGAATCTCAAGAAGCTTCAGATCTTAACGCTCACTTTTTTTATAGCGACATGTTTGAAAGAAATATAATTCCAATCATTTTCCATATGGCAGGGTTTAACTCTCATGAAGATCGAGAGGAAAAAAGTGATATTTAAGGATACTAGAGCTTTAGCCTACGGGAATGTATCGTGTTCTTGGGGCAAGCTATACACTCCACAAAACCCGCATCTTTAATAACCCGATCCCATTCGCCATCATTTAGGATCCCAACCTGCCTTCCCACGTTCAGGTGAACAATTAAGCGCTCTTGCAGATCTGTTTTACCATCGGGGATTGCCTGATGGAAGTGTCTTTTGATTGTATTGCTTTCAAGAGAGACGCAATGCCCATTTTCAAGCCACGATTTAATATCACATAGATGGTTCGAAGAAAACTGAAGCCGGACTGCCATTTAATCCCTCCCAATAAAAAATATTTGAAAGTCTATTCGATCGGCATCAATTTTTCACAGAAGTTTTTCAAAAAAGGGGGGGGGCAATATGCGGCTGGAGCTCCATCCGATTTTAAAAACTTTCAGATGGTAAAAGTTCAATCTGCTACCAAAAAAGCAGGCTGCTAGAATTACTAGCAAACACTTATCCCGATAAAAATATTTATTTATTAAAGCGCCGATATCAATATAAAGTTAATTGTTTAGTTGAAAATTATAGTATACTTCCTTATAATACCTCTGATAATGAGGCATAAATGAGCAATCCAGTAGACAGCAGCAAATACAGACTTGATTTAAGTTTTTTAGGGAACGGGCGAGGTTTGCCAGAAACGTTTGACGCCAGTGAAAACGAGTCTATTTCCCTTGATTCCTATCAAACGGCTATTGATGCTAGCAAGACCCCTGTTTATTTGCTTGCAATGATGGTTTCCGATGTTGCTGAAAAAACCTTTTGTCATTTTTTTAATGCTTCTGAGCTTTTATCCTATATTTGTACTCAAGGGAGGATTGTCAATCCCTTAACAAGAGAGCCGCATGAAAAGCTATACTGCCTTGCTTTAGATGAGTTCAAAGAAAAAACATTCTCTCTTCATTGCGAACTAGATTTTAATCCTGAATCGCAAAACTTTATGAGGGCGTATAAAGATAGTTTAGCGGGAGATCCAAACGCTCAATACCAGTTGGGTGAGTGCTATTACTCTGGCCAAGGAGTGGAGCAGAACTATAAAAAAGCGCTAGAGCTTTATGAGCTTGCTGCAGCACAAGGGCATGTGAACGCTCAGCATAGCACGGGGTATTGCTATTTTTCTGCTCAAGGAACTGATGTGGACCGTGAAAAAGCCGTAAGATTTTTTGAAAATGCTGCAGCACAAGGAAATCTCAACGCTCTAATTCCCTTAGGTATTTGTTATGCAGAAGGCTTTGGAAAAGGTCCCGAGGGTGCAGCAGAAATTTTTGAACGAGCAATAAAGGAAGAGGCTATTCAAGATGAGGCTCGGGCTCAGCTAGCATTTTGTTACCGAGAAGGAATAGGGTTTAAAAAAGACCTCAAAGAAGCTGTAAGACTTTTTGAATTATCAGCAGAAAAAGGGGTTCTTCTTGCCCAAGCTTGCTTAATAGAATGTTATCTTGGTGGAATTGGAGTAAAAAAAGATCCCAAAAGGGCTGTTTTTTGGGCAGAAGCAGGAGCCGCTCAAGAATCTCCCTACCACCAGTTTGCTTTAGGCAGCTTCTATGGAGTGGGAGAAGGCGTTGAAAGAAATCTCGTAAAGGCCGTAAACCTTTTTAAACTAGCCGCAGACAAAGAGCATGCCCCAGCACAGCGTGCGCTTGGAATTTGCTTGGTTGAAGGGACGGGTATAGAGAAAAATATTGAGGAGGGGAGAAGATACTTAGAGCTTGCTGCCGCACAAGATGATAAAGAAGCCGATAGGTATCTTAGAAGACTCGATATGCAAGCCAACCCAAAAACTGCCAAAAGGCAAAAAGTTTAGAGCTCAGCTATTAAATAACTCGAGCTTTTCTTTACGGCTCTAGACACCCACTCCTTGCCGAGGGGGCCCGTTTTTAACGTCTGATAATACATGTTATGTTAAACCGACCTCTTCCTACAGAGACTTTTCCAGCCATGAGATTGCCTCTTCATAGATCTCGTGATCTTGAATGATCTCTCTTCCCATCTTCTCTTTGCGGATAAATGTCACTTTGTCTTTAAGGTATTTTGCCATTTCATCGACACTTTCAATGGGCACGCGGTCATCTTTAATCCCATTGACTGAATAGATCGGGCACTTTAGCTTAGCTAGATCTTCGATCAGATGCGTATTTATGAGTGAGTCCCAGTATTTATAACTATACCCAAATGCAATATGCTTCGCCTTGGGAAGCTCTTGGGCCTGTGCGAACTCTTGGCGCGCCTTTACGAGAAATCCATGGATATACTGGGGTGAGTAGCCTTGATCTACCATCTCAGAGCGAAATGAATAAAGCGCTTCTTGAAGTGGAGTCCAGCCACCACCAGCTGCGATCAGGATGAGGGCAGATATATTTGTATTTGTAGCTGCGATTTTTGCGCCAATTCTCCCCCCATCCCCCTGCCCTAACAGAGAAATCTTTCCATTCCAGCCAGGAATTAGGCCGTTTTCAAGTTGCGTGAGCACGAGCAGATGATCTTCAAACCGGTCCGTTAAGGAAAGATGCTCGACGAACTCTTTGTCATCGACTTTCCCTTCCGACACGCCCCGCTTTTCTAAGGTAAGGACGCAGCTATTGATTTTCAAAAGATCATTTTTTAGAGAGTTGTGGGTGCGTAGCGAGGTCTCTTTTTGAGATCCTGGCAAAATAAGTGTAATCGGAAAAGGAGCCTTTGAAGGGAGATCGCAGTAACAGATGAGCTCTGAGGAATCTTCTCTTTGAAGCTCTAGTTTCTCTGTTGCAATCAGAGAAAAACAGATGAGAAACGGGAAGATTTTTAAGCCCATAAAAAAACTCCTATTGTCCAAGAATAGATTTAAAGTTTTTCATTTTCCTCAAAAATGGGTATTATGGCTAGCAAATATGAAGGAGATACTATGAGAATCATCCACTCTTTAGGCCACGTAGTGGGAGGAACCTTACTCATTGCAGGAACGACAATTGGCGTTGGGATGCTCGCATTACCAGTTGCAACTGGCGCTGGAGGATTTGTCCCGTCCGCGATTATTTACCTCATTTGCTGGGCATTTATGCTCTGCACCGGGCTTTTACTTGTCGAAGTGTGTCTCTGGATGCCCAAGGACAGCAGCTTTATTTCAATGGCTGAGCGGATTTTAGGGCCTCTTGGCCGCAATGTTTTTTGGGTTGTATACCTTTTCTTATTCGTAACGGTCATGATCGCCCATGCTGCTGGAGGCGGCTCTGTCATCCTCGATATCACGGGCTGGGATCTCCCCAACTGGGCAGCTGTTATCATCTACTCATCCGTGCTTGCTCCCGTTGTGTATTTAGGTGCCCATTCAGTAGATCGGCTCAACATGTTTTTGATCAGCGGAGTCGTCATCACCTATTTTGCATTTTTAGCTGTCTCTGTGGACAAGATTGAAATTACAAATTTATCCTATGCAAACTGGGGCAAAGCCTGGCTTGCCCTACCGATCCTTTTCACTGCATTTACCTATCAGGTCATCATCCCGACTTTGATGACCTATATGGAAAGAAATGCCAAAAAGGTCCGCTTGGCAATCTTTCTCGGATCCTCGATCCCTCTTGTGATCTACCTCATTTGGGAATTGGCCATTTTAGGGATCATTCCTGCAGAAGGTGCTGGCGGCCTTATCGAAGCAAGTAAGCAAGGCCAAAATGCGATTGGACCTATGAAAGAGTTAGTCCCCCAAGTGTTTGTCATTGGAAAGTATTTTGCTTTCTTTGCTCTGACAACATCTTTTATCCCCCTAGCGCTCGCTTTCTTCGACTTTTTGAGAGATGGCTTGAAGTGGAAACGAGATGGTCTTCATAGATTCATCCTCACTTGCGTCGTATTTGGGATCCCGATGGTGATTGCCATTGTCTGGCCCAATATCTTCCTCGTTGCTCTCGGCTACGCTGGTGGAATCAGCTGCGCATTTCTATTCGGCCTTATGCCTCCGCTTCTCGCTTGGGTCGGCAGGTACATCAAACGCTACCCAAGAGAAAAAGACCAACTTCCTGGCGGTAAAATAACCTTGATCGTCCTAATGACTTTTGCAATTCTTATATTAATCGCAGAAGTTGTTCAGCAAATTATGTAAATAATCACACGCCTTAGTTAATTAGTATTTAAATGCGAAATTGGATATAATCAAAATTAACTAGAGCGTGTATTATGGCGAAAGATCCTAGTATTCTTGAATTTCTTGATGCTAAGAGTGATACGATAGACAACCTTAAGGCGATCCTCACCAACTTGACCCGTTGCGTCGACGATGGGATGGTCGATTTAGAAAGCAGCTACTATAACAGCCTCTTAACGTTGCTCGATGAGGCGAGTCTTTCAGAGACTTGGGACGAAATTGAAGAGGTAATTGCAAAAGCAAAAACGTTAGAGATCGACGTTGCTGTTTGGCTCTCTAGCCATGGACAAACAAGCGTTTCTTTACCTTGGCCCAAAGCTCCAAAGCGCAAGCAAAGCTGACGCGGCCTGAGCAACATTTAACGAAGCCACCTTTCCCTTCATCGGTAAATAGATCGAACGATCGGCTTTTTTTTGCAAAAGAGGCTGAATCCCCTCCCCTTCCGAGCCCATTATCAGGAGCGTTTTAGAAGAGTAGCTAAATCCAAAGGCAGATTCAGAGGTTGGCTCTAATAAAGAGGCCACAACCTCAAATCCGCCGTCTTTAAACTGATCAACCGCCGTAGCAAGATTAGAAATCCGGATAAGTGGGATGAGCTCACTGGCTCCGCAGCTTGTTTTTGCTGCAACTGGGGTTAAATCGGCTCCCCGGTTTTTCGACCATACAACAGCTGAGACACCAAAACACTCCGCACTACGGATTAAGGCGCCAAAGTTTTGAGGATCGAAGATCTGATCGAGCATGAGGACTAAGGAGTTTTCTTCAGCTTGCTTTAGGAATTCTTTCACATCGAGATATTTCCGAGGCTTTATCTGAGCTACAAGCCCTTGATGAGAGTCGGAATCGACCATCTTAGTGAGTTGATCCATCTTCACAAAGGTGATTGGAATCTTTTCCTTTTCACAGAGCTTCAGAACGGGAGAGTCCTTAGAAGCTACTGTGTAAACTTTCACAATTTTTTCTGGAGCAAAGCGCAACAGTTCATCGATTGCATGAGAGCCCATGATGAGCTGCTCTTTAGAGGGAGGTCTTGGGTAAGAATGGGGGTTATTCAAAATTGCCTCGATATTTGCGCCCAGCCAGAAACAGAGGTCCAGCGGAGCTTAAGTTTTTCTGAAAAACTTGGAACATTTGATTGCTCAATTTTCGCATCGACAACGCGTGTTGAAAAATAGTGGATTTGACTCCCTATCCCTATTCGCCACAACCGATCGGCAATCCAGTCTATTTGAGCCCAGCCAGTTTGTCCCCCGTTACCCCCTGAACTTGTCTTGACCGACTCCATTAAAACCGTAGAATTTTTGAATTTAGTATGGATACGGTTGTGGATAAAGTGATGTGAATATCCCACATTAAAAACAAACCTTCCCGTTGTCTCTACTGTGATACCAGCTCCCACTAAAAAACCATTCCAAACAAGGCGAAATGTCCCTGGAAGAGATGTTGAAAAAGATCCTAACGTTTGTGTTGAATCCCCTCTCCTGAGCTGTTCAAAATAGGCGGAATAGCCCACTAAGGGGACGAGAAGTACTTTGTAGGTTCTCCCTGCAGTTAGATTAACCGCATAGCCAAAGTAACCAACTGCATCGGCGGTCCAACCTTCTGTATCGAAGTGAAATCGCGATGTGATATTTGGGTATCTTTGAGAAACGGTCCCCCTGCCAAATGTTCCATAAGACCCGCGCATATAAAACGTAAGATCTCTATGAATTACCTTAAGAGTAAGTCCATTTTCCCAGTACTGAATATCGCGATAAAGTTCTCTATAGGTAAGAGCTCCCCCATCCCCTGCATTCTGCAAATGCCAATGGATTCTGTCATTGCGGTATCCAGAAAACACCTCACAGCGCAAAGGCTCGTTTACCGTTGCAAAAAGTCCGCAGGTCAAAAATAAAAAGAAAAACAGTTTCATAAAGGTTTTGGGGCCGTCCGCTTAGACCAGTAATCGGGGCCGTAATCATAACAAAGCTGCTCGCCTTTAGCAATCGGTACTTTCGCGTATAAAATTACGTGACTTACCCCATCAATGGTTGCCAAAGCTGAGTTTAAATTGGGATTTTCACTATGATTGATATAGCGTGAGACGCCCCCCTGATCGAGTGCATCAATTGTATAAGATGAGCCGATTCCTTGAACAAGAACATACTCAAAGCAGTAAGCATTTTTAATATCGTGGCGTCGTCTTTTTCGGACATTTCCGACATACTCTGCGACAAACTGCATTTTTTTTAAGTTTTCGAGAGCAAAAACGCCCCACCCTAAAGTCTCATCTATCCAGCGGATTTCAAGCGAAGGGGTAAAGGAGGAACGGATCTCTTTTCCGTAGTATTTACCAAACCACGTTTGCTCAAGAGTCATCTCCCCTTTTTTATACAGTTTTCTCCCCTCTTTTTCTATGGCTCCTAAAATTTTGGGATTTTCGAAGGAAAGCTGCGTAATCCATTTCGCGCCACTTGATTTTTCAAACTGGGCTAAAGAAAGTTGAACTTCATCTTTTTTAAAAATCATCGAGCAGATCTTTAGGGGCTGGGAGGTTTTTCCAGTAAAGAGGGCCGTAATCAAAGCTTAGTTGAGTGCCCGCACGAATTTCTCTGAGGGCAACAAAAATCATGCGGGGAATCCCACCTAAATATACAGATTGCAAACAGAGGTTTGGATTTGAACTATGATTGATGAAGCGGGTAAAATTCCCTTTTTCTTCTGCGTCTATAGCAAAATTTTTTTTCCCTTCCCACATCGTATATCTGAGACAGTTTGTCTTGTCTTTTAGCTGACGAGGGGTTTTTGCAAGAACAACACCTGTGTACTCTCCAACAAACGCACAGGCTGGTATCTTTTTGTCGGCGAAAACGCCATAGCCTATTTCCTCATCAATATGTTGAATCGAAACTGGAGGATGGCTTCCTCCACGTATTTCTTTGTCAAAGTAAACGCCCATCCATATTTTTTCAGCAGGGATTGTGTCTTCTTCTTTTGCTTTATCAGTCAGCGCTAAAACTTGGGCGAGGCCCTCTTTTGATTCAAAAACGGGGTGGGTCAAGTATTCAAATTTTTCCAGCTCAGGCAAATTCGGAAACGTAGCTACTTCAGCAAGAGGATCTAAAAGTTTAAGAGCCTCCTTGCGATCCAAAAATTTAGCAAGTTCAATAGGGCTCAAACCATATGCATCGCGTTTCATCTTTAAACTAGGATCTTTTTTCAATATTTGAATCACATCGAGACGATTGTCTAAAACCGCTAAATGGAGCAGTGAGCTCCCTTTTTGCGTTGTTGCGACTCGAGATAGAGAAAGAGGGTCTTTAATTTTCTGCAAAAATTGCTCCCAGCTTAACCTTTTAGCGTTCAGGCGATCGAGCCAACGAACCATTGATAATTCTAAACTCTCATCAAAAATTAGGGAACTTGTTTTAGAGTAGGGAAGAGCTTGCGTCAAGCCATACCTCTTAAATTGATTCAACAAAGAGTAGTGGGTTTAGCACTTCAGCCAAGTTTATACAAGCATTTTTTCATCGCTTAGGTAGGCAAAAAAGCTCAATAAGCAATTTACTTAGGTGGGGTCGCGCTAAAACGGCGACAGCGGCGCATTCGAAGAGTAATAGGATAGTGCTCTTTAGGAACCTTACCAATAACGGGATTATAAAGAAGGCCAAAACCTAAGCCTTTAGAAAGATCGAGTAAGATTTGTTGTCCTAGATCACGCATTATACTCTCCAAATAGGTATCAAAATTATACTTGATTTTTGACAATATTTCAAGAAAATTGGTGACGATAAACGTCCTCACATGTTATCCCAGTAAGTATGATCAAATTTCCAATGAAATTCGAAGTTGAGGCAAAAGCGAAACCAGGCTTAAGTAGCCAGTGGATCGCGAACAGCCATGATCTCCCCCCTATTCCCTCAGCAATTCCCCCTGAATTTATGGGACCTGGCGGCGGCTATTCTCCAGAAGATCTATTTGCAATTTCACTTCTGAACTGCCTGATTGCAACCTTTAAGGTCTATTGCGAAAAAGGCAATGTCGGATTTCAGGAAATCAAAGGAAAAGTGGACCTCACTTTAGACAAACTAAGTGGTCAAAGTGGATTTGCAATGACGCAAGCCGATATATTCCTAGATATTTCGGGAGCCTCAGATCAGGAAAAAGCTCGCAAACTCCTCGATGGGGCTATCAAGGATTGTGCAGTGAGCAATTCCATCAAGACTGGAAAAACATTCCACATCAATTTTTCGTAAAAAAACACCCTTGAATTTTTCTATCGGGCTCGCTTATTATATCCCATTGTTCCTATGAAATGGCTTACTGGATTTGTCTTTATGCTCAGCGCTCTATCTGCTGGCGAGACGTTTACAACGAATCGCTCAGAAAATAAACCTCTTGTCATCATTTTAATGGGCCCTCCCGGCTCAGGAAAAGGGACACACGCAGGGCCATTAAGCCAAGAGCTACATCTCCCCCACATATCAACGGGAGATCTTTTCCGAGAGCACATTCGAGGTCAAACCCCACTCGGCGTTAAAGCCAAAGAATTTATCGACAAGGGTCAACTTGTCCCCGATGAGCTTGTATTAGACATGCTGTTTGATCGCGTCTCAAGGGCTGACTGTAAAGGTGGATATATTTTAGATGGATTTCCTCGAACCATCGCTCAGGCAAAAGCACTTGATGAACGGATCGAATCAAATAAAGTCATAGCCCTTAATTTCAACCTCCCTGATTCCACAATTATCGAAAGGATTACAGGTCGTATTGCGTGTAAAGAGTGTGGGCGTCCCTATCACAAAAAATTTGATCCACCAAAAAAAGAGATGGTTTGCGATCTTTGCAATGGGCAAATCTATCAAAGGGCAGATGACTGTGAAGAGATTGTTAAAAAACGTTTAGAAGTCTACCGAGTACAGACTGAACCTCTCATTGAATATTACTCTAAAAAGTCCGAAGTACTTCACGAGATCGATAGTCAAAACGACAAATCTCAAGTATTTCACGATGTGATTGAAGCTATACCAATGGCGCCAGCACAGTAAATAAGGCTGGCCTTATTATCTAGATCGAACTTACTAGAGGTGACAAATGGCATGCGTTTCGACTCTATCCAAATATAAATCCACACTGAAAACTCTCATGGGCGCTCATACTTACCGTAAATATGAGAATCCTCGAACAGCAATCGAAAGAATTTGTATTTCTCTGATAGGGCCACCTGGATCTGGAAAAGGGACGCACGCAGGGCCCTTAAGCAAAATGTCGAAATTGCCCCACATCTCTACAGGAGATTTGCTTCGAAAGCATATGCATGAGCAAACACCGCACGGTTTACAAGTAAAAAAATATCTAGAAATGGGGATCCTTGTCCCTGAAAAGCTTATTTTAGATATTCTCAACAATCGCCTATTAGAAAGTGATTGCGACAGAGGGGCTATTTTAGATGGATTTCCAAGAAATTTAGCTCAAGCAGAAGAGCTGAGGAAGGGACAGGGACCCCTTAAAACTCGCATTTATGCTTTTTACTTTGACCTTCCTGATTCATCTGTTGTCGAAAGAATTAAGAGACGAATCGCATGTTACGGATGTGGGCACACTTATGACACGGTCTATAATCGCCCTAAAAACGGAAACTGTGATGAATGCGGAGGAAAACTGTATCAAAGAGAAGACGATGTAGAGGAAATAACAGTACAAAAAAGATTACAAACATATCACAAAGAAACCGAACCTTTAATTGAGTATTACGACCGTTTGGGCTGCATGTATCGCCTTAAAGCGGACAAAGAAAAAACACAAATATTTAAAGATGTTACCGACCTTTTCAACGGTCTACCCAGACGAGACTAAAATGAGCACAATCAATCCACTTAATTACGCAATAAAGCTAGTGAAAGAGCACCCATTTACTTTAATCACGACTCCAACGCTATCGATCTCTGCCTATATGGCTAATAAAATGAAGGAAGCATCAGAGCATGGAGATATTTTGTTAGCTAGCAAATGGTTTATAGGTCTTTCTGGATTTTATTTACTTTCCACAGCCACTGCATTTTCAACAACCGAAAAACAAAGCACAGTGCTTCAGCAAACGAATCACGCATTTCAAAACGCCTTACCGACTTCTGCAAAAAAAGGTAAGCTTTCCCAATAGTTTGTCCGGGCTACAAAGGTGAATGGTATTTTTAAACATCCACACTTACGAGTTCTTTTGCCTTAGCCAATGCATCATCTATATGAGCAAAGATATAGGATTTTCCAACTAACTCACTCATCCCATAGCGATCGAGATCTTTTTTTGTTTGGCCTTGGATACCAGAAAGGATAAGAGTTGTATTGCCCTTAGCGCAATTTAGATAAAATTCATTTAAGGCATGCATCCCTGATGCATCGATAAATGGAACGTAGCGCATCCGGAGAATATAGACTTTTGGGGGCCTTTCAAGGTTGTTTAAAATGTCTTTGAGCATATCTGCCGCGCCAAAAAAGAATGGCCCCTCAATTTCGTAAACCTCAACACCTAAAGGAACCGTTTTATTACTGATTGCATCAGGATCTGTTCTTTCGGGGAATTCCTCTTGAGAATCTCGAAAAACAGTATTAAGACGGACAGTTTTTGATAATAGACTCATCCTTTTCATAAAGGAAAATGAAGCTAAAATCATCCCAAGAGTAACCGCTACAGTAATATCGACAAATATAGTGAGAAGAAACGCTGTAAGCAAAATCGCGATATCCCCAACCGATGTTTTAAAAAGACTGATAAAGTGACCAGCTTCCGACATGTTCCATGAGACCATGATCAAAATAGCTGCCAAACAAGTCAAAGGAATCTGACTCACTAAGGGGGCAAAAAATAACATAATCAAAAATAAGGTCAGCGCATGAATCATGCCCGCCATCGGCGTTTGAGCCCCTGTCTTCACGTTTGTAGCGGTCCGAGCAATCGCGCCTGTTGCCGGAATCCCTCCAAAAAGAATCGATGCGCAATTGGCAATCCCTAAACCGACAAGTTCACAATCCGCCTTATGACGCCCCCCCATCATTCCATCACCCACAACCGCAGATAAAAGAGATTCAATCGATGCTAAAAAAGCAATTGTCATTGCATCCATAAAAAGCATAGAGAGCTTCACATCGGGAAGATCAAATGAGGGAAATAAAGGGACGGGCAGTTCGTTTGGAATTTGACCAAATTTCGTCTGAATTGTTTCAACAGGAAGATTCAGAAGATAAGCAAGTAAGGTTCCAAAGACGATGGCAGCAATGGCCCAAGGCAGCTTTGGTATGAATCGTCGAACCAAAAGGATAACAGCAAAAGTTCCTGCGCCTAGAAAAAATGTAGGAAAATGGATGGTAGAAAAAACGGAGGCATAAACTACCCATTTATCAATAAAATTAGCTGGAGGCACTCCCATACTTAAACCAAAAAAATCTTTGATTTGCGTAGAGAAAATAATGACCGCAATCGCTGTTGTGAACCCTGTTACAAGTGGGTATGGGACGTATTTAATCCAAGAACCTAGCCGAAACAAGCCAAAAAGGATCAAAAAAACAGCAGCAAGAAGTGTAGAAACCGCCAAACCATCGTAGCCACTACGCTGTATGATGTCATAGATAATGACAACAAAAGCACCGGTAGGCCCCCCAATTTGGATACGACTACCACCGAGCGCAGAAATCAAAAATCCTGCAATAATTGCTGTAAAAAGACCCCGCTCAGGAGGCACTCCAGATGCAATCGCAAAGGCCATAGCAAGAGGCAGGGCAATAATTCCCACCGTAAGCCCAGCTATAAGATCTTTGCGAAAAATTCTGGCTGTATAGCCAGATCTGAGATAAAGATAAGACTTAGGAATGAATTCTCTGAACACAAATGCACCTTTACACAAGGTATATTCTCTCCCCAAGTCGAATTAATATCAATTTGAGAACGGCCATACCCCCTATCTTGCTGTATAAATTCAAAATTGGGGGCAGAACCTAACTTTAATAGATCTCTTAGTGGCGTCTATAATAGCGTCTTTCGTGGCGACCATAATATCTACCACCATCATAGTGTCTATAGCGCCAGTAATAGGGAGCACCATTGTAATAGCGGCGCTGCCAAGCATAATAAGATGGATAATCTGAATAGTAATTCCCGTAGTACCAACCTGGACCATACCAAGTATTGTAGTAATATCCATCGTCGTAATAGCCTGCTTCTGGGCCTATATCAACGCCAGCTCGCACCATCGCAGAGAGCGAGCTTACTCCTGCAAGCAAGAACAACATCACTAAAATCTTTTTCATCCTTCAACTCCTTTTGTATTATTGGCGGCCACGAGTAACCCCTTCATCACCGCGTACTCCCCGACGGCCATCCCCGGCTCTACGCATCGGTTGCACTTGATTTTGTTTTGGATACCTTTGGTTGTAGTGTCTCCAATACTCATCTTCATTATTAATATGGATCCCCCAATACATTCCAGGCCCTGTCCAGTAAGGAGCTCCATTTTCATCATAATTGGCAGAGTCATCTTCGATAAGAATGGGTTCCTCAGACGAGGTTTTCGTCATGCTAGAGCCAGGAACAAAAACAGCTAAAAAAAATAGAAGAAAAGCCGTTCTAAACATAATCTAACCACAAGGTGATTTCTACAGAGAACCCGATTCTTAAATCATGTTCTGCATAATTTGGAATATGTAAAGAGGGCTAAATTAATGCAATGAATATTACCAAAGACCGATGATCTTCCACCAAATCCCGCCAATGATCATCCAAATACTGATGTTCACAAAGCTGGCATAAAGACCCATCTTCCACCAGGTAGATACAGATACATAGCCCGTTCCAAATAAGATCGGAGCAGGACCGGATCCATAATGAGTAAGACCGCTAAACAAATTACTGAAGAAGGCAAGAGTTAAAGCGGCGAGCTCTGGCGGAGTGCCCAAGGCAATTGCAATAATCAAAAGCGGGGCATACATTGCTCCAACATGGGCCACAATACTTGCGAAAAAATAATGACTGTAAAAATAGATCAGCGAGACGATCACAAAGCCTGTCACCCAAGAAAAGCCCGAGATATTCCCAACCACCCACTGACTGAACCACTGAGTGAGTCCAAAGGTGTTTAAAAATCCTGCCAAGGTAACTAAAGTTGCAAACCAAATGAAGGTATCCCAAGCGCCCGTTTCATTTAAAACATCTCTCCAGGTCATGATCCCAGATAAAAGAAAAATACCGAGTCCAATCATTGCAGCAACTGTAGCTTTCATCCCAATGAAAGGTCCAGCAATCCAAAGAATAATCATCATAATAAAGGTCCCAAGCATGATCCACTCTTTAGGTCTCATGGGCCCCATTGCTTTAAGCTTTTCGTGAGCCATTGCCTTTGCGTGCGGTGTTTTTCGAATCGTTGGAGGGGAAATTTTATACATTACATAAGGGACCGCAATTAAGCTTAAAATCCCAGGGACAAAGGCAGCAAGCGCCCAGCTTGCCCACGTAATTTCGACGCCTTGTCCTCTCGCCAGCTCAGCTATCAGCGGATTGCCTGCCATCGCAGTTAAAAACATAGCACTTGTAATCGCTGAACCTTGAAAGGCCGTTAAGGATAAAAAGCCCCCCATTTTCGGATCGTGCGAGGCTCCAGTAAACACTTCAGACAAAGACTTAACAATCGGAAATACAATTCCGCCAACTCTTGCAGTTACGCTCGGAATAGTTGGCGCTAAAATTAAGTCCGTCGCAACAAGTCCATAACCTAATCCTAAACTATTTTTCCCTAAAACGCTCATCACCGTATAAGCAAGGCGGTTTCCGAGGCCAGTTAAGATAAAACCGCGAGCTACGAAAAATGCAAACACAACAAGCCAAACGACATCATTGCTAAAACCGCTAAACGCTTGTGCAAAGGTGAGGGTATTGGTTGCTGTTGCCACGGTAAGAGCAAGGACGGAAATAACACCCATGGGTAAAGGCTTCAAAATGATTGCAATCATCGTTGAAACAAAGATGGCGAAAAGTTCCCACCCTTTTTCATGAACACCCGCAGGTTCAGGAAGGAGCCAAAAAATAAATCCAACTGAGATGGCAAAACCTAGAACAAGTGCATTTTTCATTTAGACTCCGGTCGTTCGATCGCTTGTTAAAAAAATATTATCGAACTGGCCAATTTTAAGCACTCATGTTATAAGTTACGCCGTAAAAATGGAGGCTGCAAATGGCTGTAGGAGTAAGTAGATCTAACTCTAACTTAAGTGAAAGGTCAGACGAATTTTTAGAAAAGCATTTCGTTACTCTTGCATTTACCGTATCGACAGTTGCACTCTTTGCAATATCCCCTTTTTCTCTGATTTCTGGGGCATCTGTCGGCTTTTTTCTCAATCAATACATTGAGCCTCACTTAAATCTCAAATCTGGCAGCTATGTGATCACGCTTCCATGCACAACAATTTCGATTGTTGGAGCATTTGCAGCTCTTCTTCGCCTAGCTCCAGGGTCTGTCGGAAGCTCTTTTGCCTTTAAAGCAGTTCCCTTATTTGCATCGCTTGCCGTTGGAAGTACTGCCTACAGATTTTATAAATCACTTTAGGGGCGCTTTTTCCTCTTTTGGAGTAATTTTGACTCCAACTGCCTCACATGAGTGGCGCCAAACATCATAAGACCAACTTGGGCTTTGGAGAACTTTTTTATTTTCCTCAAAATGCTCAATTTTCCTCATTCCACAAAATGCGGAACAAAGTTGAGGCATTGCTAAGACAAATTCAAGGGCTCTGTTCATATAGCTCTCCCCTTCTGGAAGAAGATCAAATGCCCGATAATTTAATCTTTTGATTTGCCCCTGCATTAAAGGCGCACTCACCATGATATCAAGATGATACTCTTCTGCTTGCTGGAAAATTTTATTATTTTTCACAAGTTCCATCATAATTAAGTTAAATGGAATTTGAATCGCCCTAAAGTGGTGATTTTCTCCCCCTGCAGCTTGAGCGCAAGCTAAAATTCTAGAAAGATCGAGTCCCCCTTTTTTCAATCGAAACCCATCCCATGAAGAGATCCCATAGCGGGCAATCTTTTTTTCATGAACTTTTTTCTCAAAAAGGACAAATGCAGCTTCAATACGACGGTAGAGTTCGTCTTCACCTACTTCTGAAACTTGCACTTCAGGATTTTGCAAATAGTACAAATCTATGGTTTCAACCCCAAGATTTTTTAAACTTGAAGAGATTTGGTAATCTAAGAAATGGGGACTCATGCAATGAGACTCAGCGATTACCTCTTTGCTCTCTATAATTTTTTTGTCTAAAAAATTTGCCCGAACAGAATCTTCGAAAACCCCTTCAAAAGGGATAAATCCCCCTTTTGTAGCTACGACAATTTCATCTCTCGCAATGCCTTGAGAGATCAACCCTTTGATCACTTTACCTAAAACCACTTCACTATGCTGGTTGCGGTAGCTATTTGCTGTATCGAAGAAATTAAACCCACTTTGTCCCGCCTGCAACAGAGTCTCTTCATACTGTTTATCCGTTGTTTCATCACACAACCCAAGTAACGTCCCCATTCCTAGGGCCGAAACAGCTACACCATCGAACTGGCGCTGTTTAGACGGATGGATCGGATGGGACTTGAAATATTTTTCAGTACCTATCGCTGATGCTTTACCTTCAATCATGATCTTTTACTGCGTAGATAAGTTTACCTTCTGTTTTTAATTGAAACCCAAAATGCTCACAAAGCTTTTTCATCTGGAAATTTTCCTCGAGCATCTGAGAATAGACTCTTTCGATGTTTTCTTTCTTGGAAACTTCTAATATTTTCTCCATCAACTTGGTTCCAATGCCCATATTTTGCCATTGGTCCTTCACAATCAGGGCAAACGTAGCATCGCGGCTTCCCGCTATTTTCGTGAGTCGGATCACACCTAAAATTTCTTGATTTGCTTCAACAACAAGGGCAATTTCTCTGTCGTAATCGTTAAAGCAAATACGAACCAGCCGTTCATGAGCAACTCTTTCCTCATAATTAACAGCCTTTAAATAGCGTTGACGTACAGTTTCTAAAGAGAGATCTTTGTGAAACTTGATGATGAGAGGTTCATCTTCTGGACGGATCGGTCTTAAAGTTGCGGTCTGCTTATTTTTAAGCTGAAATGTCTCAATATATTGAATTGGGTAAGGGCGAATTGCTAACGTGGGTAGATCTTCTTTTTTTGTATCTGGGTCGTGCAAGATCACTCGAGCATCTACAGCAATCAAGTGCCCTTCATCTGCTAAAAGTGGATTGATATCGCACTCTTTAATCCAAGGCTGATCGACAACTAACTCACTAAATCGAACAAGGATTTGCTCAAGCTTAGTCATATCGACCGCTTTTTTTCCCCGAACTCCATGCAAAGCATGATAAATCTTTGTTTGCTCCATTAATCTTTTGGCCAATGTAGTTGTTAAAGGCGGGATTGCAAGCGCCCTGTCTTTATACACTTCCACTAACTGTCCACCTGAGCCAAATAAAATCACCGGACCAAATTCAACATCTACTGTACTTCCCAAAATAAGCTCATAGCCTGATAGCTTGATCATTGGCTGTACAGTGACCCCCAAGCAGTCTTTTTCTGAAACAGCTGCACGGATTTCATCAAAAGCTTCTTTCACTTCCGACTCATTGTGTAAGTTGAGCTTTACTCCCCCCACATCCGACTTATGCGTAATTGTATGTGAGTAGAGTTTTAGAACAACAGGATAGCCGATCTCATTTGCCAGGCGTATGGCTTCATCAGATGTCTTTGCTCCCCGAGTTGGTGTGCAAGGAATGTCGTATGCTTCCAATACTTGTTTGGACTCAACTTCATCTAAGATTGTCCGTTTTTCCTTTAGGGCTTTTGCAAAAATTTCTTCTAGAGCAGCTCTTTTAGCAATCATGGCAGGCTCTAGATCAACACTTGGAAGAGGAACTTCATAAATCCCGCGCAAATTATATGTATAATTCCACATCGATGCGAATGTTTTACAAGCTAAATCGGGATATTCAAAATTGGGAATTCCTAAATTTGTAAGAACATCTCCCCCTGCTTTCACAGTATCAGCCCCCATCCAACTTGCAATAATAGGTTTTTCAAGGTGCGCATAAGGTCTTAACTTTTCGGCAGTCCCTGTTGAATCGGTCATATCTTGCGGAGTTAAAATCACTAAAATCCCATCAGAGTCAGGATTTTTTGATACGATTTCAACTGTCTTAGCGTAGATCTCTGCGTTCGCATCACCCAAAATATCTACAGGATTATTATGACTCCATGGAGCGGGAAGTAATGCATTTAGCGCCTCCATCGTATCTTCTGGAATGGGAGCTAGCTGAGCGCCACCTTTAATTAGGGCATCTGTTGCGATCACACCTGGGCCTCCGGCATTGGTAACGATTGTTAACCGCGGCCCCCTAGGTCGTGGCTGCTTAGCCAAAGTCTCAGCCATGCTAAAAAGATCAGCGATCGTATTCACGCGCAAAACGCCCACACGTCGCAAAGCGGCGCTCAAAGCATCATCACTTCCAGCTAAAGACCCTGTATGAGAAGCTGCGGCCTTTGCAGACTCGGCAGACCTACCTGCCTTGATCAAAATAATCGGCTTATTCAAAGACACTTCTCGAGCAGCCGACAAAAATGAGCGGGCATCACCAATGCTTTCCATATAAATTAAGATGCTAGACGTCCCTGGATCGCTACCAAAATAGTTGATGAGATCACCCCAGTTTACATCGATCATTGAGCCGATTGAAACAAATGCGCTAAATCCCACCTTTTCTCTCAAGCTCCAGTCGAGAACTGCCGTACAAAGAGCTCCCGATTGCGAAATAAAGGCAAGAGATCCCTTCTGAGCAATCCCTGCTGCAAACGTAGCGTTTAGACCTGTGTTCGGATTCATGACACCCAGACAATTCGGCCCAATCACCCTCATTTTCCCTCTACGGGCGTGCTCCAAAATTTGCTTTTCTAACGCGATACCCGGCGGGCCCATTTCTTTAAATCCAGCCGAAATAATTACAGCAGTTGGAATATTTAGATCTGCGCACTCCGATATAATTTGTGGCACAATTTTTGCAGGCGTTACCACGACAACTAGATCGATTTTTTCAGGAACACTTTTTAGATTTGGGTACGCTTTTTCCCCTAAAACAAACTCGCGCTTTGGATTAATGGGAATTGCTTTGCCTCCGAATGGAGTTGAAAGCAAGTTGTGCATGACTGTTCTTCCGACGCTGCCTTCAGAATCTGTCGCACCGACCACAGCTATCATTTTAGGCTTAAAGATTTTATCGAGTTGTAACGACTTGCGATAAAGGATATTCATCGATGGATCGAACGACTCGGGATGAGACATACTTCAACTCACTGTTTTTCTCTGAGTAATAGTACAAAATCCCACTTGCTGCAACAAAAACCGCAATATAAATTCGCCATCTTCCAATAGGATAGTGCGTGACTACGATATGATCGTCTCTATCCCAGCTCGTGATCTGCAAAAGCCTTAACTTGTTATAGGCAATCAAAAGACAAAAAAAGTTTAAAACAGGAATGCCTAAACCAAGTCCACGAATCCAAACAGAAAAGCTCCGCTTTAAGGCTGTCATGTATTCGAGTTTGTGCTTTTTCCCCTGCTTGAGTTTTGTCTTTAAGAAAAACTTGCCAGGCGTCGTTCCCCAGGTAGATAAGAGTAACGCTTCAATCGGAATCCAAACAAAAAACTCAAAAGGAACTAAGTGCTCATATTTACCAAAAGGGAGATGGTCATTAAAGAGAAGACGAGATGACAAGAGAAGGAGAAAAAAAAGGGAATAATCGACAAAACGGGCAATCAAACGGATCCATGGATTTACATGGGTAATATTTTCTCGCTGCTTTTGAGGTTGCTCAACAATGATCTCTGATGGTTCAACTACTTTATCTGTCATAAATAAAGTTTAACCTATTTGCCCAGCTGAGCGCAAGAGTCTGTTCATTAAAGCAGCATCACTTTGTACTGTTATGTCGCAGTAAATTTCGATCAGCTCCATCCCCATTCGATCAGCGTGTCTTAATTGTGAATAAAGAGATTTTGCTGTTGGAATAATGAAAGGCCCCTGTAATTCTTCAATTTTATAAACAAGGCGCACCGGCGCTATTGGCGCATAGTGGCGATACTTCATACCTGGCGATAATACAGGGCCAGAGCTGGGGGGTAAAGCTATAGGGACGCCTAAAACTTCTTCAAGCATTTCTTTTGTGATTTTCCCTGGCCGCAAAAGGGTCGGTGCTTCGTGTACGAGACTAATGACTGTCGACTCAATGCCCACATCACATGGGCCCCCATCGATTGCAACATTCACTTTCCCATTTAGGTCTTCTAAAGCATCAGCCAATGTAGTTGGGCTCGGCTTTCCTGAAAGGTTCGCTGACGGGGCAACAAGTGGCTGACCAAAGGCCTCGATCAAGGCTCTGGCGATCGGATGGGAAGGCATTCGAATGGCAATTGTTGGATGACCTGCGGAAACAATAGAGGGAACTTTCTCATTTTTCTTCACGACTATAGCCAAAGGCCCAGGCCAAAAGGCTTCAGCTAAAGTATAAAATGCTGTGGGCAAATCATCGGACAGACTTTTCGCATCAGAAATTTTTCCAATGTGAGCGATCAAGGGATTATCCGTGGGACGCCCCTTTATAGAAAAAATACGACGCACGGCATCTATATTAAAGAGAGGGGCGCCAAGACCATAAACCGTTTCTGTCGGGAAAATGATCGGATCCCCTTTTTCTAAAGCATCGATCGCAAGAGAAAAATCAAAATTTTCATACACTTTTCTATCCATATAAAATACGATATCGCACCGATAACTTCTTTGCCATATCTTTATATTTCCACAAGAAAGCTTCCGAAAAATCACCCAATCAGCTAAACCTTTTACTATGACTATTGATCACTACAAAAGCGATTCACTCGTCCCATACTGGGGCCAGATCTTTAAACCGAGCCATAGAACTAGACCTGAGCAGCTACTTGGGCTGGGAATCTATCTCTCCATTAGCTTAAGCATCGAGCTTTTAGGTGGATTGACAACTCATTTTTTGGGAATCATCTACTCGATTAGCCTGGGATTAAGTATGTGGTCCCTTTGGCGTAGATACTCCCTGAGAGTTCTGAAATTAGAGCTTTCCCTATTTCTGGCGCAGTTTATTTTCCAGTTAACATGGTGTCTTAGCTACTTTGGGGCCAACCAAATGCTCTTTTCCCTAGTAACTTTGATTTTACTATGGAGCAATACGCTCATGGCAGCTCTTTTATACTGGAAGAAAGATCGGCTTGCTAGTTTTTGTCTTTTGTATCCTTTAATTTTGGTGTTTTTTTTAGTCGGAACAAATATGGTTACATGTATCTCGAACCTTTGAGGAAAAAATGTTAAAAAAATCGACCAGCTGGGCTGTCCTTATTTATGGAATTTTACTAATGGGTTTAGGCTATTTAGGCTATCATAATTCGGGAAGCGTGATCTCTTTGTGGGCTGGAGGAGGAACTGGGGCGCTCTTAGTCATTAGTTCAGTCCTTATGTTTATAGAAAATATCATTGGATCATATGTTGCGGTAATTCTTACATTCCTACTCACAGCAACATTTGGAATCCGCTACTCGATGACGCATAAAAGCGTACCAGCCATTCTTGCTGTTTTAAGCGGAGGCATGCTCCTTTTCTTACTTGCAAAAACAGCTAAGTGGAAAAAATAAGATGGGAAAAATAAGCAATATAAACTGCTAAAAGAGTCGCCCCCTTAAATCTAGGGTACTTCGCTTCCTCTTGTAGCAACGGAAATACAAACGCTCCTGAAAAAAACATCATCGACAAATCTATATAACTGATTTGATTGACTTCGATAGGACTTATCGTTGCTGCACACCCAATCACGCTAAATACATTAAAGACATTCGACCCAATTAAATTTCCAACCAAAATATCATATCTTTTATACCATAAAGCAACTAAACAACAGCTCACTTCCGGCAAACTTGTCCCAATTGCGACAATCCCTAAAGAAACCTTGCCTTCGTTAATGCCCATCTCTTTTGCAATATGTATAGCAGATGATATAATCTCCTGAGAGCCGTAAATCAGTGCGGCAAGTCCACCAAAAATATAAATCAGATCCCAAAAGACATTTTTTAAGGGACGACCAATTTCATCCTCAATCTCTTTTTCTTGCAAAAGTCTGCGCTTAGGAATCAAGTAAATCGCAAGGAGATACAGGATTAATAAACAGATCAACATCACTCCAGCCCACCGCGGGACCATTCCCGTTAAAAAAAAGTAGGAAAGAAGCACATACCCTAAAAACATGACCGGTAGATCAAATTTAATAAGCTGTTTTTTTAAAGGAATTGCACCAAATAAAGCGCAAAAACTTAAGATCCCGGCAATATTAAAAATACTGGAGCCTACGATATCCCCTGCCGAGATATTTCCATGCCCTGCTAACGTAGCTTTCACACTCACAAATAATTCAGGGCTACTCGTGCCAAATGCAATCACAGTTAGGCCAATGATCAAAGGCTTTATTCTAAATCGCAGAGAAAGAGAGGTGCCTCCTCTGACTAAAGCCTCAGAGCCAACGTAGAGGAGAAAAACTCCAAGAATTAGATAGAAAACAGTCATTTTATCGCTTTACTTCAAATCGAGAGGAGACAACATCCCAATTAATATTATTAAAAAATGCATCGATGTATTTCATTTTATCCAATCCATATTGAGGCATATATGCGTGCTCAAACACATCCATGATCAAAATGGGCTGTCCACGAACCAAATGCCCTGTGTCATGCTCGTTGATCCAAACATTAATCAAAGCCCCTGACTCTAAGTCAAGATATAACAGCGACCAACCAATTCCTCGAATCATTCCCGTCGCAATAAAATCCTTTTTCCACGTATCAAAGCTCCCAAATTGAGCTATTAGCGCTTGATAAAATGGACTCTTCTTATCAATTGGGCTTTTGCCCCCAAGATTATCGAAGTAAAGCTCATGAAGACGCATCCCATCAAACTCCCAGCCGAGACGTCTTTTAAAAGCTCCAAACTCATAGGAATTTACATCCTTCATCGCCTTGAGCTCGCCCAAGAGAAAGTTCGCATTTTTGACATATCCAGCATAAAGCTTAAAGTGCATCTCAAGAAGCGAGTCACTAAAACCTTGCATTCCGATTAAATGAGAATAATCTTTAGCAACATAAGAGCTTAAGCTAGAAAAACAGACTATAAGAGCAACTAAAATTCGAAACATAATAAACCTCTAGGAAAGTGGGTACTTAGCAGTGCCGCTTATTTTCTGCAAAAGGCCTTGTGGAGAGGAAAAATACTCGTAAAGCATCCCATCTTGAAGGTTTGGATCATCCTGATAAAGAGTCCACCCCTTATTAGTCTGCAAAAGCAAGACATCAGAAATCTTTTCATCTGCTTCAACTACTGTTAAAAGATAGGGGTGAATCGCAAGGAGGTTTTCCTCAGAAAAATGAAATGCGATTGACACTGTAATCTCATCACCTTCTCGTAAAAGATAGGTTCCTAGTGGCTTGCCATCTAAAATCTCTTCCGCATCAATTCGACTCAACGAGCCCATCCAGCCAGGAAGATCGTCGATTCGCTCCTTGGATTCTATCACATAAATCGTCGATAGATCTTCTAAAACCGCCTCTTCTGCAAGCCGATTATGCATTTTACCCAACACTTCCTTTGCTCTTTGGTTAAGAACATCCATCGTCTCTCCAGCAATTCGCCAAGCAAGAGGTTCTAGATCCTTGGTATTCAACGACTCATTATGAGCATCTTTCACTTCAAATTGAACGGGATCTTTCTTAGACTTTTCATGAACAACAATTCGCACCTCTTTCCAATCTTCAGCCTTATCCGCATTCCCTTCTTTTTGGGAAATATGCTGCTCAAGCGCTTTAATTCTTCGGGCAAATCGCATGTCCCCCGTCTTCCGATTGATCAGAACTTTGTACGTTCTCGATTGAAACTTACCTTCTTGCTCTGATTCTTGTTGATCCTGATCTTGGTTGCGCTCACGCTGACCACGCATCTCCGATATATTGTCTTTAAAACGGACAAGGTTGTTTAATACCTCACGCCGTGAGATTTGATGTGCCATATTCACCCCATATTAAAATGGTCTATATCTAAGAGTGAATTATTAATCCACTGAACCTAAAAAATTAATCAGCGACGCCTAAACAGACAAGTTCATCAAAGACAACTTCTTCCCCCTTGCATCTCCTTTTTGAAAATTGTATTATGCCAAAAGTATTGAACGATCAGGATATAGCAATGGAACAAAGACGATTTCTCGGTGTTACTCTACTCGCGTTGCTGAATCTTGCTGTCATGACATCTCTTAGAAACCTACCCATCGTCTCTGAATATGGGTTCGGCTCCCCCTTTTTATACTTAGTTGTCGCAGTGGTCTTTTTATTTCCTGCCGCGCTCGTTTCTGCAGAGCTTGCCACGGGATGGAATCGAACTGGAGGGATCTACATTTGGGTTAAAGAAGCTTTCGGCCCTGGATGGGGATTTTTTGCCGTTTGGATGCAGTGGATCCACAACGTAACCTGGTTTCCAGCTATTTTATCGTTTTCAGCAACTGCCTTAGCCTATCTAATCAACCCAGAACTCGCAGAAAATAAGTGGTTTTTAATCAGTTGTATTTTAGGGGGATTTTGGGGGTTTACATTCTTTAACTACTATGGATTGAAAACATCGAGCTGGTTTAGCGCCTTTGGCGTATTTTGCGGAACGATCATTCCTGGCATATTTCTCATTGTTTTAGGACTTATTTGGGCCCTAAGTGGCGAGACCCTAGCGATTGCCTATTCTCCTGACGCCCTAATCCCCTCCTTGAAAGATCCCCAAAACCTCGTATTTTTAACAGGGCTGTTTTTAGCTTTCGGAGGACTTGAAGTATCCGCTGTCCATGCGCGAGAGGTCCAAGATCCACAAAAAACATTTCCGAAGGCGATCACAATTGCAGCAATTGTTGCTTTAGTCGTATATGCAGCGGGAGCATTGTCCATAGCAATCATGATCCCAAAAGAGCAAATCAGTCTCATCGGCGGACTCATGGAAGCATTTAGCCTGTTTTTAAAGCATTTCCACATCGAGTGGCTCTTAGTCCCTTTAGGTTTAATGATAATTATGGGTGCTGTTGGAGAACTTAACGCTTGGATTATTGGGCCTGTTAGAGCTTTACATGCAACGTCAAAACACGGAGATCTCCCCCCCATTTTTCAGAAGCTAAATAAGCACGGGATGCCGATTAACCTCCTCCTTTTTCAAGGGGTCGTTGTTAGCATTTCATCTTTAGTCTTCTTACTGATGCCCTCTGCTAGCAGCGCTTTTTGGATATTAAGCGCAATGTCAGCCCAGCTTTACTTAATCATGTACTTTTTGATGTTCCTCTCAGCAATCAAGCTACGCTACAGCCATCCACATGTCGTTAGAACCTACAGAATCCCCTATCATATGCCAGGGATCTGGTTTGTCGGCTCTTTGGGGGCGTTAAGTTCTCTGTTTGCAATCCTCATAGGATTTGTTCCTCCCGGACAACTTCAAGTCGGCAACATCTACTTTTATGAAGGGTTTTTGATCATAGGAATTTTTCTTATGTCGATTATCCCCTACTTCATCTACAAATTTAAAGACCCCTCGTGGAAAATAGGAGAAGACGATGTCTAACCCAGAAGCTACAAATCGCAAAGCAGACCATCCGATCCTCCCCCTCATTTTAAATAGATGGTCGCCGAGATCTATGACGGGAGAGAAAATTTCAGAGGAAGAGACTCTTTCTCTGTTTGAAGCTGCTCGTTGGGCCCCTTCTTCATACAACAACCAACCCTGGAGATTTGTCTACGCAAAAAGAGAAACGCCTCACTGGGATAAGTTTTTTAACCTCCTGATCGAGTTCAATCAAAGCTGGTGCGCCAATGCAGCCCTTTTAGGGGTTATCGTCTCTGGAAAAGTCTTTGAAAAAAACAAAAAACCTTCAATTACATACGCCTTAGATGCGGGATCTGCTTGGCAAAATCTAGCTCTCGAAGGAACCAGTCGCGGCCTCGTTGTCCATGGAATGCAAGGGTTTGATTACCAAAAAGCAAAAGAGATCCTTCAGATTCCTGATGATTTCGAAGTGCTTGCTATGTTTGCTGTAGGGAAAAAAGCCCCTAAAGAAAATCTCCCCCCGGATCTACAAGAAAGGGAAGTCCCATCTGGACGAAAAAAAGTGGATGAAATTGCATTTGAAGGAAGCTTCAGATAAAAAAAAATCGAGCTGGCCTTGAGGCCAAGCTCGATCTAAAACATACAAAGTTAATCTGTTAAGATTACTCTTGAGCCATGATAGCAGCTACTGCTGGAGATCTGCGGCGGCGACGTGTTTTGCGCGCTTTAGATTTTCTTTTCACAGCTTTTCTTTTCACAGATTTTCTAGCTTTAGTCTTGCGAGACTTAGTTTTGCGCGCTTTCACTTTGCGTGTTTTGCGAGCTTTTGTTTTGCGGGCAGTTTTTTTAGCCGCTCTTTTTCTGCGTTTTACCATAATAATTTCCTCCTTAAGTGTAAGCCTTGAGAGCTTATTTTTCCGGTAAGACACCTTCTTACCTTCGGCGGGAAACCCCGCACTCTACATTAGTCTTACAAGTTTTAGTATATAATTTTTTATTTATTATTACAAACTACTTATACCTTTATCTTTACTTTTGATAATGTTCATATAATTAAAATCTATTCCAGAATGCATTCTGAGGGCATTTTTGCGAACAAAAAAAAAGTTGAAAATATTTAAAAATATCCCTAAAATGCGCAAAAAATCACACTTTAGACACATCATTTTAATAGCCAGTCACTTACGAAGTTATTTAAGTTGCAACCAACTAAGATTCAACAGAATAGAAAATTGGATGTAAAAAACATTTTTTTCAGATATTGTTACAAAAATGACGCCACTTTCTGAAAAATTACGACCCAAAAAGTTATCTGAAATTTCAGGACAACAAAATCACATTCATTTCGTTAAACAGATCGTTAAAAATGGTCATCCACTTTCACTTTTACTCTTCGGTCCGCCGGGATGTGGCAAGACAACAATTGCACGTGCATACGCCCAAAGTTTCAAGCTTCCATTTGTCCAATTAAGCGCTGTTTTCAATACGACAACAGAGCTTAAAAAGATTTTAAAAGAGGGACAAGAAAATCCCCTTTTCCACAGGCAAACGATCCTATTTGTAGATGAGATCCACAGATTCAATCGAGCGCAACAAGATGTGTTTCTCCCCTTTCTGGAAGACGGCACATTGATCTTAGTTGGAGCGACAACAGAAAACCCCTCATTTGTGATTAACAATGCATTGCTCTCTAGACTTCGCGTGCTGAAACTCGAACCGCTTGAGCCCGCATCCTTAGAACAGATTATTCAGCGCTTTGAAGCATCAGAAGAACCCCTAAATTTAAGCCAAGATGAGCGGAAAAGGCTCATTCAACATGCGCAAGGTGATGCAAGACACCTGTTGAACATGATTGAGAACATCCAAGAGGGTCTCCCCTCTCAAAAAAAGCCAGCTCTATACGACCGAAACCATGACAGCCACTTCAACCTCACCTCTGCTTTGCACAAATCGATCCGTGGCTCAGACCCCGATGCGGCTTTATACTGGTTTGCCCGGATGATTGAGGGGGGAGAAGACCCCCTATATATAGGTAGAAGACTGATTCGCATCGCAACTGAGGACATTGGCTTAGCGGATCCAGAGGCTTTGCACCACGCCATGAACGGATGGAACGCATATAATATGCTCGGGTCTCCTGAAGGTGAATTAGCCCTTGCCCAAGTAATCCTCTATCTATCTCTTGCCCCAAAGAGCAATGCTGGGTACCTCGCATACCGAGAAGCGAGAAAAATTGCAGAAGAATCGGGGCACCTCGACCCACCGAAACATATTATGAATGCCCCAACCAAGCTCATGGAAGATATGGGTTATTCAAAAAAATATGAATACGATCCCGACACCCCCCATGGATTTTCAGGCCAGGAATACTTCCCCGACGAAATCGGCAGGCAAAATTTCTATCGCCCTGTTGAAAGGGGCTTTGAGAGGGAAATGAAGAAAAGACACGCTTATTTCGCCAAGCTCAGGCTCCACATCAAGGACCAGAAAAGCGATTCGTAAAAATCCCATTGGTATTTCTTGCACCAATGTATCTAGGTGGTCTATATTTATCCTCGTCTTAATGAGATATAAATGTTAGAGCTAAGTCCCGCACGAAAAAATAAAGTGAACCTTGCCGACTACAACTGTCAGCAAGATATCGAAAACCGGATGATGATGTCCGATTTTTCCACCATCGACATCGAAGTACTCGAAGAGATCCTCTACAGCCCCTTAAAAATCTCTCAGAAAAAATTACTCCGCGCCCTTAGCTGTGAAGAGCACGAATTAACAAAATCTCTCAACAAGCTCTCCTCGACAGGTCTTGTTTCTGTTCAAGGTGACACTATCTGCGTAGACAAAGAAAAACGGAAATACTTCGAATTCCAAATCCACCGTTTCGACCCACAATTTAAGCCTGACATGGAGTTTGTTCAAGGACTCTTGAAAAAAGTACCGATCCACCTTCTCCCCACTTGGTACTCCATTCCGCGCACGTCGAACAACATCTTCGAGTCCATTGTAGAAAGATACCTACTCACCCCTCACATCTTTCAGCGCTACCTTATGGAGCTAAACTTTGGAGAACCGATCCTCAACGACATCATGAATGATGTCTTATCCGCGCCTGATTTTAAGATCTCCTCTACCGATTTGATCTCCAAATACAACTTAAAACGAGTTGATTTTGAAGAGATTCTCCTCATTTTAGAATTTAACTTTGTTTGCTGCCTTTGCTATGAAAAAGAGGATGATCATTGGCTAGAGTACGTCAGTCCCTTTCATGAGTGGAAAGAATATCTCCAATTCTACCGAGATACCCAGACGCCGTGTATCCCATCAACAGATGCCATCCAACGCCGCAGCGAGACTGATTTTGCCTTTCTCGAAAAGATGAGTGACCTATTGCTCAAGGCGAAAAAAAAGGCACTTCAAGTAGAAAATTCTCCCGAAGTTCAAAAGCTTTGCCTAGTTAAGCTCGCCGAGTATTCCGATGGAAAACTAAAGACATTGGATGCGGGTGATGCGTGGCTTGATCTTTCTTTAGAAAATAGAGCTTTGCACCTATACCGTCATCCCCACAACCACATCTTAAGTCTGCCTGTTGGCGAGCGCTATGTGCGCGAGGCTGAAAAGTCGATCAAACGCGTTCTTCACGGGGAATGGGTCTACTTTGATGAGTTCTTGAAGGGAGTCCTTGTTCCTCTGAATGAAAACTCTGTCGTCATGCTAAAACGAGTGGGCAAACACTGGGCATATTCACTCCCGGTCTATGGAGATGAAGAGATTGCCATTTTAAAAGCGACGATTTTTGAGTGGCTCTACGAGATGGGCATGGTGGCAACAGGCACATGCAACGGCAGAGAGTGCTTTGCGATGACCCATTTCGGCAAATTCTTCTTCAACGACTAATTTCGAGCGCTCTAAATAAGGCTTTGCATATTTTCCCCTTTTCACTAAATTTGGCTCAATGCTTGACCAAACATTTGCCCTCTCCGATTTACCAAAGGTTGTCACCCTCACGTTTTTGGAAATGCTCCTATCCGCTGACAACGCCGTCGTACTTGGAGTTATAAGTAGCGCGCTTCCGGCTCCCATAAGGCGCAAAGCACTCTATATTGGTGTGGCCTCTGCCTTTTTTTTTCGGGCTGCAGCCCTTTTTCTCCTCTCCTATCTCTTTGATTACCCCTGGATCCAACTCTTAGGAGCCGCCTACCTCCTTTACTTATCCGCTCGCTACTTTATTCAAAAAGGAAAGTCGACCAAGCCCCCTCAAACTATCTCCTTTTGGAAAACAGTCCTCCTTATAGAACTTTTCGATATTGCCTTCGCCGTCGACTCGATCGTAGCCGGCCTTGCCTTTATCGATGAGTTAAGATCTAAGCTCTGGATTGTCTATGCAGGGGGTATGATCGGTGTGTTTGGGATGCGCTACGCTGCAGATCTATTTAGTTCACTTATAGACCGCTTCCCCAATCTAGAGAAAAGCTCGTACCTTATGGTCGGACTCATTGGGGTCAAATTGGGAATTGGAGCCTTAGGCGCTTCTCTGTCACCTCTCATTTTTTGGGCAACTATCATTGTTCTCTTTCTTCTCGGCTTTTTTAAGCCTAGAAGATAAACTAGAGCCATGAGCAAAGACGCCCCTAAATCAGAACTTGTTTCAAACCGTAGAGCCACCTACGACTATGAGATACTCGACACATTCGAAGCGGGAATTATTTTGCTTGGGAGCGAAATTAAGTCTCTTCGCAACCACGGGGGCTCCCTCCAAGACGCCTACGTCGATGTGAGAGGGAAAGATCTCACCCTCCTCAACTGTAGTATTGCCCCCTACTCTCATGGTGGCGTATTCAATCATGAAGAAAGGCGCCCTAAAAAGCTTCTGATGCATAAGCGAGAAATTGAAAAACTAAAGAGGCTCGTTCATGAAAAAGGGCTCGCTGTGATTCCCCTTTCGATCTACCTCAACAAAAAAGGGATCGCGAAGGTGCGCATCGCGACAGCTAAGGGGAAAAAAGCCTACGATAAAAGAGCTGCCCTCAAAGAAAAAGACGATAAAAGATCGATCCAAAGAGCTCTTGATGAATAGTGAAAGATCCTTTCTTACAACTTACCCTTCACTTTCTCATAGATCACTTTTAGCACTTTCAAGCCATTAGGCCCCATACAAAAATAGTCTTCAGGCATCTCGCCAGAGTGATTTTTAACTGCCAGATCAGCCCCATTCGCAGCGAAATAAAAAACAAGGTTTTGCAAAAAACCTAAAGATCTCTCATTGTTGATTTTCTTATTTTTTAAAAGCAATAGCAATGCTGTATTGCCCGAATCATCTTGTCGATTCCACGCCTCATTCATATTCTTGTCAGGGTATATGGGCCCCAAGTTTTTCATTGAGTCGCTGAAACCTCCTGGAAAAACATCTAAAATTTCAGTGCATATTTTTTTATTTATGTACTCTGTGCTTAGAACTTCCATCAGAAAAGTTTTCCCTGAATTCCCCTTTGCCTCTAGCATCCTTTTGGGCCCAATAAATTTAACAAAGTCCTCGAGGGTGCGCTTCCGATCGTACTGATAAAGAAATGAACATGCTTTCTCCACAATCCATCCACTAAATGGCCGGCCCTTCTTTGTAAAATCAGGGCTTTCGAGATAATAGTTAAGAATTGAAACATCCCCTCGCGTCTCTTTATTATAATAAGCTATCGCCAAAGAAAGTTCGGGATTGCCCGTTTTATTATAAAACAAGCGGGCACATAAAACATTTAAAAGCCTTATTAAACGAAGCTCAGTTTGAGTTAGATCTCGATCGATTTCATCTAAATTTAAATGATGATAGCAAGTGTGTACGAGTCCAAAAAAATCTCTATACTCGCTAACATCACAATTTGCGCGTTTTAGCTGTTTGGCCACTTCTGATATTTGATCGACAACAATTTTATTATCTTTACCAGCCTTCATATCCAGAACGGATGAGTGTAAACCACGGAGCAACCTTGCAATTTGGCTCACCTCTTTAGGCTTTTCCACTCTTTCTAAAACAGGCGCTAGTGGGGGCACTTCAGAATATACCGCTTCGTCAACATAAAAAGGAGGGGCTAAGGGGGGCACTTCAGAATATACCGCTTCGTCAACATTTCTTTGATGTAAGTTGGCTTGCAAATTATCATCTACATCAGAATCACTCAGAACGATTTCTGGCTTATCTCCTGGACGAATACCTTGTTTAGAAACCAAAAACCAGAGGCAGCTTTAAGCCCTATTGCAGAACCAGCCCTTTAACGGGATAAGAGGTGCTAAATAATGGAGTAAAAGAGCCCTTGACGAATAATAAAAAAAACTCTTTGATGAACAAAAAGGATTTTTATGGCTCTTCTCTTTGCAATTTACTTGTACTGTATTTTTTTGATTTTCAAAAAAAACAAATCTTCCGCATTTCTTTTCATTATCATCAACCTGATACTCTCTTCTCTCATGTTCCTGCAACACACAACCGACATCTTTAGGATATAAAAAATGAAACTTCAAAAGCAGCTCAATCTCATCTTTATTTACGTTTTATCTTTAGTCTTAATCGGTGGGTATGCCTACCAAATATTTTCTCATGAAGAGCCTTGCATTCTCTGTTTCATGCAAAGACTAGGGATGACTGGGGTAAGCATTGCGATCCTTATGAATCTTCGTTTTGGCATTCGAGTAGAGCATTACGGCCTTGCGATTCTGGCAGCAACGGTTGGAAGAGTCGTTTCCCTTCGACAAATTGGCATGCATATTTGCCCTCAATTTGCTCCATTTGGCCACCCTATTTTGGGTCTTGAGCTTTATGTCTGGTCCTATATCGTCTTTGGCTGCTCTGTATTTGCATGTGCAGTTTTACTCATTATGTATGGCCTAACTGAAAACAAAAAAGAGCAGATCCAATGGGGTGGCGTAGAAAAATTTGCGCTCGCTCTTGTTGCCCTTGTTGCATTTGGCAACTTTGTGAACGCCCTTTTTGATTGCAGCCTATTTTCTTGTCCTTAAGGGAAAAGCGGGTAAATCAACCTTTACCAAACATTTTGCCCATCGATTTTCCCACCCAAAAGATGATGCGTTGGGTTTGGCTGGAAACAAGGCGCTAAAACAGCCCTGTCGTAGGCCAACCTTTCCATGCTTGCATAAAGCTTTCTTCCATCATAAGGGCGAATCACGCCATACATTGAAGCAAACAGCATTCCTATCAAAGCAAACGGCGTTGCGATTATTTTCAAGAAATGATCCCTCGTTTCAAGAAGTCTAGCTTTAAAGGTGAGCTCCCCTTGCCAAAAGCACAAAAGTTTTACAATTGCAAAAACACGGGTGGCGATGTTTAAGATTGCAGTCACAGATTGAATAACCAGCGTTCCTAAAACAAGAGCAGCACATTTTTTCCGAATCAAACTCGTGTCTTCTTTGAGATACTTTCTCCCTGTAGAGGTGTCGACCAAAAATTTCGCACCACCCTTAGGCCACTGCTTACCATTTGTATCTACTTCCCAAATATTCAATGGCTGAAAGTCTTTCAAAATGAGTTTAGGCTGTATCTTATCGGGATAATCTGTAACTGTAAGTTTAGGCGGAACCGGACACAAAGTAACTTTAGGGCAAATAGGCTGGGCTGAGGGTGCATTTTGAGGCTCTGCAAGCGAAGCTTTTGCAACCTTCTCGGCGGATGAAACTGTTGCATCTTGCTCATCTAGTTCCTTGCCATTTCGCTTTCTACAGCAAAAAAGGCCACAAACCGCCTCATATGCAAAGGAAGGAACGTAAGATAATGGGATATTATACACAGTAATCTCCGTTAATTACATAAATTATACTGAAAATTTTAATATTAATACATAATTAATATAAACCGTTGACAATCAATGACCATCACGAAGCACTCCATAAAAACCCCAGCCAGAAGATTTCCCTACTGAAATTCAGCAAACTTCGAGAGTTGCGATGGATTGCGCTAAGAAAGAACTGACAGCTCAAAATCCCCTTTCCATGTCCGGTTAATAAGAGCTTTTCGCAGAGAAATTTGAGATGGAAAAAATCAACGTTGACAGACTGAGTCACAATGGTTTATTTTTGCACTTTACGTGAGGATTTATCATATGAAAGCGGTCATTTCTAAAATTGATCTAGTCAACCTGATTGGGAAAATTCAAAGTATCGTAGCTGCAAAACCTGCCATACCGATTCTTTCCAATGTACTCATTGAAGCCATCGACGATCAACTCATTGTCAGTGCGACAGATTTAACTGTCAGCATGCGCTGCTACGTTGAAGCAAAAGTTGTTGAAGAAGGCTCAATTGCACTGCCTGCGAGAAGATTTTTTCAACTTGTTCGCGAGCTCACCTCTCCACAAGTTAAAATCAGTGCACAAACTAGCGAAACAGCAGAAATTACGACAGGAACTTCGGTCTTCAAGATCAATGGAATGAATAAGGCAGAGTTTCCTACTCTCCCCGATTTGGCGGGGTCCCCTGAAATCACTCTGACTAGCTCAGATCTAAAAGAGATGTTTTCTAAAACTGCATTTTCTGCAGCAAGAGAGGACAGTCGCTATATGCTCAATGGCGTTCAGGTCCAAATTGCAAATCAAAAAGCAACCTTTATTGGAACCGATGGGAAAAGACTCGCAAAGTCTTTTGCAAATGTCGCAATCGATCCGTCCGTTACAGGAACCTATGTTATCCCTCTTAAAGCTGTCGAAGAGATGATCAAAATGTTAGATGATAGCGATGCAGAAGTTCACTTAACATTGGCCCATGATAAAATTTCATTGGAAAGTGGACATCTTACACTCATCACGAAGCTCCTTTCAGGGCAATACCCGGATGTCGAAAGGGTCATTCCTGCAAAGTTGAACCAAAACTTTTCGATCCACAGAGAAGAATTGATGTCTTTATTGAAGCAGATCTCCCTATTTACCTCGGAGACAAGCAGCTCAGTTCGATTTAGCTTTGAAACAGGACAATTGCACCTTGCGGCAATGAGCAGTGATATTGGTGAGGGAAGAGTGAGTATGCCAGTTGACTATGCAGGACCTACTTTAGAAATCGCCTTTAACCCTTACTTTTTCTTAGATATTTTAAGACACAGCAAGGACGAAACGGTCCGTTTTGGGCTCAATGATCCTCACAATCCGGGTCTGATCACCGATTCGACTCAAGCTCTTTTTGTGATCATGCCGATGCGCTTAAATGACGCTCCGGCCCCACGCAAAGAAGCTGAAACCAGTGTATCTTAAATCTGTTTATTTAAAGAACTTCCGCAACTACCAAGATGCGGAAGTTCATTTAAGTCCCAATCTCAATGTCTTTTATGGTGATAATGCCCAGGGAAAGACAAATATCTTAGAAGCTATCTACCTCATTGCAACAGGAAGATCTTTCCGAACGCAGCGCTTGAATGAAATCATCAGATCTGGAGAAAGTTTCTTTTTTCTAGAAGCTGAAATTGTCAAAGATGGCGTTACACAGATCGTAAAGATTTCTTTCGATGGGCAAAATAGAAAACTCCAACTCGATGCGAATCATTATTCAACCTTTCATCCCCTTTTAGGACTTCTTCCTGCCGTCTTATACACCCCCTATGACATCGAGCTGATTTCAGGATCCCCAACTGAAAGGCGCAGATTCTTAAATATGCACCTCGTACAAAGTGATCCCCTTTATGTGCATCATCTAACTAGATTTTGGCGCGCTATGAAGCAGCGCAATTGCCTTCTTCGAGCGAAAGCAAGTGAGAGTCTCGATTGCTGGGAAAATGAGATGGCCCATTCCGCCGAATACATTACAAAATCGCGCAGGGAAATGGTCGATGAGCTCCAAAAGCCTTTGCTTATACAGAGCAAAAAACTCTCAGGAGATAAAGAAAGCCATGAGCTGAACTTTCACATCTCCCAAGGAAAAGAGTACTTAAAGCAATTACAAAAATCGAGAGTAAGAGAAATGGAGCTAGGCCTGACCCTTATAGGACCTCATCGCGATGATCTGTCTCTTTTAATCGATGGAAAACCAGCACGCCTTTTTGCAAGTGAAGGACAGAAAAAAACGGCTATCGCAGCATTGCGCATGGCAGAGTGGCAAAGGCTTTGCAAACGAATTACAGGGCCAGCTTTGATGGGGATTGATGATCTAGGCCTACATTTAGATGAATCGAGACAAAAACTCTTGCGTAGTTCGCTCGATGAATTGGGACAAGTTTTTATCACTACGCCCCACATTTTTTTAAATGAAGGGCGCCATATTCAAATCCAAAATGGATCAATCATTTCGTAAAAATTTAAAGTAAGCTTCTCCAAGAGGGAAAGACTCTTTTTTTCCAGCGAACAAAGAGAGCATCTTGGTAGCAAGTTTCTTACCAAGCTGAACCCCTTCTTGATCAAACGAATTGATATTCCAAACAAACCCTTGGAACGCTACCTTATTTTCATAATAAGAGAGCAGTGCCCCTAAGGTATATGGAGTGAGTTGATCACCAAGTAAAATTCGATTAGGCCTATTTCCTGGGAAAAATTTATTCGGATTGTCACTTTTTTGTCCCACTGCTAGAGCAATCGATTGGGCAAAAAGATTCGAAAGGAGTTTTTCTTGAGAAGTTGTGAGCTCAATTTTCAGATCACGCTGGTATTGGCTCTTATGAAAACCAATGAACTCTAGAGGAACAACATTTGTCCCTTGATGGATCAACTGATAAAAAGAGTGCTGCCCATTGGTCCCCGGCTCGCCCCAAATGATTGGGCCCGTCGAAAAATCGGCAACATGGCCTAGTTTATCAATCCTTTTTCCATTCGATTCCATATCCAGCTGCTGTAAATGGGCCGGAAAACGTAAAAGAGCCTGTGAATAAGGGATGATTGCAACTGTTGGCAAATTGAGAAAGTTTCGATTCCAAATACCAAGCAATGCCGAAAGAAGGGGTAAATTCTCGGTTGGCTTTGCGCTTAACGCATGCACGTCCATATCGTGAGCTCCACGCAAAATCTCTTTAAACCCATTAAAGCCTAAAGCAAAGCCGAGCATAACAGCTCCCACCATGGAAGTTGCAGAATATCTGCCTCCAACAAAGTCCCAAATGTAAAACGAAGCAAGATAACGAGAAGGGTTGTCCATCGGACTTTTTGCCCCGGTAACAGCGACAAAATGATCCTTTGGGTTCAGCCCAATTTTAACCATACGGGCGCGTACAAACTCTTCGTTTGTGAGCGTCTCTAAAGTATTGCCCGACTTTGAAACCACGACAACTAACGTCTTTTTGAGATCAAGATTAGCAAGCACTGCATTAGCATCATCTGGATCCACATTAGAGATAAAGTGAACGCGATGATTCGGAAGATGGTACGCCTGAAGCGCGATTGCAAGAGCTCTTGGACCTAAATCTGATCCCCCAATTCCAATTTGCACTAAATCGGTAAAGCGCCCCTCTGTTTTCGCTAAAAAATTCTCAAGCTTTTGAAGTTCTTTTGCAGCCCATTCAGCAGCTTCACTTGCTGTTTTGCTGCTCTGGCGCTTATCAAACTGATCCCTCATTGCAGTATGCAAAACAGATCTGTGCTCGCTTTCGTATCCTTCTATTTGGTTGATCATCTCGCCACTTTGCATGGCTGCCATTTTTTCTAGTACGTTCGCCTCGCGAGCAAGTCCAATGAGCGCGTCCATCACCTCATCAGTTACCCTCTCTGCTCCATAAAGGAGCTTAAAGCCAACTGCATCAACAGTCATCTTTGAGATTCTTTCTGGGGTAAGCCCTGTAGTTAAATCAAAGGGGTGTTTTGCTAGGTGACGTAAGACTTGAAACGAGGGGGACTTGGTAAAGCTCATGATGGACTCCTTGAGCACAGCATTGCAAAAAAAATTACAGATGACAAGTAATATTCGATTTTGTTAAGCTTAATGCACTTATTTAACGGGGCATAGCGCAGCTTGGCTAGCGCGGCTGGTTTGGGACCAGTAGGTCGGGGGTTCGAATCCCTCTGCCCCGAATTTCAAAATCATCCAACTCAATCACATTTCCACCCGCAGCGACAAACCCCATCAACTTTCTTTTGCCTTGAGCAGTTACTGCCTCTGGGATCACAATCAGATCGTCAAGACCCTCCCATTGCTCTGTGAGAAGCGGTTCGTATACGGGCCTAAATGAGGGAAGAGAGCTCAATAACCTATCTATTTTTTCAATCACATCAGAGCTACACTCAGAATCTGCTGGAAAGCAGACCCCAACTGTAGATTCAAACTTCAAGCCTGTATCGAGAGTAAAATGCTCAAATCTTTCAGGAGAAAATAGGTGAAGCGTCTGGGCAAGCGTGCCTGTTTGATTTGGGTCCACAATGATACTCAATGGGAGCTCATCGGGGAGCCTATGGGCAAGCATTTGGAAGTATGTGACAAAGCTTTCTGCACAAAAAAGGCGCTTAAGATGATCCTCCGAACCTTGAGGACGATCTTCTTTCCAGACCTGATAATTGGCCAATTGTCTTTCTGACCAACTAAAAAAAGAACTAAAATCTCCCTTGCCGCGATAAAGAATCGCCTTCGACTCAGGAAAACGGGGCCAGATTTCATTTGTAAAATGGGTTAAACCTGCACAAATGGACTGAAAATATAATTCGTCCTCTAAAGGAAAGTAAGGGTCATTGAGTCCCAAATCGAATTCAAAAACTTCTGGATTTCCCTCAATTTGCCAATTTAGATCGTCGTGTGGTTTAGCAGATAATTTCATATTTTCTCAAAAGATAGGTAGTGAAAGGTTCTTCCCCTTTTTTCCCAAAGGTCGTTAAAAAAAGATTTGCCATAATCTGGCCATTGGTTGAGATGAAAAAGTTTTTTCCATTCGGGGCATTTACTAAATTCTTCCATCATTTGCGTCGCGTACGTTGCATCATCAGTCACGCAAGTAGCCCGTCCATGAGGCTTTAAAATCTTAAGAAGGTCGTTGAGAAATTCGACTTGAATCAGACGGTTTTTTGCATGACGGAGCTTAGGCCATGGATCGGGAAAGTTAACATAAATCTCTTCAGCTTGCGGAGCATAAAACTTTGTAAATGTGCTTGCCTCGCCACAGACGACAGTCAAATTGGGTATGTTTTCTCGATAGGTTTTAAGCCAAACTTTTCGGGCTCTTTCAAATCTTTTATCGACAGCGATCCAGTTGATCTCTGGATTTTGCAAAGCTCTATCCCCGATCCACTGACCATTGCCACTACAATATTCGATGATGATCGGCTGCGTTTTTTGAAAAAAAGGGATTGTCTCTTGCTTATAATCGTAATGGCTCGGAATATAGAAAAACCGATCCATGAAAATGGGACGCCTTTGTTCCCAGGTAAAAGGAATTTTTAAATCTTTTGCTGTTTTCACAAGGCTAGATTATAGTGGATTTTCTTGCCTAATTCCACCCCGAATTGTTAGATTCGTTATTTTTAGGAGGTTTCGATGTTTGATGTACTAGCTGCCCAACAGCTGATTGATTTAAAATCTGTGTTTAGCTCAGCGCCCGTGATCTACGTTTTGCTCGCTCTGATGTCGATTGCCTCAATGGGCATTTGGATTTATAGCCTACTCACCTTCCGAACGAAAGACATTATGCCGGAAAATTTTCGCAGCGAACTTCGAGACCTCTTGCAACAAGAGCAGTACGAAAAAGCCCACCTTCTCTGCGCTACAAAAGAAAATCTCCTCTCAACTCTAGTAAAAATGGGACTCACAACCCGCGCATTCGGCCCTCAAATCATGATTGATTCGATGAAATCCGAAGGCAAAAGGGCCTCTACCTCATTTTGGCAGCGCCTTTCGCTCCTCAACGATATCGTCATCATCGCCCCTATGCTAGGTCTCCTTGGAACAGTAATCGGGATGTTTTATGCCTTTTACGACGTGAACCGCTCCATTGAAAGTATCAACTCTCTTTTTGATGGGTTGGGAATTGCCGTTGGAACCACTGTAATGGGACTCATTGTTGCGATCTTAGCGATGATTTTTCACGCTACATTAAAGTACCGAGTCGTGCGCACCTTAAGCCTTGTTGAAAATGAAGCGCTCAACTTAAGCGCCCTCATAAGGAAGTAATCCATGGAGCTGATCCCCCACGACGAGCTAAAGCCTTCTCAAAACTTCAACTTTGCCCCCATGATCGACTTTTTGTTCCTCATGTTGGCCCTTTTTGCAACCCTTGCCATCTCGAGAGCCGCTCTATACGACACCGAAGTGGAGCTCGTGGAATTAAAACCTGAAAAAGGGGCTGCATCGCTCAGGGCAAAAGAGATTGAGCAAATCAGTCTAAGCATTGCAGAAAATGGGTCATTTAAGTGGCTTACAGAATTTCAAGAATACCCAATGCAAACTATAGAAGCGATTCAAGAAGAGCTCGCACGCCAGTATCAAATGGGGGTTTTGCCTCAAGATAAAACAAAAACTGAAGTTCTCTTACATATTGATAGAAAAGCGCCCTGGGAACCGATTGCACAAGTCATTTTTGCGATCCGTGAAGTGGGCTTTACTGCGAGACCCGTCTACGACGCCGTTGATAAATAACATCAACAAAAGAGCTTACTAACCAAATCTTCTCCCATCGCTTGATGCACTTGCTGTTTTTGCTCAGCAGATAGCTGTTGGGTCAAATGATGAAAGAGGACAATTCTGGGTTCTTTGGTTGCGAATGCAGATGAAATTGCATTATCAATGCCGTTAGGGCAAATTTGTCCAAGAAGTTGCTGGATAATCTGACTTTCAAATCCCCCATCCTTTTTTTCTTCAACTTTTTCTGCTTTAGGCGCTGCATCAAAATCTTTTCCTTTTCCAATAACATACTTTTGAACGTACGGGTTTTTCTCTAAATCTGGAGAGATAAGAGCTAATTTAAGTCCATCTAACACAGATTCAATCCCCGAACGATCCAACTTCAAAATTCTACGATTCATTTCTCTGTTTACTGCCTCAAGGAAAGAGATCTCCTCTTGAATCTTCAAATTTACTGCAGTTTTTTTAACCATAGGTGAGTAGCCGCAAGCTTTTAAAATAAGACGTGAAGGAATGCGGACAGGCCATGTAACTACATCGAAAAAAAAGCTGAGATGGCCTCGTGACACAAGGCAATCGCTTAACACATTCACATCTTTTTCTTCTAGCGCCTGTATCATTTTTAGCTTTTCTGTCTTAACAGTATCAGGAACTTTTAGGTGCATAAGCTGAGAAAGGCTTTCTCTTTTGAATTTCAGAAAGTCCTTTTCATCTATATAATCACAGATCTTTTGATCTATTTTATCTTTAGAAGACTCAAGTTCACACGCTTTAAGCTCAACCTGGGGGTATAAATCTGAGCGCCCTTTGTAATCAGAAAACCCTAAACGATACCCCAAACGTGATAAACAGCCACAAGTAGACATATATAATCCATTTAATAGTTTAATTATAAATATTATAACAAATCACGAAATTAATATACATAAATTCAAATACCCACGCATTTCAGATCATCCCGTTATTAAAGAGGAAAACTGTGGGTCGAAGGGATTTTAAGATAAGTGATTGAATTAAAGGGGCCGGCAGCATAAACTCTTCTTTTTGCCCAGATGGTGAAATTGGTAGACATGCCAGATTTAGGTTCTGGTGCCGCAAGGCGTGTAGGTTCGAGTCCTATTCTGGGCAATATTCCCTCCTTATCCCAATAACAACTAAGATTTACATACTTTCATACAACATACTCTATTACCCTAATTATTGCTGTTAATTTAATAATTAATTTGATATAATATTAATTATAACTAATTCGGGGATAATATAATATGATTATAGTACCAGCCGCAAGGCTTCGAGATTCAAGAACACAAGATTTCTCAGACAAAGTTAATGAGAAAATTAAGCACACAAAATCACCTTTTAAAATAATAAAACTAAAAGCCAGTGAATGCTTAATGAAGTATCTATGTGGATCTAGCGGGATCATGGAATATCAAAAAGAGAAACAAAGCGCGTGCAAAATGTGCTGTCTTAACAATAGCTCTCGCGCAATAGCACTTATTAGCACAATTGGGCTAACTGCGATTACGTGTGGAACCTACCCATTCTATGAATGCTACGCTCAAAGACAAGATACAAAAAGATTGCTGCAAGTCCGTCCTTCACAAATTTCTAACATTAGAAGTGCAGCTTTGGCAGAAAGCCGTAGTCCAGTAAGTCCGCTTGAATTCCTAAGGAATACACCAGCAAAACAAGAGATGCACTCATAAAGACATCTTAAATAAGACGCTACCCAAACGTAGCGTCTATAAACCTATCTTTTATCGGTAGACACTGTTTAAATTTTTCATAAGATCGTTAAACTGCCCCTGATACGAAGAGATAATCGAGTAGACCTTTTCCTCTAGTTCAGTAGTCGGCTTTACCTTCCCCTTTACCAAAGCATTGAGATCTGCCCCATCTAAATTGCGAGCTAATCTGCTATCGAGATTCTTTGACGCAAGGAGAACCGCCCTTTTCAAAAACTGATCTTTAAATGATTTTGATGCCTCAAGCATTTTATCCATCTTTTGCATCCGCAATGCAATTTGCTGATAATGGCGCTGCTGCGTTGAAGTATCGCTTGTCGGAAACTGTGATTGGTAAAGCTTATACTCATACTCCAAATCAATCTTGATCAACGTATTTTCATCTTCGTTTGCACCAGTGTTTGGCGCCATTGTGATGAAAGAATTGAGCTTCGAAATTGCCTTTTGCTGTTCCGGGGTCGAAATATTTGATGCGATTGATCTCACTTTTTCTGCAAAAACAGAACGGTCTTTACTAGATAATGCATCTAGTAGATCCTTATTTTTCAGCTCTTGCAAATCGGTAAATCTTTGTTCCCACTTTAACTGAAATTCTAAGGGAATATCTTGCGCTCGCATCTGGATAAATCCATCGAGATCAGCGTGGGAAAATGCCCCATCCATCTCTTTAAAAAATTGGTTATAATCTCCATTTTGATACGCTTTGCGCACCAATGATACCACTTGCTTGCCTGATTGCTCATCCGCTTGCGACATTGATTTTTTTGAATCAACCATCTCAACCGATCCTATTGGCGCTGCGGCACATAAGAGTGCAGCTAAAATAGTGCTTATATTACCCATAAATAAACCTCAGTTTAATTTACGGAAATTATAACACAATCAACCTTAAACAAGAACGGTAGTAAAATTATTATTTATAATAGTTAAACGCAATTACACCACTTCGGAACTGGAGGGCATTGCGCCCTGATATGGTAAACCAAGGCCCAAAGACAATTCCTACATTCTCATTCCAATTGTACTCAATTGCAGGAGCTATGCTAAATTGCGCGCCCGGTGGCGCAGTGTTTGAGACAAAGGTCTCCCCTTTAAAGCGAGTTTCCCCAAACCATGCACCGATGAGATCCATCGCAAGGACCCAGTTTTGGGTGAGGGTGAATTCCATCCCAATGTCTACCTGGAATTTTTGAGCTGGGTAAACTGTACCTTTAGTTTGAGCCCCCCCGCCATAAGCATTTACCCCCTTCACACTCACCGGAGAAGGAAGAGTATATTGGCAAGTAAAGCGAGCCGTGTAGAAATGTTTGTTTCCAATATACCAAAGGTTCCCCCAAGCAAGACCAATCGCTGTTTGCCATGACCCGGCGCCGCCAACATCTGTCTTAAGTTTGTTTGGGTTAAGCTTTTGGTAATTACCAATTGGGATTGTTTCCAATAAGATGAGCTTGACGGAGTGAATCCAATCGGTAAGCTTCACACCACTTCGGTAAAGCTGGATGTCAAATCCAACAGGCATATCGCCAATTGCCCACTGAGCCGCACCCTTTGTAACGTTATAATAAATGGTCGGATTGATCTGGCAATCAAGCCATTTATTTAACCCCACCTGAATCGAAGTTTGCGTGTAATTACCCCAAAAGGTTTGCATATCCTTTGTTCCCCAGTTCGAGTCATAGTTAGCTGTATTTGCAAGGGCAAAAACGTAAGGCTCAATGTTGTAGTGACCTGCTGGGATCGTTGTTCCAGACGGGGCAAATAGGGGGCCTGTTAACCAAGGGGTTTGAATCTGAATCTCGCTTGGCAACTCTAAACTTGGCGAAAAGTTAGCCTTGTCTGCAAAAAGGGAAAATAAACAAAGCAGAACTCCCCAAAAAAATAGTTTTGTCATATGATGCGCATCATATGTATAGATCCATTTTTTTTCTGGCTTTTTCTTTTGCATTTGCAACACAAATTCAAGTTGGAAACGAAATTCTTACGGTAGAAATAGCCAAAACCCATGAAACGAGGGCAGAAGGGCTTATGGGAAGAGAGTATCTTGCCGATGGCCACGGTATGCTCTTTATTTATGAAAAAGAACAACGTCTTGTTTTTTGGATGAAAAACACCCTCATTCCCCTTTCAATCGCTTTTTTCGATGCAAACAAAACTTGCATTAACGTTTTAGACATGGAGCTACCCATTGGGAAAACTCTAATTAGGTACAGAAGCACCGCTCCTGCCCTTTACGCGTTAGAAGTTCCATTAGGCTGGTTCGAGAAACATGGAATTGACCGCGGTACAAAATTTACTTTCCTAGATCAAACAAATCCGATAGAATGAATCTATTTGGAGTCAAAATATGCATAAGAAAAAGCACAAACGCCCTTGGCCTGTATTTATTGCAATTATTTTAGCAGTGATATTTGGGACATGGATAGGTAAAGATGCCACTGTTTTCGGCATTAGCCTTTATGCAACCTTTGATGTCCTAGGAACTATTTTTTTAAACGCCTTAACGCTCGTTGTCGTCCCCCTTGTCTCTTCGTCAATTATCACAGGAATTGCACGCATCGGCAAAGAGGGTGGATTTGGCCGTTTAGGCGGTAAAATGTTCGCATTTTACTTCTCGACAAGTCTCGTTGCTATTTTGATCGGACTATTCTTCGTCAATGTCATCAATCCTGGAGCATCGCACATTAGCCCCCCTTCATCGGGAACAGAACTACAGGAGCTTACCGCCCTTAAAGAGAGCATCGGGCATAAGGAAGGCTCTACTTTAGTCAATGTACTCATTTCAATTGTCCCGTCGAATGTACTTGCAGCCTTTTCTCATGGTGAAATGCTTGGACTTATTTTCTTTAGTCTCCTTTTTGGATACTCAATTTCAAAAATTGAAGATGGCCCCGCAAAAGCTCTGCAAGACTTTTTTCAAGGGGTATTTCAAACGATGATTCAAGTCACCCACGTGATTATGAAAGTATTACCCCTCGGTGTCTTTTGCTTAGTGACAAAAGTCTTTATGACAACCGGGGTAAGCTCGCTTGCGGCAGTCGCCCTATTTACAATCACTGTGCTTTTAGCGCTTGCTACTTTTATGCTTGGTGCGATGTCGTTTTTGTTAAAATTCATCGCCCGAGTGAGCCCAATTCGCCACTTTAAAGCGATGGCGCCCGCGTTAGTAACCGCTTTTTCAACAAGCTCTTCTTCGGCAACGCTACCAATCACCATTGATTGCGTCGAAAAACGGGCTGGTGTTTCTAATAAAATTTGTAGCTTAGTGATCCCCCTTGGCACTTCAATCAATATGTCAGGCTCTGCACTTTATGAATGTGTAGCTGCCATGTATATTGCACAAGCCTACGGAATTGACCTCTCTTTTAGCACCCAATTTATCATTGTCTTTATGGCTCTAATCACATCAGTTGGAGTCGCTGGAATTCCATCAGCAAGCCTTGTTGCCATCATCATTATCCTCAAAGTCATCGGCTTGCCAGCAGAAGGCATCGGCCTTTTTATCGCCGTCGACAGACTCCTAGACATGTGCCGCACAACGGTTAACGTGTTTAGCGACAGTTGCTGCGCAGTACTCGTAGCTCGAAGCGAAAAAGAGACAGGCATCTTGACGACGGACGATTTTGAATTTTAGTGACAACTTCCTACTGCCTTGCTAGATTGCAGTCATGGAGGTATCTATGCCAAAAGGTACAGTTAAGTGGTACAATAAAGACAAAGGGTTTGGCTTCATCATGCCTGATGAAGGGGGAAGGGATCTTTACGTGCAAGTTTTAAACGTTGAGACGCCTAACAACGACCTATCAGATGGACAGCGGGTTGAATATGAAGAGTCGATGGGAAGAAAAGGCCCTGAAGCAATTCATGTAAAAGCCGTATAAAATGTTTCGCCACCTACTTTTTCTCCCGGCAGTTCTCATTGCTACATGTCCAGTGCAGCAATTTCACAAAGCAACCTACCACGCAGGCTGGGACATCCATTTTTCTCCCTATGCCGGAGGAGAAAATCTCCTTTTTTTAAACCGCGCTGTCGAAAGAGCTGAGGGTTATTATATTGCTAAGGGTGAGATTTGTTACTCATTATCCCCTAGCGCTCGCTTTTGGAGAATCAATGAGCTTTTTTTGGGGTGGCTACCTCTAAACTATCTCGCAACAGTTGCGCAGCACGAAGTTTTTGGCCATGGATACCGAATCCGAGACATCCATCGAGGACGGGCTAAAGTTGATGGCTATAGCATTGAAGTTCCCCCTCCTTACGGCTCTGGAGGCGGCGCCACCGGATATCATATTGGCGAGCGTCTAACTACAACAGAAGAAAACACCATCTCATCGGCAGGTGTTGAGTCCACCGCAATTTTAGCGCAGCTTACAAAATTCAAATGGCTCGAGTCAAATTGGATCGACCCTCGCACAACAGCCCTTTATCTCCTCTCCCAACACGACCTAAATCTCTACATTGGCACTTTAGACACAAACGATGAAGAACTGGATGGTCATGACATTCATATGTATATTAAATCACTAAACCAAACTTACACCAATCACTTCTTAAGCAAATCAAAGCTGAAAGCCCTCTCATGGATTAATTTAGCAGATCCCTTCACCTACTACTCGGTTTATGCTTGGTTTCGATATGTCGTCTGCGGAAAAGAGACCCACATCCCTATGATTCCTATTTACGACTTTGGATATCTACCCACTGTTCGTTTAGGACTCACCCCTTTTGGGCCCGAATATTTCATCGAAAACTATTTATTGAAAGGTCATAAGCCTATCTATTTCTATCTAAAAGGGGGGCATCACTCGCAAAATAAATATGCAGGTTTAGGCCTCTATGCGCCCAAACTTTGGTCTCTGAAAAAATGGTTTATCGGACTTCGATTTGATGCGTGGAGACAACCAAAACTTCTATTAACTCCCACCTCAATCCCCTTTTCACAAATTGACTTTGATGCAAAACCAGACAAGAATAACCCCCTTTACTCCTACAGTCAGCAACACGACATGAGATTTGGCGGCGCGGGATCAATTGTGATCGCCTACCAAAACAAATCTGGGTTCGAAGCAGAACTGGGATATAAATCTAGCGGATTTTTGCCAGGATATGCGCTTAGGAAATCACCTACAGCTAGAATCTACTACTCGCTAAGATTCTAAACTCTTTTACTCTCGAGCTCACGCACAATGGATTTGAGAACAAAGCTTAGATTCTTTTTGATTTTAGCGCCGAGTAACCAGCGAACCGGGAGCGAAAAAAGCCCCTTAATTTGTACTTTGTAGTGAATTTGAGAACCTTTTTCAGTGGGCTTTACGCTGTGAATAAAAATCATTTTCACAAAAAGGGTCTTCCACAAAATAGAAAAGCTCTCCCCTTTTTTAACTTCTAAAACCTGGTATCGTAGCTTCTTATCGAGACCTTTTTCTAACTTTTTCTCCCATGCATCCCAAACAAGTTCTGCGGGCACACGAGCTTCAATCATCTCTTCCATAAATCACCTCACCCTACTATATAGAAATTATGGTATTTTTGTTGATGATTCTTTTATCCCTCAGCACAGCGCAGCAGAATCAGACCGAAAGAGCTTTTAGCGGCGCCTATCTCTATGAAACGTCGCATGGAACATATCTTTGTGCTCAATGTAAAAACGAGCTATTTCTCTCTGAAGACAAATATGACTCAGGTTCCGGATGGCCGAGTTTTCGAAAGCCAATAAACCCGAAAAGTGTATACTACCTTGAAGACAACAACCTTCCCTTTAAGCGATATGAAGTCCTTTGCAGAAAGTGCGACTCTCATTTGGGACATGTTTTCAACGACGGCCCTCCCCCCAAAGGGCTTAGATATAGCGTTCATTCTATCACCCTTTTACTTCAAAACTAACTACGATGGTACACTATGAGTAAAAAAGTTTGTTGGCCCGTATTCCTCTACATCTCAGGATATCACCTCTTTTTAGCAATAGCCTTACCCATTTATTTGATGAACTACACTCCATCGCTTGGATTGGTTCTTACATCTCTTCTCCTGGTTTTTGTTTCAGGGATGGCTATTACAACAGGCTATCATAGACTCTACTCGCATACTTGCTACAAGACCCACCCAATCATTGAGGCCATTTTACTTTTTTTTGGGAGTGTGGCAACACAAGGAAGCGCTCTACGTTGGGCAAATGATCACCGTCTCCATCACGCTTTTGTGGACACAGATAAAGATCCCTACACTGTGAAAAAAGGGATGTGGCACGCACATATCCTTTGGATGTTTTTCAGAACAACCCCCATCGATCCAAAAATCGTTTCAGATCTTTCAAAAAACAAAATGGTCGCTTTTCAGCACAAATATTACGTTTGGTGCATGATCGGCGCAAACGTATTATCGTTTGTTGCAGTAGGCTCGTTTTTCAAAGACTATCTCGGTGCATTTATGTTTGCATGGTGGGTTCGTCTTTTTCTCCTCCACCACACAACATGGTGCATCAACTCTCTTGCCCACTATTGGGGCTCTCAAAATTACAGCAAAGAACACACAGCTGTTGATAACTACTTAATTTCCCTTTTAACTTACGGCGAAGGATATCATAACTATCACCACACATTTGCCTACGATTACCGCAATGGAATCCGCTGGTACCACTTCGACCCAGCAAAGTGGCTCATCTGGACACTGAACAAGCTTGGCCTTGCGCATGATTTAAAAAGGGTCAATAATTACCGAATCACCCGAGCGCTCATCCTTCAGCACAAAGAGGAACTCATTCAGCACCTAAGAGACCCGTTCTACTCCAAAAAAGTATCTGAAATTGCTGAAAACTTATCTCAAAAACTTATCCAATTGCAGGCAATGCTTGATCGAGCGCAAATTCGCACTTTGAAAAAAAGTCTCAAAGAGGACTGGCGCGAATGGAAAAGGATTCTTAAAACAATTCAGAAAGAATCCCTTTTACAAACTTAAATTGCTCCCCTTTACGTGGATCGGGCAAAGAATAGCAAAAACATTTTTTTAATATCTTTGCCGGTGACATTTATATGGCTTATCGGTTATAAGTTCTAGAGAATTAGCTCTTGGACTTTTTAGATGGCATCTGGAGATATATCTCCACTGACTAGATGGCGACAGCGCCTCTGGCCAATTAACGCGTACGAACTCAAAAAGATCCTCCCTCTTCTTTTCATGAAATTTTTTATTTCCTTCACCTATGGTGTTTTGACCACCATGAAGGATGCCTTTGTTGTTACAGCTAAAGGATCTGGTGCTGAAGTAATTCCCGTTCTTAAAGGCTGGGTCGTTCTCCCCATAGCCCTCGGGGCCACCCTTCTTTACTCAAAACTTGCGAATACCTTCAGTCGCTCAAGTTTATTTTATGGAATCATCCTCTTCTTCATGTCGTTTGTGTTCCTGTATGGATTTGTCCTCTACCCAAACTTAGACGCCCTATCCCCTCATGAATCGGCCGACTGGCTCTTGAGCAAAATAGGACAGGAAAATGCCCACTGGGTCGCCATCTACCGCAACTGGATTCAGTCCCTTTTCTTCGTGACGGCAGAACTTTGGGGAAGCATAGTCATTTTTTTACTCTTCTGGGGATTTGTCAATCATATCTGTAATTTCAACGAGGCAAAAAGAAGCTACAACCTCTTTATTGCCGGTGGCGATCTGGCGCAAATGTTCACAGGCCCTCTTGTTTGCTACTTTACCGGAAAATATCTCGCAGAAGAATTTGGTTTTGCCCTCCAAGGACTCGTCTACTGCGTCCTCTTTTTTGGAGTAATGATCATGGCGCTACACTTCTATGTCACCCATCGCGTCTTGAAAGACGAAAGGCTCTACCAACCTGAACAAAATCAACAACCTATTAATCAAAAGACTAAGCTCTCCCTTTTAGAAAGCTTAAAATTTATCGTCCGCTCCCCTTACTTAAGGTACATTGCAGTCATGGTGGTCGCATATGGGCTAACCGTCAACCTGACAGAAGTGACTTGGAAGGCCAACCTCAAGCTCGCCTACCCAGAAACTGGAGCCTATCAAGGTTTTATGGCCACAGTGAGCTCATCTGTTGGCGTTTGCTCCTTCATCATCACACTTTTCTTTAGTGGAATACTTATTCGTCGCCTTGGCTGGCACTTTTGTGCACAACTGCCCCCAATTGTAATTGGAGCCACAAGCCTCGTCTTTTTACTCTTGTTTATGAACCAAAGTTTGCTTGGGACCTCACCCCTTCTGCTAATCGTCCTCTTTGGGGCGTTTCAAAATATTACAACAAAAGTGATGAAATATGCATTTTTTGACGCGACCAAAGAGATGTCCTATATCCCGCTGGATCACGAATCTAAAGTAAAGGGAAAAGCGGCTATTGATGTTGTGGGATCAAGACTTGGAAAATCGGGCGCCGCCTGGATCCAAATTGTTCTCATCCAAGTTGTTGGAACAGGCTCTGTCCTTTCTATCACCCATTTCCTGCTCCCATTTATCGGATGCACAGTCCTCTTCTGGATCTTATCTGTCAGACAGCTCAATAAAGAGTTCGAAAAGAAAACATTGCCTTCTGAACTAAGCTCAAACAATTTAAGACAATCCAACAAAGCCTTTGACCCAATCGGTTAACTTTGAGTCGAGCCAGTAATACCCCTTGCCATCCTCAGACTTTCCCAAATAGCCCAAATGCCCCCCTTTTTTTGTCTTAAACACAGTTACATATGAGGGCAGAGAAAATTTGTCTAAAGAAGAGGAGGAGATAATTGGATCATCTTCAGAGAGAAGGATATGACAAGGCACACCAATATCTTCCACAACATTTGCGGCGCTACACTTATCATAGTAATCAAACGCACTTTTAAACCCACTTATTGGTGCCGTGTAAATTTGATCAAACTCATATAGCTTGAGTCCCTTGGGAAGTCTTATTCGTGGCAAGTCTTTATATTTATTATGCCGGTAGTGAACGTCTTCGCGAAGGAGTTTATAAAAGTAGTTCTCATAGAGAGAGTTTTCCTCTTTACCTAACATGACTACACTTGAGTACAGCTCAACAGGTGGACTCACAGAGATAACACCGGCCAAAAACGCTGACCCCGAAGACCCCAGCTCCCCAGCCAGCTTGAGAACTATATTTCCCCCCAAAGAAAATCCAGCCAGAACAAAAGGAGATTCAGGGGTCTCTTTTTTTAACACTTTTATACACTCGAAAATATCCTCACTACGCCCGCAATGGTACATATGCTTCGCATGTCCAAAGCCAGATCCACAGTTTCTCAAGTTACATCGAACAGCTCGAATCCCCATCGACTCCAAGCGCTTTGCAAACCGAACAAGATAGGGAGATTTATGAGAACCACAAAGACCATGGACCATAACAACCGTAGGATCTGTAGATTTCCAACCCTCAGGCGTTGTGATCTCAAGAGACAGCCTATCTCCATCTGGGAGAAGGATAAACTTCTGTACTGAAAGAGGCTCTGAGACAAAACTACAAAATGCCCCAAGGATTGTCTGTTTATGAGGACCCTCTATAAACGAAAATGGATCAAACGGAAGCTCCTGACTCACTACTCACCCCTTTTCTAGGCTATTAACAATAATAAAAACAATGATATCTATTTATTTTATTATTATCACAATTCCGATTAATTATCTCTAATAAACGGAAACCCTTTAACAAGAGGAATATCATAAAACAAAACTAAAGACTCTTCACCTGGGTTTTTATGCCCAATACTTGCATTTGAGAGGTGGTAGAAGTGGAGGCCAAGCCTATGCCAATCTGAAAATTGCCATGCGAGCTCTACCCCTGATCGAAACTCTATTGGATACCCCAGATCTTTTCCTTTTCCCGGAGTAAAGTAGCCTGCAGCAAATCCGGGGGCAAAATGGATATGGTCAAAAAACAAGAGATCAAAATTAACGCCTAGATAGCCATAAAAGCTCCCCTTGGCAGTTGTCATCAGACCAATAAGAGGGCGGAATTGAAAGACCTTATTTGGGGGCTTGAGCCATTGAAGATGAAATTTATATTCCATTTCAAACTCAAATGTGCGGTGCTTTTCTCTGAGCAAATCATAGACACCACTTGCAAATGAGATAAAATCAGGAGGATATTCAGCGCGAAGAGTCGACCCCAAGAGAACTAGCGCAAAAAAGATACTTCGCAACACTTTACCCCACTTCCCAATTCATACCTCAACTACACATTTACAAAAAAGTCTGAACTCCGTAGCATCGTTCATTTTTAAAAATTAACTCTTGGAGTTGTCATGAAGCTACTTAGCGCAACCATTTGCCTTTTACTTATATCTCCAATGCTACTTTTAGCAGAAGGTGAAAACCGCGCAGTAGTGGGATCGCGTCCAATGAGCGAAGAGGCAGCAAAACAAGTGAATGCAGCAAAGCCACCTGCAGCAAACGAAGATGAAAGTTTTGAAAGTCAAACAGCAGGCTATATTCACGACCAATATCCACCCATCTACTACTCTAATTCACACCATTGGCTAGCATCAATTTCAATTAACGATAGCGATCAATATGAACTGGAACTTGAAGACGGCTCTGTTTGGAAAATCAACAGCTACGACGGATCAAAGGCGCTAAATTGGCGATCAAACGACCCTTTAACCATCACACAAAATAATCGCTGGTTTTCTAGACACACCTACCGAATTATCAATAAAAGCAATGGGACCTCAGCTGAGGCCAATTTATTCTTAGGCCCTATTCTGCGAGGTGAATTTTCCCGATTTATCGCAAATATTGACCATAGCAAAAGAGAGATTTCGCTCAATGATAATACATACTGGGAAATTTCATACCTCGACACAGCCGTCTTTAGTGACTGGGATGTAAACGACTACATTATTATTGGAACGAATAGCAATGTAAGCTTTTGGGATTCTGGAAGTGACGTCCTACTCATCAACGTAAATATGAATAATTCTGTGAGAGCAAAACAATTTTAAAGGTAAATTATGATCCATTTCCCCTCAAATCCCCCTCCATCAGCACCATCATATAATCCTGAAGCTGACAGACCTAACACCACGACAAACAAGATCGCTGCATTTGCCCTCGCAATTTTTGCATCCTTAGCAAGCTTTGCTACACTCCCCTTTGACATCGCTCTCACATTTTCACTAGGAGCGACCCTTTTAGCCTCTCTTTTTTCAAGATCATCCGGCTCATCACAGGCTAGATTCCAACCATTACTCCCTGGATGGCCCAACCAGCGCCATACACAACGCTACGGCGAAGAAGAGTACAAAGGACCTACACTAGCTCAGAGAATGCAGCCACAGGCTAAGAGAAAAGCCGCTCAATCCATCTCGTCACTTAGAGGTAGAATCGTTTTTCAAGAGCCCGCACCAGCCCCTCAATCCGTACCACACCAAGATGACAGAAAAAGAAATGGTGGCTCTAGCTCGTCACGTAGAAATACAATCGTTTTTCCTCGACAGCCCCAACCCAATCCGAAAGCTGGACCTAAGCCTTGGCCCCGCGTCCCAACGAAGAAAATCGATCGTCATCCTCCAAACATGCATAATGCACGCATTCAACAACCTCCTAGAGTTGGTGTTAGCAGAGATCATAAGAACTAATATAGTAAAGGAGCTTCATGTCAGTTCATAGAGTAGCGGCGCCTTTGCCCATAGAAGAAAAACAGTCCCTAGATGATGTGACTTTAGGTGAAGCCCAAGAGAAGAAAGTTGAACGTGTGGCAGCTAAACATCTGCCACCACCATCTAGAGGATCGTCACAGATCCGCCTAGGCCCTCGAAGATCGCGCCTATGAACTGCTGGAAATGCTCTAAATTGATTAGCGATACCCCCGTGAAGATCGGTTTTCGCGCCCTTTGCCCCCATTGTGAAATCGATCTTCATACATGCACCAACTGTAGATACTATAGCCCAGGCAAACCGAACGACTGTCTTGTCCCCGGAACTGAATTCATTCGAGATCGTGAAGCAAATAACTTTTGTGAAGAATTTAAAGTTCAAGTAGCTGTATCTCCGAATCAAAAAAAAGACGTAAAGAACAAGTTCAATTCTTTATTTAAAGACGACAAATAAAACAACTAACTATTCACTACTAATTGCCTTGTAATTGCCATTTTATTATGATTTCACCAAATCACAAAAGAATTCATGGAATTGCAAGAACCCTTAGTTTCTAATCCCCTCACCAATAGCGAGTTCAGCCTCTATTTTCACCTAGATTCAAATAATTTCCAATACGATGAGATCAGCTCTGACGAGTTAACTTTAGATGAAGACCTTTGGGGCTTTGGCTTTTTTTGGCCTGAAATCAGAAGAAATTTTAGCTCGACTGAAGAGCTATACGCCGCGATTCAAGATCTTTTTGACATGATTGCCAAGATCAAAGAAGAAAACAGGGGCAAAATCGAAGAGTATCCCCCCTTAGAAATTATTAGAAATGAAGATCGAGGAATTTGCGGATCCTATTATCTGATCGATGATACTGGCAAAAGACATTACATCATTAAACCCTTAGATGAAGATGCAGGCTGCATCCATAGCGATGGGTTTGCCTCCCCTTTTTTAACAAGTCCCTTTAGAGCCAATATGCCATTGTACTTTTCTGCAATGAGAGAAGTGCTAGCATACGAAGTGGCAAAAGCAATTGGGGTCGGCTCCATTGTTCCCAAAACGACATTGGGAATCTTTTCTTCTGACCTTTTTTCTGATTTCTGCAACCAGATTGACTCAAACGAAATAAAAACCTACCTAGAACAATGCAATTTTGCAGATAAAGAAAAGCTTTGCTCTGTTCAAGAGTATGTAGAGGGTGCAAAAAGCCTTTTCGAGGCTATTCACGATCTTGAAATGGCAGAACTTACGGATGATGAAATTGCAAAACGGTTTGACCAAACTGATTTTGAAGACGCAAACATCCTTATATGGGTGACCTATGACACCGATGCGCATATGGGAAATTTTCTGGTTTATCCAAAAGGGACAGATGAGATTGGCAATGAAATTTTAGGTCTAAAGAAAATCGATAACGGCCTTACCTTCCCGGATAAAAACCAACAACTAAGAAATAACCTCTCCTATCTTCCCAATGCAGGGCAACCTTTATCGCAAAGCGCTAAAGAAAAAATTGAAGCCATCGATATTGACACACTCGCAGAACAATTAGAGCAAATGGGACTTAACAGCGCAGTTTCTGCCCTAAAAACAAGAATATCCCTTCTAAAATCTTTAGCAAAGATTGAAGGCATTACAATCAAACAAATCAACAAGGCCATGTCAATGGTAGGAAAAAAATCATGAAACGGACATTCTTTTTAGCAGCAAGTGCAATTAGCGCAGCATTTACCAATGGAGAGCAGATGAAACTTGTGAATACGAAAACAGGCTTTGTGGTAGTTGAGTTCACACAAGGAAAAGCGGAGTTTCACGACCGCTTCTTAGAAGCTGAAATGAAAGAAACAGGGATTTTAATCCCACCTGCGCTTGCAAGCTCTTATGCAAACAGAGAAGTGATTTTTTTAAACGATCCCCTCTTCGAAAAAGCATTCATTGAAGTCTATTATCCTCTTTGTATTGCAAATTGCGTCTACCAGTGGCAAAATTAAGTTTAAAACTGATTTACGTAAGAAAATGAAAATCCCCTATTTTGAAGCGCCAATCAAAGCGGGATTCCCCTCCCCTGCTGAAGACTATTTAGATCAAAATCTCGACCTGAACGACTACCTAATTCAACACCCTGCCGCAACTTTTTTCGTAAGAGTCGATGGCGATTCGATGATCGGGGCAAATATTCATAAAAATGACCTTTTAGTCGTTGATAAAGCGCTTGATCCCAGCAATGGAAAAATTGTAGTCGCCATCTTGAATGGCGAGTTCACTGTTAAAAGATTTCGCATAACAGATCACCATGTGTTTCTAGAACCCGAAAACCCCAAATATAAAACGATTGAAATTACCCCAGACACAGATTTTAGAGTGTGGGGCGTTGTCACCTATGTGATTCATAAATGTACGCATTAGTCGATTGCAATAACTTTTTCGCCTCTTGTGAAATGGTCTTCAATCCTAAATTGGAAAAGGTCCCGCTTGTCATTTTGTCCAATAACGATGGCTGCATCGTCGCAAGATCAAGCAAGGCTAAAGCGCTTGGGATTAAAATGGGAGACCCTGCCTTCCTTTACAAAAACCGCAAAGATATCGTGATGATGTCAGCTAACTTTGCTCTCTACTCTGACATGTCAGCCCGAGTGATGCAAACCCTCTCTCATTTTTCCCCCGATATTGAAATCTATTCGATCGATGAGGCCTTTTTTTCCCTTGAACAAGGGATCAAATACATAGATAAATGCACCGAAATTTCGAAAATCATTCACAAATGGACCGGCATCTCTGTCTCAATTGGGGCAGCCCCTACCAAAACACTTGCAAAACTGAGCAGTGAAATCGGAAAAAAAGAAAAAGGGGTCTTTGTATTAACACAAAACGAGATTCCCCAATTACTCTCCAATACCTCCATCAGCGAGATTTGGGGCATTGGACAAAATCTGACGAGCAAACTCAAACAAAAAGGGATTTATACAGCAGCACAATTAGCCAACGCAGATGACATTTGGATCCAAAAGCTCATTGGTGTAACCGGATTTAGGACCGTTTTAGAGCTGAGGGGTATTCCTTGTTTTGAGATCAATGAAACTCCCGAAAAGAAAAAAAGCATCGTCTGTTCGCGATCGTTTGGTCAAAAGATCACAGAGCTCGCCCCTTTGCAAGAGGCTGTCGCATCCTTTGCTGTCTCTGCCGCTGAAAAACTCCGCTCACAACAGAGCCTTGCCGGATTTATCTCTGTTTTTATTTCGACCAATCAAGAGACAAGTACATGCCACATTCATCTTCCCAATGCTACATCTGATACGCCTGAGCTGATCTCCCTTGCAAAACAAGGTGCCGCAAAATTATTCCGAGAGGGCCCTTATCGAAAAGCTGGAGTGATGTTGGCAAATTTTACAGAAGAAGACCAAAGTGATTTCATAACTGAGCCCAAAAGAAAAAAGCCTGGCGCCATGAAGGTGCTCGACGAAATTAACGCCCGTTATGACAAACCGATGATCCGCTTTGCGGCTGAAGGGATCGGCCAAAACTGGAAAAGCAGACGAGACCGAAGCTCCCCTAAATTTACCACAAGTTGGGATGATTTGTTAAAAATCGTTTAAATCATTCGACTCGCAAACCCCAAAAGGGACAAAAATCATCCCTTTTGGCAAAATGGTTTCAATTCAGGATGGACTATGTTTAAAAAAAAGGCCCTCACGGCCTCGATGATCGCCCTCATCAATGTTTGCGCAATCTGTAACATCAAAAATTTCCCCCTTCTGGCAGAGTATGGTCTTTCCGTCATCTTCTTCTTAGTCCTCTCCTCGATTTTTTACTTGATCCCCGTTGCACTCGTCTCCTCTGAACTTGCCTCAGCTTGGCCAGAAAGAGGGGTCTACACCTGGGTAAAAGAGGCTCTAGGGCCAAGGCTTGGGTTTCTAGCCATTTGGCTCGAGTGGATCGAAAATGTGATCTGGTACCCCACGATCCTCTCCTTTATTGCATCGACATTTGCCTATATCTTCAATCCAGATTTGGCAAATAGCAAAGTGTATGTCATGTCAGCTATCTTAATCACCTTTTGGGCAATGACATTTGTGAACTTTCTAGGAATGCGCGTCTCTGGATGGATCAGTTCGATTGCAGCCCTTTTCGGAACCATCATCCCGATTGTACTCATCATCTTTATGGGGGTATTTTGGATTGCGGGTGGCCATCCTTTACAAATTGAGTTCAGCTATAAAGCTCTTGTTCCAGATCTCTCCTCTGTCAACCAGCTCGTTCTCCTTTCAGGTGTCCTTCTGGGGCTTGCTGGAATGGAAATGTCTGCCGTTCACGCAAAAGAGGTACAAAACCCGCAAAGAGATTACCCAAGAGGAATCCTCCTATCCACCATCCTCATCATTGTATTTTCTATTTTAGGTTCGCTTGCCATCGCTGCCATCGTTCCAAATAAAGAGATCCAGCTCGCCTCAGGCGGGATGGAAGCATTTAGATACCTTTTCGCCGCTTTCAACATGCAGTGGGCCATGCCGATTATCGCAGCCATCACTACGTTTGGTGCCCTTGGAATGATGAGCACTTGGATTGTAGGCCCTAGCCGTGGACTTTATGCAACGGCTGAACATGGTGATCTCCCTCCGATATTTCATAAGACAAACAAACACAACATGCCTGTTAATATCTTGATCACCCAAGCAATGATTGTAACCGTCCTCTCATTTGTCTTCCTCTTTATGCCCTCAGTGAACAGCTCCTATTGGGCCCTAGTTGCCCTGGCTTCTCTTCTCTACATGATTATGTATATCCTCATGTTTATTGCAGGCCTTGTCCTTCGCTACAAATATCCGAGAACTCTTCGTGTATTTAAGATCCCATACGGCAATGTGGGCATTTGGATCGTCTCAATTTTAGGGATCATCGGCTCTTCTTTTGGCGTCATCATTAGCTTTTTTCCTCCGAGTCAAATCGATACGGGAAGCCTCATTATTCTTGAAGTTTTCCTCATTTCAGCAACTCTTATATTTTGCATAGCGCCTCTTCTCATCTTTGCGGCCCGCAAAGCTCACTGGCTCAAAAAATAATTTATGTTCCTAAAAGTAGCTGCCTTGTAAAATACCGCCCACTCTTTTTTACTCAATGATTCAAATCACCAAAGGAACTCGATTTATGACAGCTGCCTCAATAGATACTGACCTAAATTTCACGAAAGCAGGGTTTAAACAACATGAAACAATTACCTATAAAGTACTCCAACAAAAGAGGCCAACTAGAGAAGAATTAGACGAAGCTAAAAATGTTACCGAACTTTTTATAAAAAAATTAAACGAACTCAATCAAACCATCACAGAAAACGGTTTAGCTAAATACGAGAAAATAATAAAGCCTTTGTCTGATGCGGCCCTAAGCCTTGCTAGCAGTGTCGATAGAGCTTTGAATCGGAAACAATAATTTGACAGATCAAACTTGTCTGGTAATCGTCCACTGACTATGATTGTTTTACTATGGCAAAAAGTTGGGATTCATCAGAACCTTGGTACACCGCGTGTGTAGGTGAAAAGGGGCACTACTATCATCAAACCGTCGTCATGCCGAAGAGCTTAAAGCTGATTGGCAAAGTCAGCTCGCTCCTCGATTTGGGCTGCGGGCAGGGCGTTTTATCTAGACACCTATCCGACGAGATCGAGTATTGTGGCGTCGACTTTTCCAAAGCGCTCGTCGATTCTGCTAAAAAGTTATCAAAGGGGAAGAAGTTTTTAGTTGGCGATGTCACAGATCAAATCCCCGTTGAAAAAACAGACTTTGATATGGCAACGTTCATCCTCTCACTACAAAACATGGAAAACGGACAAGGGGCCATTGAGACAGCAGCGCGCCACATACGTAAAAAGGGCAAGCTTCTCATTGTTTTAAACCACCCATGCTTTCGCATTCCAAGGCAAAGTAGCTGGGGAGTTGATGAAAAGATGAAGCTTCAGTATCGTCGTTTAAATACCTATATGTCTGAGCAAAAAATTCCGATCCAAACAAACCCGGGAAAAGGGCAAGGCTCTGAAAGTACATTTTCATATCACCACCCTCTTTCTGATTACATGCTTTGGTTAAAGAAAGCTGGATTTACAATCACAAACTTGCAAGAGTGGTGCTCAGATAAAAAAAGTGAAGGGGCCAAAGCTAAAATGGAAGACAGAGCAAGAAAAGAGTTTCCCCTATTTTTAGCAATCGTTGCAACGAAAGAGGGGTAGCATGTGCGGAATTTTCGGCTACATTGGAAAAAAAAATCCTCTAAAGGCGTGTCTAAAGGGCCTTGAGCTTCTCGAATACCGCGGCTATGACTCATCCGGAATTGCTGGTATTGTAGCTGGAAAAATTGAAAGCTGTAAAGAGATCGGAAAACTCTCTTGTTTAAAGGAAAAACTCACTCTTAAAGCACTTGAAGTCGCAATCGGTCACACCAGATGGGCAACACATGGAAAAGTAACAAATCAAAATGCCCATCCTCAATTCGACTCAAAACAATCGATTGCTCTTGTACACAATGGGATCATCGAAAATTTTGATGAAATCCGCACCCGTCTTGAGAAAAATGGAATTGTCTTTTCCTCAGAAACAGATACAGAAGTGATCACCCAACTCATCTCCTCAAACTATGAGGGGAACTTAGCAGATGCGGTTCATCGATCACTCCCCTTCTTAAAGGGCCATTTTGCCATTGCCCTCATCCACAAAGATCATCCCGATCTGATCATAGCTGCAGCAAGAGAGTGCCCCCTTTCTATTGGAACCGATGACAAGTGCACAGAATCGATCGTCTCTTCTGACCCAAACGCGTTTTTAGGCAAGGCATTTAACATCACTTTTCTTCGCAATGATGAAATTGCCAAAATCCAAAAAGGGAAAATTGAGGTCTTTGACTCCAATTTTAAGCTTATCTTAAAGAAAACAGAACGACTTGAAAGCGCAAGTAAAGCTCCAACGAAAGAGGGCTTTAAACATTTTATGCTCAAAGAGATCTTTGAGCAGCCAACAACGATTCAAAAAGCATTTTTAGGTCGAATTGAAGAACAACAAGTTCGGTTTGAAGAGCTCAAGCACGAATTGAAAAATGTCAAATCGGTCCTATTTATTGGCTGTGGAACATCGGCTCACGCAGGCGCAATTGGATCGCTATTTCTCGAAGATCTTGCCCACATTCCCGCTCACTATGAAATTTCATCAGAAGCTCGCTTTAGAGTCATTCCCCCTGAAACATTAGTTGTTGCCATGAGTCAATCAGGAGAAACGGCAGACACCCTTTCAGCCATTCGAGAAATCAGAGCCAAAGGAATAAAAGTTCTAGGAATCTGCAATGTGAAAAATTCGACGCTAACGCGAGAAGCTGATCACTGCATCTTTCTCAAGGCGGGACCTGAAATGAGTGTCTGCTCGACAAAAGCATTTACATCTCAAATCACAGTTTTGTACTTACTTGCTCAATATCTCGCTCAAAATAAAAATCTAGATGAACTTAAACAGATCCCTGCGCATGTACAAAAAGTATTAGATCAGGCCCCTCTTATTCAAAAAATTGCCCAAAAATATTGCCATTACTCCAACTTCTTCTTTATGGGAAGACGCTATATGTATCCCACATGTATGGAGGCTGCTTTAAAGCTCAAAGAGATCTCCTATGTTAACGCAAACGGGTATCCTGCAGGCGAAATCAAACATGGACCCATCGCCCTGATCGACACAAACTTCCCCGTCATTGCTTTTTGCTCGAACAAACAAACTGAAGATAAAATTTTATCTAACCTACAAGAGCTCAAAGCAAGAGGTGCGCCAATTCTCGCACTTGCCCCCGAGCACTTAACCTCTGTAACCAAAATTGCAGATGATGTCATTTGGCTCCCCCAATCATCCGATCTTCTCTCCCCTTTTGCCTCCACAATTGCAGGCCAGCTCCTCGCCTACTATATTGCCCTATCTCGTGGATGTGATATTGACCAGCCAAGAAATCTGGCTAAATCCGTAACGGTGGAGTGAAAATTTTCATGCGCAAGTGGCTTCTCATTTTTATCCCGCTTCTTCTCTTCCTCATTTTCTTACCTAAAATTGCATCTAGCCCTTTAGGGAAACCACTCATTACTAAAGCTTTTGAAATTAAAACAAACAGCCAAATCAAAATCGGATCGATGAACCTTTCTTGGTTTGGGCCTCAAAAATTTAAAGATCTTAATTACTCACATGATGGAGTCACGGGTCATCTCGGTGAACTTGAAATCAAAGCCCCCTTTTGGTCATTTTCTGGTCCCTTCGATCTAAAAAATGGACAAGTCCTTTATCAGGGAGGAAGTATTGATCAAATCCATGGACAAATTGAGGGGGAAAACTTCGAGCTAAAAGGGATCACCCAACAAGGACACATCAACTTAAGTGGGAAAATCTTTTCTAAAACCCACTATCAAATTCAAACAGATCTTTTAAATTTCCCCTTAAGCGCCATTGATCAACAACTTAAAAACATCTTTGGACCTACCCTCAATCTAACCGGCTTTATCAATATGGATAAGGGAATCGGCATTGTCCATTTAGATGTAAGTTCACCGACAATCAAAGCGAACATCAGAGCCAATCTGACAAAAGATGGGCTAACACTGAGAGATCCTCTTGTTGCCTCCTTCATCCCAAACATACCCAATTTTACAGTGCAAAATCCCGTCATACTGAACATTAATCCTAAGGGGTTTTTCTTCCCTCTGCCCTACGATTTCAACAAAATTCGGATCGATTCGGCGTCCTTAAATCTTGGTAAAGTAACATGCAGGACAAATCCTGCGATCTTAAGTCTTATTTTTCTTCTGAAAGCAACTCACATTTCGAATGCTAAACAGATTAATGCTTGGTTTGCTCCCGTCGCGTTTCAGCTCAGCCATAGTAATCTTGAGCTGGGTCGTCTCGATTTACTTCTTGCCGATTCAATCCATATCTGCACTTGGGGTAAAGTGAACTTGGATAACGACCAACTCAATATGTTTCTCGGCCTTCCCTCTGACACCTTACAAAAATCGTTTGGAATCAACATTCTATCCTCAAATTACGTGATGAAGATCCCAGTTCGTGGCACGATCCAAAAGCCAGAGATTGTCAGTGGCCCTGCGGCTGCAAAAATTGCAGCGCTCATCGCCGCAAGACAGATCCCAAAAAATAAGATTTTAAAAGGAATTGCAGAAGTTGTCTCTCAACCCAAAGAGGAAAAAGGGGTTCCTAAAGCAGTCCATCCATTTCCTTGGGAATAGGAATTGATTCACCATAAATTCCATCAATGTTATGAATTGAATTTATGACAGAGCGCCTGACACTAGAAAAAATTGCCCACCAAGCGATGCTTGAAAAAGGGTTTGTCCCAGACTTCCCTCCTCCCCTATTGCACGAATTAGAATCTATTAAGGCGCCAGCACCGCCCCATGAGCCTATTCGAGACATGAGGAGATTGCTTTGGGTCTCTATCGATAATGATGATTCTAAAGACCTAGATCAGCTCACCTACGCAGAACACGATCGCATTTACATTGCAGTGGCAGATGTCGATGCAATTGTAAAAAAAGGATCTGTAATCGATCATCGAGCAGCGCACAATACAACTTCTGTCTACACTCCGACAAAAGTGTTCCCCATGCTCCCTCCCAAACTTTCAACGAATCTCACTTCTTTAAATCCAGATACAGATCGCTGTGCGATAGTGGTCGAAGTAAAAGTAGATCAAAGTGGCCACTTTGAACTCAGTGATATTTATCATGCGCTCGTTCATAACCACGCCCAATTAAGTTATACATGCGTCGGAGCCTTGCTCGAGCATACCATCTGCAAAAATCCGATGCCGAAAATTTTGGGTCTAAAAGAGCAGCTCATCTTACAAGATCGATTCGCCCAAAAGATTCAAGAATATCGCAATAAACAGGGCGCGTTGGAATTTGGGGTGATTCAACTACACCCTGTAATTATAGACGGGATCGCCGTAGATCTTGAAGAAATTGGGAGAAATCGAGCCCATAAACTGATTGAAAACTTTATGATTGCCGCCAATGTAGCATCAACGCGCTATCTGAAAGATAGAGGGCTCCCTACGCTAAAACGGGTCGTAAAAACTCCAAAACGTTGGGACCGAATCGTAGCTTTAGCCAATAGCTTAGGGGGAGATCTCCCCTCTCAGCCCGATCCAAAAGCGCTGCGCCACTTTTTACTCGAGCAGCAACAATCAGCTCCCCTACAATTCCCAGATCTTTCTTTAGCAATGATTAAACTTTTAGGCAGAGGAGAATATGTCCTCGGCATTCCGGGGAAAAAATCCCCCGGCCATTTCGATTTAGCAGAAAGAGACTACACTCACGCAACAGCACCAAACAGAAGGTTTCCCGACCTTATTATGCAAAGGCTCCTTAAAAGCTCTCTATTCGATCTAAAACCAGCCTATACGCAAAAAGAATTAGCAGCGCTTGCAGCTCACTGCACTCAAAAAGAGGACGATGCCACAAAAGTTGAAAGGCTTTTATTAAAGTGCGCAGCTGCCATGGTTTTGAGAAAAGATGTGGGCAAAGTGTTTACCGCAATGGTTACCGGAGCATCGCCAAAAGGGACATGGGTCCGCCTTGAAGATCCTCCGATTGAAGGGAAGCTAACTAAAGGCTTTAAGGGACTCGATGTAGGAGATTATCTCAAAGTCAAACTCATCCATGTCGATGTACACAATGGGCACATCGACTTTGCTAATGAGTCTTAAACGCGCATCTATAACTCGAACCTTCCTCTCTTAAGCGATCGTGATCTCCTTACAAAGATACACATCTTGAATGGTGTTTAAAATGCGCACACCATCATCTCTAGGTTTTTGAAAAGCTTTCCTTCCTGAAATCAATCCAACGCCACCCGCTCTTTTATTGACAACTGCAGTCATGGCAGCATCGTGTAAGTCATCTTTTCCCGATGGGCCGCCAGAATTAATTAAGCCAATGCGCCCCATGTACCCATTGATCACCTGATAGCGAGTGAGATCTATGGGGTGATCAGAGCAAAGATCTGTATACATTTTCTCATCTGTTTTGCCAAACTTTAGCTCTTTAAAGCCACCGTTACAAGTGGGGAGCTTTTGTTTCACAATATCTGCTTCAATGGTTGCTCCGAGATGGTTTGCTTGGCCTGTGAGATCCGCCGCATCATGAAAGTCTTTGCCACCTGTTTTAAAGGCTGAATTGCGTAAATAACACCAAAGAATTGTGGCCATGCCTAGCTCGTGGGCGTGTGCAAACGCTTTACTTACTTCTTCGATCTGGCGTCTTGATTCAGCAGATCCAAAATAAATTGTCGCACCCACTGCAACGCAGCCCATATCATAGGCCTGCTTGACACTTGCAAAGATGTTTTGATCGTAAATATTTGGATAGCTCAAGAGCTCATTGTGGTTAAATTTGAGGATAAACGGGATCTTGTGCGCATATTTCCTTGCAACAGATCCAAGCACGCCTAAAGTGGTCGCAACCCCATTGCAGCCACCATCAATAGCAAGACGAACAATGTTTTCAGGATCAAAATATTCGGGATTTGGGGCAAATGATGCACCCGCAGTATGCTCAATTCCCTGATCGACAGGCAAAATGGATAAATACCCCGTATTTCCTAATCTTCCATGCCCAAAAAGGGTCTGTAAACTCCTCAACACGCGGATATTGCGATCAGTTTGTGAAAAAATCCGATCGACCCAATCAGGTCCTGGCAAATGTAGCGTTTGTTTGGGTACAGTTTTACAACTGTGGGATAAAAGTGACTCTGCATCTGCAGCGAGAATATTTTGAATTTCTGAATAGTTCATGGTTTTTTCCAGAAGCTTTGGATTTGTTCGAACGTTTTACCTTTGGTCTCTGGGACAAATCTTATAACAAAGAAGAGACCACAAATGCAAATGAATGCGTAAAGCCAAAATGTTCCCGGGCTACCTAAAACCCCAATTAAGGTGAGAAAAGTGAGAGAAACAAAATAGTTACTCACCCAGTTGGTAAATGTTGCGATCCCCATGGCTCTTCCCCGAATCCCAAGTGGATAAATTTCAGAAATGATTAGCCATGCAACTGGGCCTAAACTTACAGCAAAAAAAGCGATGTAGGCCATTAATGCACCGACTGCAGTAAATCCGGCTGCTTCACTTTTACTTAAAAAAGTAAATCCCAAGACAACAAGAGATGTTCCCATTCCCAAAAGTCCGCCAATAAGTAAAGGTCTTCTTCCCAACCGATCGATCAACCAAAGGGCAACAATTGTGATCAAAACGTTGACAATCCCTAATAAAACAGTGGCAAAAAGGGCCGTTTTAGCAGCTTCAAAACCAGCTAGCTGAAAAATCTGTGGAGCATAATAGATTACAGTGTTAATCCCGGTGATCGATTGAAATACAGCAACGCCAATTCCTATAAAAAAAGGCATCCGTACATGGGGGTTAAATAGCTCTCTCCAATTTTTTTTCGTGGGCTCATCTTCAGATCTTTCAATTTTCGCAAGGTCTTCCCCTTCGTGAGAGATCCTAATTTTACTTAAGATTTTTTCGGCCCTTTCCTTTTTATCGTGACTGATGAGCCATGAAGGTGTTTCTGGAATTAAAAAAAGGCCCACAAATTGAAGACCAATGGGGATGAATGCAAAGCCAAACATGTCTCGCCACTGTCCACTTTCCGAATATCCATATGTAACGAGGTAGGCAATTAATATTCCAAGAGTAATGCAAAGCTGATTGATGGATACTAAAGCTCCCCTATTTTCTGGTGGAGACATTTCAGCAATGTATAAAGGGACAGCCATGGAGACAATTCCAATGGCAAGCCCAGAAATAAATCTGCCCCAAAGAAGCATATGGAAGCCACTTGCCTCTGTTAGCGTCAAAACGCCAATGAAGAAAAGAACTAGGGTAAAAAACAGGGTCTTTTTTCTTCCAAAGGAATCCGCAATGAAGCCACCGAAAAAAGCACCGATTAAAGCCCCTATTAAAAGGGTACTCACGATGAGCTCTTGCTCGATTGTCGAAAGTCCAAAATCGTGACTTATAAAAAGTAAAACGCCGGAGATGACACTCGTGTTGTAACCGAATAAGATGCCACCAATTGCAGCAACACAGGAAGCAAACAAGGAGTAGCTTGTGAACTTAGACTTTTTATGCATTTACGCCCCATCATCAATGTCTCATTGGAGTGAAACGATTTTTTTAATAAATGTAAAGGAGAAAACAGA
>PFAD01000008.1:132363-199455 GCA_002773795.1 Chlamydiae bacterium CG10_big_fil_rev_8_21_14_0_10_42_34 | reverse complement strand
TGGGCGGCAAGTACATGGCCGCAACCTGCCAGATAGCTCGCTTGACTCGGCCCTAAAGGACCGAGATTGCGCCGAGCTGCCCGTTCAACCAAAAGTGGCGGCGAAAATATGCGTGGGATAGCCTCAAACTTACAACTGAAGTAAAATGTGGTCAAAGCCAAGCACCACAAGACTCCAAGTACCCACTAAAGCATGGCAAACAGAACATCCTACAAGTGATTTGTGCCTTAGGTAGATAAATCCCCAATAGACACCTGTGAAAAATGCAACCACAGCAAATATAGGAGATAGAAATGAGTGAAAAGAAGCAAAAACAATATTGGATAAAAAAATAGCTCTTAGGCCGTTATAGGGTCCTGAAAAAAACATATAGATTGAGCTTTGAAGACCACCCCGAGCGATAAATTCTTGTGGGATCGTTAACCAAAAGTATACAAACGCAATCATAAGAGTTTTATTTTCTAAGGGAGCGTCAAAACTGAGTACAATGAGCTTTTCATTCTCAAATCCTGGGACATATTGGACCAAAAAGAGCTTAAGGAAAGTAGCTGCTATAATAAGGGGGATCGAAAAGAGGACCCCTTCCCAAGCATATTTCTTCCAATTTTTTAACGTAAGACCGTAGATGCTCAGTGGGTACTGACTTTTAAAAACATGAACAGTACAAATCAAAAAAACTAAAAGAATAACAGGGAATGAAACTGAGGCGGTATATTCAAGTTGTGATACATATTTTTCAAAAACAGATAAAAAGAAAATCCACCCAGTAGAAGCGACAAGTACAGAAAATAAAAACCGCCCCATCTCAACTCTAAGTTTGGAGCTCTCAAGTTCTTTTTTCATAACTTCTACGGTAACTTCGCTCGTTTTTCGAAGCCTACTCGCTAACTCGTTCGAAATATTTAAGATAATTTGCTCGTAAATGGATTTGTGCTTTTCACTCCGCAAGAGTTGATCGGGAGAAAAAATCAATAATTTTGAATCTTGTAAGGTTCTTACAGAAGTGGACCTAGGATTTTTATCGACAAGAGAAATTTCCCCGATTATGTCACCTGGCCCAAGAGTTGCTATTTGGTGTACTGCGGCAGATTCTTTATCCTTTTTTATGACTTCTACTTCACCTTCAAGAAGTAAGTAAATCTCATTTCCAGAGCCCCCCTCTTGAATCAGATAGGTATCTTTCGGAGCAGACATTTCTTTACACAAAGATAAAACAACCTCCCGCTGAGTTGAATTCAAAGATGCAAATAAATAGCTAGAGGTGAAGGTAGTTTTATCTATTGTCATAACTTCATTTCATCGCACTTTTCAAAAAAATCTTCAAGTAGTAATTGCCTCAATATCATTAGAGTGTGGAAGCTAGCTTTTGAAGAACTCCTCCCTTAAAGGGAGGAGATTCTCCGCTCCGGAGATGGGCGGCAAGTACATGGCCGCAACCTGCCAGATAGCTCGCTTGACTCGGCCCTAAAGGACCGAGATTGCGCCGAGCTGCCCCTTCAAAAGAAAAAGGACCGATCTTAAATAATACGCTCGGGCTTTGAGTTGCTCTAATGAATATAAAGGAGAAAGCTTTTTAAATAAGAGCTCTCTGGATGGAAGATTGAAACCGGGTGATCGTGTGCTAAACGATGCTTTTCAATGATGCGAACAGATCTGCCCGCTTCATTTGCTGCCCTAAATAAGATGTTTTGAAAAAGTGATTCATCTACGTGATAAGAGCATGAACAGGTAAGAAGAAGACTCCCGCTTGGCATTTTTTCAATGGCATGTCGATTGAGATCTTTATAAGCGCGAAATGCCTTATCGATGTCATTTCTCTTTTTAACAAACGCAGGGGGATCTAAAATCACAAGATCATAGTTCCAGTCTGTCGTTTTTAAATAATCAAAGACATCATCACAGATGAAGGTATGATTTTCCAAATTGTTTAAAGAGAGGTTTTTCTCAATGCGCGCCTCACATTTTGCGCTCATCTCTACGCTGTCGACATGCGTTGCATTTCCAGCTAATGCAGCAATAGAAAATCCACCTGTGTAGGCAAAGCAGTTGAGGACACGTTTATTGTCACTTAGCGTCCGAACAAGGGAGCGCATCTCTCTTTGGTCAAGAAATAGGCCTGTTTTTTGCCCCTCGAGGACGTGCACAGCGTAGCGAAGCCCATTTTCTAAAATCTCAACTTCAGGCGCGTCTTTCCCATAAACTAAGCCTCGAACCTCTTCAAGACCCTCTTTTTTTCTCATGAAAGAGGTCGACTTTTCATAAATAGAGGTAGGGTTTAGCTCTTTAACTAAGTAACCAACAATCTCATCTTTAATCCGCTCGATTCCAGGATTTGCAACCTGCATGACCAATGTATTGTTATAAGAATCAACAATGAGTCCAGGAATTCCATCGCCTTCAGCGTTGATAATCCGAACGGCATTGGTTTGCTTTGGGTCAAACCAGCGTCTTCTTAAATCGGCAGCTTCTTTAATCCGTTTGGAAAGCGCTTCGGCCAAAGTCTCATCGCCAAAGGCCAGCATGTGGCCTAAAATAGATCTGCCCCGATTGAGCATGGCAAGACCGAGTCTGTCTCCCGTAGAGGAACGTACTTCGGCTATATCGCCATCAGCAAATTCAGGGGATCCTGCAACAGCACCGGAGTAAATCCAGTGGTGCTTTTGGCGGATCGCTTTACATTTTCCTTTTTTTAGTTGGATATAAGTGCTAATTTTTGCCCCTCGCGCTTTATTTTAATAGGTCCTAATACTTTGCCAATGAGATCGTAATCGGTGCAATCGGTGATCTCTACTTCGTAAAGGGATCCAAAACCTGTTACTTTGCGTCCATCATTGATGATGATTTGTCCATCAATCTCAGGACACTGGCCGCTATATCTTGCCCTTAAAAGCATTTCAGACTCTGGATGAAATCCCTCAACAATCGCTTTGAGCTTGCGCCCGATCATCAGCTTATTTCTTTTGCGAACGGCCCTTTTTTGAACAGCTGCGAGCTTTTCAAAGCGGGCCTGTTTCACATCTTCTGAAATTTGATTTGGCAATTTTGCAGCGTAGGCTTCTTTTTCCAAAGAGAACTTAAAAATCCCGACGTTATCTAAAGGCACTTTTTTGACAAAATCGACAAGCTCTTCAAATTGCTCATCGGTCTCGCCTGGAAAACCGACCATTAAGCTTGTCCGCACAACTACATCGGGCACTTCTTTGCGAAGCTTTGCCAAGATACTGAGAATCTCCTCTTTCGATGTCGTTCTATGCATGGCTTTGAGCATCTCATTATTGATGTGTTGAATCGGCATATCGAGATAAGGACAAATGCGCGAATCGCTTTTGATCACATCGATGAGATCGTCATTGATTTCATCTGGGTACAGATACAAAAGGCGGAGCCAAAAATCTTTCTTGATCTTGAGAATTTCTCTTAAAAGTTGAGCCAGCGCCCCCTTCTCTTTTCTGTCTCTTCCAAAATCACCAAGATCTTGAGCGATTAAAATCACCTCAAAAACACCTTGAGAAAGCAGTGCATTAAACTCTTTTAAAACTTGTTCTGTAGTTTTGCTTTTTAAGGGTCCCTTTATCGTTGGGATGATGCAAAAGGCGCACCGTTTTTTGCACCCTTCTGCGATCTTTAAGTAAGCGTAGTGCTTTGGCGTTGAAAGAGTACGAGGGATCTGTCCCCACTCGAGGTAGCTTCTCGCGGACGTCACTTTTTCCCCTTGCGCCCCAGATGTGACTGCATCGAGGATTTTTTCTACATCACCGGACCCAAGCATATAGTGAATCTGAGGGAAATGCTCTTTGAGAAGGGAGCTATGCTTTTGGACCATGCAGCCCGCAACAATGACTTTGGCATCCTCTTTTTTAATCTCAAAAAGCTCGCCAATTGTGGTTAAGCCCTCTTGTCTTGACGATTCGAGAAAACCACACGTATTGACGACAAGATAGTCGGCCTCAGTCGGATCAGGGGTAATTTCATATCCAGCCTTGAGCAATATCCCGATCATGACCTCGCTATCGACGAGGTTGCGTGCGCAGCCAAGGCTAGTAAAGTGGAACTTATTCTTCGTATCTAAATTTCTAATCATCGCTATCACAGGGGTAAGGAACAAAATCACAAGTTTTGAACAATATAGGATTGGCACCAACTTGCGTTCCTACATGAATACGGTCGCAATTCAACAGTGCTTGAGGCACCCCTTCTTGCACTAACAAATACTGATAAAGGGGGTGCTCCTTTTTTCCATGGATAGTGTTATAGATGATGCGAGGAATCAAGGTGATGAAACGGATGGGCAAAGTAGCAAGATCATTCAGCAAGGAGGCCAAATAACTAAAAATCCGATCCACCGTTCTCCTAACTTTTACTACCTGGTGAAAGAACGTGGGGAAGAAAAAATCCTGGCAAAAATTTGAGAACGTATTTGTCCTAGCAACTACAAAGCGATAGTTTGTAATCTGATAATTACAAAAAGTCGTGCTCAAAGCACCCATCTGTTCTTCGTTGAGAGTTTGCTTAAACTCGCACGCTCCCTGATGGTAACCATCTTTAAATATAACTGTCGCTAAAGACACAAAAACTCCTCGAACCTACTTTACAAAAGGGTGATTTTTTCCAACTATGATGGGGAAATATTATAGGTTTTGCTACATTGAATGGCAACTATGTTTTCGTACCTTGTAAAAAAAGCTTTAATCCTCCTGATTTCCCTGTGGTGTGTTGTTACCGGGACCTTTTTTCTCATGCACGCCATCCCAGGCGATCCTTTTATTGGAGACAGGGTTATTCCTGAGGAGGTCCTCAAATCACTTTATGCCTACTTTGGGCTCGATCAACCACTTTGGGTCCAATATATCAAATATTTGAAAGGCCTTTTACATGGGGATTTAGGCCCCTCGATTGTCTATCAAGGAAGATCGGTCAATCAGTTCATCGCGGAGGGACTTCCCATCTCAGCAAGATTGGGGTTTCAGGCCCTTTGCCTTGCAATCCCCACAGGAATTTTTCTCGGAACTTGGGCAGCTATGCGGCAAGGCAAATGGCAAGACAAAACCGCGATGATCATCTCAACCATTGGCGTTTCAGTTCCAAACTTTGTCCTATCGAGCCTTTTGCAATTTGTTTTTAGCATTAAACTTCATCTCCTGCCTGTTGCCAGATGGGGCGATTTTGAACATACCATTTTGCCAACCCTTGCCCTCGCAGCTCTACCCACAGCATTTATCGCAAGGCTGACCCGCTCGAACATGGTTGAAGTTCTACAGCAAGACTACATTCGTACAGCCCTTGCCAAAGGACTCCCCCTTTACTACGTCTCCCTTAAACACGGCCTTCGCAACGCCCTTTTACCCGTAATTACTTATTTAGGCCCCGTAACAACTTACATTTTAACGGGCAGCTTCATGATTGAAAAAATCTTTGCGATCCCAGGTCTTGGACAATGGATGATCCAAAGTATTAACGGAAGGGACTACCCAATGATTATGGGCCTTACCATTTTTTTCAGCTCGTTTTTGATGATCTCAATGTTTATCGTAGACATTGCCTACACGCTACTGGATCCAAGGATCTCCCTTCGTAAGGAGGCCCATGCATAAGGCCCGTTTTGCAATCTTTACACTCTCGTTTCTCCTACTAATGGCCCTCATCGGCCCCCTCCTTTCTCCTTACGCCTATTCAGACATTCAGCTGGAGCTTAAAAATACAGCTCCTTGCTTAAAATTTTGGTTTGGAACAGATGAATTGGGAAGAGATATGTTTACTCGCGTCTGGTGGGGCGCTAGGATTTCCCTTTTTGTGGGCATAACAGCTGCTCTCATCGATATGATCGTTGGCATCCTTTGGGGATCCATCGCCGCCTATATAGGAGGCAAAGCAGAAGAGCTTATGATGCGCGTTTGTGATATTTTACATGCAATCCCCTACTTGCTTATTGTGATCCTCCTCACAGTCATTCGTGGCTCAGGCATTGTCACAATCTTGATCGCTATGACACTTACTGGGTGGATCAATATGGCGCGCATATGCCGCAGCCAAGTTTTGCAACTTAAACAAAACGATTACATAACTGCTGCAAGAGCCCTTGGAGCATCGCCCGTCAGGATCCTTTTCAGACACCTTCTTCCCAACGCAATGGGCCCCATTATTGCCGCCATGACACTAACGATTCCGACAGCTATTTTCACAGAGGCGTTCTTAAGCTTTTTAGGCCTCGGCATCCAGGCGCCAGCTGCAAGCTGGGGCGTGATGCTCAACGACGGCGTCAGCGCAATGCGCTATTACCCCTGGAGACTATTTTTCCCCGCAATCATGATCACTTTGACCATCTTCTCTTTCAATCTTTTAGGAAATTCCTTAAGAGATTCTCTCGATCCAAGATTAAATCGCTAAAAAGCTACACAAATAAATTTAATTAAGATATTCTATATGTCTTCTTTAAGAAATGTTGTTCTTTTATGTTTGTAGAAAAAGAAAATCAAAGCTCTTCAGAGCCCCTTTTCCTCAACACAAAGCAGCGCCTTATTTTGCGCGAAGATGTTTTAAAAACAGCCTTTCGCTTCCCAAAATTATTCAATCGCCCTTTGTATCGAAGTTTTGAGCAAATGGTGGTCAATAGCCCAGGCGACTTTTTAACGAAAAGGACAAGTTCTCATTTAAGGATGATTCTTTGCGTCCAATTTTTCATGCAAAAAAGGATTGAGTCGATCCTTCTACAAGAGGGGAAATCGCAAAAACAGCTTTTCTTAAAACTATTCCGCGGACCCTCGCGCATTTGTGTCTGTCTTGTCTCTTCCTCATCACTCACTTTACAAAAAGAGCAGCTTCTCAAAGCTCTCGACGCCCAGCTACCTGGAATCTCAGAAATTCCGAAATCTTTTTATCTATGGCACTCAGCAGAACACCCCTATTATTACTGCTATTTCGAGGTCAATAAGCTACGCGGTAACGATCTATCTTCAGGGCAACTTCGCGCAATTGAAAAAGCGCTAAAAAACCAAATGCAAAGTAGCTCACCGCTTACGCCCGCTGTTTTTTGGCCCTACAATAAAGAAGAGTCTCATAGACAAATTCAGATCTTAATTCGGGAAATGAAAAGTAAGCAAGATCTTCCCCATATATCGATCCACTTCCAAGAACAGACCTCAAGTTCATTAGAATTTTTAGTCCATTTAGTTCGCCCCAAAGCAAAACAGGCCCTTGCCCTTGAAAAGCTCCCTGAATCGCTCTATTTTTTCCGCTACACAAAACACATTTTAAGCACCCCTTTTTCGATCGAAGTGGAGGCATTTTCCATCAAGATGCAAGCGGAATTATTTGATGTGAGAGAGACGATCAATTTACTTTATGCAAGAAGATATCTATCCAAGCAGTTAGAAGCTGTGATAGGCCCCTTTAGAGACTATAACGGGGGACTTTTTGAAAAGCAGCAAGACCACTTTGAAATGGTGCGTCTACAATTGTCTTCTAAAATCCCCTACTTTGAGCTATTTGCTGAAAAAGTATTTTACGCCCTACACCCATTTGAAAAATGGTTTTCCCTTAATTTATCCGATGTTGAAGATCTACTCCTTGTATTTTCCCAGCTCATCCAAGATCCAAGATCGTGCACGAATAAAAGCACCCCTTCAGGGTTGTTTACCGTTGTGAAGACAGAAAATCGAGTCGACTTTCTCCGCTTTGCGCAAAAACAGACCGATACAAACGAACTGAGCGCCTATGCACAGCTAACCATTGGCAATCACCACTACGAATGTTTTTCGGGAAAATTCACAAAACAGATCGATTCTCTCATGCACTGCCCAGTCAATGAGAAAAATGCGCTGAAACTCATCTTCCAAGAAGGACTCCCTCCTTCACTTAATCCCCACTACTCAGCAGGCGATATGCGTTGTCGCCTTCTCAATAAAATGCTTTTTGAAGGACTTACCCGCCTAAATCATGAGGGAAAACCTGAACTTGCAGGAGCGAAAAGCTATCATTTATCTGACGACAAAAGAACCTACACATTTCATCTTCGCAAAGCCTCTTGGTCTAATGGAGAAAAAGTCACAGCCTTTGACTATGCCGATAGCTGGAAGTGGACGTTACAAGATGCAGTGAGCCATCCAGAACTTCTCTTCTCAATCAAAAATGCAAAGCGATTCAGAGAAAAAAAATGCTTTATTGAACAAGTTGGCGTTCGGGTGATCAATCCAGAAACTTTACAAATCGAATTGGAAGAAAGTGACTCTGAGTTTCTCTACAAACTTTCACAACCATTTTTCTTCCCTCTTTTCGGCAATTCTCGAGAACCCAAGTGGTTCAATGGTCCCTACCTTGTCGAAACAATGAATAAAAATGGGATCAAGCTGGGAAGAAATCCTTACTTTTGGAAAAGCTCGAAAGAGACCTTTGAGCAAGTCGATGTGCAGTGGATTGATAACATTCACACAATTTTTTCCCTTTTCAAAGCTGGAAAAATTGACTGGATTGGAGATCCAACAAGTATCCTCTCATTTGATCAAATCTCCGAATTACAAAAAGATGGCCTCTTACAGAAAAAAGTTGTTCCAAGGCGCTTTTCTCTGCACTTCAACACAAAACATCCCGTTTTGTCCTCCGTTCCAATTCGAAGAGCGCTAAGCCTTGCAATCGACAGATCTTTGATCTGCCAGGAAATATTTCCCCATAGCATCCCCTCTACAAATGGAAATTACTCAAAGCAAATTGCTGTGGCATTTTTTGAGGAGGGATTAAGAGAACTCAAGCTCACAAGAGAATCATTTCCTACAATAAGCTTTAGTTATTCAGACCAAACGAGACGAGATGAACTTGCAAGTTACTTACAAACAACTTGGAGCAATCTACTCGGAATAAGAGTTGAACTTGAAAAAAATAGCTGGAACACATTTAGAAGCAAGTTAGAGCACCGTAATTTTGAAATCTGTGGAACCATCCAAGATACTCTTAATTTAGGATCTTTAAATTACCTCGAAAGATTTGAAGGGACAAGCTCTTGGAACTTTTCACAGTGGTCGCATCTCGTCTATCGCGAATTAATTTCAAGCGCAAAAAAAGAGAGCGATCCCATCAAACAATATGAACTGAAAGTCCAAGCCGAAAATATCTTAGCGGAAAACACCCCCTCAACTCCCCTTTTTGACTATGTCCACCTTTACGCCCTAAGTCCTCGATTCGACTGTTCCCATTTTGACGCTGAAGGATGCGTCGACTTTAGCCAAGGAAAAATAAAGGAACCTCTATGAAATATCTCTTGTTTTTCGTTCTCATCTTAGGCTCATGCCAAAAACCCCCTATCGAGGAGACTATGAATAGCTCGTTAAAAATCGATTTTCAAGAGGGCGATCTCCCCTCACTTCACCCTCATGACCTAATCATCTACCTACGGGGAATTTCGATTGGAAAAACTCTATTTGAAGGACTCACCCGAATTGATACAAATGGTAAACCGGTCCTCGCGGGTGCAAAATCGGTTGAAATTTCTGAGGATGGACTCACCTACAGATTTACTCTAAAGAAAAATAACTGGTCAGATGGGTCACCTGTTCTCTCATTTCAATATGAAGCAGCGTGGAAACAAGCCCTATCCCCCGTCTCGTTTTGCAAACGCTCCGATCTACTTTTCCCAATTAAAAATGGCGCCCTTGCAAAAAAAGGAGAAGTGGACCTTGATCAAATCGGTGTTCACTGCCCCGATGCAGAAACACTCATCGTCGAGCTCAACCGCCCCTCGCCCCATTTTTTAGAGCTTTTAGCCCAACCCATCTGCGCGCCTCTTCAAAATGCAAGCGAGCAAACTGTCACCTGCTTCAATGGCCCGTTTACCGTCGACAAATGGGAGAAAAATTCGCTTTTAAGACTCAAGCCCAATCCCCACTTTTGGAATAAAGAAAATGTCCACCTCCCTCAAATCGACATCTATATGGTGCAAGATACAGATACTGCCTTTGCCCTTTATGAACAAAAAGAGCTCGACTGGATCGGCGTACCTCTATGTCCCCTTTCGACAGATCAAATCGAGCACTTAAAAGAAAAAAATAAGCTTCAAAGCCACCCTATTGATCGAGCGTTTTGGGTCTTTTTAAACACCAAACATAGCTCTCTATCATCGCCATCCATTCGAAAGGCGCTTAGCAAAGCGATGGATAGAAAAACAATCATAGAAAAGGTCTTTGTCGGGGGAAAACCCCTCCTTAATGCGCTTCCCAATGCACTTCTTGCCGTCTCTTCAAAGCTCGCCATTCAAGAAGACTCATTAGAGGCAAATCAGCTGCTAGATATTGGACTTGCTGAGCTTGGAATGACCCGAGAAACGTTTCCGCCACTTGTGATCACCTACTCACAGCAAGCTAATCGAAAGCAGCTTGCAGAATACCTACAGCAGGCCTGGAGTCAAACGCTCGGCATTCAAGTTGAGCTCCAGCCCCAAGAGTGGAATGTGTTAAGGACCCAGTTAGCAACGGGTCAATTTCAGATCAGCGGCTGCTTTGAGGCCTCCTATTGCCACGACCCATTAGAGCTTATGGAAAGGATGATTACTTTAAATTCATCAAATTTTGCCCAGTGGGTCTTCCCGAGCTATCAAGAAAAAATCACTAGCGCTGGCAGTGAAGCAAATTTTGAAAAACGGATCGCCCTACTTAGCGAGGCGCAAGATATCCTACTCGATCAAATGCCCTTTATCCCAATTACCAGCGACCAATTTCTCTTTGCACACCACCCTAAACTGAGGGGATATACCTTCGACTCGGTCGGAGCGATCGACTTTAGCTATGCAAATATGAAATAAAGCTCGAGATTTCTTGTATTTGGCATTCGATAGATAGTAACATTGAGGAGATGAATCCTCTATTAACTGTAAAAGATCTCTTAGTCTCCTTTTCTGTTCAAGGACAGCTCCTACAGGCTGTTAGAGGTGTGAGCTTTGAGCTTCTTGAGGGAGAGTCCGTCGGGATTGTTGGCGAGTCTGGGTGTGGTAAAAGCGCAGCTGTTCAAGCCATTAGCGGCCTGACTGAGGGAAAAGTAAGTGGGCTAATCGAATTTGCGGGAACGCGAAACTTAGTTCCAGGAAAAGAGATCGGGATGATCTTCCAAGATCCGATGAGCTCGCTTAACCCAACCATGAAGATCGGCGCCCAAATTTCTGAAGGTCTCATCTACCATAAAATGGCCTCAAAAAAAGAGGCAAAACATAGGGCTATTAAACTTCTTGATCTCGTCGGCATAAAAGACGCACACCTAAGAGCCAATCAATACCCACACCAATTTAGCGGAGGGATGAGACAAAGGGTGCTAATCGCCACCGCTCTTGCATGCAATCCAAGACTGCTGATCGCAGATGAGCCAACAACTGCTCTTGACACTGCAACACAACAACAAATTTTAGATCTCATCCAAAAAATGAAAGATCTTTTTAAGATGAGTCTTTTGATCATCAGTCACGACTTTAACGTGATTGCCAAGACATGTGAAAAAGTTCTCGTGATGTACGCAGGCAAAATCATCGAAAGAGGGTCTGTTCAAGAAGTATTGCAAAATCCGCGCCACCCTTACACACAAATGCTCTTAGGTTCACGCCCGCGCCTAGACAAACCAAAATCAGAGCCCCTTTCACTCATCGAGGGCGCTCCTCCAAATCTATTAGCCCCAATCAAAGGCTGCGCCTTTCAGCAAAGATGCCCACTCAAAGCGCTAAAATGCTCCGAAGAACCTCCCGGCCCCATCGCTTGTTGGAGAGTGCAATGATCGAAGTGAAAAACCTCACCAAAATTTATAAAATGGGGAAAACTCAATTTAAGGCCCTTGATGATGTCTGCTTTCAAATCGAAAGAGGGACAACTTTTGGACTCATGGGTGAATCAGGCTCTGGCAAATCCACATTGGGAAGACTTCTGTTAGGACTCATCCAGCCAACATCGGGCGAGATATCCTTTGAGGGGAAAAAACTCAACGGCTCTCTTCCTCGCAAAATGCAGATGATTTTCCAAGATCCCTACTCCTCACTCAATCCTCGAATGAGTGTCAATGCGATCCTGTCAGAACCAACAATAATCCACCGCCTTCCAAGCCGAGTCGATGAACTCCTCGCACTCGTTGGCCTGCCTCTTGATGCAAAAAAAAGATACCCTCATGAATTTAGCGGAGGACAAAGGCAGCGGATCGCCATTGCAAGAGCCCTTGCCTTAAATCCTGAATTTCTCATTTGTGATGAGCCGATTTCATCGCTTGATGTTTCGATTCAAGCGCAAATTGTCAATCTACTCATAAAGATCCAAAAAGAGCTGGGATTAACGATGCTCTTTATTGGTCATGATCTAGCAATGGTCCGCTACGTTTCAGATAAAATTGCTGTGATGGAAAAGGGAAAGATTGTGAAAATAAAAAATGCGGATGAAATTTCTTCCTATCCGCATGAACTTCTATTCTTCAGCAAAACCGTGGGTACGGGCCCAAACGTTTAGAATATTCTGTAGATCACGTTCATCCACACCCAAAGGGATCGATAAATCGTCACTTTTCGTAACTGGTTGAGCCTTTTCTGTAACGACTAAACTAATATGGTTTTTCTTTAGGTCCTCATTTACTCTCTCCACTGGATTGCGAGTAACCTCTTCAGGAAGTAAAGGTAAGCCTTCCATTAATCTTCCCTGTAAAATCAACAAAGCAAGACGATTGACAGTTCCGGGAGTAGCTGCGCTAGAAAATACTGGAGCACTTTGACTTCGCTGTGGCGGAAGATTTAATTGAGGAACGACTCCTTGCATGTGGGGAGGATTATATGGAGATGGAACACTAGGTTGTCCTGGGAAAATATTGTTAGGGTTGTTGCCTAATTGAACTGCCATAAATAACTCCTTTTAATTGAAAAATTAAGAGCAGTTTATTTCGCTAAAGATTTATTTGCAACATCTTCCTCTTACGAACTTTCTTTTTCCAAAAGACCTTCTATGTTTGGAAAAACACTACAGAGAACACCAAGAACTCGCTTAAGAACATCAAATTTGCAGGAGACACTCAAACAAGAACGAGAAGATCTACCATCTGAAATCAATGGTGATAGCTGAACTTCTTCTGAAAGTAGTTTTGATTCATTTGAAATAAAAAACTCGCGCTCTTCTGCACTTTTGAAAATCAAATTAATCCACACAATTTCTTTTTCTGGCCAAGTTTGAGTTGTTACTTCATCTAAGGGCGATTCAAAACAAGGGGTATTAGGTGGATTGATTGGTGTTGACATATTAGTACAGTTGTTAAAGAGCCGAAAAAATAGTTTAGTACGTTTTAAAATATGAATCAAGACTTACAAAAGATTACGCGGCATGGCGCACCTTCAAGAGACAAAGAAAATTTCCCCATTAATTATAGGGATAAAACCCTATAATTACATGTTTATATATAATTATAATAGATGTATAATTAGTAAAAAACAAAGGATTCCATGACCTACAATCTATTAGCCCATCTTCCAGAAGACCCTCTTTCTGTAGCACTTAGTTACTTGCCTATAAAGGAGTTAGCTGAAACACGCAAGACATGCAAAGATTTTAATAAAGCGGCTATAAAGACAACGAAACAACGTCTACCTGCCTATTTCAAAAATATGGAGGGGTCCTTACTAGGAAAAATCTCTAATAAGTATCCCAATATGAGTGCAGAGCAAATCATCGCCATTGCCGACCGCCTTCTTAAAGGAGCAAGACCGATAATCGAAGAACTCGACCAAGCTCTAAGTGGCCCCATCGAAGCACTAACTTACCAAGAGAAAAACAGATTAGCGGAAATTGCATCTAACAGACGAGCTGAAATTCTTTATAAATTCTTTGAAAGACTTTGTAATATTGATGACAATCCCGATTCAAGAGAAAAAGTATTTCTAGATGAGATAAAAAATCACGACCCCCGTCAGCGAGCCCAAGAAATCAGAGCGTGGATGAATGAAGAGGAGAACCAACCCTTTTTACAAGAAATAACAACGCTCGGAATAGAGTTTGAAAATTTAATACGTGAAGAAGAACTCAAAGAGTGGATCCTTCCTCCAGAAGTTCTAAAGTTACAGAACCTAACCCAAGAACAGCTAGGATTCGTCTTTATGCTTCAATCTTACAATGGCAACCTTGAGACCTTTGCAAAGATCTTATCTGAAAGAAATGATGCGATCACCGAACTAGACCTTGGATGGGCCTTGTGTGCTGCCGCAGCAAGGGGCCACCAAGAAGTTGTAAATGCACTCATCCAATCTGATAGATTCAATGAAATCATCGCACTAGACCTTGGATGGGCCTTAAGAGATGCCGCTATAAATGGCCACCTAGAAGTTGTAAATGCGCTTCTCCAATCTGATAGATCCAATGAAATCATCGCACTAGTCCTTGGAGGGGCCTTGTGTGCTGCCGCTAGAAAGGGCCACCTAGAAATTGTAAACGCTCTAATCCAATCTGGCAGATTCGATGCAATCCCCGCAAACAACCTTGGATGGGCCTTGTTTGATGCCGCTAAAGAGGGCCACCTAGAAATTGTAAATGCGCTTCTCCAATCCGATAGATCCAATGAAATCTCCGCAGAACACCTTGGATGGGCCTTAAGAGATGTTGCTAAAAAGGGGCACCTAGCAATTGTAAATGCACTCCTCCAATCTGATAGAGGCAATGAAATCCGCCCAGAAGACCTTGGACTGGCCTTGTATAATACCGCTACAAATGACCACCTAGAAATTGTAAATGCGCTTCTCCAATCCGATAGATCCAATGAAATCTCCGCAGAACACCTTGGATGGGCCTTGAGAAATGCCGCTAAAAATGGCCACTCAGAAGTTGTAAATGCACTCATTCAATCTGATAGATTCGATGCAATCACCGCACTAGACCTTGGATTGGCCTTGTGTGCTGCCGCTGAAGAGGGCCACCTAGAAATTGCAGAAGCGCTTGTTTTTGAAATACCAAAAGCTTTGCCTTTAATAGGTCACCCAATCAGATCTATGCTTGAGGTATTTCAAGCAATGTATCCACTCGATCTTCATGAAGAAAATTAGGCACACCCGTTAGCACCCCTTTCGTGCAAAAGAAGAAAAATCGGATCAAGACTTACAAAAGATTACGCGGCATGGCGCATCAATGAGGAGCTTTTCTACTTCAACAGCAAAGTGCTCTTTGGTTCGAAGTTCGTGTTTTTTTGTCCCCACCACAACCATATCGTATTCACCGTGAGAAAGAAGCTCTAATAACGCTCCTTCAATTGTACGGGATCGGACCAGTTTTAGATCGATCGATAGATCGTATTCTCTCGCCACAGCTTCTGCTCTTTTCAAAGCTGCATCACCGATCTCTTCGCGCTTAATCATCGAGGCATGCATAGGTAAAGATGCCGGGATTTCAATGACATGGACCGCTGTGATTTTGCAGTTATAGCTTTTCGCAAGCTGGCATGCTGTTTGCAGTGCATCCGTATTGCCCAACATGCGTGCTGTCACCAAAATGTGTTTGAGGTGCATTGGGTGATATTCAGGAATTTTGATTTTTTCAATCGAAAGTTGTCCTGTGGGAGAAATCTGCTTTTTCTTCCGATAGAGAAAATACATAAGGAGGCCAAAGCCAATCCAAATCAATCCTAAATTGCGCCCATCTGGTTTTGTGATGACAACAACGAGCCACACTGAAAATGTAGCAAGCGTACCAATGAGTGCGGTGAGTGGGATTGAGCGCCCCTTACCAATCGGAATGTTGAAAGGGGCCTTATAGGGCCTAGTTAGTGAAGGTTTTTTACAGCGCAAGACAATTAAAGACATATGGGCTGAGAAAAAAGCAATTTGAGCGCCAAAATTATATAGATCTGCCAAAAAGAGCATTTGCCCTTGGCTCAAAATAACGATAATCATAGCAACAAGGGTAAAAGCTCCAAGCGAGATATAGGGCGTTCGAAAGCGAGGGTGAAGTCGATAAAAGATATGGGGCACTTGGTAGTACTCCCCCATCGAAAAAGCAAGCCTTGAGCAGCCGATAAGTCCTGCATTTGCGGCTATCAATAAGATGATGGCGGCAATAAGGCCAAACCATGGGGCTAGCCACTTTCCTCCAAAGGGAAACTGCGCAACAATTCCAGCAACAGGATCATCTACATAGGTTGTTCCAAGCGCTTGTGGAGAGATCACAGAAAGACCAACGATAGATATCCCTATGTACAAAATGACTAAAGTGAGCACTGTCCATTTAATTGCTTTTGGAATCGCAATGGACGGCTTTTTGGTTTCAGCAGCTAGCTGCGCGATGGATTCAATACCAGTGTAGGCAACCATCGCCATCGCGGTCCCTTTAATAAAGTCTCCCCAACTTGGAGACCAAGCAGCTCCAGGAACATTAATCTTGAGCTGAGAAATCACATGAGGTAGATTTAAGAGCAAAAAGAGGGCTGCGAGGATTACAAATGCCTGAGAAATAATTGTAATAACTGCCAAAACTAAGCTCAATCTTCCTGAATGCTTAACTCCCACAAGATTCACTAAATATAAAATTCCGATGATCAGGCATGTTGCAACAGTGTGAGAGATAACAGAACTTGAATAAGGGATGATATATTTTACGTATGGCGGGATCGCAAAAGCAGAAATAGCGATTGTAACTATGTAGTCGAGAAGAAGCCCCCAGCCTGCGATAAAGGAGATTAAATCGTTAAATGCGTAGCGGGAAAATGTTGCCGAACCACCCGGTTCAGGGAACGTGGAGGCCATTTCCGCATAAGTAAGCGCTGTACAGATAAAAACAAAGCCTGCGAGGGCAAAAGCAATTGGGGTTGCCCCTAATGCGTAAAGGGCAGTTACACCGAGTGCGTAATAGATCGAGGAGCCGACATCTCCATAGCCCACGGAAAAAAGCTCTTTAGCTCCTAAGGAGCGCTTTAAGCTTTTTTTCTCAAGGTGAACAACATGATCGGAAGAATCACTCATTTCCTCAAGTTATTAGATTAGCACTTGCTTTGGCAATTGAAAAAATACATCTTCTTGAGTAAACACAACTTCTTCGACATTTTTCAGACCCAATTGCTTCAATCGGGTGATGCAAGATTGAACAATTGCTTCAGGTGTTGAAGCTCCAGCCGTCATCGCAATCACCTCGATTCCTGCAAGCCACTCAGGAAGGATCTCTTTTTCACTATTGATCAAAAAGGCCTTTTTCCCCCTTTTCTCAGCAACTTCTCTCAAACGATTCGAATTCGAGCTTTTCGGATCGCCAACAACGAGGACAAGATCGGCCTCTTGCGTGATTTGACGAAGTGCCATCTGTCTGTTCGTCGTCGCATAGCAAATCGATGAGCTAGGGAGAGTTTCAATCTGGGGATACCGTTTAAGAAGCGCCTCTGTGATCTCTTTCACATCGTCTAAGCTAAGTGTTGTTTGGGTCAGATAGGCTAGTTTATCATCTGGGCCAAAGGGAAGATTCTCGACTTCAGCCGGCGTCTCCACAACAGTTGTGACCTGAGGCGCCTCGCCTGCTGTACCTATTGTTTCTACGTGTTTCCGATGGCCGATTAAGACAATGTGATAGCCCTTGTCAGCGTATCGTTTGGCGGCAGAATGGACCTTTGTGACAAGACCACAGGTAGCGTCAATTTCAATTAATCTCCTTTTCTTGGCCTGCTCTCGCACAGAAGGAGGAACCCCGTGAGCTGAATAGATCACCCTTTCCCCAACAGGAATGTCCTCTAGGTCATCGACGAAGATTGCCCCCAGCTGGCTTAGTTCGGAAACAACGTGCTGATTATGGACAATTTCGTGCTTAACATAGATAGGCCGGCCCCAAAGCTGCAACGCTTTTTTGACCGTATCAATCGCCCGTTCAACGCCCGCGCAAAAGCCTCTTGGTTTGGAAAGGAGTAGTTTCATATGGACAATATGTTAGCAAAGATCATTTCGACAAATCAATCTTCATCTTAGCCTCTTCATCTGAGATGAGATGTTTTAGACTCGATTGGGAGAATTGATACTCGGCCACCTCTTTGGAAAATGCGGCGCACTGCTCATCCAAGGCTCCATATCGAAGGCCCACAAACTCTACCCCTCTTAAGTAAGTCTCTTTTTCAAAATTTTGTAGGTGAGAGAGCTTATCATCAACGACTACAATTTTTTTAGGAGTCATCCCAATTTTGCCACAAAGCTGAAAAAAAGATTCCCCTTTAGCTCTGCCTGAGGTAAATAAGATCCCTTGGCGGTGAATCACAGTGTGATTTTGAACAGACAAACAATGATCTTCTTTACTTGGGGAAGTTTTACATAGATCTACCCTTAAGTCATTCAGCTGCATTACAGTGCGCGTTGCTAGAGCCAGCCCTTGAAAAGTGACCCCCATAATAGGCACCTGTTTTTCTTGAAGATCGGATAGAACTTTTGCAGTTTCTTCTTCTACAAGTCGCATTTTTGTTAAGTGGCGAATTGCTTCCCACTCTGGGAGAGTTTTTTCAACAGCTGTTCTATAATCGCATCCCTCATTGAGAAAGCTTTTTAAACGATAATCAAACCAAGCCCCGCTTCCTAAAGTTTGAACAGGGACGATCAAAGTATCATCAATATCTAAAAGGAGGACACAGTCTTCATCGATATAGTTCGGGACTTCGCTAAAATGAGAGATCTCAAAGATGGCTGAAACAAGAGAGCTACAAGCAAAACAAAAAACCAAAAGTGTACGTATCATTATTTTTTCCTTATCGGGATAGAAATTTTACAATGCCATTGCAGCAATCGATGATGATTTCCATCACATCATCAAAACCATGATCACTCAAGTAATAGGGATCTGGAATTGGCTGGCCCTTATATTTTTTGCTAAACTCTGTAGCAAGCTTGATTTTGTTTGCATGCTGGGGGCCTTTGAGCTTGAGCTGCTCGACGATCTCCTCATTGACACAAAGAATGAGGTCATAGGTTTCAAAAAACTCCATGAGAAATTGCTGTGCGCGGTGATCGATCAAGATCTCATGTTTTTTTGCAGCCTCAAAGGTTCTTAAATCGGAGCGCTCACCTAAATGGACCCACCCAATACCGCAACTATCCACTTGAATATCCAGTTTTTTCTTCAAGGCCATATGCCTTAAAGTCGCCATGAGAGCAGGCGATCTGCAAATGTTAGCCATACAAACAAATAAAATTGAGCGCATAGATTAAGACACGTCAGCTGCACAGCGGAAACCATAAGTGCCATTGACAGCACCAGGATTATTTCTGTGTCTATGTGAACAGCGAAGATCTTCTTTCAAGCTTTTCCAACATCCCCCGCGAAGGACTCGATAGACTCCTTGAGGTGGACCTACCGGCTCATCGGGTTCAACGGACGAAGTATCATAATAGTTATAAGCATACCAATCCTGGCACCACTCATAAACATTGCCGGCTACATCGTAGAGTCCAAAAGCATTCGGAGGATAGCTCATAACTGAAGTTGTATCAGAGCTGAAAAAATTTGCTTGAGATCGTTCAATTTCAGCACCCGTTGGATAGGTTGTTTCAGCACCTGCTGAAGCGGCAGCTTCCCATTCGGCTTCAGTCGGAAGTCTTTTACCAATCCACTTTGTGTAAGCAATTGCCCCGTACCATGTGACACCAACTACTGGGTGTTTTGCGTAGCCCGATTCAATAATGAGTCTCCCCGTAGAGCGCTTAATTCTTGAATCACGCAGACGGATGATATCGTTATTATTATGATCTTTTTCTCCCCCCATTGCCTCTAAAAAGCGGACAAACTGCTCGTTAGTGATCGGATGGACATCGATGGCAAAGCTACTGAGTCTTACTGGGTGGCGCGGCATCTCATCACGAGCCCCACCATTGCTTCCTCGAGAATAGGTTCCAGCGGGGATCACGACCATTTCGGTAAGTAGCGGTTCAATTTCCTTCACTTCTACTTTATTTGGTGTGTAGTGACAGACATTGGTATCGCGCTGAAAGATAGCTCCAGGATCGGGCTCATATTCAGGTCGAGCAATTTCTTGAGGCTTCAAGACAGGTTTGGGCGCCTCTTCAAGTTCAAAAGCCATTTGAAGAACATTTTCAACTTTCGGTTCAACTTCAGATAAGCTGAGCATCTCTTTTAAAATAGCTCGAGGTGCCGGTAAATACTCTTTCATCCCTTGAATGAGATTTAGAGGACGTGCACTTGGATTTGTTTGAAGGCATCGGTTGATCAAAAAGTCCCAATTTTGGGTAGCATCGGGTATTGCTTTAGAGGGTAAATCAAAACACCCCTCAGGGATTTTTTTGAATAATAGGTAATAGGCAAGAATTCCAAAAGCATAAGAGTCTACTTTTGGGGTAAGTTCCTCATCGAGGATTTTTTGTTCTGGGGCCAAAAAAGCGTAACTTTGAGAAAAGTAGCGATTCGGGAACGTTTTTGCCGTTTGCTCAAGTAAGAGGGAAAGAGACGTTTTCTCTCCAATAAGACGATTTAAACCAAAATCCGTTAGGAGAAGTTGTACCCCTTTTTCAGCAGGAGCTACAAGAATATTTGTTAATTTAAGACCGCCATGAATAACACCAGAGTCATGCGCATAATCTAGTGCAGATGCTACTTGAGAAAGGAGATCAACCCAATCCTCTTCTAAAAGAGATTTCCCCTTTAGTTCAATATAGCGATCCAAGTTCATCGTCTCTTCAAGAGTGTCAATAACCGGGTCACATACAACAAAGTACAGACCATCGTTTGAAGAGATATTGTGAATTTTAGCGATATTTGGGTGATCCATTGCGGCAATTTCGGCAACTTGAGCTTCGAACCTGCGCATAAAAATGGGATTGGAGCTAATCTCTTCGGGCAAAACTTTGAGCGCAAAGGTTCGTTTAATAAACCTATGCTCAGCCAAGTAGACAGTGCCATAGGCACCTTGTCCCAACTGCTTTTGTATTGTGTAATCGCCTAGCTGCTCCATAAGTTCACACCATAATAGTTACAACTATAAAAGGCCAACAAATTTTGCAAAGTACCACGCACAAATTGCCATAACTACAATCAGTGAACCCCAGATTAAATTAGGGATCCAACGGACACCACCATGAGGACTTCCTCTCATTTCGAGGGTCCCGATTCCATAGGAAAAGTCCTGCTTTTCTGGTGGCAATCGGAGCGCTTCAGGAAATTCTTTCGCAAGTTTATCCGACTCGATCCCAAGAAAACTTGCATATTGCCGAATAAAGCCGAGAGCATAAACATTCGATAAAAAATGTCCGACTCTCCCCTCTTCAATCGCTTGCAAATAAATCATTCGGATCGACGTAGCATTCTCAACTTCTTTCAGAGAAAGACTCATCTCTTCCCTTTTAGAGCGAAATGTTTCGCCCATTTTTTTTAGACCTTCTGACATAATCCCTCCGGATATAAACATCATATCAGCTTGTACAATTCCGTCAAACGTCTTATACTTGAACAATACGAAACACACACAATAAAGATACGAAAGTTTGCCCAAAAGGCAGTTATTTTCAAGATAGGTTCATGACATTTACAACAAAAATCGATACTAAGCTGGCTGACAAACTGCGCGAAGATCTAACCGAACAAGGTTTTGAGTTAACAAAACCTCCCTACACTATTTTCTCCGCAAAAAAGCAGGGCGTATCGTGCACTTTGTACGAATCGGGAACCTTAACGGTTCAGGGCAAGCAGATGAAGCCCTTTATGGAATTTTATCTCGAACCTGAAATCTTGAAGACCTTTCACTACTCTCACCCCGAAGCTCATTTAGATCTCACTCCCCATATTGGGATGGATGAAGCGGGAAAAGGGGACTTTTTTGGCCCTCTTTGCATTGCAGCTGTCTATGCAGATGGCGAGGGGATAAAAAAGATGTTAGAGATTGGTGTCAAAGACAGCAAAAGAATCTCGGATGAAGGGATCCTTAAAATTGCTAAAAAGATCAAAGATCTTTTCCCATTTACAGTGATCAGACTGTTTCCCCTTAAATATAACGAGCTCCACGCAAAGTTTAAAAACCTAAATCGCCTTCTCGCTTGGGCCCACGCATCTGCGTTGGGGGACCTATCTGCTAAAACAGGCTGTAAAGAGGCTCTCCTCGATCAATTTGCAGAAAAACATGTCGTAGAAAATGCCCTCAAGCAAAAGAAAATTGAGCTTAACCTCCAACAAAAGGTGCGAGGAGAAGAGGATTTAGTGGTTGCTGCAGCATCGATTTTGGCAAGAGCTGCCTTTCTCGAAGGGATGAACTCTTTAAGCGAAGAGTATGACATGACACTACCGAAAGGGGCGAGCAGTCAAGTGATCGTTGCGGGGCAAAAATTTATCGCGAAATTTGGGAGAGAGTCTTTAGGAAAAGTTGCAAAAACACACTTTAAAACAGCGAATGAACTTTGAAATCACTTAAAATTCAAAATCTTATTTTAGTTAAACACGCCGAAATCCACTTTGGAAAAGCCTTAAATATTTTGACAGGCGAAACAGGTTCGGGAAAATCAGCTATTTTATCTGCTATTCGCTTGATTTCCGGGGAAAGGGCCGACGTCAGTTGTATTCGCAATGGTTCTGATTTCGCAGTCATTGAAGCTGTCTTAGAGGGCCCCATTTTTATCCGTAGAGAGATCCACCGATCGGGCAAAAACAGATGCTTCATCGACGACCAGCAGGTAAATCTTTCAACTCTTAAAGAAAAGACAAATATTGAGATGGTAGATCAAAGTAGCTCCTCGACCATCTTTTCAAAGCAAAAACAGATGCTCGATACATTTGCGAATTTAACAAATGATGTAAAAGCATTTGAGCACTCTTACTCTGAAGAAAAAGCAATCGAATTCCAGCTAGACAAGCTCCAACAGATCCCCAAAGAGCGCGAACTTGAATGGGCACAAAAAGATTTATCTCTGATCGAGGAGACAAACTGGCAGCCAGCAGAAGAAGAAAAACTCGCTGAAGAGCACCACTTTCTAACGCATGCGCAAGAGCTTGCAGAAAAAATGAGCTCGATTGCCTTTTTACTCAATGAAGGGACGGAGCTTACAGCCTTAAAAAGGGCACACACAATGTTAGATCAATGCGTTCGGGTCGATCAAAAACTTGCCATAGCGTCTCAAACGATGAAAAGTGCTCTTTTAGAACTCGATGAAGTGGCTCAAGAGGTCCAAAGTTATTCAGAGAGACTCGATGGCGATCCCAAAAGGCTTGCCTATGTAGAAAGTCGAATTGCTGCCATCGAATCACTTAAGCGCAGATTCGGCAGTGAGATCAAGCAGCAAAAAGAAAAGCTTATCGAAACAATTGATCACCTAACCCATCTAGACGCTCAAATTGCCGAACTTCAATCTCAACTCGAGCTCATTAAAGAGAAAAATTTGGTGCTAGCAGATTCTATCACGAGCAAAAGAAAAGAATATGCGAGACCATTTGCATTAAACGTTTTAGAAGAGCTAAAAAATCTCAACATCCCCCATGCACAATTTGAAATTGAAGTAGGGACTGCTTTTGGAGATGTTCAATTTCTTTTCTCTGCAAATGCGGGAGTTCAGCCAATTCCTTTAGAGCAGTGCGCAAGTGGAGGAGAACTTTCTCGGCTACTCTTAGCGATTAAAACAATCCTATCCGATGGCGAATCCACCCTTGTTTTTGATGAAATCGATAGTAATGTGGGGGGGCATACAGCAGCAGTTTTAGGTCAAAAACTAAAACGTCTGGCTGAAAAACGACAGGTAATCTGTGTGACTCACTTTGTTCAAGTAGCTAAACTAGCAGACGACCACTTCCTTGTTTCTAAAAATGAAGAAAACGGAAACACATACACAACAATTGCAAAACTTAGTGATCAAGAAAAAGAAATTGAGTATCATCGCATGCTAGGAGACAAAGAGCCTGCTTCCACGTGCCAACTGTTTTAAAACTACACTGATTGAGATAAAGCCACAGTTATGAAAAAGCTTATTTTTATATTTTTTGCATTCACGCTTTGCGCACAAGAAGAAGAAGGCTCTTCGCTGTCGCTTTGGGATTTTCACCCCATTCATGCAGGTGGCAATGTAATCGCAATTGGAAAGGCAAACGTCGACCAAAAAAATGGATCTCGCAACGGCGAGGTCACATTTAATAAAGCCAATGCTTTTTTATACATGCTTGTGCCCATCGATCATTACTCCTATTTTTTCCCGAGAGTCGAATATAACGCATTCGATTTGGATTGGAATGAAAACCCAAAATTTCACGAAACCCAATTTCAATATGTCCAGTTTGCCCTCACATTCATGTCAATTGCGATGGAAAAATGGCGATGGATTGCTAGAGCTGACTATAATATAGATGTAAATCACTTCAATAAGGCCAGAACCTACGGCCTATTTTCAGCTCTCCTTTGGGGAACTCACGAATTGCACAGAAAGTGGCATTACCATGTGGGAGCACTTGGATATACTGGATTTGAAGGACAAGAGATCTATCCGGTGATCGGTTTTGACTATTCCCCAAATAAAAAGTGGATGTTCCAAGCTGTCTTTCCGATCAACTACTCTATTGAATACTCACTCAATAAACGATGGCGCTTTTCACTCAAGGGAAGACCCCTCAAAGAGCGCTTTCGAACAGACAAGTATCAACCCCAACCAAGGTCCGTCTTTAGCTACTCCACAATGGGAGCCGAATTCAATGTCCATTACGAACAATTTTTGCGCGTTGAAGCGGAAATTTTTGCGGGGTATAACTTTGGTGGCAGCATGTATGTAAAGAATGAAAGCGGACACAATGCTATATATACACATGTTCAAGGGGCCCCTTACATAGGAGCCAACTTTAATTGGGGATTTTAACCTTAGTTTAGATTAAAGGATTTCAAGAAGCGTGTATAGACAGCTTCGTCCATTTTTCCTTTCATCCCTTCCATGGCGATTAAGTACAATTTATTTCCAACCATTACCGCCTGCCCTCTAAAATAGCTACCGCCTCCCTCTACGAGAAAGTCAACAGCTGGATGGCTAAAAAGATCGATTAGATCTGCATAAACCAATCGATTCTCTGGGTTATGATTCACAATTCCACTTAATAAGCCTTCAAGCCCAGCAACTTCATGTCCACCTGCCATGGGAGCTGGATACGTTGCAATCAGGAGCAAAAAGACCCCCTTATCTTCATGAGGAGCTAAGTAGACATCGTAGCTTAAACGATTCACACCATCAGCTAAGGGAAGTGTTTGCTGAATCATTTGAGGTGTTGATGGGAAAGAAATTTGACATTCACCACTTTTTGCAAAAATCTGAGTCCACGACGCTCCCGTATCGGCATGCAGAGCTGTGCGGAAGAAGAGATGAAACGCAAACAATGAGAGTGCGAGAAACCAAATACCAACTTTTTTTAATCCAGTCTTTTTCATCTTCTTCCCCTAAAATGGTTTTAAAATCAGATAAGTTGACGTAGCAACGCCGCCAAATGCGTAAGCTAGCAAGCTCCATAGTGCAAAGAAGAGCACTAAGAAAATAATGCCTGCTACAACAATATTTACAAATGAGCGCAATATCGAAAACTTTTGCACTTCAGCAAGCGCATTCAAATAGATCACAAAGGACCAAACAGCCAAAATCACTTTAATTCCCAAAATGGCAAATAGAAAGAGGATCTGTCCATTCGACAACATCTCAGAGTTGTCAAAATTAAGAAAAAGCTGATGGCCGAATATGAAGACCATCAGCAACCAAAGAGGAATATTTAAGACAATTGGAACACATGACCAAGCATATGAGGCCCTTACAGCAGAAAAAGTCGCCTGCCCTTTAAACCATTTTCCAACAAATGAAACAAAAAAGCTCCATACAGTGAAACTAATCCACCCCCACAAAGGAGCCAAAACAACAGCTAAAACCAAAATCCCCAGCGTGTTTAACATCGCCCCTAAAGCCATTGACTGGTATAGGTTCATAAGCGAACAAAAGCCGTAAATACTTGCTAGTAGCCACAACGAGCGGTTGGGGTTTTCAGCAACAATACGAGCAATTGTAGCTCTTGGAGAAGTCCATATAGAGAGCCAAGGATTTTGATTTTCCATAATACCTAATTTTCAAGTGTTCGGGTGCCCCCACCTACTCAAATTTCCCCAATAAAGGGGATACACGCGGGGTACGTGTATAACACTGTAGCTCAGTATGAGCAGTCAGAGGCACCCGAATACTCGACACCCTTAAGCTTGATTGTAAAATTATAAGTTAATATTATCAAATGAATTAAAATTAAATAATCGAAAGGCCATAAAGATCAGATAATTAGAATCAGGAAATAAAAAAATACCGGAAAGCAGAAAAAACAAGAAAAAGAAATACCGCTGAGACTGAAGAAGATAAAGCAACATTTGCAATTGAGCGTAAAGCTGAAAACTGTTGAACTTCACGAATCGCCTGTACAAGCAGCACAAAAGCCCAAACCTCTAAGATGAAAGAAATTAAATTAATAAAAACGAATGACTGGGCCCCTGGATCATGGACGAATGAGTTTTCAGGATCCATTAAAATAAGGACAAACCACATGATAAGACTAATTGAGTAGGGAATATTGGACCAAGCAATGGCTGTACGGAGATGGATTGCAGGGGCTCTCCCCTTAAGACAGCGACCCATTAAATAGTAGATAAAGCCCAAGTAATAAAGCCATAAAAAACCCACTAAAGGAGATAAAACGACACAGGTAAATAGGATGATTCCGTAATAGGAAGAGAGACCTAAAGACCACCAATTAAAGTAAAAAAAGAAGTTTTGGAGGATATAGATTGTGGCAAGATAAAAAACGCCATAAGTGGGTCTTTTCTGAACGAGAGCAGAAATTGTAGTTCTTGGTTCGCTCCACATCGCCAACCAAGGATTTTCACTACCAATATGAACCATGCACTTTCCCTTCAAACATACTGGAATTAATCTTCATCGAAGATAAGTTCATCATCATCCATGAAGCTCTCATCAAACAAATCCTCATTGAGAGCAACTTCATCCAACACATCCAAACTATCAGGATCTCCGAATGCGACATCTTCATGATCAGAAAAAACAATTTCTTGAACATCAAGACAGTCAGCATCTCCATCCATTGGAGAAATAGCTGCCAAAAGAACACTCATAGCAAGAGCGAACATAAATACCCCATTTAAGTGATTTGAAGTGCTTTACACAAGGCACTTCGAAGATCAGGATATTTGAAAGAAAAGTTTGCTGCAATAAGTTTTGCCGGCATTACTTTTGCACTCGAGAGGAGAAGCTCTTTAGCAGCAATGCCATAAATGAACTTCAACACCCATGCGGGTGTAGAAAAAAAGTGAGGCCTGTGAAGAACTTGTGCTAAAAGGGAAGAAAACTCAGCTTGACGGACGCTGTTTGGAGATACAAAATTAACAGGCCCGTTGAGAGACTCAGTTTGTATCACAAAATTAATCGCCTCAATCAAATCCTCTAGAGCAATCCAACTCACCCATTGCATTCCATCTCCTAAGGGACCTCCCAACCCTAACTTATAGGGCAAAAGCATCTTCTTTAACGCACCGCCCCTTGCACCTAATACCATTCCGAAACGTGCATGGGCAACTCGCACCCCTCTTTCAACTAACGGCATGCTCGCTTTTTCCCACAAAGAACATACTTCAGCTAAAAATCCATTTCCAACGCCGCTCTCTTCGGTGAGGACCTCGTCTCCCCTATCGCCATAAAAACCAAAAGCGGAAGCTGAGAGGAAAAGCTTGGGAGCTATTTTTGCATTGACCAGAAGAGAAGTAAGAAACTCTGTACTTTTCGTTCTACTTTCGAGAATCTTTTTTTGCTTTTCAGAAGACCAGCGACTTAAGGTCAACGGCTCTCCTGCTAAATGGATGACAACATCAAAGCCTTCAAACTCTTTAGACTCAGCAATGCGGTTGAGAGGATCCCAAACGATGCTATCGCGATCTTTTTGTTCTGTAGCTCGTACAAGCGTAACAACTTGATGATTTTGAGACTTAAGAAAAAGAGACAGGGGCGATCCAACAAAACCGGTTGCCCCTGATATGAGGATACGAGCCATTACTTCTTGTGGGAGCAGCCGCAGCTAGGGCCACATCCACCACTGCAACATCTGCAAAGGAAGCCAATTCCATAAAGCCCAGCTAATCCGACGAGCGCGAAAACAACCCGTGCTCCTGTTGACATCATCCCGCCGAAAATGTCGGAAACTAAATCATAACCAAAAAAACCAACTAGTCCCCAGTTCAATGAACCAACAACCATTAATAATAAAACAATAAAGCGAATACCTTTCATAGAGTCCTCCTATAGAAACCCATCTTTAACCTCATAATAAAACATTTTTTAATGAATGTCACCAATCTTTCATTGACTGCGAAATTATGAGCTGGTATTTTTTAGGGGATAATTTATGGCAAACTTTGATCATCAGTCTCTTGAGCACTTAAAAAAGCTCTGTCGCATTCAGTGCTCTGAAGAAGAAACGCAAGACATCCAAGCAAGTCTTTCGCAAGTACTCGATTATATTGAGCAGCTCAACGAGGTAAATACTGATAATACAGCACCTTGCCGCTATGTATTACGCGGAATGTTGAGAAACCAAATGAGAGAAGATGAGATAAAAGATCCCTTTCCTCGAGATCAGTTCCTAGCTAATGCTCCCGATCAAGTAGGTGGAATGGTCAAAGTTCCCCCCATTTTAAAGCCGGGCTCATCACAATGAAAGACTTACACCACTTAAGTGCCCGAGAGCTAAATGCTGCATTCTTGAAAGGCGAGCTGTCTGCTGTAAAGATCGTAGAAACATTCCTCTCTCGCATAGAAGCACATGACAAACAAATCGGTGCCTTTCTCTCAACACTTGCCCCAAGAGCCCTTCTCAAAGCCGAAAGTCTTGATAAAAAGCGCTCTCAGAATCTTCCTCTCGGGAAAATGGCGGCAATCCCCGTTGCGATTAAAGATAATATGCATATCGCGGAAGAGATCACCACCTGCGGCTCAAAATTTCTAACCAACTACAAAGCCCCTTTCAGCGCGACAGCGGTCCGTCTTATGGAAGAAGAGGATGCGATTTTAATTGGGAAGACCAACCTCGATGAGTTTGCGATGGGATCTTCGAATGAAAATTCCGCCTTCTTCCCATCGAAAAATCCATGGGACCTATCATCTGTTCCTGGCGGCTCATCTGGTGGCTCTGCCGCAGCTGTTGCTGCAAGGCTCTCCCCGATTGCTACGGGCACCGACACAGGCGGATCGATCCGCCAGCCGGCAAGCCTTTGTGGGATTGTGGGCTTCAAACCTACTTATGGAAGAGTATCGCGCTATGGACTTGTCGCCTTTGGATCTTCCCTCGACCAAATCGGCCCGTTAACCGCAACTGTAGAAGACGCTGCTCTAACAATGGAAGTAATCGGCCGAAACTGTCCTTATGATGCAACTTCAATGGACCTTCCGACAGAATCTTACCCTTTAAGTCCTCAGCTAGAAGAGGGAACAGTCATTGGGGTACCCTGGAAATTTTTAGACCAATTAAAGCCAGAAATCAAAGAGAACTTTACCCAAAGTATTGAGGTGATGAAGTCTCTTGGGGCTAAAATTATTGAAGTGGATCTCGACATCTTAAAATACTCCATTGCTGTCTATTACATTATAGCAACTGCTGAAGCGTCGACAAACTTAGCCCGGTTTGATGGGATCCGCTTTGGCGTCCGCTCTAAGGAAGCAAAAAACCTCGAAGAGATCTATGAACAGTCTCGAAAAGACGGTTTCGGAAGAGAGGTGAAAAAAAGGATCATGCTCGGTACGTATGTGCTTTCCTCTGGCTACCAAGACGCCTTTTACAGAAAGGCACAGAAGGTAAGAACCCTCATTATTGATGCATTTGAAAAAGCATTTTCAAACTGTGATGCTGTCATGATGCCTGTTGCCACAAGTGGCGCCTTCAAAAGTGGCGCAATCCAAGATCCAGTTGAGATGTATCTACAAGATATCTTCACCGTATCGGCAAATCTTGCAGGTCTTCCTGCAATTAGCGTCCCATCAGGATATGATTCCAAAGGGCTTCCCTTAGGAACGCAAATATTAGGTCCTCAAATGTGTGATGTTGCCGTCATGCAATATGCTTACTGCTATGAGCAAGCCTCCAAACACTCTCGGATTCCAGGTGGCTATGAGTAACAATCTCGATCTCTGGGAGCCAGTTATCGGGCTCGAAATGCACGTTCAGCTCAATACCGACTCAAAAATATTTAGCTCTGCTCCGAACCACTTTGGAGATGAACCGAATGTAAACATTTCAGTCGTCTGCACAGGTCAGCCAGGCTCACTCCCTGTACTTAATAAAATGGCAGTAAAAAAAGCGGTTCAATTTGGACTTGCAGTAGGTGCCAAAATTGCGAAAGTAAGCACATTTGATCGCAAATCCTATTTTTATCCTGACAGCCCCCGCAATTTTCAAATCACCCAATTTGAAAACCCAATCATCGAAGGCGGCGTAGTTCATGTTGGAGAAAAAATATTTCAAATCAATCGAGCCCACCTTGAAGATGATGCGGGGATGCTCAAACATTTTAGTACATTCGCAGGCATCGACTACAATCGCGCAGGAGCGCCACTCATTGAGATCGTCTCAGAGCCTTGCATCCATTCTGCAAAAGACGCCTCCGCCTACGCTGCTGCAATCAGAGCTATCATGCTCTACCTCGATGCATCTGATGCAAATATGGAAGAAGGAAACTTGCGTATTGATGCAAACATTTCGGTGCGTCTTAAAGGGGAAAAAGAGCTAAGACCCCGAATCGAAATCAAAAACATGAACTCATTTAGTTTCATGGAAATGGCAATTGATGCAGAGATTCAACGCCAAATAGATCTTTATACCCAAAACCCAACAACAGCTTACTCAGAACTGATCCCTGCTGGAACATACCGTTGGGATCCCGAGCTTAAACAAGCAGTTTTAATGCGCGTCAAAGAAAGTTCGGATGACTATCGATACTTCCCCGAACCTGATCTTGCCCCAGTAATCTTGAGCGATGAATATATTGATGAACTTCGTACTACGCTTCCGGAACTACCTCAAGATCGATTCAGAAGATATATTTCAGATCTAGGTCTCTCCGAATATGCAGCAACAATCCTCATCAACGAAAAGCGCCTCTCGGATTACTTTGAAGAGGCCCTCAAAACAAGCAAAAGTCCTCGACAACTTTGCAATTGGATCACGGTTGAATTCGCAGGCAGACTCAAAGACTCAGGAAAAACGCTCCTCGATGTTGAAATCCAGCCAGCTCATGTTGCAAAGCTTGTCGAAATGATTGAAGACAAGAAGATTACAGGAAAGATTGCAAAGTCGGTAGCAGATGATATGTTAGCATCTCCCGGTCTTGATCCCGAAACAATTGTCGCCAAAAATCCCGACTACCAACCAACAAGTGATATCGGATCGATCGAACCACTCGTTGATCAAGTCCTAAACGAAAACCCTCAGTCCATTGCAGATTTTAAAGCAGGCAAAGACAGAGCCTTTGGCTTTCTTGTAGGATCTGTCATGAAGCTCACGCGCGGCAAAGCATCGCCACAGGTTGTAAACGACCTCCTTCGAAAAAAACTAGGCGAAAAGTAGAGATCCTCACTTAATTCTTTTGATAAGCCCTGCTGCCATATTGCCTGCAATAAGAGCGCCTACAGTGATCGAAGGGAACAAAACCAAATGACCCCCTAAGAGATGAGACGGAATAGACATAACAGCTGCATTTACCATTCCAGCATAAAATGCTTCCTCGTCAATCAAACTACATCTCTGAGATAAAGCGCTCACAGCCCATCCAAACGTTGCAGCGCTATAAACCGCAGCAGAAAAATAAGAGTTTTCAACAATTGATTCACACATTAAATACGAACCGATTAAAACGGGCGCCTCACGAATAAGAGGAATAGTGGAGAGCTTACTTGAGCGCGCAAAAACTGCCGTGAAATTTGTGATAGGGATTGAAAAAAAAGTCCCCCAATGTTTTTGACCTTCGATGAGGGAAGCGATTGTATAAGCGCCCAAGGTGGCAGCCGATACTACTGTGGCATTTACGAACCATTTTGTAACTTTTTCACACAAAGGGAAAAGAGAGCTTTCATCAATATCCGTCCTACATATTGGACAGTTCATTTTCGTTTGAACCCAAGTCCTCCAACATTTCAGATGGATCGGATTATGTTTTTCCCCCTCGCCTTCATGAACCATACCGGGATTTATTGAATCATTAAACGCCTCAAAACAAATCGGACACTGCGCATTTTCACTAAAACTTTTAGCTGGGATTACATTCATTTTCCCCTCATTTTATGGTGCCCGCAACGAGCCCACCCATTAATGAGGGTATAAGCACTTTACACTCTTCATTTAACGAGTAAGGAAGAGCGCAAGAACAAATGCTTGCAGCGAACAGCCCGTTTAGGAAAGCAAACTTACTCGGAACTTGTATTTTTTGTACAACTTTTCCAGCTAAAACCCCTAAAGTTGCTGCTGAGATAAGCGTTGTAATGTCAGGGCAATCCATTAGATGGCCTAATGCACCCAAATACATAAAGCAAGGCGTCAGTGCAAAAAAAGATTTCTGAGAAGAGTGAGCTCCCCAAAAAGCCCCTACCGTCAGAGAAGGAAGAGCAAATGCCCCTCCAATATTTTTGCTAACATCGATATATTCGACAACTTTTTGAGATAACAGAGCCAAACCCGTCACAGAAAAAGAGTGTGAAAGGGATCTCTTTATATCCATTCGATATGATTCATCTACCTTATAAATCATCTACCTATAGCTTTGTTTACGCGTTATACCGGATACTACAGCACCTATGAAAGATGGGACAATAACATTTACAGCTTTACCAAATGTCCATGAAACTGGCACCGATACTAAGGTTGCAGCTACAAGCCCTTGTACAAATGTAAATTTCCCAGAAACATCCACCTTTTGAACAATTCTTCCAGCAAGCATTCCTAAACCTGCAGATGCAGAAATTGCCATCAATGATGGGCAATTTGATAAATACCCAACACCACCTAAAAAAGCTGCTGTGTTAGCCATAATCTGAGTTGCAGTCAATGCATGCATAGCACCTTGCATACCACCTAGAGTTGCTATGGGAATTGCGGCAATCTTAGAAAAAGTTCCGTTAGGATCTATCATCATAGGAATTGATTGCGTCAAAGCAATTGAAGCAAAACAACCACAAGCAGAATTCAAGGCGAATTTAACATCTTGAGAGATCAATGGAACTTTAAATTGAGCTAACATAAGAAACGTCTCCAAAAAATAAGTGGTCAAAATTAATACCTCAGTTCTTAGAAGTCAATGAATGAGTTTGCTAAAAAAATTCCTATAAACTATGAACCACATTAAGAGGGCACATGCATTTTTAATGCCACTCACCCTCTAGGAGTTTTGAATTTTGAATCGACTTTGGCTTTTAGTTTGCCCCCTTATTTTTATCGGATGCGCTCGCGATGTAAGAGACCCGTTTGAACTTGCCCCATCCACCCCTTATGCTTCGTGGACCCCCATGAAAGGAAATGCGCTCGTCTCCTCCAAATATTGTAAAACAATGCTCCCTCCAAGTTTTAATACAAGTGAACTATCCCTCGCAGAACTGCTCGACATCGCCCTGCAAAACAATCCAACAACCAAACAAACATGGGCCCAAGCGAGAGCCTCAGCTGCAGAATATGGCGTATCATTAAGCCCTTTTTACCCGGATATTCAATTCAGCAGCTTTTTCTATCGGCAAAGAGCGGGGTTTCCTGAAACAGGAATCCCAACAGCAACACCTGGAGCACCCACAACTCTTTCTTCTGGTTCTGGGACAACATCGAGTGTGACAGAGTCCTACTTTTCAGAAGGAGGCCCTGACGTTATTTTGAGTTACACCCTTTTTGACTTTGGACAAAGAACTGCCGCAAGCACAGCTGCAAGAGAAGCCCTCTATTATGCAGACCTATCTCACAACCAGCAGATTCAGTACGTTTTACAAACTGTCATGTCAGATTACTATAACTACCTCTATCAGATGGCAGTTCAAACCGCAGATGAGGCAAATTTAAAAAATGCTGAAATGGCACTAGATGCTGCCAATGAAAAATTCGCTCTTGGTCTTGCTGCTTTAGGCGATGTTGCCCAAGCAAGAACACAATTTTTACAAAGTAAAATCAACTTAACGAGCCAAAAGCAGCAAGTTGAAAATGCATTTGCTCAGTTGGCTGTCGACTTAGGGTTGCCCGCTAATGTCCCATTTCGCGTATCGCCTCTACCAGAACAAGTCGTAGCTGATCCCATTATAGAAGACATTGACTCTCTTGTCGCAATTGCACAAACCCAAAGACAAGATTTTCTAGCAGCTCAGGCAGATTTAAGATCGAAGGAGGCCTCTTTACTTCAATCCAAAAGGGCCATATTACCCACCATCGACTCTCAGCTAAGTACTGGAAGATATTGGTATAATAAAGGGCTCTCAGAGAAGGTCAACCACTGGACAGCCACTGTCAGCTTAAGCTTCCCTATCTTCAGTGGGTACTCCTTCCGGAACAAGATAAAAAATGCAGAGGCCAATGTAGAAATGTCTAAGGCACAATTGATGGCATCTGAATTGAGCCTGATTCAAAGTGTAACAACAGCACATATGGGTGTGAAAACATCTGCAACCAACCTAGTCGATACCGACGAATACTTAAAAGCTGCAGAATTGGAATTTAATATTGCTTTAACAAGCTATAAAGTGGGGACAACGACTATTTTGGATGTCCTGCAAGCGCAAAGCTCACTGGCTGATGCCCGTTCCAAAAAAGCAGATGCCCAAAAAAATTGGTTCTTATCTTTAGCAGACATTGCCTATGCAACAGGCTCTTTATGTGCAACACCCAATGAGGAAGCTGAATGAGAATCATCCTATTAACCCGAGCCATAAACAGATGGCAACGAATGAAAGAGCAAGGCAAAGAAAAATTGAAGCGAGCTTGGCCGCGTACTTCGCGAAAAGAACCATTCTTGAATGCGAAGAGCTCCGAGCGAAAATCGATTTTGCAAAGCCATAGCCGACCGTTTGTCACCGGTTTAGGCCTCGGGTTAATAATCCTACTGATTTTAGCCTCATGCAGTAAAAAACAAGTCCAACAGCCCACCCCCTCCTACCCTGTACGAGTGGGTGAGGCTGTAGAAAAACAAGCGCCCATCTTCATCGAAGCATTGGGACATGTCGACTCAATTACCTCGATCAATCTGAAATCAAGAATTGAAGGAGAGCTCACGGGAGTCTACTTCACGCAAGGCCAAGAGGTGAAAAAAAACGATCTACTTTTCACCATTGATCCAAAACCCTACGAGGCCGCTTTAAAAGAAGCTAGGGCAACACTTGACCAAAACCTAGCAAATTTAGCCCTTGCAGCAGAGAAGGTCAAAAGATACAGAACGCTTGCCAAGGATGAATACTACTCACAAATTGATTATGAGACGCTTCAAGCCAATTTCGCAGCAACTTCAGCGCTTGTCGAACAAAATAGAGCAGCAGTGGATAGCGCACTCATCAACTTAAATTACTGCTGGATCTATGCCTCAATTGATGGAATGATGGGGCTGTTACAGGTCGATTTTGGAAATTTGGTTGCAAATGATGGGACAACGCTTTCCACCCTCAACCAAATGGCACCTATCTATGTCACATTTTCCATCCCCGAATTCCAACTTCCCCAGATCCAAAAATACAAAAAAAATGAGAAATTAAAAGTTCTCGCTGCCTATGAAGATTTTTCGGGAGAGGTCTTTGAAGGAGAACTGTTTATGCTCGACAATTCAGTTGATCCAAAAACAGGAATGATCACGTTAAGAGCTCTTTTTGAAAATACAAACCGAGAACTTTGGCCAGGACAATTCATCCGAACAAGGCTCATTTTACACACCGTTCCCGATGCAGTGATCATCCCCTACACAGCTGTACAGCTCACCCAATCAGGACCTGTTATTTTTGTAGTAAAGCCAGACAATACAGTAGAGCAGCGCCCGATTAAGCTCGGACAAAGAGAAGATGAAAACATCATCGTTTTGCAAGGACTGAAAGCGGGAGAAACAATCGTATTAGAGGGTCAAATCAACCTATTTTCTGGAGCAAGAGTCTCAATTAAATGAATCTATCTGAACCATTTATACGCCGTCCAGTGATGACCATTTTGGTAATGGCCTCGATCCTTTTTTTTGGCTTTGCAGCCTATGGGATCTTGCCCGTTAGTGATCTCCCCAATGTTGATCTACCCACAATTGAAGTATCGGTTAGCTATCCAGGAGCTAGCCCCGAGACCATGGCCAATGCTGTGACAACTCCCCTCGAGCAGCAGTTTATGACCATCGAAGGGATCCAAGGGGTATTTTCAACAAGCAATACAGGCTCTACAACAATTGTTCTACAGTTCGATCTCGACCGAAATATCGACGCGGCATCCACAGATGTGCAAGCTGCAATCAGCCGGGCCCAGCCGAATCTCCCCTCGAATCTTCCCAATCAACCGACCTATCAAAAGGTCAATCCAGCAGCAACTCCGATCGTTTACTACGCCATCACATCTCCAAATATGACCATGGCCGATCTTTACGATTATGGAAATACATTCATAGGTGAGCGTCTATCGATGATCGAAGGGGTTGCACAAGTATCAACTTATGGAGCTCCCTATGCAGTCAGAGTCCAAATCGACCCAGAAAAACTTGCAGCTAAAAATCTAGGACTTGATTCAGTGACCGAATCGATCCGACTCACAAACGTCGATCTCCCGCTTGGGACGCTCTATGGAGAGCGCGACGATTTTACAATCGATGTAGATGGACAAATTCTTAAAGCGCCCGGCTACAGCGAATTGGTCATTAAAAACCAAAATGGGGATCTGGTAAAGATCAAAGACGTTGGCAGAGCTTTAGACAGTATCAGCAACGATAAGTTTTTCCAACATTACGTAACACATGCAGGCTCTGAGCGGTGCGTAATTTTGGCCATACGGCGCTTGCCTGGTAAAAACACAGTGCAGATCGTGCAAGGAATTGAAAAAACCTTAAAGGCATTAAGGCCACAACTGCCTAGTTCATTGAAAATTGAATCTGTCTACGACCAATCAGTTTCTATTATCGAGGGAGTCAATGATGTAAAACTCACTCTTATTGTAGCTTTCCTCTTAGTCGTTGCTGTGATCTACCTCGCATTAGGTAAAGCGCTCAATACGATTATACCTGCCATCTCTTTACCCATGTCCATTTTTGGAACCTTTGCAGTCATTTATCTACTTGGATTTAGCATTGATATTCTCTCATTACTTGCTATCACTTTATCCATCGGTTTTTTGATCGATGATTCAATTGTTGTCTTAGAAAATAACGTGCGCCATGTCCAAATGGGAGAGTCTCCCATGGATGGATCGCTTAAAGGCTCAAAAGAGATCAGTGTAACAGTTCTTTCGATGACTTTGTGCCTTGTTGCAGCCTTCATCCCTCTTGTGTTTATGGGTGGGGTTGTCGGAAAGTTGTTTCAAGAGTTTGCTGTTACAATCATTGTTGCCGTTCTCATTTCTGGCTTTGTCTCATTGACACTAGTTCCTATGCTTTCATCAAAGTTTGTCAAGCCATATAACGCCGAGAACAAGACAAAAATGGAAAAAATGGCGGACGCTGTCAACGAGAAGATGAAAAGGATGTATGAGCCATGTCTTCACTTTGCAATGAACCATAGATTGATCATGTTGACCGTCGGCTCTTTATGCATTCTTTTTTCACTTGTCCTATTTAAGGTAGTTGCTAAAGACTTTCTGCCCCCAGATGACATTGGGTTTCTCCAAGGCTATACACTCGCTCGCGATGGAACATCCCCCTTTTTAATGAATAAATATCACGAAGAGATTAACAAAATTGCAATCGATGATCCTAACATGGATTCAATCATTTCAATTAGCTCCTATTCAAACCCCAATGAAGGGGTAATATTTTTCCGCTTAAAAGAGTTTAAAGACCGTAAACCCATGCAGACAGTGATGAAAGAATTGGGAGAAAAGTTTAAACAGATCCCAGGAGTTAACGTCTATCTTTCTCCACTGCCTATAATTAACTTACAAGTGGGAACGACAGCGCAAGCGCTTTATCAATATTCACTAACGAGTATCGACCGCAATGCTCTTTATGAATATGCTCCCAAGCTAGTTGCTAAAATGAAAAACAACCCAGCTTTTGCCCAAGTATCGAGCGATTTACGAATCCATCAGCCACAATGGCAAATGCACATTTTGCGCGACAAGGCCTCAAACTACAATGTCAGCGCAAGCGCCATTGAAAATTACTTTCAATACGCCTACTCAGATAATAAAATCTCTCAGATCAATGGCCAAATCAACCAATATAACGTTTTAATAGAAACGCTTCCCGAGTTCTACCGAAACCCCAAAGTCCTCTCAAAACTCTACGTAACTTCAACAGATGGTAATCAAGTCCCCCTTTCTGAGGTTTTAGAAGTCAAAGAGACAGTAGGCCCTTTAACAGTGAACCATATTAATGGTCTCTCTTCAGTTGGAATTTCATTTAATACAGCCGATAATGTCCCACTAGGAAATGCACTTGAAGCTCTAAACCAACTGACTAAAGGGGAAGCTCCTCCCCAAGTCTATGGTCAAGTGATCGGAACTGCGGATATATTTAAATCCTCGTTTTCGAACCTTGTCTATTTGCTCTTACTCTCCTTTTTCGTGATCTATGTCGTGTTAGGGATTCTCTATGAAAGCTTCATTCACCCGATTACAGTAATGAGCGCATTACCCCCTACCGTTTTCGGCGGCCTATTGACTCTCTATATCTTCAACCAAACCCTTTCGATCTACTCATTTGTCGGACTCATTCTTTTAATCGGAATCGTCCTAAAAAATGGAATTATGATGGTCGATTTTGCAATCATAGCCGTGGAAAAAGAGGGAAAATCTGCCTACGATGCAATCATCGAAGCATGTCTGATCCGCTTTCGGCCCATTATGATGACTACAGTTTGTGCAATTATGGGGGGCGTACCGATTGCTATCGGGATCGGCGGGGCGATGGCGCAAAGCCATATCTCATTGGGTCTTTGTATCGTAGGGGGGCTCATTATTTCACAAATGCTCACCCTTCTTCTGACACCCGTTCTATACTATTATTTTGAAACGCTTCAAGAAAAAATTAAAGGGCGATTTTCCCGCGTTAAATAGAACTTTTCTCCCTAAACATGCTATCCTGTTTGCATGACTATAAATTTACTCAAACACTTTCAAGAAAAACTTGAAAATCGCCCTTGGCTTGAAAATTGCTTAGAGGGGAAGGTCGAAAGCTTCCCTTATAGCCTGGATGAAGCAGCCGTCCCTGAGCTATCGAAGCCATTTTTCCCAACTGATCCCATGACTCAAGTTGTGACCCCAAGAAAAAATGGCGCCCCCCTTTTTGTGGCAAATATTCCATTTGGACAAGCGCCTACCAAGGTCCAAGACTACACAAAGTACTCCCAGATTTTAGAGCAGTTTAAAAAGGAGGCTTTTGGAAAAACTCCCGAGCAATCAAGACGCGAGATCCTCAAAAGTCTATCTCTTGCATTGGGAATCAATAGAGTCAAATCGATCGACCCAGCATTCAATCGAGCCTTTCAAAGGTACATCCGAAATCTACCCAAAATAAACGCGATTAGCGCCCGTGCATTTGGCTTTTTTTTAGAACCGAAATGGACTTACAAAAAATATAATAGACTCACCTATCCGAAAAACAAGGCCTTTTTACTTCTAAAAGAAGCTTCCGGCACAGTAAAAATCCCCTTTCAAAAAATTCGAGAAGCGATCAAAAACAGTGGATCTACGAGAGATTTTGTCAAAAGCTTCGAGGAAAGTGCGCCCAAATCTCCAATTTACTACACAATCATGGACGATGATTCGATAAGCCTTCGAGGCTCTCAAACAAAAGAAGGTGTTTTTTCAAGGCTAAAAACTCTCATCGAAGCAACCCATCTCCCCTCCATTATTAGCCCGGGATACCGACTTAAAAATGATGAATTGCCCCTCGTTCGATTCGCAGTACAAATTGATGCAGCAGTTAGAGCCACCATGCCTATGCCCTATTTTCCAGAACCATGCACTGCCTTTAAGATTAAAGGCCCAAATGAGCCAAACTATTTAGGAAAGCTCTCCTTTATCGGCAAGGGGACAGCGCTTGAATCGCGTCGCTTTATTGAAAGCGGACGCAACGTGCTTACCGATGGAGCCGTCTTTGTGGCGGATGGAGCCGTCGTCACAACAACACCTGCTCGCATGATCACCGAAAAAAGCAAAAAATTTGCCACCTTAACGCCTGCCCAAACAAAAACAAAACCGTGTTTGCAATCGCTTCGAAGTAGAGTGATCCAATCTCACGCGTTTCCAAAACAGTGGGCAGACATACTTTATGCAGGGCTTAATTTTTCAACACCAAAAGTGACAGATGCAACCTGTAGGATGATGAATATATTTAGCGTCTTTGATCCCATTTCACGAATGTTTGCATCCGAGGGGCGCTTTTCAGCCGACACCTTTGATTCAGCCATGCAAAATTACACAAACCCTTTAACCCAAACTCAAAAAGACATCTTAGCCTCTGCCAAAGCCCATCTTATGCAGCTCAAAATGAAAGAAGAGATGGTGGATCTCGTTATAGAAACGGCTAAAAAATCGGGCGCTGCGATCTACTTAGAACTTACAAAGTTAGTGAGTGATTAAGGTCTAGGGTGAAAGTTTTTGAAGGCGTTTTTCAATCGATTTCCCGTGACGTGGGTGTAGCGATCTGTTGTCGAAATGTCTTCATGGCCTAGCATATCTTGAATGAGTCTTAAATCGGCCCCGTTTTCCAATAAATGGGTAGCAAATGAATGGCGCAAAGTGTGGGGTGATATCGACTTCATGATCCCCGCTTTTTTGGCATACACTTTGACTCGATTATACACTGTGATGCGATCGATGGCTTTCCCGCGAGGTGAAATAAAAAGAGGCCCATTTTCCTCTCTCACCTCTCCCCTATAATTAATCAGGTAAAAATCGAGCGCCTCAATCGCCTTTTTCCCAACGGGGATCACCCTCTCTTTTTTCCCCTTGCCGCGCACTTTGACAAACGTATCGCTAATATCGGTAATTTTAAGAAAGCATAGTTCAGAGACCCTCATGCCTGTTGCATAAAGAAGCTCTAGGATTGCCTTATCTCTTGCGCCTATCGCATCTTCTAACTTGGGCTGGGCTAAAAGTGCATCGACCTCATCAGTTGTCAGCACCTCAGGGATGAGCTGCCAAAGTTTTGGCGTATCAAAATACCTCCCTAAATCCAAGGTAATTTCCCCCTCCTTTTTTAAAAAACGGAAGAAAACCTTCACGGCCGTCAGCATCCGACAGATGGTTGAGCTTGCATAATTTTTACTCTTTAAGTGAGATAGGAAAACTAAAATGTGTTCAGGGGTGACTTTTTTCCAATCAGTAAAACCAAGGGTTTCCCCAAAGACTTGGACATCTCTTGCGTAGGCTTCAATTGTGTGAGAAGAGAGCCCCTTTTCAGAGCGAATATAATCGAGGAAATCGAGCTTTAAGCGCTCAAAGGTTGATTGCAATGGGTCACTCGAGGTTTTCCCTCAGAATGCCAATTCCAACACTTTTCGGCTACATAGTTATGAACTTTCGAAGAGTCGATCAAAAGCCAAAATGCCGATCCAACAGCAAAAAGAATTGGAGACAATGGGCCCGTTACGACCATAAAAGCAGCAAACGCCGCAAGGCCCAAAAGACCAATAAACAGAAGCAGTGCGTATCTCACTTGCTGTTTGAAATTAGCTTTGACAACCGCTTGAATCATGTTTTCAAAATCCACTGGCTGTTTTTTCTTTAAAAAAATATTGTCTCGTACCATTTTGGCGCAATCAGTGCCAACTCGAAGTTCAAACTGATTCCATTTTTTTTTCAAAAGTTCGCCTATTTGTTCAGGAGACAACTCCTTAGCCTCATCATCAGTGACTACAAGCTGATCTGCTAGCCAAGCAAGAGCATCACCTTTATCATCAATGTGCTTTTGAAGTTCTTGGCCAAACTCATGGGTCTTATATAAGCCGTGCGCCCCATAAAAAGTAAGAGCTGTTTGCATCACAATTCCCAAACCGCCCAAAGATCCAATCAAAGACGCTGGTGCAGCCGCTCCTTGAAGACCCATAATTCCATAGGCACTCAAAACACCTGAAATCCCCGCATAAGAAAGTCCAACAGTTCCCAAAAGTGCGCTATGCCCAGCACCTTCCACGTCTTTACAAAGGACAGCAGCGCGTCCTTGTAGAGCACCAATTCGAGTAAAATACAAACCGACTGGAACACCTAAAAAGCCACCCAATACAGCAGAGCCACTCGTTAAAGCAGCAACAGCTGGGATCGAAGAGATCGCACTAACAGAGGAAGCTCCATTCCTAAGAATCGAGTTCCCATCGATGACGATAGCCGCGGCTTCTTTATAGCTAGAACCTAGCGATAAATTGGCATTCAATTGATCGCGCGCCCTTAAAGATGAGTGAGAATAAACAAAAGGTACATTAGCACCCATAGCATTACCTAGTAAAACCTAAGTAATTATTATACCTTAATTACACAATAAAATCAATATAATACAGTAAATTATCCCATTATTACAAATGACACATCAGACAGATTAAACCTGACTTTTAGACAGAGACAGAGAGGACTCCTCGCGGGCAGGAAGAGTAAGTCCATTGTGATCCAAGGTGTTACGAAAGACTTTTCCGGTAAGAGAGTAGGCAGATAACCCTAAGTAGATCGCACCAGAGATGCCGTAAAGGGCCAATGGCAATACCCCTGCAGAAGCAAAGGTAGCAAGACACATTGCCAAGCTGCTAATCAGGGCTGCGATAAACCCGAGCATAAACAGGGCCATTTTTGTCTTGTTTTCCTGCTGGATCGTGTGGATCATCTCAGCGGACTCACGGATCCCTTCAGCACATGTTTTGGGGTCGGCTAGTTTTTTCAACAATCCATCAGCTTTTGTAAGGATCAAATATAAGCTCTTATTGCTCGTTCTTCGCTTTAAGTACTTAACTTTCGTCTCCGTTAAATCGACAATTTTCTGCTGGAGTAACGCGCCCTTTTTCTCTGCACTCCAGTTGGGGTGTGTTTTTTCAATTTCATGTACTAACTGAGCATTTTCTTCAGGGGTAATTGAGACGGCATCCTTTAAAAAATTTAGAGCGCCCTGAAATTTTTCAACTTCGGTTAACTTAGGGTTGTTGAGATATTCATTTAAACGCTGATTAAAACGGTGGCAGCGTAAAGTTCCAAGAGCAGACGTTCCCACCGCTAACATTGCGCCAGCCCCAAAAAGGACGCTAGCCGATGCAAATTGAGCGGCAGCTGCCCCTTCAGAAACAAACGTATCAAAAATAACCCCTGACAAATAGCTAAGAGAGGCTGCAGAACAAAGAGTTCCCGAAAGGATCGAAGCACGTGAGCGCCTTAACCCTTCAGTATCGCCAATCTCTTGAGATCGTCTGTGCTCTTTTATCCCTAACCCCAGCTCTCGCAAAGAAAAGAACGTCCAAAAGATCCCTGCATAATAGCCCAAATGCGTTGCAATTGGATCTCCCGCTCCAAATCCTGGAAGAGCAAATAAAATATTTCTTGTTAAAGCAATCCCATCTTCGGCAATCCGCATTCCAGCCAATATTTGACCGTTTGCCCCCGGAACACTTGCCTCATTGATCGCTTTAATCGCCCTTTGCGTAGTTACGGCTCTAAAAACTTGGCCCTCTAAACTCATCCCCACCCTTGGGACATGGCCTGTATGCTGATAAAAACGGGCGATCCGCTCAATGCGCTTTAACTCTCGCGATTTCTGAATAGGAATTTTTTGACCGTTTAGCTCTACAATTCGATTTGCGTAATCAAACTTCAGTGAAAAGGGCCCCTTTTCACTCGGTGGCGCTATTGCATGGTCAACAAAAATTTTTGATAAGCATAGCTCTGCACTTTCTTTGTGCATTGGAGAAATAAATTGAAAATCGAGGGGGCTCCCCCCAACATTCAACTTATTAAGTTGAATTGATAATCCCGCCATAATAACACCTAACCGGTATTATTATAACAAAAGAAGCAATTAATAAGAATAATCAGAAACTTTTCAACTAGAAACAAAAAGACAATAAATTACTTAAACCAATCAAATCAAGAGGAGCTCTTTGTCGGAATGGGTAAACAAGTCAAATAATTTATAATTTGTGTTAATACAGTTTTTTCTAATTGGATAAAAGACATTACATCATTCGCTGCATGATATTGGCACCATTCCTCAAAATCTTTCCCTCCATCTTCTCTATTATAATCGTCAAAAGATTCATTTAGGCGCTTATTAAAGCTGCTGAAGTATTCATCTTGAATCCACTTTTTCATGGTTTCATCAGTAGGGCTATTAGGGTTTTCGATCAAACGCTTAAAAGAGGCCAAAATTGGCTCATATTGCGCCTCATATTTTTCCGAGGGGTGCATTGCATACTTTCTTAATTTATCCAAAGTGACACCAGATAAATTTAAAGATTCTTGATTTACTACATCTGTAGAGTTTGGGGCCCCTACGACTTCAGAACCGGCCTCTGATTCAGTATCACTTACTTCATCATCACCATTAGTTCCAGGAACCTTTTCATCCTTCGGCATTTCTTGAGAAGCTTTCGGCCTATCCTGTCTTTGAACAAAAGTTGGATAGATAACCAACTTTGCGTTTGGGTCTTTTGTCCACTCGCCCCTTTGAGACGGAGACAACAGCTCATGAATTCTTTCAGCAGCTTCGGCAATATCTTGTGTATCTTGGTCTTTTTTCCCCAATTCAATACTTTCGTTAGTCTCTGTATTTTCCTTAAAACAACGTTTGGAATCTTCTAGATATGTGATCTTGACGCTCGAGGGGTCTAAATATCGATTAAAAATGCAGCTGGCAGCAACCGATTGAATTTGCCTTAATGAAGAGGCCGAAAAGGGTGTTTTTCCATCCATCTGAATGACATTTTTATCAGCGTCAAACCGTAGGATTCGAATATCATACCTTTTTCCACCTTGAACCAAAGCACCGGGTAGGATCAGGTAATTACCATCTGTCCTTGCGTAAACCGGTCTCATCCCCCCAGCTTCTGCTTGGGGCGAGAAAAAAGCAGCATTTGTAGCCATACAATGTAATTCCAATTTTTTTACAATAATTATACCAAATATTTACATTACAATCAATTAGTAATAAACACCAAATTAAACAGAATAACCTAACTGAGGATAAGAGACTTAAACCGCTCTTGTAGAGAAGTCCTTATTCCATTAATCTGCAAATCATGGAAAAAGATTCTATAATACCCCAGCACGACGCCCCCTACAGAACAGTCCTCATATTTGGTCCCCCTGGGGCGGGTAAAGGGACTTTGGGCAAATTCTTGAGTAGCGCAGGCAACCACTTTCACCTCTCTTCTGGCGATATTTTCCGAGGCCTTGCCCCAGAGTCCCCTGCAGGCAAACTCTACCATAAATATGCCGGAAAAGGGCTTCTGCTCCCCGATGAAGTGACGATCCAAATATGGCACCATTTCGTCCATGGGCTGATTGCGACTAACCGCTACTTCCCATCCCAGCAGCTCCTCCTTCTCGATGGAGTCCCGAGAACGCTTCAACAAGCTGAGCTTTTAAAAAAATATATTCACGTAGAAAAAGTGATCGTCCTAAAGATCAAGCATGCAGAGGCGCTGATCAAGAGACTACAAAGGCGTGCTTTAATCGAAAAACGTCATGACGATATGGACCCTGAAATTCTCCGAACACGGATGAAAGTCTATACACAAGAGACGACAAAAGCCCTCACTCACTACCCACAATCACTCATTTCCGAATTCGATGCAGATCAAAAGCCGCTCGAGGTCTTGCGAGATGTCCTTGTGAGCCTTACCAATCTACTTACGCACTGATACACACAAATGACTAACTTTGGATTAACAAAAAAAAGACCCTCGGTTTCCCGAAGGTCTACATTTAGCTTTAAAGGCTAAACTTTGTACTTTTACTTCAAAACTTCGTTACGAACCGCGCGAAATAAATCCAAAAGTCCAGCACGAGGTTTCTGAGCAGGTGCTGCTACAACTTCAGGCTCTTCTTCTGCAACTATTGCCTCAGGCTCTTCTTCTGCAACTATTGCCTCAGGCTCTTCAGTAACGACAACCCTAGGCTCTTCAACTACTTTAGATGCAGATAAAATCGCTTCAACATCAGCTAAATTACCCTCTAGGTCAGTATCAACAACAGACTTTGCAGGTCTCAATGCATCAACATCTTGATTTTGAAACAAGAGTTTGTATTTTTCGCTTATAAAGACTTGTCCCTTTTGAAGAGTCTTCTCAATAGATCCAATCTCCTTTCGGGATCTTTCAATAAATTGGCCTTTATGGTTCTTTGAATAGACACTATAAACGCCATTTAAAGTAGCCAAAGCCTTAATCTCATCTTGAATCTGATCAGAGTGAGATGCTAAAAGAGCAACCATCTCTGTAGATCGTTGTACTAAAGATCTCATTTGTTGAATGAGTTCAATCGTCTTTTCCCCAGAATCAAAAGAGACCAACTGAGTTACCAAAGATTGTCTTTTCTTGTCAGTGATACCTTCTTTTGCAAGAATTTTTGATAGTTCCTCGCTATATTTTTCTTCGGCTATCAGAAGTTTCATCTTCTGCCCTTTAAATACAACAGTTTGGTCTCTTAGGTTTTTTAATTCCTCTGCAATTTGTTTACGATCCAACACTAATTGATCGTGCTCAGCAAACAGACCCTTTACCGCATCTTGCTTTACAAAAATGAGGCCTATAAGATCTAAAAATCTTCCCCATAAAGAAGTTTGCACTTCTTGGGCTTGTAATTGAGCCGCCTTTTCTGCGTTAATTGCAGCTTCAGCCTCTTTTGAAATAGCTAAAGCTTCTTGCTCTTTTTCTAACTTAGCAATCCTTTGTGCTTGAATTTCTGCACGCATTTTAGGAATTTGAGCTAAAACATAGACAGAAAATTTGCTTTTATCTTTTTCATCCAAGCGCCCTTCTTTGATTAAGCGATCAGCTGTTTGTGTTATAGCTGTTTTATCGCCGAGCTCACTTTCCTCATTTTGAGCGATTTCTGAAGCTGCAAAAGCTGACAACATATCCACGTCAGGACGAACAACAATTGCCTGAACTTGAGCATCAGTCATCAATTTCTTTTCGACAACAGAGCTAAAAAATGCTTTTAAAGCAGCACCTGCTTTCTTAAAGCCTTCAGCAAGCTTTCCCATATAGAGAGTTGGAGCTTGTTCTTTAATCGCTTCTTGAGCTTTTTCTAAAGTGATTGTACCTGCATCTACTCCAGCGGCTAAGTTTTCAACAAGAGTGTCTTGCTTTTTAGCCAAGTTAACGAACTGCTCATTGAGTAGTTGTTGACTTGCTTTCTGGAAAAAATTCCTAAGTTCCTTGCGAGCAACATCAGCGAGCTTAGGTTGCGGTCCTGCTCTATAAACCTTATTCTTTACAAACAGATCATCTTTAGCTGCATCTTTCACAAGATTAAAAATCTTCTTTTCTAGATCTGCTTTATAACTTTCAAGCTTTGCAGGATCTGTTACATTGCGCTGTATATTTGTAGAAAGCTCAGCAAGAATCTCTTTTTGAGCTAAATTAACCTGCTTCTCTCCATTGATTGCGCCAGGAGAGCTAAAGCTGCTATTCGATGTGAAATACCCACCGTGTTGAGCTCTATATCCATCGGTTAATTTACGTGCTAAATTCTTTAAAGTTTTTTCTGACCTTAGGTTCAACTGCTCAAGAGTCGGAGGGGCAATGATCGATTTATAAAGTGTATCTACTTTTGTAGAAAGTGCTTTACAAGCAGCAGATGCCTTATCAATTAAACTAAAACTTTTACCATCGAAATATTTGGCAAAAGTCGCATTTTTGTTTCCAATCAAAAAGCCAAGGCCTCGACCTAGATCAACTAGCGCAGTTAAAACAGCGGGGAAAACTAACGCGAGAGAAAGAACACGAACAGTCCAAGCTCTTGTTTCTGTTTCGCCGTTTTGCTTATAAAGAAGTCTACCGAGGTTCCACTCAAATTTTCTAGGCTCTGAAGAGCTTACAACTCCACTGGCCTCAACTGTTGCTGGCGTCACACAAGGAACACCATCTAATTTAGATGTATTAATCATATTATCTCCGTTAATTATATTAACTGTTTTTATTATTAGAATTGTGAATATTTTAATACATCTAAAGTAATTAATCAAAACGAAAGAAAATTGTTATGATATTTAATTTTACATTATTACATAAATAAAATAATAAAATTTATACTACTAACATCTAAACAATTCCCAGAAGAAATTATTTAACAGTTATAAAATTTTTACTATTTCCGCCTCTTGAGAGGCGAGCACTCTGATCTTGTAAAATTTTGGCTAAAGAGTTAAATTGTTGGGCAAACAAGATGTTCATATGGCTAAAATAATTTTTGACGAGACAAACGAAGAGACCGATCTACCCGATGGGTCCCCTATTACTGAAGCCTGCGAGCAGGCTGGAATCCCATTTGCCTGTACAGAAGGCGTTTGCGGAACGTGTGTGATTGAAGTTACTGAAGGGATGGAGAACCTATCCGAATTCAACGAAGCTGAAGCCGATTTTCTTGGCGAGCTGGATAAAGAGCGCCTTGCTTGCCAGTGCAAGATTAACGGTGGCTGTGTAAAAATCAAATTTTAAGTGAGATCCATGGAACAAAAAATTACCCGTGAAATGACAATTGATGACATTTTCAAAAAATTCCCATCAAAGAGCCCAAAGCTTGCCCAAGAGATGACCAACACAGGCCTACATTGCGTCGGCTGTTCTGCAGCCACCTGGGAGACAGTTGAAGCGGGGATGTATAGCCATGGAATGAGCGATGAGCAAATTGACACCCTTTTAGGTCGCCTCAACAAAATTTTAGAGGAAAAAGAGGACCTTACAACCATTACCATCACAGAAAAAGCTGCCAAGAAATACAACGAAATTCTTGAAGAAGAAGGCAAAGCAGGCTGGGGGATGCGTTTTGGAGAAAGGGCTGCAGGTTGCAGCGGATTTGAATATTTTCTTGACTATTCTGAAAAACCGAAACCGGGTGACCTTGTCCTTGAGTCACAAGGGATCCAGATCCATATCCACCACAAGTCGACAGAGCGGCTCATGGGCTGCGTAATTGACTTTGTCGATGGCCTACATGGCGCCGGCTTTAAGATCACCAACCCAAATGTGAAGGCATCTTGCGGTTGCGGCAATTCCCACGGCTATTAAAATAAATTTTTCAGTGGGGGCAACCCCACTTTTTCACTTATAATAAAAACTTTTATTAGATATATTCCCCTTCCTTTTTACAAAACAAGAGGAAGTGGATATGAAAAAAAAGTTTATGACATCTCTGGCTCTTTCCATATTGAGCCTAAATTTGTTTGCCAATATGGGGCCTCAAGGTTTTAGCGAATACCTAAACTCCTACTTTGTTGAAACGGGATCCTTTTTTGGCGATTCGATTCAAAAGGCCCTCGATGTCGGTTTTTCTGAAGTGAGATCGATTGAATATCTAGAAGACAGCTACCAACACTGTCGTCAAAGATTTCAAGGGAAAGATGAGGTCAAGCTATTCAAGGGAAGTTCAACAGAGAAGCTATGGGAAATGATTAAAGACATAGATCAGCCTATTACATTTTGGTTGGACGCACATATCTATCCTCCCATCAAAAAAAAGCCGCCACAAAACTGCCCCCTAATTGCCGAACTTGAGCAAATCAGACAACATCCAATTAAAACTCATACAATTTTAATCGATGACATGCACTGCTGTAATACGCTTGCCTTTGACTATCTTACAAAAGATGATCTGATCCGAAAAATTCGAGAGATTAACCCAGCCTATGAGATTTCTTTTGTTCCTGGAGGAGATGCGGGAGAATTTCCAAACAATGTGATGGTTGCCAAAGTTATACACAAGTGAACTTAAAAAATTTAGCAATGCAGGCAGCTTTAAAGAGGCGAATGTCCGGCGAAGCTGAAAACCATTTTTTGAGATCGCTTACGTGTACATCAAACTAACGACCCATCCTAAAAAAGCTTTTCTTTTGGGAATATGAGAATAGCCCTTACAGATGGATAGGAGCTTTAAAGAGGCCGAGTGAGGCCTCTTTGATTGCTTCTGATAAAGTCGGATGAGCAAAGCATGTGTCTGCCAACTGGTCAGCTGTTGCTTTAAGCTGAACTGCGAGCGCCGCTTGCGCGATGAGCTCTGATGCGTTGGGCCCTAATATATGTACGCCCAAAATCCGACGTGATTTCTCTTCAGCTAAAATTTTGACAAATCCTTCGGTATCATCGATACATCTTGCACGCGAGTTTGCCTTAAATGGGAAAACAGAGGACTTGTAGGACAATTTTCTCACCTTTACCTCCTCTTCTGTAAGACCTACAGAGGCAACTTCTGGATCTGTGTAAGCGACATTTGGAATCGCCATGTAATTCACGATAGGGCTATGGCCTGCGATAAGTTCTGCAACAGCAATCCCCTCTTCCGATGCTTTATGCGCAAGCATAGGTCCATCGACAAGATCGCCAATGGCAAAGATGTTGGGGATAGACGTTTGAAATGAGTTATTGATTTGGACAAAGCCTTTGGAATCTTTTTCAATCCCTAAATCTTGCAATCCTAAGTGATCCGAATAAGGTCTTCGCCCCACTGCTACAAGAACCGCATCGCCATCAAATGTAACTTCTCCAGATAGCCCTTGCACTGTAAGTGTTGTCCCTTTCGCTTTAAGCACTTTGTGAGACAGATGAAAAACCATCCCCTGATTTGTGAGCACTTTTTGAAGCCCTTTTGAAAGATCCATATCAAAAGCCGGGCAAATACGGTCAAGAAATTCAATAAAGACGACTTCAGAGCCGAGTCTTTTATAAACAGAGCCGAGCTCAACGCCAATGACACCGGCTCCAACAACTAAGAGCTTTTTTGGAACCGACTTGAGTGCAAGTGCACCAGTCGACGACAAAATTTGCGTCTCATCAAAGGGTAAAAAGGGGAGCTCTACTGGAGCAGATCCTGTCGCTAAAATGATATTTTTTGCCTCAACTGTCTTCCCGCCCACATCAATGGTGTTCGGACCTTTAAGCAAAGCTGTACCTTGAATCCAATCGATTTTGTTTTTTTTGAGCAAAAATTGAACTCCAGATGTAAATCCGGAGACAACTTCCGTCTTGCGGTTCATCATTTTTGGGAAATCAGAGGAAACCGATGAATCGTGAAGCAATACTTTTGAAGGAATGCATCCCACATTCAGACAAGTTCCACCCAAAGTCTTGCTCTTTTCAATCACGGCCGTTTTTAGCCCCAGTTGTGCAGCGCGTATAGCTGCGACATAGCCACCTGGGCCCGCACCGATAACTACGACATCATAAATCAAGCAATACTCTCGCTGGTTCTTCTAAATTCTTCTTAATTTGCATTAAAAAGGAGATCGATTCTTTCCCATCGACAATTCGATGATCGTAACTTAAAGCTAAATACATCATCGGACGAATGACAATTTCATCATTGACCACAACAGCTCTTTTCACAATATTGTGCATCCCTAAAATACCGCTTTGGGGAGGATTTAAAATGGGAGTTGAGAGCATCGATCCATAAACTCCCCCATTTGTGATCGTAAAAGTTCCCCCCTGCATCTCGTCGATCGAGATGGTGCCGCTGCGTGCTTTTTCTGCAAAGTTTTTTAAGCTCTTTTCAATTTCTGCGTAAGAGAGCTGATCTGCATTGCGAATCACCGGGACAAAAAGCCCTTTTTCGGTGCCCACGGCAATCCCAATGTCGTAGAAATGTTGATAGACAATCTCATCTTTATCAATGCGTGCGTTAATATCAGGGAATTGTTGCAAAGCAGTGACACACGCTTTGACAAAAAACGACATGAACCCAAGTTTGATTCCATGCTTTTTTTGAAACATCTCCTGATTTTCTTCGCGCATCTTCATCACAGCGCTCATATCTACTTCATTAAACGTAGTGAGCATAGCCGTCTCGTTTTTCACTTGAACAAGTTTTTCTGCGATGACTCTACGGAGTTTGGTCATTTTTTTTCTTGTTTCTCGAGAAGAGCTGCGTGTAGGGGCCTTCGGCTCAGGCGACACATTAGGCACCGAAGGTTTAGAAAATTCAGCTAATGTCTGATCGATCTTTTTTCGAGCTTCAGGTAAGTCCATTTTTTTAGACTCAGCAGGCACAGGCTCTTTTTGTTTTTCTTCTTTCGGAGCTGTAGGCTCTTTTGCAGGGGCTTCAGCAGGTTTTTCCTCTTTAGGAGCCTTTGCATCTGTTTCAATGGTTCCGATTACTTGATCGACTTTGACAACATCGCCTTGCTTGACACTCAATTCAAGAAGTCCAGCACCTGGCGCTGTAAGGACTTGATTGACCTTTTCCGTTTCGATCTCCAAGATCTCTTCATCAGCCTTAACGATCTGCCCGGATTGCTTTAAAATGGATCCAATCGTTGCCTCAACAATTGATTCACCCATTTTTGGGATTTTGATTTCTACTTTCATCCTATCGCCTTTTCGATCAATGCTTGTTGCTCTTGTTTATGTTTACGGTTAGAACCAGTTGCAGTGGTTGCATTGACAGCTCTTCCCACAAAAGTTGCCTCTGGTAAAAGGGGCTGAATATACCTCCAAGCTCCCATATTTTCAGGCTCTTCTTGTACCCAAAAGCATTCCGTAAACCCTTTGTACTTCGCAATGATTTTCTTCAGTTTTTCCATATTTAACGGATAGAGCTGCTCGATACGAACAATTGCAATATCAGAGCGCTTTCGTGCGCTAATTAATCCGTAAAAGATTTTCCCCGAGCAAAAAATCAATCTGCTACAGTTTTTAGGAGGCGAAATATCATCTAAAATCTCTTCGAATCCGCCATGGGTAAATTGATCTACTTTGCTTGTGCATGCAGGCGCTCTAAGTAGGCTTTTCGGGGTGAAGACAACGAGTGGTTTTTTTATCTTTTGAATTGCTTGTCTTCGCAAGAGGTGAAAGTACTGTGCTGGTGTGCTTGCATTGACAATTTGCATGTTGTCATTTCCAGCTAACTGCAAAAATCTCTCAATACGAGCTGACGAGTGTTCAGGTCCGGCACCTTCGTAGCCGTGGGGCAATAGGAGCGTTAATGAAGAGAGACAGTTCCATTTTTTTTCCGCATTTGCAACATATTGATCGATGATAATTTGCGCTCCATTATCAAAGTCGCCATATTGCGCCTCCCAAAGATTGAGAGAGTCTTTAATCTCCCATGAAAAGCCCACCTCAAATCCCATTCCTGCATATTCGGTCAGAGGTGAATTGACAATTTCAACTCTCGTTTTAAACTGTGATAAGGGGCTATAAGGCTCTCCCGTCTCTGTGCTGATCCAAACCATGTGGCGTTGACTGAATGTGCCGCGCTGCGAATCTTGCCCAGCAAAGCGGATCGGAATCCCCTGCATGAGAAGAGATCCGAAAGCCAAACACTCAGCCGTCGGCCAATCGATTGTCCCGCTCAATGAGGAAAGACGCTTTTCTAGCCATTTTTGCAATTTAGGATGGAAGTGAAATTGATCGGGAACTTTACAAAAAGTCTCCAAGACAGTTTTTAATACATTTTCCTCTACTTTTGTAATGCACGGCTCAAAAAGATTGGGGGTAACGTTGGTGTTTTCGACCACTTTTGCTGCAATATTTTCCTGCGCTTTCGCAAGGGCTGATTTGAGAGTCTCTTTAAATTGGATATCGAGCGTTTCAGCAAGCTTTTGCTCTAAATGTCCCGCTTGAGTTAACTGCTCAATATACATTTGGCGGATCGACTTTTTTGAATGGATTTTTTGGTATTGAAGTGGCTGAGTAAATGAGGGCTCATCCCCTTCGTTATGTCCATATTTGCGGTAGCATAAAAGATCGATAAAGACATCTACATGAAATTTCTGCCGGATCTCTACGGCAAGTTTTGCGGCAAATAAGCAACTTTCAGGATCTTCAGCATTTACATGAAATACAGGGCAACTAAAGGTTTTTGCAATATCGGTGCAGTATCTCGTCGATCTTCCCTCTTTGGGCAAAGTGGTGTAGCCAATTTGATTGTTGACGACGAGATGTATTGTTCCGCCCACCGAATAGTTTGGTAAATTCATCAACTGAAGCGATTCGTAGACTACGCCTTGTCCAGCAATAGATGCATCTCCATGAATCAACAAAGGACATGTCCTTGATTTATCAGCATCATTTTTAAGAACTTGCTTTGCGTAAGTTTGTCCCAAAACAATGGGATCTACTGATTCGAGGTGCGATGGGTTTGCAGCAAGGCCAACTGCTACTTTCTTATCCCCTGCACGCGTTGTCAGTTCTCCCGTATAGCCCATGTGGTAGCGAACATCGTCATTGCCCGAAAAAGAAAGGGTCGTATCATCTTCGAATTCTTCGAAAATTAAGCTAAGCGGCTTGTTCAATATATTCACAAGAACATTGAGTCTTCCTCTGTGGGCCATACCAATGAGAAACTCATCCACGCCTAAGTCAGCTCCATGATTGATCACTTCTGCTAAAAGAGGGATCATCGTCTCTCCCCCCTCGAGAGAAAACCGAGTCTGTCCGACATACTTTGTGTGTAAAAAAGTCTCAAACACTTCCGATTTATTTAAAAACTCGAGAAGGAGATGCTTTTCTTCAATGCTGAGCTGAACAATTGCATCGGGCTCAAGACGTGATTGGATCCATTTTTCCAACTCAGGATTGCCCAGATCCATGTATTCATACCCGATCCGATGGCAATAGATCTCTTCAAGGGCCGAAATAATCTCTTTAAGCGGGGCGCTCTTTTTGCCGCAAAATCCGATCGTTGGAAATGTTTGCTCCAACTCCGAGGAAAAAAAGCCTAATTTTTCTAAATCGAGCTCGTCAGCCTTTTTTTTCTCCTCTTCCAACGGATTAAACTGGGCTTGTAAGTGGCCAAATCGTCGATAGGCTACAATGAGATCATAAATGCGAATGTTGGGCTGTTGATTATTAGGCTCAAGTGTTCTTTGATGAAGAAACGCGCCAAAATCGATCCCTTGAAAAAATGAACGCCACGACTCATCGACACTTTCGGGATCTTTGAGGTACTTTTCATAAAGCTCCTCTATGAGAGCAATGTTTGAAAGCTGTGCATAATCGGGAAATTCAGGCATGTGCCCTCCATCTATTTCTCAATAACAGAAAAACAAAAAACTTGCCAACAAATCCTCTTTTGAAGTAAAAAGCTCTCTCTGACCCCTTTTTCTACGAAAGGAATTGAGTCAGTTGAAAAAAATATTTTACAATTTTTTCACCTTAAGTTAGAGAAAGGGACTAAAGCGCATACTGGATGGTTTTAAAAAATGAATATTAAAAGTGAAAGACTAAAAAAACTCGAGACAGAACTAGAAGACCTTGAGCAGTGGATGAACCTCGGCTTAGTTCCGAAAAAAGATGTCGAAAAGCATAAAGAAGAGATCCGCTCTTTAAACACAAAGATCGACGAAGAAAAAGAGCGCTTACGCTTCATGAAAGAAAGCGGCGACTTTGAAGAGTACGTCACTCCGAAGCGTTCCCCTGCGCGTCAAGCATACGCGGAGCCCCACACCCTTCCAGACATGGATATGGGCGACAATATGACCGATGCGGGACTCGACATGGAAACGGAAAGCTACGACATGGAGACAATCACCGAAGATGAGACTGAAGGTGGTGAAGATGGCGAAACAACAGTTGTCGAAGAAGAAGATGAAGAAGACCCATTTTCAGACAGAAACCGTTGGAAAAGGGGCATTCTCGAAGATCCAGAAGTTGACAATTGGTAAAAAACAAAGTCTCCCTCTATTTTCACATCCCTTTTTGTACAAAAAAGTGCCCATATTGCCACTTTTACGTCATACCTAACCGTTTGTCCCACCACAAATTACTCAGCGAGTCGATCGCTCTAGAGTGGCAGAAACAACTGCCACTCCTGAAAAACAAAGAGATCGTCTCGATCTATTTTGGCGGAGGGACGCCCGCCCTTTTTGGAGGGATCGAGGAGATCCTCAAAAACATTTCAAGAGGCCCTGATTGTGAAATAACGATCGAGGCCAACCCCGAAGAGATCACCCTGGATCTCCTCACCCACTTCCGCGCCATTGGGATAAACCGACTCAGCCTCGGCGTTCAGTCGCTCGATGATCGGTCCTTGCAAACTCTCGAAAGGGTCCATTCAGCAGACAAAGCAAAAGAGGCTATACATAATGCTAAAAAAGCGGGCTTTGAAAATGTCTCAATCGATCTTATGTATGATCTTCCAGGACAAACGGAGGAAAGCTTTCGTTATACACTCAACCAACTAAGCGCTCTTCCCATCCACCACATCTCGCTATATAATCTCACTATTGAGCCCCATACATCCTTTTACAAAAGACAAGTCCAAACACCTGCTCCCGAACTTTCTTTAAGACTCCTTACTGCAGCAGTAGAAAAATTCAAAGAATTGGGATTTGAGCGCTACGAAATTTCTGCCTTTGCCTTACCAAATCACAAGTCATTGCATAATTTGGGATATTGGACAGCGAGACCGTTTTTAGGATTTGGACCTTCAGCATTTAGCTATTGGAGTAACAAGAGGTTCCGCAATGTTGCAAACATCAACCGCTACGCTAAGCAGCTAAAAGAAAATCTTTCTGCTGTAGACTTTGAAGAAGAGCTCACCTATCCAGCCAACGTGAAAGAACTCTTCGCAGTTAAGATCCGTTTGAAAGAAGGGGCAAATCTACATGAATTTGAGCTTCCCGACGAAACTCTCACTGCCATTGAAAAGCTCAAGTACCTAGAACTTCTCAAGGAAGAAAACTTTCAGATACAACTCACCGAGCGCGGCATGCTCTTTTACGATACAGTGGCCGCCGAAATCATCTAAAAAAGTACGAGAGATTTTTTCATGAGAAAAAATCTCTACCGCGATCTTACCTATTCGCCGACTTGAACCACTTTCACATCAAAGCGAAGCGCGTGGCCTGCTAATGGATGGTTGAAATCGAGAACCGCTTTTTGCTCATTGATCTCATGAACTCGAATCGGATAAACCCCGCCTGATGGGTCTTGGATCCCTAGCACTGCCCCTGCAAATCGATAAGGCTCTGGTACTGTTTCTAGATCCACTTCCTTATAAGCATCCGGAACTACAGGGCCATATGCCTCTTCAGCTTTTAGCGTGACTTGTTTTGTATCGCCAACTTTAAGTCCGAGGAGAGCTTCCTCTAAAGCTGGGAAAACTTGATTGGATCCCAAAACAAAAACTAAAGGATCTTCACCCACATTACTGTCGATCTGCGTCCCATCAGCGAGAAAGACTGTATATTCTAGTGAAACTTTTTTGCCGCTCTGGATCATGCAGATCTCCTCCTTGGTTAAAAATCTCCTTATTAAAGATCAGATAATCTCAGTCAAGGGATAAGTTACTGGATTAAAAAAACCGCAGGTTCTTTTCCAAGGGGGAAACTTTTCCCTTTCCAGTGGGCAACTGTTTGAGAAACAACGCGCTGCGTTGCCATTGTTAGATTTACAGCGACGCATAACTTTGTGCTTGGCTGCAAAGTTTTTAAGAGTTGATCGAGCATTTTCGCCGATCGGTAGGGAGCCTCGATCCAAATTTTTGCCCCCGGTTGCCTTTCCAGCTCTTTAATCTTCTTTTCAAGATCGGCCGCGTCGCGTGGCAGATAGCCGTGAAAGGAAAATTGTTGTCCGCTCAAGCCCGATAGCTGCAGCGCCATAATCAGTGAAGATGGACCCACAAACGTCTCAACAGAAATTTTTTTCTGATGCGCAAGCCAAACAAGATCGGCTCCTGGATCTGCAATGCAAGCAAGACCAGCATCCGAGATAAGTCCCCAGCACTCCCCTTTTTCCATTGGAATAATGAGCTCATTAATGTCACTGGTGTGCTCGTTTAGTACGCGCAAAGGACACTTCGCCATCTCATCGTGAGAGATAAATTTCCGTAAGTAGCGCCTACCCATCTTTTCACTTTCCGCAATGAGCCCATCGAGCTTTGCGACCGCAGCATTTACACTGATAGGTAAAAATGGGGCAGGGTCGAGTTCTTCATCGAGGAGATTGGGAAGTATATAGAGTTTACCTGGCATGAATTTGTGCTCTAAATAGATCAAGCATAGCTCGATACTGCGTTGAAGTAGACCTAGATAGTAACTCAATTTCGAAAAGTTTCTCCAGCCCTTTTTGGAAATAAACAGATCCAAGCCGAGCTGCCTGCGAACTTCTTTTCTCAAGTGTTTTAGGCCAGATCTTAGGCAAAAAACGGCTCCATTGATTCGAAGGACACTGCTCTTCAATCAAAGTTGCTAAAGATAGACCGAGATGAAGTTGTGATCTTAAAGCGGGGATCAATCCATGAAAGGAGCTCGAATCAATTTGAGGGAACTGCCCCCCTTCCCAAATCACATCTTCTGCCGTCTGCCATAGACTTGCAACCTTGCTAGCCGGAGAAATCGCAAGGATATCTTCTCGCGTAATTTCAGCACGATCCCCCACATAGCAGATTAATTTATCAATTTCACTCTCCAAAAGAGCAGGATCGATTCCCAACCTTTCAAAAAGAATCGAGGCAAAATCGGGAGCAAGACGTTTTCCCGCTCGTTTCGCCCGCTCATTCATCTGTTCAGCGAGCCTTTTTTCTTTATCCCAAGGTTTTTCTTCTAAAAGATCGAGAACAACCCCCTCTTTTTCAACAACTGGAGCCACCTGCGTTTTTGAACGGGCCCCAAAAAGGACATATCCTGCAGGCTCTTTTAAATGTTTGCAAAGTAAAAGCTGCTTATCTTTAGAAAGCTTTTCCACCTCGTCAAAAACGATCACCGTCTCACCAAATAAAGATCTTGTCTGCATCGCATCGATACACTCTTTTAAATCGCAGTCCACCCCACTAAATCTTGACGCGGAATTTCCGAGATGCGCTAGGATCGAATCGATCGCTTGCGCCCTTTCAAAGTCGTCAGAAATTGCGACAAAATACATCCGACAAAGGTGATGAGGCGCCGCACTCGATAGGTGCTTTTGAAAAGATCTTAAGTTTTGATACTTCATAATCCCCAAACAAAATCGACTTCAACAATCACATCTGGATGCAAGCTTAAACCTACCGGACAATCAAGAGCCGCTTTTTCAAGTTTTTCTCGAACTTGAGAATTTGGAGAGAGCTCGCTGCGGATCCGGACAATCACCTTCCCTAATCGGCGCGGCCCCGTAGTCGTCATCTCCTTTTCCACCTCAGCTGTGAGCCCCTTTAGCTCTACCTGCAGTTTGCGAGCCATAATCCCCATCAAAGTGACCATGCAAGTGGCAAGACTTGCCGCAAAAAGGTCCGTGGGGGAAAAAGCCTCCCCCTTACCCATATTGTCTTTGGGAGCGTCTGTTGCAATTTTTGCCCCCGACTCATGGGTGCATTCCGTGTGTAGATCGCCTAAATAAAAGACTTTCATTTTAGTCATATTGTCCCCCTAAAGTACCTTATTAAACATGACGATTGTATTTTTTCGTGAACCTTTTTATAATCCCAAGGCAAAAATCTTAAAAGAGGTTCAAATGGCTCCTATATTAGACAAATTTTTAAATCCCATACGTGAGGCCGCTTCGACCCCTTTAGAAAACAATGCAAGAAAAGAAGTGAAGATCGCTAGCGCGATTCTTAAAGTAGCATCCGTTGTCGTAGCGGTTGTAAACGTTTTCTTCTTTACCGTTTTCCCAAGCCTTTTCACCTTTGCTACAGCTTCTCTTTTCATATTTTTAGCGAGAGAAGGCTACGTCATTGGAGAAAATATACGAGAAATTAACGATTCAGCCATTACCGAACTTTGGCTCCAATTAAATAATAACGATGAAGCTACACTCGAACACATTTGCAAGGGAACTTTTGTGGTTAGACCGATTGTTGATTTCATGAAAGCAATGCTTGATGACTAAACGCTCATAGCCCACGCAATGGACTTCTGTAATTTCTTTACACTGAGTACATTGCGCAACTTGCATTATATAGAAAATCGCCTTATTCTATTTGCCAAATGGCAGCCCTAACAAACAGATTAAGCCCCACAAGCTTTTGCGCAACAACAGAGGAATGTAAAGAGGAAGGGACATCTACCACAATCTCTCCCGTTAGCTGCGTAGAAAGTAAAGTCAGACAAATCAACTCTTCTTCTCTCGATATAATCATTTCCGGGCCCATTGAAAGATTGGCTGCAAAAATCGAGCTTGCCTTGGAAGCTTTCACAAAAACCTATAAACAATCCCCCCTTTCAAATCTCAGAGATAGCTCCCTTTTTTTAGCAAAATGCCTTAGGACTTCAGTGCTAAAAAAAAAGGATTGCCGCATCAATAAAAAAAACACACACCTTTTTAAACGTGGCATCCTTATCAGCAAAATCGGTGAGATCTACATAGACTTTCCAAAATCAAAATTTGGAGACGGGACCTATAAAAAAGTCAAGTTGTGCTTCGATTTATTCAGTCAAAAAATCAAAGCGCGCCTCGTTGCTAAGCCCAAAGATACGCAACAAACTCTTGCTGAAATCAAAACAACAGAAAAGCTGCAGGGATTAGGCGTTGTAGAAATTGGTTCTAGTGCAATGTATGTAAATAAAAAAGGGGAAGCTCAAGTTGCAATTTTTCAACTCCTCTATAAAAAATCCTTAGATCAACTTGAAAATATCAATGAGCTTAGTGATGATTGCAAACAAAAAATCGCCCTGCAACTGTTAAGTGGTCTCGCTCGCATTTCACAATTTGGATCTCATAGAGATATTAAGCCAGCAAACATCCTCTTAGACGAAGAAAATAACGCCTGCATCACTGATTTTGGATTCTACGCTGATCGTGAAGTAGAGGACGATTCGTTATGTGGCACTATCGATTGGACCTCTCCAGAGTATCTCAACTCTGATGGCAAAAACAAAGACAAACTAGATGTATGGTCTATGGGACTTATTTTATATTACTTGTTTTACCCCAAAAGCCCAAATTTATTTTGGAATAAAGAATATCTTGAAGTTCTCCAAAAGATTAAAGGTCTGCAGCAGGGATGGCAAGATCAAATCCCATATGAGCCTCAACACCCAATTGAACCTCTAATCAAACAAATGCTTGAAGTAGATCCTAAACATCGAATTAGCGCTGAAGATGCCTTCAAAGGGGCCCAAACTCTTTTTCCGAATACTAAATTTTAAAAACAAACACAAAATATAGGTTTTTCATGTCGACACCACCCAATGTAGATTTACTCAACCAAAACTTTATCAAATGGACTGAGCAAGCAAATCTCGAAAGGATTCACGTGATTGTCGCAACAAAGCAAAAAGAAAAAATCGATGATCAAAGCTTCTATGATGCCATTTTTATCGCAGCGAAAAAGAGAGATAATCGATGCCTAGACATGATTATTAAATATAGTCCCTTAAGCGTAATTGAGCTCACGCTTCTAATAGCCCTAGCAAAACCAAATAACCCCACCTATATCAAAGTCGCTCAAAAAATTTGTGATCTTAATAAATTATGTGAACTTGATTCAGAGCAACAAAATGACATTAAGTCAGAGGCTCAAGCGAATAATTTATCAAAAGTCGCAAAAATCATTTTAAATCTTCGCCAATCAAACCAAATAAAAAAGTGTAATTGATTTATCAAGATAATTCACCTACAATACGAAGTTCATAAATCATTTATTGTAGGTATTTATTTAAATGGTATTCTTCAAAAGAAAAAAAACAGTTACAAAGAAAGCAGCTAAGCCGAAGGCCAAAGCTAAAGAAGTCCCAACCGACAGAGTGCTAACTGCTGAAGGCTGGCGTCGCAAATACGTCCTTAAGAAGGGTCGGAAGACAAAGTAGGCTGCTGCGTCTCACTAATTTTTTTACTAACAGCCTCAACCGCAAGCTCACCCATTAATTCTTTAGCCAATTTACGATAATCATTCGATCCATTGCAATTTGGGTCATAGACCGTGATCGGCTTGAGATGTAAAGGGGCTTCTGCCAAGCGGATATTTTCTCGGATCACAGAAGTACACACTTTCCCCTCAAAACGGCTCCGCAGCTGGGCCAACACCTCAGAGGAGTGTTTTGTTCGAAGATCGACTCTACAAGCTAAAATCCCTGCAATTTCTAACTTTGGATTGAGTCTTTGCTTCACTAGGTTAATCGTACGAAGAAGCTGGACAAGACCATGAAGAGCCATTACGTGCGCTTCCACAGGCACTAGCACCTCTTGAGCCATCGTCAAAGCGTTTAAAGAGAGGATGCCCAATGTTGGGGGGCAATCGATTAAAACATAGTCCCAAGGCTTGCTAGGGAGGCTTTCTAACTTATTTTTTAAAATGCTTTCTGAGGCAACTTCATTCGCAAGCGCTTTTTCAACCCCAGAAAGAAGTACTGAAGAAGGGATGATGTGAAGACCCTCCACAGAGGTCTTTTCGATCACAGTTTCCAGCGTTGCATCACCCGTTAATACATCAAAAAGGCCCTTACCCTTGTCTTTTAGGCCATACCACATCGAAGCAGATGCTTGAGGATCGAGATCGACTAATAAAACTTTTTTACCTGCCTCAGCCAAAGCCGCCGACAAATTGACCGCCGTAGTTGTCTTTCCTGATCCACCTTTTTGATTCACAATTGCAATTGTGCGCATAGTAGCTTCCCCTTATCTGCACTCACATATAAAAGTTTTTTCACTACGCATCAAGTAAAAACTCTAATTACACTCCATTTTTCTTTCGCTTAAGCTCCTTTTTCTGCTATGATCGGGGCTCATTTGTTCGTAAGAACAATAAAACTAAAAAAGGGATTTTATGACTCAAATGGATCTTAAAGGTAAAAAAGCGTTAATCGTAGGAATTGGCGACGACCAGGGCTTTGGTTGGGCAATTGCGAAAGCACTTGCGGAAGCTGGCGCTGAAATTTTGATCGGGACCTGGGCTCCAATCGTCAAAATCTTCAAAACCTCTTGGTCCATGGGCAAGTTTGATCAATCTCGCAAACTCAGCAACGGCAAGCTCCTCGAATACGCAAAGCTTTACCCCATCGATGCCGTTTTCGACAGACCAGAAGATGTTCCTCAAGAAATTAAAGAAAACAAACGCTATGCAGAACTATCTGGCTACACCGTATCTGAGGTGGCAAAGCAGGTAGAAGCAGATTTTGGTAAAATCGACATCTTGGTCCATAGCCTTGCAAACGGCCCTGAAGTGACCAAAAACCTTCTTGATACCTCCAGAAAAGGGTACCTTGCGGCAATCAGCTCATCGTCATATTCATTCATCAGTCTCCTCTCCCACTTCGGCCCGTTGATGAACCAAGGAGGATCTGTCCTTTCCCTAACTTATATCGCCTCCGAACGAGTTATCCCGGGATATGGCGGAGGGATGAGTTCAGCAAAAGCGGCCCTCGAAAGCGACACGCGAACACTTGCCTGGGAAGCGGGAAGAAAGTGGAATTTAAGAGTCAATACGATCTCAGCAGGTGCTCTTAGAAGTAGAGCAGCTAAAGCAATTGGGATGATCAGCGATATGATCGCCTATGCAAAAGCAAATGCGCCGCTTGGAAAAGATTTGGAAGCAGAAGAAGTAGCATCAGCTGCCAAATTCCTCCTCTCCCCTTCAGCATCTGCAATCACCGGAGTCACGTTATATGTTGATAATGGAATGCACGCAATGGGCCTTGCCGTGGATAGCTCTGCACTCCAAAACAACACCACCTACTCAAGTCAAAGCGTAACGACAAGCTAAAAAAAACCCGGGATAAAATCTCGGGTTATACACTTTACTACCAAAACCAAAACAATTATTTATTTTTCCAAGGTCGTCGCTTGCCTTCTGCAGACGCTTGCTTGATCTGGCGACACGTTTCAGTATCAGTCTCACAATTTACTGTACCCTTTTCAGCTAAATATCGAGCTCTAGCTAAATTGGCTTTGACCGCTTTTTCTGGCAAAGGACGTCCACCTGAAGGGAACAGCCTATTTACCTTTGTAGAAGAAACTACTGTAGAATCGGAAGGCGTTACATTTCGTCCATTATACATTTTTTGGAAATCTACAGCTCTTCCAGACAAAATAAGTAAAGTGATAACAAAAAGACCCTTAATTACTTTTGCAAGACTAGGGCAAGAGCGCTTAACTTCATTTGAAGAATCAACGTCCACTAGTGGCTCTTTAAATCTTTCTGTTTTTTTCGTTTTTAATTGTTTCTCTGCTTGATCATTTAAGCTAGTTTTCACTTCCAAATAAGTGAAATCTTTTGTATTAATTAAAAGCTCATCATTTAAGTTAGTCTCTACTTTCATAGGAGTGAAGTCTTTTGTATTAATTAAAAGCTTACCCTTTTGTGCGGCACGGTATGCAGCATGAGCTGAAACCATCGCGCCAAGAACGCTCAATGCGATTCCAACGATCAAACCAACACCTGTTAAAGAGATTGCTGCACCTGCTGCAATCATCGATACACCTAATCCCGCTTGAGCCTTCGGTGTTGTAATTAAACTAAATTTTTTAGACAAACCTTGGTTTTCAGTAAGCGGCTTTAGCGCCCTCTGAATATTACCTTGAATTAGACTTGTAGACATTACAATGCTCCTTTGCAAATTTTATATTTTATGACATAATTATACGCGAAATTCGAAATAAAATAACCAACAAAGAATTACTATTAATTACAAAAGAATTTAGTTAAACTATTAAAGAATGTTAACTTTTATTTGACATGGGCCCTCGCGACGAAGTGTGCGAACTGCAATTTGCCAATCGTATGCCTCATACCCTTTCAGGATTTGAGAGGGGCGATTTGATCTAAAAATATGGCCACAAAAGTCTCCCGCTCCCGACGTAAGTTCAAATTTGAATTGTATATTTTTTGTGGGCGTTTGGATTGTAATTAAATCTCCCAACTGAAAGGTTGTCCCCTTTCCCCCCTCTATAAAAATTTTAGTTTCCTCGGAGATATCTGTGTAAAGGGCAGCTTCAAATAGATCAGATCGACCCATCTCAAAGGTTTCAGGCAAATCAAACACTAAAGATTTGCCAACAAGGCTATGGAGAGTCGAGCCGTTCCAAAAGAGGCGAAAATCTGAACTTAAGCACGAGGTACTCTCAAAAGTCACTGGGAATAAGGGGGCACAGAGGAGTTGATGGGGGTGATCTTGCAGCAGACGAGGTGAAAACTTCCCATCAGCCAAAAGCCACTCGATAGGATTTGGGCGTGGCTGGGCCCCTTCTTGGCAGTCAAATCCTGAGTGGCCCATAAAGAGCTGGAGCTCTTCATCATAAGGGATCTTAAAATGATTTATTCCCGCAAGTTGCGCGGTAATGATCCATTGCGTCCACTCCTGAGGGGAAAATTCACTGGTGTCAACAGGAAGCAAAGGCTCTCCTACACAGGCCCGATACCGGTTTTCCCACAAAGGCTTTTGCCCTCGTTTTGCAAGAACAAGCTTTAAGGCCTCTTCGATTTTCACCTTAAGATCGCCAAGAACCGGCCCAAATAAGCGGAGTAAATAGATCAAAATAGGGGCAACTTTTAAACCCATATTTAAATCAAAGCAGCGGGGATACTCATGAAGGAAGATAGGAAAATTCCCCTCTGTAGATTGAAAGGCCAAAAGCCGATCAACAAGCTCTTTTCCCTCAACGACAGACTCTGCTGTTTTTGCCCGAAAAAGGCTTAAGGCAAAGCAAAAGTTTTCATAAAGAGGAATCGTCTCTTCATCATGAACAAAGCCTGTCCGTTTGCTTTGTCTTGCCCTTCCTGCATTTCTCGCTAAATCAATTGTATGGGTTAGTTTTTTAAGTTCTTCAGTGATCATGATCGATTGCCAATTGAAGTGCGTGAATAATGCCACAGTCTTTTGTGGGAGGAGCAATAAAATCTGCGATTTCTTTCAAGGATTTGGGGGCATGGTCCATTGCAATTTTGACATCCGCCGCTTTAAGCAAGCTTAAGTCATTTTCATCATCTCCTGCAGCGATCACTTTTGCCCCACGCCCCTTAAGGCGTAAAACCTCCAAAAGAGAGCCTCCCTTAGAGGCCGATAAATCAGTAACAAGGAGCATAAAATATCCCTTTTCAAAAGGATCTCGGATCTTTGTCACATGAAATCTTTGAGATAGTTGCAGCCCCCTAGAGATCTTGTCCAAACCCTTTTCAAAACCAAAGCACTTGATCAAGGGAAAATCGGCAACTTCATCAAAACTCTCTACGGCGCGCCATTTTTCTTTTTGCCTTTTTTGCAAATCCTCTAAATAGCGCAAATCTTCAGGGGAAAATCGGGAGGGGCGCCAATAACAATAATCTCCCCTTTCATATCCAGCATAGATTAAAAAATCGCTTCCCATTCCCTCATAAGCCTTTTCAACTAAAGAGATCGCATCAGGCGATATGTAGCGCTTGAAAAGGATACTTTTAGAAGGCATATCAAGGGCAATCGAACCATTTTGAGCTAAAAACGTGTAGGGGAAATCAAATCCACTCAAAGCCATCTGAGCAAAGGCAAAAGGTCTTCCCGTAACTAAAGCAATGTTCCAGCCACCAAAATGGATTTTACGCAAATAGTCGCTCACCTGCGTAGGGACGCTATATTTATCGAGAGTAAGAGTGCCATCTATATCGAGGGCGATCCAGCCTTTAGAAACCATGCAAAAAGGATACCACAATTAAGGAGTCTCATCAAATATTATTCCCCTTGCAGCAATTTCTTAAATCGGGGTATAAGGTTTATTCGTTTTTTAAAAAAACTACTAACCCACCCCCTATATTAGGGGTAAATTTAAAGAGGTCATCTATGGCATCCCTACAAGCAATTAGAGCTTATCTTCCAACCCAAGAAACTGTCGTTGAAAATTACAATAAATTCCAGAACTGGACAACTTCAAAGACTATTAGTCTGAACATCTCCTACCTAACAACAAATTCAGCAGACCATAGCGCAATCAAAGTGGCAAAAGTTTTTGCAAGA
>PFAD01000008.1:131853-132335 GCA_002773795.1 Chlamydiae bacterium CG10_big_fil_rev_8_21_14_0_10_42_34 | reverse complement strand
CATTGCGAATCTACACAGTAAATTTCCAAAATTAAGCTAGTCAGCGCTGATGGCCGCACAAGACAGTTCTTGTGCGGCCAAGTTCAGACAAGTTTTCTTTTGCCAACAGTTGTTCTGTGGCAACATTTCCAGCATAGATTAAAAAATTTCCACCAATTAAAACTTTTTAACAAAACAGATTCAAATACTATTCCCCTTGTAACAATTTGTTAAATTGGAGTATAAACTACGCTCAATTCAAAAAAAAAGAGGGCTTATATGTCAGACCTACACGTATCACCATCTAGATATCCAAAACCAACCATCCATTCAATTACGAAACCTCTCGCAAAATTTGTGACATGGAGCACTACACACACAATTGATTTCAGAAAAAACCTACAAATCAACAAAAATGATTATACAGCTATGAAAGTAGCGAAAATTTTCTTGTGCGTAGTTGCAGCAGTTGCATTAACACCGTTTGCAGCAGCAGTAACTGT
>PFAD01000008.1:0-131842 GCA_002773795.1 Chlamydiae bacterium CG10_big_fil_rev_8_21_14_0_10_42_34 | reverse complement strand
TTCATTGCGAATCTACACAGTAAATTTCCAAAATTAAGCTAGTCAGCGCTGATGGCCGCACAAGACAGTTCTTGTGCGGCCAAGTTCAGACAAATTTTCTTTTGCCAACAAATGAGAAATTTCCCATAGTTGTTCTATGGCAATATTTATTCCAGATGAGACAGGTGAACTTACAGCGCTCGATCAAGCAGGGCTTGCTGCAACGCAAAGCGTAGAGCAAATGCCAAGCGGAGATCTCGGTGCTGCCTTTGGGAAAATGATCCTCTCTCTCATTGTCCTTGTCATCCTCCTTTTCCTAACTTTTTGGTTTTTGAGAAGACTCGTTCAAAATCGACTTCAAAAAGGGGTGGGTAATAGCTCAATTCAGATCATCGAAAAAAGGATGATTAGTCCAAAAACAATGCTCTACTTCATAGAAGTAGACAAAAAGAAGATCCTATTGGCCGAATCGCACCTTGAAATTAAACGCATTGAAACCTTCGATCTATCCCAAAACAGCCAAAGATAAGCTTCACCCCATCAATAGCTATAAAAACTCATCGATGTATGCTGTAATTACAGTGACTGTCTTATCGATGTGTTCGTCTGTATGTGCAGATGAGACAAACCACGCTTCATGAGATGATGGCGAAATGTAGATCCCTCTTTCAAAAAGATGTTTAAAAAAGTGGACAAATCTTCCCTCATCCAATCGCTTTAGATCTTCCTTTGATCTCACCTTCTTCACACCGAAAAACAGATTAAACATCGATCCTAATTGTTGAAGACACGCGTTTGCGTTTTTTTTCTCAAGAGCTGCAATAATGGGAGCTGTGATCCGATCCGTTTTTTTCTGAAGGCTTTCATAAAATCCACCTGTTTCAAGAAGACAAAGGGTCTCAAGGCCAGCTCTCATTGCCACCGGATTTCCAGAAAGAGTCCCCGCTTGATAGACCTGTCCAAGGGGCGCTAAACAGTCTAGAATCTCCCCTCTTCCTCCAAGAGCTGCGACAGGAAACCCCCCTCCTATGATTTTTCCCAAGCAAGTTAAATCAGGCTCGATATGAAAAATACCTTGAGCACCTTGCAATCCAAGTCTAAATCCAGTAATAACTTCATCAAAAATCAAAAGAGTGCCCAATTTGAGCGTCTCTTCACGAAGCATTTGCAAAAATCCAGGCTCAGGGAGGACAACTCCCATGTTTCCTGTAACAGGCTCCAAGATAACTCCAGCAACTTCTTTTGCAATGGGTGAGTCACGGAAAAAAGATCGGACCGTTTCAATATCATTAAAGGGCAAACAGATCGTGTCTGCAATTGTACTTAAGTTAACCCCTTTTGAAGTCGCCAATGGATTCAAAGAGGCAACTCCCGAGCCTGCCTGAATTAGTAGAGAGTCGCTATGCCCATGATAATGGCCAGAAAACTTAATGATTTTAGCTCGCTCTGTAAATCCTTTCGCAAGGCGCATTGCAGTCATTGTCGCCTCGGTGCCTGAGTTGACAAACCGAATCTTTTCAATCGATGGAATTAAACTGACAATTTTGGATGCAATTTTCTCTTCGATATCTGTCGCAATCCCAAATGAGCTCCCCTTGTACATCTGATCACAAACACTTTGTACAATTTGAGGGTGGGCGTGACCCAAGATCAAAGATCCCCAACTCGTGCAAAAATCGATGTAACTATTTCCATCGACATCGAATAGTTGATCCCCTAATCCCCTTTCAACGATCAGTGGATCCATATTTAAATGGCGAAAAGAACGAACTGGAGAATTGACCCCACCGGGAATGACTTTGCAGGCATTTGCATAAACTTCTGAAGATTTATTTCTCATGCAAGTAACTTACCAAAGAAGATTTTTTTTGACGAACAGATCTTCTTCCGGCACAATCTCACCTGCATATGAAGCGACTTTTACTGATTCTGACTCCATTTTTTCTCTCTGCTCTCCCTTATGAGCTCAACTTTGTAGGTTTAAAAGATGACGCCGCTTTAAAAGCAATGTTTGATGTATCTGATTTAGTTACGCTTCAAGATCGCCCGCCTGCATCAATCAATGGCCTACGCTACCGAATCAATGGAGACATTCCTGATCTGATCAACGTACTTCATGCCTTTGGTTATTACGATGCTGCAATTACCTCCGATGTAACGCTAGAAAAACATGCGGTTCAAGTCTATCTCTACATCCATCCAGGTCCACAGTATAAACTCTCCTCATATGAAGTTTTTAACCAAGAATGCACAACTCTTGCAACATCCATCCCATCCTGTGGCACTTTCACCCCAGAAAAGCTCGGACTCAAATTGGGAGCACCTGCCCTTTCTATCGATATTGTCAACGCAGAACTAACTCTTTTAACTGAGCTTGCCCGCTGTGGCTACCCCCTTGCAAGTGTTGAAAAACGGCGCATTATCGTCGATATGCAAGACAAAGTGGTAGAAGCGGCCGCCTGCATTGATGAGGGCCCTCAGGCCCAATTTGGCCCCCTATCAATCCATGGGCTTAAATCTGTAAAGCCTTGCTTTATCTTCAGGCGACTCGATTGGAGAGAAGGGGAAATCTACAGTCCTGATGAAGTGGAGCAGACCCAAAAAAGTCTTCTCGATAGCGGTCTTTTTAGCTCCGTCATGATTTCTCATGAAAGTCAATTAGATGAGATGGGACAACTCCCCTTAAAGATGCGACTCACTGAGTCCAAACACAAACAAGTTAGCCTTGGTGTGTTCTACGCAACAGTCGATGGCCCTGGCGCTACATTTGCATGGACAAATCGAAATCTCCGAGGAATGGGCGAAATATTAAGTATCGATGGGGAATTTTCTGGCAGATACCTTTCCGGAACTGTCACCTATAAAAAGCCAGACTTCTTCTTTCTTGATCAAACTTACAGAATCCTTGGACAAATTGAGCGCGTCCGAATCCACGCATACACCGCCTTAACATATAAAGGCGCAAACTATATCGACAAAAAGTTAGATACGAGACGCAACTTGTCGGTAGGACTTGAAATTGAGCAAATCGATGTAACAAATAGCGCAAGCAATGGAAACTATCTTCTCATCGCACTGCCTGTATTTGCAAAATACAACACAGCAGATGATTTAATGAATCCGACCAAAGGGTACTCCATTACCTATCAAGCTCAGCTTTTCCAATCTTTAGAAAATGGGTATCAACGTTTTGCCAAGCAAAGACTAACAACCACATTTTATATTCCTCTCTGGTCAAAATGGTTCGTTTTTGCAACCAGAGCTCAGTTTGGATCCATCGCAGGGACGCGGCAAAAAAATGTCCCTTTACCGATCCTCTTTTTAGGTGGCTCTGAAGATGATTTAAGAGGATACCGCTATATGACTGTGAGTCCATTAAACAGTCATAACAAACCCTATGGAGGGAGATCTGCCGTCTTTCTTACAGGAGAGCTCAGAATCCGCTTTACCGAAACATTGGGGATCGTCCCCTTCGCTGATTTTGGAACGGTTACATTCAGCGAACTACCAGAGTTAGATGCCAAATGGTATAAATCGGCAGGAATCGGCCTTCGTTACTACACTTTTTTTGGCCCTCTTAGAGCAGACATTGGTTTCCCTCTCGATCGACGCGAAAGCATCGATCCCCCATTTAGAATTTACGCATCAATAGGACAAACATTTTGATGAAAAAACTACGGATTGGACTTTTTATTTTCTTTCTTTTTCTAGCAGGGCTTTACGCTGTGGTGCAGAGCAACATCGGAAGAAACTATATCCGATCTTTGATCACAAAAGCTGTCGAGGAATCCGGCTTTAAAATCCACATCGACCAAGTTGAAGGGGCGCTCCCTAGTCAGATCCAGCTAAAAGGGATCTCAATCCAAGGTGATGGGACAATGATAACTGTCGAAAAACTACAACTGCGCCCAATCCTTTGGCGCCTATTGAAAAAAGAGATCGCTTTTAAAAACATCGAAGCTAAAAAGATCTCGGTCGACGACGGGACTCCTTTTGATTTTAGCGGACGATTTAGAGCGAATAGAAAAAGAGCATTCATTAACGGCAAACTCTTCGACTGGACCGTCTCCATCCGTTATGACTTCAAAATAAGACAAGCGCAGTTCATCGCACGAAATGATCTATTTAAAACGAAAGGAAAGCTCTTTTTAGATTCGAACTATTCCTTACTTCCCTCAAGTATCCAAATAGGATCAGACATTCTTTTAACGCACCTTCCCATTGAAGCTCGCGGGAGATTTTTAGCCAATATAATGCTCTCGCAAGAAGGGGATGCATTTAAAGGGAAATTTTCCTGGCAAGTTCCGAACCTAAATCTTGAAAAAAAACAAATAGGAATTGTGAAAGGACAAGGGGATCTCACCTGGCAAAACAGAAAACTTCTTAGCGAATTTACAATCGACCGATTTGCAAAAGGGAAAGTCGATGTAGAAATCAGGCCCGATTTTATCTTAATCGGCACAACTGAAATGGATATCGAAAACATCCAATCGCTGCATATTCCAGATCTTTACGGAAAACTCAATGCAAAGGCCCTTTGGGACGCACCAGATGAAACGCAAGAATTGCACCTGGATGTGAACGCAAATGAACTTTACTATCAAAACTTTTTCGCGCAAAAAGCTTCTGTTTTTTCAGATCTTAAAGACCCATTCAATAACTTAACTGGATTGTTTGATCTCTACATTGAAAATGGGAAATACAACGATTTGAAACTTGAAACCGCAAGTATTCAAACAACAACAGGTGAAAAAAACTGGAATTTCAACCTCTTTGCTGAAGGAACTTGGAAGCATCCTATAGAAATACGGATGGATGGAACATGGCACGACCACTTCATTGCTGACGTTGAAAACATGAGTGGCAACTTTTATAGCCACCCATTTTCTCTCGAAAAGCCGGTCCATTTTGAAATGAACAACAACCGTTTTTCTCTACCAAGTGTTGAATTGACCGTTGCCAATGGAAGCGCTTTTATTGATGTGCAAAGGGAAAAAGAAAATACATCTGCAAAAGTGGTATTAAAAAATCTTCCTCTCGATTTTCTATCGATCAATCCTTTAGATGTCTCTGTAACAGGAACCGTAAATCTCGACGCCGATATCAAAGAAAAAAACAATCAACTTCGTGGGGATTTTGAAGCCTCCATTGAGCAAATGCAGGTAGCTCAACTCGGCATCATTGATAAAATGGATGCAGCAGGAAAATTTCAAGGCCATTTTGATCGCGATCTCCTCAATTTAAAGGGCGATCTTTTAGCCAATAAAGAGCCTATTTTAAATCTCGATGTAGACCTTCCCATCCATTTTTCAATTTGGCCCTTTAAAGCAGACCTTTTGATGCAAAAGAAAGCCAAGGGGCAAATTTCAATCCATGCAAGAATTGAAGATTTCCTCGACTATTTTGACTTAGGGCCTCATCGTCTGGAAGGTCAATGCGACTGCGCACTTAGCTTCACCAACACGCTAAATCGTCCCTACGTAACAGGTGACATCCAATTTAAAGATGGCTTTTACCAAAACTACTACACAGGAACTGAACTCCACAATATAACTGCCGATTTTTTAGCTAAAAATAACGTCGTCTCCCTGCGTGCTCTCAATGCGACAGATCCGCTAAAGACGGGTGCATTTTCAGCCACAGGGAAAATCCATCTACTTGAATCTGATAAATACCCCTTTACGCTTGATGTGAACTTTGACCATTTACGGTTTGTCGAAATTGACTTAGTCAATGCTGTAGCAAGTGGCAAAGTCAAAATTGAAGGAAATGCTCTTGGGGCTACCGCAAGTGGAGATGTACAAATCCTTAAAAGCGATCTCACAATCCCCAGCCACATTCCTACACCTGTCCCAAATCTTCAAGTGGTCTATCGTAATCAGATCCATCCAACCCCCCTTCCTCAAGATGAGTACATACCTTACCCACTCGCGCTCGACATTCGTATCAACGCGCCCGAGACAGTAACAATCTCAGGACGAGGACTTGACTCCAAATGGAAAGGTGATTTCACCCTCGGAGGAACCTTAACATCACTTGCCGCCATAGGAAAACTAGAACTCATTACCGGCGAATTTAACTTCTCATCTCGCAGCTTTAAACTCTCCGATGGGGCATTGACGCTCACAGGAGCAAAACATGAAATGCCCCATATTAACCTAGCAGGAACTACAGAAATGAAGGGGATTTTAATCACTGCACGCCTCAGCGGTCCTCTCGACAATCCTCAAGTAACACTTCAATCGACACCGCCACTACCTTTAGGCTCCATCATGTCGTATCTACTCTTTGGCCAAGACATTTCTGAAATTAGTGGATTTCAAGCTCTCGAACTTGCCAACTCACTTGCCTCTTTAGCGGGAACTGGACCTGGCATTATGGAAAGTACCCGCAGATCGCTAGGACTCGATCACTTACGTGTCATATCAAGCCCAACCGAAGAAGGGGGCGAAAAAGTTGCCCTTCAAGTAGGCAAATATGTGGCCGAAGGAGTTTTGGTTACCTTCACTCAAGGAACAGAAGAGAGCAGTACAAACATTAGTGTAGAGATCGATCTGAAAAGCAATATTGTTTTTCAAATTGAAAGTGACCAGCACCAAGAACAAGGAAAATTTACACTTAAATGGCGACTAAATTATTGACCGCAACCCTATAAACACCTTAGACCGCTTAATTAAAGGGAGATAAGAATACTTACTAAAAATTTGACTCCTAAGATTAATGGGTTCCAATCAAAACAAAGGTAGGCTATAATGTGCCAAGCTTCATACCGAAGTTGAAGTAAATATTCGGTATTAAAAAAGGATTTTATGTTTGCAAAAACTACAGACAGTAAGTTTGGATCGATGTTTGCTAAAAATAATGATGGAAAATTTGGAACGATCCAAGGGGTAGTCATCCCCAATATTCTTCAGATGATCGGTGTCATTTTATTTTTGCGGCTTGGCTGGGTTTTAGGCCACGCTGGAATTTTCCAAATGGGAGCAATCATCAGCTTATCTGCTACACTCCTTTTCATTACCGGCCTTTCCCTCTCTGCGATTGTCTCAAATATGAAGATGAGCGGGGGCGGAGCGTATTACCTTATATCTAGGGCCCTGGGGATTGAATTTGGAGGCGCGCTCGGCATTTTAAGCTGCATCTCCCAACTGTGCTCTATTTCGTTATGCGTAACGGGATTTTCTCTATCACTTTATGAATTTTTTCCCGAAGCATCTCTCCCCTTGATTAAGGCAATTACCCTTTCTGTCCTTGTATTAATTTCTTACATCTCTACAAATTTTGCCCTTAAGACACAAATTTTTATTTTCGCAAGTTTACTCGTCTCGATTGCAGCTATATTTTTAGGAAGCGGAACACCTCCAGACACTCTTGTCCCTTCAACAGAGGTAACAACCCTCTCATTTTGGGGCTGCTTTGCTATGTTTTTCCCCGCAATGACGGGAATCGAAAGCGGAATGTCGATGTCGGGAGACCTGAGAAATCCATCTCGTTCGCTTCCAATCGGCACTTTAGTCTCGATTGCTGTGGTATATGTCGTTTATTTAAGCATCGCAACTTTCCTCTCCACCTTCGTCTCACCCGAACTTTTAAGATCCTACCCATTTATTCTCTACTACACATCCAAAGTGGGCTTTTTGATCATCATGGGAATTTGGGCTGCAACACTGTCTAGCGCATTAGGGGCTATTTTAGGTGGACCTAGAGTGATGCAAGCCGTTGCAAAAGATGGAATTTTACCCGCCTTTTTATCAAAGGGCTATGGAAAGACAAACCAGCCACGCGTCGCTACAATTTTAGTCTTTGCCCTTGCTATGGTTTTAACTTTAGGGACAGATATCGACCAAATCATCCCTCTTTTGACCATGTCTTGCTTAATCTCTTATGGGCTGATTAACTTCATCGCATTCTTTGAGTCATTCGTTCAAAACCCAAGCTGGAGACCTTCTTTAAAGGTTCACTGGCTCCTCTCTTTATCAGGTGCTATTGGCTGTTTAGTGGCGATGTTCATGATCAATCCAGGGGCAGCATTTCTCGCCTTTGGAGTTGTCACGGCCATTTGCATGTGGACAGCGAAGCGTAAACTCGTTGGGAACTGGGATGATCTAAAACACAGCATCTTCTCTTTCTTCGTCCACCAAGGAACAATCAAGTTGAGCAACCTAGAGGTATCGGCCAAAAGCTGGAGACCTCACATCCTAACTTTATTTGAAACACCGTCTGTCCATAAAAATCTCGCTTACTTTTCCCATGCAATCAACCAAGGGAAGGGCTTTTTAACATTTGGTGTAAACGTTCCCTCAAGCGATAAAATTAAAGAGATTCACGAGAACTTAAAAGATGATCTCAACGGCTTTAAGATCCCCTCTCACGTCCACTTAAATGAGTGCCAACACCTTCCCATGGGTAATGATCAGATCATTAGAAATTATGGATTTGGCCTTTTAAAACCAAATACAGTTGTCCTCTCTGTTTCTGAAAATACCGACTTAAGCACATTTATTAAGCTCCTTTTAGACACTCATGCCCAGCATAAAAACGTCGTTTTACTAAAAGACGACTCAAATAAGGACTATCTCTTCGCAGATCCAAGTCGCAAAGACAAAAAGATCAACTTGTGGTGGAGAGGTAAATATGCAGGAAACTTCGAACTTTGCCTTGCACTGGCCTATCTATTACAACAGAGTAAATTATGGCCAAAAGCAAGAATTTGCATAAAAATGATCACAAAAGAAGAGACTCAAAAAGACAAACTTTCAACACAGTTCGACAAATACAGATCTGAGCTGAGAATCAATAACCTCGAGTTTGAACCGTTGGCTGATCCTGAAGAGCAGTTCTTCACGAACTTCGACGCGCAATCTCAAGGCGCAGATCTCACCTTCTTAGGATTGAAAAAACCAGAAGAGACAACAACTTTAGATGAGTACCGAGAGTACTTTGCAAGCCTTCTTGAAAGTACAAAAGGGGTCAATAATATTGCCTATGTACTCTGTGGAGAAAAAGTAGAATTTAGAAAAATTTTTAGGGACTAATGGATTTATACTTAATTAAACTAGCGGGAATCTTACTATTTGCTGTCGGGCTGACAACCATCGAGAGAACCATTTTCCACAGACTTTATCCAAAAGTAAAGTCAAGCCCAAGACTTTGGGACGATGCACTCGCCCACGCACTTCACCTCCCAGTGCTCCTTTATATCTGGATTTCTGCAGTCACCTCTGCAGCTACTGTCCTCGACCAAACCTTCCTTAAGGATCAAAGTATAATTGCTGATATTCAAGTCTTCCATAAAATATCAGCATTCCTCCTTATCATGTGGACATTCATCCGATTTATCAGCAAATTTGAAAATAAATCCACAACCCTCAGAACGCTTAAACACGACCCAACAACAGTACAGCGGATCTCACAGATCTTAAAAGCAATTGTTGTCTTATTTGGCTCGCTTGGGATTATGCAGTTTCTTGGAGTACCACTTTCCGGCGTGATCGCCTTTGGGGGGGTCGGCGGTGTGGCGGTCGGTTTTGCCGCAAAAGATTTGTTCGCAAACTTCTTTGGAGGTCTCATTATCTTTGTCGACAGACCCTTTCTTGTGGGCGATTGGATCCGCTCTCCTGACAAAGAAATTGAAGGTACAGTCGAGCACATCGGTTGGCGCCACACACGAATTAGAACCTTTGACAAACGGCCCCTCTTCATCCCAAACTCTATCTTCTCTACCATTTCGGTTGAAAATCCATCCCGTATGAGCAACCGTAGAATCAGAGCAAATATCTCATTAAGCTATGAAGACAGCTCTAAAGTTACCCTTATCCTTTCTCAAATCGATCAGTTACTAAAAACGCACCACGGCATCGATCAAAGCAGCTATAGCTTCGCCAATCTCACAAGCTTCGGTCCCCACTCACTTGAAGTGACAATTTGTGCATTTACGAAAGCAACCGATTTATTAGGATACCAAGCAGTTCAACAAGATGTTCTCTTAAAAGCGCTAGATCTTGTTCACTCCCATGGAGCAAAAATTGCTTATCCAGTGAGATCTCTTCGTATTACAAACGGAAATATCTACTCAGACATAGCAGAAGAAGAACCACAAAAGTAATTACTGGTTACAAAGAGACACTAGAAATCGATTTTAAAGCCGCCCCTAATTTCCGGAGATGGGAGAATACCTGGATAAAACAATAGTTTTCCCCCAGCATCTACAAATCCCCCTTTGAACTCAATTCCTGCTCGGATTGGGACATAAGGAAAAAAATAAACCGCACCTACACCACACGAAAAGTAGGGAGACACTTCGTTTTTTCTGAAATAGTACACGTAGTTATTAACCCGCTAGGCAAAAATGAGACAAAGTGCGCGAGCGAGGCAAAGCCAGATTGAAGCAAAGCGTTCCGAGGGAGGAGGCCATGGTAACACCATGGTCGACAATAGAGGATCAATATAGCAAAGCCGTAGCAAGCAATTTGTCTCATTTTTGCCTAGCGGGTTAATAAAATCGTAACTTACGGTGGGAACGTAAAATATGCTGTCAAAAGAAACCGGAAAGACTCCAATTTTGAAATCAGATGCCAGGCCATGACTATCTTTTCTCATGCGCGCCGAATATCCACCGCCCGGAGCGATAGACAAAGATGCAAAAAGAAAGTTCTTCTCTTTCCTCTGCAATGTATCTGGCTTGTAAGTACCAAGCTGAATATCTTGCTCTAAGTTATTTTCCTGACAAACCCCCGCAATTGCAGAACAAAGCAGAAGAGACGCAACAATCTTATTTAAAAAAGTCATAGTGACAGACATTATAAACGAATTAACTTTCCAGAGAACAGAAAAATTATTTCTTATAACCTGAGTCTTCATTAAGGAAAGTTCTTGTCACGAACTTCTTGCGGTAAAATTTTTACTCGTTTAGTATTTTCTTTTCTAAAAGAGTAAGTTACTTAATTTAAAATAATTGCTCGTATGGCGCGGATTCCCTAAAACCTCTATATTGGAGGTGCGCCCGAAGGGTAACAACATGAAATGAGAGGAATAAATGGCTGGAATTTATACAGATTATGATGAATCGACAGAACAAATTGGAGCCTTACCTCTCAATTCAGATACAACAATCCACGCACGTGAGTGGGAAGGTGATTTCGATCCTGTTAAAACTAAAAAAGTGGGACTTGAAAACATCACACCTGCCGTGCCCCATCCATCAGACGCATCTCTTGCTGGGAGAGTGACGCTTGGCGCCCCTACCATAGCATCTTTAGAAAAAGATGTTACAGACTACAAAACTCAGCTAGAAAATGCACCCAAAGAGCCGTCTCGCTTAAATTTCCCAAATCTCGCATGGGAATCGGTCAAAGCAGGGCTTGAAAAAGAGGCTCAAATAAATAGCCAACTCAACGTACACCTTAAGGAAGCAGAAAAAAACCAGAAAGATATCGATCTACTTCTTGACTTAAGCGCTGAGCTCACCTCTTTCAAAAAAGACGAAAACAAAACAACAGAAAAACTCAAAGAGATCCTAGGTGAGCTCAAAGAAAGAGGCATCAATCTTCGCGTCAACGACGAAGAGACCCTCACTGAAGAAAAAATTGCAGAGCTTAAATCACTATCAAGCGCGCAAATAGATAAGCTGAGATCAAATCTTCAAATCCTTTTCACAACAAAGATCCAAACTCTGATCCAATCCATCAGTGCGATCTTAGAGATTTTGAAAGACATCATTAGAAACAATAACCAATTAGTCAGAACAGCGAACCGCTTGCCAGGACACTAAGATGCAAGAAGCTCTTTCAGACCCTCATTTTCCCGATACGGAAGTGGAGAAATTCTATACCTATGGTTTTGCCCACTATGGAACTGGAAATTGGGCGGAAGCTGCTGACGTGTTTAGAGTCCTTTGTACTAAGCGGCCTCTAGAAGCCAGATTCTGGTTTGCATTAGGCGCCACTTTACAAGAGGCAAGGAGCTATCACGATGCGCTCCACTCATGGGCAATGGCAGCTCTTTTAACAAAAGAGGATCCATACCCCCATTTTCACGCGGCTGAATGCTGTTTTTCTCTTCTAATGAAAGAGGATGCATCTAAAGCGCTTATGGAAGCAGAACAAAGGGCTCTTAAAGAGCCGAATCACCCCCTTAAAGATAAAATCGGCCTCTTGAAACAACAGTGGAGACTCTAATATGGCAAGCGTAAGAATTGTAGATGAAGAATTAAAGATTCGCTCATTACAAGGTGCAGCTCATACCACTCCGCTACCTCTGCCCTCCTCAGCTAAAACTCATCTTTCTACGCTCGCGCCTGCTGAAGAAATTTCAAGGCACCCAAAACTGACGCCCGTTCTTCCGGAGCCAAGACACTATCTACTAAATGTTCTAGATAAGCATTTAGAAACAGAGCGCCTCACTGAAAAAAGGGCAGACCTTTTTGAAAGAGAAGTTAGCTTAAGTCAAACTAGAATTGATGAGCTCGATGCAGAAAAACAAGAAGCGCTGGAAAATGAAGCGAGATCTACAAAATCAAGAGCTACTTGGAGTACCCTTTCAATTGTTTCTCAATACATTTCAAGTACCGCAACGCTTGCATTGGCAGCATCTTCCAGTGGGATTGCATACCCTCTTTTTATCGCATCAGGTGTGATTGGACTTGGCAACCGCGTTTTGCAAGACACCCACCTTTTGCCTGCTGCTCTATCCTGGATCACCGAATCAAAAGCTTTGCAAAAAAAAATTGAGCAAAACATCAATACAGGCGCGCTTTGTTTGCAAATGGGGTTAAATCTATCCGGAGCTGCTGCGCTCTGGCAAACAGGAGCTCTCGCAGCCGCCCAAATCAACTCAAACTCTATCGCAAACAGCCTCAAAACTACGATGATGGGCGCAAGCAGCGCAACATCTGCTGCATCTCAAATTGGACAAGGCTACTACGACAAGCAAATCGCCTATTTACGAGCAGAGATGAGAGACATTGAGACAAATTCGACAGATGAGCAACTTTCCATTCATAACCTAACTAAAGAAGTTGGGAAAATGATTGACGCTGCGCAGACAGAAGCAGACGAATTAAGAAAAGCAATCCAAGCATTACAGATTTCCATAGATTAAGAGGAAAAACATGGCCCAAACAAGAAATATTTATGCAGATACTCAATCACAGGCCACAAGCCTACCGCTTTGCGATACAACAATTCACGTATCTCAAAGAGAAGATGGCTCCACAATTGAGAAAACAAAACGATTGGGCATATCTGCAATCCCTTTTCCAACCCATTCTATGAGCCCAATAAAAGGTGCGCAACGTTTAGATGCAGGCACAGCCCCGTTCGTGCGCAATGAGCCGCATGATCTGCTCGCATGTGAACAAAAGCTTACAGAAGCTCTTCAAAATCCAGTTGTTGAGCCAAATTACATGAGCAAAGTGCAATCGCTCATTGCAAAAATCCTTGCTCAATTTGTTCGCATTGCAGATAAAGAGCGCCATCAAAAAGAAGAACAAAAAAAGAAATTTACAAACTCCAATCTCGAATCTGGAAAGCTCTTAAGAGAAATGGGTGATCGTGGATTTAAGTTTACCGGGATCACACTTGCCCTTATGGCATCTAAATTCATGGCTCGCGAAGGAGACCAAGAATTTATCAGCTACTTTGCTCAAAATGGATGTAAGAACCTAGCTGATATGTACAACAGCGAAACTCAATCCAGACAAAAACAAATTGATGCAATTGCAGCACTTGCCCAAACAGAGCTCAACTCCCTTATGAATAAAGGAGATCCTTCGAGCAAGCAGGAACTCATCAATCTATTGGAAAAAGTTCTCGAGTCATTAAAACGAGCAGCACAAGCTGGGTAATTTTAAAAACCTCCCTTTGACCACAATGCCTTGTTCCCTTAGAATGAGGATTTGGCCGAAAGAGGTTTTAAAGTGTTAGTTCTTGTAAGGGATAAATCAATCCGTCTTCTAGAGATGATTGGCGACTATGTGTCGCTTGTCTTTGAAGTGTTTGGCGCCGCCCTAAAAAGACCTCCAGCTTGGAGTCTCATTCGAGAACAGCTCTATCACATCGGCGTAATGTCACTGTCTGTTGTAGCCATAACCGGATTTACAACAGGCTTTGTTTTGGCAGCTCAAGCTTTTTATCAGCTGGGCGAAAAAGGGATGGCTGGTGTCACCGGTGTTCTCGTCGGCAAATCGATGATCACTGAACTCGGCCCTATTTTAACTGCATTCATGGTCACAGGAAGAGTGGGCGCCTCAATGTGCGCAGAGCTCGGAACCATGAAAGTGACCGAGCAAATCGATGCACTCAAATCGATGGCAATTAATCCTTATGCCTATTTAGTCGCTCCCCGGTTCCTTGCCGGAACATTTATGATCCCGCTTCTTACATTATTTAGCACAATGATGGGGATCATTGGTGGCTATCTCATCGCATGCAACCTATTTAATCTATCTGCAACAAGTTATTTTACCCCGATGCAAATCCACATCACCTTGTTCGATGTCGCAACAGGGGTCATCAAGTCCATTATTTTTGGGATTTTGATTGTCACTGTTTGTTGTTACCGCGGTATGAATACGACAGGTGGCGCAGCGGGCGTTGGTAAAGCGACAACACAAAGTGTTGTAACGAGCTATATTTTAATTCTATTAGCAGATTTTATCTTGACAATGGCGCTCAATATGATCCACCAAGAAATGAAATACGACTGGATGAAATAAGATGATCCGTATTCAAAATTTGTGGAGACGCTACGGAAGTAACGACATTTTAAAAGGGCTTAACCTCGAAGCCAAAAAAGGGGAAATCCTCGTTATTTTAGGTAGATCAGGGGTGGGCAAAAGCGTGCTGCTTCGCCATATCATCGGCATTGAAAAACCAGACAGCGGGACGATTGAAGTTAACGGCGTCACTATAACTGATCTTAAGAAAAACCAGATCTATCGCGCAGTCAAAGATATGGGAATGCTCTTTCAAGGAGCTGCCCTTTTCGACTCGATGAATATTGAAGAAAACACCGCATTTTATTTAAAACAGCATGGCGATCTTGTTACAAGAAAAAGACTTTCCCCCGAAGTCATTAAGGAAAAAGTAAAAAATGCCCTTGCGATGGTAGGTCTCGAAGGGACTGAAGAAAAAATGCCTTCTGATTTGTCCGGCGGGATGCGCAAAAGAGCAGGCCTTGCAAGACTCATCGTATATCGCCCCAGCATCTTACTTTACGACGAACCGACGACCGGCCTTGACCCAATCACATCACAACAGATCAATGAACTGATTGTAAAAACACAAGATGAACTTAAGGGGACAAGCATCGTCGTAACTCACGACATTGATTCAGCTCTATACATCGCTGATAGACTCGCGCTACATCAAGATGGGCAAATTACTCACGTTGCAGAGCCCGAAGCATTTTTAAATATCGATGATCCTGTCATCAACTTTTTAAGAGAAAATTTGAAGCATAACCATAGGAAAGCTAAATGAACGATCGGAGGAAAAATATTCTTATCGGCCTATTCGTATCGGGAGCTATTGCGATTTTTGTCGCATTTGTCCTCTTTTTAAAACCGACGATTGGCGATGGGAAAAAAACCTTAAACGTCCGATTCACAAACATTGCGGGCATCACGATAGGCACACGCGTCTCCTTTGCGGGAAAACCTGTTGGAGAAGTAACCCATGTGATCGAGCTTCCCAGTGCACGAGAGCAACCCGATGCCCAAGGGAGAATTTATCCCTATCAACTCACTTTGAAAGTAGATTCCAGCGTCGATGTGTATAGCAATGATGAAATTGCAATCAAAACATCAGGACTGATGGGAGAAAGATCGGTCGCGATTTTGCCTAAATCCCCTCTTCACGACAAAAAAGCCTATCTCGTAACAGATCAAATCGTCTATGCAAACTCAACAGATCCTCTTGAAAATACATTTAGACAAGTTTCAGCTGCTGCAAGTCAGCTCGGCACTACAGTAAACAGACTCGACACATGGTTTGCTGAAAATCAAGGCTACGTCACCAATGCAATCCGTTCATTTGATGGTGCCATGGGAGGAATCGAAGGAGTTTTGGGGATGATTGATTCTGAAAAGCTCGTCCCGGCTGTGAAAGAATCAGTAGATCTTCTCAACGACAACCTAAACTTGGTAAAGACGGGTCTCGACGACGACAAATTACTCCATAAATTCGCAAATTTAGCTGACAATCTCGATCAAACAGCCAGTTATCTAAATTCAGATGGGGCGGCAGCTTTACGCAATGTGAACCAAATCACACGAGATGTAGCATCAGGAACGGGAACAGTAGGCCGTTTGATCGTGGGCGATGACTTTTATTTGCGTTTAACCTCACTGATGAATAAAGGGGAGACGCTCATGAATGATATCAACCACTATGGCGTCCTTTTCCAATACAACAAGCAATGGCAAAAAAGTCGTACAAAAAGGGCTAACATCCTCAAAGCTCTCGATACTCCTCAAGAGTTCCGTAATTATTTCGAAGGTGAAGTAGATTCAATGACAACATCTTTAGGAAGACTGACTGAACTCATGGAACGGGCCGATGCCAAAGAGCGATCTAGTATTGTTCAAAGTGATGCATTCAAGCGCAATTTTGCAGCCCTTATGCGCCAAGTGCAAGGACTTACAGATTCGATCAAACTCTATAACGAAGGTCTTGTTGCTGAAAGCGAACAACTCGACATACAGTAACGTATAGATTAAAGATGTTTGACTTGGATTGTTTTAAAGGTTTGGCCCTGATACAGATCACCAAATACCTTTAAGATCTCTTTGCCCGATTCTTTCATCTCCCCATCAATCCGCTCAAGGGCAGAAATTGTCCGATTGAGCCGCTCCGGATCAATGGCTCTTTCCCGAACAAAAAGTGCGGGAGTATACAAGAGCCATCGAAGAAAGTCTTGGTTCTCTTTTTCAGAAAAATCGCCAGTTAATAGCTGAATAAATCCAAAAAATGCCCCTTGCTGTGCAGCCCCGATATCGATTGCATCTTTACAGGTAAAGCTTACTGAGTGAGGCTCTAACATATCGATACATTTCAACACGAAAAACTGATAAAAAATCTCGATAAAATCTTCTCTATTTCTACGCGTTAAACTATTTTTCTGATGGAAAAAGTGTTTATGAATGGCAGGCAATACCTTGTCAATAAATTGCTCTAACTCCCCTTTTTTCAACTCTGGTGGGAGAAAATAGCCCGACTCTTCTGGAGTTTTTAACTGCTTTTCAAAAGCTTTAATAAAGTCATCCGCCTTATTCAAAGAGAGATACTCATTATTTTGATAGTAGAAGTCGCTGTATTTTGGCAAAGTAATTACAAGAAGTTGGTGATTAAATTCTGCATTGAACTGCAAATTTTCTATCGCTTTACTTCGCGCATATTCTTTCCACGAAGATCTATCTTGAAGATTGATTATCAAGTGCTTTCTTACAGGGGAATCTTGTGTTAAAGAACGCAAAAACCCCTGAAATTCATCGACAAACTCAGCTTTATGAATTTGCGCTTGTCGTATGGGCGATGGAAGATGAAGGACATCTATTTTTTTGCCCACTTTCTCAATTTGAAAAATGCGCGAGGGGAGATTATTTTGACCAATTGGATCAAACGGGATATTAATATCCTCTTCTTGTTCTTCACGAATAAGGTCTAAAATTTTAAACAAAGGTCCATTGGGAAATTTTGCCAATAACGTCCTAAATTTCTCGTCATCGAGCATAAATTGATTCCAAATGCTTTCGCCCTTAACTAAACGCTTATTCCCTTTTTGCTTAATCTCTTCGCCTCGTCGCATTGTCCTGTGGATCAAGCCAATCGTCTCGAGCTTTACCCCGCCTGCTCTTTCAAAAAAGCTCCGGCAAAGTGCATGAGTCAAATACATTAACAAATGAGCAGTCTTGTCCGTTTTATCTGGGGGATAAGCGATGAGTTTTTGATATTCTGATGTGCGCATTGCTCTACGGAGGAAATGGTGGAAATCCTCGAAATATTGAAGACAGCTTTTGCCCATAGTATTTTGAAGAAGATATCTGGGGTTTGCAGCAACAAATAAAGCGATAATCGCCATTCCTAAAGAGTGACTGAGTTCATTTCCCTCTAATTTACGTGCAATTTTATAAAAATCGCTAATCGCAGCGTGACATTCACTTAAAATTTGCGCCGCCGATGCATGTAAATCCCGATCTTGCATGGCACGGATTTTTAAAAGAGGGTCTTCCTCAAAACTTTCACCGTCTAAGTCAAAATCACAATCGAGCTTAATATTACGTAAAAGCTCGGCGTTAAAATACGGCTCACCATCTTCATTACGAATATAAAAAAGCTCATATTCGCTATCGTTACGAACCGTATCGAAGTCTTTTAAGCCTGTTTTAGAAAGATCTAAAAGCGAGCTTTCTTCATTCTCTTCCCACTCCTCGCTCCAAGCACCTTTACCCTCAACGCCATCCGCAAATCGCTTCGCAAATTTGTTTGAATAAAATTGCTGCAAATCTTGAAAAGACTGTCCTTCAGAGACACTTTCAAACCCTTTTTTCCCGAGATGCTCCTTTAAAAACTTGTCCATTTTTGGACCTGATTCACCCACAAGAGTCATCATCGCAGCAATCCCTTTGCTACTCTTCTCATTTTCCCAGTTCATATCAGGGCTGTCGTAGAGTTTTAATAGATGCTGATGAATCGATCGATAAGTAAGGTCTAAAATGTCGTAAAGGGGCAAGACTCCCTCCCCACTTAGCCAAAGAACCCCCTCAGAACCCACCTCTTCGTCGCTTGTGATAATCCTATTTTTCTTGATAATTCCCAGGGGTGAAGGGTCGTTAATATCGAAACTTGCAATAGCCGCCAAATTATCCATTGCATCTTGAACAGAGATAGTATCTTTTAGTTTTTGTTTCATAACTTAATTATCATGTTTATTACATATTATTTCAATTACAATATAAAAAGCTAATAATCAGCACATTACAAATTCTCTTCTCAAAAAATACCCCTTTCACGAAGATGCGGCTTATATGATAACTCTACTTCGAACCCTTTCCGCCCCTCTCATCAGCCTTGTCTTTATGATGATGGCCTCTGGGCTCTTCAACACCTTTGTTTCGATTCGCCTTGAGATGGAAGGCTTTAGCCCTGAAAGCATTGGAATAGTATCTTCAGCATCATATCTCGGAATATTAGTTGGATCGATGAGAATTGATCGATGGATCTCTAAAGTGGGCCATATTAGAGCCTATGTTGTTTTTGCATGCGTTCTTTCAGTGCTCGCTTTGGCACAAGCATTCCTCATTGATATCTGGTATTGGTCCATAATCCGTTTTCTTGGCGGCATTTGCATGGCTGGGGTATTTATCGTGATTGAAAGCTGGATGTTGATGCAGAGCGCACCAAATATAAGAGGGATTGTTATCTCTGTCTATTTAGCCATCTTTTATGCAGCTCTTTCGTCAGGCCAACTCTTGATTGACCTGTCAGATCTCAGCGGGATCCTCCCTTTTTGCATTGCAGCCATTCTCTCTATATTTTCGATTATTCCCATTTCTATCAAAAAAATTGCAGAGCCTGTAATGACCGAAACTGAGCGCTTAGGCCTTATTCAGATGTATAAAATTTCCCCCCTTGGATTTATTGGAGGCATCATCTCCGGAATGCTCCTTGCTGCTGTTTACAGTTTGATCCCTGTTTATGCAAATGAGGTGGGGATGAGCGTTTCACAAATTGGAACCTTAATGGCTATTTTAATTTTTGGTGGATTTTGCCTTCAGTGGCCGCTTGGGTATATTGCAGATAAAAGCTGTCGTCGCAAGGCGTTAATTTTGATCAGCTTTGCTACCACGCTTTTGGCAAGTGCCATCGCATTTATGAGCTATGGCTCATTTACAAGTTTTTTCGTCTTATCCTGGCTTTTCGGAGGATTTTCTTTTGCTCTATACCCAATCAGCATGTCTTATGCGTGTCAAAATGTAAAAGATGGGCAAATTGTTGCAGCAACAGGTGGCTTTGTCATGTCGTATAGCTTAGGAGCAATTGTTGGCCCGCTGTTGGCTGCGTCCGCAATGGGAGCTTTTGGATCCAGCGGACTGTTTTACTTTTTTGGTGCAATCACTTTTTCACTTGGGCTGATTGGACTAAAACGCCCGGCCCCAGCTATATTGGACGAATGATTTTTTCTAAAACCTACTCGACAAATCAACACTTTTGGCATGAGAGTCAAACCATTGCATTTGACGAGCTCATTTTATCTTGGAACGGACTTCGCCCTTTAACTGGCAAATGGACCTTTTGGGTGAGCTTGCAACAAGATCAGTGGCTTAAAATTGCCGAATGGGGACCTAACTTTCAAAGATCATTCGAGAGTAAAGCCTCCCTTTTTCAAAACCATCAGGATCTCATTACATCTCAAAAACTTTGCACAGAATTTTGGGTAAAGGTTGAAGGAGAGGAGCTAGATAAGCTTCACTCGATGACCGTATCAGTTTCTGATACCAGAGGCTACATCCAACCCAACTCGAAGCCTCTTGCAAAGGTCCACATCAAAGGGATTTTACCTCAGTCACAAATGGTACTCAATCACCACCGTCACAAAGAGCTCTGCTCACCTACTTCCGCCACAACAGCTCTACGTTATTTGACCAAGGATAAATCGCTTTGCCCTCTTGATTTTGCAAGTAAAGTGCACGATGATGTCTTTGACATCTATGGAAACTGGATGCTCAACATCGCCGAATGCTACAACCGATCTAAAATACCTTGCCACGTTGAAAGACTCAAAGACTTTGAAACGCTCCACTCCTATTTACTCAAAAATATCCCTGTAGTGATCAGTATGAAAGGGGAAATTCCAGGAGGGGCAAAACCGTATGATCAGGGGCACCTCATTTGTATTACGGGCTATGAAAACAATAGGGTCTACTGCATTGATCCGGCCTTTCAAACCAATGAAATCACCTCTGTCAGCTATTCAATTGACGATTTTCTCAAAGCTTGGGGAAGGCGTCGTGGACTTAGCTACATATTTACATAGGTTGCTTGTAGTGTTTCCACTCGAGAAAATTGGTGAAAAATGAAACAGCAAAGACAACACCTCCCCCAATGATCACTCCCCAAGGGTTGACCACGCGAACACCAAATGGGATGATAGCAATTGCGATAAATGCCCCAAAGCTAATTACGAAAGAAAAAATCGCCAATCTAAGCTTGGTTACATCAAGTTCCAAAATGACTAAAAAGAAAAAGATAGAAGCGTTTAGAAATCCGACAATAAGAGAAAATAAGATATCTGCCCCAATATTTGGGACCTGCTCAAAACTTTGAATTTCAACTCCGGGAGCCATTCGGTCGATAAAAAAAACAATCAAGAAATTGAGGATAAAGCTTCGAACATAGTTCATTCAGTGAAATCCATTTTGCGCAATTGTCGTTTCATCTCGAAAAAATTTGTTAAAAATCCACCAAGAGCAACAACTACTGCCGCAAAAAGATACCCCTCAACACTCAACACCTGAATTCCGAGAGGGAGAAGTTTCACAATTCCGTAAGCTGCAAAGTTTAAAATGACTGAAAACAAGACAATTTTCATTGTAGAGGCATCGTGTTTAATCATTTTCAAAATCGGATAGATCAAAGAGTTAAGAAGTCCCAAGGCAGCTGCAAAAATTAAATCGCCCCCAATGTGCGGAAGTCTTGTCTGATCAGTTACTTCGATACCAGGAAGGATATGATCTGCGAAAAAAACGACTAAGAAGTTTAAAACTAAGCTCTTGAGGTAATACATATAGATCCTGCTATACTCTTATACTAACTTTACAAAAAATTGCTTACTTTGACAAGTTATACCAGCCTCACTTCAAGAACCGGTTTTGGGTCAGATGGAAAAGCTTTTGTGATTTGACGATCTTAAGTGACCCAATATTAGTGATATGGGGTCACCTAAGATCGACAAACTACAAGGCTTTATTAATCCAAGCCATAAACAGGTGGCAACAAACGGGCGAGCGAGTCATAAGAAAAATTCTTGAATACGAAGAGCTCCGAGGATCATCGATTTTTCAAAGCCGCAGCCAGTTGTTTGTCACCTGTTTAGGCCTCGGGTTAATAACGCCGCCGAAAATCCAATTTTTGAAGTGAGACTAGTATATGTTGTGGCTCATCCCCCTTTTCCTTTTAGTTGCTGCATGCTCTCCCCAAGAAAAGGAGCCGAACAGCCTTCGGATCTCATTAAATACCCAGCCAACAACCCTTGATCCGAGAAAAGCGGGAGATTTTGTCTCGTCCACCCTCATTTGCATGATCTACGATGGACTCACTCGGTGCCTACCTGGTGGAGGGGTGGAGCCGGCTCTAGCTGAACAGGTTATCATCTCCAAAGATCGAAAAACATATACCTTCTACCTCCGAAAAGCCGCCTGGTCAAATGGGGAACCAATCACTGCCCACGATTTTGAAAAGTCGTGGAAGCAAACCCTTTCTCCCCCTTCTCCTTGTGGCTATCTGTTTTACCCCATCAAAAATGTAGAAAAATACATCCACGGGAAATGTTCTATGAATGAAGTAGGCATCTGGGCTTTAGATGATAGAACCCTACATATTGAATTAGAGGAGCCAACCCCCTACTTTTACTCACTGACCGCTTTTCCAAGCTTTCTCCCAGTCCCAGCCCATTTTGAAAAAAACGTCTATAGCGGCCCCTTTCGGATTGAGAAAATCGTCAATCAATCAGAAATGATCCTTGTTAAAAACCAAGCCTACTGGAATCAGTCACAAATTTCATTAGACCAAATCCACATTAGCATTGTCCCTGATGAAATGACTGCGCTACAAATGTTTGAAAAGGGGGAACTCGACTGGCTTGGTGGATCCATTTCCCCTTTACCTCCGGATGCTCTAGACAATTTCAAAGACCAAATCAATTACATTCCAAACTCAGCAACTACCCTTTGTACCTTCAATACGCAAACTGCACCTTTCAATAACATCAACTTGAGAAAAGCTTTTTCACTCGCAATTGACCGAGTCGAAATTGTTGAAAAAGTCACTTCAACAGGGCAAATCCCAGCAGGAACAATGCTCCCACCTACCCTCTCGAATCAAAAGATCCAGCTGTTTGATCCCCTCTTAGCTAAAACGCTTTTTGACAAAGCTCTGATAGAGATGCAAGTGAGTCCAAAAACACTAGAAAAACTTACCCTCTATTATAAGCCAGGGCAAACTGAAAAAAGGGTCGCTCAAACTCTTCAAAGACAGTGGAAAGAGGTACTTGGGATCACCATTGAAATCGCTCAACTTGATTTCAAAAGTCACGCACACCGATTGCAAAATAGAGACTATCAAATTGCTTTGGCAACATGGATCGCACAATTTGATGATCCAATCAGCATTTTAGGCAGATTTAAAGACAAAGAGAACTTAAAAAACTATCCCGGTTGGGAAAGCTTAGAGTTTGTGAATATCCTGCAAGAGGCGGGGCAAAGTAAGCAAAGAGAAAAGGCCCTCGCTTTGGCTGAAGAGGTTTTTGCAAAAGAACTTCCCTTAACCCCCATTTATCACTGGAGCTCTCCGAGCCTTTGCGGCTCCCGCATTCAAGAGGTGGGCTCAACGCCCAGTGGCGGCATTTTATTCGAAAGAGCGTCCATCAGATAAAGCATCTTCAACTTAGGGGGGAAAAACTTCAATAATATGCCGATAGAATAGATTCAAACTTGCACCCGTTTTCATTCCCTTCTTGCAAAATATAAATAAATATTTCATAAGTTTTACGTTAACTTTTTTAAGATAGGCATTGGGTGCGTAAGCTATGACGTTACATAAAACACAGATCATCCCTTTCTCCCACTTTTTCCTCATCCAGCCTTTAAACGGATACAACAACTCATTTTTCCTCAACCTGATCCAACAAATTGTCGATGGGATTATCCCTGAATCCCTCTGGAATGAGATGAAGTTAAACTCTGATCCAGAAATGATCTATTACCGTCTCGTCTCAATGCTCCCCCTATTTAAGTGCTCTCATCTTGATGAGACGAGCCAATTTGTAACTGTTACCTACCTCTGCCCGGAAGAATATACCTACCATGCAAGGCGATTTGTGATCGATACATTAACCAAATCTCTCACCCCGGGAAAACAGCTGGAAATTGTTGGAGGAATTAACTTCCAATTCCAGTTTGCTATGAGCTCATCGCGTAGGTTTTATATCGCTCAAGAGATTGTATCGATCAGAAATGAGAGCGAAAATAAGATAATTCGAAAAAATCTTCCCGAAGTCATTCAAGAATTGAAGCAAAAACTCCCCTCTCAATTTGTTCGAGGGAGCAATCATATCCTCCACCCGATCTTCATGCCAAGGAATGAAGAGGAGACAATTCGAAATTTAATTGTCCTTTCTAAACAGATTAAATATGTAAAAGATCTCCCCCAAGTAAGCATCCACTACGAAAAACAAACCCATATCGATCTCACCTTCACAATCATTGTCGCTCGCCTGTTAAAAGGAGCAATGGAACCTTTGAGAAAAATTTTAGAAAAAAGCCGCATCAAATTGGATATAGAAGATGTGCGCTTTACGGGATATGTGAAGCAAAAATATGTAAAAGAGGGGGCAATTTTTCGGATTACTATTGATAAAAGGCCATTTTTCCGACCCGACCATTCTGTTGATCTCTTGAAAGCAAGGCAAAAAATCGTTGGAGAGCTGAGCGACTGCCTCGGTGAATTTAGAGACTTTAATGGGGGAATGATCCTGAAACAAGACGAAGCTCTTAACCTACTCAGACAAGATTTAGGAAAACTCTCAGCAGAAAGTGAGTTTTTATTAGAAAACTACTTTTACTCCTTAAAACCTGGCATCATGCAAACGGTCCATGATACTGCCACCTTAAATAAACACTACGAGCTTTTACGCACGGTGTTAAAATCTGATCTAAAAGTACAGCCGTATCAAGTTCTAGGAGAGTCGATTGAAAAGTTCTTCCTCTGCTTTATCACAGCTCAAGACTCGAGCTTTAAAGAGAGCGTTCTCAATGCAATTGCCCCCCTTAAAATTTCAACACACGATTTAACGACCTCATTTCTAGAAATCAACGATACATCGGCGATGGGTTTTATCCTCAGGGTTGAATGCCCTGAAATTGTTCAAAAGTTTAGGGCAGCGATCTTAAGTGGCTTTAACGAGTGGTGCCATAAGTTCTACTGCCCATTGGAATGACTAATGGACCGTAATCGTCTGCGTTATATCGTTAGAAACACCTGAAACTCGTTTGTTTTTGCTGTTAAGCAACTCTAAACGAACAGTGTGACGCCCCTTTTTCAAACCATAAATATAAAAGGGCTGCCAAGAAGTCACTGTTTGAATCACTTTCCCATCAATAGATACCCGAACCTTATATCCATCGGGACTTAGCTCAGCATTACTAACGTAAAAATCGAGTAATACCGGCTTATCTTGAACAAGATACATCTGGTCGCTTGGTTCATTATACGTAATAAAAGGGGCTGACAGATCGATTTGAGAAGATCCTGTTTCACTTCCCACATAAAAATTGATCGCGGCAAATGTGTTTTCTCCCTTTAAGCTCTCTCCAAACGAGCGGGCTGGAAACATGCGCACGGTATGCATCCCATTTTTAAGTCCAAATGGGATTTTAAATTTATAGCTCGTATCGTAGTAAAATCCACCTTCTTCAAATGGATCTAAAGCAGGCTCATTAATGGCAAAGTAAGGGTGATCATCGATGACAACATGGACAGTTTGTCCCATATTTGTCACTACAACTTCGTCAGCTCTTTGAAACTGAGATGCAGCACCCAACGCGTAGCCGTCAATTCGGAACTGAATATAAACGGGCCTTCCCACTACTTGGTCATTTTCTGGGACCGCAATCTTAAGTGAAATCGTGCTAGACTCAGGTGTACGAGCTACAGCCATTGTGCGAATGCTTTCTGCTGCATCTAGGCTTTGAAAAGTTGATAATACCAATAGGGTACTTGAGAAAAGGGCCTTCATAGATCACTCCAGGTAGAAGTTTTCTCATATCTTCTTCTGATAATTTTTGCAAACTTGAATAAAATGGGCCCACTTGGTTAGATCAAGTTATGGGCTCAGAACGACTTTTTCAATCCATCCTCCTCTTTGGCGCTACTTTATCAGTGCTCGCCACGGCCCTTTTTATCAAACAAGGCAACATCCCCCTTACAACCAACTCTTCTCTCATCGCACAAAACGTAAATGAATACCTTGGCCCCAACAAAAAAATACCAGGAAACCCAAAATTGATCCGGGTCCAAATCCTCATCAACAATGACCCAAGTCCACAAGGGGTACAAATTGAAAGTGTTAGCTTCAACAACCAAAACATCACCCTAAAACCTCGAGATATTTACGGATTTCGAGGACAAGCAAGCTTTCAGACCCCTCCAGGAAAATATAAATTAAAATGGAAAGTCAGACGAGATAAATACATCTGGCCACGAACACTATCACACGAAGAAGAGGTCATCTTAGATCCTAAAGATCTTTGGATCCAGATCACCATCATCGGCGATAACGCCAGCATCTCTTAAAAATGAGTTGTTAAGTTAACCATTTGTGAATTTGTTTAGCGACTCTTCCTGAATAAAGCAAACTAACATGGCCTAAGTCTTTATAAATGACATGCTCATGATCTAATGTGGCTGCTGTATCTCCAGGAATGACAATCTGATCACACTTTGTGGCGATATGATAAAACCGAGTCGACCGATTTTCTTGCATGGCTTGTCTTAAGTTCTTAATGAAATCAGAATCCGGCTCCATCTCTCTTGCATCGTCTCCAATTGCAATCTTCGCAAGCGGGGTTCCCAAGAGAGGAGACGCTATCGTAATCAGATCCGTTACAGTATTTCCTGGAGCAAGCTTTGTCGCATACAAGCTACAAACAAGCCCTCCCATTGAGTGGCCTATTAAAGTAAGATCACTACGATTTGTCTCTTTAGCAATGAACTCTACTTTATCTTTTAGCTTCTCAGCATAGTGGTGAATCGAACGAAACGGATTGCCAAAGTCAATTGTATAGATGGGTCCAAGTCCTAGATTTTCCAAACGCTTTTTTTGGACAACCCATACATTTTTATGATCCCCATAGCCATGAACAAGTAAAATTGGTTGTTTATCCCCTACATGAGATTCTTTAAGAGGACAAAACCTCAAGACAAATACACCAAAACACGCAAGAGGCTCAAACGTCATCGCATGTAGCCAATGAACAGCCCTTTCAAATGGCAGCCCAATTGCAAGTGCATTGAAAACTTGAATAAAGCCAAGCCATAGAAGAAAAATAGCCAAAGGCAAAATATTGCAAAAGGCCATCAGTGCACCTAAAATAAGAAAAAGGGTGGAACTTCTACGAACTAAAGACATAATCAAAATTTATGCTATCATTCGTTTTAATGGCAATGCGATTCATAAATTGGATTTTTGCTCTGCAAATTCATAGAGTATGAAATCTAAAAAAAGGTAAATTTCATGAAACAGATTTTATTTTTTGCCGATGAAACCTACGAAGATTTAGAACTTTGGTATCCTAAAATTCGAATGGAAGAAGAAGGGTACAAAACTGTTGTTGCTGCAGCTTTTAAAGATAAAGTCTATTTTGGCAAACATGGATATCCATGCAAATCGGACATTTCATATGACCAAGTAGATGTTAACTCATTTTCTGCCCTCGTAATTGCGGGCGGTTATGCTCCTGACAAAATACGAAGATACCCAAAGGCGCTAGAAATTGTCCGGCAATTCAACGAAAAAAAAGCATTGATCGCCTTTATCTGCCACGCAGGCTGGGTCCCTATTTCTGCTAAAATATTGAAAAACAAAAAAGTGACAGGCTTTAGTGCAATTCGAGATGATCTTGAAAATGCGGGAGCGCAATACGTAGATGAACCTGTTGTCATTGATGGGCATTTGATCACCTCGAGAACTCCTCAAGATCTTCCCCACTTTTGCAAAGCGATTTTAGAAAAATTAAAGAGGTAAAATGCATTTAGTAGGAATCGATATTGGGGGAACCAAAATTTGCGTTTGTGTGGGAGATGATCAAGGAAACATCATTGAATCAAGGCGTCTCCCAACCCAAGAGCTAAAAGGGTCTGAAAATGCCCTTCCTGCAATCGAACAAGAGATCAAAAAAATGCTCGAAGAGGAAAAAATCGACCTTTCGCAAATTGGAGCCATTGGCATTTCTTCACCGGGTCCGATTTCGACTAAAGAGGGAAAAATGCTCAAGCCGCCCAATCTTCCTGGCTGGGAAAATGCCCCTCTTATCGATTTTTTCAAAAATGCATTTCAGAAAAAAGTGATGATGAATAACGATGCAAATGCTGCCGCTTTAGCTGAATTCCAATTCGGACAGTTTAAAGGGACTTCGAATTTAGTCTATCTCACATGTAGTACAGGAATGGGTGGAGGCGCTGTTGCAAACGGGCAACTGGTTCAAGGCGCATCAGATACCGCTGCCGAAGTGGGCCACTTTGTTCTCGATATCAATGGTCCTAAATGCCCTTGCGGCCAACATGGCTGCTTTGAAATGTACTGTGGAGGAGCCGCACTTGCCGCCAAGATGAAAGAAGAAATTGCTCAAAATAGCATCAAAACCGAAGTTCTAACTATAGCAAAAGGGCAAATCGAACAAGTCGATGCGGCCTGTCTTATCCAAGCTCTTGAGAAAAAAGATCCTTATGCACAAAAAGTTTGGGATGAATACATTGTACGCCTTGCTCAAGGGATCGGCGTTGTTTTAATGAATTTCAATCCAGAAGCTCTTATTTTAGGAACAATGGCTATCCACAGCAAAAATTTAATGCTAGATCCATTAAAAAAGCTCCTCCCTCATTTTGCATGGAGAGAAAATATTAATGCCTGCCGCATTGAAGCAAGTGCAATTGGGGACAAAATATCAGAGCTTAGCGGTCTTGCTTTAGCTAAGCAGGCTCTACTAGGGCAATCTCACTCTTAAAGCTTGGCATTTGCCTTCAAAATCAATGGATTTCGAGCTAGCTGGAACCAAGTAGGTCATCCCTGGATGAAAGGGTTCTTTATAGGAATCGACAATAATCTGTCCCTCGCCCTGCAAACAAAAAAAGATCTGAAATGTTTTAGGAATGGAGGCCAAATGAAAGTTTTTAAAAATATCAATCCTCTCTACGACAAAAAATGGAGAGGTAATTAAAGAGACAAGCTGATGATGTAAGTCGCTACTAATGCGCCTAGGCTCCACTTTTGCATGACCCAGATCATGCCAGTGGATCGCAGCAAAGCCCTCTTTTAGGTGAAGATCCCTTCCGGTTCTTCCCCAATCGTAAAGACGATATGTGGTATTAGAGTTTTGTTGAACTTCATAAAGTAAAGTTCCCCCACAAATTGCATGAACTCGCCCACCTGGGATAAAAATGGCATCCCCTTTTTTTACATCAATTTTCTCGATGAGATCTTCTGCCTTGTTTGACTTGATTGCAGCCCGAAGCTGCTTTTCATCCACCCCTTTTTTTAGTCCTGCATACACAGTTCCATCTTCAAGAATGACCCACGTTTCAGTTTTTGGCTCTCCGCCATGTTCTTTTGCCGTAAATTCATCCGGATGCACTTGGATACTTAAGTTCTCTTTCGCATCGATCACTTTTAAAAGGAGAGGAAAACGATCCCATTTTTGCCCAACTCCTAAAAGTTCTTCTCCCATTTCAACGACAAGTTGATGGAGAGTTTTCCCTTTGAGCGTCCCATTCATAACAACGCTCATCGCATCTTCCCTGTCCGACATCTCCCAGCTTTCCGCAATGCGGGGCTTTTTCACATCTCGATGAAATGTTGAGGCAATGCGATCGCCTCCCCATACGTAATCTTGGTAAATGGGTTCAAATCTGATTGGGTACATGGCTTATTCTTATGTTATCGGGTGAAGACTCTATTTGTTTAGAAAAAAGTTCTAGTGCAGTCTCAAAGCAGGAGAGCTCTTTCGACTTGATAAATGGGAAATCATTTTCCCCTTTAAAATCGAGAGTTCCTATTAAATCAGAGACTTTCATCTCCATAGCTTCAGCTGACGGGACGAAGCCATCTCTGGCCTCATAAAGGACATTACAATCGACAAGATTTTGTAAAATAGGGGTCAAAAGCAAGCTTGGAATCTGGTAGCGATGGATGAGTAAGCTCTTGGTTAAATATCCTTTCTTAACGGCTAAGTGGGTTATCCAAAGACTCAAGAGTTTCTTAAAATTAGCACTTGCGTCTAGGGCCTTCCCTTCAAATTCATGCTCATCATATGTCTGATGTGCATGGCTAAGCTCTGCACCAAATAACGTAAGAAACCAACTCGTTTGGATCCAAACCAAAAAAAGAGGTAAAGCGGCTAACTTTCCATAAATGGCTCCATACCTTGCCGCCCCCACTTGAAAGTAAATGTAGGCCCATTGGACAAGCAAATAAAGACATCCTGTGAAAATTCCCGCTATACAAGCAGAGCTAAATTTCACTTTTGTGTTCGGCATAAAGAGGAAAATAAAGGTATAAAAAATCCAGAAGAGCCCATAAGGAATTAGCTGAATTAAAAAATAGATCACACCACTGATTCGAGGAGAAAGTGGAAGCAGCTCAACTCCACTACCAAGATATTTGACCACAAATACTGTCCCGCTACTAGCTAATACAAATAAAATAGGGGTCAATAACATCAAAGAGAAATAATCACTTAAAATTCGTCTCCAAGATCGAACACTTTTGATTCCCCAAATATGGTTAAAAATGATCTCTAAATTATTCAAAAGAAAGACCACCGCTAAAAATAATACGACCAGACCAACACCTGCAATCACTCCCCCTTTTGCTTGATCTAAAAAAGCTTCTGCAAATTTAAACAACTCGACAAGAGCAATTTGTTGCTGACCAAACCGAAGGAGCAGCTCACTTTTAAACGCCTCGTTATATCCAAAGCCACGCGCTATGGCAAAACCCATTGCAAGAACGGGAACCAAAGACATTACAGTATAATAGGTTAACGAAGATGCACTTAAGCTACACTTATCTTGAACGTAGCCCCGAATTGAGAGATAGATGATTCGGACCCACTTAATCCAGACTCTACGAAACCCTTTTTCTTGATTGAGAGGAAAATTCCAAAGCTCATAGCGAAAGTAATTTTTAAGTTTTTCAAACATTACCTTACACTATCAGAAAAATCTTTTTTCAGCGCAGATGCCCTTTCGAAATATTGGGCAGCCTCTGGATAGTGTTTTGAAAGCCACTTGTGAAAATTGTGGGTAGATCGCACCCACTCTTCTCTTTGTCTCTTTGGATCAAATGGCCCTTTATAATAGAGTCTACCTGGATCCAAATGGAAAATTCGCCCCTCTACATAACCCCAATTGTGCTCGACATCTTGATCTCCATCGGCAATATTTTTGGAAATGCGTCTCTGAACAATTTCTATAAACGAGTCAATTTCGCGGCACAGCCCCTCAATTCCCTCTCTTTCATAAATGGCTGAAAGCACCGGGTAGAACGCAAGTCCTTTACGCTGTAAAACAAAAGAGAGCTGACTCAAATCTAAATCGTAATCTCTACTTGCCTTGTCAGTAATACAAATTTTCGGAAGCTGAGCCCCTTTCCCTAAATGCAAATAAAAGATCTCATCGCCAAATTCTCTTTGAGCAATCTCATAGCTATTTTCATAAAAGTGATGGCGTAATGAGCGCTTTGCTCTTTCTTTCTCCTCTGCGAAAAATGAGTACCAAGGCATCTTGAGGTATTTGTGGTTGAAAAACTTAAGGACATATTTTCCATCTTCGCTCTCAAAGACAAAACATTGTCTCCCCTTACTCAAGTAACGATAGGGCTGGCAAAGAGCTGTTTGAACTTCTATGGGTACATCATCAGACTGAATTAGAGAAGAGGGCCGGACTAAAATCGAAGGGGAAAAGCCATCAGTCCGAATCAAAGCAATTGTGCTTAAGCAAGCAGCAACAAGCACGCTTAGGATAAAACGGATCATTGAAGCGCCTCAACACGTTCGTCTAGATAGCTCACCCATTCAGGGGCATTCTGACGAAGCCAAACCCTTAATTTCGATGTGTACCTTTGAATCTCATGAAGCCTGTCAAAATCGTCACTCAAACGGTAATTACCAAAATCAAACTCTATGGCCCTGTCATCTAAAAATCCAAAATTTCGACTCAAACTTGGATCTGAATTGCGAACCCCCTTTTTCGTGCGGGCATCGAGAAGATCGACAAGCTGATCGATTCTCTTTTTCATCAAAGCTCTGTCTTCTTTTGCTTCAACAAGGGCTCCCTTAAAATCTTTTGCCTTTTTCTGAAGGGCAAAACGGACGCGATCGAGCCGAAATTTGTACTTACGTCCCACTGCATCTTTACAATATAGAGTAGGAAGTCCAATAGGGGTTTCATTCAAATGGATAAAAACAAGTCCAGTCTCATCAGCAAGTGAGTCGAACGCGATTTTACACGCATTGAATAGGAGGGCAATTTTATCGCTTGAGTTGGGCTGATCATAGCGAAAAAGCTTAATCACATAGTTTTTATCAAAACTTTCGAACACGTAACTTTGAGCCCCTTTCCCAATAAAGTGATAGGGCTGCTTTAAAATCGTCAACACATCTTCGGTCAACGGGGTTTCCCACTCGGGATTCGATGGGAACTCAACCCTCATCTTTGCGGGGCGGAATCCAAAAGTAAATCGCTTCGCAATGGAAGGGATCGTAAGGATAAAAGAGACAAATAAAATAAAGGTACAAAAGCGCTTCATGCTTCATAGGATACGCACCTAAAAAATTCCCCGCAAGGTTGCAAAATTCTAGAAGTAAAAAATTGATTAAGATATATTTGCCGAAAACTTAACAGCCCTTGCGCTAAAAAACAGTGCTAGACTCATAGAAAAAAGCCTTCAGTGGCTAAAGACTTGGAGAACTTATGAAACTCAACGCTTCCCTATCGTTAATCCTTCTACTCGCCTTGAGTGCGACAACTATGGATGCATCGATCATCAAAAAACCACCTACCAAATTAGTTGAGACCTCCTTTAAAGAGCTCACATGCACTGAGGAAGACCAAGCCAATGTCGCTGAAATCATCAATACAATGGCTGAAAATGGCAAAATAACTCTTCTGTTTAAGCAGACCCATTTGAAAGAAGTTGGAGCTCAAATCAATCATCTCCATCCCCTAAAGTTTTTATCCTCGATCTTTTCAAAAGAAGATCTCAAAGCGAGTATGCCACAGATTTGGGGCGATTATTTCAAAAGAACTAGCTTACTCGATGGACTTGTGCCATCACTTACTCGCGAAGCGAACAAGGGCAAGCTTGAGCAATACCTCGTCGATTTCGCAGAAGAGGTAAATGTCACACCAGAGAGCATTAAACCCTATTTTGATGCGCAAGATTGGGAAAACCTAGTCCTTTACCTGATCCACGCATAATGGAAATTTCATCGATAGAAACAAGTGATCTCTATGATTCAGAGCTCACAGAACCTTCTGAAAAGCACGGCTACCAAAGTTGGGATCTTGCGCATCAACTTGCGATGTTGGCTCTCGGCACTTGTGTGGCAGGAGGTGGATATTTCGCTTTTAATAAAAAGCGCAAAATCACGCACCTAACTGTAGATGTAGGTCAGCCTCCTTCACCCCCTCTAGAAGAAATGAGAGATTCTCCAACGGCATCCCTAAAAGAAGCTAAAGCCCCACAGCCTCCCTCTCCCGCGCTCACAGCTCCTGTGCAGGAAGGGCCAAAACATGCTCCCCCACCGACAGCCCCCGCAAGTCTAGCGCACCCTACTGCATACGTAGAAGAAGAGAAAAAAGAGCAATTCGAGTCCCCTCCAAAACTGACTGCTGATGAGCTTGTAGCTGCCACTAAAATTTTCGGCGATCTAGCAAAGGCGGAAGTACAATATCTTCTAAAAAACAGAAAATCGTATGACGAGCCAAAAAAAGTGATCGCAAATGTTCACCCCTTTTCTCTTCTTATCGAAATGAAGGATCATTTCTTGAAAATTTTCAAAGATAGAAATTTCATAATCAAAAAAGAAGTAAAAGACGGCATCAAAAAAGGGCTAAACGAAAACCAAGCAAACCTTTTGAAATACACACAATCCCTTGCTCTCCAAATGGGCAAAGACCAGCGAATTATTGAGCTTCATGTATATAGGGCTCAATGGGACAAGCTCATCGAATATCTTTTCCTTAAGCAAAGTTAACGTCTTCGTCACAACCGATGGCGCCTTGGAAAAGGCGTCTTGCTTGCGTATTGAATGTTGAAGTTGTGACGATCTTTGCCCCATGAATTTTTTGTAAGTAAAGGGCACTAGCTGCTTCCCAACCAGAGATTCCCTCAATGAGATTTTGATTTGGCTTTGCCTCAGAATGGATCCAGATTTCCCCTGTACTTACACTCATTAGCTCCATGGCTGTTTGTCCCCCTGAACGAGTACATGTCACATCGCTTCTAAAAAATAGCGGAGCGATCACATCTTCTTTTTGAAACGAGAATGGGACAATGGAAAGATTTAACGGATAATCGGTGACACTGTCAACAAATTGAGATACCCCCTTAAACAAAGTCTCTTTATTTTGTTTATGATTTGCGCAAAAGATGAATAGGTGGATCTTTGCCTTCGGGTTTTCTTTAGCTACAGCAATCGCATTTTTTGCATAGTTGAGAGTTGCCCTTTTTGCAGGCTGCGATCCTAAAAGAACTGTAAATACCCGATCTTCAGGCTCGATAAAAAATTCGATCTCTTCCGACTTAACTAAACTCCGAATGGGGCCTCTTTTAAAACTTTGACGCATGAGTTGTTGCTCTTCATCATTTTGATAGCGGATAGTAAGACTCATAGTCTTAGAAGCTCTAGGTTTCCCTTTATACTTGAAAAATGCTTGCCGAACGTATGCATCTTCGTAGTTGATCTCTGCATCTGACAGACCACATGTTTGTTGCCAAAAGTCTTCTGCGGTCTCTCCATCTTCTAAAAGAGGTGCAATTGTTGTTAATTGCAATAAGGGACGACTGTTTTTTGATAATTTTTTAATAGGGCTGAAAAAGTGGGTTGCTTTTTTGGTAGGCAAATCAACAAGCACCTTTTCTAAACGAACGTGTTTTTGTTTCACACGATTGAAGATTCTTAAAGCCTTAATGATCGCAGAAGTTCCCAATGGCTGGGTATCAATCACATGGTCCACATCTTCTTTAAAAACTGTGTAAAGTGCGTAGAAGAAGATAATCGGGTGCAAAAGATAATCAATATATGTTTGGCAAAAGACGCAGATCTTTTGACCAAGCATGCTCCCTTTTTTTTGGGAATTATTCCAAAAGTTGATGAAATAGTTCCCGATAGGTGTCCAGATCCAGTCTTTGAGCAAATCACGCTTGATAATAGTCAATGTTGGGTCTTTAGCTAATGCCTGCTGCTGCTTAGCATTGGCTGTTTGAAGAAGTCCACCACCTCCACTTGAAGTAATAATCAGAAGTTTTTTTGGTTTGTTCGTTGTCATAGTCAATTTCCTTCAGTAGTCAGTCTAACGATCGTAAATCAAGCACCAATCAAGCCACTCATTGCCAAAAACGAGAGGAGTTTACAGCCTGTATTAATTAAAAATGATTGAAACGAGTGCCCTTCCCAAATAACAGCAGAAATTTGGGTGGTAGCGACAAAGCCTAACCAAAAGCAAAAGCCGACAAACATCCCATCAGTGACTGAGGTAATTCCAAGGTATGCTTCGAAATACGCCAAAAAGTAGGCGATGACCAAGGAAACAATAGAGCCATAGATCCAGCTAAATTTACTCATTTTGCTGACGCCAAGCTTGCTCAGTATGGATCGATTTGAACCAAACAGCCATTTAGAATACCAGAAATAGCCAATCACCATATTAAGTATTGCCGCTATCAGTACAGTCAACAAATCGATTTGAACATGATCCATTTTTTTTCTCCCTTGAAATCAAATTTGCACAAAAAAAAATTTTATCAGAGCGAGGAATTTTTCGCTTTGTTTTGTACATTGCGGTATAAATAAAATCACAATATAGGATCATTTTTCATGAAAGAAATCATAGCAGGTATTTCCACATTTTTTACTGTAGCGTACCTCATCTTGCTTTACCCTAAAATCTTAAGCGATGGAGGGGTTGACTTTGGCTCGGCATTAACTGCCACGATTTTAACCATTGTAATTTCTACTATTTTCTTAGGACTTTATGCCAATTTCCCAGCCCTTTTAGCGCCAGGGCTTAGTGTAGGCCCTTTCCTCGTCTATTCGGTGATTCAAAAACAGCAAGCCACATGGGAAATTGCACTTGGAATCGTTTTTTGGTCAGGACTGGTTATCTTCTTTCTAAGTATCTTTAAAGTAAGACAAAAGATCCTCCTGCATCTCCCCATTTCGATAAAAGCCGCCTCCATTGGAGGGATTGGTCTTTTTTTAATCACCGTAGGTCTCAAAGAGCTCAACATCCTGAATGAACCAATTTTCAACACACCAAATGCCATCGTCCTCTTTGGACTCATCCTTTTTTTCACTCTTCACCACTTTAAAATCACTACCGCTTTTTTGATCACGATCTTGTCATGCTGGATCATCTCGATCCCATTTGGGTATGTTTCATATAACGGAATTGCAGCTTTACCCTCCCCTGTTACCCCAACATTTATGAAACTAGATCTCCTCTCCTCACTTGAGTTCAAGTGGTTTGGGACCCTTTTATCGGTGACGCTCATCTGTCTATTTGATACGAGTGCATCGCTTACTGCTCTTTCAAAGCTGGCCCACAAATTCGACAAAAGTGGAAAAATTAAAGATATCGACCGCATTGTCATACCAGATGGACCTGGCAGTATGTTGGGCGCTCTTTTGGGGACAGGGACACTTGCGTTTACATTGGAATCGTCATCTGGGATCAAAGCGGGAGGAAGGACGGGTATTTGTGCGATTGTAGCTGCAACTTGCTGTATGATCGGCCTTTTTTTCTACCCTCTGATCTCATCGATCCCCTACTTTGCAACCGTTCCTGTTTTGATAGCAATTGGGCTCTTTATGTTAACAGAAATCAAGCAAATCCGCTGGCGCGATTACACAGAATCGATCCCAGCTATGCTAACGCTTATCACAATACCGCTAACATTTAGTATCTATAGAGGTTTTGCGTTTGGATTTGTCTCTTATGCCCTTTTAAAGGGACTCAAAGGACAGTGGAAAGATGTGCACCCTGTTTGTTGGGCGCTTGCGATCATTTTTGCAGCGCACCTTTCTTGGGCGCTTGCCACAAAGCATTTCTAAATGAGGGGGATTGCTCCCCCTAAATCAGTTAAGCTTTTAAGTATGCTTTTTTGATTTTGATCGGCTCTACGGGACGATCGCCTGTCGCTGTAGGAGAGCTCTCCATTTTCTTGACAATATCGTAACCTGTGGTCACTTCGCCAAAAATTGTATGACGCATATTGAGCCAAGGAGTCAGTGCTGTCGTGATGAAGAACTGACTTCCATTCGTATTTGGGCCACGATTAGCCATCGCAAGAAGACCTGGCTTGTCAAATTTGACATCAGCCTTGCACTCGTCCTCAAAAGATTTGCCCCAAATTGACTCACCACCAGCACCTGTTCCAGTGGGATCGCCCCCTTGGATCATAAAGTTTTTAATCACTCGATGGAAAATGAGTCCATCGTAGTATCCCTTTGCAACGAGACCTAGAAAATTCTCACAAGTCTTTGGTGCCACATCTGGCTTTAGCGTGATTTCAAAGTTCCCTAAATTCGTTTCAAAAATAACAATCGGTTGATTCACTACTTCACTCTCCTCTGCTGTAATCATAGATATTGGAATAAACAAGCCCATTAAAAGGCATAAGAATTTCTTCATGAAACTTCTCCTGGTTTAATGAATCGATCTCAATCAAATTCTTCGGTTCTTTTGCACTGATTTTTCACTTCGAAAGAAGGCTCAAAAAATCTACATTCAACGAAAAATGGGTTCGAGATCGGTTCACGAAGTAGCATGGTGCCAAAAATCCCCATTTGTGCAAAGGTTAAATTTATGGAAATACTCATCATTTTGATCGTCGTTTTGGGTCTCCTCTTCGACTATACAAATGGCTTCCAAGACGCAGCTAATGTGGTCGCAACCGTGATCGCGACAGGGGCGCTATCTCCACTTTCAGCCATAGTGATGGCAGGGGTCCTCAATTTCATAGGAGCAACCCAGCTAAGTGGCGTTGCCCAAACCATCGCCACAGGCCTTGTCGATGCAACAGCAACATCCCAAGTTGTTGTCCTTTCAGCCGTCATCGGAGGCATTGTTTGGAACTTCACAGCCTGGTACTTCGCCATTCCAAGTAGCTCTTCATACGCTCTAATCGGCGGACTTCTTGGCGCATCAGTTATGCATCAAGGCCTTGAGGCCATCATCTGGAATGGGGTGATTGGCAAAGTGCTGCTCCCCATGGTCTTTAGCCCACTCATCGGATTTACTCTCGCGTTTCTCCTCATGAAAGGGCTCTATGCCTACCTCCGATACAGGCATCAAGATCATGGACAAAAGTTCTTCCGTCACCTTCAGATCGGCTCGGCTTGCTTTGTTGCATTGGCCCATGGGCTCAACGATGCCCAAAAAAGTATGGGGATTATTACGCTCGGACTTTTTACAGGGGGCTATCTATCCACCCCAACTATTCCTCTTTGGGTCATCCTTGCTTGCGCCCTCACAATGGGGATAGGCACTGCAACAGGGGGATTTAGAATCATTAAAACGATGGGCTATTCAATCACGAAAATTGAGCCTGCGCAAGGGTTTGCCGCTGAAACGTCAGCCTCTGCCGTGATCTTGAGCGCGAGCTTTTTAGGGATGCCGGTCAGTTCAACACAAATGGTGGCTGGGAGCATTACAGGCGTAGGGACTGCAAAAAGTCACAAGGCTGTGAGTTGGAAAGTCCCGCAAAAGTTTATAATTACCTGGGCTTTGACCCTTCCTGCAGCTGGAATTGTCGGTGCATTCGCATATCTGCTTCTCACACTCTTGCAACTCAGCTAACTTCTATGATGTGATTTGTGGGCAACTAATAGCCCTGTAACAAGACTGGCAAAAAACTGCACGTAAAGGACAAAAAGAGGAAAAATAATTGGCAAATAGAGCTGATATTTAAGACATATCCATCGATTGATCGCTAAAAGTAAGGCGGTGAGAGCTACCGCAAAAAGAGTTGCCCGGATGGGGCCCATTCGAGGTAACAAAAACGCACACAAAAGACCAACTACTATAATGTGGACAAGTTCAAATCCTTTCCCCCACAGTGGCCGAATAGGGAAAAAGCCGTCGATCATCGATGCAGCCAGATTTGCATGCACCTCAACAGCTGGAAATATCGAGGAAACAGGAGTTGGAATTAAATCTCCAAAAGCTGTTGCAGAAAGTCCAATAAAAATAATTTTGTTCTCTATCTTTTCCCGCAAGACAGAGTCTGATAGCACTTCTGATGCGGAAACATACTGAAATGAGTAAGGCCCCCCATGAAACGGGATTAAAACCCTTCCATATGGATCTGTAGGGATCAATTGAGGTCCTAAAAAAACCCCTTCAAGAACTTCTTCTTTTCCGTAGGCAGCTAGATTAAAATCGATCGAATTTTCATTGAGAAACAGTCGAACAGATTCTAAAGAAAGCGATGGATAGAGATTTCCTTTATAGCCGAGCATCAAAGGGGCGTATCTAACCACTCCATCTCGATCGGGTGTCGAATTAATGAGTCCCCCATGTTTTGCAGCCCGTTGTAAAACGGTAATATTGCCGATATAATTTTCCATTTCAGGTATATGCAACTGCTGAAAAGTCTTCTTAGAAATTCCTTGCAAAGCGGGTGGAAGCAACCCTATGTCTTTCCCACCACGAGTCAACACAAAGCTTAAAACAGATTTCCCCTTTTCTAAGGCCTTCGCGAAATCAAGATCCCCGTCAAACATCTCCCTTTTTTCTTCGAGCTGCGCCCTTTGAGGAAATGTTGGCCCTAATTCTTGAAGAACTTCCTCTAAAGGATTGTCCTCTTTTTCAGAAAACATAACGTCTACAGCAATTACGGAGGCGCCCAAGTCAAATAGCTTAGTTAAAACAGATCCAATTTTTTTCCTTGCCCAGGGCCATTGCCCCTGTTCTTGTATACTTTTGTCATCGATCGCAACAATTGTAATGGGTGTATCGGCTGTCACTGGCTTGTGGTTATATCTTAACTGCAAACCGAAAGCTCCATTTTCAAAAAAAGAAATTGTACGAACAAGAACAGTAGGGTTAAACCAAAGAATTCCGGAAAAAAACATAACGATGAAGATATTGAGTAGCGTACGAAACGTTTTAGGGTATTTCTTAAGCATATACTCGTATATACAAGACCTAAAAATTTATAAGCCAAAACAATTTCTAAAATGCAAACTGTTTTATACACAAATAAAAGCAAAAGTTGGTTTGTGAATACATTTATGCATAGTCAACTTCTCTCTTGACCAAAACACACATATTTAAGATCTTATGATACAAAATAAACTTAAGAGTGACTAATGAACAGCAATACGCTATCAAATGCAAAGACAAAAGAGTACGAATTTGGCGGGCCTATCGGGGCTTTTTTTATTATCTTATTTTCCCATTCGCTCGTTTATTATCTTTGGATTTCACTCACCTATTTCAGCGGGTCGCTCCCCTTACCCCAATCCCTAAATGAAACGCTCCCCTTCCTAGGGCAACTGCTTAGCTATGTACTTCAAGGGGCAGCTCCCACAGCTCATGCAGCGGCCATTTATCTTGGATTTGTCTTTTTCCAATATCTTTTGGCGCGCTTTGTGCCAGGACTACAAGTAAAAGGGCTTCCTGTTCCATCGGAAAATAATCGACAGCTTAGCTACTTATGCAATGGAATTGGGAGTTGGTATATCACACTCATAGCTGCTGCTATTTTGAATTACACAGGAATCTTTCCCCTTACAGCTTTAGCAGATCACATGGGATCTTTGATCACTGTTGGGATCATTTTTGCAAACCTTTTAACTCTTGGGCTTTATTTTGGCTCCATTGTTTCTAAAAAAATGCATACTCCTAGTGGTAATCCAATCTATGATCTTTTCATGGGAACCGTTCTCAATCCAAGGCTTGGAAAAGTGGACATCAAGCTGTTTGCTGAAATTCGGATCCCTTGGATTCTCCTTTTTTTCCTGACCCTATCTGCTGCTGCAAAACAATATGAGATCTATGGTGCAGTTTCGGGCCCAATGATCTTGATGATCGTAGCGCATGGGTTGTATACAAATGCTTGCATGAAAGGAGAGGAGTGCATCCCTACAACTTGGGATATCTTTCATGAAAAATTTGGTTGGATGTTGATTTTTTGGAATTTTGTTGGCGTCCCCTTTGTTTACTGCTTCCAATCTTTTTATATCTTAAAGAACAACCCGCAGTTTTCAACTCCTGCTCTTATAGCCCTTTTTGCGCTTCTTTTGTTTGCCTACTACGTTTGGGATACAGCAAACAGCCAGAAGAACCGTTTTCGGATGCAACTGCGTGGTACATTTGTCAAGCGCAATACATTTCCGCAACTTCCCTGGGGAACCCTTAAAAACCCCAAGTTTATTAAGACAGCACAGGGAGATCCGATCTTAGTCGATGGATGGTACCGTTATGGAAGAAAAATACACTATGCTGCAGATACTTTGATGGCTCTTTGTTGGGGACTAAGTTGTGGCTTTTCAAGCTTTTTACCCTACCTCTATCCCCTGTTTTTTGTATCGATGATTGTCCATCGCTACCATAGAGACACAAAAAGATGCGAAAAGAAATACGGGAAAGATTGGGACACTTATTGTAAAACAGTGCCCTATAAATTCATCCCTTACGTCTATTAAAAACCCCAACCATATTGGAAATAGACATAAGGGAAATAGACAACATGCTCCCAAGCTCCTCCCCACTTATAAGCCTTCTCATCGGTGCTGTATGTGGGGAAATCAATCACGATCTCCCAGAATCTTGTTCCCCCATTTTCAGAAAAATGCTCTCTTCCAATCAGAAGTTCGGGGGAGATTCCAAGTCCCGCCCAATTCGCACTTGATTTCCAAGAAAAAATAGGGCTAATCGCTGCACCAATGCCTGCATATACTTGAGGGCCGATATTGGGATTGAAATAGTGTAGATACCTTCCTGCAAACTTTGTAGCAATTCGGGTAGGTGCAACCAAAACAACCGCAGCATTTAAATCGAAGCCATAGCTTGTATTTTGAGTGCGATAGCCTCCGCTAAGTGTTGGAATCGGATAGGGAAGGGGTCCACCGCCAACAGTTACATACGTATATTGCTTATATATCTCACACTCTCTTTCATATGGGGCTAATGCAAAAAGATGAGAGCTGAAAAGTGAGAGGCAAATGACTGTAAAATACTTCACTAAAACCTCAAGATTGCATCTTAGCGATCCGCTTCCACTGATCGACAAACGCATCGAGATCTTCTTTCGTGTGCGCAGCAGAGATCTGCACCCGAATTTCATCGCGCCCCTTAGGGACAACCGGGTAATTGATATTGGTAACTAAAATACCCCCTTCAAAAAGAGCCTCTTTAAAAAGAGTCGTTTTTGCAGCATCTCCGAGGAGAACCGGTTGAATGGGGTGAATAGAATCTGCAGCAAAAATACATCCTGCATGGATCATCTGCTTTTGAAAAGATTCACGATTTTGTACAAGCTTAGCGAGGAGCTCTTTGCCCTCAGCACCCTCAACAAGCTGAATAGATGCTAAAGCAGCGCCTGCAGTGCCTGGAGAAATGGAATTGGAATAAATATAAGTGGCAGCAGACTCTCTTAAATAGTCGATGACAACCTGATCAGCGGTTACATAGCCGCCGTCTGCACCAAAAGCTTTGCCCAAAGTTCCTACAAGAAGATCTGCTTTTGCTCCAAAAACTTCTTCCACGCCGCGCCCACTTTGCCCAAACGCGCCCACGCCGTGCGCATCGTCGACAACAAGCCAAATCCCTTCCGCAAAATCTGCATCGTGCTGATCAATCACTTGACGCATTTTATTGATGTCTTGAGCCTCACCGAGCATGGAGAAAATCCCATCAGTCACAATGACTACGCGCTGAAACGCCCCTTTTTTCTCAGTCAAAATCCGATCGAGATCATTGAGGTCTAAATGGTTGAAGATCGCTCTTTGCTCTTTAGGTAAATTGGCAACACGGATCCCATCAATGATGCTTCGGTGATTGAGGGCATCAGAGATCACAAGAGTATTACCCCCCACAGCAGAATCTGCAGCTTGGCCTTTAATCAAACAAAATAAAACAGCCATGTTTGCCGCAAACGCACTTGAAAAGACAATGCAATCGTCTCTTCCGTGGAAGGAGGCAATCGCTTTTTCTAGATCGCGGTGTACTTTGAGAGTACCTGAAATAAAACGGACAGCACCAGGGCCCGTGCCGAATTCTTCAGATGCAACGTGCTCTGCTTCTTTTAATTTTGGGTGAAATCGTAATCCGAGATAATCATTTGAATTGAATACGCGATAAGGTTTTGCATCAATGAGAGCTTGAGGAGAGGGGCCTTTTGTAAAGCCCTCGATCACTTTTTCAAAACGTTTTGCTGTTTTTGCCTTCTCAATGCGAGAAAGCTCTTTTTTTAGCGTTTCGAAAAAAACCTTTTTACTCATCCAATTTTCTCTTTGATCTTTTGGTACATAATAGCAGTGAGTTTTTTTAAATCATAGGCTTCAGACCAATTCCAGTCTTTACGCGCCTGTGAATCATCGATTGTTTTAGGCCATGAATTGGCAATTTTCTGCCGACTATCAGGCTGATATTCGCAGGTAAATTTAGGATTTGCTTTTTGAATTTCTTTAACGAGATCTTCTGGTGCAAATTGAATTGCAGAAAAGTTGTAACTGGTTCTTACTGAAATCTTCTCTTTTGGAGCGTTCATCAATTGGATCGTCCCATTCACCGCATCTTCCATAAACATCATGGGAAGAACCGACCCTTTATCGATGTAAGATACGTAGTGATTGTCTCGAATGGCTCCATAGAAAATGTGGATCGCATATTCGGTTGTTCCATCTCCCGGAGGTGCTTTATAGCCCAACAAGCCAGGATAGCGAAGACTCCGAACATCCACACCGTATCTTGTGAAGTAGTACTGACACAATAACTCCCCTGAAACCTTGTTTACGCCGTACATTGTGGTAGGCTCTAACACTGTGTGCTGAGGAACATCTTCTTTCGGCGTTGTGGGGCCAAATACGGCAATAGAGCTAGGCCAAAAAACTTTCAATTGATACTTCACAGCCAATCTTAAAACATTGCGCAGACCACCTACATTTACATCCCATGCAAGATCGGGATCTTTTTCCCCACCTGCAGAAAGAAGCCCTGCTAAATGGTACACCTCAGTAATCTTGTATTTTTGGATCAAAGCTTCAAGCTTTTCGCTATCTCTAACATCGGCAAGTTCGTGGATCCCTTCAAACGAGGGAGGCGCCTCATGCCTTTCTAAAGCGATTACATTTTCCCTGCCCACGATTTCCTGCAAAGCCAAAACCAGATCGCTACCAACTAAACCAGATGCACCTGTAACTAAAATTTTTCTTTCCATGCAATTTATCCCACTTTATTGGGTATAAATTACCCTATTTCGCCTATTTTCGCACTACGAACCTACCTCAATGGAAGTTTATCACATTTTTAGGCCTTTACGCCCCTGTTTTATAATACTCCTATTGTGTAAAATGCCCTACATGTCCAAGACCCAAACAAATTTTTTAACCTCCCCCGTTGGCAAAACTTTATTTCTCAAGTCGTTGCCCATGTTCCTAGGGATCTTTGCAAGTATTGCCTACAATCTTGTCGATACTTACTTTGTCGCAAAGCTAGGGACGCAACAGCTCGCAGCGATGAGCTTTTGTTTCCCTGTTGTTATGATCATCCTCAACCTCATGATGGGTATATCTACCGGGGTCAACTCACTCGCATCGAGAGCAATTGGAGCAAAAGAGCACGCCCACGCAACAGATATCGCAAAAAAAGGGCTCCAATTCACCTTTTTGAGTTCACTTTGCATTTCACTTATCGGCCTTTTAACGATAGAGCCTCTCTTCTATTTTCTCGGTGCCGATGAAAGCCTAATGCCGTTCATTAAAGACTACATGATTATTTGGTACCTTGGGGTCGTATTTATGAACATGTCGATTGTGGGCAACTCTATATTTAGAGCCAAAGGAAACGTCTTTTACCCAAGTATGATCCTAATTTTAGGAGCAGCCCTCAACGCCATATTGGATCCGATCTTAATTTTTGGATGGGGTCCAATTCCTGCAATTGGCATTCAAGGGGCGGCCCTTACAACAGTTTTGGGCAATGCCCTAAGCGCCTATCTAATCTTCACCAAATTGGGCCGCAATGAGCAAATCCCCTTCACCTCCATTTTCACCTCGTTTGATTTTTCTGTAGTGAAGAAAATACTCGTTATCGCGCTACCCACAGCACTTGCCAACAGCTTAACTCCAGTCAGCACAGCCTTTACAAACAAAGTTTTAGTCTCCTACGGCAATGCAGCAGTGGCCGCAAATTCCATTGCAACTCGAGTAGAGACCGTCCCCTTCATTGCCATCTTTGCCCTCGCTTCTGTGATCGCGCCATTTATTGGGCAAAATTGGGGGGCAAACAACCACACGCGTATTCGCGAGGGAATCAAAAAATCGTTCCTTTTTTCCCATCTTCTAGGAATTGGGTGCGCCCTTTTGTTTATCCTTCAACGAGCATCTATTTCTGCATTTTTCGATCAAAGTCCACAAGTTGTCGAGATCACCTCTTTGTACTTTTCGATGATCCCACTTACCTATGGACTATTGGGAACTGTTTTCTTGACAACGCATGCAATGAACGCAGTTGGGAAACCCTTTTTTGGCAATCTTCTATCGGCAGCAAGACTCATCGTAATTTACTTACCGCTTGCGCTCTTACTCAATACCTATAGCGGAATCGAAGGGATTTTTCTCGCCCGCTTTATCGCAAATACGTTAGTGGGAACCCTCGCTAGCGTCCTCACCTACCGCACCTTTTTCAAAAAACCCGCCGTAGCGACCGAGACTACTTAAAAATTACTAATAGTCTTTCTTTCCAATCGGGTAAATATCCGATCCCTTTTTCAACAACTTCGCTCGAAACTTCATCAGAGCCGTCCAAACGATCCAAAGCTGCCAAAAACTCACCTGCATTTTTCACAGCCGAACAAAGCTTGCTTTTCACAAGACAATCTTTAAAATCGTCGTGGCCCACCTGAATCGTAGCAATGCCTGCTAAAGCAAATTGGGGGCTCATACTTGTTTGATAATAGATCATCGCGTCGGCCATCTTCATTACCTCATTTGTAGCCGAATCGGACACAACAAATGAAATCCCCGCTCCACGATCAGTATTCCATTTCTGCAAAATTTCCAGATCTCTATTATCAACCTTTGCTCTAGGATGCTGCTGCAGTACGATCAAATACTTCGAAAAGTCCTTATGTCCTGCAGAATCTGATATCACTTCAAGAAACTTTGGGAAAGCCTCCGCAAAGTACACATCGTTGCACCCACCTGTATAGACCAAAATCTTTTGCCCCTGATCTTCAATTTCCCATTTAGAAAAAAATTCTTTACGAATCTCCCCTTTTTGCTCCAGTCTGTCCCGACCTATCTTTTGTGCATTCTCAACTGGATAATATCCCAAACCTACCCTCTTTTCTTCAGGCAAATCAACCGGCACCTTATCCCCATCTAAGACGGGCACTTTTTCTAAATGGACATTCGCAAACAAAACTCGGTTAGCAGCAGCCATCACTTTAGTGGCAGTGGCTGAGTACTCGACAGTCACAAAGTCTTCAGGGTTGTCGTAATAAGCGTAACGGGTCACCCCTGGGGCACATTCAGCTAAAGCCTTTTGAACTTGCTCATCAAAGAGATCGCCCACATCGGTAATTACAACAGAGCAATTTTTACATTTTTCAGCCACTTCCTTAGCATTGAGATCTTGCATTGAAATGGGATTTAAACCTTTTTCCCAAAATTTCTGGAAAGTAAGGGCGCTTGCATAAATTTCTACCTGCCGCCCATTTTTCTTTAACTCCTGAGCGAAAGTACAAAAGTGGTCAGCCGGCCCCCCGTGACACGCAATAAAACAAATAGATGCAGCAGCAATTGCCATAATTTCTCCTTAAAAAGGGAAAATTATAAAACCGGCGCCTATTTCACTCAAGGCTCAACAGACTACCCAGCAAAGTAAGTTTCAGTCGATTTTTCGGTTATTTTAACCCATTTTTTGGCTGTAAATTTATTTGATGATTTTCTATCCTTTTTTAAAATTATATGGAGTTCACCATGCACTTAAAGCCCCTCTTAGTTACTAGCCTGATCTGCATCCAGAGTCTGTTCGCAGTTCCCACTGAAGCTACAACCAAGTATTTAGAATTCTTGAGTCAATATGCTCAAACGCTAGGACCCGACGCCTCCTATCAAAATCAAGAGATTGAGATCATTCGGGACGAGAGTCAAATTTCTGAAATCCAAGAAAAAACACAAAGAACTGTTGGAATTGTCGGAGATGATAAGTATTGGATTTGGTTAAATGATGCAGTCCGTTTCCCCAATGGAAGCTACGGAGTATATAGCAGACTTATTTGGAAACAGTCGCTAAATGGCGTTGCGGGGGTTGCCATTTTGCCGGTATTACCCAATGGGAAAATCGCACTGAACAGGAACTTTCGACACGCGACCCGTTCATGGGAGTATGAATTGCCTCGAGGGGGGTTATTGACAAACGAAACTCCAGAGCAAGGCGCTTTAAGAGAGATGAAAGAAGAGACGGGCTATATCGCAAATAAAATCGAATTTTTAGGGCATATGAATCCCGATTCAGGCATGACGAACACGTGCGTACCAGTGTATCTTGCACAAGTAACCGACCAAAGTCTTTCGACCCCTGAAGGCTCAGAGGCGATTGCATCTGTGGATAGCTTTACAATGGATGAGCTAAAGCAAGGTTTTATAGATGGTTACTTGACCACAGAAATTTCGGGCAAATTAAAAAGGGTGCATCTACGAGATCCCTTTTTAACTTTCGCTCTTTTTCAATGGAACATTAGAAAGTAGCAAGCTGAGACCCATCAGTGATTGAAAAAAACAGCTCTTCAAGATACAACTTAGAGCATGAATGACATAAGCCCTGAACGAAGTGACGAACATGGATGGAAGGTCTTATGGCACATTTCGTGCTCGTCATTGATCATTTTAAAGATTGTATTTTTGATCCTAATGATTATTGATCAAAGTTTTGATGAAAATATATGCCGAGGCATAGTGAACCTATCCTAATAAAAAGTTTCGGTCGATTTTAAGGTTCTTTTGAACCGACTTTTCGATTCAAATGGCGGGGGTAATATACTTTGCGATATTATCTCCGCCATTTGAATCGAAAATCGGCCAAAATAATCCTAAAAATCGAAGAAAAATTTTATTAGGATAGGTTCATGGCCTCTGCGATCTGTTATCTGTTTTATTTCGTTTTTGGCAAAGAGTATAAAGCCACTTTTTTCTCGTACTACTTACTCTGTTGGTTATTTATAATGATGGTTGACGTAGTCGATGGGGTGATGGGTTTTGGGGCCTATTACTTATACTCGACGCTCAGTTTTAATTTCCTGGGGCTCATAGCGGCAACTGGTCTGCGCGGCGCGGCAAATGAAAATCCTGAACCCAAATAAGCAAATAAATTTCATCCTCAAATCTTTCACAGCATTTTTTTTCAAATACCTCGTGATGTTTTACAAGAGAGAAGAGGCCATTTGTGAACCTATCCCAATGGGGTTTTGGAAAAAAATTTTATTTGCAATAAAGCATTGAAAATAAATACTTAGGGGTGATTCTTAATAAGAAAAAAAAGGAAAATCTATGCAGGATCCAGTTCATATCGACGTAGCTATTATTGGTGGGGGATGGTCCGGCATATTAGCTTGCAAATATATGGTTGAAAATGGACTGACACCCCTAGTGCTAGAAGGGTCTGACGATATGGGAGGGGTCTTTAAGTATCGTGAAGATTGTAAGGATAAGGGGGGAGTTTTACTCTCTACACACTTGACTTCTTCTAAAACATTTACAGAAATGTCCGACTTTCCTATGCCGCACGACTGGTCCGAGTTTCCTAGCCATTGGCATGTCATAGAATACTTAAATAGCTATATCGACCACTTTGACATTAGAAAATACTTTCGACCAAATACCCAAGTCGTAATGGTTAAAAAAGAAGATGACAACTGGGTATTAGAAGATCAACATCATAACGTATATCGCAGCAAGTTTCTGGTAGTGTGCTCCGGGGTGCATCAACACCCCAATCAATTCTACTTAGAAGATGCTAAGTTCAAAGACATTACTATTCCTAAAATGCATTCCGCTGCGTACAAAAAGCCCACACATGAATACGAAAACAAAACGATTTTGTTGTATGGGGGAGGAGAAACGGCGAGTGACATAGCTGGAGATTTATGTCATGTAGCAAAAAAAGTCATTTTAAGCATTCCTAATGGCCAGTGGTTTGTAAACCGCTACCTCAAAACAGGGGAAAGCTCTGATAATCTTTTGATTGGAGATCACTTTAGTTCAGAGTTACGGTTAGTGTTGGATCCATTTGAAAGACCCTATTGTACTCAGTACATCATAGAGAAAGAGGGGGGTAAATGTGGACATGGCATTAAAGCGTGGGAGTCTCCAGCTCCATATTTTGGACAATTTCTCAATAAAAGTTGGCACATCAATCACTACATCATTTTAGGATCTTTAATTCCGAAGAGAGAAGTCACTCAGATCATAGGTGATGAGGTCTTTTTCTGTGATGGGTCCAAATCTAAGGTGGACCTGATCATATTCTGCAGCGGCTTCAAGACGTCTTTCCCATTTTTTGCGGATCCTAAATATAACGTTCCCATCAACGAACATTTTAAGTTCATACTCCATAATGACGATCCTTCGCTTGCATATATAGGGTTTGCTCGCCCTGTTGTTGGGTCTATCCCTGCTATATCTGAAGCACAAAGTATGTATGTAAGCAAAGTATTTTCAAAAAAAATCCAGCTGCCTCCAAAACATACAAGAGACAAAATTATTCAAAAAGACAAAGAGTTTCAGAAAAAACAATTTATGCACAGCAGTGGCCGAATTGACGGATTGGTCTTATTTGGAGAATACGTACAATGTCTCAGAGCATGGCTGGGAATGACCCCCAACTACCTAAAACTATTTTTCAAAAAACCAAAAAAATGGTGGACAGCTGTTATAGCACCTTATAATACCTGTAGTTTTCATATAAACGATGAGACGCAGCACGAAAGGATTTTCGATACTTACAAGCATCGAATGACAGCTTCTAATTCGGAATATGGGTGGAGACGTATTCTCGTAATTCTGGCAAATTCTTTCCACTTTCTACTTATACCGAGTAGACAAAAAAAATATAATTGGCTGATAGCCCCTCTATCCTTCATTTTTTTCGCGCTATTATGGACTTTATTTCTCCCCCTTATCCTCTATCGCATAATAAAAAATCGCATTCAAGAGCGCAGAAGAGTTATGGAAGTAATGTAGCCGAGAAGAAGTTCTACGCCAACTCTTCGAAACGATATGCCATAATCAAACTGAGAAATGTCATTTTATGAGTGGGCCCCATATGCGGCCCGAGGTGTTTTTGTGTATATTTTTGCTAAGAATTTTTCAATTCCCTTGAGAAACAGCCACCCATTCTGTTTGGTGAACTTCGTCATAGATGATTTTATCGTGGCTTTGAACAAACTCTTGAATAACCAAAGAGGCTTCATGGTCCTTTAGGAATTTTTTGTCTTTCCATCGCATAAGAATAAGAAATTGTCCCTCGCCATCAATAGGCTCAAAAAGCTCATAGAGCAAACATCCGGGCTCTTTTTTGCAAATTGGAACAAGTTTAAGCAATGCTTTTCTCAATTCATATGTTTTTCCTTTAACGGCATGCAAGATTTCAACAACTGTAATTTCTTTAGATGAGTTCAATCAACAAGCTCCCACTACCACAAGCACATAACTTGGTTATACATTAGTAGAATTTAAGGGTGCATCTACGAGATCCCTTTTTAACTTTCGCTCTTTTTCAATGGAATATTTGAAAGTAATTAACTCTAACTAATCTGAAGAGAAAATATTTGCAGTTTCTATCTAGTCACGATCTCGCACTGTATCCCAGTCTGTGCTACCACAATTGGGACACCAAACATCAAATAGCCCTCCAGACCACTCGTGCCCACAATTATTGCAAACATTCTTAAAAAACTTATCATCCACCATATTTAAAGTAACAAGATAAGGCCCAATTGAATCTACTGGCATCGGGGGCAGCGAGAGGCATTCTCCCGAGCTTAGGCACAAGAAAGAACCCGAACTGCTTTTGTAGATTTGGTTTTCACAAATATAGAGCTTTGCATCTTCATAATTCTTAATTGCTCCTGGCGCATATGCTACTACCTTACGTGAGGCATTCAAGTGCGCCAAAAGAACCTCTTGATTTTCTTTTTGGGAATTATGACCAAAAAGAGCTACACTTACGAATGAAAAAAATAAGAAAAAAGTGGATGAAGATTTATATAACATATAGACCCTTCTTCGTAAAAATTTTTAAGATGAGGAATCTATATTTTCTCTTATTTCTTAGCAATTTTTTTATGGTAAGTTGTTCAACGCCTTCTGTTCAGTCCATAAAAAACCTTCCTTCAAAAGAATCCAACACCCTAGTCACAAAAGAAGAACATGAATGGATGGAAAAGTTTTTTAAAGAATTTTTCTTAGGTGGCGCATCTATTTATACTCTTTTTGGGACAAAGCCAATATCTGCAGAGATGCTTATTTTTGCAACCGAAGAAGAATGTCAACAATCAACTCTTCGCTACCTAGAAAAAGAAGGGATAAAAGGCAAAGAAAGAGAAGAGGCTCTATCTTTGTCTATGAAATGTTTTCGCGAGGACGATTTTAGCAAGAACTGGGAGAAGTGGATATCTTTTTTCAACCAATACCCCAAAACGCCCTTTTTATTTGCTAAACATCCAACACTTTCCGAAAAGGTATGGTCAGGACACATCGCAAATGTACAAGAAACCATCTGGACTCTTCAAAAACACTACGACTTGTTTAAAAAAGAGCTTGGATTTGATTTTGATCCTGTTTCAGTGACCATGGACTTTAAAAATGAAGATTCTGACTTTTGGAAACAGGTGTTTTCAAATCACCTACTTACCGGAATAGTCTATGGGTTTGGATATAAAAACTCATATTTCTTTGATCTACTGATGAAACTTGAAAACAGCTCCGAGACTTTAAGTCCTCCACTTACCTCAAAAACACAAGGGAGGTCTAAGGGGAGTTTTCTTTATACTCTTGCCGACCTACGCTTACCCCGCTTTCGATCTTTTGAAACCTTATTCAACGAAGACCCTGTCTTAGAAAAATACAAACTAGAACGAAAGATGATTAGAGATAAATTGAATGATTCGAACTTCTTTAAGATGGTTTTTCTTCAGCTAACAGGTGAACTGCCCAATGAAAACAATGCAAAAAAAATAAATTAAAAAATCTCCCAACAGAAGAAGATGTCTAAAGAGCGGAGTCTTGGCTATTTGTTTGAGTGATCACAAGGGAGTTATTAAAAAGAAAGAGCAGAATCGCAATTGGGAAAAAGAGAACTGCCCAGAAATAGAGCCAGAAACGCGATCCCTGATAGTCCCATCTAACAGACTCCTTCGGAGTTACATACTGAACACGAGTCATCAATACCAGGCCAATAGGAAAGTAAAAAACGAGCCAAAGGATGAGCCACACCTTTGAAAATGGGTAGCTCAATTGATAGGTTCTAACTTGCATACGTCACTTATGAAACTCCGGGTGCGTGATTCGAACACGCGACCAATAGATTAACAGTCTACTGCTCTACCGCTGAGCTAACCCGGAATAGAAAAGAAGAATCATGATAATTTTGAAAGCCATTAATTTGCAAGGGAATTTGCTTGAGCAAAGCGTGTTGAAGTGATAAAATTTTTTGCATGGATGAACCTTTAAGCGGCTATGTAGACGCCATTGTCTTCGCGCAACCTCAAAACGGCTTCACTGTCGCCCGTCTTAAAGAACCCAAGAAAAAAGATCTCACCGTCATCGTCGGCTACCTACCCGGCCTTCAAGCTGGCGAAAATGTCGTCTGCCAAGGCATCTGGAAAAATCACCCCTCCCATGGCAGACAATTCGAGGTCACTGAGTACACTGTCGAATCCCCTTCCGACATCATCGGGATCCAAAAATACCTCGAATCAGGTCTCGTCAAAGGAATTGGCCCCGTCTACGCGAAGAAAATCGTCGATCGCTTCGGCGCCGACACCCTTGAAGTCATCGACAAGACCCCTCATCGTCTCAACGAAATTGAAGGGCTTGGTAAAAGAAAAATTAGGCTTTTAAAAGAGTGTTGGGATGAGCAAAGGTCCATTCGAGAAGTCATGGTTTTCCTTAGATCACATGGCGCCAGCCCAGGTTATGCCCAAAAAATCTTTAAGCAATATGGAAACGAAAGCATCGCCAAGGTCAAGGCTAACCCCTATCAGATCGCTAAGGAAGTCACCGGCATCGGCTTTAAGCTCGCAGATGGGATCGCTTTAAAGCTCGGCTTTGCTCTGCACTCACCTGAAAGGCTCGCAGCTGGCATTGAGTTTGTCCTTTGGGAACAAGCAAGCGATGGCCATACCTGTTTTCCGATTGGTGAATTTTTGCCCATTGCTGCAGGTGTATTGGAAGTTGAGCTCCCCTTAGTTGAAAAAGCAGTGCAGTCTTTGATCAATACGCAGCTAGTAGAACAAGATGGGATGATTTGGCTAAAGCCTTACTTCGCCTTTGAGCAAGGCATTGCAAAAGATCTCTTACGCATTTTAAATGGTCAGCAAGCCATTCGCTCCATCGATGCCGCAAAAGCTGTCGACTGGGTTCAAGGTCAACTCTCGATCCAATTTGCTGATGGGCAAAAAGATGCGGTCATTCAGGCGCTGACTGACAAAGTTCATATCATCACAGGCGGCCCTGGTACTGGAAAAAGTACGATCACCAATGCTATTTTAGCAATTACACAAAAGCTAACCGAAAAGATCCTCTTAGCTGCCCCCACAGGAAGGGCTGCAAAGCGGATGACTCAAATCACCCATAAGTTAGCCTTTACGATCCATGCGCTATTAGAAATGGACTTCACCTCAGGCGGCTTTAAAAGAGGCAAGGACAATCCCCTCGACTGCGATTTACTCATCATCGATGAAGCTAGCATGATCGACACCCAACTGCTCTTTCATTTATTAAAGGCTATACCAAGCAGAGCTAGGGTGTTATTTGTGGGCGATATTGATCAGTTGCCTAGCGTTGGAGCGGGAACTGTACTTCGCGATCTCATCACTTCTAAGAAAATCGGCGTGACCTGTTTAACTGAGATCTTCAGACAAGCGAAGGGCTCTAAAATCATCACCAACGCCCACCGGATTAACCACGGCGAGTTTCCAGAAATTCACACTCATGAGCGAAGCGACTTTCACTTTATCCCCGCGGAGACTCCTGAAGCAATCCAGCAAGTGATTTTGCAACTTGTTTCAAGCGAAATTCCAAAACTTTGGAAGTACCATCCAATTGACGATGTACAGGTGTTATGCCCGATGAAGCGTGGGGTCATTGGAGCTGAAATGCTCAATGACGCGCTACAAAATCTTTTAAACCCGAGCGACAAGCCTGTATTTCGGATGGGGAGGCGTTTTCACGTTCACGACAAAGTGATGCAGCTAAAAAACAACTACGACAAGAATGTATACAATGGCGACATTGGCCGGGTTATTGATATAGATGAAGAGATGATGATTGTCCGCTTTGACGATAAAGAGGTGGAGTACGATCTCGCAGATCTCGATGAGCTCATTTTAGCTTATGCAACTTCGATCCACAAATACCAAGGCAGTGAATGTCCATGTGTGGTCATCCCGATCCACACAACCCATTTTAAAATGCTCCATAGAAACTTACTATATACTGCAGTCACAAGAGGCAAAAAGCAGGTCTATCTCGTAGGCTCATCTAAAGCCATTGCCATTGCAGTTAACAATAACCAAGTCCAAAAACGGTACACCGGGTTGGAAAAAGCAATCGTTGAGATGGCAAAAACATACCACCCCGAATCACACCATCAACTCAAGTTTATCCAATGAAACAATTGATCCTATTTTTACTCATGAGTTTTCCCCTCTTTGCTGAAATGAATGTTTTAGTCTTTGCGGGAAGCACGCGCAGCGAATCGTTTAATAAGAAATTGGCAAAGCAAGCAGCTGATACAGCTACAAAATTAGGGGCAAAGACGACATTAATTGATCTAAAAAACTTTCCCATCCCCCTCTACGATGGCGATCTCGAAAAACAAGGGATGCCAAAGCATGCAAAAAAATTAAGAGATCTAATGATTCAAAGTGATGCGATCATTATCGCCTCACCCGAATATAATGGCTCGGTATCCGCTGTTTTAAAAAATGCGCTCGATTGGGCGTCGAGATCTGAAAAGGGAAGTTATTCTAACGATGCTTTTTCAAACAAACAATTTGTCCTTTTAAGCACATCGCCTGGCAATGGCGGCGGCGTTAGAGGCCTTGCTCATTTACGATCTATTATCGAAACTTTAGGGGGTAAGGTGCTCGATGAAGGACTTTGCATTCCTCGCGCATTTGAAGCTTTTAATGAAACGGAAATCTCTTCTCTAAATGAGCAGCTTTCACAAGAGCTCAAGGTGTTGTTTTAAGAAACAGAGCTTCCAGGGGCCAAGTTTTGGATCTGAGGGAGCTCGAGCGATTTTTCCAAGCTTGCAGCTAAAATCATCCCTTGGCTCTCGATTCCCATAATGGTAGCTGGCGCTAAATTCGCAACGATCACCACTTTTTTCCCAACGAGTTGTTCGGGTTCATAAGAGAGGGCAATCCCAGAGACGATGGTCCTTTTTTCAAATCCCACATCGACAAGAAGTTTAAGGAGTTTTTTCGACTTCGGAACTTTAACTGCCTCGAGCACTTGTGCTACGCGTAAGTCAATTTTTTCGAAAGTTTCAAAAGTGATGGGATCTTTAAGGGGTTGATATGTAGTTGTTGTCACTTCCTTAACCTCTTTAAGTTTTTCTCCAAGTTTTTGCACTTGAAGTAGGATTTCTTCATCTTCTACTTTGCGAAACAAGATCACAGGCTCATTTAATTTTTGCCCAACGGGGACAAAGCTTTTAGAAATTTCGTTCCAATTCCCCTTTGCAAGCTCTGAGGAGTAGCCCAACATATGCCAAATCTTTTGCGCAGAATCAGGGATGATTGGGGAGGAAAGTAGGGCAATATTTTTAATGCACTGAATACTGTAGGCAATTGTGTTATCTAACTCCGAGCGTCTTGAGGGATCTTTTGCAAGGACCCAAGGCTTTTTCGCATCAAAATAGCCATTCCCAGCTTGACACAGCTCCATGAGGGTTTGCGACGCTTTTCTCAAATGGAACTGATCGTAACTTTGAGCGGCTTGTTCAACAAGTTCACTCATCTGCTTTTCAAAAGCTTCATCAACATGTGAAATTTTAGGAACTTGAGAGTTGCAGTGCTGTTTTGCAAAAACAAGGACTCGATTGACGAAGTTACCCAGTTTGCCCAAAAGTTCCGAATTACAGCGCATTTGGAAATCTTTCCAACTAAATTCTGAATCAGATGTCTCGGGAGCATTTGCGGCAATTGCGTAGCGAGCCTGATCTGGAGTGTAGCGAGTAAAAAAGTCCTCTAGATCGATTGTCCAACCTTCAGATTTTGAAAATTGGCGCCCCTCAAGCATATAAAACTCATTTGCAGGGACTTCATCGGGAAGTTTATAAGGAAGATCTTGGCCCATTAGCATTGCAGGGAAAAAGACAGCGTGAAAGGGGATGTTATCTTTCCCGATAAAGTGGACCAGCTTGCAATTAGGATTGAGCCAATAGTCTTTCCAACGATCGGGGCTACCCAACTTTTCAGCCCACTCTTTCGCGGCAGAAACATAGCCAATTGGCGCATCAAACCACACGTAAAATACCTTGCCTGGGTGATTTGGAACCTCAACTCCCCAGCTTGAATCACGCGTGATCGCGCGAGGCTTTAGATCGTTGATATATTGCATGGCAAAGTGGACGACATTGTCTTTCCACTTTTTCCCTTTAATCCATGAAGAGAGCTTCTCTTTGAATTTATCAAAGCGCAAGTAAAGGTGATTGCTAGGCTTTAAAACAAGGGGTGATCCTGTGAGTTTTGAACGGGGATTTTTCAGATCAGTTGCTTCATATGAACTTGCACAGCGTTGGCACTCATCGCCACGGGCCTGATCATAGCCACATTTAGGACACGTTCCTACTACATAGCGGTCTGCTAAAAATCTCTTTTCCTGCTCAGAATAGAGGTGATCTTCTGTTTTTTCATCAATCATCCCCTTTTCGTCGAGGGCTCGATAAAACTCTTGCGTCGTCGGAATATGGCCAGGCCAGGTTGTTCGGCTATAGTGATCGAAAGAAAACTCTAGTTGTTCAAAGAAATTTTTATTCGTTTGATGGAAGAGATCTACATGCTCTTTGGGGCTACGCTTGGCCATTTCAGCGCTTAACGTAATTGCCACACCGTGCTCGTCTGATCCACAAAGATAAAGGACATCTTTACCCATGAGTCTTTGAAAACGGGCATAGCAATCACCGGGCAGGTAGGCACCAGCAATATGACCAAAGTGCAAAGGTCCGTTTGCATAGGGCAAAGCGGACGTTATGAGAATTTTTTCAGCTTCGGGCTTCATCGGCTCGCTCTTCGATAGCGACGAGGAGTTGACCCAGTGTTGCTTGATGGCCGCTCAAAATCATATTTCGAGCGATATTGATTGAGAAATTGCAAAGATCAAAGTTGTTTTTGAATTTTTTTCGGATACGTTCTGTTGTAAGCTGCATAAGACTTCCTTTTGACGAATAGTTTAACGGTTTTTGTGCTCTTCAGCAATCAAAATCGATCGGAGCACTTCATAAGCTGCTTTTAGCTTATCGTTGACAATGTGGTAGTCATATTTTTCTTTAAGAGACATCTCTTTTTCAGCCCATGAAAGACGATAGTCGATCGCCTCTTCGCTCTCCGAACTACGTCTACAAAGCCTAGATTTGAGCTCTTCTAGACTCGGGGGGCTTATGAAAATAAAGATCGCATCTAAATCTTTTTTAAGCTGAAGAGCACCTTGAGTATCGATCACAAGAACGACGTGCTTTCCCTTTTCGAGCTGAGCATCGACAACTTTTCGGGATGTCCCGTAATAGTTATCAAATACCTTTGCGTACTCAAGAAACTCACCTTCTTTGATTTTTTCCTCAAACTCCTGCATCGAGATAAAATTGTAATCTTTTCCCGCAATCTCCTTGCCGCGCGGTTTCCTTGTCGTATAAGAGATGCTTTCAACCACATTATGAAACTCTCCTACAAGCATCCGGACAAGAGTTGTTTTCCCCGTCCCAGCAGGGGCACTCACCACAAAAATCAACCCTTTTTTCTTACTCAAGATTTTGCACCTGCTCGCGCATTTTTTCTAGCTCACTTTTCATGTCGACGACCAGATGAGAGATTTTAGCCTCCATCGACTTCGAACCTATTGTGTTGGTTTCTCTTCCCAACTCTTGGATTAAAAAATCCATCTTTCTTCCCACAACTGTGCCCTTCAACAGCTCTTTAAATTGGACGATATGACTCCGGAAGCGGACGATTTCTTCTGAGATATCAACGCGCTCCGCGAAAAGGGCGATTTCTTTAATCAAGCGCTCATCGGTTTCTACGTCTTTATTCAAAAGTTCAGCCATTTTGTCTAAAAGTTTTGTTCTCATTTTTTGTGTGGCGTCAGGGGCTAGCTTCTCAATTTCCCCAATTCTTTGTTCGAGAAGTTTTAATCTTGTTGAAAGATCAGCGGCTAAGGCCTTACCCTCCATCTGCTTCATTTTCGAAAGACCTTTTAGCGCCTCAACAACACATTTTTCTAAAGAAGCTTTATCTTTTTCGCCGACTGAATCTGGCTTAGAGCTGAGTCCTAAATATTGCATAATAAATGAAAGGGAGATCTCTTTAGGATCTGTTCCAATACTTTTTGCAATCTTTTCCCATCCTTTTTTCAACTCTTTGATCACTTTTGGATCGGGTAATTGGGTCTGAAGAGCTGCTTCATTAGGAATTAAGGAAATCCGGACAAAAACTTGACCGCGCTGGACAAAAGTCCCCACCCACTTCCTTACATCTAACTCAAAACGGCTAAATTCCTTGGGGGAAGATACTGAAACTTCAAGATATTTTCGATTGACGGACTGGATTTCAACAGTGAGTTTGCCTAAAGGAGCATCACAAACTGCACGTCCAAAACCGGTCATGCTGCATAACATATTGAGCCTTTTTGTCAATATTAGTAGGTTCTGGTAATTTAATTCTATGCCATCTTACAAAACCCATGTCTCGATCAACCTGTTTTTGGGCCTCCCCCTAACTCTTGTTGCCCTAAAACACACTGTTCAAGTGGAACCGACAGAGATAGCCTGCTTTTCAGCCGCCTTCATCTATGGAACAATTTTCCTCCACCCCGATCTTGATTTAGCCCGAAACATCCGACTTTTCTCCCTAAAAGGGCTCCTAACGCTCCCCTTTCGCCCCTATAGCTATCTCTTTCGCCATCGGGGCATTTCCCACATACCCATCATTGGAACCTTGAGCCGTATCCTTTGGCTGATTTTCTTTTTCTACTTCATATTTACTTGTTTAAACTGGGCGATGCCGAATGTTATAGAATATAATGGAGTTTACATTGCTTTTGCCCTAGCAGGAGTTGCCGCCGCCGATCTAATCCATGTGCTTTTAGATAAAATCACATAGATCTATGTTTGATTTGAAATACATCATTTCTTTTGATATAATTATCTATTCGTTCCGCAAAAAAGAATTAATTATGGCTACTATATCTAACGTTGTGCGCGTTGATTCGGGCAGAGGGCATATTCCTGAAGACGACGAGAAAGAGCAAGAGCCTGTCAGTCCAGCTAATTGGCTCGCTCCTCTTGAGCAGGTGGATCAGCTTGCTCTGCCATTAAAAAGAAGAGAAATAGCTTATACAAAACTGAATAGCTTCCCCGACACATTAAAAATGTCGGCTATTGATCGCATAGCTCAATCTACATTGGAATGCTCTGGCATATTTTGTGAAGGATCTAAAACCGAGATTCTCTCTTTGCAGGACCTAACGATTATGCGATTGCTTAACCTGAGCCCCCTTCCTCCATGCTTAATGAATTGGTATAAAGCTTTATATCGCTTGAACGCACTCCCTAAAAAAATCCCCCCACTACCGAATCATATACATCACATTCTAGAAAGCAAATGCCCGATCTATGGCGATCCAAAAAAAGAAGATGGAACGAATGTTAAAGTCAAAGATACTCATGTTCTCTACCTTATTCCCAAAGAGTTCAAAAGTCTAAATTACTTTGAGAGAGAAATTTTAAAACCTTACGGACAGACGAATTGCAAAGATCAAAATCCACTTCAATTCTACATTTTTGATGATAATGATCGTCGCGAGCATGGAGATAAACCCTTTGCAGATACACACTGGGTTTTGATGAGCAAAGATGTATTGCCGGACAGTAAAAACAAGTCTTGGGCGACCCTGACAGGCTTAGTAGAGTCCTTAGCGAGAAAAAATTGTGTAGATTATGAAATCCCGACTCTACAAGAGGCTTTTGCTGTTATGATGCTTCACAAAGTTGCAACCGGAGAACGTCTTTATGACGCAGGAAATGAGCTAATTCGATGGAACCCGACGTATATCAGCGTTGCCTTGGACTTGGTGATTGGAAGCTTTAAACCATCTGGCGTAAACATCCAATACAGATACGATGATATGGATGTCCTCTTTACTAATTACTGCGGCGCGGCAGCGCTTCGGAGGTTCTGAGGCCATTGGCTTTTGGACTTTTGGCCCTGTAATCAGGCCACTTTTTTTCTAGGTCACTGCCTCCTCTATCCCTGAAAAGCGCCTAATTATATCCTCTTAATTGTTAGCAGCTTGGGTTGTTTTTTTTGAGCGTCTTTTCCATTTAATATAATTATCTTTTCTGCTATAATTATTACTTTATCACTCCGAGGAGAATTAACCGTGGCAAGCATATCTAATGTTGCACATGTTTATTCAGGCAGAGGATATATTCCTGAAGACGAAGAGAAAGAACAAGAGCCTGTTAGTCGAGCCAATTGGATCACTCCTCAAAAGCAGCTGTCTTTAGCAAAAGAAATGGCCTATACAAAGCTTGACAGCTTACCCGATATATTAAAAGAATCAGTTATTGATCACGCAATTAAATCTGCATCAGAAGACTCCAACACATTTAATGCAAGACTTAAAACAATTCCCTCGTTACAAGACCTAACTATAAAGCGGTTACTGAATCTCAGTCCCATAATGGATTGGTACAAAGCTTTAAATCGCTTAAACATACTCCCTAAAAAAATCCCTCCACTACCCGAGAATATACTTCATATTCTTGAGGGTCCATGCCCGATCTATGGCGATCAAAAAAAAGAAGATGGAACGAATTTTAAAGTCAAAGATACTCATGTTCTCTACCTTATTCCCGAAGAGCTCAAAAGTCTAAATCACTTTGAAAGAGAAATTTCAAAACCTTACGGACAGACCAATTATTTCATCTTTCGAAACCCGCTTCAATTCCACTATTTTCGAAATGAAGACCGTCCCGAGCATGGCGATAAACCCTTCGCAGATACACATTGGGTTTTGATGAGCAAAGATGTATTGCCTTGCAGTAGAAAGAAGTCTTGGGAGACCCAAGTAGACTTAGTAGACAACTTAGCAAAGAAAGCTTTTGCAAAGTATAAAATCCCGAGCTTGCAAGAGGCCTTTGCTGTTATGCTGCTTCACAAAGTAGCAACAGGAGAAAGCCTTTATCAAAAGGGCGATTGTGAAAATGGAGTGCGCTGGACTTATACCCGCGTTAACGAAACAGCTAAACACCCCCCAAGGACTGGCGTGTGGGCTGATGATACCCGCGTTAACGAAACAGCTAAAAACAGCCACATGATTGTTGGGGCCTCCTTCCCTAATGGAGTGAGCGTTAACAGCGACTACGGCCGAAACGATGAACATTATGGCGTGGCGGCGCTTCGGAGGTTCTAAGGCCATCGGCTTTTGGACTTTTGGCCCTGTAGTCTGGCCACTTTTTTTTCTAGGTCACTGCCCCCTCTATCCCTGAAAAGCGCCTGATTATATCTTCATAATTGTCGGTGGCTTAGGTTATTTTTTGCTTGAACCACAATGCAATTACTCAACTATAGTTCTAATTAAAATAGGTCGATTTGTGAAGGAGTTGGATTTAACATCGACTTGATTGGCTCAAAGCTTTTTCGATGAAAAGGCGAAGGGCCATGAGCCAAAAGCGCCTTCAGATGTAGGGCTGTACCGTATCCTTTATGGTGCTTAAATCCATATTGGGGCCAATCTATATCGAGCTCATCCATCATTCGATCTCTTGTCACTTTAGCAATAATGGATGCTGCAGCAATCGATACGGACAGACTATCCCCACGAACTAAAGACTCAGATGGGATATCAATTAAGGGAAGCTGATTTCCATCGATTAAAAGATAATCAGGCTTTATAGAAAGTGCACCAATGGCGCGCTTCATCGCAAGAAATGTGGCTTGCAAGATATTGATCCGATCAATGGTTTTTACATCGACAATTCCAATGCCAAATACAACATGAGGAAATGTAGTGATTTTCTCAAAAAGTGACTCTCTGATTTGAGGAGATAGTTTCTTACTATCATTCAGGTGAGAAAAGCGGGCGTTTTCTGGCAAAATACAAGCGGCGGCGACAACGGGACCTGCTAAGGGGCCTCGCCCCACTTCATCAACACCTGCGATGCTACAAAAACCTTCAGACTTTAACCTTCTTTCACATATAGACATTGCATCTAAACGTAAAAGCTCTGAATCAGTGACGCTTTTCATGCTAGACCTTTTAAGGGTTTAGCAAAAAAACTTAACCTTTCAGAGCTTTTCTACAAAGTAAAATTTTACGCTTGTGGAGCAGGGGCTACTTTGGATTCGCCAGCAACGTACTGTTCACGTACTTTTGCAGCTTTTCCAGAACGGCCACGGAGGTAATACAGTTTCGCTCTACGCACTTTTCCAGAACGTATCGTTTCGATACCTGAAATACGTGGGCTGTGGAGCAAAAACGTACGATCCATGCTTGAACCATAGGCGTTGCGGTAAAGGGTAAAAGTTTCAGAAAGGCCAGATCCTTTTTTAGCAATAACGATGCCAGTAAAAGCCTGCAGACGTTCTTTTCCACCCTCAACGATTCGTGTGTTCACACGGACTGTGTCACCAATGTTAAACACCGGGACATCTTTTTTGAGATAAGCTTGTTCTACTTCTTCAATGTATGGTGAGCGGCTCACAATGTTCTCCTAATAATAAATCGGGTCGTACCCGGCGTGTTTTTTTTAATGCTTCGGCTTTTCGCCATTTACGGATCTCTGCATGGTTTCCTCCAAGCAGCACCGCTGGGACATCCATCCCCTCAAAACTCTCAGGTCTCGTATAGTGGGGAGAGTCAAAAACCCCCTCCTGAAACGAGTCCTCCTGTACGGCATCGGGATGTCCTATGACACCTGGTATAAACCGAGCCATCGAATCGATTAGAACTATGGCAGCAGCACATCCATTCGTAAGAACATAATCGCCGATGCTAATCTCTTCATCAATCTCTTTTTCTAGCACCCTTTCATCAACTCCCTCGTAGTGACCACAAAGGAGGACGAGGTGCTCTAGTTTTGCAAATCCTTGCGCTTTAGCTGCTGTAAGAGGCGTCCCTTGAGGCGAAAGATAAACCACACGTGAGTTTGGCTTACGAACACTGCGAATAGCTCTCGCCACAGGTCCTGGGCAAAGGACCATTCCTGGGCCTCCCCCAAAAGGGCGATCATCGACTCTTGCATGCTTGTTTTCCGCAAAATCACGGATATCTGTATGCCGAATGTCTAAATGCCCTGCATCTCGCGCCCTTTTTATCATACTGACATCAAAGGGACCCTGAAAATATTCAGGGAAAAGCGATAGGATCTCAATCTCCATTTATTCTTTATTGCGCTTTTTTCTCTTCTTCGCAACTTTTGCAACTTTCTTCTGAGTTAATCCTTTGATTACTTCAGGTGCAAAACGCTTTACAAGCGACTTTACGCGATCGCTAATCATGGCGCCATTATCGAGCCAAAACTGTACGCGTGGCACATCGATAAAGTGATTTTTGTCGCCTTCGCCGAACGGGTTATACCAACCGATCATCTCGAGGTATTTTCCATCGCGTGGTGTTTTAGAGTCTGTGACAACGAGACGGAATTTCTGCCGGCCATTAGCTCCTTGCTGTCTCATGCGGATGATTAGTGCCATTTCTTACCTTCAAATTGTTTTTTTAATTCATTGAGATCCGGCATGCCGCCCATTTTCTTTGCTTGAGCTTTCATGTCGGGCATATTTTTAAATAGTTGTTTCACACGCTTAAACCCTTTTACCATACGGTTAACGTCATCGATACTCACGCCGCTCCCCTTGGCAATCCGTTTACGCCTGCTATGTTCAATTTCTACTCTTTCTTGTCTCTCTTGCGGGGTCATCGAATAGATGATTGCTTCCATCTTATTAAATTCAGCATCATCAATCGCGAGATCCCCAAGAGAGCTCATCCCCGGGATCATCTTCAAAAGGCTCTTCAGCGAGCCCATTTTCTTTACCATCCCCATTTGCTTGAGGTAATCCTCATAGGTAAAGCTAGCTTTTTTTAATTTTTTTTCTAACTCAGCCGATTGCTCTTCTGAGAAATTCTCTTGGGCTTTTTTTACCAAGTTGATCACATCGCCCATACCGAGAATTCTGTCGGCCATGGATCGAGGATTAAATACTTGTAAATCACCTATCTTTTCGCCAACGCCCTCGAACTTCAAAGGCTTATTGGTCACTTCGCGAATCGAAATGGCAGCTCCAGCTCTTGCATTTCCATCAAGCATCGTCAAAATTGTGCCGGAAATCTGTACACACTTATCAAACTCAGCAGCTGTCTTAACGGCATCTTGGCCTGTCGTCGCATTCGCTACAAACAACACTTCGCGAGGCTGCAAGAACTGCTTCATATCCTGAAGCTCTTTCATGAGAGCTTCATCGACATGCAACCTTCCGGCCGTATCGACGATCAAAACATCAAACCCTTCCGCTTGCGCCTTCTCGTAGGCCTTTTTCGCCATTTTCAAGGGGCTCGTCTCGCCCTCTAAATGGAAAACAGGGACGCCTAGATCAGAGCCCAGCTTCTTTAATTGCTCAATTGCTGCCGGTCGCTGCAAATCACATGCGGCAAGTAAAATCTTTTTATGCTTCTCTGTTCGGCCAATATAGGCAGCTAACTTTGCACAACTTGTTGTTTTCCCCGATCCTTGAAGACCACAAAGCATCAAAACAGAGAGTTTTCCCTTCAAATCAAGAGGCGCTTCCACGCTTCCCATCAACGCTATTAGCTCGTCATGAACAAGCTTCGTAAACTGCTGACCCGGCGTAACTGACTTCATTACCGCATCGCCAATCGCCTTTTCCTTGACGCGCTTCACAAAACCACTTACAACTGTGTAGTTTACGTCAGCATCAAGAAGGGCAAGACGCACCTGTCTGACCGCGTCAGAGACGTTGTCTTCAGTGAGCGACTTCTTGCCGGCAAGGCCTGAGAAGAGGTTTTGTAGTTTATCTGTTAATGCGCCAAACATAATAAGGAAACAGGATACTAGAGAAGAGATGGCTTTTCAAGGAAAAAGAAGAAACAGCTCTAGTCAGCTGATTTTTTTCAAATATTTACTCTTGAGGTGGACTCGAAATTTGCTCTTTATATTGTGTATTTAATTTTTTCATAAGCTCTTTTAGTTTCTCATCTGATCCAGGATACTTTTGATCAACAGCTAATTGACACCAACCAATCGCCCGATCTAAGTTTTTTTGTACCCCCAACCCTGTCTCACAAAGAGAAACCATAGCCATTAAAGCGGGCTTGTAATTTTGTCTTGCCGCCCGATTGAACCATTTTGCAGCCAATTTCGATTCCGACTTTCTTAAATAGCTGTCAGCTAAAGCAAACTGCGAAGGGGCATGACCTTGCTTGGCTGCGGCTAAGTAATATGTTTTAGCTTTTTTCACATTTTTTAACCCCTCGTATATTCTCCCTAATGCATATTGAGCTTTAGCGAAATTTTGCTTCGCTGACAATTGATACAAATGAAGAGCTTTAACCACACAACCTTGATTCTCGCTTTTTCCTTTAAATATCTCTGCCAGCTCATATTGCGCAGGAGCGTAGTTGCGATCTACCGCTAACCCATATAAAGTAATCGATAAATTCTCATCTTTTTCAACACCTACACCTTTCCAATACATACGTGCCAGCGCTGTTTGAGCTGGAGAATACTGCTGCGCAACCAATGAATAAAAAGCCTCTAAGGCTTTATCTAAATTTTGTTGAGTTCCTTTACCATCTCGGTACAAACAACCCAGCTCATACTGCGCTTTTTCATGACCTTTATTTGCTGCTCTTGCAAACCAACTAAATGCTTGCTTGAAATCTTGACGGGTACCTCTCCCTTCAGCATAAAGCTTGGCCAAGTGATACTGGGCATCGGCATGCTCCCCTTGAGCAGCCTTTTCAAACCATTTAAATGATTCGATTTGTGCATCCTCAAAATGCAAGCCACTTGTCTCCACATCTTCTCCATAGACCTTGCCCAATTCGCAATACTGTTCGGGTGTAGAGGCTTTCCCTAAAAGACTCATAAATGATCGATGAACTTTATTCTTCACGTCCAACGTACAATGGTGTTTAAACTCCCAACTTCTTGGGTCGATCGAAAAGCAGTGAATAGGTGGGGATGCCTTTGGACTTGTGTTTTCAAGATAAATATCTCTTTGGTTAGAAACCACTTTGAAAAAGGTTTTAGCGTCTCGATAGATAATTGGAAGGTCTTTATCAATCTGAGATAAAGCGATCAAGTAAGTCAATCCTCTCTCAGTTGTTTTGTTTATCAAAAACTCATAAGTTCGCCGGCGCAAAGGATCCGTGCCTCGCGCATCAAAATCTATAATGCGAGTCTCCTCAGCTCCCTCTAAGAGAATCTTACATTTATTACCTACAGATATAGACACAGAATTTCCTAATTAAAATCACAAATATTATACACAAAAAAACAATTAAATTAAATGAAAGACATCAAAAAGAGGAACTATCACAAATCATGAAACGGTCATGACCTGACCAGTCTTTAAGTAATTGGCTATTAGGGAATAACGATTTTAATGCAGCTCCTTGCCCAGAGCCTATCTCAAAAAATATCTTTGCACTTGGATTGAGGCGTGCAGGTAGCTCGCGAGCGAGTCTCTGATAATACTCTATCCCATTAACGCCTCCAACGAGGGCAAGTTTGGGCTCAAAATCGCGAACAGATGGATCTAACTGGCTGTATTCAGCCTCAGTTATGTAAGGGGGATTACAGACGATGAAATCAGCTTTACGCCCGGAAAAAGGGCCTAAAAGGTCACCCTGAACAATATCTACCTCTACCCCATTTTTCTGGGCATTTTCTTTGGCAAGCTCAAGCGCATCTTTTGAAAGATCTGAAAGAGTAACCGATAGTTCAGGGTGCGCTTTTTTTAAAGAAATTCCAATACAGCCCGATCCTGTGCAAAGATCCCAAAGCACACCTGAAGAGATCTGCTTTGAAATCATATCGACAAGGATCTCAGTTTCAGGCCGAGGTATTAATACGCGGGAATCTACTTTAATTTTGCAGCCGTAAAACTCAACCTCACCTGTTACATAATCGACAGGCTCACCCTTGGCGCAACGCTTCAACATCTGACGAATTAGCGTAAGCTCACTCTCAACAATTGGTTTATCAAAGTGCAGATAGAGCTCCATTTTCTTCAATTGGAGCACCGATGATAAAATTGCTTCTGCGGTCCTCCGAGAAGGCTCAACTTTTCTTTCTGCTAAATAATCTGTGGAGAGTTTAATGACTTCGCCAATCGTTTTCATGACTGGAGCATTTGTTGATAAAAGTGGTTAACCAATGGAATTGTGAGGTCATCGAGCTCCCCTTCCATCACGCGATCTAGCTTATACAAAGTGAGATCAATGCGGTGGTCAGTAACTCGATTTTGTGAAAAGTTGTACGTCCGAATGCGCTCGGAACGATCGCCACTCCCCACTTGAGATAAGCGTGCTGCAGACATTTCTTGGTGCGCCTTGCGACGGATTTCTTCTGCAATTCTACTCGTAAGAAGACGCATCGCCTTATCTTTGTTTTTGTGCTGGCTTCGCTCTTCTTGACATGCGACCACGGTGCCTGTAGGAAGGTGAGTAATGCGTACAGCAGAATCGGTTCTATTTACGTGCTGACCACCAGCTCCTGATGCGCGATAGGTGTCAATTTTCAGATCTCTTTCGTCAATTTCTACTTTTTCGTCTTCAGCAGGTTCCACAAGGACAGCAACAGTAATGGCCGATGTATGGACCCTTCCTTGCGTCTCAGTATCAGGGACTCTTTGCACGCGGTGCGTTCCCGCTTCATATTGCATGAGACGAAACACATTGTGACCAGAAAGTGACATGATGTACTCTTTATAGCCACCTACTTCCGATTCAGAAGAGGATAGAATTTCAAATTTCCATCCCTTCTTATTTGCGTAGTATTGATACATTCTAATGCAATCGCCAACAAAAAGGGCAGCTTCATCGCCACCTGTACCGGCGCGAAGTTCCAAAATAATGTTGCGACTATCTCTGGGATCTGGGGGAACGAGGAGAATTTCGATCTGTTTTTTGGACGCTTCCATCTCAATTTCGAGACGCAAGATCTCATCTTTAAGAAGAACAACCATCTCTGCATCTTGCTCAGATGGGAGCAAAGCTCGATTTTCATCGAGCTGTTTTCCTGCAGACTGAAAGCGCTCCCAAACTTCTTTTAATTCTGAAATTTGAGAATGCTCTTGAGTGAGCTCGCGATACCGTTTTTGGTCGGAGAGCGTTTCTGGATGGCCCAGCAGCTCTTCGACTTCTTGCAATCTCGCAAGGAGCCGCTGAACTTTATCCTTCACTACTTCTTCTTCTTAACTTTTTCTTTTTTTGCTTCTTCTTGCTTTACTTGTGTCTGCTTCACTTGCTCAGAAATGCGCTGATATTTCTTAGTGAACTTGTCGACACGCCCTTCAGTATCCATAAACTGAGTTGCTTTTGTGAAGAAAGGATGAGAAGCTGAAGATACAGGCACGCGGTAATGAGGATACTCTTTTCCTTCGTGCATAACCTTTTCTTTTGGCTGCAAAGTGCTGCCGATGATAAATTTAGATCCAGTTGAAGAATCTTCGAAAAGAACTTCTTGGTAAAGTGGGTGTTTCTTGTCTTGCATAAACCGATCCTTTAAGAATTTCCCACTAAGGATAATCGTGTCTCTAGAAAAATTCAAGAGGTTATGTTAAAAAAAAATATATGAGAACTCCAATAAAAGTATTAATCTTTTCTACAATTGGCCTAAGCCTCCTCGCCGTACTCGTCCCTGAGCTACAAATGCTACTTGCTTTGTCATGGGTTGGGATCAAAAACTATTACTACTGGCAAGTGCTAACCTACGCATTTATTACCCCAGGATCTGTCTCGGTCGGCTTTTTTTTCCAGCTCGGCTTTAATATGTACGTTCTTTGGATGTTTGGGACCTCTCTCCTTGAAAGAACGCAAGCAAAGCTTTTTTTGACCCTTTACTTAGGAGCAATTATCCTACCCGGCCTGTCTGTACTCGCGATCCCAAATGCAGTTCTTGCCGGAAGCACAACTGCAGTCTATGCCATTTTAGTTGCTTGGATGATGCTCAATTCCGGAGCGAGACTCCTTCTTTTCTTTACGATCCCTTTCAAAGCTCAGTGGCTCGTTGTCGGGCTGATCGCTTTTACCCTTTTTGTAAATATTTCTTCTCACTACTGGGTTGGTGCAATTAGCCTTACAGCAAGCATCCTCTACAGTTACCTTTTCACGCTAATTGTCTGGAAACAATTGGGTCCATTTCCAATTTTACACCCCTTTGAAAGAAGATTTTTGTCTCTTTTTGAAAAAAAGGTCAAACAACCCAAGCAGCGCACTAAGATTTTTGATATTAAATCGGGATCCCCTGTCCTTAATGACGACCAATTCATGGATGCAATGCTTGAAAAAATTTCAACGAGGGGAAAAGAGAGCTTAAGCCCTGAAGAAAAAAAGCGGATGAAGGAAATTTCTGAGAGGAAAAAATAAAACGAAGCGGCAACATGAACTACCTCAAGATCGCCTTTGTCGTTTCCTCATACTTACTCCTTTTTTCACTTTTCCCCAAATATTCGCTCCTTGCACACGCTCTTTGGCCCCTTATTTTTACCTATGCTTGGCTCGAATGGTTTTGCAAAACACGACTTCAAATCCCCTTCACACTCCAACTCCTTAGATTCGCCCCTCATCTAGATAGTTTCGCAGATTCGATCCGCTCGATATCACTCAAGCGGACATTAGCCCTCACCCTTCCCCTCTTCGCTCTTTCATTTTTCCTCATAAAGCCCCTTTTAATCTGCTGGCTTCCTCTTACAATCATTTCGGCACTCGCCCAAATTCGCCTTCCAAAAAAACAAATATCCGCACCGAATTACGAATGGAAGTTTCCGCTGGAAGTTTCAAAGGGCCTCTCCCCCATCTACCCTCTCCTTCGAAAAACAACCCAATATAGAGGGGCAAAACAAGTTGAAATTACAGCTCCCACTAAACCTCACGTTATTTTTCTTTTTCTAGAATCCTTTAGAGCCAAAAATGTAGGGTGTTTGGGAGCTACAACAAAAGCATCCCCTTCCTTTGATGCTCTCGCAAAAGAGGGAGCTCTTTTTACCCAATTTTATGCAAATGGTCTTCAGACCTATCGGGCTTTAATCTCATCTTTATTTGGGATACCTGCCCATCTAAAAACAATGAGCCTACATCCATTTTGCTCGGTCCCAATGATCGGCCTTCCCTCAATCTTAAAAGAGCAAGGCTACAACACTGCCCTTATTCAAGGAGGGTCCGCTGCATTTGATTGGACCTACCCCTTTTGTAGTAAACATGGCTTCGACACCATTTTGGGAAGAGAAAATTTCCCCGATCATGACAAAACAAGCTGGGGAATTACAGACGAAACACTGCTCAATTTTTCAGCCGACTGGCTTTTAAAACAAAGTGCCCCCACATTTTTGTCCCTTTTTACCATATCCAACCACCATCCTTGGGAATCGCCCATCGAAATGAATATTGAGGGTGAATCGGATGAGACCACAAGACGATTTTTACAAACCTTTGCCTACTCCGACTACTGCTTAGGAAAGTTCATCGAAAAACTAAAAAAGACACCCCTTTACGAAAACTCTGTTCTATTTATTATGGGTGATCACGGTCAAATGCTTGGAGAAAAAGGCTCTCAAAGAGGCTTTCACAATGATCTCTATGAAGAAAACATCCACATCCCACTCTTGATACTCGGAGCAAAACAAACACGCATCGATGCACCAGCTAGCCAAGTCGATCTTTTACCCACAGTGCTCGATCTACTCAACATCCAAGCAACACATCACAGCGTAGGGACAAGTCTTCTTCGCAAAAATGATGCTCCCGTATTTTTTTCCATGCCACGCCAAGAGAGAAAAATAGGCTGCATTGAGGGAAAGTCCAAACTGATCCTCGGAGAAAAAGAGGAATTTTATCAACTTCCCAACGAGACAATCAACCTTAAAGCCCCAGAAAAAATGAAGACAAACGTTTGCTCATTTTTTCAAAGCGTTGAAGCCATTTACGCAAAATGCGCTTGGGCCCCAAAAGCGCTTGAAAAAATCCCATTTGAAATCAAAGCGCCGCCTAACATCACAGATCTTGAATGGGAATCCTTTTACAAAAACAAACCCTTTTCCCCAATCATTGATCTCTCTGCCACAAACCTAACAGATCGCTCGATCAAAACCCTTGAAACGAATTGCAAAAACTTACATGAACTCAATTTGTCCAACTCGCTATTTTTCACCGACTATAGTCTCAAATGGATCGGGGAAAACTGCCCACACCTGACAATTTTTAATGCATCGCATTGTCCCCTCATTACAGATGAAGGGGCTAGCGCAATTTTAAAACAATGCAGCCAGCTTCGATACATTAACCTAGAAGGAAATGATGACCTTCGTGAAATTTCAATCAAAGAAAACTCATTTTTAAGCGCGCTTCACTTAAAAGATTGCCACAACATAAATGGAGGTGCTTTAGCAGAGCTTATTCGTCACTGCCCACATCTCGATTATTTTGTCGCCTCTTTTGAAAAAACAAATTCTTCCGATCTAAAAAACATGACCCCTTACCTAAATAAATTAATCTATCTTTGGATAGAAAATGGGCATTTGATCAACTCTTGCGATTTAAATGCTCTCATCGAAAAAAACCAGCAGCTCAACATTGTTATCATTGAAAACTTCCCACATATCAAAACCCTTAATCTATCAAAGAAAAACTGGCTATCTGAATTGCGCTTTGCGCACTGCCCGAACTTAACGGATGAAACGCTTTACTCTCTTGAAGGGGTAAATATTAGGCAGTTAACTTTAGTTTCATGTCCCAAAATCACAAAAGCCGGATTAAAAAAAATCTCGCCCACCTGTAAAATAAGCATACAAAACTGCCCAGGACTCTAAAATGGAACGATTTTTATCATGGCGCAAAGACAACTTGAAAAAAGGGGATGGAGTAATTGTGGGAGCCGACATGACCCAAGAATGGCTCCTCCCCTGGTGGTTTCGCAAATTTCGTCAAAACAACAACGATCCAGTTACATTCGTTGATTTTGGGATGTCTTTTGAAAAAAAGCAGTGGTGTAAGCAAAATGGGGAACTCATTTCACTTCGGATTTTTGCAGACTTTGTTAAAGAAAAAGATGAGATCGATCCAAAAACTTCCCAATTTTGGGAAAATGAATTTGGCTCGCATTGTTGGGAAAGCAGGTCTTCATGGTTCAAAAAACCGTTAGCGTGTCTGCAATCCCCTTATGAAAGGACACTTTGGATTGATCTCGACTGCGAAGTGCGCGCCTCCATTAAAGATCTCTTTGACTATGCAGATCAACCTTCGAGGTTTTCTATGGCAAAAGATCAGGTCCCTGCAATAAAGGGAGTCAACTACCCAATATATAACTCGGGAGTCATTGCCTACATGAGCAATGCCGAAATATTGGTTGAGTGGGCAAAAAGCTGTCTGAAAAAAAATCATGTTTTAAGGGGAGACCAAGAGGTCTTTTCTGCACTAATCAACGAAAAAAAAATCTCATTTAAAAAGATACCGCAAGCTTATAACTTCAGCCGAACAATCGAAGAAAAGGAAGCCTGCAAAATACTTCACTGGCACGGCCCTCATGGAAAGCAAGTAATCAGGACAATGATTCAGCTTGAAGAGCTGCCTTAGCCACTCTCAACCCATCTAAAATCCCCTCTTCATAGCGAAAGTGGGGGTGGAACTCAAGTTCAGGAAAATCGTTGGGCTGCAAAAGATCTTCATCCGTGATATCCGGCAAGATCCGTTTCGCTGTAGCTAAAACTTTCCCCTTTTGCCCATCGATTAGCTCATCGAGAAGATAAGTCATTTTTTTTATTCCTCTGTTTTTGGAAAAAACTCCTCATAAGCTCAGCCGATTCTGCCTCCAAAACGCCCTTGGTGATTTCAAGGGTATGCATGGGATGCTGGTTACTGAAAAGATCGATCCAGCTCCCATTGGCGCCAACGCGAAGGTCGGGCGCTCCCCAAACAAGTCTTGTAACGCGCGATGCCAAAAGAGCCCCGGCACACATACAGCATGGCTCAAGTGTACAATATAGGGTAGTGTCTGTAAGGCGCCAGTTCCCTATACTCTCAGCACCCGCGGACAAACAAACCATCTCAGCGTGGGCTGTTGCGTCTTGCAAAAGCTCAACTTGATTATAGCCCCTTGCAATCACCCTATTATTGTGAACAAGGACAGCCCCAACTGGCACTTCGTCGCGATCAAATGCTTTTTGCGCCTCTTTGAGCGCCTCTCTCATAAACTGTTCGTCTAGCATTTGACAAGCTTTTGCTGTAGAGATTTGATCTGTTTTTTAAGAGATTCAGTATCTTTTGTATATTTTTTCTGAACACCTTCAATCTTATCATTAAGACGAGCCACTTCTCTTTTATGCGCAGCCAAGACTTTCTCTAAACTTTGCTTTTCCTCATCTTCCTTTTCTTGGATGATTTGTGCCGATTTTGCCTCTTCCGCCCCTTTGCGTAGAGAATCTAGGACCGTTTTAGGGAAGACAACACCATTTAATAGTGAGAAAAGATACGTTGGGATTGCACCAAAAGATTCGGCCGCGCCTTTCAAAATTTGGTTGCTCTCTTCAACAGTGAGTTCTTTGATTTCGTCGAAGTTTGGATTTACTCTAGATAGACCATCTGCAAAATGCTTATATAGGTCTCCATGCTTAAATACCCATCGATTCACAACCCAATCAGCTAAATCTTGATTTCCCAAAAGAAGCTCTTTTTCATAGGCAGCAAAGATCTCTTCTGTACTCAAGCGGTTCTGAGGGCGATTGCCAAAGTATGTACGGTAAAAAACAGGATCAGAAGGAAGATGGTCTGTTTTAATGTCTTTTTTAATCATAGTCAAGATTTCTTGAGTCCAGTTCTGTAAAGATAGAAATTGATTTTCCATATGCCACTTTTGGTTAATTTTTTTTGAAATCATAGCAAAAAAATGGCATTTCTCAAGAGAAAAATCGAGAAGGATTGCTCCTTTAATCAAAATCCGGTAGAATGTAGGCTACAAATGAACCCATAGAACTCGGAGAACTTCTTCCATGTCATTAGATAAAGGTACCAAGGAAGAGATCACCAAAAAATTTCAGTTACACGAGAAGGACACCGGGTCTGCCGATGTTCAGATCGCGATACTAACTGAAAGGATTGCTGAACTCACTGAGCATTTGAAGCTAGCGCCGAAAGACCATAGCTCTCGATTAGCCTTACTTAAACTCGTCGGACAAAGACGCAAGCTGTTAGATTATCTCAATTCAACGGATACAAAGCGTTATCAAAATTTGATTGTTCGCTTGAACTTGAGAAAATAATTTTTTGAGGGGCATTTCGCCCCTCATAACTCCCCTTCATAGATAAAGCCCTATCCCTCTTGCCTTTTAAGCGTTCATCCTTTACCTTTTTATCCTTACATAATGGAGAAATAGTAGATGAATCGTTCTGAAACCTTGACTGTCAACGTCGGAAATAAAACTTTAAAATTTGAAACTGGTAAAATCGCCCGCCAAGCTAATGGATCTGTGATGCTCCACTGCGGAGATACGGTCGTATTTGCCTCAGCCTGTGCAAGCGCGACAGCAAGTGCAGAAATTGATTTTTTCCCTTTAAGGGTTGACTATCAAGAAAAATATTCATCTGTAGGAAGAACCGCCAGCGGCTTTATTAAACGTGAAGGACGCCCCTCAGAAAGAGAAATTTTAGCCTCTCGCTTTATCGACCGAACCATGCGCCCTATGTTCGAAGACGGCTACTATAATGAAGTACAGCTCCTCTCATACGTATTTTCTTTTGATGGACTACATCAACCAGACGTTTTAGCTATTTGCGCAACTTCTGCGGCTCTCGTTATTTCAGACATCCCCCTCGTAAAACCAATCGGCGCTGTCCGCATGGGAATGATCAATGACCAATTCGTCGTGAATCCAAACTATGAAGAGATGAAACAGTCAAAACTCGACCTCGTTTTAGGCGGAACCGAAGATGCAATTTTAATGATCGAAGGATTTTGCGACTTTTTAACAGAAGAGCAAGTGATCGAAGCGATCGAAATGGGTCAAAAAGCGATTAAAGAGATCTGCCACCAGCTCAAATCATGGCAGGATAAAATCGGCAAACCTAAAAAACTAGATACTCTACGTAAAATCCCTCAAGAAGTTCGCACAGCCGTTCACGCAGCAGCGAGCACCTTGATCGAATCCGCGCTCAGAATCTCCTCAAAACAAGAAAGAGAAGTGACCTTAGCTGAAATTAAGCAGACGGTCCTTACAACTCTATTCCCAGAAGGCGAAGAGCCGAAGTACAATAAAGTAGACGTCCTTTTCACCTACAAAAACCTCCAATCATCTCTCATGCGCAAAATGGTTCTTGAGGAGAAAAAGAGGATCGATGGAAGAGGCCTTAAAGATATCCGTACTATAGATATCGAACAGTCCTTATTGCCACGCACACATGGAAGCTCACTTTTCACCCGCGGAGAAACCCAAGCACTCGCTGTTTGTACCTTAGGTGGTGATAACACAGCCCAGCGCTTTGAAGACCTTCATGGAGAAGGAGCTCAAAGGTTCTATCTTCAGTACTTCTTCCCTCCATTTTCAGTGGGCGAAGTAGGTCGAATGGGAACACCAGGGCGCAGAGAAATTGGACACGGAAAGCTTGCAGAAAGAGCCTTGAGCGCTATCTTGCCAGATCAAGAAGAATTTCCGTACGTGATCCGTCTTGAGTCAAACATCACAGAATCAAATGGTTCCTCTTCAATGGCCTCTGTTTGCGGCGGCTGTCTTGCTATGATGGATGCTGGCGTACCGATTAAACGCCCTGTATCAGGAATTGCAATGGGACTTATCCTCGAAGGAGATCAGCACGCCATCTTATCTGATATCTTAGGTGCTGAAGACGCACTTGGTGATATGGACTTTAAAGTCACTGGAGATGACCAGGGGATTACCGCATTCCAAATGGACATCAAAGTCGAAGGGATTACTCTCAAAATTATGAGAGAAGCCCTAGCTCAAGCGAAAGAGGGACGCCACCATATCCTTCAGAAAATGCTCGGTGTTTGCCCACAGGCAAACAAAGAGATGTCAATTTATGCTCCAAGAATTGAGACAGTTCAAATTAAACCAAGCAAGATTGGAATTGTCATTGGCCCAGGCGGAAAGCAGATTCGAGCAATTGTTGAAGAAACTGGTGTTCAAATCGATATCGATGATTCAGGACTAGTCAGCATCGTTTCAAATAATCCTGATGCAATGACTCGAGCAAAAGAGATCATCCACGGACTAACTGCCGATGCAGAAATTGGTAAAGTCTATAATGGACGAATCACTTCGATTGTTCAATTTGGCTTTTTTGTTGAGCTATTCCCTGGAAAAGAGGGCCTTTGCCACATTTCAGAAATCTCAAATACACGAATCCAAAATATCCACGACACACCGTTCCGCGAAGGCGATAAAGTCGATGTGAAAGTGATTGATATCAACGATCGTGGCCAAATTAAACTAAGCCATAAAGCTACTTTAGAACAAACTGCATCACGATAGAGGCTTTTTATGCAGCGCATCCTGGCTAAAGAACTGCCAAATTGTGTTGAGAAAAAAGTCCATGTGCGCGGATGGTTAAACAACCTCCGCGCTATGGGTAAACTGGCATTTTTGCTCCTACGCGACCGAACAGGTCTTATCCAAGTTGTGATTGAAAACAAAGAACAGATCCAAAAGATAGCTCATCTACAGCCTGGATCGATCCTCTCAATTGTTGGGAAAGCGGTTCAATCAAATTCCGTCTATAGCGTAGAGCTCATCGAGCCTGAAATCACTGTAGAAAATCCAATCACAGAAGTGCCCCCTATTGAATATTATAAGCCCGAGCTGCACACAGACCTCGAGTTTATTTTAGATCACCGCCCTATCGCGCTACGTGCGCGACAAATTCAGGCAGTTTTTAAAATTCAATCCGCAATTGCCCACGCGTACCGACTCTATATGTTCGATACAGTACAGGCCTCTGAATACTTTGCCCCAAATATCATAGGTGCATCATCAGAGGGTGGAGCTGAATTTTTCAATGTCGATTATTTTGGATATACAGCAACTTTAGCCCAAAGTAGCCAACTTTATAAGCAAATTATGGTTGGTGTGAATGAAAGAGTCTTTGCTCTCATGCCCTTTTTTAGAGCTGAACCATCTCAAACCTCAAGACACCTGTCCGAAGGGAAACAATTCGAGTTTGAAATGGGCTTTTTCAATTCATGGGAAGAGATCATGGATGTTCAGGAAGGATGCATTAAATTTATCCTCAATTTCCTCCATGAAAACTGCAAAGAGGAGATCAAAACACTCAATCATCAAATCATCAAAGCTCCCCAAGATGTCCCGTTCCCTCGCCTTACCTTTGCTAAGGCGCAAGAGATCTACTTTGAAAGAACTGGGATCGATGAGAGAAAAGAGCCCGACTTAAGCCCAGCTGCAGAAAGAGAGCTTTGCGCATGGTCGCAAGAAAAATTTGGGACAGATCTTGTCTTTGTTACCGATTGGAAAACAGAAAAAAGACCCTTTTATGCCTACCCTAAAGAAGATCAGCCAGAGCTAACAAATACATTTGATCTTATCTGTTCAGGCACGGAAATTACATCTGGTGGCCAACGTCGCCATACTTACGATTCAATGGTTGAAGGGATAAAATCTAAAGGGATGGATCCCGCAAATTTTGAAGACTATCTCAGCATTTTCAAATATGGGATGCCACCGCACGGCGGATTTGGAATGGGACTTGAAAGACTTACCATGACCCTCCTGAAGCTAAAAAATATCAGAGAAGCCTCGCTATTCCCATCCGATACAAAAAGGATTGCAGGCAATCGGATCAAAGCAAAAATCTTTTTTGGAGCAGAAAATATCCGCAATGAGATCATTCACCAGCTCAATGCCAAAAAAATAGATTTTGACCACAAAACGCATGAACCAACACCTACTTCTGAAGACTCTGCCCGAGTCAGACAGATTAAAATGGAAGAAGGGATCAAAGCGCTTATCTTGCGAGGCAAAAGTACCAAAAAAAACTTCCAATTCAACATCTCTGCACACCTTAAAGTCGATATGAAAGCGGTTGCAGAACTAGTTGGTGAAAAGTGTGAATTTGAAGACCCCGCCGTTATTAAGGAACGATTTGGTCTACAAATCGGCGGAGTTCCCCCATTTGGCAACCTCCTAAACCTCGATAATTTCTTCGACGAAGAGATCATGAATCAAGAAAAAGTGGCCTTTAATTGCGGCCTCACGACCGAATCGATCATTATGAAACCGAAAGATCTCATCGATTTGATCGAACCCAAAATTGGTAAATTTTCAAAGCAATAATAGAGCCGGCTGAATAGCCGGTCTCCTATTCCTTCAAAAATCACCTCTAGACTAAATTCAAATTTTCATTTACACATTAAATGAAAATATTTAGAAATTTGGGGTGTTACATGAGTATCAAGACGAGAAAAATCTTAGGAATCTTATCCATTATTATAGGTGGAGCAATGCTCCTTTTTTCAGATTATATTGCAGAGCAAGTAGCAGAAGGGAGATTGCAAATCAGACAAGGTCAACAATCTGTCGACACTGTTGATTCACTATTTTCACAATCAAAATACACAAAACCATTTGGCCAAGCCTTCACAGGATCAGCCCAGAGAAAAATTGATGCAGGAAAAGCTGAAGCGGATAAATATGAAACTCTCTCGGGTCAATTAAAAATTGGCGGCATCATTTTGATTGTTGTTGGAATCGGCCTCTTTTTCATCGGCGGTCGCAAGAAGTAAAAGATCAAGTCCATTGCGGGGTGTTTTCAAGATAAAAGAAGACACCTCTCTTTTTAACAAGAAAGGATCTGAATCAAACTTCTTCAAGTAAGCAATTCTCTCATCTACAGAAGGGTGAGTTGGAGATTCAGGCAACTGAAAACGCTTTCCGATCTCAAATAGGTAAACGGCCCCATCCGCAGCACCTGACATATAAGCTGCAACAAGATCCGCCCTCTTTTCAATTTCTTTAATTGATCGGGGATCAGGTTGAGTTAATATGTCTTGATTGAATACGTGCGCCACTTCGTGATAAAGCATAAATTTTTTTGCCTTTTCAGATAAAATCGGATCCTTTAAATATTCTAAGAAATATGCAGAATAATGCTTACTTACTTCTGGAAGTTTGTTTATTTTAAACATATTAGATAAAGCCTTAAAATCTGAATTTTCATACAACAAAGTAACAGGCACATTGAACTGAATAAATCCATCAGAATTAAGCTGTACGGACGGACTGAGCATTAATTTTCTAAAATCAAAATTAATTACATATGGAAGACATACAGATGTAGTGTGGAATTTATTATAAACTGAAAATGCCTCAACAATTATCGCATCTATTTTTTTTAACTTTTCTTTCAACATGAATTGATCAACTTGAAAGTTAAACTGACTAGAAACAGACCCCATAGACGACAAAGAAAGGCTCATAAATTACCACAAATTAGATCCATATATATTATAACAAAAATTAAGATTGATATAATTACAAAACTATCCCTAAATTGCGCAATTAAAAGTTACTGTCAATCAAGGATCTAGAATTAAAGACATACAAAAAAAAGCCCCAATCCCTGAATAAGATTGGGGCGGAGAGCTTGAGAATTTATTGCTGTTTTACTGTGATTTTAAGAGGTTTTGCCTGTTTAGCTTTTGGAAATTGTATCCTTAAAATCCCATCTTCTAAGCTAGCCTCTGGGGCAGCTGACTCATCAATTTCCCCCGAGGGGAGAAGAGCCTGGTACGAATACCTATATTTGTCAGATTTAGCCTCAATACAAATTGAGCCTTTTTCCAGTTTAATATCCACTTGATCAGCCTTTACCCCAGGAATGACTGCCTCTAAAAGGAAGCACCCATCATCTTCTTTAAAGGTAAGCCCCTTAGAACAGCAGCTAGCAAGTGGGTTAAACGCTTTTTCAACTTCACTGAATAATGTTGCAATTGACATATGGTTCTCCTTTTGTTTATGAGTTTTACTCACTATTCAGGAGTGTACCAAATGAGGAAAGATTTTGTCTAGCACTCTCTATTCAAGAGTGCTAAAATTTCAACCAGCTCCCTGAATATCAGGATCTTGCGATGGGTTAATTTCGGGTCTGATGATACTTTCTGGTATTGGAGGCGGGGTCATAATTTGCAGCTCTTCAGCTGTTTTTACGCGCGTGCGCTTAACATCTGAGCTCCATGAGCCATCCATAATTTCCTTGATGTCCAGAGAGTCGAGCGTTTCAAACTCCATCAACATATCTGTCATCAACTGAACCTTGTCTCTATTCGCTTCTAGGATCTCCAAAGCACGTTTATGCGCATCGTCAATGAGAGAGCGGACTTCTTTATCAATGTTTTTCGCAGTCTCATCAGAGTAGTTCTTTTCGTGGTAATTGTTCCCACCGAGATATTGACCTGATTCAGATTTTTCATCATAAGCCACTGTCCCGAGATTATCACTCATCCCCCATTCACAAACCATGCTGCGAGCAATTTTAGTCGCTTGCATAATATCGTGTGATGCACCTGATGACATATCTTTCACAAAAATTTCTTCGGCAGCTCTTCCACCCATGAGGACTACGAGCTTATCGAGAACTTCTTTTCTCCAATAGCTGAGACGATTTTTAGTCGGCATAAAGTGGGTTGCACCCAATGAAAACCCGCGAGGGATGATTGTTACTTTATCGACAGGATCGCTATGTTCGACAATAAGTCCTGCAATAGCGTGGCCTGACTCGTGGAAAGCGGTTGTCAACTTCTCATTTTGATCCATTTCCAAGCTTCTACGCTCTTTTCCATAACGCACCTTATCTGCAGCTTCCCGCACCTCAGATGCAGTTACAGCAGATCTTCCTTTACGTGCAGCCAAAAGCGCCGCTTCATTGAGGACGTTTTCAAGATCAGCTCCAGAGGCACCCGGCGTATTTCGTGCTACATCATTTAAATCGACAGATGTATCCATCTTGATTTTACGAGCGTGCACTTTCAAAATTTCCAATCTCCCCTTAATATCTGGAAGATCAAGGACAACGCGACGATCAAAACGACCCGGGCGCAGTAATGCGCGATCTAAAATATCAGGTCTGTTTGTAGCAGCCATTAAAATGACCCCTTCTTTCGTATCGAAGCCATCCATCTCAACGAGGAGCTGGTTTAACGTCTGCTCTCTTTCATCATGACCACCACCAATGCCAGCACCTCTATGACGGCCGACAGCGTCAATCTCATCCATAAAGATAATGCATGGCGCGCTTTTTTTAGCAGTATCAAACATATCGCGAATGCGGCTTGCACCCACACCTACAAACATTTCGACAAAATCTGAGCCCGAAATTGAAAAGAACGGACGATCCGCTTCACCTGCTACAGCTTTTGCAACTAAGGTTTTCCCTGTTCCAGGAGGACCTACTAGCAATACCCCTTTAGGGATACGTGCGCCAAGGGAGGTAAATTTTTGAGGGTCTTTCAAAAAGTCGACAATTTCCTTCAATTCCTCTTTCGCCTCTTCAGCACCAGCAACATCTTTAAAAGTGACTTTATTCGTCTCTTTCGTCATTAGTTTTGCAGGAGATTTACCAAAGTTCATCGCTCCTGAGCCTACGCCACCTTTCATTTGACGCGAAAATATGAAGTAAAGGAACAAGATCACTAACATCACAGGAAGAAGCGTCAAAAGATAACTAAAATAGTTAGGAGCGGGCTCTTCACTTTGAAATGTCTTTTCTAAAACAGCAGTTCGAGGTTGATCGGGAGCACGGTAAGCAAGGCCTTTGTTTGATTCAAAACCTGACCATTCCTCTTTTGCCTTTAAGAACCAATGGCTAAAGACTTCAGGATCTTGCTTCTCCAAAGCTCGAGTCGACAACTCTTGATTGTTAAAAAACCAGATCATCGAGGCAACTTTATTTCTCGACTTATTCAAAAGCGCTTCATTTTTCTCAAGTTCAGCAGTAACTTGTGCGTAGCTTTTTAGCTCTTCAACATAGCTTCTCACACTGCGCAAAGCACCCAGACGGACACCTTCGCTCTCTTTACCCATATTTCCAATCAGCGCTGTTAATTGATTAAGCGCATTTCGATAGGTACGGAGCTGCAATTCTAGGGAGTGATCAGCAGTTGAGCTAAGCTGCCCCGCTAGCGTTTTAAGCTCATGCTTCAAAGCTTCGCTACCAACACCTAAGGCCGTAGAGCGGAGCAAAGCGACCATATCAGCCAGTTCTTTTGCAACAACCTCAACACTTTCAACTGTTTGTAGTTGCTGAGCTAAGCTTAGACTTCTTTGAACAAACGGAAGACTAACCACCTCGCGATCAGTTAATGAGCGGATTGCTACGGCACTATCACGATCTGGAGTGTCAAAAAATGGACCAACAACAGTGTAGCCCGAGCGGGGTATAGTTTGTCCGCTGATATGAAGATAAAGATCTGCAGAGTCTTTTACATTTTTCTCTAAAACATCAAGTTCTGACAGAAGGCGACTTTCTTCCCCCTTAAGCTCGTGATTTTTTGAGAGGAGTTCTAAATAGCGGAACCGTTCTAAGCTCTCATCAGATAGGCGGTCGCGGAAGCGACCTGTAAAAGTAACAAGATTCTCATTTTGAGCAATCTTACGATTTTCTTGAGGAATCGTAAGGTTCAAGTTGGTTAAATGTTCAGCCTGGTGACTAAATGAGACCCTACCGACTGCGTCTGAAGTTAAAGTTTGCACGCCGATGATAATCAACATTGCTGCTAGGAGAAATACGAGAAATCCCCCTGGAAAGCCTTTTTTCTGATCTGGTCTCATTTTGGCCATAAACGCCTTGTTTTGTATATGTTATAAAATCTTGTAAACAGGTCAATTAAACCATGTTTTCTGCTTTTAGTAAAGTCTCAGCGAAGGGATCGTAAGATTGCCCTAAAAATCTTCTCATAGCAAAAACTGTATAAATTGTCTGCCGTTTATCGCTAGGAAACTGGTTTTTAGTCTTTTGGGGGCAAAGAAATCATGCAAATCCGGCCCATGTCAACCAAAAACTTTTTTGAACCGAGCATAAAAACCTTAGATTTTTTCCGATCTGCTACCCAGCTGAGAAGGGTATCTATATGGTCTCTCTTCAAAATCAGAGATTCTTTCGCTGCAATTTTTTGGATCAGGTGTCTTTGCTCTACTCGTTCCAGCCCGTTTAAGTCGACAAGCGTACCCCAAGGCCCTTTTTGAACTTTGACCTCGCTCACCTTTTTATCTAAGTATTTTTTCAATTCCGCAGCCCTTTCTGAAAGAAGGGTTAAGTTTTCAGTCGTTTGCTTTCCGAAGCGCTCGTTTAAAAAGGGGAAAATCTCCATCCGCATTCTAGATCTAAGATAAGTCGGATCAAAATTTGACGAGTCGATGAGCGGATTTAACTCCCGCTCCTGCAAATACTTTAAGATCTCAGATTTTTTTATCTTTAGCAGCGGGCGCCAAATATTCATGGAAAATTGCTGACTCACCTCTTGCATGCCGCTCAAGTGAGCTAAATGAGCCCCTTCTAGAACACGCTTAAGAACTGTTTCTGCCAAATCATCTGCATGATGGGCTAGCAAAAGGGCCTGACAGCCACTATATATAGAGGCAAAAAATGCAAGTCTTGCGCGTCTGGCCTCATCTTCTCCCATTTTTTTTTCGAGCCGCGTTGAAAAAAAAGGACAGCCTAGTTGTTCAGCCTCTGCTCGCAACTGCTCAGCCTCGATGCAACTAACTTCACGCCAACCGTGATCAATATGGGCAATATGAGGTTTAACTCCACACTCTATGAGTGAGTAAAGCAAAGCCTTCGAATCTGGGCCGCCAGAATACCCAAGAAGCAAAGGACTTTTTCGATCCCAATGGACGGACAGAAAATCTTGTGTTAAAATCTGAACATGACAATTTTGTGGCGTTACGCTTTGCAAAGTTACCTCAGGGTCTTTTTACTTTCGGTGAGCACGTTTATCACTGTGCTAATCGTAGCCCGATTTAAAGATATCGCCCGATTTACTGCATTAGCAGGGAGTTTCGGGAAGACGGGACTGTTTATAGTTTACCAGATTCCAACCATTTTGCCGATCGCAATTCCCATATCTGCCCTCATTGCATCTCTACTCCTTTTTCAAAGGTTGAGCAGGACCTACGAACTGACCGCCTTGAGAGCTTCAGGATTGAGTCTATCAAAGATTTTAGCCCCCCTCATCTTAGGTTCACTCTTTTTATCGCTAGTCAATTTTTCAATATGTACAGAAATAGCCCCCTACTGCCGAAGAGAGGGGAAAACCCTTATCTATCACGAAACCTCCGAAAACCCCCTCCTCTTACTCCAAAGACAAAAGTTGGTTAAACTCAAACACGCCTACCTAAATATGGCAGTAAAAAACGATGAGACCACAGAAGATCTCACATTGATTGTCCACAACGATAGCAACGAGCGGCTAAGCCTTTTATCCGCGAAAAAACTTTGGATCCAAGACGAAGAGCTCCTGGGAGATGACTTAGCCATTATTTCTTATCTCAATTCAGATAAAGGCTTTGATTCTCTCATCATCGAAAACCAATCTTCGATGTCGACATCAGCGCCCCTTCTCTCTTCTGCGTTAAAAAAGAATCGCCCAAGACTTGATATCAATGCACTAAGTCTCAAAATGCTTCGCCTTAGCAAAAAAGAAAAGCCTGCTCAAATCGAGATGTTAAGGAGGGTTTCCCTCTCCATGGCCGTATTTAGCTTTACGTTTTTAGGCTGTGCATTTGGAATTGAAGAAGGGAGAGACCCGAAAAAGAAAAATCTCCTTTTTGCAGCCCTTTTAACTCTTTCCGTACTCATGAGCTATTTACTTGGAAAGGAGTTAAAGAATTTCCCCGAGCTTGCGACTGCTGCCTTCATCCTTCCTCACCCCTTCATTTGGCTTTGCTCTATTTTTCATTTACGCCGGATCGCGAAGGGGTGCGTATGAAACTGTGGGAAAGATATATTTTTACAAGGCTTGGAAAAACATTTATCTTTCTCCTCGCTTGTCTTTTTGGAATCTACGTGATTGTCGATCTCTCGGCACATGGAGTGAGATTTCTCTCCAAGTCCGATTTTGCCGACATCGCCCTCTACTATTTTCACACCTTCGCAACACTACTGGAACTGTTTTTAACCCTCGCATTTCTCCTTGCCACAATGCGTATTGTTTTTGATTTAGTCGCTTCAAGAGAAATCATTGCCCTATTAATGGCGGGTATTTCTAAAAAACGGATCCTTGCCCCATTTTTTATTTTTGCCACAATCCTTACATTTACTTGCTACGTAAATAGTCAATGGTTTGCTCCTGAGGCCCAAGACATTACCGATGCATTCAAAACAACTCACAAGACCAAGAAGAAAAAGAAGGAAACGGTACACATCTATTCTGTACTATTAGATGATGACACGGAGCTTGTTTATCAAAGTTTTGAAAAAGAAAAAAAAGAACTTTTTGACGTTTTTTGGGTGAAATCTTCCACAGATATCTGGCATATGAAATATCTAAAGATAGATCCCGTTCACGGAAGATTTGTCAACCACCTTGTAAGAAACAAAGCGAATCAATTTGAAAAGGTGGAAAGTTTTGTTGCAAAAGATTTTCCCGATCTTCTCTGGAATGATGATATCGTTGCGCATCGATTCGTCCCGTTCGAAAACCGGTCTTTAACAACACTGCTTTCCCAATCTCTTGCCGCCTCTGCAGAAAGGGCCAGCATTTTCACTCACCTCTATTATAAATTGGTAAGCCCCTTAATGCCCTTTCTCGTTTTATTTGCACTAGCGCCTATTTCTATGCGCTTTTCTCGCAACCAGCCCCTATTTATCATTGCGACAGCATCCATCTTTGGTCTCATCGCCTTGAAAGTCATCTTCGATGGGATGCTCATCTTAGGGGAAAATCAAGTTTTACCAGCATTTGCTGCGATTTTTGGTCCGCTTCTTTTAGCGCTTGGTTGCTCGGTCCCCTCCTTTGTGAGGATGCGATGAAATTTTTTTATGTACTGCTCTTATCATCAATTAGCCTCTTAGCCCCTTTTTTCCTGAAGAGCGATTTTAAAATTCCACCAAGCTACAGAGAAATCGGCTACAATCCATCGTGGGAAATGCCTTGTAAAAACAAAGAAATCTTCAATCAGACCTTTACCTATTTAACGCACGGCAACCAGTCAACCGTTTTCACAAGTGAAGATGGAAAATATGTGCTGAAAATCTTTCGTTATAACAGGACCCGTTTTACACTCTTGCAAAATCTAAAACAGTGGTGCGCTAAAAAACTAGGGAAAAAGCCGAAAGCTGACCTGTTTACAAAAGCTATAAAAACATTTACGGCAGCTCATATCGCATGCAATGAGGCAAAAGAGTTTTCACAAGCAATTTATTGCCATTTAAACCTCACAGAAAATCAATTGCCCATCGTCAAGTTGATCAAAGACAAAACCTATCACATCCCTCTTGATAAAACTCGATTTGTCCTTCAAAAAAAAGCAGAGCCATTCAAAGAGACGCTTCAGGCAGCAAGAGCTAATCCTGAACAAATGCACCAATTGATCGAGTCGTGGGTGAATCTACTAGTAGAAAGAAGTGCTATGGGAATCCGAAATGCAGACCCAAATCTGGGACCAAACTTTGGGTTTATCGGTGCAAAAGCTGTTGAAATCGACTTTGGAAATTATCGAAAAATGCCCCAATCAGAAGCAGAAATTGAACAATACTTCGTCCGCTTCGAAGATTGGCTAAAAGCCAACGCACCAGAATACATAAACTATCTCAAGGACTTGCGCACAAAAACTGTATTTAGTACGCTGCGGTGAATGAAACCACCAAAAAGCTTTACCGACCTAAGAGAACTTTCAACTGAAATTCACCATTTAAATTCGGCGCTTGCGCTTCTACATTGGGATCAAGAGACCTACATGCCAGCAGGAGGCATCAATCCACGCAGCCACCAAATCTCAATTCTCTCGACACTCATACACGAGAAAAAAACATCGCGTAAATTCAAGCAGTGCCTGCAAAAACTCGTCCACATGCCCTCTGGTAAGCCAAAAGTAAAGGGCTTAAGTAAAATCCACCTTGCGATGTTAAGAGAGTGGCATAAAGACTTTAATAGAGCAGGAAAACTCCCCGCCTCTTTCATCGAAACATTTTCTCAAGTGACCTCTGAAGCGAGCCAAATTTGGGCTGCTGCAAAAAAAGAGAACAACTTTAAAATTTTCGCCCCTTTTTTAGAAAAAATCATTGGCCTGTGTAGAAAAAAAGCAGAGATCTATGGGTTTGAAGATCACCCTTACGATGCTCTTTTAGAAACATATGAGCCTTGCATGACAACCCGCAAAATAGATGTGATCTTTGGCGGTTTACAAAAACAGCTTACAGCACTTTTAAAGAAAATTACCGCAGCAAAACAGATCGACGACAGATTTTTGCACCGAAAAGTAAGCGACGAAAAGCAACTCGAACTTGCAAATTGGCTTGTTGCCAACCTACCGGCAGATCCAGCCTATACAAGGCTCGACCTATCGGCTCATCCTTTTTCTACGGCCCTTCATCCCCATGATAGCCGAATTACAACACGCGTATTGCCTAATGCGTTCATGAGTAATCTCCTTTCAGTGTTGCATGAAGCGGGTCACTCATTTTATGAAATGGGATTATCTACCGAATATTGGGGCACCCCAATAGGTGAAGCAACTTCGCTAAGCATCCACGAGAGCCAATCACGCTTATGGGAAACAATCATAGGACGAGGCCTCCCATTTTGGACCCATTTCTACCCACAGATGAAAAAGAAACTTCCCCTCCTTAAAAACATCCCCCTCGATAAATTTTACAGGAGCCTAAATAAAGTACAGCCTTCGCTGATCAGAGTAGAAGCGGATGAAGTGACCTATTGCCTCCATGTAATTGTCCGATTTGAAATTGAAAAAGCTCTCATTGAGGGCAAGCTCAGTGTTGCGGATTTGCCAGAGGCCTGGAATGCAAAAATGAAAGAGTATCTAGGAGTTACACCAACCAATGATGCGCAAGGATGCTTGCAAGACATCCACTGGTCATTAGGCGACTTCGGGTACTTTCCTACCTATGCCCTCGGCAACCTTTTTGCCGCCCACTTTTTTTCAGCCTTTTCAAAACAACACCCCGACTGGGAAAAGAAAGTGGAGCAAGGAGAACTTGCCTTTATCCGTGATTGGCTAAAGGTGAACATCCATCAATGGGGCCGCATGTATAATTCAGAAGAACTCGCAAAGAGAGTCACAGGCAAAGCACTCAGCGAAAAAGCATACTGCTCGTATTTAAAGAAAAAGTACGCTAAAATCTACAAGTTCTAATGGACTGTCCCCTTTGTGCATCTTCATCAACACTTTTTTCTAAAGACAAAGTGCGCTCATTTTTCCGCTGTAGCCACTGCGATCTTATCTTTGTCCCCAAAAATGAGCACTTAAATGCCGCTGATGAGAAAAAAGAGTACGACCAACATCAAAACGGCCCAGAAGATCTAAAATATCGGGAATTTCTCAGCCAGGTCTTAGTTCCACTACAAAAATACTTAACACCTGAAATGAAAGGGCTCGATTTTGGCTCAGGGCCAGGGCCTACATTGAATGTGATCTTAAAAGAAAAAGGATTTTCCATTCAGTGTTACGATCCTTATTACGCAAACGATCCAAAATTATTAGAAAAGCAATATGACTTTGTCACTTGTACAGAAGTTGTTGAGCATTTTTCCTGCCCCAAAAAATCGTGGAAGCTCTTAACGAGCTTAGTAAAAAAAGGGGGGTATTTAGCAATCATGACCCTTTTTTCCGATTTACAAACGAAAGAAAGCTTTCCTGCATGGTGGTATAAGAACAATAAGACCCACATTGCATTTTACTCATTAAAGACGCTAAAGTGGATTGCAAAACAAATGAATCTAGAACTTCTTTATTCAGATAATAGGACAGCTCTTTTCATACACAAGTGAATTTATTTGTGTACCAGGCGATATTGGCGCCTTGCTTCTGCAGCTTTATAGCGCTTTATTTGTGCTTCTGTCTCAGGAAGAACAGGAATGATTTCTACCGGCTTGTGCTCATCATCCATAGCGACAAAAGTAAAGTACGCTGAAAGGATATCTTTTTGCTCAAGGCTCCGAAAATCTTCAGCAATGACTTTAACCCCTATTTCCATTGAGGTATTCCACGTCTTATTCACAGCCGCCTTACAAACGAGGATATCACCATGGTGAGCTGGATTTAAGAAGCGGACGGAGTCAATCCCCAACGTCACACAAACCCTACCACTGTGACGCTTGGCCACAATTGCAGCCAAATTATCAACAACTTGCATTAACTTGCCACCGAACAATGTTCCATGCGGGTTTAAGTCGTTTGGGAACACCTCAACGACTTGGTCAATAATTGCAGATGCTGATACAGGTTTTGCTTCCATATAAACAAACCCATATCAAATTAAGCGAAATAAAAAAAGCCCTTTGTTTAAAAAAACAAAGGGCTCTAGAAAAATAAGGAGGGAAATTTTTTAACGTTTAGAGAACTGGAAGCGTTTACGTGCACCTTTTTGGCCGTACTTCTTACGTTCTTTCTTACGTGGATCGCGAGTAAGGTAACCGAGCTCTTTGAGATCGCCACGAATTGCATCGTCTTCTTGAACGAGTGCACGGCTGATTCCAAGGCGTGTTGCCACAGCTTGAGCTTCTAGTCCGCCGCCTTTAACGCGAATGATCAGATCCACTTTCTCTGGATTTGAAAATTTTTGAACTGGGGCTAAAATCAAGTCTCTCTGCAGAGGAAGAGGAAAATAGTCTTCGATTTTTCTTCCATTGACGTTGATGTTTCCTGTGCCTTTTCTAAGTCTTACTGAGGAAACCGCTGTCTTTCTGCGTCCAATTCCAATTGTCTCTTGTAGCTTTGCCATTATTCAAATCCTTTAAATGTTTACCGGGATCGGCTTTTGTGCATCCATATCATGTGAAGATCCTTTGAAGATCCGCAGTTTCTTCACTTGCTGACCACCTAGACGAGTCTTAGGCATCATCCCTTTGATCGCATGCATTAAGACGTATTCTGGTTTACGAGCAATTAAGGTCTCGTATGGAATTTCTTTCAATCCACCGATAAAGCCTGTATAACTTCTATAAATTTTTCGAGCTCTTTTCATCCCTGTAACTGCAATTTTCTCTGCATTCACAATCACCACGCCATCGCCACAATCGACGTAAGGGGTGAAGTCAGGACGGTGCTTTCCACGCAAGATCTTTGCCACTTCTGCAGCAAATCGACCTAGGGTCTTTCCCGTCGCATCAAAAAGATAGTACTTACGGGTATTAATAGCTTCTTTCTTCGTAAGAAGAGGGGTTTTTTGCTTATGATTCATTTGTTACCGAGATCCTCAAAAATTGAAATCAGTATCATATCTTAGGTGGCATTTTTTGCCAACAATCAATTTTTATTTGCCTGTGAGATCTTGATCAGTTAAGATTATCGCCTTATGCAAGACCCAAAAACTTATTTTATACGTACCTATGGCTGCCAAATGAATGAGCTCGATACCGAGATCATGGCAGGACAGCTTCAAAAGCGGGGTCTCACCCCTATCGAGGACGAGGAGTCTGCTGACCTCCTTATCTTTAATACCTGCTCGATCCGCGATCTTGCAGAGCGAAAAGTCATGGGCAAGCTCGGACGTATGGGAAGGGGCCAGAAGAAAAATGGCATTATTGGGGTTACTGGCTGTATGGCGATGGCCAAAAAAAACTCCCTTTTCCGCAAATTCCCCCACCTCGATTTTGTTGTTGGGACCAATAACATCACAGATCTTGGGACTGTTCTCGACGAAGTCCTTTACACGAAAAAGCAAGTCTATAAAACAGAAGACCGATTCGAGGAAAATTTAGACTACCTAGTTGCCAAACGAGACAATAAAATCAAAGCCTACGTATCAATCATACGCGGCTGCGATAAGTTTTGCACCTATTGTGTTGTCCCTTATACAAGGGGCCAAGAGGTATCGCGCCCCCCTGAGAGCATTATCGAAGAGTGCAAAAAATTAGTTGATGCAGGCTACAAAGAGATCACCCTCCTCGGCCAAAACGTCAATAGCTACGGCAAAGACAAAAAAGAGTGGAACTGCCTATTCCACGACCTCCTTTACAAATTAGATAAAATTCCTGGAATGGAGCGAATTCGCTTTATGACCTCGCATCCGATCGATATTACGGTCGAGCTTATGCAAGCCATTCGAGACCTCCCCTCTCTTTGTAACCTCGTCCATTTCCCGATTCAAGCAGGCTCAAGCCGCATCTTAAAGAAAATGCACAGGATCTATACAAAAGAGCAATACTTAGAAAAAGTGGATCTCCTTCGAAGCATCGTCCCCAATGTCTCGCTCGGTACTGACATCATTGTTGGCTTTCCGACCGAAACTGAGGCCGAATTTCAAGAAACCTACGACGTAATGAAACAAATCCGCTACTCCCTTGCATTTATCTATGCGTACAGCCCTCGCAAAGGGACGCCAGCGATGCGATGGAAAGATGATATCCCAGAAGAGGTCAAACAAGACAGGCTCCAGCGGCTGATGGAACTTCAAGAGGAAATCAGTGCTGAAGAGCGCAATACTCTCTTAGATCACACACTTGAAGTTCTCGTTGAAAGGTTCAACAAAGATGGCCGAATGTTAAAAGGACGCACCCGCTGCTGGAAAAAAGTGATTTTTGAGGGTGACGAAAGTATGATCGGCACCCTTCAACAGGTCAAAATCCATAGCTTTAGCCACCAAACTCTCGTCGGAGAGCTCGCAAAACCACTCCAAGGATTACGAGTTATATAATAATTTCTTTAACTTTAATTATATAGCAATTAGTGCTAAAATATTTGCATTAATTATGAAACAGTTACTGCTATCTAGAATTACTAAAGATTTTTTGAACACCGATTCGGAAACGGTCCCTTCGAGGGATCGATACCGAATGAGTTGGGGTGGATCGATCCTTATTGGAAATGACCAAACGCCTCCGAAACGGAAACAAAAAGGGGCGGCGCTCCTTGCCTTAAGAGAGCGATTTGCCAACCTTTTCGCCCACACTCAACCCGCGCCCACCCCTCTTTCCACATCACCAAGACTATCCAAACCTCTCGATCCACCTCCGGCAACATTTCGCCCTGCATGGGCTTTTTCAAAAGGCGCCTTAGAACAAGATAAGAGGAGAAACCCAGAGCCTATTGTCTATCTTTTGACAGAGACAAATGAGACCGCTAAAGCAAGACCTGTCCCTGGTCAGTCCCCTCTTTTACGCTCTATTTGCAAGGGGAAAGGGGTTTTGAGAAAAAACAGCCAAGGACTTGTTTATTTAGATATCGACAACCGATTTATTTCAATGATGCTCCCCTACTTAAAATCCTACGGACTTGTAAGACCCCCCTACTTTAACCTCTTTGGCACCCCCGAAGGAGCGCACATCCCTGTAATCCCATCCCGAGAAACAGCTTTTCAATACCTGACCGAAATTGACGAGATTGGTGAAGAGTTTTCATTTGAGATCGAAGGGCTCTATTCGATGCAGCCCTCATCTTGGCCAGAGGTGGAGCAAGTGTGGTTCTTTAAGCTTCACTCACAAAAACTTGAAGACTTTAGAAAAAAATACTTTATCCCCTCTCTTCCAGGAGGCCACGCCTTCCACATCGCAGTAGCCGTTCTTCCAAGAGCATCTGTTATGCAAACACCAAGAGCTGAGCCAATGATGAGGATAAACCCAGCCCTCATCGCCTGTTAACAATTGATTTTTTCCCCCCTGTTCTTGATAATCGGCGCCCATGAGCGCATCTTCAATTGGAACACTACCCTCTCCTCCACCCCTCAAAGCAAGCAAAGATGCGCCTGTTCAAAGTAGCCTTGAAAAAATCGCGCTTGCCACTTTAAAAGAATTGAGCGCAACTTTTGCAATGGGCCTAACTGTTGCTTGTTTTATCCCCCTTCCAAGCGGAGTTGCAATGATCGCATCTGCTGCTGCAATTCAGATAGCGCTGAATACTCTTTTCCACTCACTAGGCACTTATGCCGCTCAAAAAGCTACGCAAGAAGGGGTGAATAAACATTTTTACGAAAACACAGTCTCCTTTTGTGAGTGGACAACTGGATCCAGTTTTGCCCTTTTTACCGGTTTTAATGTCCAAACGCTCATCCACGAAACGGGCCACTCACTTGCAGCTTTAGCTTTATACAAAAACTCTGTCCCTCAAATTGAGATCTACCCTTTTGCGGGGGGCACCACCCAATTTTACAAATCATCGCTCAGCGCGCTTGGGAAAAAAATTGGACCTGCTGCAACAACGTGCGCAGTGATTGCAAGCGGACCTGCATTTACCCTGATGATCTCAGCTGTTATTTTAAGCGTGGGGCTTTTAATTCGGGAAACACACACACATTTGAGCAAATATCTGATCTCTTGGGGAGCCCTTGATTTTCTCTACCATGCAAAATATGCCTATTCTGCCATTCATACAGATGCTTGGAACCTGACGCACGACTTTGTCCACTTGTCTATTTTTGGCCTTCACCCAATTGTTGCCGCCACAACTATTTTAGCCATCCCAATCCTCATTACACTTGGCATGAACTGGAAGCAAACAAAAGCTTTCCCCATTCAGGCATAAAAAAAGGGCCTCTCTAGCCGAGAGACCCCTTATTTAACTTCCAAACTTAAACTTGCCTAGAAGTCAAATCTTGTTTGGATAGTAAGTCCTTGTAAGAACAGATTTGCTGCAGCAGCACCAACTCTTGCATCCACTTCATCAGCTAAATAGCGCATCATGTTTTGATCCCAAAATACACTGAAATCATATGTTGCAGCCAAATCGAGATAAAATCTGCGACAATCAAAGTAAGATCCCCAACCAAGACCTAATGAAAGATCTAAGTTTGGACGAAGTGCTGTGTAATCATTGAGCTTTGTTCTGATTGGCAATTGTGCAGTTCCTGAAGAATCGGGACTTGCTACATCTTGTTTCACATCATACTCTGTGAAAAGAAGACTTGCGGCAGTATTGCCGATAAATCTAATTCCATAGCCAAGATGCCAGTTTCCATTCATCCCTACGCGGGGTCCCACAGCCCAAGAATGTGAGCTATAGTTCGCATTGCGGCTTGCAAACGGAATCCCAACACTTGTCGTCGCTAAATTTGTAGAGTTAATGCTTAGACTTTGACGGATCCAAGCTCCACGAAGACCAAAAAATGGTTCCAGCGTCAATCTTGCCCCAGAATAAAACGGTCTAGATAATTGTCCATCAACGAGATCAATTTTATAATCCCAGCTTGATGAAATATGTGTAGTAGCATCATTGACAAATACATCTGGCGCTAACCAACTTGTTGGAAGCCAAATTCCATTTTGAGGAACAGCGACTCCATCAATTGTAGCAACTCCAGGAGCTGGTGCATCAGCAGATGTGCTGGTGCTTGCGTGTAACCAAGTATATTCAGCATATAAAGACCAGTTGTCCTTTCCACCAGACCATCCAAGTCCCACTTGAAAACCTGGTTTATAGTCAGAATCTTGAACCAACATCGAATTACCAGTAGATGGCAAAGTGATCGAAGTTGTGGTTAAAGTTCCGCCCGCAATCGTCCCAGATCCAGGCAACGCTAGGTCCATTCCACCCTGGCTTGCTTCCCAATAAATAAAGTTAGCGGTAACAAACACATCCCAACCACATCTAAGCTCAACATTTGCAGGCTCGCTGTAGGCAGTTGGCGTGCAGCATGAACTTGTTGGTAAAGAGCGCTCAAAACATACAGGAGGGCAGCACGGCTTCGGCTTAGGGCAGCACTCAGGTTTAGGTTCACACTTTTGAGGAGCACATTTTTGAGGAGCACACGGCTTAGGTTCACACTTCTTCGGTGCACATGCTTTTGGCTCACAAGGCTTCGGACAGCAATCTGCCTTCGGCTTTGGACATGCCCTTGGCGGTCCCCAATACTCTCGGGCGTCAGCGCCCTGTACTAAAAGAATAGTTGCTGCAGCTAAGATCCAATGCTTCATAAGTCTCCCTAAAGGTAGTTTTAATTCTTCTATAAGTTCCCATCATTCATTTTGGAAACAAAAAATGCTAGAGCATTTTTTTGAATTGTGCCTCTGATAGAATTTCGACACCTAATTTTTTCGCTTTATCATACTTAGATCCAGGATCTTCACCCACTAAAACATAGTCTGTATTTTTGCTTACAGATCCTGTTACTTTCCCGCCTCTTTCTTTGATAAGACTTGCAGCTTCATCTCTGCTAAAGCTTTCCAAAGCGCCCGTAAGGACAAAGACTTTTCCCTCAAAGCTATGCCCTTGCATCTTCTTTTTCATTTTTTGCAGCTCAATTCCATGCCGCAAAAGGAGATCAATCTCTTCTCGATTGCCTTTATCTTTAAAAAAAGCTGCAATTGCCTTCGCCGTCTTTTCTCCGATCCCCTCAATGGCAATTAACTCATCCTCACTCATTTCCATTAAGGTATCTAAATCATTTGCCTCTTCTGCTAAAAGCTCAGCGGTCTCTGTCCCCACATACTTAATTCCTAAAGCCATGATGAAACGCGACAAGGGACATTTTCTCGACTTATCTATGCTATCTAACAAGTTATCGATCGACTTTTCTTTAAATCCATCGAGCTTTGATAGTTTTTCCTCATCGAGAAGATAGATATCTGAAACTCTACTCACAAGCCCTTTTTCAACGAGCTGCTCAACAACTTTTTCCCCCATGTGCTCGATGTCCATCGCATGTTTAGAGGCAAAATAGATAATCCTACGTACCTTTTGCCCTCCACATCTAGGATTGGGACAGCGGACAGCAACTTCTCCTTCGTGATGGACGACATCGGACTTACAAATCGGGCAATGTTTGGGCATGTGCCACACCTTTGCATCCTTGTGTCTTTTCTTAAAATCGACCTTCACAACTTGCGGGATCACATCGCCCGCCTTTTCAATCACAACCATGTCCCCAACACGAATGTCTTTGCGTGCAAGCTCTTCTCGATTGTGTAGCGTCGCTCTTGAAATGGTACTTCCCGCTAAAAAAACAGGCTCTAATTCTGCAACCGGAGTCAAAACGCCCGTTCTTCCCACCTGAACAGTGATCTCATTGACACGTGTCGTCGCCTGTTCGGGCGCAAATTTATAAGCAACGGCAAATCTCGGCGCCTTCCCTGTAAATCCCAACAATTGGTGAAACTTGAGCTCATTGACCTTAATCACGATCCCATCGATTTCAAACGGCAGCTTTTCTCTTTCCTCAAGAATTTCATCTGCAAATTCCATGATTTCGTCTAAGTTCTTACAGACTGCAAGATGACTTGCTTTCGCGATCGGCAATCCCCATTTTTTCAAAGCAGCGTGCACCTCTTTTTGCGTATCGACAGTCAACGGATCTGTTGCAATTCCATAGGCGACCAAATTGAGCTTTCTCTTAGCTACTTCACGAGAATCTAAAAGCTTTAGCGAGCCAGCAGCTGCATTTCTCGGGTTTGCAAAGCGCTCTAAACCCTCCTCTTCCCTTCTTTCGTTAAGAGTGTGAAAGGTCGCTAAACTCATATATACCTCTGCCCTTACCTCCATCACATCGGGAAAGTCAGAACCACTCAGCTTTAAAGGAACCGACTTGATCGTCTTAATGTTGGCAGTCACATCATCTCCAACCTTTCCATTTCCACGGGTTACCGCATGGACCAAGTGCCCCTTTTTATATCTCAAAGAGATCGAAGTCCCATCCATCTTAAGCTCGCAACAAAACTCCACCTTTTGCTTTTCCAACAGCTTGTGAACCCGCTTCACAAAATCGCCCACCTCCTCTTCAGAGTATGTGTTATTGAGCGACATCATTTGAAATAAGTGCTTTCTTTGCTCAAAACCGACCGTTGGAGCCTCTGCAATCCGATTCGTTGGAGAGTTAGGTAAAATGTGATCAGGATGTGATTTTTCATAAGCGATGAGTGCGTGCATCATCTGATCATACTCGTAATCAGAGATGACAGGTTTGGTCTGATCGTAGTAGTGCTTATCGTGTTCGATGAGCTCTTCAACGAGCTCGATGTACTGTCTTTGAGTTGTGATTTTATGCATAATCAAAATTCTACAGTGTAGCTTTTAGCAATTCAAGAATTTGCTTTTCTTCTCAATTGCAAACCATAAATAGTTCCTTGTGAGCTAAGGGACTATCGTTTTGATTCACGTGAAGCCTTTTTTTTGACAGATATCGAAGGCCTATTCTCAATGTCTTCGATATCCCGTAATTTTACCTACAATAGAAGTTTCTCAAAAAAGTTATGCGTAGCTAAAATTTGGAACCAGTCCTCAATTTAAAAAGTCTACGGCGCCCACCAATTCCCCGTTTAATTTAAATCGACATTAGGCTATAATATCATGCAAAAAAACAGGTATATCATTATGTCAACTAGCAAATTTCCAATTAATTCTATGTTTAGAGAAAGAGTTCCGTCTCCAGTATATGAGGAAAAAAAAGAAGAAGAAGAAAAAAAAACTCCAAACTCTTATCCCAGGCCGTCATCTGGTACAAATACCCGATTTAGTACAAATACCCCCGTTAGTACAAATACCCCCGAACGCCCCATCTGTGTAACAGTCAGACGGTCAAGGGACACAGTCAGGACAAACAATGTAGCAACTCGAGTTCTAAAACCGGCGGCTCCTGTAACTAAAGAAATCGAAGAGCTAAGCGGGAATATTTTGTGTTACATAAAAGCTGGATTTTTCGACGAGGCCTTAAAGCTTGCTAAAAATAGAGACTCTTCAGACGTGACAAAGGCCCTTAACTACCTTTCCGATCCAAGCACCCTTACAGAAGAAACTGCCGAACAGGTAAAAGAAGCCTTCAGACATGCTATAAACACAAACTCTCACGAGTTTGCTTATGCTTATCTTCAATCTAATTTCGCCGAAGGACACAGCGAAGAAGAGCTAGGAGACTTTTTATGCTCTTCTGCCAAAAAAAATCAATTCGACATTGTAAAAGCTCTCCTCGAAAGCCCCGAGGCGACAAGATTCACAGCCGATACCCTTGCAACTGTTTTAGGAAGATTGAGCTCTCGTCTTAGCAATAATACTGACAGATCAGTTGAGGAAAAATTATTAGGATCTATAGATAAGGTGTTCGAATTATCTAAGCAAATTCAAGATGAAAACGATCCTAGCTACGATCTTCTGCAACAGAGACTCACAGAAACGCTCACATTGCACACCATGCGCTTAGAGCTATAGACAACAAGCGTTAGCTTTATAAAAGGTCAGATTCAGACTCTTAAACACCATGGCAAACGTATAACTCTAAAGATAACTGACACAATCCCAACTGACCCTCTTTCAGTGCTTTTCAGTTTCTTGCCCATCAGCGAGTATCCTGAACTAGGAAGGCAGTGTGAGGGCTTTGAAAATGCAATTCAGCAAGCTAACAAAGTGGCCCTACCCACATATTTTAAAACAATGGGTGGGGCCTTGTTGGGAAGAATTTCGACTAGATACCCCGATATGCCAGCAGATCGGATCCTTGCGATTGCCCGCCAATTTATTGGATATGGAATTGACAACATTACGGCCCTTGAACTCGCTTCTGAAAATAAATCAAAAGATGAACTCCTTGCACTCAACCCTAAAGAGTTAGAAAGGTTCGTTTCAAAGTATAGTCTTCCCTTTACTTGCGTGAGAACTGAAAATTATGCTGAAATAAATGCACTTGGATCAGCTGTTTCCAACCTGAAAGATCATTTTTTTATCTCTTATTTTGAACGCATTCCCGTCGCTAGACAACTTTTGGAAAGTTTAAAGCCCGAAAATCTCTCAATTTATGAAACTGCTGAAAAACTGCGAAACTGGGTAAACAAGCAAGAAAACAAACACATTTTAGACCAACATCCAGTCGTTGCGTTTGTTTTAAAATTCGATAGCAATGAAGAAAACGGAATGTTTCCCGCTGAATTTTTACTGGATACACCTCGCGGGGCAAAAAGTTATATACAAAGAAAACTACCAGAAGAATTTTTTTCAAATCTCCCTCTTGATTATAGGGTGAACTATTCTCCCCTTTTAGAAAGCTGTTTAATAGAGGCCGGAAAAAATGGGCACGCTGATGTGGTAGAGGCTATCGTTAATCACAGTACCTTTATGCGAAGCGATATCATACATTACTCAAGGTTTGTCGTAACGCGCGCAGCTGCAAACGGTCATTTTGCGAAAATATATGCGGTCTTACCCGATGATGTAAAAGATGGCATTCCGAGTGGCTTTATGGGTATTTGTCTATACGAGGCTGCCAAAATCGGCTGTCTTGAGGACGTAAATGAGATCATTGATTGCAGTAAATTTAGTGAAATTGATCCACGTCATCTTCAGGAGGCAGTCAAGAATGCTGCAAAAAATAACCATAATGAAGTTATAGAAGTTCTTATCAACTCAAATAGATCTAGAGATATCCCCCTAAGCGGACTTCAATTTAATATAAAAAATCGTTTAATAATAAAAAGATTAATCCCCTGCTGTAATTAACTGAATATGATTGACCTTTCCCCAGCCATTCCTTCAAACGATCCTCTTTCACACGCTTTCAGTTTCTTGCCCTTAAGCGAATATCCTAAACTACGAAGCACATGTAAAGCCTTTGAAAATCCAGTGCAGCAAGCGCGCATACAGCGCGTGCCCGCTCATTTTCAAACACTGCATGGGACCTTGTTGGGAAGAATCTCTAATACGAGCCCTAAATTACCAGCAGATCGGATCCTTGCCATTGCTAACCGTCTCCTTAGACAAGCTAAAATTGGAATCAAAGCAGACCAATTCATCAACGTCATTAGATCTAAAGAAGAATTAGCCGAGCTTAGTCCAGAAGATTTTGAAGCATTGCTTCAAGAATGCGATCAAATGCTAGATAAGCCAGTTGAAACATTGAGCTATTTCGAAAAAAATAGGCTCGGGGCCGCTATTTCCGAAAAAAGAGCAAGGGTCCTTTGTGAGTTTTTTGACAAAATTTGCAATTCAGATGAAAACACAATTCCTGAAGCTAAGTATTTTTTAAAGGAGCTAGAGTCTGAGCATCTGTCTCTTAGAGAAAATGCTCAAAAGATCCGCGAATGGATGAACGATGAAGAAAGCAGCCCCATACTAGAGCGAATCACGAGCCTTGCCCTAATTTTAGGCCCCCTCCAAAGTAGCACCTGGCCAGACAGGCCTCTTCCTCCGGAAATCATAAAGCTCACTTCGATACCTGCAAATGAAATAGGTGCAATTTTTTGCCGCCAATCATACATAGAAAATTTTGAGACTGTTGAAACGATTCTTTCTCAAAGGTCTGATGAAATTTCCGAAAGCAATTTATGGAGTTTTTTCTGGAATGTTCCAAAATTTGGCGATTCTGAAATATTAAAGCTTGTGATTCGCTCCGAAAGATTCAATCAAACCGATCTAAACTTTTTTGGTTTTGCATTTACACAAATCTGTAAAAATGGCTGCCTAGATGGGGCAAAGACCCTTATCAATTCAGAAAAATTCAATCAAATGAATGTAGAATATTTTGAAAAGGCATTAAATGAAGCAATCAAAACTGGACACCTAGATATTGTAAAGCTTCTGAGGGGGTCTGAAAAATTCAATCAAATGAACCTACACGATCTTAAAACGTCTTTGAGCATCGCTGCAAAGATGGGCCGTCTCAAATTTTTAGTCGTTCTCCTTGGTCCAGATCGAACGACTGAAATTTATCCAGAACTCCTTGGCGACATTTTGGACTCTGCTGTTTATAAGGGGCAACTTGAAATTGTAGAAGCTGTCATTGCCTCCGAACGGTTCAATGACATCGATTCAAAATTCCTTGGCAAAGCTTTTTACAATGCCGCTAGATCAGACCACTCCGAAATTGCAAAAGCTCTAATCCACTCCGGAAGATCCAATGATATAGACCCACTACACCTTATTTTTTCTTTACCCTATCTTAAAGTCGATATTAAACGAGAAGTATCCGACGCAATCACACATAGTAATCGACTCGATGAGATCTCTTTAAATGATTTTGAAACCTATCTAGATGGATTTCAATATATTCTTGCTCTACGCTTTTTAAAAAGAAGACTCCAGAAGCATTTGTGTTCTTGCTGAGATAAAACGTTTTATTAGGAAAGGCTTTTAGAATTTAACTTCGAAGATCATGGTAGCCAAAGGCGCAAGCTCGACAAAAAAGCCATCTGGTAAAATCTCAATTTGACCATTAAGCTTATTCGAGCCCCCATACTGAACACTATCTGAATTAAAGACCTCAGAGATTTGCGACACATTTCCAAGTCGTATAAAGTATCGAGGGAGGAATTGAGGCGTAAAGTTATGCACGCAGGCAAGGCACTTGCCTCCCCCTTTTCGCATGTATGAAATAACCGAATTTTTTGCGTCTGAAAAATCGATCCATTCGTAGCCTTGCCACTCATAATCATTTTCCCAAAGGGGCGCTTGTTTTAAGTAAAAATGGTTCAGTTCTCGTACGAAAGTTTGTAATCCTTGGTGAAGTGGGAATTGAAGTAGGTACCAATCAATTTGTCCTTTGCAATCCCACTCATTCCACTGTCCAACTTCTGCTCCCATGAAGATCAGATTTTTGCCAGGGTGACAGATGAAATAGCTATAAAGAAGGCGCACATTGGCAAATTTTTGCCAATCAGGCCCCGGCATCTTGTTTAAAAGGCTCTTTTTCTCATGGACCACTTCATCATGAGAAAGTACCGACATGAACTTTTCAGAAAAAGCGTAGAGGAGACTAAATGTTAGCTCATTTTGGTGGTGACTTCGGTAGATGGGATCTTTGGAAAAATAGCGCAAGGTATCATTCATCCATCCCATATTCCACTTTAGATCAAAGCCAAGGCCCTCTTGATGAGTGACTCCAATATAAGAGGATGACTCTTCAGCGATCATAAGTGCGCCAGGAAACTTCTCATGAACGATTGAATTGAGGTGCTTGATGAACTCAATGGCTTCGATATTAAAGTTACTTCCATCGGGATTTGGGATCCACTCACCAGGCTGTCTTCCATAATCGAGATAGAGCATAGAGGCAACTGCATCGACGCGAAGACCATCGATATGCATCTTATCTAGCCAAAATAGAGCGCTTGCAATCAAAAAGTTCGTCACTTCTTTGCGCCCATAGTTAAAGATCGCAGTATGCCAGTGGGGATGGATCCCTTTTTTTGGATCTTCGTGCTCATACATCGCTGTTCCATCAAAGCGATTGAGCGAAAATTCATCTGTGGGGAAGTGGGCTGGTACCCAATCGAGGAAAACACCAATCCCCTCTTGGTGCATATGATCGACAAAAAACTGAAAATCTGTCGGCGTACCAAAGCGACTCGTCGCAGCAAAAAATCCTGTCACTTGGTAACCCCAGGATTCATCCAATGGGTGCTCCATCACGGGGAGGAGCTCAACATGAGTAAAGCCCATCTCTTTACAATACTTCGCGAGATCAACTGCGATTTGGCGATAATTTGGAAACTCAGTGCCATATTGACGCCATGAGCCTAAATGAACTTCATACACATTCATTGGCTGGTTTAGCGCGCCTTTTTTCCAGTTTGCATCTTTCCACTGATAGTCATCTACGTTATAAGTGACCGATGCTGTTTTCGGGCGCAGTTCTGAGTAAAAAGCCATCGGATCACTTTTGATTCGAAGGAATCCTTCGCGCGTGCGAATCTCAAATTTATATCTTTCACCTTGGGCAAGTCCCGGTATAAAAATCTCCCAAACTCCTGATGCACCCATACTTCTCATCGGACAGATGCGGCCATCCCAATCATTAAAATCTCCCACCAAACTGACACTGCGGGCGCTCGGTGCCCAAACGGCAAACTGGGTCCCCGTCTCTTTTACATTTGATCCCAAGACAGTATAGAGTTTGTAGTGACACCCTTTATTAAATAAAAAGGCGTCCATTTCACCAAATGTCGGTAAGCTCGCATAAGGGTCGTGCGCTAACATTCCCTTTAGATGATAGATCCGGTAATCGTTGGGTTGAATCTTTGTAGAAAGGGCATATTCAAAAAGACCAACACTTGCTACTTGAGTGGCCTGAACTATTTGCCCTAAAACTTCTAAATAAATCTCTTTTGCACCAGGGCGCCATAGACGAATTACCTGTCCATTCGGTGTCTCGTGGAGTCCGAGAAAATGGTGCGGATTGTGGTGCCGACCCTCAGCTAAAAGGGCCAGGTCTGGAGAGCCATTTGCCTGTGTTGACATCATAGGTGGAAGGTAGCGCAAATGGCTGAAAAATGAAACTCATTTTTCAAATCGATCGAGCAAATAGGTCGTATTTGCCTCAAGAAGCAGTGGCTCAGAGCTTTTGCGTTTCTTCTTGCCCACTCGGTACGTTTTGATCTCTTTCGGAAGGTCTAAGATCACCTCACCCGATGAAGTTGCTCTGATATGAACGCGCCGAATCTGCTTTTTTGTCCATTCGAGATCAATGTTTCCAATACCAGGTGCATTCACACCAACGAATCTTCCCGAATCAAAGGAGACTGGTAGATGAGGCAGAAATGAAAGTCTTCGATCGTTTTGCTTGAAAAAGAGACCTCGAACCATTTTCGCCCCCTCTTGAATGAGAAAAAAACGATCTCCCTTTGCAGGCTCATCAGGAATAAATCCCTGGTGCTGATCATCCGTCAGGCGAGGAACAAGTATTTGAGAAAATGCTGCTTTAAAAAAAGCTTCCAGAGCTTGTGCAAGATGGCTGCGAGATTCGGGTAACTTGAGAAGTTGCGCCGTTCCTGTTAGAGGTTGTGGTGGCAAAAGAGGAATTTTTTGACCCAAACAAAAAAAGATCGGCAAGATCTCTTTTAAATCAAAACGCCTTTGGACAAGATCCCAATCTTGCACTTTATGAGAGCCTAAAGAGAGCCTTTCAAAAGGGGCTTTAGGGACAAACTCTACTTCTTTACGAATGAATGTGCTTTTGACAGGACCTTTTTCTGCTTCGATTTCAAAACCGGTATCATTTGCACGAATACAAAGGCGAAAATAGCCTTCTTTCGCTTTGCCAAAGACAAATACACAGTGCTTTTCTAAATCCTGAAGCAGGGTAAAATCTAAAACAGGGCCTGTTAAATCGAGTTTATGTTCGTGATCACCCAAGCGAAGCAATGTAGGAAATGCTTCGATCACAGAGCAAGTTCCCGGAATCACGCAAGAGGCCCCTGGCGTATGGGAAAAAGGTCGTAGCCTTTCAGCAATTTTAATACTCATATCCCCACCAACCCATCAGGTTCATTGCTTACCAATTTCACATCAATTAAATCGTTTTGTTTATGATCGCCAATAGGGACCCAAACACGCAAGAAATTTGCAGTGTGCCCAGAAATATATCCCGCTTTTGTCTCACTTTCTAAAAGTACTTGCATGGTTCGACCAACAAACCGCTCTCTTAATTCAAATGCTGTTTTTTCCGCCAATCGGAGGAGCTCTTGCTTTCTTTGACGAATTACATCATGCGGAATTTTATTTGGATAAAGGGCTGCACGTGTCCTTTTTCTTGGGCTGTAGGGGAACATATGGACTTTGGCAAATTTTACTTGGGTGATGAGATCGAGTGTCTCGGCAAAATCGCCCTCTGTTTCTCCAGGGAATCCCACAATGATATCGGTAGTTACCGTAAAATCTGGATTTTTCCGAACCATCCGTTCAACAGTATCGATAAAAATTTGCTTTGTATATTTACGATTCATCCGCTTCAAAACAACATTTGATCCGGCCTGCAAAACAATATGCATGCTCGGACATGTCGTTTTCCCATGGATTACAGCATCTGCCAAATCTTCATCGATTTCATCTGGATCAATGGATGAAATTCTAAGTCGTTTCAATCCTTCTACCGCATCAATGGCTCGAACAAGATCGGCCAGTGTCCCTCCGCCATCAAAATCCCCCACATTGATCCCTGTGATGACGACTTCTTTGTATCCATTAGCAACAAGCCCTTCGACCTCTTTGACAATTTCTTTAATTTGGCGCGATCTGGATCTTCCTCGAACATAGGGGATAATGCAGTATGTACAATACGAGTTACATCCATCTTGGACTTTGACAAATGCGCGAGTGTGGGCATCGAAGGCTTCGATATTGAACTCAGGGAGGTTTTCCTCCTCGGGAAAAATCTGATCGATCAATCTCTCTTTTTGCGCATTTGGGACGATCTGGATCCTTTGATCCATTTGGTGAAGAAGCTCTGAGGCGCTCTCTGCCATACATCCTGTTACGGTCACTTTGGCATTGGGATGCTCTTTCAAAAGAGAGCGTATCTGATGCCTAGAGGAGCTATCGGCACTTTCAGTGACTGTGCAGGTGTTTACGATGCAAAGGTCGGCCTTTTCCCCATCAGATGCTGGAGCGTAGCCCATTTTCCTGAGCTGATCCGTGTATCCTTGGGACTCATATTGATTGGTTCTACACCCGAGAGTAACAACTTTAAACTTCTTCATGGCCCAATAGTATGCCAGGGTCTTTGCAAAAAACCAAGCACTAGGATAAGATAGCTGCCGCAACAATCAAATTTGAGTTTTTTTTATGAACATAGCCCCAGATGCAGGATTTTTAACAATTGCTGCAGCCATTTTTTTCGTGATCAATGCAACAGGACAAATCCCCCTCTTTTTGGCTATGCTTGCCCGCTTCGACCAAAAGCGCCAGCTCATGATCATTTTTAGAGAACTTACGGTCGCCCTTGTCATTCTCCTCCTATTTACGTTCTTTGGAGATGATATTTTAATGGTTCTCGGAATTACCCGCCCAATTATCGCTATCGCAGGTGGCGTCCTTTTATTCCTCATCTCCTTGATGATGATCTTCCCCGCTCCAACCGACGGTGAAGACAAAGCGCTTAAAAGCGAACCAATGATTATCCCTTTAGCCATTCCCGTAATTACGGGCCCTGGCGCTATCACAACAGTCATGCTTTACGCCCACGAAACTGGCAGCGCCTTCTTAGTTGCGGGAGCTACTTTCGCAGCCTGGGTCCCCTCTTTACTGATCCTATTGCTTGGCTCGTACATCAAGCAACTCCTTGGCGAAAAAGGACTCGTTGCTGTTGAGCGTCTCGGTGGAATGCTTGTTTGCTTAATTGGCGTTCAGATGTTGACAAATGGAATTTTACTTCTTGTAAAAGAATATTTTCAAATCGCAGCATAAACTTCTAAAGGATTCCTCAAGCACTTGGGGAATCCTTATGATTCGCAAACGAAATGGGAGACTTTGTGCTCTAGATGGTGCGGAATTTCTATTTCGAGAAGAATGTCATTTTCTTCATATTCACATGAGACGACCTTCCCCTCTTTCATAACATCAGTAACGATCGCATAGTGACTCTGAGGAACTCTTAACTTAACCGTCTTGCGCAACAGCGAAATTTCTTTCACCATCGTCTCGAGCAAGACATCGAACCCTATCTTTTCCAAAGCAGAGATCTCTACAGTTTTAGGATATTTGATCCTCATTTTCTGTGCTGCTAAGGGGTTTTCAACCTGATCTATTTTATTAAGAACCGTAATGATTGGATGCTTTGTCGCTCCAAGCTCTTTTAAAACAGCTTGAGTAGCATCTGCTTGCATTTCAGCATGCGGATTACTCACATCGATGAGATGGAGCAAAATATCAGCTTGAACCGACTCTTCCAAAGTACTTTTAAACGAGGCGACAAGTTGATGAGGAATTTTTCGAATGAAGCCCACTGTATCGATCAGTAAAATCGCTTGGTTATTCGGCAAGACGAACTTGCGAGTCGTTGGATCAAGCGTTGCAAAAAGCTTGTCTTCAACCAGCACCTCGGCATCCGTTAAAGCGTTCATTAGAGTTGATTTCCCAACGTTTGTATAGCCAATGATTGCAAAAGTGGGGATTCGCGTCCTTTCTCGAAGGCGCCTTTGAATTTGGCGCTGCTTTTTTACTGTCTCAAATTCTTCCTCAAGGCGATCAATTCTTGAGCGGATGATCCTTCTATCGATCTCGATCTGCTTTTCCCCTTCCCCTTTTACCGCGCCACCACCTGCACCGCCTGAACGCTGTCTGTGCAAGTGTGTCCACAGCCTTCGAAGTCGAGGCATCTGATAGCGAAATGTAGCCAGCTCAATTTGTATTTTCGCCTCGCGCGTCCGCGCTCTTTGACCAAAAACACCTAAAATTAGTTCCGTACGATCAATGACAACGCACTCTAACAGCTTTTCCAAATTTCTCTGTTGCTGCGGTGAGATCTCATCATCAAAAATCACTACATGGCAATGGAGATCCTCTTTCAAAAGCTTAATCTCCTCAATCTTACCACTGCCGATAAATGTACCCGCATCGTAGGATTTAATCGGGCAAGGGAGCTTAAGAAACGTTGTCAGACCGTATGTATCGCCTAAGCTTTCAAGCTCATCGAGTTGCTCAACACAAAGCTGCTTATCTTTTGAATAGGTTCCGACTAAGATTGCCCGCATCTCCTCAGGAGGTAAATCCTGCAAGCGCCCTTGACCCGTATTTTGTTTAGGAGCTACTACATCTCGCATAAAAACTCCACTTGTAAGCCATCATAGGCAACTTGCACTCCACTAGGGAGAAGAGCATTCAATGCATCATGATCATTAAAATGGCCAACATGAGTAAGCCAAGTATTTTTTGCTCCAACGCGATTTGAGAAACCGACAGCTTCATCAAACGATAAGTGAAAATGGGACTCTTCAGGCTTCAGCGCACTTAAAACAAGCGTGCGAACCCCTTTAAGCGAGTCGAAAATCGAATCATCAACCTTTTGAATGTCAGAAATATAGGCAAAATCCCCAACGCGAAAACCTGTCACAAGCATACCCCCTTGAGTAAAGCTGCAATACCCTATTTTCACCCCTAGAAAATCAACCATACCGCGATCACTTTCAAGAACCTGGAAATCCAACTTAGCGCTTAACCCCTCTTTATTAAAAAAATAGTGGTAGCGGGTTTTGAGCTCGTCAAAACTTTCCTTTGAAAGAAGGCAGGGAAGCTCTTTTTTCTGTCGAATATTGAATACGCGAACCTCATCAATGCCTGCAATGTGGTCGTAGTGGGTATGAGTTAAAAGGAGCCCATCCACTGAATCCACATTGAACTGAAGGGCTTGACTCCTAAAATCTGGACCAATATCGATCAAAAGGGATGTGCCCCCCACAGAGATTAAACCCGACGGGCGAAACCGCTTGTTCTTGGGAGAAGTTGATAGACAAGTAGCACACTTGCAGCCGATCACTGGGACCCCTGCAGACGCGCCTGTTCCTAAAAATAAAAATGTACCTCTCATAGAGGTACAGATCATATGCCTTTATGAGAAAAATTGCAATTGAGCCGAAAAGTATAGACTTTTTTTTACTTTAAACAATTTGAAGATGCGGGGTAAAATCTCTGCCTCACCAACCTCCAAAAGGCAATTATGTCACTCTTGTCACCTACCCAAAAGACCAAAGAAGCAAACGCTTATAGAGAAATGTTCCAAGACAGCGTAAGAAAAATTCAACTACTGAGTTTCTCAGCGGCTGTAAATATGGTTGACCCGATGCTTATTCAACAAGAGTGTAAAAATACGATCGAAAAAATTAATGCTCTTATGCAAAGCATAAGGCAGAATCCAGAAAACTTGTCCTCGCTATCCTCTGAAATTCAACTTATAAAAAAAGACACAAAAAATCTCGCAAAAAAAGCTGCAGACACACACAAAATAAAGTTATCAAAACATTCGCAAAGAATTCTAACTTTACAATCAATCCCTATTGAATTTTCTACGAGTGATGAAGGCAAACAGTGCTTGAAAATTGGAGAAGTCTGTCTAAGTCATGAAAAAAAAATTCTTAAAGATTTAGAGATGAGTTCACGCAAAATTAAGCAGCTTTTTAGATCACTAAAAACAATAAGCAATCTCATTTGAGGGTCGTAAATCGTTGAGAATCTTTTTAGCTTCACGCATTATCTGCCACAATCCTCTTCTTCAATTGGAGTGTAATTTATCGAAAGCGAAGCAGATGATCTGCAACCTTAACGATTACTGTGATGCTATTAAAAAGACAATAAAGGAATGGGAAAAGGGAGAGCTTAACCAAAAGTCTCTACGAAAAATCAAAAATGCCTACAGTCAATTTCTACTACAGCTTTTAGCTCTAAAGCAACACTATGAGATAAATTCAGCTCTATGCATATCGTTAGTTAAAAGTGGCAAGATCAATCCCGCAAGACATAACGGGACGGCATTTCAGAAAGCAATTGGGAAAGAGGGAAGAAAACTTACCAAATTCTTAGAGATGGCAAAAAAGGTCCGAAAAACCATTCGCTCCTTATCCCAAATGCAAAAGCTTATTTGAAGATTACAAATGAATCATACGAAGTTCACCCATAGTGTCGCAAAAGAAATGGACGCTGCCTGAGGCCCCAACAAGCTCATTCATTTCATCGGGGTGGGAAAACTCTTGAAGCATATCGATGAGATCGAAAAGCTGGGTTTTATCGAGACTCTCTTCATATTCAGTAGGAATAGAAGGGTCGATCTGCCTTAGATCGTGCAAGGCTTTGTTTTCAATATCTGAATAATAAACCATAATCAGCACTCCTCCGTCTATCTATTATACCATATCAAATAATTATTTACAATGGCAATATCTCGTTCATTATTAGTGACTTAGCAAGCATCGCATGGTAAATAAGCCCTCTGGAGCCAAATCCTGTAAAGACCCACGTCTTAGGGCCTATTTTCTCAACAATAGGCCGGTAGCCTACTTTGGGAGAGACCCTCACCCCAGATCTAATTTCTAGCACCTCAAAGTCCTTGGCTGGGGGGTAAAATTTGGCACAGACATCTAAAAGCTGAAGTGCTTTTTCTGGGTCGGGCTCTTTTGTATGCTCATATGTAGATCCAACAAGACAAAGATCTGGATCTTCTGTCGGAGTGATATGGCCATTGGATAAAAGGCTCATGGGGAGCCTTTCCTTCCATCGACAAAGAAGGCACTGCCCGATCGTCCGTTTTAAAGGTAAGTCGACAAATCTTGAAACTTCAGATCCAGCAGCTAAAATAACAACGTCAAAAGCATTTAGCTCGGAGAGATCTTCAACTCTTTGATTGAGGAAGCAGACATTTTTACACACCTTTTTTAGCTCATTGATATAAAGACCTGAAAAGACGGTGATTCCCTCGGGGATCCACAATTTATCCCCCCCAAACTTTTCTCTTTGCACATCATTTGCAGCAATACGCATGATTCCGTTTCTTAAAAAACAGGGGCGCTCTTTGCTGGCTATTTCCAAAAGTTCAGTGGTAGCTGCCATCCCCTCAGCACCTCGCCAAGTAGGATTTGCCCATTTTCCAGGAGCTGTATGCAAAAGTCCTGTTGAAACATGGGAAGCACCCCCCCCCACATCAAAAACGGTGGTATCTACATTGTTTTGAGACAAAAACCATGCGAGTGCCATACCGGCATACCCGGCGCCAACAACTGCTACTTTCATTGTGTTTGCGGATGCAACAGCTGATGACTCTCAGCAGCAAAGTTGAAAAAGAAGATCACAGCCGGCGTTAAAACAGCTGCAAACGGGATCATGATAAAAAACCATTCAATAGCAACTGCCAGAGACTGATCAGAGGTGGCGTGAACATTCGTTAAAATGGCAGAAAGGCTTAAAAGACCCGATACAAGGGCAATCGGCACCAATGCAAGTAGAAATAAGGCGATGCTACTAAGGAGCCTTCCTTTAAACAAACCCAAAACTCGCTTTGCGAGAGATGTCCGCTTTAAGGGCTGAAATGCCGCTGCAGGAGCGACAAAAAACAAAAGACCCAAATTGACGATACAAAGGAGAAGGGAGCCAAAAATCAACAAGAACGGAGCAAAAGCAAAAACAACGCTAAAAAACTCACCAATTCCTGGAATTTGTCCCAGGAGAAAAAAGATCCCAAGAGCCATCCACAAAAACAGGTAAACCAAAATTGTTGGGATCGAGAGGTAGGAAGTTCCCATAATCAAATCAACAGATCCAGAGATCAGTCTTCTAAAGCTTAAACGCAGCCCCTTCACTTCATGTGCATGAATCCGAATCAAAAGGACACCCAAAGCTAAAAGGATGCCGGAAGAGAGTAAAATGGGCAAGAAGGCCAAGCTCATAGAAACCCATGCGCTTGCATCATTTGCGACAGCCCTACAAAAAACGACCAAAATGCCACACAAAATCAAAACAGGGAATGTGAGCATGATTTTCTTTTTTGAAAATGAGTTAGCTACTGCTCTAGAAAATGATCTTTCTACCTGAGTCCAATCCATGAGCATTCCTTTAAAACAAAAGTATACTCGATGCAACTTTAGTGTCCAAGACGAAAAATCTATAATCTAAGCGTTCTAAATCACTATAAAATCCTGCATGCTTGGATTACAGAACCCTAAAACAACCTCAATTCTGCAAAATTTCCGCCTCCTCAAATACCAACAGTGATGCTTCAACTTTAGTGAGTAGATAGTAAATATTTATTGTATGAAAATTTTTACTTTATCTAGAATGCCACCTATTTTCATCAGGTTAGAAATAGTGTGAAGCCTCTTCATTCTGCTACTGGTTCCCTTTTTCATATTTGCTGATTCGAATCAGATTTTCTCTGAAAACGAAGATCCTACAATCTTCCATCATGTTAATGTGATTACGGGCAATCTGAATATTTCGTTCCAAGATGCTGTGGTGCAGGGCGCACAGCCTATTCCTATTTTGAGGACATATTCGAGTTCTGGGGCTCTAGAGAGAACTTCCGAAAATTTCGATCTTATTTTGAGAGCCACACGAGTTGGCTGGATGGTCCAGGGAGGATGGAATCTATTCCCCCATACTAATCTGTTTATAGAGACTCACCTTGATAGAAAGCAGTTTAAAGCATATCTACCAGATCCAAGCGGGAATATGATCCCCTATGCTTACAGCCACAAAAACTCAAAACATACTATTTTTCTCAAACCAATGAATAGTGTAAGCCGACCCTCAGGAAAACTAAGCAGTCGAACGAACTCGCAAAACAATCTCCTACAAATCGATCTAAAGGCAGGGGTTGCAATTTTATTGTTACCAGATGGGGGACAAAAAATATATCGAGGACCGAGCCTGCATAAATATAATCAAAATGACTGGGGGAAAAATTTTTACCTCCTAGAAACGGAGAAACTTTCTGATGGTCATCAGATACGTTACATCCATGATAAAAAAACAACTAATCTAAAAAGAATTGAATCAACAAATCCTGCTGGAGACAAAGTTTATGCAGCCATAGATATCGACTGTTTTCCATCAGAAAAACAAAAACCTTTTGAGATCAAATTCAGCACCTCTGATGGAAAACAGTTTCATTATAAAACTGCCCGCCATGAGTATCGCGAGTATATTAATGAAATGCACAGCAACTGCCGTCCCTTTGAAAAGTTTAACCTAACTCCAGGGAGAAAAGGAATCGGTGCTCGTCTAGCATCTATCGATTTGGCGGGAAAGGAGTCTTTTTCAGTTCAATACTACTTTCCATCGAATATGGACCAGGAAAGAAAATGGGCTAAAAAACCCAAACAAAAAGAATTTCACATAGACAAAGTGGAAAAAATCCTAGCTCCTGTAGGGCCCAACGACGAAAAAATTGCGATTGCTAGCTTTTCCTATTACCCGAACCATACAGATGCAAGAGATGCCGAAGGGCTTCTTATTCGGTATCACCATGATTCAGAGCGACTGACTTTAATTGAGTATTTCAATGAAAAAGGCCAACTTCATTCATCTCAAAAATTTTACTGGGAAGGGGCGGAGCTGTGCTGCAAAGCGATGTATGACGAGAATCATCTCCCCCTATTTGCAAAAACATTTGTCTATGATGCAGGCAATGTTGTAGAGGAGATACTCTGGGGATATCTCACGGGCAAGGAAACAACACCTCTACAAATCGATGCATTTGGACGTTGCAGCGGCAGCGAAAGTTATCGTAAAACTTATTCCTTTTACAAGGATCAGTTTAATCTTCTTAAAACTGAACATGAGGAAGAAGGCCCGACTTACGAATATTTTTACAAACCTGGAACTGATCTTTGCACAACAAAGCTTACCAAAGACAAAAAGGGGAAGATTCTCATTCGAGAATTCTTCATTTATGACAATGATAACCTTGTTATTCGAGAAATCATCGATGATGGCTACTCCTCTGATCCTAATCACTTTGAAGGAGTAACCCAGAGACTCGAGAAACGATATGAACGCGATAATCTCTCTGGGTTGCCAGAATCGATTTCCGAATCATACATAGACCTTAATACTCAGACCCTAAAGCCATTAAAAACAATTAAATACACCTATCTGAATCAAAGAGTTCATACCGAGGAAGTTTTCGATTCCTTGGGAATCAGTCGATACACTATTACAACCGGCTATAATAATTTTGGTTTGATCGAACGAAAAACAACCCCAGTAAGTAGAGAAAATACCTATCTTTATAATGCTGTAGGAAATCTTGAGGAGTCAAAAGAAGTCGGCTCTCCAAAAAAGATTTTTGCCTATGATCGGGCAAATCGCCTTAAATACTGCGAAGAGCCCGATACGGGAAAAATCGCGATTACCTCTTATGATCTGAAAGGACGGATTCTTTCACAATCAGATTTCAGGGGAAATCAAACGATTCACACCTATGATTTTTTCGGAAATCGCAAGAGTACGGAACTCCCCAAATGCAAGAATGAAGAAGAACAAACCTGTAGTCCGATTCTGAAGTTTGATTATGACATACACGGCAATCTTGCAATGGCTGAAATGCCTCTCAAAGAGAAGACCTTAAACACTTATAATCTGTTCAGAAAGCCTACTTTGGTGACCCAGGCTGATGGAATTCAAATCCGCCATTTCTACAACAGAAACGGTACCCTGGAAAAGACTCTGTATTCAGATGGAAGCAAAGTATGTTATGAGTACGATCTTTTTAAAAGACAAACTTCTAAGACGATTTACTCTGACCAAGGAAAAGATCTCCTTTCTGAAGAGTGGAAATATAGCTCCTTCCAGCTTCTTTCTTATACTGATACAAGGGGATTGAAAACGCAATTCACCTATGACGGCGCAGGACGAAAAATTAAAGAAGAAGCAAAAGACCGAAAAGTCATTTTTACTTATGACCCTCTTGGCTTCCTGGAGAAAATGGATAACGGCGTAACCGCCTTTATTCAAAAACATAATGTCGAAGGCCTTATCGAAGAGCAATGGGAAGAAGATCCTACAGGACGCATTGAAAATTGGATGAAGTTCTTCTACGATAAGGAAAATCGCAAAGAAAAAGCCCTCCGCAAAACCTCCCAAGGAGAATCCGTCGATTTATTTAGCTACACAGATGGCAAACTCTCCAGTCATACCAATCCCAATGGTCACGTTATGACATTTGTTTGGAACGAGTTTTTCAAAAATGATCTCGATCAAAATGTACTGCAAAAAACCATGACCGACCCTCTTGGCCAAGCAACGATTGAGACCTATGATGCAGGAGAGCGAATCGTCTCACGAGAAAAGAAAAACCCTCAAGGGCAAATCGTATTCAAAGAGAGGTTTCTCTATGACGCTTCAGGAAACCAAGCTAAACGGATCTCCTATGTTTACACGGAGGGCGCGCCGACCAAAGAAATTTCGATCACCTGGAAGTATGATGCGATGGGGAGGGTAAAGGAAGAGACTGAAAGTGGGCAAAAGACCACTTTTTATGATTATGATTCAAAGGGGCGCCTCGAATGGAAAACTCTGCCAAATGGAATTCGTCTTCACTACCGCTATGATAACGCCGACCGTTTGGAGGAACTAATCAGTTCGGATGGAAAAATTCACTATCAGTATTCCTACGAAGCCGGCCCTGATCCCATTCAGATCACAGATTTAATTCATGAGACGGCTCTGATACGCCGATATAACCTATTCGGGCAGGTGGTTTCCGAGACAAATAGCAGAGGCTTATCAAGCAGATGGGACTATGATTCGATAGGTCGCTGTATCTTATTTACATTACCGGATAGCTCTTCGGTTGCTTATCCTACTCAAGGCGCTCATATCAGCGCTGTCCAGAGGAAAGACCCTCAAGGAACTCTTCTCTATGAGCATAGCTACCGCAAATTCGATTGCAATGGACACGTCGCTGAGGAGGACTGTATTTTCAACCTAGGAACAGTACAAACTACCCACGACCTAATGGAACGCCCAAATAGCCAGACTTGCCCTCAAATGGAGCATTCAATTACCTACGGACCCTCTGGCTTAGTTACCGAGACCTACAATTCACTTTTTGGGGAGAAACTTTATAAGCACGACGCTTTAAACCAGCTCAAAGAAGAAGGCGACCAAACTTACGATTTTGATTCTCTAGGAAATCCAACAGAGTTTGAAATCAATGATTTGAACCAAATCTCTGCCACTCCCGAGTGTACCTTAACTTATGACGACAATGGCAATCCAAAAGAAAGAACAATCGTTGATGGACTGATCGAGTATCAGTTTGACCCTCTTGGCAGGCTGATTGAAATCACTACCGCAGAGAAGAGAAAAGTACTTTATTTCTATGACCCTCTATCCCGGTTATTTGCGAAAGAGATTTATAGCTATACCTCCAATGCCTGGAAAAAAGAGAAAAAAGTTTTTTATCTTTACGATCGAGATCGAGAGATAGGAACACAAGATGAAGTAGGACATCCTCTCGAACTGAAAATTCTTGGCCTAGGAATACGTGAGGATATTGGAGCCGCGATTGCCCTTGAGATCGAAGGGAATGTCTATGCCCCCCTACACGATTTCAATGGAAATATCGTTGCCATCGTTTCTCCCGATGGAAAAATTGCCGAAAAATATAAAATCGACGCATTTGGAAAAGAAAGCTCCCCCTCTCACCTTAATCCTTGGCGTTTTTCCTCAAAACGGTGCGAAGAAGGTCTCGTCTTCTTTGGTCTTCGTTTCTATGACCCAACTCTTGGACGTTGGCTAAATCCAGACCCCGCAGGATTTGCGGATGGAGCCAACCTCTACGTTTTCGTTCAAAACAACCCCCTGAATCGGTTGGATCTGTTTGGATTGTTTTCTGAAGATGCATTTGGGCAAGTTCAAATAAATGTGCCAATCCCAGTCATTCCACGCTTACCCGGTTTTAGCGCATTTCTTGGGAAGGGTTCCATTAATGGTATTGAAGTTGACATTGTCCTTTGTTGTGGACACTGGCACCAGCTTCAATTCACTCCAGAAGAGCTTAAAGTGGGCAATGCAAATATAATGAATCATTTGCACGAACTCACTCCAAGTGAAGGAACTTATTTTAGTTTGGTAACGGTGGGAAACGGAATTTACACCACTTTAGATGAATGCTTCACCATGTCCAAACAAGTGGGGCAGCAAGTAGGAGACACTCTCCTAATGGCGTTATATAATCCTACTGGGCTTAGTTCTTGTGGCTTAGGATGTGGTATAGACTTGGAAAGAACCAGAAAAGAACGGGAAGGAACCGAAACCCCAATTGTCTGTTTGACACGTCAATTTATGGTGACCACCGGAGAAAAATTGTACAATATAAACCCCCAATCTCTTTGGCTTTGCATTCCGCATAGCGAAAATGGCGTTATTACAAAAAGGGCACTTGAAGGAATGACGGAAGGTCAGCAGCAGATTCTTCAAAAAATTCTTCATATTTTTGCAGTAGGACCAGCCGAACCTTTGTCGCGCAAGCAGGGAGCCTCTGTAATCAATGTGTATTCGGGAAAAGACTATGTGACAGGATTTGGACCTTTTGGATATGCTAAATCCTATATGAACAACCCCGATTATGATATCCGCAAATTATCTTGTCAGTCGAGCGCAAGCCAATGCAATTTTTGGATAGTAGATCATGGATTCTTAAGCCCTACGTATCAGAAAGCATGGGGCGACCATATCAAAGAGCTTAAGAAAGAAACACTGTTTTATGGAGGGTCTAATGAAAATTCACGCTAAAATAGTGATGGTCGCTTTGTTTTTAATAATAGGATTTAATATGAATGCCAAAGAGACACAATCCGATGACTATCTCAAATATGTTGATGAAATTGTCGACGATTTCTCTAGGCAGATGGAAAATAAATATGGGCTTTATTGTTATGGAAGCGGTGGTAGCATGCCGACTGATATTGAAAAAATAAATGTACTTTTTATCTCTTACCGCAAATCAACAGTTGATGATGCTAGAAAAATGGAAGTAAATGCTGTTCAAGAACTTTTACAGCGCATTAATACTCACGAAAAAATTAGACCTTATTTAAGGGAATATCCATTTGGTACCGATAGAGTAGGCATCACAATTTCATTCCGAACGGAAACTGATGACCGTCCACTTGATGGATCTGTAGCGCTCGTCTGCCTAGCTAAAAGTAAAATTTTTTACGAAGCCGCGGAAATGAGAATGACAGAACCTTTTACCCTTACTCGTATACATAGAAATAATGAGTGGACAAAAGAACTTATACCCGGAGAACTTCAAGAAAAGCTCATCCCAATCATGGAAGAACCATATGAAGAGGCTTTGAAAATTGTAGGAACAACACCCCACCCGAACCAGAAAAAACGATGAATCCAATCAAAGATGATATTACCAAGGCCTCTAGGCAGATCGGCCTAACAGATTCTCAAGCAGACAACTTGTGGCAAGCTTTGCAAGAGATTCAAACAAATAGACCTAAGTCCGGTTTTTTGACGGCTTTGCTCTATGTTGGCGCAATAATCGCCTTTTTATCCATGACCTGGTTTTACACAGCCCATCTTGAAAACAGCTATTCTCTCCTCATTTCTATCGCCTATGCTCTAATCTTTTTTTTGTACCGGCTCTTATTTCTGGCGCGTAAAGAAACTAAAGATTCCTGGAGGGGCGCTTTCTTCCTTGGGGATCATCATGGTTCCCCTAATTGTCTATTCGCTGCAAAATGTAATGCATTGGTGGCCAACATCATCTTCAAATAATTACACCGGTTTTTATCACTGGATAAATGGCGATTGGGTGCCAATGGAAATTTGCACACTTGCAGTTGCTTGTCTTGTCCTCTACTTCGTTCGATTCCCATTTATAACCGTTCCGATTTATTTCACTCTGACATTCATGTCTATGGACGCTATCCATCTATTTGCTGATCCCAAGGCCGACCACTGGCTCTATTATTGCATGGCCTCCATAACGATTGGGACTCTTCTCAATATTCTAGGATTCGCTTTGTGTAGAAAAGACCAAAAAGATTTCGGTTTTTGGAGCTTCCTTTTTGGCATGTTTTTGTGTTGGAGTGGACTCACCGGTTGGAATATACAGACCGAATGGGGACATTTTATTTATTTTTTGATCAATCTCACTTTTATCCTTCTCTCAAGCTTTTTTCATCGCAAAATCTTCATGTTCTTCGGGTCTTTAGGGATTATTTGCTACATAGGCCACCTCGCCTATATTTTCTCCGATTCCCCTATGTTTTCATACGCTCTCGGAGCTATAGGATTTTCTATTATTATGCTTGCGACCTTCCTAATGCGCTCAAGAAAAAACCGCTCCATCAGCTAAAGGTTCTCCTTGTTAAAAACGGATCCAAGTAAAAGTTGTTTACGTATATATAACTGCTATTTTCTTATTGAAGGGATAAGTTCCCATGCTGATGTATGACGGCACTTTAAAATAGATTCAGCCATAGCTTTTATTCGTACATATAAAGAAATCTCATTTTGCCGCAGCAGAATTTGAACCATCTTTGCACTTTGTCTTCTTGGTCCTTTCAAAGCGAGACTGACAAGTTGCTCACATCTTTGTCCAGAAATTTTCACTTCATTCAAAAGAAGCTTCAAGTGTTCAATCTTACCAAGTTGTTGTGCCTTCTCAATTGCAAGATCTAAGTAAATAGATGGCTTTCTCTCTCGCCTGTTTAAAAACTCTTGAAGAATGGATTGATCCCCAAATTCCACAATGAAAGCAAGAGCCTCTTCTCTGATTTCTTCAGGTATGCCATGATTCAGAAGCTCTTTCACAATAGGCCACTGATGAGCCAATAAGCAAATTTGGAAAATTACAGTTTTATCTCCTTTTAGCGTCTTGTCTTTGATGATTGGTAAAATCCAATCAAACGAGCCTTTTTCTGCAGCAATCAGAGCTGCTTGAGCCCGGTGTTTTGCTAAAATAGCACCAGAGTGAAGGATTTGTTCCCCATCTCTAAACTCACGACTTTGGACAGAAGCTATAAGACTTTTCCCGCGATCTTCAATTATTTGCTTCTCTTTTTGTACTTCCTTTAAAAATGCGCTTAACTGCTGCTCCTCATTTAAAGGCCTTTCATCGATCGTTTGGATGGGAAGATTGCAGAGTGGACACTCTGGAGTTGGTTGATTTTGAATAGAAGATATGCATTTAGAGCAAAAAGCATGATAGACTTCTCCCACTTTATGTGCAGTCACACAAGCTACTTTAGCTTCCGCACTTCTTAAAAAATTCTACCTATCTGTTGGATAGTTTTCAAAACAAACTGGACACTCAGTCGATGTAAGTTTGTTTGCAGGTAGCGTTTGATAGGCAAAGCTCATAGATTCCTCCAAATAAGAGCTATATCTTTTCTCACTGAACAAGTTAAAATACAAGAGCTTTTTCAACCTTTGGAAGGTAACTTTGAGAATTTGTCCTATTGACAGACAGTGGATCCACACATTTTTACTCGAGCCCTACTTGCAAGGGTGCGAAATGGTCAATCGCGCATGGAAAGGGATCGATTTTCACTCGCTTGTGCAAAGACCTTTTTCTCTTAAAGAACGCATTGTTTTTTGGTTTACAGGATCAGCTCTTATGATCCCACTGATTAATTCAGTGATCTGGATCTCTTGGCAAACGCTAGGTGCACCCGAGATCCTTTTTGATCCATTTTGCCCTGATAGCGGCTATTTTGAAGACGGGCGAAGAGACTGGCCCAAGTAATCAGTGGCACTAATCAGTGCGTCGATGATCCCCGGCTCGCTTGCTGCATGTCCTGCATCTTTAACGATAGTTAGCTCTGCCTCAGGCCATGCCTTATGTAGTTCCCAAGCACTTTCCATTGGGCAGATGATGTCATAGCGGCCTTGAATGATGAATGCGGGAATTTTCCGAACTGAACTCACTTGCTCAATCAGCCAGTTATCTGTTTTGAAAAAGCAGTTATTCACAAAATAGTGACACTCGATGCGAGCGATGGCATCTGCATGAGTATCATCAGTGAACTGCATAAAAATAGTCGGATCAAAAATCAGCTTAAGCGCTGCCCCTTCCCAAGCAGACCAAACAGATGCGGCTCTCTTGCGGACAGCCACATCTGGCGAAGTGAGTCTACGGTAATATGCCTGAATGAGTTCACCTCTTTCTTCAGGAGGAATAGGGTCGATATATTTTTCCCACTCATCTGGAAAGATATGGTGTGCACCAAACTGATAAAACCACCGAAGCTCTTTAGGTCTTCCGAGGAAAATCCCCCTGAGAACAATTGCTAACACTTTTGATGGATGCGTTTCGGCATAGGCCAAAGAAAGAGTACTTCCCCAGGAACCGCCAAAAACAACCCATTTTTCAATCTCAAGGAGCTTCCTTAAGCGTTCTATATCCTCAACTAAATGCCACGTCGTATTATCAGTTAAAGAGGCGTGGGGCTTGCTTTTTCCACAACCTCGTTGATCCATCAGAACAATTCGATAAATTTTAGGATCGAAGTAGCATCTATGACCTGCATCCGTGCCAGATCCTGGGCCTCCATGAAGAAAAATAACAGGAAGCCCTTTCGGGTTTCCACTTTCTTCCCAATACAACTCATGGCTATCAACTTTTAAAAAGCCGGTTTGATTCGGCTCAATCGGAGGGTATTTAGTTCTCATGTGCGCGATTTATATAGGTAAAGAGGGCGAACGATAGGGGTCCCTTTCCCGTCTCGCGCCTCGAGCCTTTCATAGACAATTTGTATAGCAATCCCCACGCAGCGTGAAAGACCGAATAATACAGTAAAATAGTCAGGATAAGGAAAGCCTGCAGCAGTGAGCATCGAGCCTGTAATTGCATCGATGTTCGGATAAGGGTTTGCAATTTTAGGATTCTCTTTCAAAACCTTTGTCCCCTCACTTCGTAGAAGAAGGGCAATTTTAACAAGTGGGTGGGTCGGGAAATGTTTTTGGCAATAGTTATAGCAAACTGTTGCTCTTGCATCCTCTACTCGTAATACCGCATGCCCAAACCCAAAAACAAGTTCTTTGTTTTCCAGTTTACGACGAATAAGCGCTTCAACATCCGCAGCTTTTGCATTTTCCCCTACATCATCAAGGACACTTTGCACAAATTTTAGACAATCTTGATTCGCCCTTCCATGACGTGGGCCCGAAAGGGCAGTCATGGCAGCAGCGAGAGATCCATACATATGTTCTAATCCAGAAGCTACCGCTTTACCTACAAATGCAGAAAGATTGCCCCCATTGTGATCGTAATGAATCGCATTAAAAAGACGCATTGCAGCAATGAGCTCAGCAGTTTTTTCACCTGGCATATTGAGCATGTGGACAAAATTTTCAATATAGCCTAGCTCAGGCTTTGGCTCTGGGGTAGTGCCCCACTTTGCATGGCTATTAATGACAGCTGCTGTAATTTGAGGTAGTTTTGCAATGATATTGAGACAATCTTCTCGATAATCACCAGTCCCCTCAAACATCCCTGCCACGATCAGTGCCGCAGAAAATGCATCCATCGGATGGCCTACTGTCGGAAGAGAGGCAATTGCCGCAATCGTTTCAGCTTTACACTTTGACCGTTTGTTGAGGTCCTTTTGAAACTCAGCAACTTGCTCACTACTTCCCTGCTCACCGAAATACAGAAGATATATCAGTTCGATTGGATCGCGATTTACAAGTTCAGAAATGGGCCTTCCCACATAAGTTAACCCTTTAATCGGATCAACAAAAGATGTGACGCAATAGCCAACGGGAACACCCCTCAAACCAGTTTCTAACGCATCTTTTGTTATTTCAAATAAAACGCCGTCTCGCATAGACCTCTCACTTCAATGATTCTTTTTGCATCATCATCGCTATTTCTTTCAAGCTTGAAGTGATGAGTAAAAATCTTGTCAAAAAATTCATTGGAAACAGATACTGCCACAAAATATAACCAGGAATTCTTTTGGCAACGCATACTTACCAAAATACAACTACATGCCCCCCATCTTGGAGTTGTGTTGTTTGTCTCGAGGAGAATCCAGACGAACTCATACAACATAACTTTGGTGGAGAAAAGCACCCCATTCATCGAAACTGTGCAATTGCATGGCACAGCAAAAAAATTGAATGCCCAACTTGCAGATTAAATACTGAGATAGACTCTCTTTTCCCTCTTCATGAAAGATGTAAAATCATTGCCTGTAAATATATAGATCAGACCAAAAACTGGATGATCCATCCAATCAATCAATTCAAAATGAGTATGGGGCTGATTACAACCGGGATTGCTTACCAAAAATACCCTGTTGTAGCACTTGGGTTTGCTCTACAAGCGTTTACGATCCACTTAACCTTAAAATATGGGAGCCCTGATTTAAGACCGATTCGCAAAATCCAAAATCTTGCTAAAGAGCTCATTCAAAATCCAAACCAAAAAGACAAGATAAAGGAATTACAAAAACTCATTCCTCATCTCAACTTAAAAAACCTAGAAGCAATTGAAAAAGGAATGCGATATAAAATTTATGGTGATAACTTTGTTCGATTTCTTAGAGCAAATGCGACAATAGCTGCCGCATTTTTTACATTTATGAGTGTGAAGAAATTTAAGGGAAAGGTACTTGCCTCCCCCTTTTCACGTGAAATTGTTTTTATGAAGATGGCTCATCAAGTTTTTCAACCCGTCTCTCAATAATATCGCCCGTTGAACGATCTACAATCTGTCCATAAACATTGAATTTGTAGAGTAAGTTTAGCATGTTGAGAAAGGCAGAATCATGACCGCTTTGAGATACAGGAACATTTTTGTGTTCAGCAAGTCCATGCTCTACTGCGTCATTTCTTGTAATCTGCCTTAAATTCCGGGGATCAGCCTGAACATTTTCTCTTAATTTGTTCGTCTGTTCAACCGTTGCAACTGTAACTGCTCGTGGCACATCAATACTTGTAGTCTCAGTTGGGACCACATAATCTACAACACCAGCAAGCTGGCTATACATCTCAGAATAAACCTTTATTAAACCTCCAAGCATAATTACATCCGTTTATTAACTTTGCATATATTATACAACTAAATTACATTAGAATGCAATTAATTATTTAAACTGGCAGGCATGCTTAAGAATCTTATTATAAATATGTTAAGGAAGCAGGTCGCGAACCAAATCGCGCTCTTCGAGGAGCTCTTTTTGTGACGTTTCGAGCCTATCCCTTAAAAAAGGGTCCAGATGTAGGTTTGGCACAATCTCAACATCCCCTTTTCCCTTTGACCTACAGGGGAAAGAAAAAACGAGATCTTGATCGATCCCGTAGGGGTTGTTTTCCGAATAAATCCCAGAAGAAAACCAATCGTCATTTGGGGTTGCAATAGTTACCGATTTAAGGGCACCGATTGCTGCATTTGCAGCTGACGCAGCCGAAGATTTACCGCGCAATGCGATGACCTGAGCGCCCCTTTTTTGGATGGTGGGGATAAACTCATTTTCAAGCCATTTGCGATCGTTGATTACTTTTTCAACTCTTTGGCCTTTAATTTTGGCATTCACAAAATCTGGAACTTGAGTTGATGAGTGGTTCCCCCAAATAGTGAGATGACTCACATCTTTGGTATCCACATTGGCCTTTTTGGCAAGTTGAAACGTGGCTCGATTTTGATCGAGCCTCGTCATTGCATGAAATTGATTTCTCGCAATATTTGGAGCGTGGTGCATTGCGATAAGACAGTTCGTATTGCAAGGATTACCCACGACAAGCACGCGAACATCTTTCGAGGCAGCTGCATTGAGAGCTTTTCCCTGTTCAACAAAGATCTTCCCATTATCAGCGAGAAGATCTTTTCTTTCCATGCCAGGGCCACGCGGTTTAGCGCCCACCAAAAAAGCATAGTGAACATCGCCAAACATTTCTTCTGCTACATGGCCAATTTTGATCTCTTTAAGAAGAGGAAAGACACAATCATCGAGCTCCATTTTCAAGCCTTTTAAAACTTGACCGCTGATTTCTAAATCGAGCAAATGAAGAGCAATTGGTTGATCTGGACCTAAAAAATCGCCATTCGCAATGCGAAAGGCTAAACTATAGGCTATCTGACCTGCTCCACCCGTTAGGACAACTCGTTTGATTGGTTGACTCATCTTATCCGCCACAAAATTTATCCATTAACTCGCCCTGACAAAAGATCCCAAAGCAGCTCGTTGCAACTTCATGAGCATCTTCTAGCCAAGGTTCAAAATTGCTCCCGTCTGTCGGAACAAGTTCGCCAAAAGAGTGAATTACGCTCTGCTGAATGATCGCTGGCTTGCCGTCAAACTGACCTAAATTTGAGCTAATTCCTAAATTACCCATCGGCTTTTCCAATGCGTAGCTTAAATTCAGTCCAAGTGCATTGGGTCTTTCATTTAAGATATTTTGTTCGTTAAATTCGGGGCTCATTTCAATTTTCATATGAAGCTTATCAGCAAGAAAAGCAAGAGGATTTTCTCTCGCAATATCAAAACGGATCCCATTGACAAAGCGGAGCTCTGCTTTAATAAAGTTTAAAAGCGGGGCATCTGTTGGATACAAATCAATGACCGATTCCACAAGTCTTAACGCAAGCGCTTTAAAATCTGACCACGAATAGCCTTTAGAGTGATTTAGCGTGATAATTCCAGGCCCAACTTGAACAAGCGGATATCCATTTTTTTCTTTTCTCATTCTATGGCGAGGGACAAAAGGGGTCGTTTCTGGATGCGCCTGCGTGCTTGGCAGATCTTCAATGATAGAAAAATCCTTTTTCATCCGCTCATATAATCTTCCGTACATCATAGGATAGGACGGATCTCTCATTCGGCCAGTTTGCTCGTCTGTTTCAAGCTGCCAACGAATCTCAAAAATCGTCTCAATTAAAGGGGGGTGAAGTAAAGGGGGAAGTTCTTGTTTTTTGATTTTTTCAGCTTTAAAAATAGGCATAGGTCCTCCATAAGTTCATAGAAACTTATACTAAATGAAGGAAAAGCTCGCACGCTATTTTCTTAAATGAGGTCTTCTAAGATCGCCTCGCGGTATTTACGCATCAGCTCAACCATGAAGTGTAAGTTGTGAACCGATGCCAAAGAATACGCGGTTAATTCTTTCGCTTTGAAAAGATGATGGAGATACGCAAGGGTAAAGTTTTGACAGGTCCAGCAAGTGCAATTGCTTTCAATGGGAGCAAAATGGTTTGCATTTTCCCCTTTTTCAACTTTGATATTCCCCTCTTGCGTAAGCAACATGCCATGGCGCGCAGCTCTTGTCGGATAGGAACTATCAAATGTATCAATGCCAAGAGGAACGCACTGCTTTAACGATTCAAGATCCCCAATCCCTAGGAGGTGATTTGGCTTGTCCGTTGGGAGTCGTGGTAGCAAAGTAGTTAGCATCTCAACCATTTCTGGCTTTGTCTTACCAAGCGAGCCACCAATTGAAAATCCGTCAAAAGCAAGCGTACTTAAATAGTCGCAGCTTTGTTTTCGTAAATTAGGATCTACACCACCATGGATGACAGCGTACATTGCTTGCCCTTGTGGATTTTTTAAATGCTCATCGAGCGATCTTTTTTCCCAACGGTGAGTCCTTTCTAAAGAGCGGATGAGCTCTTTGGAGCCGATGTGATAAGGGGGAAGTTCATCGAGAGGGATGATAATGTCAGCACCGAGTGACTTTTGTGTTTGGATCGATGTTTCAGGAGTTAGAAGAACTTTGCCCCCATCGCGATAAGAACGGAAGTGAACGCCCTCTTCTGAGATTTTTAGTACGAGCCCATCCCGCTTTTTTGCGCCGCGGCTCTTGAGCTCATCAGCGACCGAACCATATGCAAGTGAAAAGACCTGAAAGCCACCTGAATCGGTAATGATCGGCATCTTTCGGTTAATAAAACGGTGCAGTCCTCCAGCTCTTTGAATCACAGCAGGCCCTGGTTGCAAGAGGAGATGGTACGTATTGCAAAACATCAGTTGCAATCCTATTGAATCAACCATACGGTTATCGAGAGCCTTGAGTGTTCCATTTGTCCCAACGGCAACAAAGTTGGGCGTATCGATGATGCCGTGAGGCGTATGGATTCGACCTACACGCGCGCTCGACTTTTTAGACTTGTGGATCAGTTCAAACCGGAAGGTCATGCTTCACATACCTTTTTGTAAATGCGACAAAGGGGGAGCTAATCGCAATGATCATACATTTGATTACAAAGCTTACGACGATGATATCCAAGACCGACTCAACAAGTCCAAAAAGCCCTAAGAAACTGAAAAGAACCGTATCGAGAAGTTGAGATACAACTAAAGAAATCGTAAGGCGAAGAGGGAAGGCTCCGCGTAAAAGAGAAAAAAAACGCACATCGAACTGCTGAACGAGATAAAAGGTAGCAATCGATGCAAAAATGATGCGAGAGGAAGTGGATAAAATCTTTACAAAAGCTCCATGAGTTTGGTCCAAGAGGGTCGGAGTATAAAGAAGATGAATCTGGGACATAAATGCAAAAAACAGCAATGTGATTAATGAGATTTTTATCGCTTGTTGAGCGCTCTTTTTTCCAAAATATTCCTGAAGCAAATTCAACGACAAAATTCCAGCAACGGCAAAAACATCGCTACAGGTAACTGCAAAACCAAAAAGGGGCATCTGTTTGACGACAAATAAGTTGGCCAAAACACCTTGAAGGGCAATCATTGCAATCAGCGCACTTTTCCCTAAGCGAAGCGCCCCCAAAACAAAGACAATTGCAACTAAAGTGTGACTCAAAAAAAGAAGCTCGTTCACAAAAGATCTTCCATAATTTTCTAAATATCTCTTATATTTTCAGCCCACTAGAATACACGTATAAAGGGAAAAAATCTATGGATATCGCACACAATAATTACAGTCCCTTTCAGCATACACAAATGACCCTAGCCCTCTTTAGCAAAATAGGCACGCTCCCTCATAATACCTTTTGGGAAAGCATCAAAAAAGTATCCGCTATTGCCCTAGTCATTATTTCTACAACAATTACTTTTGCAGCTGAACTGATCCACTTCTCCGCGACGAGTATATATAAAATAGTTAGCTACTTTAAAAACAAACCCACAGATAAATCAACCCTGTTGCAATGCCCATGCAGATCATATGAGCTTAAGCAAATGAACAATACCACATTTTTCAAAAGTTCAATTGATACTGCCCTCTCCTTTTTAGATCCCGAGACAAGAAAAGCTTATAAGGAATTGTTGCGCAACGAGGGCGAACTAGACTCAGGCGACACATCAGTAAATATTTTTCAATGGAGCTCTAGCTGCTTACTGATCCATCATTTACGAATTGGACCGAACGAAAAGTTCTATCCACACAAATCGAATGACCTAAAAACCAAACTCGCCGAGCTAAAAAGAAGTTTCGCAGAACTTAAGGACCATGAGAAAGTCGAGGCTTTTATGCAAATTATTACTTCAGGAGAAAGAACACAAAACACTAAATGCAAGCTATTTATAAATAATCTTTACGAGCTTGCAAACGAAATCAATCGAGACCAGTACTTCAACACACAGATTTTATCTCCTGTATTAAAACAATTTTAAATCAGCCTTCTTGATCATATCTAGCCCGCCTGATATGCTCATTTCCATGTCGATTCTAATCGTATCTTTGATGTACGCAATGTGGTCCAGCATTTTCTCTATTGGGAAGATGACGCTGCAGTATTGCCCCCCTTTATTTCTCACTGCATCAAGGATGATTTTGGCAGGGGTTTTGATGCTTATCTTCGTAGCCCTAAAAGATCGCCTTTCATTTAAACTCACATTCAAGCAATTTTTTTCTATCTGCCTACTTGCTCTCTTCAGCATCTATTTAACAAATGCCTTAGAGTTTTGGAGCCTGCAGCACCTGACCGCTGCAAAAACTTGCTTTATCTATAGCCTGTCCCCATTTTTTACCGCCCTATTTTCCTACTTCCATTTTGGGGAGAAGATGAATGGCCGTAAATGGCTTGGGATGATCATAGGCTTTACAGGATTTATCCCTGTTCTTGCCATGCAGAAAGGGTCAAATGAACTTTTGACAGACCTCTCATTTCTCTCCTGGCCAGAACTGACGATGATTGGGGCAGCTCTTTGCTCAGTTTACGGCTGGGTTCTATTGCGTCTGATTGTCAAAGACACAACTGTTTCAGCTGCGATGGCCAATGGATCAAGTATGTTGATTGGTGGCGCCTTTGCCCTGATCCACTCCTATTTTTCAGAAAACTGGAATCCCTTACCTGTTGCAGCGTCAGCCTTTGCACCCTTTTTGCAAGGGACACTGATCATGACGCTCATCTCAAACATCATCTGCTACAACCTATACGGGATGATGCTGAAGCGCTTTACCGCAACATTTCTCTCATTTATGGGTCTATTGAGCCCAATTTTCGCATCGCTTAGCAGCTGGCTTTTCCTTGGAGAGGCGCCATCAGCAGCCATCTTCTTATCTACAGCAATTGTATCTATGGGACTGTGGTTGATCTACAGCGCAGAGCTACGTCAAGGCTATATCAAAAAGGCCGAAAAAGCAAAAAACCTAGAAACCGCATAAAAGCCAATAACACAGCTTCAATAAATTTCTCTTAGCGTCTTAGCGTTGAAATGTAAGGGATTGTAATATGAGCGGATCGAACTAAAGCGTCTATCCGCCCACGAATATTAGATATTATTTACGTTTGTTAGCCCACAAAATGATGCGGTAAATAGCTGACAAGCCAACTGCCACATAGATAATGCGAGAAAGAGGAGACATCATTGATGCATCGGTATTGAAAATTGAACCGATAAGATCAAAGTTAAATGCTCCAACTAAACCCCAGCAAATACCGCCAATAAGCAGTAAAATCACTGAAAGTCTATCAACAAATTTATGATTTTTCATGTAAGGACCTTCCTATTTAGTACCATAATCTTCCTAATAAAAGGGCCCAAAGATTTTGTAAATAAAAAAAGAAACAACTAATTTACATTAAATCCAAAACACATAAAAAAATAAAAACGTAATATCTTTAGGTTAAGCTCATAACGAAATATCATATTTTAGCGCGGGAGACGGCAAGCCACAAAGAAAAACAATATTCAAGTCTTGTGGGCAAGGAGACCCTTTAGGTTTTTCGGGCTAAGCGAGTGGCTGTGCCAATAGCACAGCGCAAGCGCATAGACGAAATTAACTAGATATTCACCACAGAGATAGAAACCACAGAGGCGGGGGGAACCCCCGCACCCCCAAAAACAAACACAAAGATAAAAGGAAAGATAATGCCCACCCAATGCTGGGGGCGGAGGCCTTTCTTATCTTAATCAGTTATGGCATAAATTTGGGATGGGACCGAGTATCTCTTTTTCTCGGTGTCCTCGGTGTCCTCGGTGGTTTATTTCTTTCTTTTTCAGGTTATGGGCAAGGAGGCTCTTTAGATTTTTCATCTAAAGTGAGGGGCAGTGCAGTAGCACGGCCCGAGCGCATAGGTGGAAAATCTAAAGTTAAGCCGACGCAGCCCAAAAAAAAACCTCAACCAAGTTTCCTTGATTGAGGTGTGATGAAAATCTGGCGGCTACCTAGTCTCCAAACCTATCAACCATATGATCTACATGGGGGTTTATTAGGAATTCTTATCTTGAGGGAAGCTGGGGTTATTCCACTCACTTCTTGCTACGAAAGTCAGCAAGAAACGAGTGCAGGAGGAGTTGGCTCCCGGTGGCCGCCTCTAAACGATTAATAACAAGTATATTAAGAGTTTAAAAAAATAATTGCTTTAATTATGTGTAGTAAAATATTTATTTGTGATATAATTTTGACATTAAGCAAATAAAACGGAGATAATATTATGGCAACTGGAGCAAGTTTCTATCCAACAGCACCAACTCCACCTCTTTCTGACACGGAAGAAAACGATTATTATGCAGATCTTCCGACGGAAGAAGAGTTAGGAGCTATCCATGAGGTTAACATAGATTCTCGGGAAGCTGTGGAACATCGAGAATACAGTGCTGCATGGAGAACAAAGGAAATTGCCGTAGCCGCCCTTCGCAATCTCGGTTTTTTTATAGGAGCAGCAGCAATCATTACTCCCATAGTTATTTGGTCCGTACCAAGTTTGGGAATATCAATTTTTGCAGGATTTATAGCACTTATCGCAGGAATGGTCCTGAGCGCTGGTTTGGTGCTAGGATCCGAGGCGTTGAGGTCGAGAGACCGATTATTCTGAAGGTCTTCCGACGGAAGAAGAGTTTGCAGCGATCCATGAGGCTACCATAGATTCTCTGTGCGTTCTGTACAATCGAAAGAGCAGTATCGAGTATCTCTTTTTCTCGGTGTCCTCGGTGGTTTATTTCTTTCTTTTTCAGATTCAGATAAGTTTGGGATGGGACCGGGTATTTCTTTTTCTCGGTGTTCT
>PFAD01000015.1:114352-164582 GCA_002773795.1 Chlamydiae bacterium CG10_big_fil_rev_8_21_14_0_10_42_34 | reverse complement strand
CTTCACTATTTTTCTCTCTCTTTCTCTCTCTCTTTTTTTTCTCGGTGTCCTCGGTGTTCTCGGTGGTTCAATCTTTTTCTTTCAGTGTTTTTTTTATTGGAGCTTAAGAGACGCCACAGCAATGATTGCAAATAACAAACTAATAATCCAAAAGCGAATCACAACTTTTGTCTCAGGCCACCCCTTGTACTCAAAATGGTGATGCAAAGGAGCACATAGAAAGACCCGTTTTTTGTTCCGATACCGATAACTCAATACTTGCAAAATGACAGATAACGCCTCCGCCACAAAAATGATCCCCGCAATAGCTAAAACCACTTCTCTTCTCAGGAGCACAGCAGAGACACCAAGAACTCCTCCAAGGGCCAAAGAGCCAGTATCTCCCATAAACACTTGCGCCGGATATCCATTATACCACAAAAATCCAAGAGCTCCCCCTGCCATCGCAAAAAGGTAAACGGCAATTTCACCACTGCCCTCAAGATATAAAATATTCAAGTAGCGAGCCAAATCGATGTGATTTGAAAGGAAGGCAAATAAAGCCAATACCATCGAGACCATCACCAAGCACCCAGCAGCTAATCCATCGAGCCCATCGGTTAAATTCACCGCATTTGAGGCCCCTGTGATCACAAAAATAATGAATAAAAAAGCGATTCCTGTCGAAAAATCTAGCACCGGATCTTTGAAAAAAGGGAGATAAAACTGCTTTGAATATTGCTCCATCGACAAAGTGCTTGTGAAGATCCTTTTTCCCGTCACAATCTGCTCTTTTGCCACAGGCTGCTTGAAAAATTTCTTCCCCGAAATGGCGTTAGAAAAGCAAGGCACCAATAGATAAAGTGCGACCAACGCCGAAAACCCCACCTGAATCGCCAGCTTTTTACGCGCCTTTAACCCCTTACTGTTTTTATACTTCAACTTTAAGTAATCATCTGCTGCTCCTAAAAGACCTAAAACTAGAGTGGCTAAAAGCAAAATCCACGTAAAAACATTGCGCAAATCCATCCATAAAACAAGCGATACAGCCATCGCAAAAAGAATCAAAATTCCACCCATCGTAGGCGTATCTTTTTTCTTCCCATGAAGTTCAGCTAAAAGGGGCACTTCTTCCACGCTTCGGATCGCTTGTCCAATTTTCATTTCATAGAGCTTTTTAATAAAGCGAGGCCCTAAAAAAATGGTCACAAGAAGAGCTGTAGCGGCCGCTAAAATCATCCGTGTAGAAAAATAGGTAAAAGCGGTTGGCGCTTTATAGTGCATCGAAGAGAGCCATTCGAGTAAAAATAACAGCATGTCACGTCATCAAGTTGAAAAGTTGTTCCATTTGCACCGCTCGAGAGGCTTTCACAAGCACTACATCACCCGGGCTCATAATCCCTTTTAGCGTCTTAGCAAGTTCATTAAATTGAACGAATCGCTCCGCAGGTTTTTTTACCTCCTGAAACGCTTCATATATCGGAGTGGCAGCATCGCCCATCACAAGGAGATGATCCACATATTTTTGGGCAAATCGCCCCACATCTCGGTGGATCTCTTCGGAGTTGGGTCCCAAATCAACCATCATCCCCAAAACAGCGATCCTCTTACACCCCTCTTTCGGCTCTGGCATGTTTGAAAGAGCCGCTTTCATCGAGTCGGGGTTTGCATTATAGGCATCGTTAACAAAGATCACTCCATCTTTTTCATACTGCTCAAATCGCATCTTCGGCAATTGTAAAAAAGGAACCCTCGCATTGATCTCATCCCACTGCACCTTCATCACTCTTGCGACACTTACTGCTGCTAAAAAGTTGTGAAGCACATGCGCTTGCTTATAAGGCGGATCAAATTGATAAGCTCTAACCCCCCTCTCGTCGACAAAATTTTCACTCGAAAGAAAATAATCAGCAGTTCTGTCTTCCATCGAAAAACTAATCTTTTCTCCCGAAATACCCGCTATCACCTCAGGATACTCGTAGAGTCCATGATGAAAAATCTTCTTTTTTGTCTTTGGATGGGAAAAAATCTCCCCTTTTCCCTGGGCAATTTCAGCAATGCCTCCGGGGAAAAATGCAGCGTGTACCAACGCAACCTTGGTCAATACAGCAATATCAGGCGCTGCAATCTGCAAAAGCCTCCCAATATCTCCCGGCTCCGACATCCCAAGCTCTACCACCAACACATCCTCGTCCCCTGTCCTATTGAGCAAAGTGATCGGATAGGTAAGCTTCGTGTTGTAATTTAGATGGGTCTTCCCCACCTTGAATTTCCCCTCCAAAAGAGTCGCGATAAAATCCTTCGTCGTCGTCTTGCCTAAAGACCCTGTTATCCCAATAACTTGAGCCTTACACTCCTCCATAAAGTGCCGAGCGAGGCTTTGCAAAGAGCTGACAACATCGTCAACCGGCAGTAAAACAAGCCCAAAATCAGGACCCGAATAATCCGTCGAAACGACAGCCCCAATGGCCCCTCGCATCTTCGCATCACTTAAGTACTTATGACCGTCAACCTTAGCCCCTTTGAGAGCAAAAAACAGCTCCCCATCGCCGACAAGCCTGCTATCAATTTGATAACCAGTCACTTGAGAATCACATTCACAAGGAACCTCGAAAAACTGCGCAATCACTTTGATTGAAATGTTTCTCATACACCCTCCAGGAGCTAAAATGTATACCCCTTTTTCTAAAATGGGCGCAACCATTGTATACAAGTAGCTAAGCACAAGCAACATACACAATACTGCCAATTTTTAAATTAATTGATTTTAAATAGTAAATATTTTATAATTATATGTAATAAACTTAAAACGGCTAATATGACAACAATAACACCATCAACAAGCACTTCTTCAATCGATCAGAGCAGTGCACCTGCATCGAATCATTCTGCCCCATTACCGCAATCGCCGCGTCCGACCCCCCTCCCCACCGTCACAGCTCCACTGAACCCAACGCGTTGCGCAGTTACACAAATTTCTGTAGTCGAAAGCACTGACGATCCCGCAGCCAAAGAGGCCCATGCTCAAGGAAGATTGCTAGGAAACGACCACGAAAATGTCCACCACCACGAATCGAGCATTTACTGGTGCGGCAAACGATACAAATTTACCCTTGACCTTCCTTTCCAAAAAGGCTCAAGCATAGATGCACTTAACAAAGCTGTTGAACAACACCGAGACTTATTTTTGCAAGACCTCAAAGCAAATTTAAAAGAGGGTGGCAAAATTAGACCTGGTGCTGACTTTAGCTTTATCTTTACTGAAAACGGTTATACCGCATTTATTCCCGACACAAATAAAACGTACAACCCGGAAGAACAGTCTATTGAAGAGATGATCGACAGAGGTTATATCACCGAACCATTAAGGATTGAAACAGTTGAGGCCAAAGCGCTATCCGAGATCATCAGTGAAATGACGCCACAAAATATTCTAACGAAATTAGCGCAAGACGATCGCCTAAAAGTATACAGAAATGCTCCTCAACAAACTGAAAAGTCGGCGCCAACAGAATTTCGCCCTGCAGGATTTAAAAATATCGGAAACTCATGCTATTTAGCATCAGCCGTTCAATCTTGGGCAAGTAACCCGCTTATCCGCCAAGAACTGCTTAAAGAAGGTGTTATTCAAGATGTAGGTGGAAAGCCTCACCCTCTAAAAACACTATTAGAGCAATATCCATCAGCACAAGAACCACTCGACCTATCAGACTTAAGAAATCACCTAAAAGGAAAGCTTTCAGAAAATGGCCAAGAAGATCCAACAGAGGCCCTCACACTCCTTCAAGAAGATCTAAGGATCGAAAAAGATTCTTTACTCAGCGCACAGATCCAATCGAGCTGGAGCTACCTAGATGATAAAGGAACAGAACAATGGATAGCACCAACTACAGAAACACCCCAACTTGCGCAAAAAGTAGTTCTCCCTAAACAAAATCAAAGCATTGAAGCCCTCTTAAATAAGCAACTCTATGAAGACCTAGAACCTTCAAAAGAAAATCCAACGACAAATATTCCTGGAACTGAAACGCAAGTTACACGTATCCACAAAAAAGACACCTTTACACAAGCTCCAAACGTATTTTTCGTCCATGTCAACAGAAACAGTATGAACGGAACCAAAATTACGACACCTGTTCAGGCAAATCTGGACCTAAAACTTTCAGGAAACATTTATGGGGCAGATAAAAAAGAAACGACCGAATACGATCTTATGAGTTTCAGCGCCCATCTTGGGAATGGAACTGGAAATGGTCACTATGTGACTTACCTCCGAAATGGCGACCAATTTTGGCAAGTTAACGACGCTAAATCAACACCTGTAACAAAAGAGGACTTTTTAGCCGCTGCAAAAACAGGATACTTTTACACCTATAATAAAAAAGGGATCACCCCGGCTCAAAAAACAATCGATTCACAGTCAACCAATCTAGAAAACGAGGAAAGTTCTCAACATAAAAATACAACAGTTTCTATGGGAACTGGCGACATCACAACGCGCCCAGGAGCAATTGTTAACTTCACAAACGACACCTTAGATAAAGAAACTTCGATTTTCAAAAATGCGCAACTACATGATGAAATCACAAGATTACGAACCCAAAAAGCCACCGCTTTCATTAATCCTGAAGGTAAATTTAGCTATGGGAATTGGTTCTCTTCTGCGGATATCGTCGCATCAGAGGCAACAGGCTTAAAAGGTCCTACAAAAATTTTACATGCTGTCTTTAATCCAAAAGCTGAGGATGCTCTTTCTAACCTACAAGACTTAACAAATAAATCACTTGAACTTGCACAGAAACAAAAACTTAAACAAATCTCCTTTACAATTCCTGAAGGGATGGAAGTCCTTGATACATACAACGCCTTACTACAAGTAATTCAGGCTTATGCCGAAAAACACAAAGACGACATCCATCCCCTAGAAAAAATTGAAATTGCTTTAGCAAAAGAGCAGTACGACAAAATTCAGGGCCAAAAAGCGGAACAAGCTAATGAAGTGCAAAATGATGATGTCAAACAAGAAGAGAACAAATATCTCGGCCAAGTCCTCTTCGACAAATTAGCTACCGCTGTGAACTCAAGTAAACAATCGATCACTTTTGACTTCACCTCAGATGCTCGAGATAATGAAGAACTAGCTACCTATGCAATTAAAGAAGAAAACTATTTAGACGAAAAAAATCAAAAGCTAACCGACACAACCAGACGCAAGGCTCTACGCGCTTTTCTAAAGACCTATGATAAAAATAAGAGAGCATCCCCTGTGACAATTCAGTTCATCCTCCCTGAGAGCTTACAAGACCTCGCATCAAAGATAAATATTTGGAAAGTCATACAACGTTTCAAAAAGATTACCCTTACTGTCGAAGTAAAGTCGGCACCTAAGTCCGTGAGTCCTTCGCCCTCAAAGGGAAGCGTTCAGCCCCAATCACCCCAAACAGAAAATGATGGGTGGCTGACTTGGGCTTGGAAAGGTCTTACAAGCAACGTAACTTAAGAACCTATCCACAGGTTCTTTCCTCAATTTAAATAATTGACCTCTTAAGCCCCTTACTGCATAATAGTTCGCATTCCGGTGGCATAGCCAAGTGGTAAGGCAGAGGCCTGCAAAGCCTCCATTCCTCGGTTCGAATCCGAGTGCCACCTTTTCCCCTAATCAGAGTAAAATCTTTGTTATTTGTTATCGCAACACCCATTGGCAATCTAGAAGACATCTCGCAAAGAGCCCTGGATGCTCTAGCCTCTTGCGATATCATCCTCTGTGAAGATACGCGGCGCAGCTCAATTCTACTCGACCGTTACGGAATAAAATCGAAACTGATCTCTTACCATAAATTTAAAGAAAAACAAGCGCTTGATCGGATCTTAGAAGACCTTGAAATGGGCAAGCAATTAGCCCTTATTTCTGATGCAGGCACCCCTTGTATCAACGACCCAGGCCAAATTTTGGTCGATGCATGTCTAAACAAAGGCATTCAGGTAAGCGCAATCCCTGGGCCTTGCAGCGTGATCCAAGCTTTGGTGATGTCTGGATTTGATACGAGCAGATTTCAGTTCCTCGGCTTTTTAGATAAAAAGCCGGAATCAGAGCTAAAATTTGCGATGGGCTATCCAGGAACCACAGTCGCATTTGAGAGTCCGGAGCGGATTGTAAAGACGTTGAAACTCATCGACGGAAAAAGGCGTGTGGCCGTGGTTCGAGAGATGACCAAAACCTTTGAAGAGTGTAAACGGGGCCCTTGTTCTGAAATTTTAGCTTACTATGAAGCCCATCCACCCAAAGGGGAAATTGTTTTAGTCATTGAGGCAGGCAAAATTCCCGATGACTTATCCCTTGAAGAGCTCGTTCAAATGTTACAAGATCTGCACGGTCTCACACTTAAAGAGGCGATCAAACAAGCTGCAAAAATGAAAGACATTCCCAAAAGAGACGTCTACAACAAGTTCCACAAAGAATAATACTAGAAACTTGTCCCTGTTTTCAGTAAGCTACTTGCAACAAGCAAATATCGGGTGTGCCCGCACAACTTTTTACCTATGAAATTTAAGAAAAATCTGCTCAAAATTAGCCTTTTGTTCGGTCGTAGCGAATAGCCAAAGGCTATTTACAAGAACGCAAATGGTTAATTTTGAGTATGATTTGCTTAAAGATCATGAAAAAAGTTATGCGGATACACCCGCAAATACCATCTCACTGAGGATTACAAATGACAAACCCAAAAGAAATTGTTTTTGAAGAAAACGCGCGAAATGCCCTGCGCGATGGAATTGACAAATTGGCTGATGTGGTCTGCATTACATTGGGGCCCAAAGGGCGCAATGTTGGTTTACAAACAAGCTGGGGATCCCCAACAATCACAAGCGACGGCAATAGCATTGCAAAAGACGTCGAATTAAAAGATACCTTTCTCAACATGGGCGTTGCCATGGGGAAAGAGGTCGCTGCTAAAATTAAAGAAAAATCGGGCGATGGAACAACAACAGGTATCGTCTTATTGCGCGCGCTCGTTCAAGGTGGCATTAAAAACATCGCCTCAGGTGCCAACCCCATCTCCATTAAGCGTGGTATGGACAAAGCTCTTGAAACTGTCCTCAAAGAAATCGACGCGATCTCTTTGGCTGTATCAAAGCCTGAAGACACCCGCAACATTGCATCTGTAAGCGCATCTGGCAATGTAGAAATCGGCGAGAAAATCGCAGAGTGCTTCAATAAGGTCGGCAAAACTGGAGTTGTGGCCATTGAAGAGGGCAAAGGAACCGAAACGACCATTGAGCTTGTCGAAGGGATGCAATTTGATAGAGGCTACTTGAGCTCATACTTTGCAACGAATGCTGAAAAGCTCATCGTCGAAATGACAAACCCAAGCATCCTCGTCACTGATAAAAAAATCAGCTCGGCTCAAGAGCTTCTCCCGATCTTGCAACATATTGCAACAACTGGACAAGAGCTTCTCATTATCGCAGATGATATCGAAGGAGATGCACTTTCAACACTCGTTGTGAATAAATTGCGCGGTACTCTCAAGGTGGCAGCTGTGAAAGCGCCAGCATTTGGCGACAGACGCAAAAGCATCCTTGAAGATATCGCAATCTTAACAGGTGCAACACTTGTAACAGAAGAAAAAGGGCTCATTTTACGCGATGCAGGAGCTGATGTTTTAGGAAGCGCAGATCAAATCATCGTCGACAAGGAAAAAACAACTGTTGTCGGTGGTAAGGGAAGCGAAACTGAGATGAAAGCACGCATTGCACAAATCGATGCTGAGCTTAAAAACACAACATCGAACTACGATAAAGAAAAGCTAGAAGAGCGAAAAGCGAAGCTGCAAGGTGGGGTTGCCGTGATTAAAGTGGGCGCACCAACTGAATCTGAAATGAAAAAGAAAAAACAGATGTACGAAGATAGCCTCAACTCTACCCGATCAGCCCTCGAAGAGGGAATCGTTCCGGGTGGCGGTGTTGCTCTCTTAAGAGCAAGTAGAGCCTGCACAGAACTAAAGCTTTCTAAAGAAGAACAGGTGGGTGCACAAATCCTCTTAAAGGCATGTGAGGCACCATTTAAGCAAATCATCACAAACACAGGCTTTGATAGTTCTATCGTTCTGAACGAAGTGCTCGGCAAAGAAAAGAGCTTTGGATTTAACGCATTGAGCGAAAAAGTAGAAGACCTCCTTAAATGTGGCGTAATTGATCCTGCAAAAGTGGTTAAGAGTAGCTTAACGCACGCGGTTTCAATGGCAGGAATCGTCCTCTTGTCAGAAGCGTTGATTGCCGACGCAAAAGACGAAGACTAAAACTTCTGAGGGGCTTTTACAGCCCCTCTTTTCCCACTTTGCGTCTCCCCTGCCTCCGTGGTTTTTATCTCTGTGGTTATTATTTTCTTTTTCACGCGTTTTGCGCTTTTCTTCCTCTTTCTCTCTCTTTTTTTCTCGGTGTCCTCGGTGGTAAATTTCTTTCTCTCTTTTTTCTTTTTTATGTTTTCATAGGTTAAATTTCTTTATTGACAAACTCTGATTTCTAAAGTAATCAAAGGAGGTTATGCGCAGTAAGTTATTTTTCATCTTGCTCCCTTTATCTTTGCTTGCACAAATGGAGCTAGAACCACAATCGATGCTCTATCAAGCAGAGTGGCTCTCGAAAAAATTCAATTTTGAAGTTGCCAAAGCACCCCCTCCCCTTATTTCGCCCCAACCACAAAGTTGTCTCGATACAGCCTCAGTCTGGTTCTCGATCGATCTCAATGAAATTGCAGCTCCCGCTTTTGAAACACTGAACAACGATACATTTTGGGAATACTTGAGAGAAATCGGTGTGCAAGGAGTCTATCTAAAAGGGCTGAAAAGAGGCGGTGCATTTAGAACAGGAATTGGTCTTGATCCTAGATGGGGAAATGACTGGGAAGATCTGTCCAATTTGCTTCGCAAAAAAGGGATCTCCCTCATTGGGGATTCATTGGGGAGCAGCACCGGATTAAGCGCAGACTTTTGGCTCGCACTCAAAAATGTGGGCGATTACCCAGGTCTTTATCACTTAGTAGAAATTGATAAGCGGGACTGGAAACTTCTCCCCAAAATGGGCAAAAGTCAGTTCGCCGTCAATGTTCCTTGGCTCACATTGCAAGAGCTACACAAAAAAGGTTACGTTCCCGAAGAGTTTACCCCTTACGTAAAGCAAAGTCGCTGGAACACCACAACGCAAGTAAAATGCAACGATGGTAAAATCCGTAGATGGATCTATCTAAAAGAAAATGAAGCAGATCCCGTCATCGATTGGCTCAACCCCTCTTTTGCCGGCTGCCGCATCGCTACAGCAGACACTCTCGATTCGATTTTTAATTTGGGCGAAAAAATCGTCAAGCTAGATGCTTCAATCAATGCGAATACCAAGCAGATGATGTCTCTTTGGACGCGTAAACTTGGGGCATTTTCTGTTCTTGAATCCAAGGGGGGCCTCGATGAAATCAAACAAGCCTCGACAGATCTAGTTACAGATACAATTACACGCCCCGCCCTTCTTCATGCCCTAATCACCGAAGATGCAGAAGCGTTAAAATTGATGTATCGCCTCTATTTGGAAGAGGGCATTGAAACAAAAAGGCTCGTCCATGTATTGCAACCTTTTGATCAGTTTGTTTGCGACTGGGCTGAGCTGCTTTTCAGTCCCAAAAAACGGTTCCAGTACTACGATGAAATCCTCACAGGAGATGCACTCAGAACGCGACTTCTCAAAGAGGACGTATCAAAAATTGGCCCTCCTGAAACAGCTACTTGGCCCAAACTCTGCCTGATGGCAAAAGGGATTAAAGATTTTCAGCAAAAATGGGAAGATAGTGGAGAAACGCATCTCCTTTTAGCCCTATTTTATGCTATGCAACCTGGAGCCTTTTCATTTTCTGTCTCCGATCTTTACGGCACACTACAGCCTCAAATCGTTGACCTATTAAAACCAAATGAAAATACAATCTACCCTTCATTAACAGGTCAGATGAATAATCCTAGATCATTTGCAATGCAAATGAGAAAGCTCTTTTCTATCAGACGAGATAGCGAAATTGAAAGTGCAGAGCTCGTAGATGTTCCTCAGACAAATCAGCCGGGACTTATAATTTTAGTCTATCAGCTAAAAAATAGTACTACCTTACAACTTCTCGCAGTCAATTTCGGCAAACAAAATGCCACACAAGTACTAGAGCTTCCAAATATCCGCCAAACAACAGCAATCGACCTTCTGACAGGTCTTGCTGAAAAAAAACCACTCGAATCATCCGTTATCCGCCTCGATGTCCCACCTTTGAGTGGAAAAGTTATTCGGTTCCAGACAAAATACTACGATTAATGAGACTTTTAGTAGTATGCGCTCCTGGAATTGGCGATGCATTGATCATGCATATCGCATCACATCACCTGGCACAAGCAGGTTTTGATGTCATTACTGACACCTCACATAATTTCGGTAGATGGCTTGAAGACTATCAGTTTGGCAACACAGATGCAGATGCTGTTTTCTTACAGCACGACAACAGCGAAAAAGCCAAACAAATCCATGGACTTAATAAACCCATTTACACTTTTTACGGCAGCCATAAAGAGTCAAAGCACGGCCCCTTAAGAGAGGGCTTCGACTATGTCTGTGATCCAAATCTCACCATGGTTGCAAATGTAGCGGCCTCTTTAAAAAGCCTTTTTCAAATCAACGCCTCTTTCGACAACGGCATGAGGGCACCTGCCAATCTCACCCACAGAAAATACCGCAACCGGGTTGCCATCCACCCATCTAGCAGCTCTGAGAGCAAAAACTGGCCACTCGAGAAATATCAAAAAGTAGCAAACTGGTTAAAGTTAAGGGGCTATGAACCCGTTTTTATTCCTAAACTTCCCTCAATAGATGATTTATGCTCATTTATCTATGAGTCGGGATATTTTATTGGTAACGATTCTGGCCCAGGGCATATCGCCTCAATCCTCAATATCCCTCATCTCATAGTTGGCCCCAGCAAAAAACAGATGCTCCTCTGGCGTCCCGGCTGGGCGCGAGGAGAAATTGCCCTCCCCCCATCATGGGCCCCAAAAAAATACTGGAAGCAATTAACCACAACAATAAAGGTTATTAAAGCTTTAAAAAACAAAGTATTGCAAAACTAAATGAAATTAATCCAAAAATAGTATAATATAATGTTTAACCCAAAAGGATAAACTTATATGAAAGATCTCCCTCATCATATGAAGAAGTTGAATCGAAACATCATTCGCTCTATGCATCGCGAAGAAATGCAAGAAGAGCTGCCAGAGATCCCTACTTTTCCCGAGACACAGCACCAAAAAAAGAAAAAAGCAAAGATCAAAATGAGGGATGAGAAAAAAGCAAAAGCGATTACACATCCCACTCCAGATGAACGAAATAAGATTATGAAAAAGGGAAGAGTCCCTGTATTTGACCGGACCAACAATGCAGAACCGAAACATGCTCGGCCAAGCAAGAAAAAAACCCCTAGAATCTAAGCATTTGGGCAGTTATCATATCCTACATGAGAATTGCCCAAATTTCTGATTTTCACTTTACGAAAGTTACATTTAACCCATTTCGCCTGTTTTCAAAAAGGTTGTTGGGCCATTTGAATTGGCTTTTTTTCAGAAGAAAAACATTTTTTGAGGCACAGTTAGATCCTCTCCCCAAGCTATTTAGCGACCTAAATGTAGATCTTGTCTTGTTAGGTGGAGATCTATCTACAACTTCTTTCATAAAAGAGTTTGAAAAGGCAGCTAAATTAATTGGCAAAATCAAGCAGCCTTGGATTGCAATCCCTGGAAATCACGACCATTACACATACCGCAGCTACCGACAAAAACACTTCTATCGCTATTTCAAAAACAAAAGAGACGAGATCACACATCGTGCAGATTTTTTCACACTAAAAGAACACGGCATCGAAGCGCATAAAATCATGGATGGATGGTGGTTAATCGCATTAGATACAGCTCTTGCGACAAATCTATACTCATCAACGGGACTTTTTTCAGAAAAATTAGAAAGTTATTTAGAAGAGGTTCTTAAACTTATCCCAGATACAGACTCGATCCTTCTTCTCAACCACTACCCTTTTTTCCAAAACGATGTTGAAAGACATAACCTAGTTCGAGGAGAGGTGCTTCAAAAATTAATCGAGCGCAATCCTCGCATTCGAATGTATCTACACGGCCATACACATCGCCATACAATTGCCGACCTTCAAGTGAGCAACCTCCCTCTCGTTGTCGATAGCGGAAGCTGCGCCCAAGGGAAAAAAGGATCGTGGAATTTAATCGACATTAACACCAATGGATGCACTATATCGACCTATCAATGGAACGATCAGTGGACGAAAACAAAGACAGAGGACTTTGCATGGACGCGCCCGTAGAAACACAGCAAGAGCCGCAACAAGAGCCATGGTTTTCCGATGGGCTGCGCTTTAAGTGTACTGGCTGCGGCAAGTGTTGCACAGGATCTCCCGGCTACGTATTTTTATCAAACCAGGATCTGGATAATCTCTCAAATCACTTTCATCTTACTCGAGAAGAATTTACAAAAAAATATACCCGCTACATCGACGGGCAATATGCACTGTTAGATAAACCAGATAACTACGATTGCATCTTTCTCAAAGATAAACAGTGCACAGCCTATGAAGCAAGGCCTATTCAATGCCGCACATTTCCTTGGTGGGTTTACCATTTACGAGACCCAAAAGATTGGGAAGAAGCCTCAAAGCGTTGCGAAGGGATCAATCATCCCGAGGCAGAAATTGTCCCTTCTCTTCACATTCAAGAACAGTGTGTCACTTATTTGGATAATCTTTTAGACCAAAATTTCGATTTTTGAGCATAATGCGTTTCATGACGCAAATCGAAGAACGAATTCAACGCTGGTTAAACGGTCCCTTTGACCAAAATACAAAAGACGAAATCAACCGCCTTCTCATCGAAGATCCCAAAGCACTCTCCGATGCCTTTTTCAAAGATCTTGCCTTTGGAACAGGAGGGATGCGTGGGATTATGGGTATTGGGACCAATCGACTCAATGTCTATACCATCAGGATGGCAACACAAGGGCTTGCAAATTACCTCAATCAACAACCAGGCGAAGAAAAATCTGTTTTTATCGGCTACGATGTTAGAAATCATTCGCGCGAATTTGCGGAAGAGACTGCAAAAGTTTTAGCTGGCAATCAGATCCGCGCACTTCTTTCTAAAGAGATCTGCCCAACACCTTTAGTCTCTTTTGCCTGCAGACACTTCAAGTGCTCCGCGGCAATTATGATTACAGCATCTCACAATCCTCCTCAATATAACGGCTATAAAGTCTACTGGAACGATGGCTGTCAACTCGTTCCTCCCCACGATGAGGGCGTTATGAAAGAAGTGGAAAAAATTAAAAGCCCCGATCAAGTTAGACTCAATCCGAAATACGAAGAGATCGGATCTGTTATTGATGACGCATATTTAGATGAGCTAAAAAAGATCCAGATGCTCCCGAATCTATCGAAAATACCCTTAAAAATAGTCTATTCCAATCTTCATGGGACAGGGATTCGACTCATGCAAAAAGCGCTAAATGCGTGGGGTTATCCATCCCCATCGTATGTAGAAAAGCAAAAAGCGCTCGATGGCAATTTCACTAACGCCCCCTCCCCTAATCCTGAAGAAGAAAAAGCGCTTCAACTTGGAACAGAACAACTCGCACAAGAAAAAGCGGACCTTTTTATCGCAACTGACCCCGATGCAGACCGCATTGGCCTTGTGGTCCCCAATGCCCGCTTTACTGGCAATCAAATTGCTTGTCTATGCCTTTACCATATCTGCTCAACCCTTGCTGAAAAAAATCAATTTCCCTCAAACGCGGCCCTTATTAAAACGATTGTGACAACCGAGCTATTTAAGACAATTGCAGAGAGCTTCGGGGGAAAATGTGTCGATGTTCTGACAGGATTTAAATACATTGGAGAGCAAATTGGAATTTGGGAAAGTGCATTTGACGCATATCAATATCTTTTTGGCGCTGAAGAATCCTACGGATACCTCGGTCATACCTTTGCTCGAGATAAAGATGCATTTTCTACGGCGTGCTTAATTGCAGAGATGGCAGCGAAAGCAAAAAGTGAAAACATCACACTTGTCGACAGACTCAACCAAATCTATAGTAAATTTGGGATCCATAGAGAATCTCTCCTCAACATCGCATTTACCGATAGCCAAGCGGGAATGGATCAGATGAAAAGCCTGATGAACCGCCTGCGCAAAGACCCACCTAGCCACATAGCAAACCAAAAAGTGACCCTTATCGAAGATTACATCGATGGGAAAGATACACTTCCCCCCTCAGATGTGCTCCGTTTTTGGCTCGAAGACAAAAGTAAATTAGTGATCCGACCGTCTGGAACAGAGCCAAAGGTAAAAGTGTATGCGGAAGTGATGCAGATGGGTAAAAGCGATCTTAAAGAAAGTATCGAAGAGTGTGATGAGCGCCTAAAAAAACTTCTCGAGAGTTTTCAAAGTGATCTAAAGTAGCTTCGCTTATCTTCCCCTCTTCCTCGCGCGTTTCGCGCGTTCTCTGTGGTTTCTATCTCTGTGGTTTATCCTTTTCTTTGCGTCTTTTTTCCGCGCGTTTCACGCGCTCTCTAACTTTCTATCTCTCTGTGGTTTCTTTCTTTGCATCCCCGCGTTGATTTTCCCAAGCTATTAAGAGTTGGGCTTTTCTTTTTTGGGGTATTTGACTCTCACGTGGTGAGAGAGGAGAAGAGTTTTTACAAGAGTTTTCTTAATATTAGCAAGTTCTTCAAAGGTGAGTTGACAGTCGTCAAACTGACTATCTTCAGCTTTTTCCGAAACAAGCCGATTGACAAGTTCAGTTAACGTTTGTTCGTTAATGATCTCCAAAGAGCGCGTTGCTGCCTCAATTGTGTCACAAATCATGATGATAGCAGATTCTTTGGTGCGGGGCCTAGGTCCAGGATAGCGGAATTGGGCTTCATCGACCTCTTCAACCCGATTGCCCTTGAGTTCGAGTTGCTTTCTGTAAAAATAATAGACGAGAGTTGTTCCGTGGTGCTCTCGAATGATATCGATAAATGACTGAGGAAGCCTTGCTTTTTTGGCAATTTCTTCGCCATCTGTGACATGGGAAATAATGACTTGGGCAGATTCTAAAGGCGTTAAGAGCTGATGGATATTGACTACACCTTGCTGGTTTTCTGTATAAAATTGAGGATTGTTGATTTTACCAATGTCATGATAGAGCGTAGCCGCCCTACAAAACAGACCATTTGCACCAATGGCCCCTGCACAAATCTCTGCTAAATTGCCCAAAACCAAGCTATGTTGATACGTTCCTGGTACCTCCACAGCAAACCGGCGCAGCAAATCGCTACTCGGGTCGGTGTATTCCATCAAAGTCATGTCGGTAATGATCCCGAAAAGCGTCTCTAAAGCGGGCAAAATGCCAACGACCAAAACAGCTGTAATCAAAAGAAATACGAAAGAGGCCCCAATGTCGATCAAAAGCATGTAAGAAGCGAAGTGATTTTCTGCAAACGTGAAAGCAAATAATACAGGAATTGCGCTCAGCCACGACTTCATGCAAACAGTAAATACCTCTTTACGCTTGCGAAGTCCCCTTGAGCCAATGATGACTACAATGGATGTAACGAGATTCAAAATCAAAAAGTGGCTGTGATCGACAGCTAAGCTTACCGACAGAATAATGGAGAGAAATGTCGCAGCAAAAAGAGCCGTTCTAGGAGAGAGGAGGATACAGATCAAAATCGTTGCAAAAGGGGCCACAATGGGAAAACGGACCGCTCCAATAATATCAGACGAGCTCTTAAGCAAAATATATTCTGTGAATTTCGCAAACAAAAGGGTGAGAAGCACAATACAGACAAATAGAGAAATTTCCCTTAAAGAGCGGATAAAAGTGGGCTGGCTGATTCTAAAATAAAGACCGCTGATTGTCACAAAAATGATAGAGAGGACAAAACTTGCAATAATTGTTAAAGGATCCCAAAGTTTGCGACTCTCAGAAATAGCCTGCTTCATCGACTGGACCATTGTCAAATGGCGGGAGGTCACATTTTCTCCCTGATCGATAATCCGCGTTCCCGCATAGACCTTTGTCATCTTTTCGGGAATCGTCCTTCCAACGCGGGCCTGTAAGGAGCGCTCGAGAGCCGTATCTTGAACTAAATTCCAATCCCTCGCCTCAAAAGAGCGGATCACATAACCCACTGTTTCTTTGTGAAATGCATCGCTTTGCAAAATTTGCTGAGACGTCCTTTCCCAAAATTCGGGGGACAATCCAATCGATGAGTGAGTCCCCTCTGAGACAAACTCGTAATAGGAGTTATCAGGAAGGCCCATCTCTTTAATTTTTTGAATAGTGCGGGGATCGGTAAAGCGGGCCTCTAAAAGGAGCGTTTCCAGCTCATCTGCCGCCTTATACATCTCCTCAAAAGTACTTTGGGGTGCCGCCCTACGCCAATTTTTATTGCGGATGAGGTCTTCTTCGAGCAAATATCTCGCATCGCGGATCTGTTTATCATCAATTTGATAAATATTTCCGACATCCTGCATCGCCTGCTGTCTTAAAACAATTGTCGTTTCGTAGTCGGGAAATTCGAAGTCGATTTGGGCGACAATATATCTACTTGCCGTAGTGTTTACCTCTAAAACTTCGACTCTTACTTCACGAAAATGGAGAAAAAGGGCCAGAAAAAAAACGCAGATAAAGCCGACGATTAGGCGCCATCCGCGATTGTTGGAAGATAACCACTCTTGCCAATTTTTGTTCATATTCATAATATACCATTCATGTCAAAAAGATACCAGGTCCTCGCGCGAAAGTACCGCCCGCAAGCCTTTCGCGATGTCGTCGGCCAACAAGCTGCGGTCACTACCCTTAAAAACGCGATTCGATTCGATAAAATTGCTCACGCCTATCTTTTTTGCGGCTCTCGAGGCGTAGGAAAGACAACTCTCGCTAGACTTTTTGCAAAAGCGCTTAACTGTCAATCGCTTACGCAAGACCTTGAGCCGTGCAACCAATGTCCATCCTGTATTGAAATCACCTCGGGCCAGTCGCTCGATGTCATCGAGATCGATGGAGCATCGAATCGAGGGATCGATGATATTCGTCAAATCAACGAAACCGTAGGCTACGCGCCAAGTCACGGGAAATATAAGATTTACATCATTGATGAAGTGCACATGCTTACGAAAGAGGCATTTAATGCGCTCCTCAAAACTCTTGAAGAGCCCCCTGAGCAGGCAAAGTTCTTCTTTGCGACGACAGAGGCCCATAAAGTCCTCCCTACAATTATCAGCAGATGCCAAAGGTTTGATCTTGCGCGAATCCAGCCTGAGATGATCTCTTCCAAGCTTCAGCAAATCGCAACGGATCTAGAGCGAATAGCTGAGCCAGATGCATTGGAGCTGATCGCCTCCTTTTCTGAAGGGAGCCTACGCGATGCAGAGTCGCTCTTTGACCAAATCCTCTGTTTTGCGGAAGACACCATCACATCTTCCATTGTAAGAAAGTCACTTGGACTCGTTCCTCAGGAGCTCTTTCTCACTCTTGATGAAGCCTTTTCAAACTACCAGCTCTCCTATGCTTTTGAGTTAGTTGATCAGCTGTTTCAAACAGGCAAAGACCTTGTCCATTTTCTCGAGCAACTCATTGAGCATTACCGGAATATCACTTTGGCGCGCACACTTAATACGCCCCATCCATCAGCTAAGCTCTATACGCAAAGCCAAGCCCTTTTCATCTTAGATCTTCTCATCAATGCGGAAAGCTCCTTTCACAAAAGTGTCTTTCAACGGATAGCGCTTGAGTCCTTGCTGCTTCAAATCATCCGAAGTAAACATAGAATTCCGGTGGAAGTCCTTGTCCGCAAGCTAACAGAACAAAATGAAGAGCGCCCATTCCAGCTTCCAAAAATGGAAGAGGAACCGGAGCTAGCTTTAGCTCCAAATGCTCAAGCACCACTGCCACCTGCGCCGCCAAAAGCCGAAGCACCACTGCCACCTGCGCCACCAAAAGCCGAAGAGCTGCCACCTGCGCCACCAAAAGCTGAAGCACCACTGCCACCTGCGCCGCCAAAAGCCGAAGCACCACTGCCACCTGCGCCGCCAAAAGCTGAAGAGCCAAAATTGGTAGCCACCCCTTTTAGCCCTCACCAAAATAAAGCGGAGGAACCGCCTAAGCCAACACCATCTACTTCAAAACATCACAGCTATTATGATACAATCATCAGGTTCACAGCTGTTGAGCTTGAAGGAACTGTAAAAAAATAAAAGGAATTCTTATGGGAAGTGGATTTTCAAAAATGAAAAAGCAGGCAAGACTGATGCAAGATCAGTTTAGCCAAATGAAAAACAAATTAGAAACAACACTTGTGGAAGGCAGCGCTGGAAATGGGCTCGTTGTTGTGACGTTGAATGGGTCAAAAGAGTTAAAAAAAATCACCATTAACCCAGAAGCGTTAAGTGATGTTGAAGGGCTTCAAGATCTTATTTTGGGTGCCTTTGAAGATGCCGCATCAAAATTAGGTGATGAGAACCAGATGCCTGGACTCCCCTCTGGCATGCCTTGGATGTAAATCCAATATCGTCGCGAAAACTTTTGTTGAAGTATCTCTTTCTACAAACCCTTGTGATTTTTTAGTTGACTCTGTTATCAACAAAAAAGCCACTGATAGACGTTTCCCCATCACATTTCTTGGGGGTATCTAGTGTGTAAGATTACAAGGTAAGTATGCCATTTCAGCCTATCACCTCTCATTGGAAAAAAGCGCTTTTTGTCTTGAGATCACTTGTCTATCTCGTTTTTATAACGGATATATTAATCTGGTTTCACCTTGTACCTCTCCCCTCTATAAGCGCTTCTAAGTGGACTTACTTACCCTGGTTTCTTTATCGCTTAGCCAACTACCTTTTCTTTGAGTTTTTGTGGCATCACTATGCTAAATGGAGAGACAAGTTCATTCATATTTTCACAATAATCCTTGCACTCCTTCTTTGTTCAATTAGTCTCGATCTTGCAGGAAATACCTTTGCCTTATTTACAAAATATTGGTGGTATGACCGAATGATCCATCTCACTACCCTTTCTTGGGCCCTCTCGTCCCTTTTCTGGCTTTTCTCAACTATATTTGTAGAAAAGCACAAACTCACCCATCTTTTCTGGTTTGTTCCTTATGGAATCATATCTGGCGTTGCACTCGGCTCTGTAATGCATGAGTTATCTGAGTACATGATTGACCTCATAACTCATAGTCAAGTGGGAACGATGTCAATGAACGACACCTACGACACGGCTCGAGATCTTTTTTTAAACATGATCGGAAGCTTTGTCTTTGTAACGGTCTATATCATTCATCACAAATTTTTGATAAAAAAATCCTAACCAAAGCAACTTCAGCTATCGAGCCGTCTCTTCGGCAAGGAACTGCTTAAGCTCTTGGGCAGATGGATATTCAAGGGCACTTTCTGCAAGGCGACACGCTTCTAAGATACGCCATTTCCGAATGGTATGCTTCACAAGAGGAATATGGCGCGCAGCAACTGAAAACTCACGAATGCCAAGACCTATCAGCAGTGGGATCATCGAAGGATCAGCTGCACATTCACCACATAGGATTACCGGCTTATTAGCCCGGTTCGCAGAGGCGACAACCATCCGAATGAGCCGTAAAATACTTGGATGCGTAGTGTAGTACAATTCAGATGTATGCGTATTACTCCTATCTGCTGCTAGAATATATTGAACTAGATCATTCGTCCCTATTGAGAGAAAGTCAACCTCTTCTGCAAGAGAATCACTCATAATCGCCGAAGAGGGCACTTCAATCATACAACCAATCGGAATATGTTTTGCCGTTTTGATCCCCTTTTGCTTCAGCTCTTTTTGAATCAGCTTCACTTTCTCACGTACAATACGCACCTCAGAGACATCAGAGACCATCGGAATAAGAATATGGATCTCACCATAGAAGCTTGCGCGCAAAATGGCACGCAATTGTGTTTCTAAAATCTCAGGGTACCGGAGCAAAAAGCGAATCGCTCGACAGCCGAGCGCGGGATTTAATTCATGCCCGATCTCATCAAAGTATTTTGCATCAGGATTCGTGGGGAGAAGATCCACTTTTTTGTCGCCCCCCACATCAAATACGCGGATGACAAGAGGTTTTCCTTTTAAGGACTTAACCATCTGCTTATAAATCGTAAACTGCTCTTCTTCTTTTGGAAATGCTTTGCGAGACAAAAAGAGGTATTCAGATCTGAAAAGACCAATCCCACTTGCCCCAGCCTTCATCAGCTGATCGATCTCTTTTGGATTTTCCAAATTAGCAAAAATGCGCACTTCATAGCCATCGATTGTCTCACCCTTAAGATGCGAGGCATTTTTGAGCATTTTGTAGCTCATTTGATGCTTTTTTTGGATCTCTTGATACTTCTTTAACGTCCCCTTACTTGGATTTAGGATAACAAGACCCTGCGATCCATCCACAATCAGCGAATGGACCTCCACATTTTTTAGATTCTTTATATCGACGTTTGCAACGTAAGGGATCCCTTTTGCACGAGCAATAATGGCTGCATGAGAGGTAATGCCACCTGCAGCTGTTACAAAAGCGCTCACAAGCGATGCGTTTGCCTCAACGGTTTCTGAAGGGACAAGTTCATGTGTTAAAATGATCGAGTTATGGGCCATTTCCCCCATTTTAACTTGCTCAAGTGGGCGCAAATGACCCAAAATTCGCCGCGAAACATCGACAATATCGCGCACCCTTTCTTGAAAATAGAGATCTTTAATGGTGCTAAAGCGCGCTTTATACTCTTCAATAATATGATGAAAAATCGATTCGGTATTGCGCTGCATATCTCGAATCCGATCTTCAATGACACTTGTGAGCAAAGGATCTTGCATCATTTCAAGATGCGTACCTAAAATCGAAACAATCTCAGGAGGCCCGTCATTTAATGAAAGTCTTTGTAAGGTCTCTACATCTTTACGACTTAAATCAAGAGCTCTACGATAACGATCGATCTCAAATTCGATCTCTTTTTTAGGGATTGCGATTTCAGGAAAATGGTCTTCCGTGCTGGTAAAAAAGACGGGGAAACCGATACCGATCCCTTTACTGATCGGCAGTCCCCTTAAAACAATCTCTTCACCTTCTGGAGGCATTATTTTTCCCCAAATTCCATTTCAAATGCGTGGACAAGCTGCTGCATGGTAATTTCAGCATCATCCCCTTCAACTGTAATCTCTATGACAGAATTTTTCTTTGCTGCTAGCATCAAAATACTCATGATACTCCGCGCATTTATCGTCTCATGTCTGTGCGTAAACTGAACAGATGACTTACGTGGCTGAAGCAATTTAACAATAGACGCTGCAGGACGGGTATGTAAACCGAGCGAATTTTTTACTTTTATTTTACGTACAATTTTCATCTCTTATCCGTTCGTGGGAATTTATACCGATCATCATCAAAAAATCGGATTTAATGCACTTCACGTGCTCCCTTTTTTTTCTGCCTTCTAGCAATTGTTTCAAGTAACTTTGCATTGAATTCTTTTGCAGAGTTGTAACCCATATCTTTCAATCGGTGATTGAGTGCGATCGTTTCTAAAAGCAAAACAACATCGCGACCCGGCTTAACAGGAAGGATGTGATACGGAACACTAATGCCAAGAATATCAATGAACTTCTCATCGAGTCCAACCCGATCATAAAAATGTTGGTCATCCCACTCTTCCAGTTTGACGACAATATCTAATCCTTTATCCGGACGAACGCAAACAGCTCCATAAAGGTGGGCCACATTAATAATACCAATTCCCCGAATCTCCATTAAGTGACGCGTCAACTCAGGACCTGATCCAACAAGATAAGAGCCTTCTTTCTTCTTTACTCTAACAACATCATCAGAGATCAAGCGGTGCCCTCTTTCAATAAGACCGAGGGCAGCTTCACTCTTTCCAACTGAAGACTCCCCTTGAATTAACAGGCCCACTCCAAAAACTTCGACCAATGTACCATGCAAAGTCACGCTCGGACAAAATTCTTCGAGAAGCAAAAATGTAATTCGGCTTAAAAGATTTGTTGCTGTTGATGTCGCCCTAAAAAGGGGAACTTTACTTTTCTCACATAAAGAAATAAGCTCTTTTGGAGGAACAAACCCTCTCGCAACAATCACAGCAGGAGTAGATGGTGTCAAAATAGCTTGAAGACGCGACGAACGGGTTTTTGAGTCTAATTCGCGCAAAAACTCAATTTCTTGCTTACCTATTACAAGAATCCGGGCGGACACAAACCCTTTCAAGTATCCAGTAAGACTCAATCCTGGCCTGTGAACTTCAGCCTTATTAATACGACGAGATAACCCCTGAGACCCTGCGATTAAGTCAAGGCCAAGGTACTTTCCATGCTGTTCGTATAAATGCTGAACTAAGTACACAAATCCATCCCCTGGAGATAGTAAGCCAGCCACTCAGAAAAAGTGGGAAAAGCCAAGTGTTCCACCCAAGTTTTTTTATCATTCACATCAGATAATGTATAATCTATTCCAGATAAATATACATTACCCATTTCATTACCTGGATACCAATCAGCATAAAAACACTGAAAAGATGATAAACCAAGTGCCTCATAAAATGGAATCAATGAACCTGGATCTACATCGATATCACCTGATTTAACCCTTTTTTCTGTTCGCAACATTAAATCCATAACTCTGCGCTTTGCATGAGAGATCTCTTCAGCTTCAATAAAACCCATCTCAGAAAGTTTCCCAAATCCATTATGGATTTTAAGAAATGAAAGAAAGTCCCTCGGTAAATTCGCTTCCATCTCTTCTTTTAACTCGAGTACTTCGCTATCAGTACACGGAGGCTTTCCCCTAAAAAACGTACTGCCGTCGGCTAAACTATAAATAAGCTCCGCATCCAGAGGCTCTCCTTCCCTTCTGCGCACCAAAACAACCCCGATATCATCAAGCCTTTCAAAAAACTCAAAGAATGCAGGATGGGCCTTCGGGTGGTAAGGGATACGATCCAACCAAAAATCACGAGTAAATTCTACTCGATCTTGTGGAGAAACTCTACTCAATTCAAACCACCCACGAGGGAGATCGTAAGCGACCTTCGAAATTTGATCCCAAGTGATGTCCGGCTCTTCATTTAAAAAGCGAACTTCCTTAAATCTATCATTCTCATTTGTGGTAAAAAATTCGCGTACAAGTGAATTCATAATGTCACTGTGACATAATTAAAAATTTCTTTCCTTAGAAATTTTTTTTCGACTATACTGATGTTCAGATATGGCAAATACAAAAGTTGTAATTTTAGGTGGCGGCTTTGCAGGAATTAATGCTGCAAAATCTTTTGGAAACACAAAGTTTGATGTTTGGTTAATTGATAAAACAAACCACCATCTATTCCAACCCTTATTATATCAAGTTGCCACAGCAGCCCTTTCTCCGGGCGATATCGCTGTTCCCATTCGAGAAATTCTGAGCCCCTACGACAACATTACCGTTTTGATGGGTGAGGTAACAGCAATAGACAAAGACAAACACGAGATCGTCCTTCGCAATGGCGATCGGATTGGCTATGAATATCTGATTGTTGCGCTCGGTGCTCGCCATTCATACTTTGGAAAAGATCACTGGGAAAAGTTCGCCCCAGGACTAAAAACACTCACAGACGCACTTATGATCCGCGAAAGAATTCTCCTCTCCTTTGAAAAAGCGGAAAGGTGCGATAGTATCTCCGAGGCAAAGAAATACCTCAACTTTGTCATTATTGGGGGAGGGCCAACCGGCGTTGAAATGGCAGGTGCTATTGCCGAAATCTCTCACCAAACAATGCTTAGAGATTTTAGACGGATCGATCCGACAAAAACAAAAATTTTCCTGATTGAAGGATCTCCCCACATCCTCCCTGTCTACCCAGAAAAACTCTCTTTAAAGGCGGAAAAATATCTCAAACATTTTGGGGTAAACGTAATTACAGGAAAAAGAGTAACAGAGATCACCGAAGAAGGGGTTACTGTCGAAGGATACTTAATTCCAACAGAAAACGTCCTGTGGGCAGCGGGTAACCAGGCGTCTCCCATCTTAAAAACGCTCAATGTCCCACTAGACCGTCAAGGAAGGGTCGTTGTAGATGCAGACCTCACCATCCCCGACCACCCAGAGATCTTCGTCCTAGGTGACGCAGCTTGCGCAATGGATAAATCGAGTAAACCGTTGCCAGGACTTGCTCCTGTGGCCGTACAACAAGGGCGCTATGTCGCACATATGATTCGCAAAGGTCTTCCCAAAAATAACAGACCCCCGTTTGTCTACTTTGATAAAGGATCCATGGCAACAATTGGAAAAACAAAAGCGATTGGAACCTTTGGAAAAATTCAGTTCTCGGGATTTATCGCATGGCTTGGCTGGTGCTTTGTCCACGTCCTTTATTTAATTGGCTTTCGGAACCGCCTTGTCGTCTTAATGCAGTGGCTGTTTTCCTATTTCTCTAGCCAAAGAGGTGCCCGTCTCATTAACAAGCCCATTGATGAAGATGCGCCTCACACCCACAAATGACAATTCATTAAAAAAATTCAAAGTCTTCAAAGTGAATTTTTTCTTCTTTTACTCCTAACTGCATCAACTGCTTTTTTAAATCGCGTGTCAGTCTTTGAGGACCACACATTAAAATCTCTCTTTTATTTAGATCTTTGCATATCGCTATTTGATCTTGCGCTACTAAACGATGTTTTTCTTCCGAACAAATAAAGTGAAAATGAAAGTTTGGATTTTCATCTCTTAATTGTTCAAATTCTTTTACATAGATCGCATCTATTCTTTTATGAGTGCAATAAAAGAAGTCGATATCTATACCTCGTTCTTTACTTTCTAATAAAATTTTCGCCCAAATAACAAAAGGGACAATTCCAATCCCTCCAGCTATCCAAATTTGAGAATTTCCTGCTTTTGAATAATCAAATCGACCATAAGGCCCTTCTAGAACAGCTGTGTAATTAGGCTTCAAAAACTCGTAGAGACTTTTAGTGAAATCACCACGCACTTTAACCAGAATAGAGATTTCGCCATCTCGCTCATTACACAAAGTAAACGGATGCTGTTCTTGGGTTATGTTTGCCCCCTCAAAGTGAATAAATGCATATTGCCCAGGGATAAAATGGATGGGCTCTCCTACAGCTCTCAAGACAACCTCCAAAACATTGTCATTTAGAGGTTTAGATTTAACTACCTGATACTTAAACGTCTTAACAAAAAAACTAAACAGGAATTGCCGATAAATAATTCCAAAAAAACCAATTCCCATTGGAATTAAAAGCAGCCACTGAGAAAAACCAAAAACCCTTTGCATTAAAATAATGTGAAATGTTGCTAAAACAAAAACAAAGCTCATTACTTTATGAATAATTTTCCACTTGTCATAAGAGATAATCTTGAAAACTGTAACAAAAATAATGGCTATCATTAACCAAAAAGCATACACGCCCAAGTCGACGGAAAATCTTTTATGAATCGGGAGAAAAAAAAGGAAAAAACGGTTTAATTGGTGAGGAAGCCATTTACTCGCTAGAATAATTGGGTGGGCCAAAATAAAAGAAAACGCCCAAATTCCTAAGCGATGATGCAACTGATAAACTTGATCGAGTCCACCAATCCAATCCTCCAATTTTTTCCAACGCGTAGACAAAAAAAGCGAAAGTGCAAATAAAAGATAACCAGCAACTCCGCAAAGAACTCCGACTTCGCTTACTTTGTGAGCAAATAGAGAGTGGCCTTCATAAAGCATGCCAGAAGCGCCCCAAGCCCCTACGAACAGACAAACCGCAATCCAAACTTTCATCACTTTAATAGTGACTGATAAATACACGAAAAATCAAGAAATCATTTACATTGTTTTAATGATCCTACTACTTACCCATCGAAAATTTTGGAGTGAGAATCCCGCACTACTCCTAGCTATTTGCATATTGATTGGCTCTAGTAGCTACCTTTTTTGGCCCTCCCCTTTAAACTTACTCTTTCCCGCTTTGTGGGCCCTTTATTTAATCGCTGTGGGCTCTTGGCCACTAATTATTCTTCTGGTAGCAAGCATTTTTTACTGCACGTTTCTTTATCCTAAAGTGCCCACTGGGACCACCGGATATTTTTCTATTACATCATTGCAACCATATCAATCCCCTTTTCAAAAAGGGCTCCTTTATAAAGGGGCCATATTTATCGATGGGCAAAAAGTTCCCTGTCATGTTCATCACAGTTCGATCAATCCCCCGAAAGCGAATTGCGACTATATTCTGGAGGGAGCGCTAGTGGAAACAGCCCCCTATAACTATCTATTCAAAGCAAAAAAATGGACTCCCATTAAACGAACATGGAGTTTTGCTCAGTATCGCTTTCAGCTTAAAGAGCGACTGCGGCTATTTTTAGAGGAAAAACTACAAAGACCGAAAACAGCTATCTTTCTAGGCTCTCTTTTAACAGGCGATGTACAAGACAGAGCCCTTCGCTTTGAATTTAGCAGGTTAGGACTGCAACATATTCTCGCAGTCTCTGGGTTTCACTTTGCCATCTTGATCGCTTTTTGCTCTTTTTTTCTTAGCTACATTTTCTCCAATCGCTGGAAAATCATTGTCTTGCTCTTAGCTATTCATGCCTATTTTTTCTTTGTAGGTCCTCTTCCTGCGGTCCAGAGAAGCTGGCTGATTGCTACCTTATACCTGACTGGCAAACTGATTTCACGTCACTCAAGCGCACTGAATCTGTTAGGAGTTGCCCTACTTATTGAGCTCATCTTAGATCCACTTATCAGCTCAAACCTAGGCTTTCAACTCAGCTTTACAAGCTGCTTTGGACTGCTGCTCCTAAGCCCGCATCTTAACTTTCAAATCCAGCAAAGTCCCAATGGCCTCAGCAACGCGTCTTGCCACATCTACCTCATTTCAAATTTCTGGCGAAAAGCATTTAGCCTAACTTTGGCCGTCAATTTAGCACTACTCCCTCTCCTTCTCACTCACTTCCATAAATTCCCCCTCCTTAGCATCCTTTATAATCTTTTTTTTCCATTCCTTGTGAGTATTGCAATGTTTATCCTCCTCATCTCTCTCATCGTCCACCTCTTTTCCCCCCCAATTGCAGCCATTTTCTTCCAAATAGTAGACCTTTTTACCTCGCAAATTCTAGAGTTGAGCACTTACCCTCCTATCGCCCTAGATTATTCGATTCATACCCCCTCTTTCCCGGGATGGATCATCCCTTTCTACCTATTTGCATTGTTTTGTTTGACGAATAGATTGCACTCGGGTAACATTTCAGGGTTTTACGGCGATCGTAGCTCAGTTGGTTAGAGCGCTGGATTGTGATTCCAGATGTCGCGGGTTCGAGCCCCGTCGATCGCCCATCTTTTAATGCTGAAGACAAGGCGGCATGTCCCTTTTTCAAGCAATTATTTTAGGTCTCGTCCAAGGACTCACCGAATTTTTCCCCGTTAGCTCATCTGCCCACTTGCGTCTTGCTAAAATGGCCCTCGGAGTAGAGGATGGAGAACATCTTTTATACTTCGATTTACTGTGTCACCTAGGGACCCTTTTAGCTCTGATCTTCTATTTGAGAAAAGATGTCTGGGACGTTTTAAAAGATGTAAGAAAAATGGGCCTGTATTTTCTCGCATTGATCCCCCTTATCCCTGCCTATTTTCTTTTAAAGCCCCTAAGAGTTGCCGCATCAGAGCCACAATATTTAGGATTTGCCCTCATGATTACTGGAGCTCTTTTATTTACAGCCACAAAAAAAAGGGAAATCAATCCAAGTAAAAAATGGCCTGCTGTGTTATGCATAGGAGTGATGCAGACGATGGCGCTCATCCCTGGCATTTCGCGAAGCGGCTCAACAATTACTGCTGGCAGGCTTTGTGGTTGGGAGTGGCGCGAGGCAGCCAAATTTTCATATCTTCTTGCAATCCCAACCATTTTAGGGGGAGAATTGCTTGAAACTTTGAAAGGGCGCCCAATAGGAAATATAGCACCCATTTGCTATGTTGGAGGATTTTTAGCCTCCCTCGCACTCGGCCTTGTGGCAGTGCGTTTCATTTTCTGGATCTATGAAACAGGTAAAGTAAAGCCTTTCGCTTGGTACTGTTTAAGCTTAGGGATTTTTGCATGGGCAATTTTTAATGGCTAAAAAAAAACCAGCCCCGGTTAATACGGATGCTCAAGGGCTATTTTTCGTTGCGATAGGAAGCTTAGCAATACTTGCACTTTGGAGTTTTACATTTCTCCATCCAGAAGCAAACTGGCTGGGATATTTAGGCTACATCGTCGCTTTAGCAATGCAATCTCTCTTCGGTGTCGGTGCCTATCTCATCCCCTGCTACTTCGTTTTTTTAGGAGTCCGGCTCCTCCAAAAACAAAAATGGATCCACTCAGATCATCTCTACTTTTTAATTACTTTAGCATCCACCTGTATGCTCCTTTCCGTTTTTGCAGAAAGCTACCCCGACAAGGCAAAAGCATTTGACGGTCGTGTGATTTCAGAAACACTTGCAATGAGCTCTCCATATCCGAGAACGCTAATCCGTTTTTATTTAGGAGGCTACCCCTTTTACTACCTCTATACAGATTTACCTGGAATCCACTTTGAAAAAACATTGAGCCCTATAGGGACAACTCTCATCTTTTTCAGCCTAGGTCTTGTCTCTTTTTTACTATTAACAAGAGTGCGCGTGATCACAACCGCAAACGCCATTTGGAATCTATTGGTAGGGCTTTTCGGGTGGATAAAAAAAACGATGAGGCCGAGTCCCAAAACCCAAGCTCCCGTTCAAAAAACATTTTCCGGACTCAAAATCAATAACTTACCCGAGCCTAAAAAGAAGTTAACCGAGATCTTAAAAACAGAAAAAAAGGTAAAACCCACAGTCGTTACGCCCCCTGTCATTCAACAAAAAAAAGAAAAAGAGTTTGCAGCCCCGCGTAGTAAAAAAGAGCAAATTGCAATCCCGACTCAAAGGCTGATGGTCAAATCCGACAGCTCTTATAAACTGCCCCCTCCCCATCTTTTAGCAAATCCTACCCAAAAAATTGATCAACCTACTTTGAAAAAAGATCTCATGCAACAAGCGGCCGTTTTAGAAGAGACCTTGAAAAGTTTTGGGATTGAAGCAAAAGTGGGGGAAATCAATAGCGGCCCTACAATCACCTCATTTGAAGTGCATCCTTCCATCGGCGTAAAGGTGCAAAAAATCAAAGCGCTTGAAAACGATATTGCCCTCAATATGCAGGCAAAATCGATCCGAATCGTCGCCCCAATTCCTGGGAAAGCTGCAGTTGGTGTTGAAGTCCCAGCACTTCACCCACAAGAGGTCTCCTTCAAGGAAATGCTTTTGAGCTATCAGCAAAAACCGCGCAAACTCACGATCCCAATCCTTTTGGGAAAAGCAATCAATGGAGACTGGGTTTATACAGATTTGGCAAAAATGCCCCACTGTCTTGTGGCCGGCGCTACAGGTTCGGGAAAATCGGTTTGTATTAATACCGTTGTCATGTCCATTTTAATGAACGCAAGACCCGATGAAGTCAAATTGCTCATGGTCGATCCGAAAAAAGTGGAATTGACCCAATATTCACGTCTTCCCCACATGATCGCCCCCGTGATCACAGAACCTCACGGTGCTTATGCTGCGCTCCAATGGCTTGTGAAAGAGATGCAGGTGCGCTATGAGATCTTAAAGCAATTAGGACTTCGCAATATTAGCTCATTTAATAATCGCAAAGTCAATAAAGACCTCGAAGCTTCCCTAAACATTCCGATTCCAGAGCAAATGCCGTTTATTGTAGCAATTGTGGATGAATTTGCCGACCTAATGATGGTCTCTAGCGCTGACATTGAAACCCCTATCGCCCGTATTGCCCAAATGGCAAGAGCTGTAGGAATCCATCTGATCTTAGCCACTCAAAGACCCTCGCGAGAGGTCATCACCGGGATCATTAAAGCAAACATCCCAACGAGAATTTCATTTAAGGTTGCAAGCCGAATTAACTCACAAATTATCTTGGATGATACAGGGGCTGAAAGTCTCCTCGGCAATGGAGATCTCCTCTTCTTACCTCCAGGCTCATCGCAATTAATACGTGCTCAAGGGGCATATATTAGCGATGAAGAAATCAATCAAGTCATTCAATCGATTTGCGCACAAAGCCCCCCGAACTACCTAATCCCTTCTTTTGACTCATTTAGATCGCTCGATACGGCAACAAATGACGATGACGACTCAAAAGGTAAAGACGCCCTTTATGATAAAGCGCTGACAATTGTTGTCGCATCGAAAAGTGCATCGACAACGTATTTGCAAAGAAAACTCAAAATCGGCTATGCAAGAGCTGCAAGTCTCATGGATGAGCTCGAAGAAAACGGAATTATTGGGCCACAAGAAGGGTCTAAACCAAGAAGAGTGATTGGAAGTGGAAATTCACAGCCAGCCCTTTTTGAAGAGGAGAAAGGGTTCGATGAAGAGATACCTTAAATTCTGGGGAACACGAGGATCTTGTTCTGTTTGTGGCCCCCAATTTAGCCACTTTGGTGGCAATACAGTCTGTTTAGAAGTTCAGTACGATGACACTCTCATTATTATCGATGCAGGAACAGGAATCCGCCCACTAGGTCATACGATCCATAATAAGAAAAAAATCGATCTCTTTTTGGGTCACACGCATTGGGATCACATCATCGGATTTCCATTTTTTGAGCCTCTTTATAAAAAAAATACCGAAATCAACATCTGGGCGCCTCAAGGAAAAGGAAGGAGCTGCAAAGAACTCTTTACCGAAATGCTTTCCAAAGAATTTTTCCCAATCCACTTAGAACAACTTCAAGCGCGCCTTGAATTTAAAACGATTTATGAGAAAACACCCATCCAAATTGGCCCAATTACTTTAGATTTTCACGCAACCTCTCATCCTGGAGTAACGTATTGCTTCAAGATTAAAACACCGAATGAAACAATCAGCTATGTCACAGATAATGAAATCCCTAAAACTCCCCAAAAAAGCCTCATTGAATTTCATAAAGGTGCAGATATATTAATCCATGAAGCACAATACTCTGCCAAAGAATACACCGAAAAAGGGGGCTGGGGCCATTCGCCTTTAGAAGAGGTAATCACCCTTGTAAATGAGATTCAGCCCAAGCGCTGGATAGTCACTCATCACGACCCTAACCACACAGACGCTGAGCTCTTTGATCTTGAAAAGCATGCCCGCTCTCAAAAGTTACCCTGCCCTGTTGAATGGATAGCAGACGGCTGCACAATCCCACTAAAATAAGATAGGAGTTGATATCTTATCTTGGAATGCAATTGAAAGATTAAGCTTTAGCTGATGCTTTTCCAAAATCTCAACAACTGTTTTTAGCGCAACTTCTTCATTATTGCATTCACCCGACAAGTGAGATAGATAGACATGTTTTAGGTTGGAATGAAAAATTTGCGTTAAAAGGAGCGCGCAATCTTCGTTTGATAAGTGCCCTTGCTTCCCCAAAATCCGCTGCTTTAACATAGGCGGTCTATTCGTTGCATGAACCATAGAGGGCTGATGATTTGCTTCAATATAGAGATAATCACAGTTTTCTAAAGTTTTACGAATTAACGAGGTCACATGACCGATATCTGCGCAAATCCCTAACTTTATGTTATCCATCTGGATTGTAAATGCAACGGGATCGAGTGTATCGTGCGGCACACTGAATGGATGAATAAAAAGATCTCCAAACTGAAAAGATTCTCCCGTTGTAAAAATCTTAAAACGGGGTCTTTGGCCGGTCGCGCTATAAATTCCCTTTGCAGTTTCTGCATTGGCTAGAACCTGGATGTTGTTTTTTATAGCAAAATTCGCAAGACCTTTGATGTGATCTGAGTGCTCATGCGTAATTAAAATGGCCTGAATTTTTTTGGGATCCACTTGAATTTGAGATAAACGGTCGACAATTGTGCGCGCTGAAATGCCCGCATCAATCAAGATGCTTGTCGTTTTACTTCCAACATAAATACAGTTTCCTTTAGAGCCAGATGCAAGAGGACAAAATCCATACATAAAAATGATCACACTCAATAGATAAACAAAAAATTCTACAAAAAAAAATAGTTCTTTGCAAAATTATTCCATTCATTTATGGAATGAAATTAGGTACACATACACAAGGTGCACAAATGTTTGGCGAAGAAATATTACTTGAAATCGACGGAACACTAGATCAGTTGATTCGCAATGCCGAAGTGATTCAAAAAGCGGATATCAAACAACTGAATGAAACTGAAATTGACGCATTTCAAAAAACACAAGAGAGCCTCTTACAGCATCTCATGAACATGGACCAATATTTGGTTACAAAACGAAACAGCTTAAAACTGCAAAACAAAAAATCAGCAAACTACAAGATCCAGGAAAAGCTGCTAAAGTTTGAAAAAATGAAATCAACTTATCACAAAAGTTTGGGAGAAGCTCGAAGAAAAACGCCTATCATGTCAAAAAGGCGCAATAAACGACTCCTAGCTTTGTCATTATGAATTTTAGTGGTAAAGAGCAAAAGCCAATTGCTTTTTTCAATTTCTTCATATGGCTTTTGGCAATTATATTTTTCTTCTTCGAGTTTTTCCTAAGAGTTCTTCCGGCAACATTTTCACAAAGTATCATTACATCTTTAAATATCAGCGCACAACAATTTGCCCTTATCGGATCTGCTTATTATTTAACCTACTCCCTGATGCAAATTCCGGTTGGTATTTTAATTGACCAGTTCGGCACGAGACGACTTGTCACTTTAGCTGCAGCTACCTGCTCAATCGGCGCTTTATGGTTTGGGTATACAGAAAGTTTTATCCCAGCATTCATCAGTCGATTAATGATCGGCTTTGGCTCATCATTTGGCTTTGTCACACTCGTAGTTGTCACATTGAATTGGTTACCAAAAAAGTATTTTGCTTTTTTTATCGGCTGCGGACAGTTCTTGGGAGCAATTGGACCATTACTTGCCGGAGCGCCCATTGCAATTTTGCTTAAAGATCTCCACAACAACTGGCGCATCATCTTTCTCTTCATCGCCATATTTGGAGCGATTTTAACTCTCCTGTTTGCCATTTTCATGAGAGACAATCCAGTACCCAATGATCAACCCATCCTTCATAAAGATGAGTCTTTTCTCACAAACATAAAAATTCTCTTATCGGTCCCTCAAATTTGGTGGATTATTACCTATGCGGGATTCAATTATGTAGCGCTTCCATTACTTGGCGCTTTTTGGGGAACAGCGTATTTAGAATCTCGCGGCTTTGACAAACCATCTGCCGCCTTTATGGTCTCGATGATCTGGGTTGGCCTTGCTGCAGGAAGCGTCCTCTTTGGAAGATTTTCAGATGCAACCAGAAGAAGAAAGCCCTCAATTATTATTTGCGCAGCGCTCGGGATCGTTGGATCTTTATTTATTTTAATCACCACAAGTATGAATACATACTATCTAAGCTTTCTATTTTTCATCGTTGGGGTGGCAGGTTCCGGCCAAAACATCTCATTTGCCCTCATTGCTGAAAGATCGCCTCAATATCTACATGCAACAGCGTTTGGAATCAACAACACAGCCATCATGGCCTTTGCCGCTCTTATCCCTCCAGTAGTAACCTCTTTCATGCACAACATTTCTCAAAATAAAAAACTTACAGAGGCCTCTTTTGAACAAGGCCTTATCGTAATCCCTGTTTTCTTTGCAATCTCACTCCTAATTACCCTTTTTGGAATCCGAGAAACGTATTGCAAGCAGCAAGATGAGATCCACGAAATCTTTTAAACAGATCTTGACTCAATCTTTGCAGCCTGCTAGCCTCATCCATCAAAATAAAACTCCCTTAACAAGGATTCCCCATTATGTCTAGCATGGCCTTGAGTAGTACACCGATGAATAGTTCTGAAGTCATACCCACTTTTTTTCTCTACTGCACCCCCTTTTTAGGACTTGCTACCTTCGCAGCCAAACAAATAAGAAAAGCTCCAACAGCCACTGGCACCTATGAGCAGATATTCAACAATCAACTACATGCTGAAATGTATTTAGTGGCTAACGTGGCCCTTGCTTGCATTTCAGCTCTTGCAATCTGTTTCGGAGCCCCTCTCCTTCTTCCTTGCAGCTCTATCACTTACAGCACAATTAACATTTTGATTGCGCTCGCCGTTGGAACCGCCGCCAGTGATAAAATATACGAACTTAGCCGATCACAATGAAAAAAGGGATCATCTTAGCTATCTGCTGTTCCCTTTTTGCGTGTCTTTTCATTTGGCCCAAAGCAACGCTTAAAAAAGATCCTAAATATCAATACCAGCTTGCTGTCTGCACCATGTTTAAAAATGAGGCGCCCTGGCTTGCGGAGTGGATTACTTTTCATCATGATGTTTTGGGCTTTGAGCACTTTTATCTATACGACAACGACAGTGATGACAATTTTAAGCAAGTTTTGCAGCCCTTTATCGACAAAGGCATAGTTGAGCTCATCGATTGGACAAGAAAAGACCCCGAGCACATTTGGCCAGGGGAAAATGACACCGATACTCCCTGGCATCTTTATCAGCTAGCGGCTTACAACGAGTGTATGAAAAAAAGGGCGCTCGGGAAAGCAAAATGGGTGGCTGTAATCGATGTGGATGAATACATCGTCCCGGTAAATGGAGTTCACTCCTTTTATGCAAACATAAACGATGCAGAAAAAAGGAGAAAAGGGAGCATTAAATTTTCTTGGAGAATGTTTGGCACATCTCACATTTGGGATTTAGCTGAAGGCGAACTTTTGACAGAAAAAATGGTTCTTCGCGCAGAAGATGGCAACTTTTCACACAACTGGGGAAAATGTATGCATAGACCCGAAGCTGTGAACTTTTGCAATATTCATGACGCGTGCAAACTCAAAGAGCCCTTTCGCTTCCGCCATGCAAACCCCGATGAAATTCGAATCCATCACTACTGGTCGCGCACAGAAAAGTTTTGCATGCAGAGGAGAAATACAATCGATCCTAAAAATGGTAAGGGTGAATCCTATAACTGCATTGAAGACAAAACGATGGCGCAGTATCTGCCCACACTCAAAAAAGCACTCGCTGCCTACAAAGATTAAACTCTTTCGCATCCACGAGCAATCCCATAGGATAAATCCATGAGATTTCCCGCCAAGTTTACTCTCCTAACGAAGAGCAAGCCTTGACGTCAGGGGCTGTCGGAGCGCAGCTCCGACAGCCCCCTCTCCACGGTTATTTCGGCTTACACTAAGCAACAAAGCACTTTCTACACCTTTACACAGCTATATCGGGGGCAAGATAATATTATAGGGGAGTTCTTTAGAATTTTGAAGTGCTTTTTCGTCTTGGTTTTTAATGCGCCTTTCGAGTTTCTTTACATCTTCCTCTGGAGGTAATTCCTCAGGATAAATATTGCTTTTTGCTAATACTTGACGAACATCTCGATTATTTTTTTCATGTTCTTTAGTAATCTGATGTTCTCCCTGCAAATCTTCCTTTCTCACATTGAAATGGGTGATTTCACCAGCAAAATCCTTAGCTTTAATTGTAATAGTAGGCAAAAAATCAGCAAGAGGCCGAGCAGGTGGAATCCCGAGTTTTTTCTTCATTTCTATAGTAGTACGCCCACCAAAAAGAGCTTGATCCCCCTTGCTGCGAACGCGCGCAAATCCTTGGTCATCAATCCCGTGCTCATAGAGAGTAGTTGACAGTTCCTTTTCTGTTTGCGTAAGCTTTTTTCGAGCCTCAAGACGCTCTAACTCTCCAATTCGTTTTTCTAAGATTTCTTGCTTTCCTGTTTGGATTGCGAAATAGGTTTGAGCAAATGCTATAGGCTCCTTGCGTGAATCTCCATTTTGAGCAATCAGGTAACAAGCATAGCGAGAAAGAACGACATCAGTAATCTCCCTAAGTCCTTCTGACCCAATCATGACCTTTTTGTTGACCTCAACAAAATGGTCATCACAAGAGCGTCCAGAATTTTGGCAAGCCATTTTTGCTTTCTCAATCACATTACAAAAATTTCGCCATTCTTCATACTCGAGCAGCGCTTGAATATCTCTAGCCATCCAATATTCAACCCCCGCCTCTGCGTGAGCACTTTCTTCAAAATTTTTAGTTAATTTGACAAGAGTATCTTTTTTCATAACGTACCTTCAAATAGTCAAAACAAAGCAACATGCCTTAACACTTTGCCACAGACAAGAAAATACATACACTAAAAGTTTTATTAGTATTCGGAAAGAATTTTTAGGGCAGCTTCGATATCTTTTCTTTGCGGTAAAACCTCATCTTCGAGATCTTTGCAATAAGGGACGGGGCAATTTTTACCAGTGACTCTTTGCACTGGCGCATCGAGGTATAAAAATCCCTCTTCAGAGGCTCTGGCAGCAAGTTCTGCACCGAAGCCTGAATTGCGGGCCGCTTCATGAGCGATCAACAATTTACCTGTTTTCTTAATCGAGCCTAGCACCGTCTCAAAGTCGAGAGGAACAATGGTACGAAGATCGATGACTTCAACTGAAATCCCCTCTTTACTCAATGCTTCTGCAGCCTCATTTGCCATGAGTGCAGTCATCCCCCAACCAACTACCGTTACATCCGTTCCCGATCTAACAACTTGCGCCTGTCCAAATGGGAGAAACTCCTCAGGACCTGTTTCAGCCCGCGCGCAAAAAAGGCGTTGACGGTACAAAGCTTTGTGCTCTAAAAAAATCACAGGATTTGGGTCGCGAATGGCCGCTTTCAACAATCTTTTTGCATCTGCCGCATTACTAGGAATTGCAATCTTGAGTCCTGGGCAATGGCTCAAAAAGGCTTCGATACTTTGTGAGTGGTAAGGTCCACCTTGAATGTAGCCACCATATGGCATTCTGATCACAATAGGACAATTCCAAACGCCATTCGATCGATAATGGATACTCGACAATTCATTGAAAATCTGGTTCATTGCCGTCCAAGAATAGTCGGCAAATTGGATCTCAACAACCGGCTTATGAAAGCCATCCGAAGACATTCCGATTGCAACTCCAACAATCGTTGATTCCGCAAGAGGAGTGTTAAAGCATCTGTCTTTCCCAAATCGATCGCTCAATGTGCGCGTGATCCCAAATACGCCCCCTTTACCTACGGCAACATCTTGGCCAAAAACCACAACACCTGCGTCATGTTCCATCTCTTCAATGAGCGCATGGTTGATCGCATCCATCAAAACAATCGACTCTCCCGGCTCACTTACAATAGATTCTGGCGGGGTAAATGGAGCATATACTTTATCCTCTGCACCGCTCTTCGAAGGCATTGGGAATTGATCCGCTTTAACAGCTGCTGACTCAATCATTTCAAAGTGAGTTTTGCGAAGAGTTTCTAACTCCTCTGAAGTGATCACACCTTCTTCTAAAAGCCACTGCTCAAAACGGGCAATTGGATCGCGCATCTTTTCAGCATCGAGCAGCTCTTCTGTCTTATATTTTTTAGGATCATCACTGCTACTATGAGGGCCAATGCGAGGAACTTTTGCAACAACTACGCTTGGGCCGAGATTATTGCGAGCTTTTTCGACTGCACTTTTAAGAGCTTCAGTTGTTTGTAAGTAATCACACCCATCAAACTCATAAACCGCAACCCCTTCGTATCCCTTTGCAATTTTTGCAATCGATCCACCTGCAGTCTGATCTTCTACAGGAACAGAGATTGCCCAACCGTTATCTTGAATGACAAAGATGACAGGCAAGTTATGAATGCAGGAAAAGTTGAGAGCTTCGTGGAAATCGCCCTGAGAGGTAGATCCATCGCCACCAGAGACATAAACCACCTCTTTTTTGCCTCTAAGCTGCGCTGATTTAGCAGCGCCAACAGCTTGCAAAAATTGGGATCCGACAACACTTGATTGGCATGGAATTCGTAAGTTTTTTTGGCAATAGTGCTCGGGCATCATCCGCCCACCAGAGTGATTTTCGATATCGCGCGCTAAAAATGCGGCTAGAAGATCTACAAGGCTACAGCCTAGCCCGATCGCAAAAGCTCTGTCGCGATAATATGGATAGGCCCAATCTGTCCCTGGAGTTAATGACAAAGCAGAAACCGCTCCGATCATCTCATGACCGGATACAGGCAAATGAAAAGTTGCTCCCTTGTTTTGTCTGACAAGCTTATTCATCTTGTCGTCCATAAAACGAGTGAGGTGCATAACCTCAAGCGCTTTGAGCAAACTAAACTTTTCTGTACTACTTTGTGTAAAGCAAATTCCCATGGCTAGAGTATACCGAAATGGGTCTTATTTATCTTTCTTAGACTTAATTTGAGTCACTTTCTTGATCGCAAACCTGCGCCGTTTCTGCGGAGCAAACTCTTCAGCCTGATCATCTTTACGAGGTCTGCCACGCTTTTTAGGGAGGATTCCTTCCGTAGCCAGGTCGATTTTCGGAGCCGCTTCTTCGCGCATAATTTCGATCGATTTCGTATCTTTAAATTTAGGCTTGATAAACGGCTGGAACGGCTTTCTCCCCTTATCGTCCCCAAACATCTTTTCAGCACCCGCTAACCTGTCAGATAGGTGACGCAGCGACTCGAGTCTTTGAGAGAGTGCTTCTAGCTTCTCGTCTACGCGCAATCGGGGACTTCCTCGAAGCGATGCGAGGAGATGTTCTTCCGTCTCAAATTTGGAAGAAAATGTAACTGACGCTGCCGATGCAATATCAGGGATATAGAGGAATGTGCGACAAGCTGACGGCACTTGTGTATAGATATCAACCGTCATTTGGGGTTCAAGCTCAACTTTAGCAACTTGCTTAGGAGGACGACCCCGTTTTGGTCGCGGATTGAGGGCTTCGTTTGAATAGTAAGTCTTCGCCTTAGCGGATAGCATGTCTCTTGCTTGATTCACATCTTTTGGAACTTTTGCATCAAACAAAGTACGCTTCACCTTTTCGACGATATTCTTAGGCAATTCAAGATCTTCTTCAAAAACAAAGTGGATGTTTTGCTGGCGGAGCCATTCAATGATTCGGATTCGTGAGCGTTCTTGATAGTAGAGCTGCCACTTTTCGAGTTCTGTGAGGTGGTCATAAATGAATTCAAGAAAATTTTCCCTAGCTTCTTTAGCTGAAATCAAGTCGAGGAGCTTTTCTTTCGTATCGATATCGTAAACTTTTTCGTGGACAAACCCTTCCATGAATTTCTTCACTTCGTAGAATGTCATTTTTGGCAAAAGAGCGTAACGAGCTGCATTTGTCAAAAGCTCTTTTTCCAAAATTTCGAGCTCTTCAAGACCTTTATCGAGATCGGCATAAAGGATAAATCCTTCGACCTTATCGAGGTAAAAATCTCTTTCATCATCGGACTTTGCAAAAGCGTCCATGAGTCTATGATAGCGAAGAATGAGTGGCGTTTTAGCTTGAGGGGTAGTCGACTTCATGGATATGACGGTAACACAAAATGAGAATTTATGGGTATGAATAATTAGACCTCACCAACAAACCCCTATACGGTTCGAATAGCCGCCATAGTAGAATAGCTCCGATAGACAGACACAGCCAAAACATTTTCAATCGGCAAGCTCCCCCTCCCAAAAGGGCCAACAACCAACGGACTTTCAACTTCCCCAGAAAAACAACACCATTTTACCACCCGTTTTGTCTGCATCTCACGAGCGTAAATTTTTTCTAAGCAATAAAGTCTTTCCCGTGTAGACGCATAATGAAGCATGAGCACAGCATATATATCTTTTAATTGAGGCACTTCATATTCAACTAAAGCCTTTCGGCTTAACGCATCTACCCGTTTAGACAAATTTTCAAATGATTCTCCAAGCCCTTTTGGCAAACCCTCTTTAAGAAAAAGGACCCAGCGCGTCCTCTGGTATGGTTCATCTAAAATTCCTCGACCTATAGGTTCCACATCTATGGAATAATCTGACGGGATCCGATCTCTATCTGCCGGAAACTTTTTGTTATGCTCTTCTATGCACAAAGCAAGGTGCCGAAGACTTTTCAGCTGTTTTGGCAAAGGGACCAAAGCATGAGTCTGCCAAATTTTTTTGCCTGGCCAAACAGGACACTTACCATTAAGCAACTCTTTGATGTTTGGTAGAGGAGCAATCTCCGCCCCATCAATTCCAAGCCTATCAAAAACTGCTTCCCAGTGAGCCTGAACAGAAATCATTCAAAAAAATCCTTATTATGTTGGGCGGAAAATCTACTAAAAAATGGGCTATCAAACAACCTATTTAAAATGGACTATCACACAAGCTGCATTCCCTCTTTGACTTTAAGCCAATAACGGATCTATTATTTCATCAATCACATAGGTATAGTTATGCTCGATATCAAAGAAATCAGAAAAGATCCAATTGGCCTAGAGGCCAAACTGAAAAATAAAGTCCCTGAAGTCACTCTTACCCCTATCGTTGAACTCGACGAAAAAATTCGCTCTCTCAAAACCGAAGTGGAAGAGTTTAAGTCTCAAAAAAACCAGATCTCTAAAGAGATCGGCATCAAAAAACAAAAGGGTGAAGACATTGCCAAAATCTTAAGTGAGATGGGCTCATTTGGCGATAAAATCTCTAAAGGCGACCAAGAAATCTCTCAATTGGAAGAGACTCTAAATAATGCGCTTGCCATCTTACCAAACACACCGATGGATGATGTCCCAGTATCCCCTCGCGCTGAAGACAATGTTTGCATTAAAGAATGGGGCAAAAAACCGACATTTTCTTTCCCGTTTAAAAATCATGTTGAGCTCAATGAAAAGCTCAAACTATTTGACTTTGTTCGAGGAGCTAAAATATCTGGCTCTGGCTGGCCCCTTTATGTTGGGTTTGGAGCAAGACTTGAGTGGGCCCTTTTGAACTACATGCTCGACATCCATCGAAAAAACGGCTTTTCCCAGGTGATGACGCCAATTCTTGTCAGACCCGAAACGATGTATGGATCAGGACAGCTTCCCAAATTTGAGCAACAACTTTTTAAAATCAAAGATGACGATTACAACTTGTATCTGATTCCAACTGCTGAAGTCCCTCTGAATGGGATGCATTTAGATGAAATTTTAGATGAAGAACAGCTCCCAATAAAAATGACCTCTTACACTACTTGCTTTAGAAGAGAAGCCGGAGCTGCTGGCTCTCAAGAAAGGGGTCTTATCCGAACACACCAGTTCAATAAAGTGGAAATGTTTTGCTTAACAAAGCCCGAAGACAGCGAAAGAGTTTACGAAGAGATGCTTAAGAGTGCAGAAGAGATCTTGCAAGGACTTAACATACACTACCGAAACATGCTCTTAACTACAGGCGATATGTCATTTGCTGCTGCGAAAACAATCGACATTGAAGTGTGGCTCCCTGGGCAAAATAGATACTATGAAGTATCTTCTGTTTCAAATTGCACAGATTTTCAAGCAAGACGCTCTCAAATCCGTTTCCGGCAGAAAAATGAGAAACCACAATTTGTCCACACACTAAACGGATCTGGGCTTGCAACTTCTAGACTCATGGTTGCTCTTTTAGAAAATAATCAGCAAGAAGACGGTTCAGTCCTTGTGCCAAAAGTCCTACACAAGTATTTAGAAGAAGAGAATGTTTGTATTCAACCAAAGTAGGAAATTATGACACTGGGGAATTTTGTCCAATTTTTAAACCGCTCTCCAACCGTGTACCATGCGGCCAAAGAGGTGGGGATGCGTCTTGCTGAAGCAGACTTTACCCCCCTTTCTGAAGGAGAAAAATGGACACTTGAACCAGGAAAAGGATACTTTGTCACTCGGGAAGATTCTCTTGTTGCTGCCTTTCGCCTTCCAAAAAAAAAGCCCCAATCGGCCATATTGCATGCAAGTCACCTCGACAGCCCTGCGCTTAAAATCAAACCGCGCCCAGAAATTTCATCGCAAGGAATCGGTCAGTTTGGGACAGAAATTTATGGAGGCCCTCTTCTTCACACATGGCTTGACCGCGATCTTGCACTTGCAGGAAGAATCGTTGTGGCAAACAAAAATGGACAGTGCGAAACAAAACTTGTGTTTCTCGACGACTACCCACTGATCATCCCTGGTATTGCAATCCATTTGCAACGCGACATCAATGAAAAAGGGACTCTCGTCCATAAACAAGATCACTTAAAAGCAATCTACAGCATCCAAACTAAAGAAAATCATCTCGATATGTGGCTCAAAAAACACCACAGCTTCCACGAATTGCTCAGCTTTGATCTTTTCTTAGTTCCTTTGGAAAGAGCTGCACTTAATGGCTTTGAAGATGAATTGATCTCTTCATATCGCCTAGACAACCTCACATCTGCTTTTGCAAGTCTCGATGCGCTCCTCAACTCTAAAGCAACAGAAGATACCATCCAAATGGCCATCTTTTGGGATCATGAAGAAATCGGCTCGAAAACCTATGGGGGTGCAGACTCTCTTTTCGTCGATCAAATGCTTGAAAGGATCTGCATGCAAAACAAAATGGACCGAGAAGATTTATACCGATTGAAAAGCAGATCTCTTTGCATATCTTGTGATGTGGGCCATGCATTTCACCCCAATTTCCCAGAAAAATACGACACTCAAAATGCGCCTCTTATGGGTAAAGGTCCCGTTGTGAAATTTAGCTCGCGATATGCGACAAACGGCCCATCTGCAGCTCCCATTGTCCATTTGGCGAAAAAAAATAAAATCCCCCTGCAGACATCGGCATCAAGGTCCGATCTATCAGGTGGAGGAACCGTTGGTGCAATGATGGGGGCAAATCTCGGCATTCAAACAGTAGATATCGGCCTTGCTTGTTGGGCGATGCACTCGATCAGAGAAACAGTATCTACTCAAGACTTGCTCGCTTTAGCAAAGCTTCTTAAAGTATCTTTCGAAAAACCCCTTATCTCCTTAGAGCAATCATGAGCCATTTTGAAGGCAAAGAGCCGTTAGAACATGTGATTGAAGCGCGAAAAAAAGGGAAGATGGCCTCCGCTGAAGTTCACGGCACAGAGCTACCCGGCCACATCAGCGCATTTGCTGACGCTGCAAAAGAAACCGCAGTCATCTTACTCATCTTATGGGTCCTTTTAGCCGATAAAATCCCCCTTATGATGCTTGTCATCGTTTCAGGCTGGCTTGTTTGGAAAGTGGGACGCAGTGCGATATTGGGTTGGTCAAGACTTGAAAGACTTCACAGAGTCATCGAAGAGGAGCGATGGGAAATTGAGCATCACCGATCCACAGAAAAAGAAGAACTTAAAGCCCTTTATGAAGCAAAAGGGTTTACCGGAAAACTCCTAGATGAAGCGGTTGAAGTTCTCATGGCAGATGATAACCGCCTACTTCAAGTAATGTTGGAAGAAGAGCTAGGTCTATCGCTAGAAAGTTACGAGCACCCCTTAAAGCAAGCATCGGGAGCTTTTATCGGTGTTGTTGCATCTGCTTTAATCTTCTTTTTAGGCCTCCTTACTTTCCCGTCCTGGGCTCCCCCCATTTGCGCAGCCATTATGATCGCCTTATCTGCAGCAATGACAGCCCATCTTGAAAAAAACAAACGGCTCCCCGCAATTGTTTGGAATTTAGCGGTAGCCGCCCTGGCATCAGGAATCGCTTTTTATCTCACAAAAATTTTGCCATGAAAGAGCCTTACCTCTTCGATGAATTTTTCTCATCCGGTAAAGAAGAAAGCATCAGCCCTTTTTTAACGCCCTCATCGCGCAAGTGGAGTAAAAATCTCTCCTTAAAAAGTGCGAGCAGCTCCGCTTTTTTTCTCATTTGCGCATTTGGTTTTTCATTCACTAACCCCCCGCTTTCTTACCTATTTTTATCCTTCGTCTATTTTCTATCGGGCATCCCTGCACTCATTGCTTCACTAAACGATCTAAAAAATCTTGAGATCAATATCGATGTTTTGATGACCACCGCAGCCTTTGTTGCCGTCTCTATCGATAGCGGGCTGGAAGGAGCTCTTTTACTTGTCCTTTTTGAACTGTCTCACGGAATGGAACACAGCGTTTCAAATAAAGCGAGAAGCGCACTTCACAATCTCAATAATATCGCTCCCAAATTTGCCCATATAGTTGGTGAAGATGGGATCATTTTTGAAAAATCGATCCGCGATATTCAAATCAAAGAACATGTCCTCGTAAAACACGGAGAAATTGTCCCACTCGATGGCTTAGTGATCGAAGGGAGCTCATCGGTTAATCTGGTCCACCTAACCGGAGAAAGTATCCCCGTTCGCAAAACTGTTGGAGATCAAGTTGCAGCGGGCGCCCGCAACTTAGAAGGGTCCCTTACTGTCGAAGTAAATCGAACGAGTTCTGACTCAACACTTGCCCGTATCGTGCAACTGATCACGCAAGCACAAGAAGCAAAACCCAAATTGCAAAGGTGGCTCGATCAATTTGGCAAACATTACGCCACCTCCATTATCACTCTCACCTTCCTCTTCGCCCTTACCCTTCCCCTCATTTTCTCAATGACCTACCTGGGACATGAAGGATCTGTCTACCGAGCCCTCGCGTTTCTCATTGCAGCATCGCCATGCGCGCTCATTATCGCAACACCGACCGCATATCTTAGCGCAATTAGCGCCTCTGCAAAAAAAGGGATCCTCCTCAAAGGGGGAATCACACTGGATGCCCTCGCTAACTGCACAATCATCGCCTTTGATAAAACGGGCACACTCACAACAGGCGATCTTCAATGTATCGCAAACGATTGTCCAGACACCGCTCTTTCCATAGCTTTTGGCCTAGAAAGAAATGCTGTTCACCCCATCGCAACAGCCATCTGCAAGTTAGCCGAACAAAAAAAGATTGCTCCCGCTAAAATCGAGAACTTTAAATCGATCCCGGGATTCGGCCTTGAAGGAACTCACCAAGGGAAACGCGTTGCGATTGGACTGCCTGAATTTATTGGAATTGAGACAAAAGATATCGGTGTCCTCGCTGCACTCCTCTTTGAAGATAAAAAGTACCTATTTCGCTTTTCAGATCAAGTGAGAAAAGAGATGTCTCAAATGATCCAAGATCTCCCCTTACGCCCCATTATTCTTACTGGAGATAACGAGCAAAATGCGCAAACGGTTGCAAAACAACTTGGCATTCAAGAGGTTTACGCCAACCTAAGACCCGCAGATAAACTCGATAAAGTGGCCGAACTTTCAGAAACGCAAGGTCTTGCAATGGTCGGCGATGGAATCAATGACGCTCCAGCGCTTGCAAGAGCCACAGTCGGCATCTCGATGGGAAAAATAGGAAGCTCGACAGCAGTGGATGCATCGGATGTAGTTCTCTTAAACGACGATCTACACCTTCTCGGCTGGCTCTTTAACCGATCTAAGAAAACGATGAAAATCGTAAAACAAAACCTCTCGCTTGCCGTCGGAGTTATCCTTTTTGCAACAACCCCTGCCCTCTTGGGCCTAGTCCCTCTTTGGGTGGCCGTCCTTCTTCATGAAGGGGGCACAGTCCTTGTCGGCCTCAATAGCTTACGCCTCCTCAAGAAATGAATGCCAATTGAATCCAAACCGATATTCCATTATAATTTCAATCAATAATTAATTGATAATTACGAACATGACAGCTATTTCCTTCCCTCCCCCTTTTAAACCACCAGAACCGTCAACAGAACAATCCCTCAACATTCAAAGCCTTCCTCCCGAGATAATCGGCGAAATAGGAAGTTGTCTAACATCTAAAGATATAAGAGCTGCAGCAGTAGCTGCTAGACAGTTATCACAGAGTGTACTCAATCAGCATGTTATATATCTGGCACCTCGAAAAAGTATCACCGATAATGATTTGGCTATATTAGTGAAGAATTATCCCAATCTAATCCACCTCGATCTCGAAAACCAAGTGTGCATTACTAATGACGGTCTCGCACACTTACAAAAGCTCAATCGGCTCACGCAGCTCAATCTCTCCGGTTGCAAACAAATCACAGGCGCCGGCCTTGCGCATCTACAACCGCTCACTGAGCTTGAAGATCTCAATCTCAGCAACTGTAATATCTCTGATAATGACCTAGTTTATCTACAACCATTTACTAAGCTTAAGGAGCTTAAGATTGACGAGAATTATGAAATCAAAGGCCCCGGCCTTGTTCACTTGCAACATATGATTCTACTTGAAGTTCTTAATATCAGCTGGTGTGATATCAATGATGAATCCCTCTTCCATCTACGACACTTTCTTAAGCTTGTTGTGCTTGATCTCAGCCGCAACACTGATCTCACAGGCGCCGGCCTGGTTCACCTGCGGCCTCTAACTCTGATTGAAGATCTCAGCCTCAATTCCTGCGATGTCAATGATGAACACCTCATCCATCTGCAACACTTTTCTGAGCTCGATAGACTTGACCTCACAGCCAACGCCAATCTCACAGGTGCCGGCCTTGCTCACTTGCAGCACCTACCTAATCTCAATACTCTTATTCTTAAATACTGGTGGAATAACCCAGCCTGTAACCCCGGACAGATTGCATTGCTCACTCAGCTTAGATATCTTAACTTAAGCAACTGCTATATCAGAGATGAAAACCTTGTAGACCTGTACCCACTTGCTAATCTCGAGACTCTGGAGTTCAGTGAATGTAGAAATCTCACACCCGATGGCCTCATACTACTTCAGCAGCAGTTACCAAACTGTCGTATATTTCGTAGATTTGAAGCGCGCTAAGCCTCCGCCCTCTATCTTACCCTTTCAAAAAAATACTCCTCCGATTAAAAGGAGGGAATGCAACCAAAATACCCACCGCTCTCCCCTGAAGAACTGAAAAAAGCGCTCGAAGCTGAAACAAAAGCGTTTGAAGAGTCCTATCTTTGGTTAGAAAAACACATGCCCCCCACATTCCTCGACGCGGTAGATCAGCAGACAAGGGTCTTAATCGCGCGCAACTTGCTTAGCTTTAATCTTCAAGACAACTTTACGCCAATCCACTTCAAACACAAGATCATCGTTTTATCCATAGATGCACCCGACTCAGATCTAAAAATATTCAAAAAGTTCAGAAACTACGTAATCCGATATTACCGAACCTTTGTTTCAGATATCGCTCTTCCCAACGACAGTAAATGTAAACTTCGAATTACTCTTTTGTATTTCTACGATCTTTCTAAAGCAGAAAAACTCCCACGGGACAAAGTTCAAGAGCTTTATGAAAAAGCAAGAGAGCATAACCCAAAACTTAGCCAAGAAGAGGTGGAAGGGATCGTTCATCGGATCACGCCGAACTTTCTCACTTCTATGGCAAAAGAGCGGCTATCGCTTGCATTAAAAATGTTTTTCCGCGCAAAAAGCCGTGAGCAATGTCAATACGAAGTCATCCGCAATGAAGACTGGAAGGAACAAGAGGTCCCCTCACTACAAATCGTGATGGCTTGGAAAAATGTTCCAAAAGCGGGCTTCTTGTTTCATCTTGCGCAACTAATCCATCACCATGGACTTGCCTTAAAAAAAGTGGTGGCAACTTACATTGATATATCAACAACGGAAAGTGTTTTAATCCTCTCACTTGGCTTGCATGGCTTAAAAGGCAAAGCTGCATGGGAAGAGGCCAACATTCAAGATTTTTTACGCGAACTTGCCCTTGTAAAATACTTCGAGACGGACGATTTAATCGGCGCTCAGTTTGTCGATACACATATGATTACGGGCAATGAAGCTCATCTCGTTCGTAATTTTGTAAGCTTCACCCACCAAGTTCTCGTCTATGCAGATCCAAACCTCTACTCTCACGAGCACATCGTTGAAGGATTGTGCCGTCATCCAGAACTTACTGTGGAACTATGCAAGCTATTTGCCCTCAAGTTTGACCCAGAAAAAAATAACTTAGCGCAATATGATAAACTGAACAAAAAACTCATCGGGCTCATCGAAAAACTAGATACCGGTCAAGCGATCAACGATTTAAGACGCAAAAATATCCTCAAGCAAGTCTTAAACTTTATCGATCACACGTTGAAAACGAATTTTTACCGAAATAATAAAAGCGGCTTTTCCTTTCGCCTAGATCCTAAATATTTGGATAATGCGCCATTTGATCGGAAGGAAAAATTTCCAGAGCTTCCGTTCGGGATTTTTTTCGTCCGCGGCATGCATTTCATTGGCTTTAACATCCGGTTTAAAGATCTAGCCCGAGGTGGCGTAAGAACTGTCATTCCAGAAAAAATGGAGCAGTACTACCAAGAGAGAAACAATATCTTCTCAGAAGCTTATAACTTGGCCTACACACAGCAAAAGAAAAACAAAGACATCCCTGAAGGGGGCGCAAAAACGGCCATTTTGCTCGAGCCTTTTGAGGTCTTTGCCGAAGAGGCGAAAATTTATAAAAAAGAGATGACTGCAGATGGCATAGATCCCCAAATCCAAGAAGAAAAGCTAAAAATTTACCATCGGGATCATAAACTGAACTATCTTTACGCATCGCAAAGCTCCTATATCGACAGCTTCATGACACTCATCAACTGTGAAGAAGATGGGAAACTAAGGGCAAAATCAATCGTTGATTACTGGAAAAAACCAGAATACATCTATCTGGGTCCCGATGAGAACATGTTCAATAAAATGATCGACTGGATCGCAAATTTTGCCGTGAAACATAACTACAAGCCGGGAAGATCGTTCATGAGCAGCAAGCCCGGCGCGGGAATCAATCACAAAGAGTTTGGAGTCACATCTTACGGAGTAAACGTCTATCTCCATGAAATGCTCCACTTCCTCGGCATCGATCCAAAAAAAGACCCCTTTACCGTGAAAATATCGGGTGGGCCCGATGGAGATGTAGCAGGCAATGAGATCCTCAACCTCTATAAATACTACACAAAAACAGCAAAGCTACTCGCCCTAACTGATGTATCTGGGACGATCTATGATCCAGAAGGGCTCAACCTTCAAGAGATGGCTAAGCTATTTGAAACAAGCCAACCGATTAGAAGTTACCCTGCCGAGCAGCTGCATGAGGGGGGTTTTCTTCTCGATGTATTTACAAAAAGAGAAGAGAGCGCACTTGCACAACAAACATTAATCTGGCGCAAAAAAGAGGGCAAAGTGGTGCAAGAGTGGCTCTCTGGCGATGAAATGCATCAACTCTATCGCAATAACGTCCATCAAGTCAAAGCTGACGTCTTCATTCCTGGAGGCGGCAGACCTCGAACGCTCAACGACACAAACTACTTCAATTACCTCGATGAAACGGGCAAACCAACTTCTAAAGCAATCGTTGAAGGAGCAAACCTCTACCTGACCCCAGGCGCCCGACACGCCCTTGAAAAATTAGGGGTCCTTATCTTCAAGGATAGTTCGTGTAATAAAGGGGGCGTAATCTGCTCCTCATTTGAAGTGTTGGCAAGTCTTTGTATGAGTGAAGAAGAGTTTGTGACAAACAAAAAAGAATATGTGAAAGAGGTTTTGCAAATTATTGCAAAAGCTGCCGAAAATGAGGCGAAACTCCTCCTTGATACGCATCAAAAAACGGGACAATTCCTCACAGATATTTCAGATCTCATCTCAGAAAAAATCAACCTCTTTAAATATCAGCTACTCGATTATTTAGAAAAAAATGATCTGACAGATCCAGCGCTGATTCAATGTCTTTTGCAATACTGTCCACCGCTGCTTCGCAAGCAATATGAAAAGCAAATTCTAGCGATGCCCGACATTCATAAAAAAGCGGTCATTGCGTGCTTTATCGCCTCGCATACAGTGTATAAGCGCGGTCTTGAGTGGAGCCCCACAATTGCCGACATCCTCCCGACAATTGCCAAAGAACCCCTCGATTAACCCACCTTCAATTTGAAAAATCATTGCACAATCCGATTTGTTTAAGTAGTATCTGTCTTGAATTTTTCAAAACGATGAAAATATCTAAAAGCGCGGTATACGAGTTAAAAAATTACAGAAAGACAGCATCGCGTTAGGTTATCTTTATGGCTCAGTACATTAAGATTCTCACACAGTTTGTAAGCTCCTCATCCACACATCTCTTTGGGTGGTCTATGGTGGGGGTCTTTGTCATTTTTAATTCATTAGGCGCCCTAATGCTCAAAGCTCAAGTTCAAAAATTAGGGAGCTGGTGCTTTACAAATACACAATCGTTTGGGATGTTTTTTCTTAATTTGCTTTCAGCTTGGCAAAGTTGGGTGGCTTTGGGACTCATTTCATTTGCAACA
>PFAD01000015.1:66218-114338 GCA_002773795.1 Chlamydiae bacterium CG10_big_fil_rev_8_21_14_0_10_42_34 | reverse complement strand
ACTGATTGTATTGAGCTCATCTTTACTCATACTCAATGAGCCGCTCACTTTGTCAAAAATATTTGGTTCACTTCTGATCTTACTCGGCGTAATATTGCTTTTCAAATGAACTTAAATAAAAAAAAGATCCTTATTACTGGGGCTGATGGTTTCATAGGAAGCCACCTAACAGAACAATTAATAGACAGAGGGTTTGACGTACGCGCCTTCACCTATTACAACTCGTTTAATACCTGGGGCTGGCTGGATCATCTTCCGTCCCAAAAATTAGAAAAAATTGAGATTATCTCAGGAGATATTCGAGACCCGCATGCTGTTGAATCTGCCATGAAAGATTGCGGTGTAGTTTTTCATTTAGCTGCATTAATTGCGATCCCTCACTCCTATCAATCCCCAGATTCATACGTAGATACAAATATTAAGGGAACTCTCAACGTATTACAAGCTGCTAAAAAACTAAAAACAGAGAAACTTTTAGTCACTTCGAGTTCAGAAGTTTATGGGACTGCCCGCTATGTTCCTATAGATGAAAATCACCCTTACCAAGGTCAATCACCGTATAGCGCAACAAAAATTGCGGCAGACCGTTTGGCAGAATCCTATTACCGCTCTTTCAATCTACCTGTCTCAATTATCCGCCCCTTTAACACTTATGGTCCACGTCAGTCCGCAAGAGCGGTCATCCCCACAATCATTTCGCAGTTACTAACAGGGGCAAATGAGATCCAACTTGGCAACCTAGATGCAAAAAGAGACTTCAACTATGTGCTCGATGTCGTTGAGGGCTTTATCGCAATTGCAGAATCTGATCACACGGTAGGAGAAGAGATCAATATCGCCACAGGCAAATCTATCTCCATCAAAGACTTAGCCCTTCTTTTAATTGAATTAATCAATAGCTCTGCAATACTTAAGCTTGATCAACAAAGACTAAGGCCAATGAAGTCAGAGGTGGGAAATCTACAAGGGTGCAATAAAAAAATCTCCCGTCTTACTTCGTGGAAATCCAACTTTGACCTAAGAACGGGGCTTGAAGAGACGATCCTATGGTTTCAAGAATCGAAAAATATCGCTAAATATAAAAGTTGTATTTATAACATTTGAAGCATGAGAGCAATTATTCTAGCGGGGGGCAAAGGCTCTCGCCTTAAACCGTTCACAACGCTCATCCCCAAACCACTAGTTCCTCTAGGAGGTGAAGTTGCTATCTTAGAAATTGTCATCAAGCAGCTCCGACAAAACGGCTTTACTCATATCACTTTAGCAATCAATCACTTTGCCAATCTAATAAGATCTTTTATCGGTGATGGATCTAAGTGGAATGTCAAAATTGATTACTCCCTGGAGACAGAGCCTCTAGGAACGATTGGACCCTTAACCTTAATTCCCGATCTCCCTGAAAATTTTCTAGTCATGAATAGCGACGTTCTGTGCAATCTCAACTACCATGATTTTTTTATAAAACATCTTGAAAAACAGTCTCTTATTTCAGTTTCAACCTGTAAGAGGAAAAGTAAAATAGACTTTGGAGTCATCCAGTACAACCAATCCAAATATCTGACGGGATTTCAAGAAAAGCCGGAAGATCATTTTGATGTTAGCATGGGAATTTATGGACTTCATAAATCTGTCATCGAGAAGCTGCCGAAGGGAAAGCAATACGGTTTTGATAACTTAATGATCGATTCCATCAAAAACAATGAACCTGTAAACATTCACCCCTTTTCAGGGTTCTGGTTAGATATTGGCCGGCCTGATGATTATGAATATGCAGATGCGCACTACCAGGAAATCAAGGAAACACTAAAACTATGAAAGTTTTAATCACGGGGGGAAATGGATTTTCAGCCACTCATCTGCACAAATATCTTTTAGATGATCCATCCCAACAAGTAATTTGCACAAGTCGATCTGATTGTGACTTAACCGTATATCTAGCTGTAGAAGAGCTAATTAGAAAAACAAACCCAGATCAAATCTATCATTTGGCAGGTTCATTCACAAACCAATATGAAATTGACTACCAAAATAACGTCGTTAGCACAAAAAATATTTGCGATGCTCTAACAGTCCTAAAGCTTCCTTGTAGGGTCTTATTGATTGGAAGTGCAGCCGAATATGGCTTTGCAAGCAATAATCCTACAAGTGAAACCTCTCCCCTAAACCCAATAACTATTTATGGTCTGACAAAAGTCATTCAAACACATCTAATGGAGTATTACCATAGAAGCTACGGTTTAGACCTAGTTATGGCACGAACCTTCAATCTAATGGGCAAAGGGGCTTCTACCAAGCTCTTTATTGGGAATCTCTACCATCAAATTGAAAAGGTAAAAAGAGGTGAGCTTTCTGAAATCACCCTTAAGAACTTAGACGATGAAAGAGACTATATTGAAATTTCTCAAGCCGTAGCCTATTACCATCAAATTATGAATCAAGGGATCTCCTCTGAAATCTATAACGTCGGCAGTGGAAAATTGATAAAAATCTCTGATCTTTTACACAGTATATTGATTGAAAATGGGTTAGACAAAGAAATCGTTCGAGAACAAGGAGCGGATTTTGCCAAAACCCGAAAAATTCAAGCGGACATAGAGAAACTTAAAAAATTATGAAAACACTTACCGTTATCTTACCTGTTTTCAACGAAGAAGAGGTTATCGAAACATTTTATCACAAATTGAAAGCTGTATTAAAGCCCCTTTCTTATGACTCCGAAATTTTATTTGTAGTTGACCGATCTACAGACCGGACAGCTGACATATTAAGGGAGATTTCAAAACAAGATTTATCGGTAAAGGTCCTTATCCTCTCTTCACGATTTGGTCATCAGATGTCTCTATTAGCTGGGATTGATTATACAAACTCATCCGTTGTAATTATGATGGATTGTGACTTGCAACATCCCCCAGAACTCATTCCTCAAATGCTTCAAGCCTATGAAAGTGGCTACGATGTTGTCTATACAATCAGGACTGAAACTGAAAACCTTGGCCTCATCCAAAAGTTGACGTCGAAAATGTTTTACCACTTGATGAATCGCATTTCCGACACCCCAATCAATGAAAATGCCGCCGATTTTCGTTTAATTTCTCTAAGAGTATTGAATATATTAAAAAGTCAAATTCGAGAACGAAATATCTTTTTAAGAGGAATTATTAGCTGGATGGGATTCAACCAAATTGGAATTCCCTTTAAAGCTAATGTAAGAACTGCAGGACAAAGCAAATACCCATTTAGCCAAAGAGTCAAACTTGGTGTACAGGCAGTTTTTTCATTTAGCAAAAAACCGCTTCAAGCTTCTATTTTTATTGGGGCAAGTCTTGCAACCCTCGCCTTTATTTTCGGATGGATTACCTGTATTCAGTACTTTTTAAATCACTCGATCCCATCGGGATGGACTACAATTGTCATACTGCTTTCAGGATTTAGTGGAATTCAGCTTTTTTTTATGGGAATCATTGGGCAATATATAGGCAATATTTTTGATGAAGTGAAGAGTAGGCCTCACTATATCGTAGACGAGAAGATCAATATGAATACAGAATCGGGAAGTTTGGTCAAATCTCAAATCTTTAAACACCAAAGCCTTCATACTAAAGAGCTTTCATGACAACAAAACACTCAACAATTCAGATCCCTTCAATTGTAAATACAAAGATCTTATCAAAATGGAAGATGCTTCTATCAATATGTGTCTTTATCTTAATCATAAATTACACAATACCCAACATGCTCGTACAAGCGGGTTGGATGGATCCTTCTCACTATACTGGATACATCCATCATTACTCCGAAGTGCTGGAGCGATATGGAGCAAATTACCATTCAGCGCGAATCGCCTTTCTCTATCCGGCTCGACTTACAACCCTGATTTTTGGAAGTAAGCTAGGGTATATAGTATTAAGAAATATCCTCCTTTTCGCTGCAGCATTTTCCATTTGGAAGTTAAGTGAAAGGTTTTACAAATCTACAATAATAGCTTCGTTTATCACATGCCTATTTATCTTCCACCCCTGGTTTTTACGCCCTCTTTTCTGGAACCACCCAAGTGGGTTTGCAATCGTATATGCACTACTTTCACTACTATTTTTCATCAATCCCCCTATCCAGAACACAAAACTTGCCTATTATATTTCTGGAGCCTTTTGGTTGTTTACTGCTAATTGTCAACCATTTCCAGCAGCAATATTGGGGTCTTGTATTTTAGCTTGGGTGATCGTACAGATCAAATGGTCGCATGAGAGATTTGAAGCAAAACACGTCATTTCATTCATATCGGGAGTTATTTTCACTGAACTTTTTCTAATGGCCATCCGATTCATCGAGTTTCCTCATCTTAGCCCATTAATTGATACACCAGCGATAAAAATGATTGGTGTCATCACAACAACAAAGCTAGGAAGAATGGACAACTTTGCACAAATCGTCGAATCGGGTGAACTCGAAGTATTTGTCCCCTTTTTTTTCCTGACTATCTTCTGTATTTATGTCTTTAAATCCCGCAAAAGTTCAAATTTAAAATTCTTTTCAGCTACCGCACTACTTATTTCTTTTACGTTTTACATATTCTGCTATTTAATATTCGATCGAAATTTCTTGGGCTGCTTTTACTATTTCTCTTATTTAATCATTCCTTCGTTCTTTATTTTTATATATTTAATCGGGGATTCAATAGATCATACAAACCAAAACAAATTCATACTTTTTGGATTTATCCTTTATGCAACTGTTTGGTTCACTGCCCCATTTTTACGGGAAACTCAAGCCATATCTCCAATCGCATCCTTAATTTTAGCAGCAGTACTGATTGCTCTTGTTTCCCTAGCTTTACAGCTTAACCTAAACACAGCGAAGGCGGCCTTGATCATTACAATGATCAGCCTATCCCCTTTGATGTTCTATAATAATAAAATGTGGTCTTATTACAGCTATCTACTCGATCCTCAACGCGCTCATTTAGAATGGGATGTATACCATGCAACTGTCGAGCTACAAAAGACTCTCTTTGAACTAGTCCCCAAGAAAACAGAAAAGATTGGTTTTTGGTTCTCGAAAGATTCCGGAAACCGCTATCTATATTCAATCCAAAATGCCTTTCTAGGAAACCAGAGCAGACTATTTTCGCCATATGATGATGGAGCCGGGATGCCGGTAATTGACTCGAAATTTACAACAGATGTGAACTCTTTTTCATATATTGCTCTTCTAGGGATTACGGAAAATGAAATAGAAGACGGGCTTAAAGCTTTAGGTGATAATGGCATACCAACAAAAATAATAAAAAAGAGATACATCGAATCTAAAACTGCGCCCTTTTATCTACTCTTATTGAGATACCTCGGGACTCATCGCGACCTTGAAATCAAACCAAACCAAAGTGAAAACTAAAGAAAACTCACCTCTAAGTACGTTGAGGTAAAAATAATAGTGCTCATAGTGGAAAAAGTGAAATCAGAAAACATGGCAACACTAGAAAATAATTCCCATCGTATTAACAAGATCTCAAGGACGAATCAAAAGCAAGTTTGCATAGAGTTCCAAGAAAACCGGCCTTATATTGCGTTAAAAACCAAAGAGGATGAGCTCTATTTTGCTAACCATCTAGGTCAACTCTTCTTACCCTTTAACATTTTACCAGCATACAATGAGAAGTTATTCCCGCTTTTTTCTTCTATAAATTTATTTGATGGGCTTTTGACCCAATACATAAAAAGCGTGACTTCACTCACAACTTTCAGCATATTCACTCCTGAAAATGCCAAAAAAATAGGCGAAATCACGCTCCGTTATACACCAGAAAAATGCTTAAATAATAACGATTCGTACGTAGGCATTCAAAGCTCATCCTTTCCCTTATATACTCGACCTGATATCTATTTAGGCAGGGAGCGCACTAAAATCACTCAACCAGAAATGAACGAATTATGCAGAAAAATTAATGCATGGAATTCTGAGGCTCTCCCAATTATTCGATCGAACAACCATCACGTCATAGATCGAAGCTCACTTATCATTCAATATATATGGTCGTCAAATCCGCTTATCGGCTTCCCCCCCAAATCTGTAAGCGAGTTAAAGCTAGTAGAAACATTAGAAGGACTCGAAAAAAAAGCTTTCCCTTTAGTTTGCGGGGGATTTGCCGATCTTTTTTTCAAAATAGCATCAGTCTTAATGCCAGATATTAAAATTCGGTATGCAAATGGTTTTGAAGCCTACCATTTAACAGCAATGTCTGACTTTCATGTTAATTCGCACGTCTTTATAGAACTTCTCTATAACGAAAATTGGGTCTATATCGATCCATATTTCCAATTATACTTTAAAAACCAAGAGGGGAAACTTCTTTCTTCTAGAGAAATTAAAAGTGCAGCTTTAATGAAAAATTACAACGACATATTCCCATCTTTTATTTCAAAAAGCATTTCATCTCTTTTTGAAGCAAATCATAAAGAAGTGGCCCTCGAAAAGCTTAAGCTCTGGAATTTCTTTGATTGCTTTAACTGGATAAGATGCGATGAAATTGAACCAGCTCATCCTCTATAATCGAGCGCTTGAGGAAAACACTTTTCACAAACATAGTTTCTCTCGCATGAAGAGCTAGAAAAATACTTAACGTTACTCCCAATAAACTTTTTCTGCAGTTTTGTGGATTATTTTGGCTGATTTTCGCTTCAGAAGGTGGGACTATATCACAAACCGAAAAATATCTGACTCCATATGTTAATATTCTTTTGATAATCTATCATTTGTGTGCTACTATTTGCCAAAATCCACTCACTTTGTAAACATTAGATGCCCCCAATATGAACAAAAAAGCACTCATCACCGGTGTCACAGGCCAGGATGGCTCCTATCTTACCGAGTTGTTATTAGAAAAAGGCTATCAAGTAGATGGAATAATTCGCAGAACATCGTTGCCGAATACATCCAGAATTGAACACTTGCTCTCCCATGAAAAACTAAAGCTATATGAAGCAGACCTAGCTGACTCTCAAAGTATCAGAAAAATTATGGAGCGCTCTCAACCAGATGAAATTTACAATCTTGCAGCAATGAGCCATGTAGGCTCATCATTTGAAATGCCAGAATACACTGCAGATGTAACAGGAATTGCTGTATTACGTATTCTCGAAGCCACTCGAGATATTGTCCCTAAAGCCCGATTTTACCAAGCCTCTTCCTCTGAGCTTTTTGGAAAAGCCCAAGAATCTCCTCAATCTGAAAAAACCCCATTTTACCCCAGATCACCATACGGCATTGCTAAGTTATATGCATATTGGACCGTGATAAACTATAGAGAAGCTTATGGGCTATATGCATGTAATGGAATACTATTTAATCATGAAAGTCCAAGAAGAGGCAGCCTCTTTGTCTCCAGAAAAATCTCTATTGCAGTCAATGAAATAGCTGCGGGAACTCGTCAAATATTAACGCTTGGCAATTTAGAGGCAAAAAGGGACTGGGGTTATGCAAAAGACTTTGTTGAAGGGATTCATCTCATGCTTCAACAAGAAAATCCAGATGACTTTGTCTTAGCAACAGGGAGAGCGATTTCAGTGCGCCAGTTTGTAGAACTTGCGTTCTATGAAGTTGGAATTGAAATTGAATGGGAAGGATCTGGGTTACAGGAAACGGGTAAGGACAAAAAAACAGGGAAGCTGCTAGTCAACACATCCCCTCAATTTTATAGGCCAAGCGAAGTGGATACGTTGCTTGGCAATTCGTTAAAGGCCAAAGATTTATTGGGATGGGCACCTAAAACTCCAATTGAAGAGTTAGTTCGTATCATGGTCCAGGCAGATGCAAAAAATAGACTTTTAGAACACTCTTGTTAAATTTTCATGAAAAATAATCGGATTGTTATTTTTGGTTGTGGAGGACATAGTAGGAGCGTAACGGACGTTTTACTCTCCACTCAAAATAAGCTCCTGATTACCTATGTTGATAAGGAAGCAAAAGAGGGAGAAACTCTTTTTGGGTTTCCGGTCTTGAAAAGTTTGGAATTTGCCGATCTCCCCTTTTTTTTTGCTATAGGAGACAACATACAAAGAAAAGAAATGTATGAACAAATGGGTTCAGATCATCTAATTTCCATTCAATCTTCTAAAACCCACCTAGAGAAAGATGCGAAAATAGGCAAAGGCGTATTTATCGGAAACTTCACTCATATCGGCACTCAAACTAAAATAGGAAATAATACAATATTGAGCAGTGGAAGCAATGTTGAGCAAGGATGTGTGATTGGGAATCATTCTCATATTGGCCCCGGCGCCGTTGTATCAAGCAGATCTGCACTGGGTGATCAAGTATTTATTGGCGCTGGGGCAACTGTGGAAGATTCTATTTCAATTTGTTCAAATGTAATTATCGGGGCAGGAGCTTTAATTACTCGAGACATTGAACAACCAGGGGTATATATAGGCCGACCAGCTATACCTATGCAAAAAATACAAACATCTTAAAAGACAAGGCCAGTGTGAGCTACAAACAAGTCTTAATTTACGGGTGTGGAGGACATAGTAGAGCCATCACAGATGTTCTCATCTCTTGCTATGAAGACATCACAATTACTTATATAGACGAAAGTGCAAAAGATGGAGAAACCCTTTTTGGATTTCCTGTGTTCAGAAAAGTTCAAAAATCTGAAACTCCCATTTTTTTTGCTATTGGTGACAATCAAAAAAGAAAGGACAAGTACGAGCAAATTGGCTCAGATCGACTCATCTCCATTTGCTCGCCAAAAGCCCATATCGCACTAGGATCCGAACTGGGAAAGGGCGTATTTATAGGTAACTTCGCTCATGTTGGACCTCAAGCTAAAATAGGGAATAATACAATATTGAGCAGTGGAAGTAACGTCGAGCATGAATCTGTGATTGGAAACCATTCCCATGTTGGTTCTCGTGCAGTTGTATCTGGGCGCTGTAAGGTAGGAGATATCGTCATTATCGGCGTAAATGCTGTCATCAAAGATTATGTCTCTATCTGTTCAAATGTAATTATTGGAGCCGGAGCTGTAGTGGTCAAAAATATCACAGAGCCTGGCGTTTATAGGGGCTGTCCCGCAACTTTAATTAAACCCAAACAACTCAACAACCTTTAGAAAAAATGAACTTCACTCATTCCCCCTTACGTTTTCCCGTATACCGACCTACAATCAGTGATTTAGAAAAAAAATATGTGAACGAATGTCTCGATTCAAATTGGATCTCCTCAAAAGGTGATTTTATTGAACAATTCGAACAAGCCTTTGCAAATTATACTCAAGTTCCTTACGCCACAACAGTTTGTAACGGAACTGTTGCCCTACACCTTGCCCTACTTGCAATAGGAATCAAACCTGGAGATGAAGTTATTGTTCCCACATTAACATATGTTGCCTCAGTAAATATGATCGCACACACCGGAGCAAAACCTATTTTCGTAGACTCTCTCGCTTCCTCTTGGCAAATTGATCCTGAAGCGATAATAGAAAAAATCTCACCACGCACTAAAGCAATTATGGTCGTTCACCTTTATGGCCATCCATGCGACATGACCCCCATCGCTCAGATCTGCAAAAAATATAACCTCTTCCTGATAGAAGACTGTGCTGAAGCATTTGGTACTCAATATGAAGGAAAGCACGTGGGAAGCTTTGGCGATATTGGCACTTATAGCTTTTATGGGAACAAAACGATTACCACAGGTGAGGGTGGGATGGTAGTTAGCAAAAATAAAGAGCTATTGTCGAAGGTGTATCGCCTAAAAACCCAAGGCGTCTCGTTTCATAAACAGTACTGGCATGACCTTTTAGGTTACAACTACCGAATGACCAATATTTGTGCTGCAATCGGGCTTGCACAACTATCTCGAGCTGATGAGATCATTCACAAAAAAAGAGAAATTGCTCAATGGTATAAAGAAGAATTGGAAGCGCTCCCCTTACAAACCCACAAAGAAATAGGCTCGAGCTTTCACTCTTATTGGATGTGTTCTATCATCCTTTACGAAGCACGGCTAAGAGATAGTTTAATGACATACTTGGATCAGCATGGCATTGAAACTCGACCTCTTTTCATCCCCATTCATACGATGCCCATGTACGCATGCGACGAAAGTTTTCCTGTTGCGAAGTCGCTTTCCTCCAGCGGAATAAATCTCCCCAGTTATCCAGAACTTTCAAGATCCGATGTAAAAGAAATCTGCAGATCAATTCGGGAATTTTTTTTCATGAGAAACAAGACGTTAGAGTTCAAAATAAACATTGAAGACGGTATCAAATACGATCAACAACTTTTCACAGCAAAGAATTTTTAATGACACAAGCTTGTTTACAAATGAAAAGTGAAAATTTAGTTAGAAAGACAAAGAAAAAAATCGCCATCTTTCTACCCCACGAATATAGGGGGGGGACTCTGTCAGGCGCAAAAAATATGGCTAAAATGCTTTGTTTAGGAAGCAAACTATACAAAGAACCCCTCGAGATTGTCTTTTCATTTATTGATGGTGCATACAATACGCAAGAAGACTTTTCAGAGCTAAAAGATCTTGGCATCACAATCTGCGAAACAACCTGGAAAAAAATCACAAAAACCGAACTAAATTTTATTCATGAGTTTAACAACAGCACAGTCGAGTGCGAATGGGATAATTACCAAATTCCAATGAGTGGACGCACTTCATTTCTTGACTGTGATTTATGGCTACTCATTTCAGACCGAACAGCACAAGCTCCCCTTGCCCCAATCTGCCCCTACGGGGTCGTTGTATACGATTACATACAAAGGTATGTCCCAGAAATATTTTGCGACGTTGCAAATGCAACTGAGCTAAATTACTTCCAAACGGTTAGAAATGCGCAATTTGTGATCACAACAACACCCCAAACCCAAAACGACGTCATTCAATATGCAGGGGTTGCTTCTTCTAAAGTACATCTTTTACCCATAGAATTTGCCCCTCCAAAGCCCCCCAATTCAGTCCAAGTTTTCCACGGTAAAAACTATTTTGTTTGGGTAACAAACGTAAGCTACCATAAAAATCAGTTGCGAACCTTTAGGGCCTTAGAAAAATATTATGGGCAGCTGAATGGACAACTAGACTGTATAATTTTAGGGACATATACAGAGATTTACACAGATCCAATAAAAGCAAGCTCTTATCCATTTTGGACACATCTTTCAAATATCTTTAATAAAAGTGCTATCCTGAAACAAAGATGCCATACTCCAGGCGAAGTTTCCGATCAACTGTACTCAAACTATCTAGCGCAATCTCAATTCTTATTGCATCCAGTTCTGTTTGATAATGGAACATACTCTGTAATTGAAGCCGCCTACTTGAACACCCCAAGCACTAGCAGCAATTATCCAGCTATGCAGTACATGAATCAGCACTTCCATTTAAACCTTTGTTTCTTTGACCCTTACTCTATAGATGACATGGCAAAAAAACTTAAAATAATGGAAGAGACGTGCGCCGATAGAAAAACCCAACTACCATCTAAAGATTCCCTGGACATGCATTCCGCAGAACGCCTTGGACCACAACTTTGGGAATGGATGAAGCAATATTTATGAAACAAAAAATTTGCATTGTTTTGGCTTATAGCCCTACAAATTTACTGTCTAATCAAGGAATCTTAAGACTTCTTCTATCTTTAGTCAAAACAGAAAAATTTCGTAACCGTATAGTCATAGCGACCGCTTGTTGGAGTCATCGGCAACTTAAAGAGGTTCTTTTAGAGGCAAAAATCTCACTAACTGATATTGAAATTATTCTATCCTCTAGAGTGCAACCACTTACCATAACTCTCTTTTCAATCATTTATAAATTTTACAACAGACTAAAGAGAAAAAATATAAACAAGAAAGGGCGATTCCAACAGGCCCTAACCAAAATCTCGAGCCATCTCCCCAAATTCGCAGCAAAAAACTTTATCTTTTTAATTATATCTACACCAATCTCTGCAATAATATGTACAATAAAAGCAACAATACTAATATATAAACAAATAAAACTAGTAGCAACAAAGAAACTCAAATTAAACAACTCTGGCACACAACAGGTGTATCCTTCAGAAAAGAAAACAAAAAAAGATAAAATTCTTAAAAAACTAAAAAACGTAAAAAACAAATTACAGATAACGAAATCGATCAAACTACACATAAAAACCATTTACAACCACATCAAGACAAGTGAATTTGAAAAGCTAATAAAAAAAATCAATCGACGCAAAAACATCGATATCTGCTATGTCCCTGCCGCTTTTTTATTAGATGTCCATTCGATAAAAAAACCTGTTGTTCTTGCAGTCCCAGATATTGTTTTTCTAGAAAACCCAACACTTTTTATTGAGGAAACATACGAAAATAGCTATTCGCATCACACAATCAAAAAAAACCTCGCTAGCAAAGCAAGCCTGCTTTGCTATAGCGACTACGTTAAAACATCCCATCTCATTGATCCTTACAAGATTAATAAAGACAAAATCAATGTAATCAAACATGGAAATACATCACTCTCACAGCATTTAAAAAACAACCCCATTGAGATTCTGCAACAATTTCAAAAAGAAAAGCTAAACCACGATACTTACCTTTCTAACTACCACCTGCCTAGCATGAAGTTCCTATTCTACTCATCTCAAGTTAGGCCTCACAAAAATATATTAAATCTAATAAAATCTTATGCACTTTTATTAAGGCGCAGATTTATAAATGTTAAGCTGATTTTGACAGGGAATTTGGAGCGAAACAAAGAGCTTTCTGATTATGTTCTGAAAAACCGTCTACAGTATGATGTGATCTCATTTTATGACATTCCCGATGAAGTACTTGCCGCTTTAAATCAATGTGCAATTTGCGCTGTAAATCCAAGTTTATTTGAGGGAGGTTTTCCCTTCACCTTCTCCGAGGCTTACTCGATGGGAACTCCTTCTGTCATGAGTCGCATTCCGGTCGTTCTAGAAGAAATCGAGGATAAAAAACTGCAAGAACTCATGCTATTTGACCCATATAATATAGAAGACATAGCAGACAAAATAGAGTGGGCTATTCATAACCGCGAAGAGTTATATCAACTCCAAAAACCTCTATATGAAAAGTTTATGGAGCGATCCTGGGAAAAAGTGGCGGGTGAATACCTTAATTACTTTGATGAAACTGCTGCTCGCGAAAAAGCCTCACACGTTCATTAAAGAAAGAACTAGATCAAAACAATATGAAAGCACTTGTTTCTACTGCCTCACACCTTCTACTTGTCAATTTACAAACTTATGAGATTCAAATCATTGAGTCATTGCGCGGAGAATATTACGGCATTTCATGGTGGAAAGATCACGATTTTTTAGTCCTAGGCCACTCTGGAGTAGCTCATGATACTGTGCACACATTGCTAGACTATGCCACATCAGAGAAAGGGTATTTATCTCTTGGTAGTCATCGTTCTCCCAATATTTTATCTGCTCCTCATCAAATCATTTGCGCGCCCAATGGCTGGATCGTAGCTACAAATACCGGGAGAAACTGCATTACAATTTATGATCCCAAAACAACATTTTGGAAAGATATTCGCATAAATGATCAGCATTGGGATAGGTTAGGAGATCACGATTATTCAGGTGAACACTTCAACTCAGTATTCATCAAAAACAATTACCTCTACGTTCTAGCACATGCGTTTAATAAAGAATCTTATATATTAGAGTATTTATTTCCTGAGTGCACAATTAACAATAAATATAGAATCAAAAACAAAAACAAGCTACACAATGTCTGGGTAGACGGGTCTGGAAATATGTTTGCATGCAATTCCCATTGCAGTGAACTAATCGAAGTGCATTCAAATAAAGCGCTTTGGTGCACGGGATCAAATACTTATACCAGGGGACTTTCTGCAACTAAAGATGTGATTGTGATTGGTAGCACAGGAAATGCTCCACGCTCTCTTAGGGTAAACATTCAAAGCGATCTTTGGGTAATTGATAGAAAAACACATAAAACCCTCGATTTCATCCCCCTAGGCCCATTTGGTGGCGTTCACGATGTACGAATTTTAGATATCGCTGATGAAGCTCACAACAACCAACCCTTTAAAAACATTGATGCTCTTGAAAAAATGGCGACCAGAGTAAAGGATAAGGGCAACCCTCAATATAAAACCATCTGTTTAGAAAAGAACAAACTCACATTAAAAAGCATACCAGAGCTTCAAAAGCTAGATCCAATTTTCAATCAATTTATCGTAGATGAGGATGGATGGATTTCCCCTGTTGATACAAACCTTGCTCTTGCAGTCCTAAAAGAAGAACCTTCAGAAGGATGGCAGCTATCTGCCGACTACTCCTTCCTTAAGTCTAAAACTTTACCCCAACAGCACATAAGCTTAGTTTTCGGCTATCGCGGCAATCATGACGATGAAATGCTTGCTGTATTAATAGAACATTTCAAAAGATTCACCCACTTAAGCTTATGGAAAAATTCGAAAAACTGCTGGAAAATGTCTAAAACTTTGAAAAAATACCTTCCAAGTGAAGGGAAGTTGACTTTAGAAAGAAAAGATAACTTAATCTACGTCTTTTGCAATCAATCTTCCCTCATCTGCCTTCCATTTGACCAAGAAGAACTAAAAGGATCTATTGGCATTAGAAGCCTTGGTGGCAAATTTAAAAATCTTGAATTGAAAAATGGAGTGTTTTGTGAAGCATAGATGGATAGTTGATCTACGCCAACGCTGTGATCTAGAGCTACTTTTAGTTGGAGGATTCAAACCACTTAGCGGGTTTCAAACCAAACTCGATTATGAAAGCATTTTGAAAAATCTACGCCTTGCAAATGGGCAAGTATGGCCCATCCCGATCACTCTGGATGTTTCTGCCGAATTTGCAGAAAAAGTGCAGATTGCTGATGAGCTGGAACTGTGCGATGCAGACAACACAATTCTTGCTCGTATGACAGTAACTGATAAATGGAAACCCGATAAAATATTCGAGGCAAAACAAGTATTTGGAACTACTGATACTCAACATCCCGGTGTCAATTATTTACTCAATAGGGCCAAAGAGTGGTATCTTGGAGGTCCTATTGATCCTGTTCAACTCCCTAAACATTATGATTTTACAGAGCTCAGAAAAACTCCAGATGTTTTAAAGCAAGATTTTTCAAAATTAGGTCTTAAAAACATAATCGGATTTCAGACGAGAAATCCCCTCCATCGAGCCCACATAGAATTGACTCTAAGAGCTGCTAAACAAATTGATGGGCACATCCTCATTCATCCTGTTGTTGGAATGACAAAACCAAATGACGTTGACTATTTCACTCGCGTTCGATGCTACCATAAAGCATTGCAGTATTACCCTGAAAAAACGGCCTTCCTCTCTTTATTGCCACTAGCGATGAGAATGGGGGGACCAAGGGAGGCGCTTTGGCACGCACTCATTCGTAAAAATTATGGTTGCACCCACTTTATTGTAGGAAGAGATCATGCAGGACCAGGAAATGATTCCAATCAGCAACCCTTTTACGAACCCTATGCTGCTCAAACATTGGCCGAACAGTATAGTCAAGAAATCGGAGTTCAAATCATCCCATTTCAAGAAATGACGTACGTAAAAGAGAGAAAACTATATTGCCCAATAAATGAGCTTAAACCTAATGAAACTCCCCTTACAGTCTCTGGAACCCAGTTGCGCCAGTTGCTTCACAAAAACAAACCCATCCCAAAGTGGTTTTCCTATCCAGATATAGTTAAAGAGTTGAAGCGCTCATACCCATCTAGACATCAACAAGGATTTACATTGTTCTTTACAGGTCTATCGGGAGCTGGGAAAACAACACTTGCAAATGCTTTGATCTCAAAACTTAGAATGTTAGACAGAAGAAGCGTCACACTTTTAGATGGAGATATTCTACGTCGAATCTTATCTACCGAATTAGGATTTTCCAAAAAGGATCGAGATCTAAATATTCAACGAATTGGTTATGTTGCGTCAGAAGTGACTAAGTCTGGAGGGATTGCAGTTTGTGCTGCGATTGCCCCCTATTTAAAGGTGAGAGAAGAAAACCGTCAACTTATCTCAGAGTATGGAGGATATGTTGAGCTCTATATTTCAACCCCGCTTGCCACATGTGCAAAAAGAGACACTAAAGGCCTATACGCCAAAGCTAAAAAAGGTGAGATAACAGGATTAACCGGCTACGATGACCCCTATGAGCCCCCCCTTAAGCCAGAAATAATCATCGATACCACTGAAAGTACAATTGAAAACTCTTTAAATACGATCTTGTGTTTTTTACAAAGTGCTGGGTACCTGAAAACTTAACCCTTTTAGCACTTTGAATTTGCGGTACTCAGAATTTTGAAAATTGGAGTGAATCCTTATAAGAAATTTTTTGCGAAGACCTCTTATATCCAGATCGTTTCAAATTCTATATTCGACATTCCCCATTGGTCTGTGTTTGTATAGATATCATGGTTTGGTCTCAATGCAAGACATCCAATTTCTTCGATTTCACTATTTTTTAAGTAAGGGAGCCCGATTGTATCCAATCTATTAAACAATAAGTGAAACCCCTCAGGTGTATAGCCAGAACCAACTCCGTGTTCGATGTGGTAAATTCTCATACTCTTTGGTAAATCAATTTCCTTGATCCCCATTTGTTTGGCTCGGTATAACAGGACAGAATCCAGGTGCCATGAATGCATCTCCCATTCGGGATATCCCTTAAGATTAACCCAGTCATTATAAGATAAAAGGGTAAAATCGCCGCATCCATTCGTGTGTAACTTACATCTAGTCATAAGCACTATTTTGTTATTCAAGTAACGAAAGAGCCGAATCACTTTTTGGATCGTCTCCTGAACGCGCCGAATCACTTTTTGGATCGTCTCCTGAACGCGCCGAATCACTTTTTGGATCGTCAAACGACGAACGCGCCGAATCACTTTTTGGATCGTTATACGACGAACGCGCCGAATCACTTTTTGGATCGTTATACGACGAATACACCTAAATTTATTTCTGACATAAAAACTGAAAGCATTTAAATTATTTCGAAAAAAATCCAAAACAATCTTACATTTTCTGTCTATAACCTTACAATAATAAGCAATTCTAGGTTCTCTATTTATAATTTTCGTTCCATACTTTCCGTTAACCCTGAAGAAACTCTTAGAGCAAAATCTTAAAATTTGAGGCAAAGTAGCCCCTTTTGGAAGCTCCGAGGGTACATCTAAACGATCGACTCGATATAAGTAGTTCGGTTTAAGGTTCCTTTTGATATATCGAATAACTTTATCAGAAAAAATAATATCGATATTTGTGCTTAAAACAAACTCACCGAGAGCGCGCTGGATCCCTACGTTTTTTCCAATCATTTGAAATAGGGGAAGTTTTTCTGCATGTTTAAGCTTCCCATGGACATCATTTGGCACACGTATAAAGCGAATGGAACAGGGCCCCTTATCCTTAGGAAAATGTAAAGCTTGATAGAGGGGGGGATTTTCTTCGGGAGGGTTCCAATCTACGACAATAAGTTCAGCCTTGAGCTTATGTCTTTTACATTGCTCGATAAATCCGTCGACAAAATGTTGCATTCGGTAAAGAAATGAACCTCCATGGTTATCATTTCTAGCTGTGACAACAACACTTAAATGAAATGGTTTATTCACACACAGCCGTAATACAAAGATGCCAACCTAAGGTTTTTTCTAAGAATCTAAACATAAACTTAGGCATCCATCTAAAATACCACACTTTTCTGTAAAGATGCTTCGTATAATCTTGAATTCGATAAGGGAAAATATGATCTACCATCAAGCTTACAACTTTAAAGCCATTAGCCTGAATTAGATCACGCGCCTGGCGTCTACTATATGTATAAGTAATCGGACACCCGATACAGGCTTCAGAAAATTTGGCCACATGTTTAGATAGCTCCCAAAACTTTCCGCCTGAATGTTTAAGAAAAATCCAGAACACTTTCCAAGAGTACCGATAATACACCATGATTTTAAGTTTGCCGGCTTCAGAAAGATAGGGCCTGAGCGCTTTGATAATTTTTTCAGGATGTTCAGTGTGGTGTATGACTCCAAAAGAAAAAATTAAATCGTATTTTTCAAGAGGTACTACTTTTGATAATTCCTCAGCATTTGCATGATAAAATTCGATATTTTCAAATCCAAAGATCTCCGCCCTTTTTTTGGCTATTTCAATCGATTTTTCAGACAAATCCACGGCCGTTATTTTTTTTGCCCCTGCTTTTGCAAATGAAATCGTTGTCGTACCCATTCCACAACCTATCTCTAAAATAGTTTTTCCTTTAACCGAGGAAAAGTCAGCAAATTCTGGCAAATGTGGTTCTACAAAATACTTTCTTTGTTCAACTTCATCAAAATACTCTTTACTCAAAAACTCTTTTTTAGAGTGAAAAATATTGCATGGCCTATTATTCCAATATTCTCTTACTCGATCTAAGGGGGCGCTTAAAGGGGTTTTTAATTTCACTCTTTTTGTTCCTTTAATTTTATTTATTCGATATTAGGATTAATCCAAGACTGAATCCGATGATAGTCTTTCAAAAGGGTCTCTACTCGTATGCTTTCCACAACTTGTTTATGCCGCTCATTTCCTGGCTTTCTTAGTTTCCCAGCCATACTTCTAATAAGTGATGAAAGGTTTCGTGAAAAAGTAACTTTTTCACCATCGATGCACTGGCCATACCATTGATTAGAATCTCCCATATGAAACATCTTATCGCCGAGGGTTACATCAACGGCGGCATGAATTAATTTATGGTCCTTTAGATTCAGCCCTTCGCCCATTTTTTTTTCTAAAAGCTCAACAATGGGATGACTCGATTTTTGCTCATACAAATACATGAGAATCGTTGAACTCCTTCTTGTTGCAGATAAGCGTTTCTTTGAACTTACATCCCGCCATCCCCCAGTCTTTTCCATTAAATCTGGGCTCCTGCTTATTAGTACAGATTCGAACCAGGATCTTTTTTAAACGCGCATTTGTTAAATAGGGGACATTGCAGGCACGAAGTCTTGAAAATAGAGCATCAACAGCTTCGTGCGTAAACCCAGAGCCTACACTATGCTCAATATGGTATATCGCCATATCTCTTGGTAAATTAACTTCTTTGACACCCATTTTTTTGGCCTGATACAGCCCCAAAGAGTCTATGTGCCAGGAGTACATTTCCCACTCCGCATACCCTTCGATACTCATCCATGCACCGCGAGACATCAAAGTAAAGTCCCCACATGCATTTGTATGCGTTCCCGAGAGCGCCAAATACTCCAAATTTCTTAAGGACTTAACAATCTTTCGATTCAAGAATCCATGATACATGAATTTATCTAACATTCTCACAGCAAAGGACTTGTCAATTATTTTTAGTAAATTCAACAAAAGATCTCTGCTGATTTTAGAGAAACGTTCATCACTTTTGCCCAATTGGTTAAAATTGGCTTTTTCTTTGGTAATAGTTCCATGTATAGCATTCACGCGAAAGGAGCTTTGTTTACAAAAGAGAAGAAGGCTCTCAAACGATGAATCAGCAGGAAACGTACAGGGAACATCCAGCCGATCTGCTCGGTATAGAGTGTTTTCTTTTAAGCTATCCCTTATGTAGCAGATGATTTTGTCTGAAAACAGTATATCTATATTTGTGGCCAAAACATATTTGCCCAGGGCCCTGCGAATACCTACATTCTTCCCTAACATCTGAAAAAGGGGGAGATTGTCAGAGTGCTTTAAATGCTTGTGAACTTCGTTTGGAACTTCGATGAAGCGAACATCACACCATCCATCGCCTTCAGGAAAGTCCAATATTTTTGAAAGGGGTAACGTATCAGGTGGAGGATTCCATTCAACAATAATCAGCTCAGCTTTAAGCTTGTGTCTTTTGCACTGATGGATAAATCCAGAAACGAAATGTTGCATCCGAAAAAGGAAATTTTCTCCGTGATTGTCATTTCTTGCAGTGGTGACTACGCTTAAATGATAATCTTCTCCCATTTTATCTCAATGACTAACTAGATTTTGCTGTAACATTTGGTCGTAGATCCAAGCGTATGTTTTTTCCAAGCCTTTTTTAAGGCTTATTGTTGGTTCCCAATTCAGTTTTTGTTGAATCAAGGTGTTATCGCTATTTCTCCCTCTTACTCCAAGGGGTGCGCTTAGTAGATAATTGCGCTTTACCTTGATACCGGCAATCTCTTCGATAATCGTTACAAGTTGATTGACACTGACAAGCTCACTACTGCCCAAGTTAATCGGGTCAATAATATCGCTATCCATAATTGCTTTGATCCCGAAAAGACAGTCATCAATATACATAAAACTTCGCGTTTGCTCTCCATCTCCCCAAATATCGATCTCGTGTCTTCCCGACAACTTTGCCTCAATGATTTTCCTACAAAGAGCAGCTGGCGCCTTTTCTCTTCCTCCGTCATAGGTTCCATGTGGACCGTACACATTGTGGAATCTCGCAATTCGGGTGGCCAAACCATAATCTTCTCTAAAGTGACGACACATCCTTTCGCTAAACAATTTTTCCCACCCATAACCATCTTCAGGCATGGCTGGGTACGCATCTTCTTCTTTTAGAGGACAAATGTCAGTACTCACTTGCTTTTCAGCAGCATACACACAAGCTGAAGATGAGAAAAAATAGCGATTGACTTCATGCTTTTGACTTGCAAGTAGAAGATGTGAGTTGATCAATACGGAAAGCATACAGGCAGCTTTATTGTTCTCAATAAAGCCCATCCCTCCCATATCCGCAGCCAAATTGTAGACATGATATGCATCTTTACATGCACGATCACACGCATCCAAATTTTTAAGATCTGCTTGAATGTTTTCAACCTCATCAAAACATTGGTGCCATTGATCATAAGGTTTACTATCCACTGCGCGAATACGAGTGTGTCCCAACCGAATCAAATCACTAACGAGATGCCCTCCAATGAACCCTCCTGCACCTGCCACTAATATCAAATCATCTTTATCCATCTTACCCAAAGTTATTTATTTAATTGTAAGCCATATTCAATGTAGATCCATGTCCTAAACTGATTAAATTACAATCAGAACCGCATGCTTTGCGAGATAACGATCGCCAACAATCAATCACGGTCTTACCCATGCCGATACTCGGTGATATCTCGCGTAAAATTTCATCCCAGGGAGTCATTAAAACTAAAGTATCTGAGCCCTCAAAACACTCTTGTACAGATTTTGCCAAGCAAACACTTTTCTGTAAAACTAGGGCAGCCTCTTCAAGCGCCATCGGATCGTAAACGGACACCTGATATCCATTTTTGCATAAATAGTTTGCAATGCGAACTCCTTGACTCTCTTCAACGACATAAGTTCCTGGCTTATAAGATAAGCCTAAAATACCAACTTTTTTTCCCTTGGAATTTTCTTCGATTAACCGAATCAACCTTGTGTCCTGGAATTGATTTAACTCCTGTGTTGCAAATGCGAGATCCGCCCTAGCTCCAATTTGGGTAGCAAGAGCTCCAAAAGCTACATTATCTCGAGGGAAGCATGGCCCACCAAATGCGTTTCCTGCTCTTAGATACTTAGATCCTATTCGACTATCCTTACCCACGGCACTTGTCACAACATCAACATCTGCCCCATTTATACGCTCACATACCTCTGACAGCATATTTGCATAAGATATCTTCGTCGTGACATATGTATTGATGGCAATTTTGGCAATTTCTGCATTGACAAAGTTCATTCTTTGAACCTGCACAGTTTCTCCACATGTATTTCTATAAATCTCTTGAAGGATGTCCCCAGCCTTTTTATCAGACTCGCCAATCAAGATCAGATCGGGAGCTAATAGATTTTGAATAACGCTCCCTAAGGCAATAAACTCAGGGCTATAACAAAGCCCTAGATCAGAGCCTACCGTCCTCTCTGAGGCCTTTTCTAAAGCGTCTTTGATTTCTCCTCCAGTTGATCCAGGCATAACAGTACTTTTGATCACCACCAAATGATATCCCTGCTTCTTTTTTAAAGAGTGGCCAATCTGTTCCATTGATCGGAGCAAATACTCATTGCTAAATGTGCCATCACGTCCACTGGGAGTGGGTACGATCACAAGAGTTACATCTGATTGAGAAATCGCCTCTTCATAGTCACTTGTTGCCCGGATTTTAGAGCTGTGTAGAGAAATAAATTGTTGTAGAGAGGGTTCATGAATAGGCGCTTTTCCTTGATTAACCTGACTTACAAATTCCTTATTTACATCTATGCCAATTACTTCGTTCCCTTTACTTGCTAGCACCGCAAGAATTGGAGAGCCAAGTTTCCCTAATCCCACAACAGAAATTTTCACAGTATCCCTCGTAAAATTAAAAAAAGCTTATAGCAAAAAAAACGTATATTCACAAGCTGAAAAGCGTGTTAGATACCTTCCTACCGAGAGCGCAATTGAAGCTATAAAGGCAGCCTCATACTAATGACTTAAAAAGTCTTTTCCCAATCCTTGTTTTTGCAAGGTAGCGACGAATAGAATCAGAATAGTGAAAACCAAAGCGGACCACTAGATATTGAAAAAAAGTAGGTACCGAGCGCCTCTTCCCTTTTCGCCGTTTCGACATATATCCATAACTGATCCCGGATGAATAGCCGTTACCGAATTTATCGAGACATTTTGAGAAAATGATATCGGCATCTGTATGTAAAACATGAATCCCAATATATTTTGCAGCCCGTTTATTTTTCCCTGTAACCTTTATGAACAAATCGATCATTTGTTTTTGCAGCTTTCTCCCCTGTTCATAAGAATTTCCATCAAAAGAATCTCTATCAAACCCAAAATCGAAAATAAGGACAGAAGGCTGGGAAATAATATCCTCCAAAGTGCAGACCTGAGCGCGCCCAGGCAAATCTTCAGCCTGTTGCAGTAAACAAAGCAACCGATTTGACATCTTTCTTTGCTCGAGATATGCACAGATTTTTTGAACAAGGGTTAAATTATGTCCCAAATAACCAAGCGTTGCGTTTTTTGGAAGGTAACATAAATGATCAACCAAATTTGCAAAAACATGGGGAAGTGAGTAGGCAAGGGTATTAAATGTTTCTAATGAGATCTGCACATCGTTTACTTGATTTTGGTTCGCATTCGCTAAAGAGCAAACTGCCCGAAGATGCCCATTTTTTAAATCGATTTCTTCAACTAAGCCCTGTGAAAGCCCCCAGTTGGGGTTATTGAGATATGGGGTTTTAACACCTTTTACGAAGCGCTCCCAACTGTTTGAAAAATTGGTGTGAAAAGATGGGGTTAAAGCGTGATTGCAATGATAGGCTAAAATATCACCTTCTAAAGATCTCACCTCTTTTAGCAAAGACATCCTTTTCGATAGGTTCGAATCGACATGCCATGAGTTGACCATCCTCTCATCGAATCCTCCAATTTTTAACACATCCTCGCGCAACATGAGTTGAAAATCTCCTGGATTATCATACTTCAAAAAACCGGGACGTCGGACAACCGTATTTAAGTGTAAATTTTGCCCATCCAAAAAACGGATGACTTCGGCTGGCTCATCACGCTTAAAGGCAGACTCCCAAAGGCACTCAGGAAGGGAAAATCGTGGCAAAGTATAAAAGCCATCTGCAAGATTACTAACCAACCGAGACAGCGAATGATCTTCCCCTTTAACAACCAAAATCATGTCTGGATTTGTCGATAACACCCACCTATTTTTAGGATTGCTTCTTCGAATAGCAATATTTCTTGCAACAGGTTCAATCATGTCCCTTTCGCCACTCTTTATCTGTCTGTGAAGTGAGGGGCGAACCCTTAAAAGCCTGATCAATCCTTTAGCTTTAACAGTCAAAGTATCAGAAATAGCCTCTATAATCGTTGAAAAATCATCAGGTGAGTGATAGTCCGTAAACACGATCTCATCATCGGGATCTGTAAGGACCTCAGCCATACAATTTATACTAAGCGCTAGTCTCTTATGAAAATTATATCCATGATTGTCATTGCGACCGTACAAAATTACTGAAATCATTTATGATACCAGGATAACCTATTGAAATTTTCCAGATTAGATGACAAAATCGCTCTATAAGTTGTAGTTGGATGAGATCTAAAAAGTGGCTCTTGAATTGAGTTTAGCACACACCATAAAACAATAGGATATTCTAATGCAAGGCTATGTGTCGCGTGTTTACCAAGCCCGTTATTTTTGCATGCATCTGGTATTGTCAGACTTAAGAACGAAGTATCGGCGTTCATTTTTTGGGATTCTTTGGAGTGTGATCCACCCCCTTGCGCTCACTCTCATCTTGGGATTTGTTATGGGGAAGTTATTTCACTCACCCATCTCTAGCTACGCGCCTTATATCTTATCTGGGTTAGTTCTTTGGGAATTCATTGTTTCGAGCGCAACTACAGGATGCAACGCATTTATCAATGCCGAAAGTTACATTCAACAATTTGCACATCCTGTTGTTATCTATTCCCTTCGCTCAACGCTCACGTGTTTTGTTAACTTTTGCATCGCCCTAATAGGTTTACTCATCTGGATCATCGTTTGGAAACCCGAAATTCTAAACATTTCATGGATGAGTGTCCCCTTTTCGCTATTGCTGCTTTTCCTTATTGCTTGGCCACTTGCAACAATCACTGCATTCATCACCCTTTTTTTTCGAGATTTTTCTCAGCTAGTGATCCTTTTTTTACAAGCAGTCTGGTATGTATCCCCCGTTTTCTTTTTACCCACTCTTTTCAAAAACGCGGGAATCGAATGGATCCTTTACTACAACCCAATTTATCATGCATTAGAGCTCTTGCGAGCCCCACTGCTTAGAGGGGAATTTCCCTTAATGCAGAATTTTGTGGCCTGCTCCCTTACCACTTGTATCCTAAGTTGTATCTCGCTATTTTTGCTAAGAACCCGCGAGAAAAAAGTGATTTTTTATCTATGATTCTATTAGACAAAGTTCATCTACGTTATTCACTCGCCAACTGCCGGGATAATTCACTCAAATCGTATCTTTTCAAACTCTTTCAAGGACAAAGAAAGAAACTAAAAGACCATCATGCTCTTAAGGGAATTTCTCTGAAAATTCAACCTGGTGAAAGAGTTGGGATCATAGGGCCAAATGGTGCAGGTAAATCGACCTTACTCAAAGCAATTGCCGGACTCTACCCTATTTCTAAAGGAACCCTTCATACCGATGGAAAAATACGCCCTCTTTTAGAGTTAAGCCTCGGCTTTGAATATGAAGCGACAGGAAAGGAAAATATCCTCTATCGTGGCCTGCTTTTTGGACAAACTCCCAAAACAATGAGAGCTTTAGAAAAAGAAATCATTGAATTTGCCGATTTAAAAGAGTTTATCGACTACCCCGTTAAAACCTATTCAGCCGGAATGCGCGTAAGGCTTGCATTTGCGATATCAACCTTGATCACAGGAGACATCCTCCTCATTGATGAAGTCATTGGTGCAGGCGATGCCGCATTTACAAAAAAAGCAAGCGAGCGAATGCATCAACTCGTCTCAAAAGCCAAAATTCTTCTTTTAGCCTCGCACGATCTCGCCGCCCTTAGAGCTTTTTGCAATCGTCTTTTAGTCATGAAAGATGGAGAGATCTTATTCGATGGCGACATAGAAAAGGGCCTCGACTACTACAAGAAGCTCTCTCAATCACCCTAGAAGAAACATTCCTCAGATAGTTTCAACCATCTTTGCCAAAGAACTGCAAAATACATCAAGTCTAATAGTAGAAAGGCCCTTTTTACCAAAGAGCCCCTCGATTAATAAGCATTTCCTAGGCTATTACTTGTGATCTGGAGTTGTTGTCTAAAGTAAGCATTTTCACATTGACGTGAATAGTTAATTTGACGTGAAGCCGTTTTGGCATACACAACTAGAAGCACAATACCTGGCAATAGCTTCAAAATTCCGGTAGCGATCAATGCAACAGTTGCCGCTACAGACAAAACAGAACTCACTTTTCCGCAGAAAGAATAATACATTTTGTCTTTTAAGTGACTAAGCACTCTTACATCGTAGTTTGGATCTTTTTTTTCAATGCTTTCTAACAGAGCCAAACTTTGTTCATTCTTAACCACGATCGGATTCAGCAAACTTGCAATTTTTGGAAGTGTCTCTCTCAGGTACTGTTCCGTGTGGGAGGGGCCACTCTGATCAAGACTCCGTTGATTCCAATCGGCCACAATCGGCCCAATAAATGGGACAACCGAAAATGCACCATTAATTAAAGAAAAACCTGACATAATCAATTCCTTATTTGTTTTTGCAAAAGAGTCTACCCCCCTCTTTCTTATAACTCAATTAATATCTCAAACCACTTACAGCCAACCAATTAAGTAGAGGATCAAGCAATCGGAGAGAAAGATTGCTAAAAATCTTGAAACCCGCTACATTCTTTGATATAATCCTTAGCAGGAACTAGCAAAATACTATGAAAAGTGCCACCTTGAAAAAGATCCTTCCAGCAAAAAAACTCCCCAAAACAGACAGGGAGCAAGCCGTATTATTGGGATTGATCGAATTGTATTTGAAAACAGGCAAGCCGATTGGCTCTCACACGCTGCAAGAAAATGGATTTGAGTCGCTTAGTTCTGCGACAATCCGCAATTATTTCAGCAAAATGGAAGCGGCCGGCTACTTGAAGCAGCCCCACACTTCTGGCGGCAGGATCCCAACAGAAAAAGCATTTCGTCTTTACGCCGATGTCCATCAAGGCGGTGGCCTTATCGAAAAGTCACAAGAAGAGCTTTTTGAAGATTTGTTTAAAAGTGAGACAAAAGAGATTGCAAGTCTCTTGCACCGCTCGGCAGATTTATTGAGCGAACTGACAAAGTGCGCGGTGTTTGTATCCGCACCCCGCTTTGATCAGGATTTCATTCAAGATGTAAGACTCATTCAACTCGACTCGAGCAAGCTCCTCTCCGTTTTAATCACCGATTTTGGTCTAATTCGAACAGAAACAATTTATCTAGATGCTCCAGTTGACATCCCCTTTTTACGCTCTACAGAGGAATATTTTTTATGGCGGATGAACAAGGGAGAAAAGCCTCTTTTCAAAAAAGAAGCTGAAGCAAAAATGGCACAAAGGATCTACAACGAGATCATGGTTCGCCATGTGGTTGGCTACGCCAACTTCCCCGAAGAAGATGTCTTTAGGACAGGTCTTTCTAAACTTTTGGCCTACCCAGAATTCAACGATGCTGCAGCGCTCGCCAATAGCCTCTCTCTTTTAGAAGATCAAAACCAAATGAGAGCTCTTTTAAGAGATTGCTGCAAGCAAAATGAAATCGTTTCTTGGATTGGCAACGAGCTATGCCCCTTTGTCCCTAAAGACTCTGAGTGTGCAGTAATCGCCATCCCTTATCGGATCAATCAAACGGTTGCAGGATCGATTGCCCTGCTTGGACCTATGCGCCTGCCCTATAGAAACCTTTTCGGGCTTCTCCAAGTATTTAGTGAGCAAATTAGCCGCACCCTAACAGACAGTGTATACAAATATAAAATCACATTTCGAACACCTACTCATGCGTCAAAAAGTGAAGTCTCTTTCAATGCGCCTGGTGGGAATACGAAACAAATCGAGGTAAAATGACAGAAGAGACGATAGAAGAAAACTGGAAAGACAAGTACTTACGCGCTCTTGCAGAGCAAGAAAACATGCGCAAGCGGATTCAAAAAGAAAAGCAAGAAATGGTCGGCTTTGGCATTGAAAATGCGATCTCAGAGTTTTTACCTGCAATTGATAACTTTGAAAACGCACTTCGCTTTGCAGAAAGCGCAGAAGGATCTGTGAAAAATTGGGCGACAGGCTTTGAAATGATCCTCTCTCAATTCAAGGAAGTTTTACATAACCACGGAATCGTATCTTTCCACTCTGAAGGAAATACGTTCGACCCAGACTACCACGATGCGGTCGAAATTGTTGAGACGACAGAACATCCAGATGGCACTGTAATACAAGAATTTACTAAAGGGTATAAGAGCCAGACTCGCACGATTCGTCCTGCAAGAGTCAAAGTTGCTAAGCACCCTCAAACTGTATCCGCTGAACCTTCCCCTGAAGAAACAATTCCAGAGGAAGAAGCAGCAATTAAAGACGAATAAAAAAAAAGGAACTAAACTATGTCACAAAAAAAGAGAATTATTGGAATCGACCTCGGAACGACAAACTCTTGCGTATCTATTATGGAGGGTGGGTCTACCGTCGTAATTACGAATGCTGAAGGCGCGAGAACAACTCCTTCGGTTATCGCCTACAAAGGCAACGAAAGACTCGTAGGTGTCCCTGCGAAGCGTCAAGCTGTTACTAACCCTGACAAAACGCTCTTTTCTACAAAGCGTTTCATCGGCCGTAAATATAGCGAAGTTCAGTCAGAAATTGCGACTGTACCTTACAAAGTAACAAAAAACGCAAATGGCGACGCTGTCTTTGAAGTGGATGGGAAAGTGGTATCTCCAGAAGAGGCTGCTGCACACGTCCTTACAAAGATGAAAGAAACTGCAGAGACCTATCTCGGCGAAAAAGTGACAGAAGCTGTGATTACAGTTCCTGCCTACTTTAACGATTCACAAAGACAATCGACAAAAGATGCTGGTAAAATTGCGGGACTCGACGTAAAACGGATCATCCCTGAGCCAACAGCTGCAGCTCTTGCGTACGGACTCGACAAGCAACACAGCGACAAAAAAGTGGTCGTATATGACCTCGGTGGCGGTACATTTGACGTATCGGTTCTCGAGATCGGCGACGGTGTATTTGAAGTGCTTGCAACAAATGGCGACACCCACCTTGGTGGAGACGACTTTGATATCGTTGTCATTAAGTGGATGTTAGAAGAGTTTAAGAAAGAGACTGGAATTGATCTTTCTAAAGATAAAATGGCCCTCCAGCGCCTACGTGACGCAGCTGAGAAAGCTAAAGTTGAGCTCTCAGGAGTTATGACAACTGAGATCAACCAACCATTTATTACAATGGATGCGACAGGACCTAAACACCTTGCATTAACATTGACCCGAGCAAAACTAGAAAGTCTTTGCCACGACTTGGTAGAAAGAACTGTAGCGCCTTGCCAAAAAGCGATGAAAGATGCAGGACTATCTATCGGCGATATCGGCGAAGTGATCCTCGTTGGCGGTATGTCCCGTATGCCTTGCGTACAGCAAAAAGTAAAAGATATCTTCGGCAAAGAGCCTCATAAAGGGGTAAACCCTGATGAAGCGGTTGCTATCGGCGCTGCGATCCAAGGTGGTATTTTTGCAGGTGATGTAAAAGACGTCCTCCTCCTCGACGTAGTTCCCTTAACATTGGGAATCGAGACAATGGGTGGCGTGATGACTCCGTTAATTGAGCGCAATACAACAATCCCATCTCAGAAAAAGCAAGTCTTTTCAACTGCGAGCGACAACCAACCAGCAGTAACGATCATCGTTCTTCAAGGTGAGCGTCCAATGGCGAAAGATAACAAAGAGATCGGCAGGTTTGATCTTTCCGATATTCCGCCAGCACCAAGAGGAATGCCTCAGATTGAAGTTGCTTTCGACATCGACGCAGACGGTATTTTACACGTCTCTGCGAAAGATAAACAAAGCGGAAAAGAGCAAAAAATCAAAATCGAGGCGAAATCTGGCCTTTCTGACGAAGAGATCAAAAACAAAATCCGCGATGCGGAACTTCATGCTGAAGAAGATAAACAGCGTAAAGAGCAAGTTGAGATCCGCAACGAAGCAGATAGCCTTGCCTTCCGCGCTGAAAAGTCTTTGACAGAGTATAAAGACAAGCTTCCAGCTGAAGTAGTCTCAAACATCCAATCTCGCGTTGATGCAGTGAAAAAAGCTTTAGAAGGCGAAGATGTATCGCTGATTAAAGCAAAAACTGCCGAGCTGCAAGAACACATGCAGAAAATTGGAGAAGAACTTTCAAAAGCGGGTGCAGCGCAGCAACAACAAGCAGCAGGCGCAGCATCAAATGAAAAGCCACAATCTGAAGTCGTTGAAGACGCAGAAGTAGAAGTTCTCGACGAAGAGAAATAAGCGCATTTTAGGGGGCAGTTCTTGCCCCCTTTTTTATTTTTCCTTTATTAAAATATTTGCTTTGCGTTATACGTTACGCCTCCTTAAACCTTCTAACTTAAGAGGTTCTTATGTCGGCAGTAGCAAAAACACCTGAAATACCATCACCATTTCCCCAAATAATGCAGATTGAAGAAAACCAAAAATACAAATATGTCATAAAAGAGGTGCGCAGTGAATATGAAAAAACATATTCCACTTATTCTCAAAAAGTAAAAGAGCTAGGGGAACTGATCATTGCGTGGACTGTAAGATATACGAGCTTGAAAGAAAGGAAAATAGAGCCAATGCCTGCTAAGGATGCACTTGAACAAGAATTTAATGAGGGTATAAATACTTATATTGCATTTCGGGACATTCGTGAATGTACACAAGCTCTGATTAAGAAATATAATACTGCAATTGCATATTGCCGTGCCCCTAGTCTCGATGAAGAGACATTATCTGTTCTGCAAAAAATGGGTGTTGATCTAAAACCCTTTCAAAAATCGTACGATAAGATTTTTATAAACAACGCAAATCTACTTAATGAAGAAAAAACAAAACTGGAAATGTTCCTTGAAGCAAATACACCTAAAATAGCCGATTTAAGACGCTCATTGGAACTTTTAGGTGAAGTTGTAGAAACACCAGAAGAGCAGAGCACAATTGCTTGGTTAGGTAACGCTGCTTATAGTGTAACAGTGGGTGCGGCAAACAAGTTAGCAAAACAAACTCCAATTGTAAACAAAGCTGTCGAAGCTGCTTTAAAAGCAAGACAGACTCCATTACCTCAAGAAGAGCAAAAAACAGGTGGACGGAGCCCTACACACAAAAAGACCCCTAACCCTGAAGGGCCACCTCGTCAAGTGATTGTAGATATTCAAAAAAAATAAAGACTAAGGGTGTAGGCACTCTTTAAGGGACGCCATCTACTGTAACAGGTAGATGGCCCTTTGCTTGTTTTTCCCCTTTTAAAACCCGAAAAACGGCCGCCTGAGCCTCCACATCATTTTCATAGGCAATCAGGATCGTCTGAAAGTTTTTAAAATGCGTTAAAGCATAGGGCGTTGTGAAAAGACAAAGGATTGCCCGATCAGATAAAGAGTTGATTTTTGCAATCACCTCTTCTGTTAGCGCTTGCTTTTGGTGCACAGCAATAACGATCTTTTCATGTGCACCCACTTCAGAAAACGCAGAGGCTAAAACATCTCCACTGCCGAAACTTAAATAGCCTACATTTTCCCCAATTGGAAAAACACTTTTCCCAATCAGAGTGACAGCCCTAGAAAAAAGCTCTTTCTTTAGCTCAACTGCATCGTCCGTTTGCAAAGAATTCACCCCATCTAAAGATACAATGGGCTCAATGTTTTCTTTCGCGCGCAAAATCTTCAAAACTGTCTTGTCTAACTCGCGTATATCCAACCTTCCGGTAGCATAGCCATTCTTTAAAGCTTCAATTGCTTTTGGAATCGTGGAATGGATTAATTCATCGACCCTTTCATCGATATGCGCGCCATATAAGAGAAGCTCAGCTCCCGCCTCTTGTGCTAAAAGGGCTATTTCTTCAAGGCTATAGCGATCAGACAAAGCCTTCATATTGAGTGCGTCAGTAACGATCAGTCCATCAAAACCGAGATACTGCCGCATGAACGCAGTACATCTGGGAGATAAAGAACTGGGGAGTAAAGGATCAATTGTAGGGATATCTAGATGAGCTGTCATTAAAGCAGAAATCCCCCCGTCCACCCCACTTTTAAACGGGGTCCATTCTACTGTCTTTAATCTTTCAAGTGTATGGTTCAATACGGGTAAATCCAGATGGCTGTCCACACTTGTATCGCCATGGCCAGGAAAGTGTTTGGCGCAGGCCATTACGCCCGCATCTTGAAGCCCCCTTGCATAAGCATTGACACACCTTGCCACCTTGATTGGATCTTCGCCAAAGGATCGCATATGAATCACAGGATTTTCCGGATTCCTATTGACATCGGCAACGGGAGCTAAGTTCATGTGAACGCCAACTAATTTAGCTTGCCTTCCTATCTCAAGACCTAATCGGTAAATCAAATTTAGATCATCTATTGCGCCGAGGGTCATGTTTTTTGGAAATGCAATGACATCACTCATTCTCATAGAAAGACCCCATTCCGCATCGGCCATAACTAAAAGGGGGATCTTTGAAGACAACTGCAAACGATTGAGAAATTGAATTTGTGAACTTGGGTCTGAATGTTTGAGGATGACATTGCCCACATGGTATTTTGCCATGAGCTCTTGCCAATCTTTAAAATGATCTTCTCCCCTGGTGGGACAAACTGGGGCGACAAATAACTGGCCGATCTTTTCATTAAGTGACATGGAAGCTAAGCGATCATCGAGATCTGTTCCAAAAATCAAAAAAGGAAACAAGAAAATAAGCCAGCGCAAAATTCCCTCCTCCCTTTTTTTTAAAAGAATTTGGAGAAGATCCTAGAGATATCGTTATAGGTTACAAAGATGAAAAAGCCGATGAGGAGGACAACGAATGGGATAATCATCCGTTCCATAGTCTTTGCCTTAATCGGTTTTTTTGTGATCATTTCCACTACAGAAAAGAGGATATGCCCACCGTCGAGAACGGGGAGCGGGAGTAAGTTGATGATGCCGAGATTAAGGCTAATGAGGGCCATCCAGAAAAGGACCTCTTTGCCACCGAGCATCCAACTTTGGTGAACAATTTGAACAATCCCAACAGGGCCAGATACATATTTCGGATTTGCCACACCAGTGACGAGGCTATAAAGCGTTCGATAGGTATCTTTGAAAACCTCACCAAATTGTTGCATCGGTGTTGGATTATACATGACTGCCCGATCGACTAAAGGGAGACCCAATACAACTTTATTTTCCCGTTTTTCTAATTGGCCGATCGCCTCACTTCGTTTTTGAGGATCTTGAATGGTTTCAACTTCTTTCTTTGACTGAGCAAGCTCTTCTGCGAGCTGCGCTTTTTGAGATTGAGTCAAAGAAAAGTCGATAAGGGGTTTAGGTGTAATAGGGGCAAGTAAGCGTAGATCCCCTGAAGCTACAACTGGATGGTCAGTTCCAATTGAATCGACAATATTTTTTAGATCTTGTGAACTAAAATCATCGAACTGGGCATCTGCTTTTGTCCAAAGGGTCTTTGCCACCAAGGCAGGATTTCTATCGACAACCATAAGGACGTGACGAGACTGCAGGTCAGCAAGAAGTTCGTAAGGGGTCTGAATTTTTTTCCCGTCAACGGCAAGGATTTGATCCCCTTCAAGAAGCGGGCTATAATGGGCACATCTTTCGCATGCTGCAGTAGCTTTTGCTTGATCTTCTTCGTCAATGAATTGAATTTTCCCTTCAACAGCTGCAGTTGGAGATAAATTATACGGAATAAAATAGAGGTCTTGGAGTTTCCCTTTTAGACTTGCCTCATGTTGCCAATCATCGATTTCACCTTGTTCTGGAGGAGACATTTTCAAGTCAGACAACCGGACGCGAGGCACTTTTGTTTCAAAAATAACATCGCCGCGCTGGACAGTTAAAAATGCTGTTGAATCATTGATTAAACTACTGAGTTGCTGATGGGAGAAAATCACCTCTCCATCTGCCCAAAGAACTCGGTCTTTCGGCTCGATCCCACTTTCCGCCATCGGAGAGCCTGGAAGAAGATCTTGGCCATTATAAATCATGTAACGAGCTGGAGATAAGACGCCAATTGTATTGAGTCGGTCTTTTCCCATGAGCTCAGGATTCTGATACGTCTTTAAAGTGTAGTTAAAATCGGTCTGTTTTCCAGAGAGATAATCGATCTTTTTTCCAGAAATTTGAGTCGATTCATCGCTCATGATGCTTGCGATGAGAAGGTCTTTAAATCCTGTGAAAGGGCGTCCATCGTATTTATCGATCACATCGCCAGGACGTACGCCTAAGCTATAGAGCGCAGAGTTCGGATCAACCCAGCCAATTCGGTGAGTAAATTCGGTAAACTGTTTATTTCTGCCACCTGAAAACCAAAGGACGCTAAAAACAACGAGAGCGAATACGATATTAACGAGGGGCCCTGCAAAAGCAACTTGAATTCTGTCCCACGGCTTTTTCCCGAAAAAGCCATCTGGAATTTCTGACGGCTCTAAAAAGCCCTCTTTTTGCATTCCTGCGATTTTGACATATCCTCCGAAGGGGAGCATGCAAATGTGCCACTTAACACCATCTCTTTCCCAGGTAAAGATCGGCTTACCAAATCCTATGGCGAAAGCTTCAACCCGCATTCCTCTGCGTCTGGCAACCCAATAGTGTCCCAGCTCATGGATAAAAACAAGAAACCCTAAACCAACAATTGCAAGAAGAACATAAATTAAATTGATCACTGTCAAACTTCACTCGCTTTTTTACGGGCTAGGCCGTCGACTTCAAGAATTGCCTCTAAGGTTAGCAGATTTTGAACCTCATGTGAAGAGATTAATTTTTCAAGCTTGGTTCCAATCTCGAGCCAAGAGATTTTTCCACTGATAAATCTGTCTACCAAAACTTCATTTGCAGCATTTAAAAAACAAGGGTAACTCCCCCCCGCTTTCATCGCCTCCGTTGCAAGATATAGACATCGAAATTTTTCTTTATCGGGAGGAAAAAAGGTAAGCGTGCTGTTTTTTAAAAAGTCATATGGAGCCAACAAACCTTCCTTTCGATCGGGATAGGTCAGAGCATATTGAATGGGTAACAACATATCTGGCTCAGAGATTTGGGCCATCATTGATCCATCGATGAATTCAACAAATGAATGAACTCTACTTTGAGGATGAATGACCGCCTCAATAAGACTAGGGTCTATGTCAAAAAGCCATCTCGCCTCGATCATCTCAAGGCCTTTATTCATCAACGTTGATGAGTCGATCGTTACTTTCGGTCCCATCTTCCAATTTGGGTGTGCAAGGGCGTGTTCGAGAGTCACTAGCTTTAGCTCTTCCATCGACTTTTCCCTAAACGGGCCGCCCGAGGCGGTAAGAATCAATCTCCGAACGGAATCTGATTTTTCCCCTTTAAGGCACTGAAATAAGGCGCTATGTTCGCTGTCTACTGGGAGAAGCTGCACCCCTTTTTTCTTTGCCAGGGAAGAGATTAACTCCCCCGCACAGACCAAAATTTCCTTATTCGCAAGTCCAATTTCTTTGCCCGCTTCAATGGCAGAAATGGCTGGGAGCAGTCCAGAACTACCGCTCATTGCAAGCATACAAAAATTGGCCTCTGAAAAACTAGCAACAGATTGCAACCCATCCATTCCTGCAAGCACTTGAATATGAGGCAAACGTTTTTGGAGCTCAAAGGCTTTATTGGGATCAAAGACGGCGATGAGTTTTGGGTGAAACTCTTTTGCTTGAGCCTCTAAGAGTTCAATATTAGATTTAGCAGCGAGCGCGACAACTTCTAATTTTAAGTGCCGTGCAATTTTTAAGGTGCTTGTACCAATTGAACCTGTACTGCCTAAGATGGCAATTTTCTTTTCCATGCTGATAGATTAATCGAAGAGATCCATTTTGCAACAACATAAATTAAACCGATAAGTGTTGCGACGATCCCTCCGGTCGAAAGGGCCAACTCAAAGACATCTACACAAAATCGTGAAATCATCACGCCGAATATAGAGGCGAAGACGCCAACAGCTGGAGTCCAAAAAAGGAGCTGAGGAAGTCTATGGCAAAAAATGCGAGCCGTTAAAAAAGGTCCAACTAAAAATGCGAGAACCAAGAGGACCCCTACTGCTCGAAATGCACCGATACAAGTGATTGAAATCAGAAATAGAAGGAGAAAGTGAAAAATGCCCATACGCATTCCTAAAGTTCTCCCTAGATTCTGATCAAAACTAACAATTTGAAACTGCTTAAAAAACAGAGCGATAACAGCTAAATTAATTCCCACAAGACTTAAAGAAAATTTCAAATCGCTCATCTGAATAATATCTGCATTACCCATCACAGCTTCGATCCCAAGATGGACATCGCGAGTAAAAAGGGTCACAACGACAATTCCAAGGGCAAAAAGGGAAGTAAATACGAGCCCAATACTTGCATCTTCTTGCAAGCGGAAGACCCGAACGAGAGCTCCCGTAAAAAAGGCGGTCATGAGCGCAGCTAGTAAAGCCCCAATCAACAGGGAGGAGATAGAATACAAAGATCCGGTCAAAAGAAAGGCGAGAGCAATTCCCAATAAAATTGTATGTGATAAGGAGTTTGCAAACATAGCCATTCTTTTCAAAACAAGAAATGGACCGATCAACCCACAAGAAATTGCGATCGCGCTTAATACCGCCATCTGAATTGCATCACTCATAAACCTTTCTCCGGAATGGGCTGTTTATGAGGATCATGCTTAGGATTTTCGAGAAGATGGGTTAATTTCTCTTCCATTTCAGGTGTAATAATGTGCTCCATCTCTTCAGCAGTCCGATGGATTTTATCTCCCTGAAAGCCCAATCTTTCGGCAAGGTAAAGCTCCCAAAGTCGATGCAAGCGCACAATGGAGAGGGCCTTTAATTTTCCATCTTTCGTCAACTGTAAAGATGGATTAATCCAGCCTCCTCTTTTCAGTTGCCAAAGGGCAGTTTTAACAGCAAATGAAGGGGTTTCCGAGACTTTTCCGTTCTTCCAAATCCCTTTTAAGATGTTTTCTTCAAGACACCGCAACCGAAATGACAAAATTCGAATGACCCGAAATAAGAGGCCTCTTTTAGGGGCAAACAGGAGAGAAAGTAGAGCAAATAACGTTCCAACGAGGACAATGGCAGGTCCTGTTGGTAAATCAGCGACAACTGAAAAATAATTCCCCAACAAACCACTCATAGACCCGAAAAAGCCAGCTAAAACAAACATCACTTTAAGTCGATCGGTAAACTGCCGTGCTGCAACTGCGGGTGCGATGACCATTCCAGACATTAAAACAACACCCACGCTGCGAATGCCCACAATCAAAGAAAGGAGCAAAAGCCAAAACACAGCCTTTTCAAGTAAAATTACGGGCAATTTATTAGTGAGAGAAAAGTTGCGATCGAAAAGCAAAGACTGCAAAGGGCGATAGGTCAAAAATAAAAATGAAACAATGACAAGGGATAACCCCCCATAGGTCCAAATATGGATATCACTCATGGTAGCAGCTTGCCCAAACAGGAGCATTTGTACCTGCTTATGCCACATTGGAAGTCCACTTTGCATGCCACTTGCAATCACAATCCCAATGCCAAAAAAAACAGCTAAGACAAAACAAAGTGCCGCGTCAGTTCTTACCCCCCCTTTTTGCTCTAACCAATTGATCGCTTTCAAACCAAGCAATGAAGAGACGAAAGCACCACCGAGAACAGCCAAAAATGTCCACTCTTCATATTGAGGGAAAAAAAGGGCAAAAAGGGCCACCCCTAAACAAGCTCCCGGATACGTCGCATGAGATAATGTTTCACTTAAAAGAGAGCGCTTTCGCAAAAAAATGAGAACACCCATCAATGATGAGGCCAAGCACATGAGCATACAGCCCCAGATGGGCGCTCGCAAAACCGGATCAGTGAAAAAATGGATCATAAAATCCCTGAAGTACTTTTCGCAGATAGATCGACAGCCTCATCGAAAAGGAGCTGACTTTTACCAAAGGCTCTCGCCAAGTTTTCTCGGGTAAATACCTCTTTGACAGGGGCGCAACCAAGCAGTCTTGTGTTTAAAAGAAGAACCCAATCAAAATACTCTTCAACGCTTGGCAAGTCATGGTGGACGATTAATATCGTTTTACCCTGCTCTTTGAGTTTTTGAAGGAGTTGTACAATTGCTTTTTCGGTCGCAAGATCGACGCCAACAAAAGGCTCGTCGAGTAAAAATAGATCTGCATCTTGAACAAGGGCGCGGGCGATGAAAAGGCGCTGCTGTTGCCCCCCAGACAGCTGACTAATCTGTCGATCTGCGTATGCACTCATTCCCACCTGCTCTAAAGCAGCTGCCGCTGCAAGCCGGTCCGCTTTTCGAAGTCTTCCAAAAAGACCGAGCCTGCCATAACGGCCCATAAGGACAACTTCTTTTGCCGTAATCGGGAAATCCCAATCGACCGATTCGCGCTGAGGAACATAAGCAACATTCCCATAAAGAGAGATCTTTCCCGAAAAAGGTTTGACTAATCCAAGCGCTGCTTTCAAAAGAGTGCTCTTTCCCGCCCCATTTGGGCCAATAATGCCTACAAGACTTCCTTTAGGGATCTCGAAGCTAAGATCCCACAGAATTGATGTGTTGCCAAAGTTGATATTGAGCCCTTCGGCTCTTACTGCATATTCCATAAATATTTTGAGATTGTCTTTGCGTTACTATGCATCATTTCAAGGTATGTAAGTCCGCTCATTGCATCACCATATAGAGGTTCTGAACAGATTTGAATGTTAAGTCCTAGCTCGTTTCCAGCTGTAGCGATCTTTCGAATCGAGTCTTTACTCACGCTTGACTCAGGAAAAAGGACCCATATATTTTTCATTTTAAGATAATCGATAATCTTTTGAATATCTCGAGGATTAAGCTGCCCTTCCGGAGCAAGCCCCTCTGGCGCCGCAAAACGTTCCTGCCAGCTAATCTCACCTGGATCTGCAAGATAACTACGGGTAAAATAGTGAAATGCATCGTGACTGGTAACTAAATAGCGCTTTTCTGACGGGATTTTTTGCATCATCTCTAAAATCTGATTGTGGGCATCGAGCATTTCTCGAGACAAAATCGCCCCCCTTTCGCGATACCCCTCAGCCCCTTCTGGATCCATTGCAGACAGGGCCTCAACGATTGGATCTACCCCTTTTTGCCAAAGGGAGATATCCATCCAAATATGGGGGTCAAATACTCCCCCCTTTTTAAGGATTTGCTCAGGGTAGGCAGATTCGATTCGATCCCCAATTGCGGTAGATTTAGAGGAATTTTTAAGAATCGAAGAGAGGCTTGCCCCATGCTCAAGGCCTAATCCACTATAAAATATGAGATCCGCCCGATCGAGGCGCTCGCCGTCGCCTTTCACAATTTCATAACTATGCGGATCGAGGTCCCCTTTAATAAGCACCCATCCATCTACCCGATCTCCACCTACCGCTTTAACTAAGTCACCAACTTGTGCCGTTGTAGATAAAACTTTTAACTTACCATTATCTTGAAACCATCCCCCTTTAGATGTGGAACAACCCAATATAAGGAGGGGGGCAAGCAGGGTGAAAATAACTTTTTTTAATCGCATCATAATAGTTCAATCTCAGAGAAGAATATAGATTAGAATGTTGTAAAAAAGAAAAAAAGGAAAATCGTAGTTTCTTGCAAGAAAAGTAGACAAGTCATATAATCACCAATTAATTTGGAAAATACGTCCAAGCCCAAAAGAAAAATAGATTGAAATATTAATCTTAAATGGGATAAACAAAACGCTCTTCTTTTGAAGAAAATTTTTGAAAACTTCCGAGAAAAGAGAAACTTTTCTCGAACATAAATAAAAGATTAGGAAGGTAACATGGTTGCATTAGAACAAGAAACTAGACCCGTTAAAGGACTTAAAGAAGTGGAAGAGGTTATCTCAAAAGCAATTAAAAAAATCGGTGCGAAGAAAGAAAACGAACTCTGCAAATACCTCCCAATGAAGTCTGGCGGCTATATGCACCACTTTACACTTAAAAAAATGAAGATCAAACAACCTCAAGAGCTTGCTGCTATTATCGAAAAGCATGTTGTTAATGTTGATCGTCCAGTTATTATCGCTCCAAAACAAAGAGCACCACGTGGTTCACGCAAACGTCGCGACCATATGAACTTCACACGCATGCAGTTAGAGCGCATGCTCAGCATCGCCCGTCTTGCTGGCGACAAAGAAATCATTACGATTTTGAGCCCAAAAAAATCTTTAGCTTCTTGCAAGCGTGAACTGATCCAAGCGATCCGCCACAATAAAGCAGAACAAGAACTTTGGAATAGCTACGTTGAAGCGGTTCAAGCGCACCAAATCCTCGCGAACGACCCTAACTACGCTTTCGCGCAAAACTAAGAATTTCCTCCTTTGTTGTGCCCTCAAGGTCTCTATAATCTTGAGGGCAATTTTTTTTAAAAAACAGTTTTACACCCAGCTAACTTCCCCCCTATTTTAGCTTGCGTTTTAAGCAAGATCCGCTATCATATTGGGTTGGTAAAAGAACCTATCCAAGCAAAAGGTTTCCGGAGAGGTTTTAACTCTCGAACATTATTAACATATTTTAAGGTAAATCGATGTCAACAGACACAAAAAAGGTCGAGCAAGAGTTCTCCGGATGGAGAAAAATGCTTTGGCCGATTCACTCTCACGAAATAAAAAAATTCTTGCCAATGGGCGTAATGATGTTTTGCATCTTGTTCATTTACACATTGTTGCGAGATACAAAAGACGCTGTATTGGTTAATGCCCCAGGATCTGGAGCTGAGTGCTTAGCGTTTGCAAAAGGGATTGGAGTTACAGTCTCCGCAGTCCTCTTTATGGTTCTTTACACCAAAGCCGCAAACATATTTAAGCGCGAAGGGCTATTTTACGTAACAGCACTTCCCTTCCTCCTCTTTTTTGGACTCTTTCCTTACTGCATCTACCCATATGTAGACTCTCTACACATGAGCTTAGAGACAATCCAAAACTACCAAGCTGTCTATCCAAATATTAAATGGATCATCCCTCTTGTTGGAAACTGGACCTATACAATTTTCTACATCTTATCTGAACTTTGGGGAAGTGCCGTTTTATCACTCCTCTTCTGGCAGTTTGCTAATGCAATCACCCCAGTTAAAGAAGCTCGCAGATTCTATGGAATGTTTGGCTTTTTAGGTAATTTCGGCCTCCTTTTATCTGGGCCAATGATCATTTATATCGCTAACTCAATCCACAGCTTAGGCCTCGGCAAAGCTGAGTCAACAGGACTCATGCTTAAATATTTGATGGCTTTTGTGATCGTTGCTGGCGCTGTACTCATAAGCACATTCTACTGGATGAACCGCAAAGTCCTCACAGACAAGCGCTACTACGATCCAGAAGCTATGGGCGAGAACAAAAAGAAGAAGAAAGCAAAACTTTCTCTATCAGAAAGCTTTAAATACATTCTTCAGTCGCCTTATATCGGCCTCATCGCAATGCTCGTACTTGCCTATGGTGTATCGATCAACCTCTTTGAGGGTGTATGGAAAGGACAAATTAAAATCGCTTACCCAACAGCCGTTGAATACAACCGCGTTATGGGTGGACTATCAACAGTTACTGGCGGTATTGCTGTCGTGTTGATGTTAGTTGGAAGTAACCTTCTCCGACGCTTTAGCTGGAGAACTTGCGCTGTGATCACACCAGCTGTACTCCTCGCAGGGATCTTCATCTTCTTTGGCGTAACCTACTACAACAACACCCTTCTTCCAGAAGGAATGTCAATTGTAACTGCAATTAAAGAAGGGGTCATCCAAAAAGAGCTCATCGTATTTGCGGTTGTTCTTGGCCTTTTAGTGAACGCGTTCGGAAAAGCAGTAAAATACTCGCTATTCGACCCAACAAAAGAGATGGCATACATTCCTTTAGACCAAGAATTAAAGGTTAAAGGAAAAGCGGCCGTTGACGTGATTGGCGGAAGAGGCGGAAAATCTTTAGGTTCTTACACACAAATGGGCCTATTGACTGTATTTTCTGGAAGCGCGCTCTATCAGCTCGTACCTATCATTGCACCGATCGTATTAGGTATCGTTGTGATTTGGTTGATGTCTGTTTTCGGTTTGAGCAAGCGCTTTATCGCTCTCAATGCTCAAAGAGAAGCAGAAAAAGAAGCTGCGGATGCAGCAGCTGTTGCACCTGTTGCAACAGAGGCAAAACCGGCATCTGCTACTGCAAAAGAAACTGTAGAAGTTGGAAGCTAATTCCAACCTAAATACAGTACATCTAGTGCAAAAGGTCTGGAGAAATCCAGGCCTTTTTTTTATTCATTAGGAAATAAACCATGACAGCAATCTCACCACACACACTCGATTACAAATCTATCGCAGCAAGTCTTGAAACGCTCACAGATCAAGTCCTCGACTACCGTCAATTAAACATAAATGCTATTTCACAGTTATTTCACGACACAGTAAAACATGCGAGAAAAACCAAAACGGATGTACGACTTTTCCGCCAAAATTATATACAATTACTCCCCTCTAGCGTTCATATAACTCTGACGGGAAACATTTACTTTGACCTTAAAATTTATAATAACAACATAAGAATCTACCTTGGATGTGGTTCAGACAAAAAAGCCAAGCACTGCTTTGATGTCGCAAGAGGAATAAAGATTGCCCGAATAGTTGGGGAAAACTGCCCACAGACTCAAAAAGGGCTAGATGCGATGAAAAAGCTCGCAGGTATTGGGATTGCAGAGATCTACGATACGATTTACTTCTCAGATAAAAAGGGGGTAGAAAAAATTGCAATCTTTCAACCTATCTATAAATACAACCTTCGAGAAGCATTAGCTTCTTTTAAAATAGCTAATGGACAAAAAGAGGAAATCGCCTATCAGCTTACCAAAGCTGTTGCCCATATTAATCAAAGCGGAATACACGGTGACCTTAAACCAGAAAACATCCTTTTAGACTCGAATCATGGCGTTGCGATCACCGATTTTGACTTCTATCTAGATCATCATGAGGAAAGCAATAAACCCCGAGGGACATGTACGTGGACTTCACCTGAATATATTTCTCATAGAAGGAGGGATAAACTCGACGCTTGGGCGCTCGGAGCCATTTTGTATAACATGCTTTATAACCAACGGCTCCCTTTTCAAAACCTAAAAACTGCACTTGAAGTACTCCGTGCCATTCGCTACCTACCTCTCAACTGGCAAGATCAACTTTCTTTTACCCCCAAACATCGCCTTGAACCAATTATTCGTGATCTGCTTCAGGTAGATCCTGACAAGAGGATCAGCGCACAGACGGCTGTGGAAATGTTTGAGAAAATACGAGACAGTTAAAAGAATTTACCATTTCTTTCCGAGCTCAACTCTCCGATAGTGAAGAAGAACTGATCTGCTTAAGGGAACACTTAAATAATTTGAGGTAAGCTGAGTAATTCGATCGTCATCGCACTGATACCAAGAACCATCAACTTTGACATATGTAATAAAACTCAATTCTTGCCCATCTGGACGAAGCTCTATAAATGCGTCGAGATCATAGAAAAATGCATTTTCTTCAGTAAAAAACTGCCTTCTTGAAGTGGGTGCTATGACAAAAAGATCTTTTGCCCCTGGTGTTGCAAGAGCATCATCCAGCGTTGCACTGATTTTCCATTGCGGATGAAGATGCGAGGAGAGAAACTCGAAAACATGACAAAGGGAAAGAGAAGAGAGCTTGAGATTTAAAAATCTAAATAACATCAAGCCATTCACTCTAGATATAGCTCGATTTTCCTGCTGATCAAGATAGTACTGATCAATAAACCCTTGAAAAGGGTAAAAACTGCGGGGTGCAAAAAAGAACAATTCAGCAAATCCTGGAACGAAAAGGATAAACTGCATCAAAGAGTTCAACCACCCTTCGCGGTCAACGGACTTCAACCCAATGGGCGCTTTTCGATTGATAGGTGCTTTCTTCAGCTTGGATTTTCGCTTTTCTTTCGGCGTATATCCTAGCTGGGATGAATCGAAAGTGGGAAGAACGTCAATTACAATTTGTGGGGCGCTTGCGGAAGCAAATAGCCCCCCTTTTGCATTGCACATCAATTCCAATACCACCCCTCGAACCTTAGAATCGACCGGGCTACTTTTTGCTTGGAATCTCCCCTCCTCAGAATTACGGTCCCTTAAGGGGGCAATGGGAGTCACAGATACGTTCATAGAAAAATTTTTAAGTTAAGATTTTTTAAATGAAATATGAATTATTTACAAGGATAAGTCTGCGATCCTTATGCGAAAAGATACTTCCCCCCCTTAACCCCAGTTAAACTCAGAGAAACATAACTCCCCGCTTTACCCAATAGGTTCAATCTTGCAAACATCTATGACTTACGATAAATTTGTAGGATATGTTTGAGTACGATCGCAAATACATCCGCAACTTTTCCATTATCGCCCACATCGACCATGGCAAATCGACTCTTGCCGACAGACTACTTGAATTGACCCACACAGTTCAAAAGAGGGAAATGCAGCAACAGTTTCTCGATAATATGGAGCTTGAAAGAGAGCGAGGCATTACAATTAAAGCGCGCCCTGTCACGATGTATTACGAAGCTAAAGACGGCCACACATATCAAATTAATTTAATCGATACCCCAGGTCACGTGGATTTCGCCTACGAAGTCTCTAGATCCCTCGCCGCTTGCGAAGGGGCTCTGCTTGTTGTCGATGCAGTCCAAGGCGTGCAAGCGCAAACACTGGCTAACGTCCACCTCGCAATCGATAGAAACCTAGAGATCTTACCTGTTATCAATAAAGTCGACCTACCTTCTGCAGACCCCGATAGTGCAAGACAACAAATTGAGGACGTCATTGGAATTGATGCATCGAATGCTTTATTGATCTCAGCTAAGACAGGACTCGGAATCGATGGCGTCTTAGAAAGCATTTTAACAACAGTTCCTTGCCCCAAAGAACCTGAAGACAATCTACTGCGCGCACTTGTCTTTGACTCTCACTACGACCCCTACCGAGGCGTCATGGTCTATATTCGTGTGATCAGCGGGGAGATCACAAAAAAATCACTCATTCGTCTTATGGCAAACCACAAGACCTTTGAAGTTGGTGAAGTTGGCGTGTTCACCCCCAACGAAAAACCAACGGATGTACTTCGCCCAGGTGAGGTTGGATTTTTCGTTGCAAACATTAAAAATACAGCAGATGTAAAAGTGGGAGATACAGTTACAATCCATAAAAATCCAGCTCCCAGCCCCCTTCCAGGATTTAAACTGATTGCACCCGTTGTATTTGCTGGAATCTATCCGGTCGACACCTCCGATTTCGAGCAAGTGCGCGACTGTCTTTTAAAGCTACAGCTCAACGATTCAGCACTTCAAGTGGAACAAGAGAGCAGCTTGGCGCTTGGATTTGGTTTCCGTTGCGGATTTTTAGGCCTTTTGCATTTAGAAATCGTGTTTGAAAGACTCACTCGCGAATTTGATCTCGCAATTATCACGACAGCTCCCAGCGTGATTTATAAATTCACCCTTGATAATGGCGATATTTTAAAAATTGACAACCCCGTTCACTATCCCGATCCAGCACATATAGAAGCCGTTGAAGAGCCTTGGGTAAAAGTTCACATCATGGCCCAATCAGATTTTCTAGGGGCAATTATGGGTCTGTGTATGGATAAACGTGGAGAGCTCCTCAAAACAGAAACGATGAGCGCAACACGACTTCTCCTTACATATCGACTCCCAATGAATGAAATCATCACAGACTTCAATGACAAACTCAAGTCGGTCACCCGAGGGTACGGCTCTTTTGACTACGAGCCAGATGGATATGCGAAAAGCGATATCGTCAAACTTGAAATCCGAGTAAATGAAGAGCCAGTCGATGCATTTTCATGCCTCGTTCACCGGACGAAAGCAGAACACAAAGGGCGCGCCATTTGCGCAAAACTAAAAGAAGTGATCCCCCAACAGCTTTTTAAAGTACCTATTCAGGCGGCGATTGGAGGAAAGATCATCTCGAGAGAAACAATCAGTGCAATTACGAAAAATGTGACCGCTAAGTGTTATGGCGGAGATATTACGCGTAAACGCAAGCTCTGGGAAAAGCAAAAAGAGGGTAAAAAACGGATGAAAGAAATTGGCAAAGTAAATATCCCTCAAAGTGCATTCATGGAAGTTTTAAAAGCAGATTAAAAAGATGTTTCGCCTTCCCCAGCCATCAAAATTTACCAAGCATAATGCTGACATGACCCCCCTTCAAGGCGGTCAAAACCAAATAGCTTTTACCTCCCTCTCCCATAAAAATGAGAGCCAGGGTAAGGGCCATTTAACCCCATTTTTGGGAGAAAACAGAGCTCAAAAATTAGATTTTTGAGAATGTATAGCTATTAAATAGGAATTTTCCCTATAATGGCTATCGTAAAACCACCCTAAGGAATATAACGTGGCAAAATCAACAGGCACAATTAAGTTTTTCAATACCCAGAAGGGTTTCGGCTTTATCACACCAGATGATGGTGGGAAAGATCTTTTCGTTCATGCAAATAACGTCCAAGGAGATGTTAGATCATTGCGCGAAGGACAAAAAGTTGAATTCGTAGAAGGTCCAGGCCGTAAAGGTCCAGAAGCTACAGAAGTAACTCCTCTGTAACATCTAACCTTCATAAACCCTTTAATTGTTAAAAATTGAAGGGTTTTTTTTATGTCTCAAGTATCAAGAAATTTTTTCAAACATTATACGTACTCGAGCTAACATCGCCCCCTTTTCCAGTCCAGTTGGTATGGAAAAATTTACCGCGGGGTTGATCTACTCTTTCATACGTATGGGCACCAAAAAAGTCTCTTTGCGCCTGCAAGAGATTTGCGGGAAGATTTGCACTCCGGTAGCCATCGAAAAACGAAAGAGCCGTACTAAAGCAAGGCAAAGGAACGCCTGTTAAAGCTCCCTCAGCAACCACTTTTCTCCACGAAGGGATACATTTTGTCACTTCGTCAACAAAAAATGGGTCGACAAGCAAACTAGCAAGAGCAGGGTTTTTATCATAGGCAACCTTGATCTTCCCTAAAAACTTGCTTCGAATGATGCAGCCACCTCTCCACATGAGAGCAATAGAGCCAAAATTAAGCTTCCATTTATTCTCTTCTGAAGCTGTGCGCATCAGCATAAACCCTTGCGCATAGCTAATAATTTTAGAAGCATAAAGCGCTTGAGAGATTTCATCAGACGACGCCCCAAAGTTGTGCTTAGGACCGCTATAGTGCTTGCTAGCCTCTTGGCGTTCGGTCTTTAAAGAAGAGAGACATCTAGCGAAAACAGCCTCACCGATCAATGTTAAAGGCATCCCACGATCAAGAGCGTCAATTCCGGTCCATTTACCGGTCCCTTTTTGACCTGCGACATCGAGAATCTTATCTAAAAGGAGCTTTCCGTCAGTGTCTTTTTTCCCAAAAATCTGCGCTGTAATCTCAATGAGATAGCTATCCAAAGCCCCCTTATTCCACTCAGTAAATGTTTTGGCAAGATCGACATTTGAGCCATGCTTCAATAAATCATAGGCCTCACAAATGAGCTGCATATCACCATACTCGATCCCATTGTGGACCATTTTCACATAGTGACCGGCGCCACCTTCACCTACCCAATCGCAGCAAGGTTCATTATCTTCAGATTTTGCAGCGATCGATTGGAAAATTTCTTTAATATGGGGCCATGCATCTGGATTACCGCCAGGCATAATGGATGGACCGTGCCTAGCTCCCTCTTCACCGCCTGAAATACCCGCGCCGATAAAGAGAATACCTTTAGCTTTTAACGCTTCAAAGCGCCTTTGACTATCTGGGAAGTGGCTATTTCCGCCATCAATGATGATGTCTCCAGCTTCAAGAAGCGGCACTAAATGGTCGATGAATTCATCAACCGGCGCTCCAGCCTTAACCATCAGCATGACCTTTCTAGGCCGTTTAAGAGATGCAACGAAATCTTTCAACTCATGAGAGCCTGAGATTTTCTTACCAGCAGCAGGTCCTTTTAAAAATTCATCCGTTTTTGACGCGGTGCGGTTAAAGACAGCTACTGTGTAGCCGTGATCAGCCATGTTGAGAACCAAGTTCTGTCCCATGACCGCGAGTCCAATTAATCCAATATCAGCTTGCATGATTTTGAGTATAGCGATCCATGCTTAAGAAAATCAAGCAACAATCCAATTGAATCTACAAACGTGTTGCCCTATACTCTTTGGTCTGTTCTTGTAGCTCAGTGGATAGAGCGGTCGCCTCCTAAGCGACAGGTCGCGGGTTCAATTCCCGCCGAGAACGAATGTTTTATCAACGCAATGATGCGGGAAGCGCAGAAATAAGAAGAAAAAT
>PFAD01000015.1:2393-66212 GCA_002773795.1 Chlamydiae bacterium CG10_big_fil_rev_8_21_14_0_10_42_34 | reverse complement strand
CCCGCCTCTGTGGTTTATTTTTCTTTTGGCGTGTAGCGTTGAAAATTAAGATTTTTTTGCTTTTTTCCAGCGCGCCTTGAAGTATTGATCCACACCATCGGCAACGCCTCGAGCGATTTTTTCTTGATAATCGCGCGATTTTAAAAGATTCCTCTCATTAGTATTCGAGATAAAGCCCCCTTCGACGAGAACTGCGGGCATACTTGTTTCTCGAATCACGTAGAAATTCCCTCTTTTAACTCCTCGAGATTTTGCCGACGTGCGCCGGATTAAACGCCCCATAATTGAATCAGCTAGTTTACGCGATGCGGTAGCTCGCGTTTTGTTATCTTTTGAGTCGCAGAAAAACACTTCGATCCCGTGCGCTTGCGTACTGCGAGAGGAATTAAAATGGATACTTACGAAAATATTTGCCCGAGCCTGTGTCGCAATTTCAACACGCTTCGGCAGAGAAATAAAGTTATCGGTATTGCGCGTCATCACAACGTGATAGCCCAACTGATCGAGATACTGCCTGACGAGCCGAGCTGTCTGTAAACAAAGTTTTTTCTCTTCACAGTAAGGATTATGACCCCGCGCGCCTCGATCTGTCCCTCCGTGGCCCACATCGACAATCACAGTTGGGGCATCAGGCGGATTGATCAAGCTTCCCGCTGGGGCGCCCGACAACAATATAAAGCTGAGAAAAAATAGGACTAGCTTCATGCCACTACAATCTCAAAACGTGATTAAAATTGGTACCCAAAAGATACGTCTACTTCATAGCTTACCCAATGAATGTATCCACTATTTTTGAAATCGGTATTCGTAACTCCTGTCGGCGCCAAGATATATTGCTCTCGCCTCCTTCGAGACGAATAAGTCACGTCATGAGAAGATGTTGTAGCCCCTTCAAAGTGAACTCCAAAGTTCCATCCACTTAAAAATCGATACCTAAAATCTGTACCGGCTAACTGTCTGTGAATAAAAGAGGCCTTATACATTTCATTTGTATGGAACAAATCAATTGCTGAAGCAGTTGAAGCTGGACTAAACAAATATAGATCAACATCTACACTTGATTTAGATCGAAACGTTGGCCAATGGTACTGATAGAAAAAGCTCCACTCGCAACTTTCCCAAAAACGAAATATGATCCTCGTATCGACGAACGGACCAAACCAATCCTGCTGATTTGGCTTCGGAAAATGAGTAAGTGCAAATCCAGAAGTTGTAGAGCTTAGCTGAACCGGTGGATTCGGCACATTAAAACGATTTCCCCCTTCAGCATAATTCATTAAATGGGAGTAGGCATAGCCTGCTGATGGAATTACAGAGAGACCAAAATCTTTTAAATCAACGAGATCAATACGAAATCCCATTGAAGCGCGAGCATCTGCCGAATATCCCGCCCCCAAATCATTTGCCTCAAAATATAACGGTTCACCGTAACTTCCACCCAAAGCATATTCATTGAGCTGCCCATTTACGAGCCATCCGTAGCTTCCTCTAAAGGCCACCACAACATGGGATATTTCAATATGGGAATCCATGTTGAGTTGCACACTATTGCGCCCGGAATAGGTCGTTTTCGTATTCGGTTCGCTAAATGTTTGCCTGTCCCTACGATAGCCAATTGATGCAGAATGGTGGTATTTCCAGTAAGTTTTAGCCTCAGCTGTTGTGATCTCTTGGTAAATGGGATCATTTGTTGACGCGCCAGTTTGATCATTCGGTGTAGATGTGGAGTCAGATTCTGCTGCACCATTTGTCGATGTAGGTTTCACAGATTGTTTGGCATTTGTATTTTTAGGGGAATTTGCTGGCGTATTTTTAGCGGGAGTTGCACTTTTACTATCTGCATGGATAGCAAAAACAAAGCAACTAAAGCAAAGAATGACTCGGAGCATCTAAACCTACTTTATTTTGAAGGATATTTTTTACAGTTTCCGCATCGTCAAAAGCAACTGTTTGCTGTGCTAAAATCTGCACCTTTTCATGACCTCTACCAGCTACAACTACCATGTCGTCTTTGCCCGCCATCGCAATTGCAATCGCAATTGCTTTTTTTCGATCAAGTTCAACATGGGGCTTATTTTGAAATTCAGCAACGATTTGTCTCGCGATTTCATTCGGATCTTCTTTTCGGGGATTATCAGATGTAATAATGGAAATATCTGCCCATTTTTGAGCGGCTTTTGCCATGGAAACTCTTCTTCCCGGATCCCTTTGCCCCCCGCACCCAAACACAACAATGACTCTCCCCTTTGCAATTTCCTTTAATGTTTGAAGAACATTTTCTAATGCCTCGCCAGTATGCGCAAAATCGACGAATACATTTCCGATCCGCTCCATTCTCCCTGGCACAGCATCAAAGTGAGACATAATGTGTTGAATTTCATGGAGGCTCGCCCCAACTTGAACGCCCACAGCAATGGCAGCCATCGCATTATAAACATTAAACTTGCCGATAAGAGGTGTGCTAAACTCACATCCATCAACTTCAAAGCGGCTCCCTTCTGCGCTCAATACAATTTTCTGAGCCCGTAAGTCCCCTTTTTCAATTCCAAAGGTTAACCCTTTTCCCATAAATTCTGCCCAAGGACTATCGGCATTGAGAATATTGTGATGCGCTTTTTCAAAAAGTTTTCTCTTTGCAGCCGCATACTCTTCGATACTTTTATGAAAATCTAAGTGATCTGGATATAAATTCATAAAAACACCCAAGTCAAAGTCGATTTCATCAACTCTCCCTTGAGCCAATCCATGAGATGAGACCTCTAAAACAGCCGCTTTACACCCCTTATTGAGCATTTCCTTAAGCCATTTCTGATTTGTAATTGCATCGTGCGTGGTCATTGAAGAAAAAAATCGGTGCTCGGCAAAAATTGTCTCAATTGTCCCAATTAATCCAGACCTTTTATTTAGCGCATCTAAAAGGTGTTTGATCAAGTAGGTAGTCGTGGTTTTCCCCTTTGATCCAGTTACACCAACGACAAAAAGGTCCTTTGAAGGCTGTCCGTAATAGCGCGAGGCCAGCTTCGCCTCGATCAAGTTCGTATTCGAATGGATAATTTGAGGCACTTCGAGAAAGGGATCATAAATATCGGTTGCGATAGCGCAAGCTCCAGCATTAATTGCTTGGGAAATAAACTGGTTGCCATCATGTGCTGCACCCTTTTTTGCGATGAATAAATTTCCTGGCGCAACAGTGCGAGAGTCAGCAGAAACTCCGGTGATTTCAACTTCTTTGCTGCCCTTAACAACGACATCCAAACCTTTGGTCAAACTTTTAAGTTTCATCGACAGTTCCAGCTTTCATAGAGTTCTTTTAGTTCTTGCACTTCATAGGCCCAGTCCGCTTTTTTCGAATCGCGTCGAGGATCATTCGTTGAGTAGCCATGAGGATCATCAGGGGTAACCCCTAAATATTGCAAAGCTTTTGTTGCGATCTCCCGAAATACCGGAGCCGCACAAACACCTCCATATTGCTGTCCACCAACACCTGGAATAAACTTTTTTTCAGGCTCATCAATAGTTACAATAAGGACAAAGCGAGGACGATTTGCAGGTGCAATCCCAACAAAAGATGAGATGTTATGCTCCTTTGAATACTGCCCATTGATAATTTTTTCCGATGTTCCCGATTTGCCCGCTTCTGAATAGCCTAAAACATCCCCTCTTTTTGAAGTGCCTCCCGGCTTGGTCACAAACTTCATAGAACGGATAATTGATTTAGAAATAGAAGGACTTAAAACCCGTTTTGTCGCCCGATACGAAGTATTGTCCACCACAATTTTTCCATTTTTGATAATCCTTCGAATCAAGTGGGGCTGCACAGCAAATCCCCCGTTCGCAATGATTGCATAGGCCCTTGCGAGTTGTACGCTATTTGTCAAAATATTGTGTCCGATCGCAAGCGAATATGGAGTGGGAAGAGACCACTCTAGCTTTCCATTCGGGTGGAGTTTCCCTGGAGTTGGGAGGAGTCCAGAACTTTCTGCTGGCAGATCAATGTTTGTTTTTTGCCCAAAACCAAATACATCAGACAAAGCATTTCTATACCACTGATCTCCCATCGTTTCGACCAAACGCTGGATAATTCTTGCCATATAGATATTGGATGACTTTTGCATAGCTAAATCCATATTTAAAAAGCTATGGTGCCGTCCATCCTTTAAAGGTCTAGACCTTCCAGGAAACCACCCATTTGAACAGGGGATTTTTTCCTCTGGGGTAAAAATTGGTTTTTTCCCACTCTTTGCAAGTTCTTCATTGGCCAACATACAAATAGCAACTGTGATCGGCTTAAAAATAGACCCCGGTTCAAAGCAATCGGTAACTGCCTTTACTTTCGTATTATCGATCAAACTAAGATCATTGAAATAGTCGGTGTAACGAGTTGGATCAAACTCAGGAGTCTGAGCTAACGCCAGAACCTCCCCAGTAAAAGGATCCATCATCATTGCCCAACCACCGAGAGCATTAGCCGTCTTTACCCCTTTTGCAAGTTCAGACTCGGCAATTGCCTGCAGATAATGGTTGATTGTCAAATAAACATCGGCCCCATTTTCAGGAGCAACAAGAACTTTTCCCGTTCCAAGTGGATGGCGCGGAGAACGGACAATCAGCCTTTTCCCCTCTTTACCAGTAAGATAGGAGTTAAGCGACATCTCAAGACCACCTGTTGGGTGGGACTGATCATCTTGTACAGTATGAAGAACGGCACCTAAAAGCGGGCCAAATGGGTATGAACGTTTAAATTCAGCTGTAAAATAGATCGCATTTTTTACGATTTTTTCTTGTCGACAGAACTGATTCCACCAGTTTTCTATCTTGATCCGATCGTCCCTATCTAGCCAGCTGGCAATTTTTCGGCTCCGACTTTTTTTGAAAAACTCTCCCTTCTTATCGATTCCAAAACGTTTTGAAAATTCAAGCGCCATTTTCGATTTTGCAGTCTCTGGAATTGAATCGGGATCGATAAAGAGATGAAATTTCGGAACATCGACAACAAAAGGTTGCTCTTCGCCAGGATGGCCCTGCTTAACAGATGTATTTGAATAAAAAGAGCCCCTCATACATGGCTCTGTTGCCACATATTGATGTTGCGCTAAAGCAGCAGAGGCCCACTTATCCCCTTCAACGATCTGGATTTGGTAAAATCTAACAACGAGCAAACAGAAAAATAGAGATAAAAAGACTGCGACAAAACATAAACGTTTCCGATCGGGGGACTCTACTGAGGACATTTTTAATTACTGGCAAAAGCTTCGGGAACAGTTAATATTTCTTTAATTAAAGGATGCTTTAAATGCGCATATTCTGGATGGTGTGCCAGTTCAATCAAGTGCGCCGGGTTTTCAAATTGGTCGATCTCATAGGCAAGGCGCCGATTTTCTTCCTGGATCAGTTTCATCTCTTTTTCAACTTCAGGCAAATGGATTTTCAAATGGGTCAACTGGTTTTGTGTATCGAGATAAGAATATAGACAAAGTCCGAATACACTTAAACAAAAGCCGAGTCGAAATAATAGATTTGTCATAATGCCTCTGCCGCCCTTAATTTACTACTACGAGATCTTGGGTTCTCGCGTATCTCTTCTGCCGATGGCCCAATCGGCTTTTTTGTTAACACTTTTACCTTATCTTTCGCATCGCGGAAGTGATTTTTCACAATCCGATCCTCTAGACTATGAAACGAAATCACAGCAATTCGTCCTCCAGGGCACAACTTTTCAATGGCACCATCGATCCCTTTCTCAAGCTGACCTAACTCATCATTCACTGCGATCCGAAGCGCTTGGAAAACCAAAGTCGCCGGATGAAGCCTGCCCTTTGTGGCAACGGGCTTGATGATGTGGACTAACTCAGCTGTGGTCCGAATCCTTTTTTTTCGTCTCGCTTCAACAATTGCTTTTGCTACTTGTCTCGATCTGCGCTCTTCTCCGTATTCGTAAAAGATCTTCGCAAGATCTGCCTCTGAGTAGCGATTGACAATTATTTCAGCGGTCAACTTCCCCTCGGGATCCATCCGCATATCTAGCGGAGCATCTCCCATAAAACTAAATCCCCGCTCTCTTTCATCGAGCTGCATGGATGAGACGCCCACATCGATTAAAAATCCATCGATACAGCCATCGACCAAGCGGATCATTTCCGCATAACTTCCGCGGACAAACTTTACTTTTTCTTTCCAGGGAGCAAGAACTCCACTAGACAATTCATGTGCTCTTGGGTCGCGGTCACAACCAATATATTTTTCAATCTCAGGATGCGCCTGCAAAATTGCATTTGCATGTCCTGCAGCTCCAAGAGTTCCATCAAAAAATGTTCGGAGTTTTTTACCCGCAAACACTTCAAGGACCTCCCGCATCAATACGGGTACGTGTTTCATTTTGTAGGAACTTCAAAGTAAAGAGGGTTCATCGAAGATGCAGGCTCTACTGTTTCCGATACAACTTCAGCATCGTTCAACAAGGCAAATGCCTCTTCAGTCATTTTTGCAAGGCTCATATCAGAAGAGGTGCCATCTAATAATTCGCGCAAGTTGCGATCGTAAACGTCTTTCGGCCAAAGTTCGATCTTATCCATCACGCCGGCTACCACTATTTCTTTTGTGATTCCAATTGCGCTTTTCAGCGTAGCTGGGAGATTCACCCGTCCCACTTTATCACACTCAGTTGGGTGAAGCGTTGAAAAGAAAAGGGTGAAAAACTTTTGAAATTTTGCGATGTGCTGATTTTGTTTGAACTTTTGGACGATTTTTTCAATCGCACTTTTCTTATAAATTGCTAAACAACCACCTAAACCTAAGCCGATAACAAATTCACATTTAGTGTTGCCTTCAGCAAGGCCGTAGCGCATTTCCTGAGGAAGGACGAATCGTCCCTTCTCATCTAACTTTGCGACTGTCGAACCACTAAAAAAGAACCCGTTCATTTCATTTCCCACGTTCTCCCACATGTTAGCGTTCGATCCCAAATCTGCGCAATCCATTTTCGAAAAAATAAAAAAACTTAAGACCAAACAAGCTGAAAGTAAGCGAATTAGAAACAGAAAAAAGATTGTGGGAATTTGTGGGAAACTTGTTCAAAACTCGCCAAAAACACCCCCATTTCGCCCCCATTTAAATCATCTTAACCCACTCACTGTAAGCATGTTGCGCCTCATCCCCCCAGAGTGTTGAAAAGTTGTCGACAACCCAAACTTGAAAAAGTGGAAAAATGCCAACCTCGTGCTTAATTTTTCTAAGGGGAAAAATCTCTCTCGCTGCTACAATGAAAAATAGATGAGAGGAACGTATGACTGTTAAACCACGCACTATAGATAATATGGGGATCGACACATCGTCTCGCTACGCAAGGGACAAAGCGACCCTCGACACCAAACTCATTGAAGAGTCCCGTTTTATCCCAAGCAAGACCGAAGTATCGGTTGTCAAACCGTATCTGCCCACAGAATTTGAGGAATATCTTTTCCCCAACAAGTTAACTTTATGGGCTTCGTTCAATCCTCCCCCAGACTATCTTACCTACTCCAAGCCCCTATTTAGCTATCAATTGATCCCGAGCATGGGCGGATATGAAAAGCAAGAGGCCGACACAGACAAGCTCGAGGCGCTCGAAGACACATTGAATAAAGAGCACGGTCAAGGCAAACAAGACCAGCAAGAAGAAGAAAGAGAGCGTAAGATCTTGATGAAACTGCTAAAAATGGTGGGAAAGCTAGATCGAACCCTCATCCAAATTAATTCGCGACGCAGCCAATATCAGAGAGGATAATCGGTGAGCAAAGTTAATTGGCTAGAGATCCTTGATTGGGGAAATGAAGAGATCAGCGATCTTAGATACGTCGCTTACTCCTATATTAAGCAAGGGATCTACGATGTCGCCCTCACCTTCTTTGACGCAATCACAGTTTTATCCCCGCCAACTCCATATGATCTTCAAACAATTGGCGCACTCCACCTTCAATTAGGAAATGGACTCAAAGCGCTCGATTTTCTCGACCGATCTCTTAAGATGGAACCTACCCATTTATTAACCCAGCTCAACCGGGCAAAAGCACTTTTTATGCTCGGTTACAAAAAACAAGGACTTACCCAAGTTCTCGAGCTAGAAAAATGTCCTGAGAAAGAAATTGCCGCTCAGGCGTCTGCACTTGTTCTTGCGTATAGATAGTTTTCTTGTTAGATTCGTAATATGTTAGATTGCGAAGTGAAAAACGGCTGGATCCAATTTCTTGAGTTTATCGAAAATCGCTGCACCTCTGCAGAATTTGAAAATTGGATCGCACCAATTCGCCTTATCGAAGGCAATCACGAACAAATTATCCTGGAAGTTCCAAACGTATTTGTCCAAGAGTACCTCCTTGATAATTTTAAGGAAGTTTTGTGTAATTTCCTCCCTCTTCTAGGCTCCGGAGAACCTGCAATCCGTTTTCAAATTGCCACAGCAAAATCAACACCTGTTGCAGCACCGATCGCCGAAGAGATCGAAGTCATTGCACCCACTTTTGAGCTCAAACTAAACCGTCAATATGTGTTCGATAACTTTATTGAGGGCCCCTCAAACCAATTCGTTAAGTCTGCAGCAGTAGGTGTTGCAAATCGCCCAGGAAAATCGTATAACCCCCTGTTCATTCATGGCGGCGTAGGTCTTGGAAAAACGCACCTTTTACATAGCATTGGCCACTACGTAGGAGAACACCACAAAAAATTGCGCATCCAAGCCATTACTACAGAGGCCTTCATTAACGATATCGTCGATCACTTAAGAAATAAATCGATCGATAAGATGAAACGGTTTTATCGCAACCTCGATGTTTTGCTAGTCGATGATATCCAGTTTTTACAAAACAGACTCAATTTTGAAGAAGAATTTTGCAATACATTCGAGGCTTTGTTAAATCAGAACAAACAAATTGTGATCACAAGCGATAAGCCACCCGCTCAGCTCAAACTATCAGAACGGATGGTGGCAAGGCTCGAATGGGGTCTTGTTGCACATATGGGCGTTCCCGATTTAGAAACGCGAGTGGCAATCATCAAACATAAATCTGAAAGACGGGGCCTTGACATCCCAAATCAGATCGCTTTTTTCATTGCTGAACATATCTATAATAATGTGAGACAAATTGAAGGGGCGATTAACAGACTTTGCGCCCACTCAAGACTCATGTCGACAAATCTCAATGAAGATGTCGTCGAAAAAATCTTATCTGAAATGTTTCAAAGCAATGCACCGAATAAAAAAATCTCTGTCGAAGAGATTTTAAAAAGTGTAGCTGCTGTTTTTGAAGTACGCATTTCAGAAATCAAAGGGGAATCAAGACACAAAGAGATCGCACTGGCCCGTCAAGTTGCAATGTATCTTGCCAAAGAGATGATCGATGATTCTTTAATGAAAATCGCCTCTTCTTTTGGAGGAAAAACACACTCCACACTTCTTCACGCGTGGAAAAAAATCACAGACCAAATTCAAATGAATGAAATGCTGCGCCGCCAAGTACAAATGGTAAGACGCAACATAGAAACGGTTTAAAGATCAGTATAAATCTTCAAAGATGAGTCGATCCGAAATGTTTTCGGAGTCATCGCAAATGGCTTAATGCCCAACGGTCCCCAGTAGCTATTTTCTTCATTTTCATAGCTTACTAAAAGCTGTTCGCCCGGATTGATTTTCTTTTTTGCAAAATAGATAATTTCATAGGGATTTTTTTTACTTGAGACTAGATAAGCAATCACATTGGGCTTTTCTGAGTGATTAATAAACCGAGTGAAATTCCCCACTTTAGAAGCATCTAACTTGATCGAATAAAGGCGCTTTGGATGAAAACGCCTTTTCGGATCATACTTTTTTTGCTCTTCTTTTGTAAGATGAAGATCTGTGACAGGATCAAATGCATAATCGGCGTGATCTTGTTCATTTTGAGGAACAATGGTAAACGTTCCGGAATATGGAGCGATCACCTGATCTCTTAAAATGGGCTCGGCTTTTGGGTGTAGGAAAATGCCATGACCAATTTTGCCAGGTAGTTTTTTCTTAACAAACTGCTTTGGAATAACAGACTCTTCAATCTGTCTACAAACAGTTTCAATTTCCCTTAAGTTTTCTTTCGTTATCGATTGAATTCCTAAGTCTTTATTTTTCCATTCTCTGGAAATGATTTTAATGATTTCTGCCGGAACCGACTGTCTAGGTAAGTTATACATATAGATAACTCATACAGTGGCGTAAATTAAAAAGAAATATTTTCTCTTCTATTTTTCTACTGGTACCGAATAGGGAGAAGTGGGTTTGCGCTTTACCGTTTCATAAATTGCCATCGCCTCGGCAACCATGGAACCTGGATGTTGTAAGTTAGAAGGCAAAACGATTGTATTTGTCTCTTTGGCAAGCTCGCGAAATGCTTCAATATACTTTTCAGCAACTTGGAGCGCTGCAGCCTTTTCTCCCCCATCTCGCCCCAATGCCTGTGCAATCATTTGGATCCCATTGGCAGTAGCTTCCGATAAAGATAAGATAGCCTCCGCTTCTCCCTTCGCACAATTAATGCGATCAATTTGGGAAGCCTCAGATGAGTTAATTCGGGCCTGTCTTTCCCCTTCCGATTCATTGATATGCGATTGACGAATCCCTTCAGACTCCAAAATGCGCGCCCTTTTTTGACGCTCTGCGGTCATCTGGAGTTCCATCGCCTTTCTAATATCTTCAGGCATTTTAATGTCTTTGATCTCATAACGGATGCACCGAACGCCCCAACTCATAGCCGCTTCATTGATCGCCTCGACTATTTTTGCGTTGAGAGTTTCCCTCTCTTCAAATGTCTTATCGAGAGGAATTTTCCCTATTTCAGAGCGCATTGTTGTTTGTACAAGCTGTGTAAGGGCAGGAACTGGATGTTTGACTCCATATGACGCAGCTGTTGCATCAAAGATCTTTATGTAAACAATGCCGTCTAAAATCACGCTTACATTGTCTTGGGTAATCGCCGTTTGTTCAGGCACTTCAATCGCCTCTTCTTTTAAAGAGTGACGATACGCAATCTCATCGGCAAAAGGGACAATCCAATTAAGTCCTGGCTCCAACTGCCTTAAAAACTTGCCCAATCTTTGAACAATCCAGATCTGCTGCTCAGGGACAGTCTTCATCCCGCGCATGACAAATCCGAGCAAAACAATCAGACTAAGAAACACGATCAACATAAGGAAATAAGCTTAGTAAATAAATTCTTTTTGGGAAAGAAAGAGATAAACTATTTGCAGATTTTTTTAAATTCTCCAATGAATTTGATACATCAAACAAAAGGTAAATCTCATCCTCTTCTAATCGATCATCCACATATTCATGATTTTGCCTTAGCGCCTTAACGAAAGGAACCTGTTGCATCGCAGCAAAAGCGCTCCCTATTGTAATAGAGTCTTTGTCTGGCATAGCAATTACAGCATGAGGCCGCGGCCATTCAAGCTGAATCCACTGAATCAAAGCAAAGCTTGCCATAGCCTCCGCCCACTCAACACCTAAATAGCGCGCGGGAGATTCGGGATCAAAAACGTAGGCTCTTTCAGCAGGTAAAAGCTTTTCAAAGCGACACTGCTTACATAGATTTCCCCTCCCGTCTAACTCCTCAAAACAATGTCGGCATCTTTCAACCGGATCTGGCAGCGCACACAGATTCCAGCAGCTGGGACACAAAAACTTTGTCCGACAGCGCTCTTTACATGCTAAGCATAACGGAGGAAAAAGAAAGTCGATCCAACTAGAAAAAAGAGCCATAAAGCAATTATTTTAATTGAAATATTACATTCATTTAAATAAATTATACCCTTTTTTTCACAAAAAACCAGGATCAACATGACTTCTTCAGCATCTATACCGACCCACAATCCTTTTGCCCCACTCAGTGAGCCTACAAATTCTAGCGGGAAGTATTCAAAGGCAGATCTACTCGCAATCAAAAATGAAATGCCACCTGAGGACTTAAAAAAGTGCCCTTCTGACATGCCTACTTTAAAAAAAGTTAAAAAGGCAGCAGCGAAAACACTTAGAAACAATGAAGAGCGCACCCCAAAGCCTCTTCGCAATAGAGTCTTAAGACATAGCTCGCGCGGGAACTTTCCAAAGCCTAAACACGCCCCTGACGCAACTTTATACAACTGGAGAAAATAGGATAGATTGAAGAACTCCTTTTAAAGGCCAAGAGTTCTTCGAGTTATTTTGTAGTCTCACATAAGGCCGAAGAAGCGGCGCTTTTGAAGATGAAATTCCGGTTCGTCCAACTGTCCTTCAATCGAGATCAAAAATGACTCGGTGATTTTAAGGAGGACGAACTGTTTCATTTTAATAAAGATCTCTAGGTTTCCATCTAGATCCATACGAGGCTGCGGATCCATTTCTAAGAAAAATTCTGAGCGCCCCCCTTCACTATAGGCATTCGTTAGTTGAGTGAGATTAAAAAACCCATCTTTTAGCTCAAAATCTAAGTCCCCTGTTACAGGAATTAAAAGCTCAAGATCTAGTCCCACAATCCTGCTTAACAAATTGGCGGGAATATCGAAAACGGTCTCTTCCCTTTTGTAGGAATTAATGAAGTGAAGCGTCCCCTTTGCTGTATATGTTTTGGTCTCATCGAGTAGGCCCTGTAGATTTGTGAGCTTTAGCTCGCGGACAACAAGGGGGCTGATCGATCCTGGAGGCTCACCGGGTCGCTGCATCAATGAGGGTCGCATCTCATGAATCGTAATTGTGGGGATATTGATCGTCCAAGGGACATTTTCTTTGCCCTGAAGAACGATCTCATCGATCTTCATCGAACCTGCAGAATCGCTAATTTTTACATCATAGATCCGGATCTTTTCTGCACTTAAATCCACCTGACCTAAAAGCGTTCTGAATTGAAATCCAAAAAGCTCGAGATGTTTTCCCGATAAAATTCCCTGAAACGAAGGGACATTTTTTTTGAATTTAAGGCGCCCTTTTAATTCATAGCCTTTCCCCATTTCAATCTCTTCAAAGCCGCGAGCGATATCTACTGGGAGCAGCTTCGAAAGTTTTACAAAATCAACGCGAGCGCTCCCAATCAATGCATTAGGGGCCTCTGCATGAAAAGAGGCCTCTATTCCGCTAAAAGAGCCTTCAATTGAGTGAATTTCAACTGCATCTTCGTAATCCCAATCAATCGTGAGTGGATTGATTTCCTCACCCAAGGTAAGTCTTCCGGAAACTTGGTCGTTTAGGTTTAAATCCCAACGAAGGAGATGATCTTGAAATTTTAAAGATGCTTGACACTCCCCTTGATTCCAAACTAAGTGTAAATCTTCAATGGGGTGAGAGACTCCTTCAAAAGGAATATGGCCCTCTCTCATTGTGCAAACGAAGTGGGAAAAATCTGAAGCAAAGTCGAGATCTGCTTTAAAATTGAGATCGTGCTGTTTATCGAGAAACTGTAGGAGTCTATGTGTTAAAAAAGCTCCTGGTAAATGGACTTGCGCATTGTGAAAAACCCAATGAGATCGGTTCGCATCATATTGCAAAATATCGACAATGCAATCGAACGGTCCGTGTAAATTAAGTCCGCGGAAAAGGGCCCCCTTTTCAGATGAATAATTTAGGTGAATAAGCCCTGTATTTTCTAACGCGTGCGATTGAATTTTGAGTCCTGATGCAAGAAAATCAAAGTCAGCGTCGATTTTTCCGTCGTAGACAAAATGGCCTTGTCCTTCGAGGACACCTTGTAATTTCGGATCATTGATCTCGCTTAAATCAAAAAAGAACTTAGGCAAAGAGAGCTCACACTGAAATGTTGGGTCAACTTTGCCTTCGAACTGCACTTCGGCGCTCTCTTTCCACTTCCCCTTGCCTTTGACAGCACCATCAGCTTGCAAAGCTGCGTGCAAAAATAGATCAGACCGAAGATCGATATTCCAATCGTTGCTCAACTGCTTTACTTGAAGCTCAAAATTTGGTGCATTACTTTGGGCTAAAAGACTTGCCTTCCCATCTATCAACTGAAAATGGATATCTGTTTCATGGAGTACAGGGACTTTTGTTAAGTCTAATCCCCACTCATGCAAAAGGGGACCCGCAGATAAAAGTGATTTCCAAGGAAGTTGTAACGTGATGTCTAAATTCCCAAGTGGGGCTTTAGAAAAACAAAGAGGCGCACCCAAGAGATGACTTTTTTCACTATAGACAATGTCACTCCCATTAAACGTTCCTGCAAGACGGAAAAAATCCCAAAGGGGTCGCGTTAAGCGGAAATCAAAGGCCCAGTCTGAACCACTTTTGCAAATTACAGGGCAAGAAAAAGGGACTTGCCTTTGTGCAATTGCCAAATTTCCATCTAAACTGCAGTTAAAGTTTAAGTTCGAATCGAGCCACCCTGCGCCGGTAAACTGAAAGTCATCAAAACTCCCCTTCGTAATTTGAACGGGAAATTTCTCCTGATCCCAACCACCTTGCAAAGCAAGTTTTAAAGATTGGTACTGAACTTCAGCATTCCAGCTATCCCAAGTTCCCGCCATTCGCAAATCGTAATCAGGTCCACCGAGAACTAAAGTGCCACCATCTTGAGTTAGATCCCCTTTTGCAATATCGCAATGTAAAGAAGTTGTCCCCTTATCGAGGCGAAAATTTTCCCCAGAAAACTGCATATTAAAAGCGGTTGAGGAAAAAGTCCCTTTTGCATCGAAATGCCCCCCTTCCAGTTTCCAAAGTTCAAGTTCAGGCATGAGTACCACTGCCCCCGCTTGAACTAACGTAACTTGCTCTGATCCGAGTCCTTTGCAATCGATTGTCCACGTCTCATCTCTTAAGATTTGGCACGAGCCTTGAGGAAATTCAATCTCGGTTTCGACCCAATGACTATTAAAAAAGCCTCTTCCGTTCCAAGAAAATGGGAACTGTTTCTCTTGCGCGCTACCAATTCCTGTAAGCTCCCATTTAGCACCCAATGTTGCATTATAACTGAGAGTCCCTTCCATCATCTCTACACCACCAAGAGGCATCGCTACCCCCAGCTCGACAACTTTGAGATTTGCTGCATTTGGCTCTAGCCCTTTATCAAGTGCGATACGCCCAGTCAGCTTTCCCCCAGTAATTTCAGCAAATGGGACAAAAGATTGCAGCAATGGAGCCTTAAAATTCCTCAGCTCTGCTTCTAATTTCTCGTTGTGCCGCGTTAAAATGATACCCGAATCGACCCAATCTAGCGTTAGTTGGCTATAAAATTCAGAGTGTTCCAAGGTGAAATAGACAAGCCCATCCCACTCGGCAGTGCCTCCATTTACAGAAACTGTAAAATCAAACCACCCCTCTTCTAACTCAGGCAAGTCCCTTTTTTTCAAAACAGCGACATGAGGATAATCAATGGCGAGATGCCCCCTCACTTTTTTCGGAAATTGACTCCAATCAAATCGAACGCAAACTTTTTCCACATGCACGTTAAATGAGGGGTCAAATACAACAAGATTTGAAAAGATTAAATTTCCTCGCTCCCAATGAAGAGAGCGATAGGCAAGCTCACAGTCATATTTTGCTTTCAGAGCAAAACGGACCACAGCCCCCAAAATAGCCTTATGGAAAAAGGCAGACAAAACAAAAAAAAAGGCAACCGCCAAAAAAAACTTCTTCACATGAACCATTGTAAACGAATGAGGGGATTCTTGAAAAAATAAGTTTTTTTTCACACAGATTATGGTATGCTAGATGATCAATTAGGAGAATTTTCATGACTTCGGCATCTACTGGTTCGCGTAATTTGCAAAATAAAGCTGTACTTGGCGTCCTTTTAATGATTGGGGGTCTTGCCCTTTACGTCCTCTCAGATGCCTTCATAAAGCAGCTCATGGGGACCTACTCAGTGCCGCAAACCAGTTTTCTCAGAGCCGTTACCCGCCTGGTTCCCCTCTCGATTGCCGTATTTATGCAAGGGGGCGTCCGTAAAATTTTTGCAACTCAGCACCCAAAGCGCCACATTGTACGATTGAGCGTCAATCTCGCCTATACTTACTCCTTTATGTACGCAGTTTCCATAGCTTCCCTTACAACAATTTATACACTTAGCTACACCTCCTCATTTTTCATGATTCTCCTTAGCGCCCTCATTTTAAAAGAAAATGTAAGTAAGGAAAAATGGATTGCTGTCGGAGTTGGAATGATTGGCGTCCTCATTGCTATGCGCCCCGGAGCTGGTGTCTTTGAACTTGCCGCAATTGTGGTCTTGTTCGGAACTTTTCTAGGGAGCTTAAACAAAATTTTAATGAGAAGGCTTGCCTCGACAGAGCATAGCCTAGCCATTGCAATCTACCCAAATATCACCATGATATTAGTCACATTCCCCTTCCTCCTTGCTACATGGCAGCCCCTTTCGTGGCACGATTGGGCCTTTTTTGGGATGGTGGGTGTTATTACAGCAACTGGCCAATACGCAATTGCCCATGCTCTCCGATTCGCTCAAGGATCGACGCTTGCGCCAACAGACTATACCACATTTTTCTGGGTCCTAATGCTCGATTATTTCTGGTGGAATAAGTCGCCCGACAACTTTAACATCACCGGTGCTGCCATTATTGTAGGAAGTAACTTCTATATCTTGTACCGATCGAGACGGGAGCAAGCAGAAAAAGCAGCCCAGACAGCCCCTGCCTAGCCCTCATCGCAAAGATTGTTTTATTGAAGAATTATCAAGAGATGGTGGCTATCCGACGCAGTCAAAAACCAACTTTTGAATTCATTTGTGTATATTTCTCATGGTTCATTAAACCATCGAGCTCTTGCCGATTAGATAGCTTTAATTTAAAAAGCCAACCTTCAGATTCTGCAGCCTTATTTACGGCTGCAGGATTTTTTTTAAGCTCTTCATTGATCTCAACCACTTTTCCAGAGACAGGAGAATAGACATCTGACGCGGCTTTCGTAGACTCTAAAATGGACGTTTCTTGGTCCATTTTAACCTCTTGACCCACCTTAGGAAGCTCGACAAAGACGATCTCCCCAAGTTCTTTTTGCGCGTAATCTGTAATCCCAACAGTTCCTATATCTCCATTCACCTGGATCCATTCATGAGACTTACTAAAATACATTAGTCTTCTTCCTTAACGAGTTTGAGTGTGCCCCAAGTTGCTGGGTGCTGCTCAATTACATATTCTTCAGAAGAGACCGCAAAATGTTGTGGCGGTTTTTCTGCGCGATTGATTCGATAGGTAAATCCAATGCGAGAAAAACTCAATGGATCATATCCATGTAAGCACTGCGCTGGGATCTCAATTGCAAGACGGTACGATGTCTCATCGAGATCAGCATTAACTTGAAGATCTTCCGGGTGACAGAGCTTATGGGTATCTTCGTTTCGAAAACGGGTTATTTCTCGGCCAAAAAAGTTTTGTGTCTCAACTGGGAAAAAGACAAAGTGGTGACAAAAACGGGTCACGACACCTTTTGTTTTCAAATCGCGCGTATCGATGAAAAGCTCGATGCTATCCCCTTTGCGAAAATCCCCTTCAACCACTTTTTGAAAAGGAGTATGGACTGCAAAGTAAAAACAAAGTTTCTCAAAATTCCATGCTGAATACACATCCGCAAATGAGTCTTCACACAAAAGCTCCGTGGTTGACGGCAAAAGATAAGGTTTGATTGGCTTTAGTGCGCCTCGCAAAAATAAAGAATCGGCTGTCAAACCAAAAAATTGGACAGGGGATAACGCTGGTAAATCTTCAAATAAACTCATTCATCGCCTCTTTGTACGGGAATCACAATCGCATTTTTCATTTTTACTGTTTGTAAAAGTCGCTCTGTAACATATGCCTTTGCATCGGCTGCCAAAGTTTCTTTTCCGAAATTCAAACTTTCTAAAATTGGCTCATGTGTCACTTTTTTCTCTTGTAAGTAGAAAAAAGAGATCTCGCCATCGTCAGCCACATGAATGGGAGACCAGAAATCAGGGAGCATCATAAACGCTTGTTCTTTCATCCAATTCTCCTTTGAAGTTCTTGAAATAGATTGCTCATTTCTGATCAATTTAAATTGATCTTGAATCGGATTATTTCCCGATTGAACCCAGTTAGAATCCATCGGGTTTTTCTGTAAAGCATCATATGCAGCTTTAGCAACCGATGAAAATGGATTGTTTTCAACTGTGAACGCTTCATCCACTTTGCCTATACGCTCAGCTAAAATCTCTCGTGCGTCTTCAAAGCGGAGGATATGCTTATCTTCCACAATTTTTAAGTCCTCTATCGAATAGAAAGTTCCCTCTTTTTGTAAAGTTGGCTCTTCATTTCCTGAGATAGACCAAATTTTTTCAACTCTTGGAGCCGATGCGAGAGCCTCTTCAACCCAAGAAGGGTTCTGATCAACCAGACGTTCCCGAGTCAATTCATCTATTTTGGCGCGTAAAATTGGATCAATTGTTGCCAAAATGGCAAACCGTTCGTCTTTTGTTGGTACAGAGGGCAAAGAAAACTGCCTTACTAATTGAGCCCAGTTTTTGTCATCTGTTTGCCACTGCAAAAGCTGCTTTACAGTAGCAGTAAGCCCCACTTGTTTCTTTGAAACTTCTGCCACATTGGCTAAGTATGTTGTCTGAACGAGTGCGGGGAATTTTTTTTCAACTTCACTAACTGACAAAAAAGCAGTCGGCAGTCCTTTTTCGCTCTTTGGAGCAATCGACCGAATATACAAGTTAAGCTCTGCTAAATCTTGCGCCGACTGAATGCGCATTTGCCACTGATATTTTTGCACTACGGCCGTTTCTTTTGCATAACTTGCAAAGTCTTTGTAAGGCAAACTGTCTACAAAAGCAGCCCCACCGACATCGTGAAAATACCTGCGGAACAAAAGAACTTTTTGCCACACTTCAGCAGCCGATCTCTCATCAAATCCCAATGAGCGTAAATGTTGGTGAAAACTCACATCTGGCTTTATTTTTGCAGCTGCTAATTTTTGCATCGTCTCTTGAAATCTGTGAATCAAGTCCCCTTTCGCCTCTTCTAAGCTCACAGTATAGCCCTTTTCGCTTGCAGCAGCGGCAGAATTCAAAATAAATTCAGCAACGAGATCGATAAAATCGTGACCGAACCAATCGCTTGCTGTATGAAACCCGAACACAGACAGATCATCTTGCACAAGTTTTTGATCCACTCGAAGAGTTGGGTATTGCTGATGCTGATAAATTAAAATACGGCGTAATGTTTCTGGAGAAAGGCGTCCCTGCAGCTGATAGAGCCTTGAAAGATGGTTAAAAAAGGCAAGTGTAGGCTCACTTTCTGATTGGACAGCTGCAATTTCTTGGTTGAGTCCTGGAATTAAATGTTCCCAGATTGTCTTAGCGCTCAAAAAGGGGGCGTCCGGATGGGCATAAGAGCGAAATCGCTTCGCTTTATCCAGGCGAGAGCTAAAGTCCTCTTTCAAAACATCAAAATATTCTTTTACCAAAAGATCAGCCAGACGATCTTTTAAAAAATCGTATCGAATGACACCATCATTACAGAAGTTAGGAGACAATCCCCTCCCCTCCATGGAATCTTCGCGATCTGTGGCGATAAATCGGGAGAGTTTTTGTACCTCTGAGAGCATCATCGCAGAACCACTTATGGTTCTTCCGATAATTCGATCCTCTTTTTCTTCTCCTTTAGCAAACGTATCGTACGTTCCAAACAGGGTGAAAGAGGCGATCACAACAACAGTCGTGACGAGGAAAAAATAGCGCTGGTACTTTCTGAAAAATTCGAGCATCGGTCATCTCATTAGAAAAGATGACCATCCTATCAAATGACCACTTTGGGATCAAGTTCGAGAAAAATCACACTGCTTTTCTTCTAGGAAATAGTGGCTTTAACCTTCCCTAGTAAGCTTTGGCAAAGATCACTTTTTGCTTACTTGGCTCGCCAGTAAAGATACATTTCCCTTCAACTACAGGAACATGTAGTGGGATGCATCGAATCGTGACATTGAGGTCTTCTTTCACTTTTTCCTCGATCGCAGGGTCCCCGTTCCAGTGGCAAAGGGCAAAACCACCATGAATTTCATCCCCTTTTGAGGTGAAAAACTCATAAAATTCTTTTTTCGTTTCGATTTCAACAGTATGTTGATCTCTAAATTGGGTCGCTTTTGCGAGCAAATTTGATTGAATCTCTTCTAAGATAGCCACAACATTTTCAACTGCGAAGGGAGTTTTTTCTTTGTGTGGCTTATCTCTCCTGCAAACACCGAGCTGACCTGCGTCGATCTCTCGGAGCCCCACCTCTAAGCGCATTGGGATCCCTTTTTTGATCCAGCCCCATGACTTTTCACCGCTTCGCATATCGCGCGTATCTAAAACAACCCTTAAAGGTTGCCCTTCATATTGAATTTTTCGAAGCTGAGATGCGATCTCCTCGCAATAACTCGTTACTTTCTCTGACGCATCTTGCGTGTGGATGATCGGGATAATCACAATGTGGGCAGATGCAACGCGCGGAGGGAGAACAAGTCCATCATCATCGCTATGGGCCATAATCATTGCGCCAACAAGCCGTGTTGTCACGCCCCAAGAAGTTGTCCAACCATATTCTTGCGTCCCTTCGACCGTTTGAAATTGAATTTCGCACGATTTTGAAAAATTTTGCCCCAAGAAATGGGAGGTCCCCGATTGTAGCGCCTTCCGGTCTTGCGTCATGGCCTCTATAGTATAGGTGTTGACAGCCCCTGGGAACTTCTCCGATTCGGTCTTCTCCCCCCGAATCACAGGTAATGCAAGATATTGGTGGCAAAAATCAGAATAGATCTCGAGCATCTTCATCGTTTCTGCCAGAGCCTCTTCTTTAGTCGCGTGGACTGTGTGCCCTTCCTGCCATAAAAACTCGGTCGTGCGCAAAAACATTCGGGTGCGCATCTCCCACCGTACCACATTAGCCCACTGATTGATGAGCAGCGGGAGGTCTCTATAAGAATCGACCCATTTGGCAAAAGTGTGGCCAATGATCATCTCTGAAGTGGGTCTCACAATCAATGGCTCTTCAAGCTCGCCCGCAGGGACTAATTTCCCCTCACTATTTTTTTCAAGGCGGTGATGAGTTACAACGGCGCACTCTTTCGCAAATCCCTCGACATGCTGAGCTTCTTTTTGCAGGTAACTTAGAGGAATAAATAAGGGGAAGTAGGCGTTTTGGTGACCGGTGGCCTTAAACATTGCGTCCAAAATTCTTTGGATATTTTCCCAAATTGCAAATCCCCAAGGCTTAATAACCATACAGCCGCGGACAGCAGAGTGTTCAGCAAGGTCAGCCGCTTTGAGGACAGATTGGTACCATTCAGCGTAGTTTTCTTCACGAGTAGGAGTAATTGCAGTTCTAATTTTTGGCTTATTCATGACGTAGATGTTAGAGCCCTTTGAAATTTGTCGGCAAGGAGTTTCTGTAGCTCTATACGTGTCTTTTGCAGTGTATGGGGTTCCCAAAGCCTTCCCAGAGGAGCAAATGTATAGGACTTCATCGCCTCCAAGACATCTTTTTTTGAAAGGAGTACATCATTTAATAGATCGGTATGGGGGTAGGCAAGTGAGATCGTCCCCTGGTGCAAATACCCCTGCTTGCGTTTTCTTTGAGCTGCGCCTGCGATCTTCAGTCCTTTATAAACAACATCGTACTGCGTCGGTTTTGCCATGCAAAAATTTTGACAATCGGGACCTAAGCTTGGGGCATTTTGAGCGATCAGCTCTACCGGATCTTTGAGGGTGAAAAAGTTTTTCATCACATCGAGGACTATATTGTTCACAAATCTATAATTATCGAGGGTACCCAATGAAAATGCGGGGTGGGTTGATGGCAAAAGAAAAGAAAAAGCAAGGTCCCAAATATGGAAAACAATCCCCCCACCAGTCGGTCTTCTTGCAAGATCGAGGTGCCGTTGAGCCACTTTTTGCAAGTCGAGGTGTTTTTCTGGCCGAATAAAATAACCAAATGTTGCAGAAGGTCTCGCCCACTGATATAAATGTAGCGTGGGTTCTTTCAATTGATCTAAAAGCTTCGCATCGAGGAGCATATTATCGGCAGCTGATTGAATTCCGGTGTCAAAAATCTGGAGCATAAAAATTTTCTCTTCACAAAGAAAGATGCAGTCTCTATTAGAAAGAACTTTAATGGTATCAACATTTAGGCTAGGTAGTCGAGAAAAAAACTCCAAAGGGTTATAATAGGGAAAAAGGATCCTCATGTTTGATAAATTCACAAATCGCGCAAAACAAGTTATCAAGCTGGCCAAAAAAGAGGCTCAGCGGTTAAATCACAACTACTTAGGCACTGAACACGTCCTTTTAGGGTTGCTTAAACTTGGACAGGGAATTGCGGTTAACGTTTTGCGCAATATGAACCTCGACTATGAAGCGATCCGCGCAGAAGTAGAAAGAATCGTTGGCTTTGGCCCTGAAATCCAAGTTTATGGGGACCCTGCCCTAACTGGAAAAGTAAAAAAGGTTTTTGAATTTGCTAATGAAGAGGCATCGAGTCTCAACCATAACTATGTGGGAACTGAGCACCTATTACTAGCCCTTCTCCGCCAAACAGATGGTGTTGCAGCCCAAGTTTTGGAAAATTTGAATGTGAATTTAAAAGAGATCCGCAAAGAGGTCTTAAAAGAACTTGAAACCTTTAATCTTCAACTTCCTCCGATGGGATCAACGCCACCTGCGAACCCACCAGGGGCGCCGCGCCAAGCCGGACAAGATCGAATGAGCGGAGCATCTGCACAACCCGGCAATGATAAAATGCCTGCACTTCGAGCCTATGGTCACGACCTAACTGAGCTTTGCAAAGAAAGCAAAATGGATCCAGTGATCGGCAGACGTGATGAAGTGGAACGATTAATCCTTATCTTATGCCGCAGACGCAAAAACAACCCGGTCCTCATTGGGGAAGCGGGCGTCGGTAAAACAGCAATTGTTGAAGGACTTGCGCATGCGATTGTTCGTGGGGATGTTCCCGATAACTTACGCAAAAAGAAATTAATTTCACTTGATTTAACCCTAATGATTGCTGGAACGAAATACCGCGGTCAGTTTGAGGAACGGATCAAAGCTGTGATGGATGAGATTAAAAAGAACGGCAACGTCCTTTTATTTATCGATGAAATCCACACAATTGTAGGTGCTGGAGCAGCGGAAGGTGCGATCGATGCATCAAATATTTTAAAGCCGGCTTTATCGCGTGGAGAGATCCAATGTATTGGAGCCACTACGCTTGATGAATTCAGAAAACATATAGAAAAAGACCCTGCTCTTGAGCGACGCTTCCAAAAAATCATCGTTCAACCTCCATCTGTTGATGAGAGTATCTTGATTCTTAATGGACTCAAGCCAAAATACGAAGAACACCACAAGTGTACATACACAGAAGCTTCAGTAAAAGCTGCAGTATACCAATCAGACCGCTATATTTCGGGAAGATTCTTACCCGATAAGGCGATCGACCTTCTTGATGAAGCGGGAGCTAAAGCGCGCATCTCTATGATGCACCAGCCTGAAAATCTCACAGCCTTAGAGGCCAAAATCGAAGAGGCTCGAGTGGCCAAGGAAGAATCTATTGGTAAACAAGAGTACGAAAAGGCTGCAAAACTCCGCGACAACGAGAAAAATTTGCGCGAAGAGATGCAAAAGGCTCGAGCTGAGTGGGAAGCTCATAAAGATGAGCACAAACCGATCGTAGATGAAGAAGATATTGCAAATATCGTCGCAAAACAAACGGGTGTTCCTGTAACTCGCCTTACCGAAGGTGAGACAGAGAAAGTACTAAAAATGGAAGAGGCTTTAAACAAGCGAATCATTGGACAAACTGAGGCTTTGAGTACAGTTTGTAAAGCGATACGCCGAAGCAGAGCTGATATTAAGGATCCAAATCGTCCAATTGGGGCATTTTTATTTCTCGGACCAACAGGGGTTGGTAAAACGCACCTTGCAAGACTCCTTGCATCCCATATGTTTGGGGGAGAAGATGCACTCATCCAAGTCGACATGTCTGAGTACATGGAGAAATTTGCGATCAGCCGCATGACAGGGTCGCCTCCAGGTTATGTTGGATATGAAGAAGGTGGTCAGCTTACTGAGCAAGTACGTAGACGCCCTTATTCAGTGATCCTTTTTGACGAGGTTGAAAAAGCTCACCCTGATGTGATGAATCTCCTGCTCCAAATCCTTGAAGAGGGAAGACTTACTGACTCAGTGGGCCGCAAGATCGACTTCCGCAACACGATCATCATCATGACGTCGAATTTGGGTGCTGACTTGATCCGCAAATCGACTGAAGTGGGCTTTGGTGTCCAAGAAAACACGATCGACTTCAAAGGGATGCAAACTAAAATCGAAGGCGCAGTGAAAAAACACTTCAAGCCAGAATTCATTAACCGTCTCGACGGCTTAGTGATCTTCCGTACGCTTGATAAAGTGGCGCTCCGAAGCGTTGTTGACCTTGAGTTTGAAAAACTCAAACGTCGCCTGGACAAAAAGCAAATTTATGTCACACTTGACGATGCAGCAAAAGACTTGTTGGTTGAAAAAGGGTACATGCCAGAAATGGGTGCAAGACCGCTTCGCCGCGTGATCGAGCAATTCTTAGAAGACCCACTTTCTGAAAAACTGCTCCAAAATCCAAATCAAGAGAAGAAGTATCTGGTCACTGTGAAAGATGGACAGCTCTTGTTCATTGATCAAGAACTGGATGCCAAAGCAGAAAACGAAGACGCTCTCGCTAAGAAATAAATCATAAACGAAAAGAGGGAACAAATTGTTCCCTCTTTTTTTTCTCAATAGCTTAAAAATTAAATCTTAATGGTGACCTACAAGAGCAGCAGATTCCGCCTTGTGAGGTTGCTTAGGTAAAATGCTCCCTTCCCAATTCTTTACATACTCGAGAAACTGCATTTTTGTTGGATGCGTTTTGAGATAATCTAAATTCTCTGGCTTGCTACTTAAATGGGCAAGTTTTGCAAGAAGATGTAAATGCCTTTTATCATCACAGGCAAAAAGGAAAAAGAGCGTATGGACAGGTTGCCCATCTAAGGCCCCGTACTCAATTGGCTTTTCAGGAAACACAACGGCAATCACATCAAACGACTCTTGCAATAAAAAATCACGAGTGTGAGGAACGCCAATCCCATTTGACAAAGCCGTCGGCATTAAGTTTTCACGATCGAGGAGAAGTTCTGTAATCACTTCCGCATCTAGGTGGAGATCTTGGGCGATCTCTAGCATTGCGTTTCGGATGACCTCTTCTTTGGTATCCCCTTTAATCCCCCTATAGACTCCCCCTTTATGGACAGCTCTATATAGACCAAACTGCTGTGTGCCAAGGCGCTCTTTTGAGCACTCCTCTTCATCAAACGGGGAGAAATCGCCCCCCTGTTTGCAGCTTAAGACCCAATTTTCGATCTCGCTTCTGCTGAATCGATATTGGTTATTTAACCGGTAATAAGGAATTTTCCCATCAGATATCCAACGTTTTACCGTCGTCTCTGAAACGTTGAGTAATTCAATAACATCCTTTAGCTTCAAATCCATGAGTGTATCCCCTAAAAATTCGAAAATAGCAAAAAAAAGGAATTAAACGCAAAGGATAGAAATGCTAAAAACGAGAAAACAGAGCGAACGCTTCTTCGGTTGATTGAGCCGCAAGCAATTTTTTTCGCAAATCGACATCGCGAATTGCTGAGGTAAGGAGCGATAAAATCTGTAAATACTCGGTCTGTTTGTCTTCAGGGCCACCGATCATAAAAATTAAACGAACCGGCGCTTTATCCAACGCATTCCACTCGAGACCTTTTTTCTGTTGCACACCGACAACGATGAAAAAATCGGTAAAATCTTTCAATTTGGCATGAGGAACCGCAACACCCATTCCAATACCAGTAGAAACGAGCTCCTCGCGGTCAAAAATGGCCTTTGTAAACATTTCCCTATCTGGGAGATGCTCTTCCTTTTCCAGGAGATCAATCAGCGCTAAAATTGCTTCATCGCGCGTATCTACATCTAAAAAAGTAATAAGCCGAGAATCCAGATAATCGGAGATTCTCATGTGTTCCTTCTTTTTAAAGGGGCTAAAAAAGGGATTAATTCGTGCCAGTATGGCCAAATCGCCCTTCCCCGCGTAATGTTTCTGAAAGAGATTCCTGCCGGATAAATTCGGCTTGAATCACAGGGGATAAAACTAACTGAGCAATTCTCATTTTTGGAGTGACAATAAATTCTTCCACTCCATGATTCATCAAGATAACAGAAATTTCTCCCCGGTAATCGCTATCGATTGTTCCTGGAGTATTGAGAACCGTTATCTGATTTTTTGCAGCGAAACCACTTCTCGGACGGACTTGAATTTCAAATCCTTCGGGCAGGGCTACTTTAATTCCTGTAGGAACGATTGCAGACTTGCCAGGAGCCACACTTAATGGTTCAACTATTGCAGCTCTTGCATCGCATCCGGATGCAAATGGGGTTGCATAAAGAGGGATTAACTCTTCATCTATGACTTGAATGGAAACGGGTACTTTTTTAGACATGGGTTTCTTCAGCTATCCTGAGTAGCTTTTTTAACGCGCTGGGTATTTTTTTGGCAAGCTCATCTTTTTCAAACACCCGTTCGTTCTTCGTCAAAAAGTCTAGAAAGAAGGCCACTTGAGACTTCAGTTCTGAGCGCTTCACAATACAATCGACCATCCCTTTTTCAAGAAGAAATTCCGATTTTTGTGCGCGTGGAGGTAATTTTTGACCAATCGTCTGTTCAACAACTCTCGGCCCTGCAAAAGCAATGAGCGCATCGGGCTCTGCAACAATAATATCTCCCAGTGTTGCAAAAGAGGCAGTCACTCCCCCTGTTGTCGGATTCGTTAAAATGGAGATGTATGGGAGCCCTTTTTCGTGCAATTTCGCAAGCGCTGCCGATGTTTTTGCCATTTGCATCAACGATAATATCGACTCTTGCATTCTCGCACCACCCGAGGCCGATACAATAACAAGTGGCAATTTTTCCTCGATGGCAAGTTCAATCAAACACGTTAAGCGCTCTCCCACAACCGAACCCATCGACCCACCCATAAAGGAAAAATCGAGAATCCCTAAAGCAGTTTCATGGCCACCAATTAAGCACTTTCCAACGCAAACCGCGTCGTCTCGGCTCGTTTTATTTACCGCATCTTCGATCCGTTTTTTATAACTTTCGGTATCGACGAAGTTAAGGGCATCTGTCGGTTTAATATGATCAAAAAATTCTCGGAATGTCCCTTCATCGGCTAAAAGCTGCAGACGCTGCTTCATCGAAAGGCGGTAATGGTAGTCACATTTTGGACAGCAATTAATATTTTGAGAAAGCTCATTGGCATGAATGAGCTCACTGCAGCCTGAGCACTTGACCCAGCCGCTAAATCCATCCTTTTTAGAGGTCTGGACCTTTATTTTTGGTTTATTGCGTGAGAATAGTCCCATAAATTAAGGACATAATAGTTCAAAGGGTTTAATGAATCAAGCCCCTACCGCTTTGGCAAAGCGCTCTTCGATCGATTTCCAATTAAAGATTTGCCACATCGCCTTGACGTAGTCGGGTCTGACGTTCTTATACTGTAGATAATAAGCATGTTCCCACACATCAACCCCCATAAGAGGGACGAGTCCTTTCGTGCTTAACGGGTCCTGATTTGCGCAAATAGCGATCTCTAGACGCTTATTCGCCTTGCTATATCCAAGCCAGCCCCAGCCGGACCCTTGGATCGCAGAAGTTGTCGAATTAAATTTTTCCTTGAATGCATCAAATGAACCAAAGTCGCGCTCAATCATCTTCGCTAAATCCCCAGATGGGTTTCCTCCGCCGCCTTTAGAAACGGGGGCTAAGATTGACCAGAAGATGCTGTGGTTGATGTGTCCGCCACCATTGAACTTCACAGCTGCCTGAAGAGCCACCATTTGGGCTACATCATTTTTGGTTTCCGCTTCGTGATATTTTTCCAATGCTGCATTTAAATTTGTGACATAGCCTTGATGGTGCTTTTTGTAATGAAGCTCCATAATCTCGGCAGAAATAACAGGCTCTAGCGCGTTGAAATCGTAAGGTAATTCGGGCAACTGGTAGGTATGCTTTGTCTGCTCTGTCATAAAAATCTCCGGACTTGTCAATAATTGCACCATAAGGATCGAAGTATATCTATGGGAACCTTTTTTTTAAAGCTCCACGTAAAACTCATAGAAGACTTACCACATTCACTCTTCCATTTGGGCTCGTCACTGTCCCTTCAACTAAATACTCATCCTCAAATTTACCCTCAAACACAAACCCATTGTCTAAAGTCTTTTTCCCTTCAACTAGCTTTCCTTTTTTAAATATCCCTTCTCTAGTGATTCCATCTAAACTTTTCGACATTCCTTTCACAAGCATTCCACTCTCAAACACCCCTTGCAAAAAAATTCCAGATTTCGAAGTAATTGAACCGCTTACCAACTGGCAATTTTCAAACACCCCTTGCAAAACGGTCCCATCTTTTAGCGTATCTTTTCCCCGCACCAAAAAGCCCTTTTCAAACACTCCCTCAAGCATTCTCCCCGTATTAAATTCGATCGACCCTTCTTCGTGAAGACGGTAGTCTTTAAATGATCCTGTCCATGTCTTAAAAACCTCCCTCGCCTCAATTACATTAAAACTTCGTGTTCCAAAGCCAGTCCCCCCCACAAAGCGCCCCTCAAGACAAGACCGATCACTCAGGACTCTTTCTACATACGGGGCCTCACAAAAACTAAAACAACAACAAAGACAAGACACGACTTCTCATTTTTTTTGCAAAACCTTAATTCTTAAGCGATTATTTTAGCAACCCAAGAGTTGAGATACTGATTTGTGATGGGGCCAATTGCGGTAAGCTTTTTTGTTTTAGGCAAACGCCCATAAATTTTTAAAAAGCCATCTACAGTAGATGGACTTGTAAAAACGATCTCATCAAAATCTTCTAAATTGGGAACAGGCTCCAATTTTTGAAAAACAGTATCGTAAAGATCGAGCGCATAAAATGGGATATTGTTGGCTTTTAAGTAATCGGTTAAGACAGGACGTGCAAGACGAGAGCGTGGCAGAAAAAAATAGCCCTTCAAATTTGAGACTAGATCAATGACCCCTTCTTGCGTCGCCACTTTTGCAACAACGGAGTCATAACCTTTTTGTTTTAATGCAGCAGCTGTTGCAGAGCCGATTGTAATCAGCTCCTTATCCCAAGGTCCTGGCCAGTAACGAACAGCTGTTTTGCTTGTAAAAATAATGTGGGTAAATTGGGGCCAAAGACGATAAGGCTCACTTAAATTTGCACAATATTCAGTACGAATGACTGGATAGTGGACTACAAAAGGCTTTGGATCTAAACCAAGATATAATGTTCTCGTTTTCTCTACAGACAATTGCTAATTTTCCCTGCATTGGCGTTGTGCTTCCCGGCAAAAAAATCCGTTTTAGATGAGTCAGCTTCAATCTGATTAAAGCGGCCTCTGCAATCACAACACCATCGACATCTTTTTCAAGTCTTTCCCCAATCGTACCTCGAATATCGACAAATCTGCAATTTGGGAAAAGGATTTTAACGGCATCTTCACGCCTTTGACTCGATGTTGCGACAAGCTCTACAGGCTCATTTTTAATCACAAGACTATCTCTCGGATCAACCCCTTCTGTAATCAGCGCGATCTTCAGTCCTTTGGGCATCGGATCTGGCAAATCTTTAGCCGAGTGAACAGCAGCATCGATTTGCCCATTTAATAGCATGAAATCAAGTTCCCGAGTAAAAAAATCGGTTTTTTCTAACCCGCGAAGCGATGTTGTTCGATCGCGATCGCCTACAGTTTCGACCCAAACAACTTCGAAATCAACTTCAAATTCACGTTTTATTTCTTCAACTTGTGCACGAGAAAGTGGAGAAGACCTAGCCCCTATTTTCATGATAAAACATTTTGAATGGCTTGATCTACGAGCTCAACTCCAACAAGTGAAATCTTTTCACTAATATTTGATGAGAGTCCCTTTAAATTTTTCTTGGGCAAAATGCACTTTTTAAATCCCATGTGAATCGCCTCTTTGAGTCTCGCTTCAATCCGGTTGACACCTCTCACCTCGCCCCCTAAGCCCACTTCACCTAAAACGATGCAATCAGAAGGGATGGCCCGATTCGTAAACGAGGAGGCAATCGAGAGTAAGATTCCTAAATCAATCGCAGGCTCCACAATTTTCAATCCGCCGGCGAGAGCGACAAACACATCGCAGTTATGAAGATTATAACCGACGCGCTTATCCAAAACAGCGAGGAGAAGTCCCAACCGATTTTGATCGAGTCCTGCAGATCTACGAGTTGGATTTGGATAAGAGCTTGGGGTGACAAGCGCTTGAATTTCTAACAAAAAAGATCTCGCCCCTTCCAAAGCGGGAACAATTGCAGATCCTGGGATCTCTTTCATCCTCTCTTCTAAAAATGCCTGCGAAGGATTCGGAACTTCCATAAGCCCCGTCTCCTTCATTTGAAAAATCGCGATCTCATCCGTTGCGCCAAAACGATTTTTTATCGCACGCAATAAACGAAACCCGTGTTGGCGATCCCCCTCAAAATCGAGAACTGTGTCGACCAGGTGCTCTAACACGCGCGGCCCTGCAATTTCACCACTTTTTGTCACGTGTCCAATTAAAAAAGTTGTGATCCCGTGCCCTTTTGCCAGATGCATAAATTCTGTCGCAATTTCTCTTACCTGCACAACCGATCCGGGAGAAGAGGGAAGCTCTGACTTATAGACGATTTGGATCGAATCAATAATGGCAACATCGGGCTTGATTTGATCGATTTGCGCCTTAATGGCGCTAAAACTTGTTTCGCTAAGCAAATATAAGTTGGGATGATCGACTCCAAGCCTTTTTGCCCGAAGTGATGTTTGCTCTGCCGACTCTTCACCGCAAACATATAAAATGGTGAGCCCCTGTGATGCGAGAGCATTGGCAATTTGAAGCATTAATGTCGATTTACCAACGCCAGGCTCACCACCGACTAAAAGCAAAGAGCCTCCGACAAGACCGCCCCCTAAAAGCCGATCAAACTCCCCCATTTTTGTAGCAATTCGCTTATATTCATTTGCGTTGACATCACAAATACGGACCGCTTTCGCTTTTTCGGGCCGCTTTGACTCGAAACGCTTTTCTTCCTTTACAATTTGCTCTTCAATGAATGTATTCCAATTCTTGCAAGTGGGACAGCTCCCCGTCCATTTATATTGCGAATGGCCACATTCGCGACAGGCCCAAGTTACTTTCATACATCTCTCTTTGCTAGCGCGTCAAATGCCGCCTTTTGCTCAGCTTCTTTTTTTGAAGCTCCCGATCCAATCCCCGATTCAATCTCATCGAGATAAACAACCACGTGAAAAATTTTTGAATGATCGGGACCCGTCTCTTCTATCACTTTATAAACGGGGGTTTTTTGATAAAGTTTTTGAGAAATATCTTGTAGCTCCGCCTTATAGTTGCGCGTAGGACTTCCTATCGCCGCCTCAAAATCTTCCTCATAATGGCAAAGCAAAAACGAGCGAACAGTAGAGAGCCCTCCATCTAAATACAGCGCCCCCAAAAGAGCTTCAAAAGTATCGGCTAAAATGGAGGGTTTCGTCCTCCCTTCCGTCATCGTCTCTCCCTTACCGAGCAAAATATATTCTTGCAATTGCAGTTTTTGCAAAAACTGCGCGCAAGAAGTTGTATCGACAAGGCGAGATCTTAGTTGAGAAAGCTGCCCTTCTGGATGAGATGGGAGTCTATGATAGAGGTGATCTGCTATAACAAGACCTAAAACCGAGTCCCCAAGAAACTCAAGTCTCTCATTATGCTGCAAGGGTCCTTCTCGATATTCGTTAATAAAAGAGCGATGGATAAACGCGAGAACTAAAAAATCTTTATGATCAAAAACATAACCTAATTTTTCTTCGATCTCATCGAGGCGTGATTTGAGGTGCTCTAGCGGATTTTTCATAATGAGTATATTTTGTTTCACTTGAGTGTTATGAACAAGGAGATTATTCTATTTGCCATGACAAAAATCAACCACCACTTCCAGAAATTATCAAAAGAGGACCTTTTTCAAGAAATTGAAAAACGCGTTGCTGCATACAAAGAAAAAGCTTCTACCCCTCACCTTCTCAACCTAAGTGTTGGCGATCCAGCTGGTCCCCTTTGCCCCTCTGTGATTGACGCATTGACTGCAGCATCAAAAGAACTTGGTGATAAAAATACGTTTCGAGGCTATGGCCCCTCTAATGGCTACCTATTTTTACGTGAGAAAATCGCCCAAAATGAGTATAAAAATATTTCTGCAGATGAGATTTTTATTTCTGATGGCGCAAGCTCTGATATTTCTAACCTGCAAGAGATTTTTTCAATCGACAACCGCCTAGCTATCCCAGATCCATCTTATCCAGCCTATGTCGATGTCAATGTCATGGCAGGCAGAACCCGTCCCCTTTTAAAAACCGGCAAATATGGGGGCATTACCTACCTTCCATGCACCGAGGAAAACAATTTTCAGCCCGAAATTCCAAACGCCCAGGTCGATTTGATTTACCTCTCATCACCTTGCAATCCGACAGGCGTTGCACTCACGAAAGAAACGCTGACTGAATGGGTAAATTACGCAAAAAAAAATCATGCTGTGATCCTTTTTGACGGCACATATGAAAGCTTTATCACATCAACAGCTCCCCGCTCGATTTATGAAATCGAAGGAGCAAAACAAGTGGCTATTGAAGTGAGAAGCTTTTCTAAATCGGCAGGATTTACTGGCCTGCGCTGCGGCTACACCGTGATTCCTCACGAGTTAAAAGTACAAGATGCAGGGGCGATCCACTCTTTGCACGCCCTTTGGAAGCGGCGCCTTGAGACAAAATCAAATGGAGTCTCTTACCCAGTACAAAAAGCGGCAGCCGCCCTTTTCACAGTAGAGGGAAAAAAAGAGATGAAAGAGATGATCGCGACCTACCAAGAAAGAGCCAAAACACTTCTCGAAGGGCTAAAAAGTCTCGGTTACACAGTTTATGGCGGAGTAGACTCTCCTTATATCTGGTGTAAAACGCCACCCAAAATACATTCGTGGGAATTTTTTAACTTCCTTCTAGAAAACACCCATATTATTTCAATCCCTGGAGTTGGATTTGGAATGGGTGGCGACGGTTATATCCGTCTTTCAGCGTTTGCTGAACCTGTGATTGAAAGCCTAACCCGGATAAAGAACTTAGCATGAAAACAACCCTGACTGAACAGCAAACAGCCTTTTACACAAAAAATGGGTTCATTGAATTTGAAATACCTCACGATTTCCCAGTGGATCAAAGTGGACGCGATCAATTTCGACAAGAGCCTAAGCTCAAAGAGTTCCTCCTTAGAAAACTAGGACCCCTAGCCCTTGCTCTTACGGGAAGAAAGCAGTTACGTCTCGCCTGTGATCAACTAATCACAAAAGAAAACCGCCCCAAAAAAATCGGGCTGATCAAAGAGATTTTCAGCATTCAAGGCTTTGCAATCGGCGTTGCCATCTCTGACAACCCAGTATTTCCTGAAAAAAAATCGACTTTAGGAATTATGCCGCTTCCAACAAAATCAGCGAACATCCTTTTTTTCCGTCCCGAAATCCTACTCGATTGGCCACACGTTTTAAGTGATGTATACATCGCCCTTTTTGCACTTCCTAACGCAGTCTACATCCACAATCCAAACGACCCTGATACGAACTATCTCAAGAAACTTGGCTATAGCTTCGGCGATCAACTCAAAAATGAACAGCATCCCCAAATTCTATAAACCTTAAGCCACTCTAATTTTAGAAAGTTGCGCTTGCAGTGAGGGTGAGCCCTTGAAGATAGAGATTACCCGATGGTAATCTGCTCTTAGCAGTCATTGTATTGTCTAAGAAATGACGAAACATGTTTTGGTCAAAAAAGACCTGAAAATCATACCCGGCAGCAAAGTCGAGATACCAATTATTACAATCGAGATATGTACCCCAACCAAAGCCCAACTCTAAATCAATATGAGGCTTTATAGCGTATACTTTTTTCTGCTTGATCACCACGTTAGCGGTTTGTACTTCGGTAGGCAATTGATGAATACACCTATAAGAAACTTGGGTATAATTTGTAAAAAGCAAGTCCGCTTCAGCAGAGCTATAGAATCTAAAGCCTGCTCCTAACTTCCAATCCGCATCAACTCCCGATTTGAGCCCTGCAGACCACGATTTGCTCTTACAAGTGATTGTATTCGTATCAGTAACACCTAGAATAAATGTTGGCGGATTGACATAAGTTATTTTAACTTTCTGATCTATCCATGCGCCTCGAACACCAACGTTAGGACGGATGATCAAATTTTTTCCGACATAAAATCTACGACCAAGATCTGCTTCGCCAATGTCCATCATCAAACGCCAGTTTTCGCTCCCCGAAGTATAAACATTACTCGAAAGGTCTCTGGCAGCAGTTGCACTACCCCACATTGGAAAAATGACTGTATTGGCTGAAAATGAAACATCTGAAAATTCTTTTGTCTTGTGTTGCGTGCAGTGAAACCAGGTATATTCGCCATGCCAATCCCAATCATCGTGATCAAAATACCTTCCAACTCCTACCTTAAATCCGGGCTTATATTTTGCTCCCAAATCAATGACCTTCCCATTTAGATTATCGGATGCCGAAAACGTGTCGATAATTCCCAGCTCCATATTTTCTTGTATAGGTTGCCAGTAAACAAAACTCGCGTCGAAGAAGATATTGTAGGGATTTCTCGTGTCAATGCGAGCCGAATAGTTATATGCAGCATTGAGAATGGGAGTCTCCCACGCAGGACAACAAGGGTCTGTTTCACAAACTTGAGTCGGAAGAGGAGGTTGTGGACATGAAGGTTTACATTGAGGTGCGCAAGATTGCTGTGCAAACGTTGTTTGAGAAAATAGAGCTGAGACAGCGATCCAAAGCGAAATATTTTTGAGCATGTAACCTACCTTTATACCGAGTGGAACCTGATTATATGCATTTGGTAATTCTATACAAATAATCTATTGCATCACGTCAAAAGTGTGCGTTGAAAAAAACATCTCCCTTACAATACACTTCCCTCCTTCAAATGATAAGGAGTTTATATGCATAAATTGTTTTCCCTTCTTTTTGCGCTTACGATCACTACTGGACTAACAGCTGACGATACGCAGTGGGTCCATGAGTATATTGCAACAGTACCCGACTTTCCCAAACCTGGCATTCAATTCAAATGCTACCCCGATCTTTTGAAAAATCCAGAAGCTTTTCACAAAGTCATTCAAACGTTTGCTGCTCGCTATAAAGATGCAGGGCTTGATGTGATTGCAGGGCTAGATTCAAGAGGATTCATCTTTGGCACAGCTTTAGCCTACGAAATGAACGTCCCTTTCGTCATGGTCAGAAAACCTGGCAAATTACCGCGCAAAGTTGAAAGAATTGACTATGCGCTTGAGTATGGCCACTCAACTTTAGAAATTGAAGCGGACTCAATCAAACCGAATGATCGAGTCCTTATTGTCGATGATCTCCTTGCAACAGGTGGAACTGCAGCAGCTGCGGCAACTCTCATTGAAAGGCTCGGCGGCTCAGTCGTAGAAGTTGCCTGCCTGATTGAGCTAGTTGGGCTCAATGGGAAAGAGAACCTAAACCGCCCCTTTTACTCACTAGTTTCTATTGAAGTATCGGAATAATGCATCCCCATTCTCTCCTCTAGCGAATGCATAATTGCAGCTGCTACGAGAGTTTGGGAATCTTTTTCCATTAGATCGAGCATAGCTCCTTTGGATGCATCCCAAATGAGCTGATCAACTCTGAGCTTTACATCCTCGGGCAAAGTCATAAGCCCTTCCATCCCTTCCTCCAAACGACCAAAAAAAAAGCTTTTAGCAACCGCCACCTGATGCTTTAGCGCACCCACATAAGAGCTCATGGCATAAGCTAATCCTTCTGGACTCATCCTTCCCCCCTTGCATAACGCATGACTTCTTTTTGCTGCATTTGATTTAGGCTCGTAAATGGCCCACTAGAATTAGTCTTTATTACTTGATTTGCAATCCTTGCCACCTCTTTTGCAAATGAAATGGTTTCCTGGCTTAACTCTAAAGCTACCGGGAAAACAAATTGAAAGTGTAAATGCTCCACCTGTTTTTTGATCTTTTCAATAGCAGGACTAGTCCCCTCCAAAAGAGCAACCTTACCTTGTAGATCGATGATCTGTTCTGCTTGCTCTTCAGGCGCTAAGCTGTTCCATTGACGCGTTATTTTTTTAAAAAGATCAGATGCGCTTTTCAAAGGAGATACGCTCCTCCCCCCTAATCCCGATATTTGCGTGACTACAGGGAGCTCAATTTTTCCCACCTTTTGAGCAGTTGCCTTTGCTTTTGATGCCGTTTTGGTAACTGAATTTATGGGCTTTACATCTTGTTTACGCTGAATAGGACCTATGAAACTCATAATATACTCCTATTATTAAGATTATAGGTCGATTCTCAATTAACAGAACCGGCCTGTACTTATTTTACACTAAATAAAGTTATAAATCAATTAATAGGAAATATTTTAAAATGAATCTGAAGACTCTGGTGTTCGGGGGTAATCTAAGCGCAAATCAATTAACCTTTGATACCGGCCCCGACTCCTCTCGCCAATAGCAAGATCTAAGGCACAAAAGCTTTGATCTCTTAATTCCTCAAATTTTTGCATTGCGACATCAAGTATTTTTACGATCTCATAAAACTTTACAGAGGAGCTCTTTGCTGCGCCTTTTTTAACTTCAAAATTATGTCTTTCAAATGCGATATCAATCGGCTTATTTTTATGACTGTCTTTCGCATGTATATTTGCTCCATAATTTAGCAATATTTCCACACATGCAACATGACCCTCAAAAGCAGCCACATGAAGGGCTGTTAGGCCTCTAAGCTTTTCTCCGTAGTTAAAAACTGCATTGATGTCGACCCCGTTTTTAACAAGAACTTGGATTGCTTTACGATTATCATTACGTGCACAATCGAAAAGCTGCGCCTGCAATTGTTCTGGATTAACACGATAAACACTACTAGCCATGGAAAATTCCTTAAAAAAATTACAGCTGATAGGCTAGGTTCTTAATCAGGATAGACCCTATCGAGCTGTTCACATACTTTTATATACTTTTTCAAATAATCATATTTTCTTATTTGGTGTTGAAAAACAGAAACATTTTTAACCACGGTTTTTTCAGTAATACTCATTTCCCATTTTCCATAAACTTTTTTCATGTTCTCGCACTCAGAGCGCCAACTTTTTTGAGACAAAAGGCTATCAATCGACCCAAGGTTTTTGGCGTCTTTGGCGCCACCTGCCTGAAATAGGGCAATTGCAAAAGCATTTGACTTTTCAGCCAAAAGATCCAATGGAGTTTTCCCTTCATTGTCTTTTGCATTAAAATCTACCTCAGAGTTGCCAAGAACCGACAAAATGCTCCAAATGGAATAAATATGAGAAAGTTCACTATATGCAGGTCGTGCGAGGTAATGCAAGACGCCGCGACCATTTTGATCTTTCGCGTGAACATCGTGTCCTTGGTTTATGAAAGCCATAACAGCTAATAAATCCAGCTTTTCGCAAGCTCGCATCAAAGAAGTTCCCCCCTTTGACTCAAACAAGCTCTTTTCTTCCTCACCTTCATATAAGCCAGGTGTGCAAAGCGGGAACATAAAAGCAGACATAAATTCTCGATCTCTTACTACTTGTTACTAAACTTTGTGGAACTCTAGTTTTGCTTCGATCCACTCTTGATATTTCGACAAGAACTCGAGCTCTTGGCATATGCGATTTACAATACTTGCCGTAGAAAATGCTCAGGATAATTAGAAGACAAAGCAACAGAGGACATAAAACCTCAAATTTAAAAAAACTGATTTCTTTGGGGGGAAATTTAATACACTCCACGAAATGTGGCAAGATAAAAAATTATGTGCTACTTTGCATCGCTCGTTTGATGCACGCATCAACCGATATGCCGTGTGGATAAGTGCAGCCCACTTCAAATTGGGCGATTGCCTCTTTGGCTAAAAAGTGGGATGTATATATAGGAACTTTTTTGATCTTTTGGTGCTCTTCAAGTGCACTCAAGGCAACTTCAACTGGATTTGGCGCTTCAGACCGGATCATTGCTGTTAGCCTTGTCTCATTTCCTCGATTTTGCTGAGGGAAAATAGCCGAATCAAAGACCATTCCCAAAAGGGACTGCTTTTCTTGAGTGGGCACGAGGTATCCAAACCCTTTTTTCGGCAAAACGTCCCCTTCAAAGGCCATATTCACTACGTGGATCGATCTCTTCGGCAAGGGGGGAGGAAGCGCGTTGATGATCTTGTCGGCTTCCCAAGTTTTTCCCCCTGCAAATACTTGCGTATCTTCAATTGCATCAATAGGGCAATTCAAAACTATTTCGATATCAAGTCTTTTTTCTAGCTCATCAATGAGCGTTTGCATCCCCTCTTTGATTGTAAAGAGTCCTTTGGCTTTCTTAGGCGCTGTGAAAAGTCCTTTCACCACCGATCCTTTCTCTTTTTCCCAGTGATAAAATGCGGGAAAGCAAGCGCGGATGGAAAGTTTATGAATATCACCTGCGTAAATACCTAAAGTGAGCGGATCAAAAAGAGTTTCTGCTACTTTAGAGCCGAATCTGCGCGTTGCAAAATCATAGATGGATTCATCCTCTAATGAAGAGGGCTTAACAAAAAGTTCTTTGAGCATTGAAGGGATGAGTCTCGGGATCATCGATCCCATTGAGCGAAGTTTCCCGTTGTGGAGCAAAAACCTCTTTTCTGCAGCCCTATCTGAAGGAATTACTTTGAGTTTTAGTTCCTCAATGAGTGAAAGAAGGTGTTCACTTCGGCTCCTTTGAAAAGTTCTCGGCCCCTTTTCGAAGAAAAAGCCCCCCTCATGGCTCGTTCGGATCCATCCGCCAAGGCGATTTTCTTTTTCCAAAAGGGTGATTTTTGCGTCCGGATATTTTTTCTTACAAAACCATGCGGCACTCAAAGCCGTAATGCCGCCACCTAAAATCAATATATTCATACTGCGCTCGAAAATTTCCCTTGATGTGCATATGCATCAAAGGAGTTTGCAATCAGTCTAATGAAAAGTCTGCCCAGAGCAGTTGCTCTATATTTATCGTCGGTTTCTTCCAAAAGCCCCTCTTTTTTTAAAGGATCAACATCTGCCAAGTGGCCAAACTTAAACTTATCGATCTCAAAATGGCACATCAGTTCTAAAATCGCCTGGCGACGAAATATATCATCAGCATGTAATTGATATCCTCGATGCACGGGTAAAGAGCCTTTAGCAATGCGACCCTGATAATCTTCCAAGCTTTTTAGATTTTGAAAGTAGCTGTTTTGAATAAAGCCAATGGAGCTCACACCAAAGCCAATCATATCCTCTGCCATCTCAACTGCATAGCCTTGGAAATTACGGGTCAGTTTTTTGCTGAGATAGGCTTCAGCCATCGAATCGCTAGATAGGGCAAAATGGTCCATCCCAATTGCGGTATATCCCCCATTCATAAAACGGGCCCTTGCGTCGACATAAATGCGAAATTTTTCGTCCGTTGAGGGAAGCGTCTCTTCGGGGATTGCTTTTTGGTGCTCTTTTAACCATGGAATTTTTGCATAAGAGTAAAACGCAATCCGATCAGGTTTTAATTCAATCAGGCGATCGGCTGTTTTTGAAAACCTCTCAACAGTTTGAAAAGGGAGTCCATAAATGAGATCGATATTAACCCCATCAAACCCAAGTTCACGCGCTTTGTAATACGTAGACACGGTCATCTCTTCGCTCTGACGTCTTCGAACAGCTTCTTGAACAATGGGATCTAAATCTTGCACACCAAAACTGACCCGATTGAATCCAAGCTGCTTTAAAGCAATGAGCTTGTCTCCCTTATCGGCAAAAACGGTACGTGGATCAATTTCAATGGAGATTTCTGCATTGTTAGTAAATGTAAAATGGCGATGAATCTTTTCCATCAACAGCTCAAATTCTGCGATGGATAAAGAAGTTGGAGTCCCCCCACCGAAATGAAGTTGAGAAACAGCTCGTTTTGTACTGAAACGACTGGTTACGAGCTCAATTTCTTTTAAAAGATGATCTAAATAGGTGCTTTGTCTTTCAGGTTTTCGATTTAAAATGACGGAGCAGCCGCAAAAAAGGCACATTGTTTTGCAAAAAGGGATATGAAAGTATAGCGATAAGGGCTTTTGTGTTTGATCAAAGGATTGAAGCGTATCGATAAGAGTACTTTCTTCCATCGCATGGAACTGAGGCGCTGTCGGATAGCTTGTATAGCGCGGAACGGGGCGATTGAACTTTGAGAGCAGCGCCGGGTCTACTTGTATGATATCTGATTGCATTGCACCGTCTCTACCAAGCATTTTACTGCATCTACCGACATATCGGGCTTCATCCCGTGGCCCAAGTTCACAATGAACCCAGGATCGTTTTGCATGGAGTCTAAAAGTTCTTTGGTTTTTAAGCGAATGGTATCAAAAGATTCGTAGAGAAGATCGGGGTTGAGATTGCCTTGCACTGCCATAGGCACTTTTTTTCTGAGCTCACTCAAAGGCGCTTCCCAGTCGAAACTAATCGCATCGGGCTTTAGCTGAACAAGCTTTTCTACCCGCTTACTTGCCCCTCTCATGAAAAGGATCACTGGAACTGAAGCCGCATCGATGATCCTTTTTAAATACGGCATACAAAAGCGGTCAAACTCTTCATCATTTAGCCTGTTTGCCCAAGACTCAAAAATCTGAATCGCATCAACGCCCATCCTTTCTTGCTCTCGAATGTAATCAATGGTCACTTCAGTAATTGGTTCTAAAAGAGCTGGATCCCCATTGATATACGATGCAACAGTATAGGGCCCGCCACAAAAGCCAATTAAAGGAACTTTGAGCTCCTTTTTTAAAATACGGATTGTTTTGAAAATGGGCTCGAGAACTTCAATGGGCTTTTTCTCTAATTTACCGTTAATGACAGGTCCTTCAGCAAAATCTAAGCTATAGCCTAAAGCAAGAGCGACAACCGTAATATCAGAAAATAAAATAGCTGCATCAAAGCCGATGAGATCGATCGGCATCATGGTTACTTGAGCTGCGAGCTCTGGTGTAAAAAAAAGATCGCGAAGAGAGTGCTTTTGGCGAAGCGCGCGGTACTCTGGCAAGTACCTTCCCGCCTGGCGCATAATCCAAACGGGAGGACGCGCTTTATTTTGACATTTAAGCGCATCGAGAAGCATTCATTACCCGTTTGAAGACTGGGTTAATAGCAGCCTTTCCACAATTGCATCAGTTGTAAAGCCAAACTCTTGTGCGAGATCGGCAGCTGGCGCTGAATGGCCAAATCCTTCCATGCAAATGGCAACGCCATCTCTTCCAATGTATTTGTGCCAACCAAATTCGACAGCAGCTTCTATGGCAACGCGCACACCAAGATCACCACCTGCAACTGATTTCTTGTACTCTTCTGATTGCTTTTCAAAAATCGCCCAGCAAGGCATGGAGACAACACGAACGCTCTTTCCCAATTTTTCCAGTCTGTCTGCCACTTCTAAAGCTAAAGAGAGTTCAGATCCTGTAGAAAAAAGGGTGAAATTTGCCCTTCCAACCTCTTTTTTCACAATATAACCACCGAGACCCATCCCTTTGTCAAAGGGCAACTTCGTCGCTTCAATATCGGGCAGGTTTTGTCTTGATAGCACAATTGCGGTAGGGCCCTTATATCTTAAAGCAGCAATCCAGGCCATTTTCACTTCATGCGTATCTGCAGGGCGAATCACGTGCAAGTTAGGCATCGCTCTCAATGATGCGAGCTGCTCAATCGACTGATGCGTTGGGCCATCCTCGCCTAAAAAGATCGAGTCATGAGTAAACTGATAAATCACATGATAAGGAGACAAGCTTGCAAGACGGATTGCATTTCTCATGTAATCGCTAAAGGTGAAAAATGTGCCACAATAGGGTTGAATCATCCCCGTCAAAGAAAGGCCTGCGGTCATTGCCGCCATCGCAAATTCTCTCACTCCATACTTCATATTGCGCCCACTAAAATCTCCTGGCGTAACAATGGGAAAATCTTTCATCATCGTCTCATCAGAGCCCGACAAATCGGCAGAGCCTCCATAAAGTTGAGGCAATAATTTAGCAAGAGTCTGGATGCACGCGCCAGAAGAGGCTCTACTTGCGATGGGGTTTTTCACCTCCATCTGCAATAAAGTCTTTTCCAAATCTTCAGGCAAATGGTGACTTTGCATCTTTTCATATTCGGCAGCTAAATCGGGGAAATCCATCGACCATTTTCTGAACATTTCATTCCATTCAGACTCTAGCGCAACATCTTTGGCAAGTCTTTGTTCAAAATACGAGTAGACCGACTGAGGAACATAAAATTCTTCATCAGGAAGACCCAAAAGCTTCTTTGTCTCCTTCACTTCATCAGCACCTAGCGGCGAGCCGTGAGCCTTGTGCGTTCCCGCCTTATGAGGAGATCCTTTACCAATGACCGTGTGAAGAACGATCAAAACAGGCCGCTCTTGTTTCTTTCGGATGTCGGTAAAAATGGCATCCATTTTTTCCAAATCATAGCCATCGCACTCAAAAACATCCCAACCATACGCCTTATAGCGTGCCTTCGTATCTTCCGACATACACTCAGCTAAAGGACCATCCAAACAAATGTGATTCGAATCGTAAATCAGAACGAGATTATCGATCTTTAGGTGTCCCGCGAAAGAGCTTGCTTCAGAAGAGATTCCCTCCATCATGCAGCCATCGCCCGCTACACAAAAGACTTTGCTATTAAAAAGAGGATAATTTTCTCGATTGAATTTTGTCCCTAAAAGCTTCAAACCAAGTGCCATTCCAACGGCATTGCCAACGCCTTGTCCTAAAGGACCCGTTGTCGCCTCAACACCTTCTGTCACGCCATACTCAGGATGACCTGGCGTAATCGAATGAAGTTGTCTAAATTTCTTAATGTCGTCGATAGAAACTTTAAAACCCGACATATGAAGACATGAATAGAGCCACATTGAGCCGTGACCTGCAGAAAGAACAACGCGATCGCGATTTACCCATTTTGGATTTTTAGGATTGTGTTTTAGCAAAACGCCATACATGTAAGCGCCCAGCTCAGCGCAACCCATTGGCATGCCAGGGTGGCCCGAGTTTGCCTTTTGCACAGCTTCCATGGAAAGTTGTCGCACAGCACCAGCGATTTTCCCCAACTCTTTTTTCAGATCTTCATTCATGTTCATTGCCTTTATTTTTCTTGTCCATTTTGATCTATAAAAACAAAACGTGCAAGAAATTCCTAAACACAAGATCCCTCAACTTTAAATAAAAAAGAGTCCGCGCTACTAACCCGACATTCAAATAGGTGTCATAGGTTCAAAGCCTCTAGCAAAGCCAATTGTCTCCTATTTGAATGTCGGGTTAGTAAAAATGCAAGCCCAATCACAACCCAAAAAAATGGTCAAATTTTTTTTACATGCAAGCTCGATAGGTTCGATTGACTTTTCTTTAACCTTTCCCTAAACTTAAGTCCTTATTTCAAGGATAACTCTATGCTCTCACAACAAATTCGGCGCGCCTTTTTAAACTACTTTAAGTCCAAGGGCCACACCCTTGTCCCCTCCTCCCCTGTGATCCCCCATGACGACCCCACTTTGTTATTCATCAACGCCGGGATGAACCAGTTTAAAGATGTCTTTTTGGGCAAATCAAAACGAGACTACACAAGGGCCGCTACAACCCAAAAGTGCATCCGGGTCGGGGGCAAGCATAACGATTTGGACAACGTCGGTCATACGACAAGACACTTAACCTTCTTTGAGATGCTCGGCAACTTCTCTTTTGGCGACTATTTTAAAAAAGAGGCGATCGAATTTGCATGGGACATTACCCAAAACGTCTATGGCTTTGATCCAGAAAAGGTGTGGGTCTCTGTCTATGAGGACGACGACGAGGCGTTTGCCCTTTGGGAAAAGCACTTACCCTCTTCGCGCATTGTAAGATTTGGCGAGAAAGAAAACTTTTGGTCGATGGGAGACACAGGGCCTTGTGGACCTTGTTCAGAGCTCCTCTATGACCGGGGTGAAAAGTATGGAAATGCGAAAGATCCAACAAAAGACGCATCTGGTGAGAGGTATTTAGAATTTTGGAACCTGGTGTTCATGCAGTACTCAAGGGATCTTTCAGGCAAAATGGACCCTTTACCTAAGCAGTCCATTGACACCGGATCTGGCCTTGAAAGAGTTGTTGCTCTGAAGATGGGGGTCGATACCGTTTTTGAAACAGACATTCTCCGAGGACTCATTGCTGAAGTAGAGAAGATCTCGGGCAAAAAATATGGCGGCGAGCCTGCCTTTCACGTCATTGCCGATCACATTCGAAGCCTCTCTTTTGCCATTGCCGATGGCGTGCAGCCCAGCAATACCGATCGGGGCTATGTCTTAAGAAAAATTTTGAGAAGAGCGGTTCGCTATGGACGTACTTTGGGTCTTCAAAAGCCCTTTCTTGCTGACATTTTGCCCCACCTCGTGAGCACGATGGGAGAAGATTTCCCGGAGCTATCTCAAGCAAAGGCAAGAATTGCAGAAATTGTCACTTTAGAAGAAGAGGCCTTTATCCGCACCTTAACCCGAGGGGGCCAGCTTTTAGGACAAACCATTGAAAAATCGAAAGCTACAAAGAAAATTAGCGGCGATGACGCCTTTAAGCTCAAAGACACCTATGGACTGCCCCTCGATGAGATCCTACTCATTGCAAAAGATGAGCATCTCTCTGTTGATATGCATCGCTTTGAAAAGCTTGAAGAAGAGGCAAAAGAAAAATCGAGAAAAGCCCATAAAACAGCGGCGCAAAGCTTTGATCAAAACTTTTTTAGTGAATTTACTCAAAAGCATAAGCCGTGTGTCTTTGAGGGCTATGATAAAACCTCTTCTGACGCTGAGGTGATCGGCCTTGTTGTAGATGGGAAGTTTGTCGATGAAGTTCAGGAGGGCAGCGAGGCTCTTGTGATTTTAGATCGGACCCCATTTTACGCAGAGATGGGTGGACAGGTAGGAGATACCGGAACCATTGGAGCTTTTCAAGTGTATGATTGCACAGCGCCCTTTCCCGGGGTCATTGCCCATTTAGGGACCATGGGCAAAGGTTTTTTGCGCAAAAAAGACAAAGTGAAAGCAACCATTGATGAAAAAAGGCGCAAAGAAATCCAAAACAACCACACAGCAACCCACATTTTGCACTGGGCATTGCAGCAAGTTTTAGGAAGCCACATCAAACAAGCGGGCTCTTTAGTGGATGACAAAAGGCTCCGCTTTGATTTTAGCCACCACAAGGCAGTATCGACAGAGGAGCTACGCGCAATTGAAAATTTAGCGAATGAAAAAGTGCGCAGCGATGAAAATGTGAAATCTTACGAGCTTTCCTATCAAGAGGCTTTAAAAAGATCCGACATCAAGCAGTTTTTCGGCGAAAAATATGGCGAAAAAGTGCGAGTGATCGACATCGACTTTTCAAAAGAGCTTTGCGGAGGGACCCACACATCTCGAGTGGGAACCATTGGCCTCATTAAGATCGTCAAAGAAAGCTCCAGTTCTGCAGGCGTTCGTAGAATTGAGGCGGTAAGTGGTAAGTATGCTGAAATGCTTGTTGAGCAAGAAGAAGATCTTTTACAAACCTTAAGCCATCAGCTAAAGACCCCAGTTCAAAGCATGAGTGAAAAGCTGCAATCGCTTATCGAAGAAAATAAACTCCTAGCACAGGAGCTCAAAACTTTCCGCAAAGGCCAGCTCAAAGAGCTCATTGAAAAGTGCCTTTCAACTCAGGAAAAAGCGGGCTCAATTCCCTTAATTGCTACAGAAATTGCTCTGTCTCCGGAAGATTTAGCCGAATTTGCAAACGATCTTTTGCTAAAGCTCAAATCAGGAGTTGTTGCTTTGGGTGCAAAAGTGGGTGAGAGATGCCAACTTTTAGTTGCAGTAAGTCATGACCTTGTGCAAAAAAATATCAGCGCACAAAACCTAATTAAACAAGTAGCTCCCCTCATTCAAGGTGGCGGCGGAGGCAAACAAAACTTAGCACAAGCAGGTGGCAAAGATCCTCTCGGCCTCAGTAAAGCGCTAGACAAGATCAGGCAACTTTTAACCGATGCTCCCTGAAGAATCGATCATAGTCGAAGGACTTTGGGACTCACCTAAAGCCCTTTTAGCAAGCGAGGCGCATAAAAAAAGATCGGTTTTGCTCGTCACTGGAGGCGTTCGCGAAGATAGCCTCTTTTCAAACCTTTCCTATTTTTGCGAAGGAGCTGCCGTAGAATTTCCCGCATGGGAAACTCTTCCTGGCGAAGAGATCGATCCGAGTCCCGACATCATCGGCAAGCGCTTTGAGGCGCTCGACGCCCTCATTCATAGAAAAAAGCCCTCAATTGTCTTATGTCCACTCCCCTCACTTTTACAAAAAGTGATCGCAAAAAAAGATCTCGCCCCCCTTTTGCATCGCTGGCGAAAAAAGAGCCGCATTGCGTTTAACTCTTTGCCCGAACTGCTTGTAGGTCTTGGATACAGACGCTCAAGCGTTGTTTCAGACAAGGGCGAATTTGCAATCCGCGGCGGAATTTTAGATCTTTTTCCCGTTGCATCTAGCGATCCATACCGCATCGAGTTTTTCGGTGATGAAATTGAAGAGATCCGGATCTTTGATCCAGTTGGACAAAAGTCGATCGCAAAAGCCGATGAGATCTTTTTGTGTCCCGCAAAAGAGACAACGCTTCTTCAAAATAAAAACCTCGTCAATATTTTTGATTATCTCGACGATCCAATTATTTTCTGGGACGATCTCCTCGCGATTGAAGATACCTATGTCAAACTCAAAGAGATGCCGGGCGCTAAATCGCCGTTTTTTTTCAAATTTGAGGACCTGTTAAAAAAGTGGGACAAAAACCAACATATTTTCTGCACGCAGTTTCACCTTGAAAACAACTTTGAGATGTTTGATCACAAATTCAAAGCGAAACAATTCCCTCATAAGTTTTGTAAAATAGAAGTTGTCTTCGATCCTTCTACATCCCCCGATCCAAATTTAGAATTTCTCTTTTTAAACGCAAATGAGACGGAAGAAAATGAGGTAAAAAAACAGCTCTCCTCCATCACACTGCCCCCAAAAACTCGCTGGGAAAAAGGGTATTTAACTTCCGGCTACTGCTTAAAAAATCTCGTAGTTGTCCCCAATGTTGAAATCACAAAACGGTCCCACGTTCGTCGCCAAAAATGGCGCAGCACTTATCACACACCGGCTGCTGAGTTTCACGAACTGTCTCCTGGCGACATGGTCGTCCACTTCCACAGCGGAATCGGCAGATTCCTCGGGATGGAAAAGCACACGAACCATTTAGGACAAAAAACCGAATTTCTCACCCTTCAATACGCAGACAATAGCAAACTTTTTGTCCCTCTATCACAAGCTTACCTCGTCTCTCGCTATATTGGATCAAACGAACAGCCTCCCACTTTAAGTCAACTTGGCGGCAAAAGATGGACGCAAACTCGCGCAAATGCGCAAGCGCAAATCGTGGGCTACGCAAACGATCTTTTGCAACTTTATGCCGAAAGGACCATCCTCGGTGGCTTTCAGTATCCCCCCGATAGCAGCCTTGTCTCTCAATTCGAGCGCGACTTTCCCTATGCAGAGACGCAAGATCAAATTTTAGCGATCGATGCGCTAAAACAAGATATGCTCTCAGATAAACCGATGGATAGGCTCGTCTGTGGCGATGTGGGTTACGGCAAAACGGAAGTTGCCATGAGAGCTGCGTTTAAAGCGGTAGCTGATGGGCAAAAACAAGTAGCAGTTCTTGTTCCCACAACAGTGCTTGCCGTGCAGCACTTTGAAACATTTTCTCAAAGAATGAGCGGCTTTCCCATTCAAGTGGGGGTCGTTTCTCGCTTTTCTTCAGCCAAAGAAATGAAAGAGACCCTTCAAAAAGTTAAACAAGGTGAGATCGATATCCTCATTGGAACGCATAGAATCTTGTCGAAAGATGTCAAATTCAAACAACTTGGCCTTATCATTATCGATGAAGAACAGCGCTTCGGAGTCAAAGCAAAAGAGCACCTAAAAACACTCAAAGCAAACGCAGATTGTCTGACCCTTTCAGCAACACCGATTCCTCGTACGCTCTACATGTCATTAGTCCATGCGCGCGATATGTCTGTCATCAATACGCCGCCGCAAGACAGACTCCCCGTCAAATCGATCATTGCAGAAACAGATCCCGAGCTCATCCAAAATGCACTCATGAGAGAATTTGCAAGGGGCGGTCAGGCCTACTATATCCACAACCGCGTCGAGTCGATCTACACAAGAGCAGAACATGTGCAAAAGCTTGTCCCTTCAGCACAAATTGGGATCATTCACGGTCAAATGAATCCAGATGCAGTAGACAAAACCATCCACCGCTTCAAGTCAGGTGAGCTCAACTTGCTTTTTGCAACAACCATTGTTGAAAACGGGATCGATATCTCCAACGCCAACACAATCCTCATCGACAGAGCAGATACTTATGGCCTTGCAGATCTCTATCAACTTCGCGGCAGAGTCGGCAGATGGAATAGAGCGGCCTACGCCTATTTTCTCATCCCTAAAAATGCATCTCTGAGCGATACGGCCCGAAAAAGGCTCAACGCTCTTGTTGAGGCGGGCGGCTACGGCGGCGGAATGAAAGTGGCCATGCGCGATCTAGAAATTCGAGGAGCGGGAGATATTTTAGGAGTCCAGCAATCGGGCCAAGTCTCAGCCATTGGCTTTCATCTATACTGCAAAATGTTAAAAAGGGCCATCGATGCCCTAAAGAAAAAAGCGCCAATCTCCTTTAACGAAACGAAAATGGAGTTTCACTTTGATGCACATCTTCCCGAAGACTACATCAATGAGGTCTCTTTACGAATGGAGATCTATCACCGTCTGGGCGAGGCCCTAAACTTCACCGAAATCGATGAGCTCCTTGCCGAGATGCAAGACCGATTTGGCATTCCGCCAGAGCCAGTGATTTGGCTCTATCACCTCACACGGATCCGCGCCTTTGCAGCAAGCCACCACTTCTCCCTTCTTAAATTTAGCAACCTATCTCTATTAGCAGAACAGCAGTTAGGAAAAGAGCTTAAAAAACAAACGATCTTGCTTCCGAAAAAAGTGCAAAAGCCCAAAGAACTCGAAGAATATGTGATCGCTCAGCTGATGAAAAACTTCTCTCTTACCCTCTGAAAAAAAGCCCTCTTTAAAGTTCGCCGGCTTGCACAGGCAAAGATCACCAAGAATCCAAGTACCAAGGACCTTAGAACTTCCGAAGAGCCCCCACGCCGCGGCCCTCAAGGTCGCCGACGTAGCGGCGGTATTCGTCGTAGACGACCACGCCAGAAGGGGCAAAGCCCCCAACAATCAAGTGATGGCCATTAGCCGTTTCTTGAACTCGAGTATAAGTCCAACGGTTTCCATTTTGCTCATTGCCCTCTTGATAAAGGCTCTCTTCTGTTGCCACTTTGTGAAGCATCATCACCGCAAAGGCATCTTGTAGACTCGGAGCTTCATAATTCACAAAAGCCTTTTTAACCAAAGCATCAACTAAGGCTGCTTGAACCTCCCAAGACTTATTTCTACTTCCAGGCAATACATCTTTGCTCATCAAAACCCAGTGTGTTTCCTTAAAGGACACATCGCCATACTCAGCGCGGTGTGTATTCCAAAAATATCGGAATCGAAGCGGGTTCGGATTTCCGTATTTCGCTTCTCCGTAAGGTTTTAAGATCTCGCTTTCAAAATGATTTAAAGTTCCAAGCTCTTTAGGGATAAGGTAAAGAACATGCGTGTCTTTGATTTTATAATCAGTTCCATCTGGTTTTTTCTGATCGCTATAAATCGGACATTTACCCTCAAGAATGTGGCGTATGTGATTGGGCAATGGAGGGATTTTTTCAAGGCGCACGCCTAAGCGATTTAGAGCTGTGTACCAATTAGAATAATATGCACAAGAATCACCTGTATATTCGGCAATGATATTGGCAAGATCTGGAATTAATTCATGGATTATGCTCACTTCTTTTGCGATTGACGGCAGCCGTTCTAACTGCTCCTTAGGGCTAATCCAATTAGCAGGAAATGCCTCTTGCTCTTTACACTCGTCTTCAGGAATGTACCCTCTACCCAAACTCACATCAGGCAAACTAGCCTTAATTAATCCTTTTAATTTTAGTTAAGAAACAATCTTAACGCAGACACACATCACAATAAACAAAAAAAATAAAACTTAACAAAAGAAACACACTCCCCATTCCCATAAAAGATCTTTTCCTGTACAGAAAAGAATATAGGGACAAAAGGAAAAAGCTATGGGCAATAAAAGAGGCATCTTATCATTTTTTCAGTGGGTCTGCCGATTTAACTTCGGAACCTTTGAAAGAGAAGAGTTTAAGAAGTTTTTAAGGATGGGGCTCATCTTTGCCCTCATTATTGGGACCTATTGGACTTTGCGCCCTTTAAAAGATGCCATCTTTATCCAACTGGTGGGCAAGTACCAGCTTCCCATGGCTAAAACGATCTCGGTTATCGCCCTTTTCCCTCTCGTTATGTTCTATACGCGGCTCCTAGAGAAGACCTCAAGAGAAAGGATGTTCATCATCCTTCCCACCTTTTACGGACTTACGATCTTTTGCTTTAGCCTAATCATGCTCCTCATGCAAGGCTCCGTTGAGCAGCTCGCGGCCCAATCTTTTTCTATGTCACTTGTTACAAAAGGGCTTGGCTACTTTTGGTATCTTTTCATCGAAAGTTTTGGTTCCTTAGTTGTCGCCCTTTTTTGGGCCTTTGCAGCAGACACGACAGAACCAACTCCCGCTAAAAGAGGTTTTCCTCTCGTCGTTGCCATCGGCCAGCTTGGCGGAATTATCTTCCCGTACACAATCGGAGGACTCCCCCATCGTTTAGGGCTTTCTACCGATTCGCTTTCAATTATGTGCTTAGGGATCTCAACGCTCCTCATCATCCCGCTGATCCGCTACTTTCTAACAGCAACACCAAAAGATTTGCTGAAAGCATTTCATGGGAAAAACGAAAAATCAGAAGAGAGCAAACAAGAAACGGGATTTTTAGAAGGGTTAAGATTGCTCTTAAAAAACCGCTACCTTCTTGGCATTTTTGCAGCAAACTTTATCTATGAAGTAGTGGTTACTATCTTTGATTTTAACTTCAAGCTCTCTGCTAGTACGGAATATACAGGCGTGGCCCTTAGTAATTACCTCAGCCTTTACGGATCCATCGTCAATGTTGTATCTCTTTCGTGCTTGCTCTTGGGGATTAGTAACATCACCCGCTTTCTCGGAGTAGGAGTAGCTCTTGCTTTAATGCCAATCATCGTAGGGGGAGCTCTTGTGGGCTTTTTGAGCTTAGACTCTCTCACCTTCTTGTTTGCCCTCATGGTGGGCTCAAAAGCGATCAATTACGCCCTCAACGGTCCTGCCTTAAAGCAGCTTTACATTCCGACAACCCCAGATGTGAAATTTAAAGCGCAAGCCTGGATTGAAACCTTTGGCTCGCGCTCATCGAAGCAAGCAGGCTCCATCTTTAACATGTCGCTTGCTCCTCTTCAAAAATCGCTTGGGCAAATGGCGGGAAAATCTCAATACTTGATGCTGAGCGGCTTCATCTGCTTTCCGCTACTAGCGCTTTGGCTTTTTGTGGCGATCTTCTTAGGCAGATCTTTTAGAAGAGCGGTCCACGAAAACAAAACCATTTGCTAAGCAATCAATAAGATCAACCTTATTAATCCCGCTCTTTGACTTCATCAGGCGGCGGGCCTATCTCATCCCTACCATCGAGCTTAGCCATTACACAATCAATAAATTGCTGTATTGATAGACGGACAGGCGGGTTCTTATAGCTATAGCAGTTTGTAGTGGAATGGTAAGCTGTATTTCCCGCACGATAAGCTTTTGGATCATAGGTTTTGAAAAGGACTACAACTTTGTCTGCTTCTGCTTCCGTGCTACAAGTAATATATGGGCCACTTCCCACGTAACATCCAGATTGAATCCGAGTAACTAAGACACCGAGAAATTCTGACAACGCCTTAGCTATTTCCCTACAATCATTGGGTCTAAGCAATCGATACAACTCAGGGTCACTCAGCCTTGTGGCATTCGCACTAGAAAAAAACTTGCAATCGCCATCTTCATCCATAGGCTTTTTGTTTTCATGCTCTGCAAAAGGATCCACACCTTTATTAAGAACGAATTTAGCTACTTCTCGGGCTTGAAAGGGGAGGGAAACTATAAGTCGACATAATAAAAAACTTGAGAAAAAAAGCGATCAAAATGCAATTTCTGCAATAGAGCGAAGCGCCTCTCGAACAATATCGGGGTCTTGATTGTGATAACCGTAAACTGCCATAAGCGATGAAGAAAATAAAGCTCTCACTTTCGCAAGGGCCCATGTTTTTTCATCGATCCCCCCGTAGGCTTTTTTAAATAGATCGTGAGCCTCTTTAGGAAGAAAGCTGTGAGCTATCGATAGATCGATGGCTGGATCGCCTAAGTGAATATCTCCCCAATCAATCACACCGCAAAGTTGATGCTGAGAATCGACGAGTAAATGTCTTACATAAAAATCGCCATGGACAACTGTTGTCGCAACAGGCGGGCGAAACGCACCTTTTATGACCTTTATCTCGTCAATGAGTCCTAATTGTTTGAGCTCAAATAAGTTTTTTTCGATTTTGGGAGCTAAAACATCGACATTGACCCGACTCATATTGTCGTTTTCAATCAAACACTTCGAAATGATTTCCTGGGGCATTTCATGAAGCTTTCTCAAAAACTTTGCAATAGGTACAGCTAGATCAAATCTTTGTTTTTCCGTTAAGTTTGCACGACAAGCGGTGAAGCCATCCAACATTTTATAGCCTAAAAAGGGCCATGGGTAATCTCCTTGAGAAACTCCGTACCACTTTGGAATAGGAACTGGCAACGGCAGACGCTCGGCAAGTAAAGGGAGCAAAGTTCGCTCCGCTTCTAAAAATGGGAGCGCTATTTTGCGCCTTGGGAAGCGGAAGATATATGCATCATCGATCAAAAATGCAGTGTTATCCCAACCTGCTCCGAGAAGAAAAATGTGCTGGGCATTGAGTTTTGGAAACTGATCTTGAATGAGCTTGAGCGCCTCTGGCGGCTCAATTGTCTTTTCAGGGCTCCATTGATGTGACATAGTTTAGCTATGAGAGGGAACTTCGTCACCATTGATATTTCGGTGATAAGCACCTTTAATTTTTTTCGATTGCATAACACGTGCGTGCTTTAGGATCTTAATCCCTTTTTCAACGTGATCTGCTGAGTAGTTGTCGTAAACCCACTGAGAGCTTTGCTTCGTTTTAATCCCATCTTTATTCAAGGGAAGATCAGACACCAAAAGGAGCGCACCTAATGTAAACTTTCTTTTGTAGCTTGCAGCAAAAAGGGTCGCACACTCCATTTCAATGCCTTGCGCCTTGGTTGCTTTGAGGCGATCCTTAAACTCTTCATTAAACTCCCAAAATCGCATGTTGGTCGTATAGGTAATGCCAATGTGGTATAAAGATTTTTCCTTATCTAACACTTCGGTTGCCGCCCTTTGCATCAAAAAGTTAGCAAGCGCCGGCACTTCAATGGGGAAATAAAAGTCTGACGTCCCCTCTCCTCTGATCGAGGCCACAGGGACTAAATAATCGCCCACTTGATACCTTCTTCGAAGGCCACCACACATACCCAAAAGGATGCTTGAACGTATGGGGAGAAATGAACAAATGTCTACAACTAAAGCGGCAGCTGGCGATCCAATTTTAAAGTCGAGGATGCTCACCTCTTCCTCTGGACAGTGGGCCACTTTGAACATCGAGCCTTCTAAAATGGGGACATTTCGCGATTTTGCAAAATATTCGACGTAACGAGGAAAGTTTGTCAAAATTAAATTTGACTGAAATTCCCCTGACGCACATCCCGAATATCTCTCGAGTGTCTGGCGGGCTATTTCAGCTTCATGTGGGTTCGTTTCCATATTGCTTTCGTATTTTAGTCATTTGCATTTAAAAATGCCACTGCTATAATCGCCCCTTTGAAATCAAGCGGTTAGGAAACTATGGCAAATGTAAGTACGAATGAAATCCGAATTGGAATGAAAGTTGAGGTTGATAAAGAACCTTATTTAATCATTGGTAATGAATTTGTTAAGCCGGGAAAAGGACAAGCTTTTAACCGCATTAAACTAAAAAACATGAAAACTGCCCGCGTTGTAGAAAAAACCTACAAGTCTGGGGAAAAAATTGACTTGGCAGACGTGGAAGAGGCCGAAATGCGCTTCATCTATAAAGAATCCGATGGCGTAGTTTTCATGAATGACAAAACTTTTGATCAAATTACAATTAGCAACGAACTCGTGGGAAGCAACGACCAATGGCTTATGGAAGAGACCCTCTTTCATGTCGTTTTCTACAAGGGAGAACCGATCGAGATTGTCCCCCCTACTTTCATGGAGATGGTCATTACAGAAACATCGCCTGGAATTCGTGGAGACACCGCATCGGGACGAGTTTTAAAGCCGGCGACAACAGAAACGGGCGCAAAAATTCAAGTACCGATCTTTGTTGAAGAGGGTGAAAAGGTCAAAGTCGACACACGTACTTGTGAATATGTCTCACGCGTCGGCAATTAAACACAGAAGTGAAATGCTCCGCCTAGCGCGGGATTTTTTCACAAAACGGGGGCTCATTGAAACGGATGTCGGAGCCCTCGTTAAATGCCCCCCAAACGACTCTAACATCGATTGCATCGCAACCGATCAAGATCAAAACTATCTTCATACATCACCTGAATATGCGATGAAACGACTCCTTTCAATTGGTGTCGGCGATTGCTATTTTCTCGGACACGTCTATCGCAAAAATGAACAGGGCCATCTTCATAGCCCAGAATTTACCATGGCAGAGTGGTACCGAGTTGGGTTTAGTTTCGAAAAAATGATCGAAGAAACTTGCGACTTTATCTCCCTTTTTCTAGGGGATCTCCCCGTTGAAGTGATCAGCTACAGAAAGGCCTTTAGTGACTTTGCTGGCATCAATTACTCGACCACTTCCCTACACGAGCTTCAAAAAATGACCCAAAGCACGTGGGATCGTCAAACGTGTCTTACCTATCTTCTCTCCCACGTCATAGAACCAAAGCTTGGGAAATCTCGACTCACCGTTCTTACAGATTACCCCCCCGATGAAGCGGCGCTTGCTTGCACAAAACAAAAAGATGGAGAACTGGTTGCTGAGCGCTTTGAAATCTATCATGAGGGAGTAGAGCTTTGTAACGGCTATCACGAACTGAACGACGCAATCGAGCTACGCAGGCGCTTTGAGAAAAAAAACGAAGAAAGACAAAAAGAAAATAAAGAGCCCTACCCAATTGATGAGCCCTTTCTCGCATCTTTAAAGACCTTGCCCGACTGCTGCGGAGTTGCTCTTGGATTTGATCGAGTTTTAATGCTCAAACAAAAATCTAAATCCATTCAAGATGTGCTCCCACTTGCGTAAGATGCATTTCACGAGAAAAAGCCTGAGCTCAGCGCCATTTTTGAACAATCGGAGAAATTCTTCCCCGGTTGAATGCTTTTTGAGTGACTCGTATGCTGATCGGTGCTTGACGTCTTTTATATTCAGCGCTATGTATTTTACGGATAATTTCACGAACAAACTTCACCGACTGCCCCTGTTTTTTAGCAATTTTTTCTACAGACAGACCCTCTTCAATATAGTCTTCTAGAATTGGATCTAAAATCTCATATGGAGGAAGTAAGTCCAAATCGGTCTGATTTTCTTTGAGCTCTGCGCTTGGCGTCTTTTGAATAATCTCCTCGGGCAAGCCAATCCACTTTGCAAGTTGATAAACATGGAGTTTTGTCACATCGTGCAAAACACCAAGACCTCCCGCCATGTCTCCATATAGAGTGCAATAACCAACAGCCATTTCACTCTTGTTGCCCGTGTTGAGCAAAAGGGCATCTGTTTTATTCGAAAAGGCCATTAAAATCATGCCACGAATCCGCGTTTGCAAATTCTCTTCCGTTGCATCTAACGCTTTGCCGCCAAATTCTGGTTCGAGCAAAGACAAGTACTCTTTAAAAATCGGTTCGATGGAAATGTTTTTTATCTCAATTCCCAGTCCCTTAGCAAAACTTAGAGAATCATCAACACTTCCCTTCGAGGAAAAACGCGATGGCATCGTGATAGCTAATACATTTTCAGCACCCAGCGCATCTTTAGCAATATAGGTAACTAAAGCCGAATCGATCCCGCCAGACAATCCGACAACAGCCCGCTTAAAGCCTTGCTTTTGGAAATAGTCGCGCACACCGAGCACAAGAGCTGAATATAAATCAGTAAGATCTCCTTGGGGCGCATCACACACTTTTTTAGGCTCGCTCAAATCGATCACGAGATCTTCTTCAACAAATCCTTTAGCAATCTCAATTAAATCCCCTTTCCCATCAATGCAAAGGCTGTGGCCGTCAAAAACAAGCTGATCATTAGCCCCAACTTGATTGCAAAGAATGACTGGGCATTTAAGCGTTTTAGCAACCGCTTGAAATGTGGATAAACGCACATCGGTCCGCTTGTAATAATAGGGCGAAGCCGAAAGGTTTAAAACGAGATCGGGTTTTTTATTCACCAAATCCATCACAGGATCTACGCGATAATGGGTATAGCCCACACTTTTGGAGTGCTGCCACACATCTTCACAAATCGTAACGGCAATACGCTTGCCCTGATATTCCCAGACAAGTTGTTCGGCACCCGGCTCAAAGTACCTTCTTTCATCAAATACATCATACGTTGGCAGAAGCGTTTTGTCTTTAAAACCCGACAGCTTTCCATCGATAAAAATGGCCGCACTATTGAAAAGGGGCTTTTCCATCCCTGTCTGATTTTTACGGGGCAGACCTACACAGACAAACATCCCCTTAGTTTCAGGCTCAATAACATCTAATTGCTTTTCAATTTGGTTAATAAATGAAGGATCTAAGAGCAAATCGTCGGGAAAATAGCCACAGATTGTCATCTCGGGAAACAAAACAACATCGATCTTTTGGCGCCGTGCCCTGTGCAAGGCATCGATGATTTTGCGTGTATTTCCGGAAAGATCACCTATCGTTGGATTTACTTGGGCGGCTAATATCCTCATAAATCTCTATTTAAATTGAAAAAAGTTAACCGTCTAGATGTTTTCAACCCCTTGACATAAAGAGTCCTTTTTCCTTTAATGGTTCCCGCTATGAGACAAAATAACCTATCTATTCATTCAGAAAATATTTTACCGATCATCAAAAAATGGCTTTACTCCGATAAAGACATCTTTTTGAGAGAACTTGTATCTAACGCGTGCGATGCACTGAATAAAGTAAGAATCATCCAAGGCGATGTCGGCGATTTCAAAATATCCATTGCAGTCGACAAGGAAAATAAAACAATCACGATTGCAGATACTGGGATCGGGATGACCGAAGATGAGGTTGAAAAATACATTGCTCAAATCGCTTTTTCAGGCGCAGAAGAATTTGTAGAAAAATATAAGTCTCAAACAGATAAAGACCCCATTATCGGCCACTTTGGCTTAGGGTTTTACTCTGCTTATATGGTCGCATCCAAAGTTGAAATCGACACCCTCTCTTATAAGGAAGGCTCAAGTCCAGTTTTCTGGAGCTGCGACGGAAGCTCTTCATACACAATCGATACGGGAACTCGCAAAGAGCGCGGAACAACCATCACGCTTCACGTAAATGACCCCGAATATCTCGAAGAGACCAAGCTGCGACAACTCTTGGATCGGCACTGCAATTTCATGCCGTTTCCAATTGATCTCAACAGCAAGCCGATTGGCAACCAAGAGCCCCTTTGGTTAAAAGCTCCTTCAGAATGTACAGAAAAAGAGTACCTCGCATTCTATCGACAGCTATTCCCACTCGATCCAGAACCGATTTTTTGGATCCATCTAAATGTCGATTATCCATTCCATCTGCAAGGGATCCTCTTTTTCCCAAAAATCCACCGCAGATTTGATGCAAATGAAAGCACCATTAAGCTTTTTTGCAGCAGAGTCTTCGTGTCAGACAACTGTAAAGACATTCTCCCCGATTATCTCATGATCTTGCGCGGAGCTATTGATAGTCCTGACATTCCACTAAATGTCTCGAGATCTTACTTGCAAGTGGATAAAAATGTGCGTCAGTTAAGCTCCCATATTTCGAAAAAAGTATCTGATAAACTCTGTCAGCTCTACAAAAATGATCGGGAAAAATTCATCGCATCTTGGCCTGATATTGAAATGATTGTCAAACTTGGAATCTTGCAAGATGAAAAGTTCTACGATCGCGTCAAAGAGATCCTCATCTGGAAAAATAGCGAAGGGAATTGGACGACCATTGGTGACAATAAAAAGGTTCTTTACTCAACAACGGAAAACTCCCCCCTTCATAAACTTTATAAAAGTGAAATCCTTTTTGCAACGACACCGATTGATACAGCCGTCATTCAACATTTAGAATCGAAGCTTGATATCAAATTCCAAAGAGTTGATGGCGCGCTTGATGAAAGTCTTCTCGATCCATCGCGAGAAAAAACGCTTCTCGACGCCGATGGAAAAACAGAAAGCGCCCACATTGCCGATTTTATTCGCTCCGCGCTTGTTGATGTTGAAGTAGAGGCAAAAAGTCTCTCATCAGATCAATTGCCAGGCCTTGTCATCCTCGATGAAAATCAACGAAGATTCCGCGATTACATATCGCTTACGCAAGGACAAAAAGGGATTGATACAAAAAAGACATTTGTTGTGAATACGAACAACAAATTGATCCAAACAATTACAAAGTTGCACAAAAAACAACCTGAAGTTGCATCAGAGATTGCAAAAAGTTTGTATGATCTATCTCTTTTATCTCAAAGGGAAATCGATCCTGCAAATCTAGAAGATGTGGTGACGAGACAAACAGAGATTTTGGAAAAAATGTCGACTCTGCTAGTTTGAGGAAATGTGGCGTTTCCTCATCCTACTTCCCTTTTTCTCTCTTCATGCTGAGATCTCTGCGCTCTATTTATCTTGGGTAGACGATCCCACAACCACAATGACCATTCAATGGCACACGCCGGAAGATCAATCCGGCGATACACTTTTCCTCCAAAAAGATGAAACAACCCTCGAGCCATTTGTTGGAGAGCATGCGCAACTAGAGCAAACGCGCATTCATAAAGTAACAATACGAAATCTCACGCCAAATACTGAATATACATTCCATATCAATGACGATCTAACTACCTATCGTTTTCGCACAGCGCCCAAAGATCTCAACGAACCGCTCCGATTTGTGATCGGATCCGATATTTATTTAAACACAAAACTTTTCCGCCGTATGAGTCAAACGGTTTTGGAAAATCGCCCGCAATTCATAGTTCTTGCCGGAGATATCACCCACTCTCAAAGCGCACACCCTTTTCGCACATCTCCTTTGAAGCGCATGCTCGCCTTTCTCAAAAGTTGGAAAACTCACATGATCACCCCCGATGGACTGATTACCCCATTTTTGATCATACCGGGAAATAAAGACATCTCTCCCGATGACTACGAGCTCTTTTTTACCCTTTTTGCCCAGCCAAAAAAACAGCTGTATCGAGCCGTAGATTTCGGCTCTTACCTCTCACTCATCCTTCTCGACACAGCCAGTTTTCAGCCCATCGAAGGGCGGCAAACGCTATGGCTTGACCAAGCTCTTCAAGCCCGGGAAAATACCCCTTACCGATTCGCAATCTACCACAAAGCCGCCTACCCATCCCATAGCAGCTACCACGACATCTATCCCAAAAAAATCAGGACTCACTGGGTCCCTCTTTTTGAAAAACACCACATCCTGGCAGCCTTTGAAAACCAAGATAGTTCCTATAAAAGAACTCATCCCATTAAAGAAAGCCATATTGATCCTTCTGGCGTCACCTATCTCGGAGACAATAGCTGGGGCGGGTCGCCACGCAAAGCAAACAATCAGTGGTACTTAGACAAAAAAGGGCGAAAAAATAGCATCTGCCTAGTAGAAATCACTCCAGAAAAAGCTCAAATCGAAGCTCTCGATCTCTTTAACACATGCCTTGACACCCTCACCCTCATCCCATAAATCAACATATTTATAGTTCCGTTTTATTAAAAATTAGTATATAATAATTACAATTAATTAAATATTAATGGAATTATGACAAACTCAATTGGTCCATCTTATATACAAATCGGTGCAAGTATTAATCTGAATCCTCAGGAAAGGAAAGAGCAGGTTGATACCGTCTGCAATAACTTGCTCAAGTATCCCCCTTTTAGGAATCTGATTCAAAATCCTGACCAGGTTATTGGGATAAGAGCAGATGTGAATTCGCAAGGGATGCTGTTTCTTTTTGCCGAGTATGAAGGAGGAGCTAGTGAAGTAGTTCAACTTCAAGATAATAGTGACCGAAACATCATCCAAGCTGCTCTTTTTTTAATTGAAGAAGAACAAAATCCACCTTTATTCGATAAAAACACTAACACTTTGCAACAAGGCCCAGCCCCATTTTCAAAATACACCAAAGTGGAGCCAGCCCCCATTCCTCACTCAGTACCTGACGCACCCCCGCAAGACCCAGAACCCTATGATGCCGAGCCTCTCGATCTCCCCCTGCCAGCGCCTAAAGCTTCATTACCTTCTGCACCAAGCGCTTCATTACCTTCGGCGCCTAACCAAAGCAATCAACTTTTAGACATCCTCATTCGCTTTCAAGATCAGCAAAGACAACTATTTGAAACGACGTTAAATGTAGTTCGAGAAGATAACAGAGCAAACAATGAGAGATTTGAGCGGCTTTTCAATCAAAGCCAGCAGAACTTAGTCGCAGCCCTTGACCGTTCAGAGCAAAGTCTTGCTCAGCTTACACAGAACGTTCAAAATGAAAATCTAAATACACTTAGAGCATTAGACAATCGCTACCAGGAGCTTTTCAATCAAAGCCAAACTCAATTTACCAACCTTTTAAATCAGAGGGATGAGCAATCCATTCGAACCGAACAAAACCTAGTAAACCTGCACCATGAAGCACAAAGACAAGCTGAACGAACTCAGCAAAACTTGATGCACCTAGTCGGCCAAACGCAATATCTAGCGGCCCACAATCAGACAAGTATGTTAAATTTCGCTGACCAAATACAAAGACAAGCTGAACGAACCCAGCAAAACTTGATGCACCTTGCCGGCCAAACGCAACATCTAGCGGCCCACAATCTGACAAATATGTTAAATTTCGCTGACCAAATACAAAGACAAGCTGAACAAACTCAGCAAAACTTAATGCACCTCGTCGGCCAATCTCAAAGAACTGAAGATCGTTTATTGGATCTACTTGAACAAGGACATTTCCGTCCAAGAAGAACTAGACAAGCAGAACCTGCGCAAACTCATGCTAACTTATTTACACCTCCAAGTACACTTCCAGGGCATGTGTATTGGTCATTTAATCAATTTCGACCACAAGATGATTCCCGCATCATTATTAAAAAGGTTAAAACCAAAAAAAAAGAAAGCACACCTCAAAGTGCTAGCGAGGAAGTAAGTCCGACAGCATCAGCTACACCAATGCCTATACCTATCCCGTTCCCAAATCCAACAACAGCTGGCCGCAAAAGAGTGAAAAAAACACACCCAACTCAATCAATGGTTCCGCCAAACGGGCAACTCTTTGGTGAAGTTGCAACAAACCAACTCTACGATGGAATCGGCGCAAGACTCCCTACCCGCTTAATAACTGATCTAATAAAAGGCGTTGTTAGGGAAGTACTCAAAAAGCTTATGAAAAAATAGGAGCCCGAGTGAGGAGACTATCCCACTAATATTTTTCGTCGAGTTTTTGAATTAGGCTTTTTCTTGAGATCCCGATTCAACACTTGTAATTGCGCCTTTCAACATCTCAATTTTCGCACCTTCAATCATCTTTAATATAATTGTGTGCTCTTTAATCTTATCTACGCTTCCCAAAATACCCATTGCAGTTACCTGATCGCCCACCTTGAGTGCATTGCGCATTTCATCTGCCGCTTTACGACGCTTTTGTTCAGGACGCCACAAAATGAAATAGAAGAACACAAGAGCAATCCCGATCATAAGCAGAGTCTGGCTAATGCCCCCGGCGGGAGTTTGTGCATCTTGAGCAAAAATTGTTGCCACTGGCAAGAGGAACAAAAATGATTTCTTAAGCATAACGATCATCCTATATAAAGTTTTATCCTATCCAATTTGCCTGAAACATCTTTAACGTTCAAGCGAGGATCTGGTTATGAGATTTTTTCTAAAAGCGCGATGTTTTCTATATGATATGTGTGAGGAAATTGATCCACTGGCTGTAGTCTGACAAGTTTATATCCTGCGCTGAGCAGCTCTTTCACATTTTCTGCCTGCGTGAGTGGATTGCAAGAAATATAGATAATTGTTTGGGGCGCTAGTGTTTTTAGGTGGTGTATAGCCAAGGGATCGAGACCTGCCCTTGGAGGATCAACAATCACAGCATCGGGACGTTTGAAGTTGGGCTCGCTCATGAGACGTGTAATGACTTTGCCCACATCTCCTTGATGTAAACTCATATTGAAAATCTCATTGCGCTTAAGATTTTCTTCAGCATCGATCACAGCCTCTGGGCTCAGTTCAATCCCGATGACTTGATCTGCATGGCGAGCAGCTGCCATCCCTAATGTCCCCGTTCCACAATATAGATCGTAGACCAAAGAAGATTTTGGAAGTAAAGAGAGGGCCAAATCATACAATTTTTCCGCAGAGAGCGTATTCGGTTGAAAAAAAGAGATCGGGCTAATTTTAAACGAGAGTTTCCCCTCATTTAAATGAAGCTCTTCCACAATGTGGTCAGGTCCCGCTAGGTGCATTTCAAAAAAGTTTGTCGGCTTGCCCTTTTTTGTTTGGTGAATGCGTAAGAAGATCGAAATATCACCTTCAACTGCAGATTGAACGGCTTTCACGAACTCATCGAGCTCTTTACGACTGAGCGCATATTCAGCATTGCCAGAAACATTTAAGATAGCCATTTTCTGATCTGTTCTTTTTGCCTCGCGAAGAGTAAGATAACGCAAGCTTCCAGTATCGGATGGTGGATTAAACGCTTTAACTGTAGAAGATTCCCACCAAGAGCGAACCTTACAGACAACTTCTGAAAACCAGGAGCTAGTTAAGTGACACTCCGTGAGATTAAATACGTAAGGCTCTGCTTGTGCGATCATCAGCCCTAAGTATTTTTGCCCACCGCGATTTTCAGAAAAAGTGAACTCCATTTTATTTCGGTAACCAAACGGAGTCTCGCAAGGGATAATTGGATCAGGTTCTAGGCCAAAAGCTTTGTGTACGCGCTCTTGTTTTTGTTTGAGCTGCGCCGAATAGGCCATCTGCTGCCAGCAGCAGCCCCCGCAAGTGCGGGCATGAGCGCAGCGAGGCTCAACACGATCGGGAGATGGAACAAGAATTTCTAGGAGACGCCCCTTTTTCGGAAGGCGTCTTTTACGAGTCAGTTCAAAGAGGATCTCATCACCCGGTATAACGTGGGCAATCTCAGTGTTGTCTGCAACACCGTAACCTTTTAAAGAAAAACTTTGAACTTTGCTCTCCATGGGGAGAAGTATAACGGA
>PFAD01000015.1:0-2364 GCA_002773795.1 Chlamydiae bacterium CG10_big_fil_rev_8_21_14_0_10_42_34 | reverse complement strand
ACTTTGCTTAAATCTTTTGCTAAACCAGTAAGAATATTTTCAAGCTTTCCCATTGTGTCAGATAGCGACATGTATAATTACTCCTCAAAATTTCAAACACCCTTATTCGTTTCAATACCCAAGTCGAGAATTTATTGCGCAACAAATTTTCACAGTGTATAAAATCACCTATGATACGCACACTCCTATCGATTTTCTTTTTCCTTTCAGTCTCATCACTTTCCGCTACATTTATTGGCAATCCAGCACAGCCCGGACTGCTTGAAAAAAGTATCATTCGCAAAAAACCTTCGTGGTGGTCATTTCGCGCGGGATACTTAGATGACTGGATTTATAAACAGCGCTTTCAAGATGAATTTAAACTCCAAGGTGTAACGCACACGCGTACATTTATGAAGCTCTCCACTTACGCTGCGCTACTCACGCTAAACTTGAAGGATCGGATCGATTTTTACGGAATTGTTGGAAGCTCACGGATGCAAATCGATCAAGAAATTTTCACAAAACGTGCACTTAGCTGGGGCGTTGGCGGAAAATTAATTCTGTTTAAACATGGCAACTTTTTTCTTGGCGCAGACGCTAAGTATTTTGAGACCAACCAAAAACCTAGATACTTCGTTGTAGATGGCCTCGCCTACAATATTGAAAGTAACTACCGGCTCAAATACCACGCAATGCAAGGGGCGTTAGGAATATCTTACCGTGCATGGATCTTTGCCCCTTACATTAACTGCACATACATTTTAACCCATATTGAACCAGAACCTGCCGTACTCTACGTCCGGCTACCGGATGTATACGATCTGGTCGACGTAGAATCCAAATCGGTTGTAGGCCAAAAGAAATGGGGCCTTGCCCTAGGACTCACCCTGGTCGATGCCCTTAAGGCATCCCTTTCTGTCGAATGGCGGGCAATCAACCAAAATGCAGTCGACGTCAACTTCTCTATCCGATTCTAACTCCCCATAATAATACTTATTTGATATTGTTTTGTACAACAAACCACGCTATAATTTACCCAAATTATAAAGGAAAATTATGGCAGCCATTAATTCAACTACTATCAACATTCAATTTAATTTCTATTTTGAGGAAAAAAAAGAGTTACCTAGTCTTAGAAGTTGTAAGAATATCTGGAATCAAAAAATGGATGTTCTAAAAAATCCTGAACACTTTAAAGCTAAATTAGCCAAAGAGATCGAAAAAATCTCAACTATGATTAGAAGAGATGACCGTATTGGGACTAGCCTATGCACCACAATTAGCGAAGGCAAGAAATGTAAATATAGAATGAACTGCCGCTTTGCCCATAGTTTAGTCAGACAAGTCGCAGCAAACCTTTTTAAAAACAAATATTATAAATCCAAAATATGTGACAGAAGCCCATGCACATTTCATCCTAAGGACAAATGCAACATGGTGCATCCTGGAGATGTTATACATAACCTGCAAGATGACAGCTGGACAATTTATATTTCCTCGCAAAATAAGCAGACAGTTGACCGAGAATCATCGCCGATAAACATACCGACACAGGAAGAAGAAAAACAGCTTGAAGAGTGCGTAAACGCACAACTAGTAATGCAGCAACATAACGAAGAGCAAGAATTGATCGATGAGTGTACAAATGCTTATCACGGGGCTAACCCAACAAACATCACCCCCGAACCTGTTAGATTTACCCGCGAGGCTCAAAATTATATTTACGCAAGCTACGAGTTACCCGCAGCGACTCAACACACCTACCAAAGGGCACAAGAAGAACAAAAAAATCTTGAAATAAACCTTATGCTTAAAGAAGCCGTAGAATATCGCTTGCCAATTTCAAAGATATAGAGTCTAACTAAAATCGCCCCATGAAACTTCCAATGGGGCTTTTTCTTATCAAATGCTCCCTCCATTCAACGCTAGAGAAGCAAAATTAAACCACAGAGCTGAACCTATCCTAATAAAAAGTTTCGGTCGATTTTAAGGTTCTTTTGAACAGACTTTTCGATTCAAATGGCGGGGGTAATATACTTTGCGATATTATCTCCGCTATTTGAATCGAAAATCGGCCAAAATAATCCTAAAAATCGAAGAAAAATTTTATTAGGATAGGTTCAAAGAAACCACAGAGGCGGGGGAAACCCCCGCACCCCCAAAAACAAACGCAAAGATAAAAGGAAAAGTAATGCCCACACAATGCTGGGGGCGGAGGCCTTTCTTATCTTAATCAGTTATGGCATAAATTTGGGATGGGACCGAGTATCTCTTTTTCTCGGTGTTCTCGGTGTCCTCGGTGGTTTATTTCTTTCTTTTTCAGATTCAGATAAGTTTGGGATGGGACCGGGTATTTCTTTTTCTCGGTGTTCTCGGTGTCCT
>PFAD01000009.1 GCA_002773795.1 Chlamydiae bacterium CG10_big_fil_rev_8_21_14_0_10_42_34 | reverse complement strand
GTGAATTTAACATCTTAATCAACCGACTCAAAATCGGGATTTTAAAAAGACCTTCTCGAGCAAGAAAGTGAACCTCTTCAGGGCATGAAATAGATAAAACAGGTGGATCGTAATAAGAAGCGTGATTAGCGGCAATCACAGCAGCCCCATTTCGGAAGTGTTCTAATCCGTAAATACGCAAACGAAAACAAGTCTTAAAAAAGAAGCGCGCTAGTGAATATACAATTTTGTAAGAGAGCTTCATTTTAGGAAAACGCTTCTTTGGTTTAAGGCGTAAAATTTTATCAATCACTTGATGCGCAGTCAGATAAGAGGTATCAATTAAAATCGAGTCAGGTGCCTGTTTAAGAGGAGATACTTCACGCGTTGTATCTGTCTCATCCCTTTTTTCGATCTCTTTCAAGATCTCATCTTGAGTCATTGAAAGATCCGGAAATTTATGAACCAATTCACTATAACGTCTCTCTGCTCGAATCTGAGGCTTCGCAGTAAGGAAAATCTTCAGGTCTGCATCAGGAAAGACAACAGTACCCATATCTCTTCCTTCAAATACAGCATCAACTGCGTACCCAAATGAACGCTGAATCTGCACCATTTTTTTACGCACTAGAGGGTAAATTGCAACTTGTGAAGCAGCCATCGAAATGGGCTGAGAGCGAATCGCTTCAGAAACATCCGTATTGCAAACAAAATAGCGCCTTTCCCCTGAGCGCGTAGATCGAATGTCATATTGGAATTTATCTAAAACTCCAACCACCTTTTCCTCGTCTGCAGGGTCGAGACCTTGATCCAAAACTAACCAGGCAAAAGAACGATACATTGCGCCAGTATCAAAAAATGTAAAACGAAGACGCCTAGCAACTCCCTTAGCGACTGTAGATTTACCGGTTCCCGAAGGCCCATCGATAGTTATAATCATAGCTTTATGAAATAGAGGTAAATATAAATAATTATAGAGTTGAAAAGGATTGAATCAACAGAATCAAGAACTCCACCTAATCCTGGCAATGTATTGCTATCTTTAATATTTGCATCACGCTTCAACAAAGACTCAGACAAATCGCCAAATTGTCCTGCAATACCAAGAAGAAGACCAAGGAAAACCCATTCAAAGGTACCTAAATGAAAAGAGCCCGCATAGTCGCTTCCCAAATGGAATAAATAGGACGCAATTAAAGCACAAATAAGACCAAAAATCGCCCCTTCAATCGTTTTTTTAGGGCTTATGCTTGGAGCAAGCTTACGTGTTCCCAGTAAGTTTCCAGCAAAATAGCCCCCCACATCTGTGATCTTTGTTACGACAAGAAGATATGCAATCCACCAGCGTCCATCAGCCATTGGCAAATAAAGAACGCCTAAAACCATCCCCATAGGCACTGCAATGTAGAGAAGTCCAAATGAAGAGACTGCTAAATCTATAATCGCCCCTTTATTTTCTCCAAAATGAAGAGCAAAAAGGAGGAGAAAACCAACAAAAAAGAGGACAATCGGAAGACTATTGAAAATTGGGTTCATTGCCTGCAAGAAAAATGCCAATGTCTCACCAACCGACAAAGTAATCAGAGCTGGCATAATAATCTGAGCGTCTTTCGTTTTGACAAGTCGTCCATACTCCCAAACAGCAATACCAGAAAGAGCTGCGACTGCACCCGCTACAACAAACTTAAATAAAGGTTGAAATGCGAAAAAGATTAAACAAACAAATATCAAAATTGAAATACTTGAAACGACTAGTCTGCGAGACAAATCATTCACACTAACCCCCTAATCTCCTGCAACGTTTTTGGTAGGTATCAACTGCATTATACAACTCCCTTGCAGAAAAATCGGGCCAAAGAACTTCTGAACTATATATCTCAGCATAAGAAATCTGCCACAGAAGAAAATTACTCACTCTCATCTCTCCACTTGTCCGAATCAATAGCTCTGGGTCACCAATTTCATGCGTATCGAGATATTTCGTAATGCACTCTTCTGTGAGTTGGTCACTAGAAATTCCATCATCTAAGATTTTAACCATCGCACGACGAATTTCGTCTCTACCACCATAGTTTAGAGCTAATGTAAGTTGGATCTTATCACAATGTTCTGTCGCTTTTTTCGTGTCATTATAAGCATTTAACACCCTTTCTGGCAGACGAGAAAAATCACCGATTCCCCCCAGTTTAACACCCTCAGTGACCATAAATTGCTTTTTTCTCATTAAATAAAGCTCAAAAATATCCATTAGATCTTCAACTTCATCATGAGATCTCCCCCAATTCTCCGTGGAAAAAGCATAAACTGTCAAAACCTTGACACCAAGCTCAATTGCAGCTTTCAAAATATCACTAAGCGTCTCTGCACCTTCCCAGTGTCCCATCATGGGCGGAAGCCCTTTTTGCTTGGCCCACCTTCGATTTCCGTCCATAATAATTGCTATGTGCTTAGGGATCTTATTTAAATCGATTCGAGAAAGCTCTTCTGCAGAATAGATATCCTTTTCGTCTATTACCTCAACTGTATTTATACTCACTTCATTGCTCATCAAAAAATCGATCTAACCAAAGTGTTTTTTCTCTTTCTGGCCCAACCGACACAAGCGACACAGGCACTTCGCAGAGTTCTTCGATCCGCCTAATATATGCCTTCGCAAGATCGGGCAGATCGTCGTATACCGATACGTCTCGAGTTGAAACCTTCCAGCCTTTGTGGGACTCATAAACTGGAACAGCCTTACCCAACTCTTCCAAAGTTGCTGGAAACATTTTACAATGCTTATAACCAACACAGATTTTAATCTCATCAAGATCGTCTAGAATATCTAATTTAGTCAAAGCTAAAGAGTCAACCCCATTCAAACAAGTTGTGTGCCGCAGTAAAAATGCGTCAAACCAACCAATTCTGCGCTTTCTGCCTGTCGTTGTACCCACTTCTCGAGAGCTACTATGGTCGGGAAAGTGAGCTAACTCATCAGAAGACAGCTCGGTCGGCAAGGGGCCATTCCCAACACGTGTTGTGTAAAGTTTAGCAACACCCACTGTTTGACCTACTCTTGATGGGCCAACTCCAAGCCCAGAACACACGCCGCCTGAAAGCGTACAAGAAGACGTCACAAAGGGGTACGTACCAAATGTCACATCTAGAAGAGCTCCTTGAGCACCTTCAAATAATATCTTTTCCCCTTTCTTAGAGGCCGTATAGAGAAGCTCTTCTACAGGAGCGGCATACGGGAGCAATTTTTTAGCATAAGTACTATATTCTTCGTAAATGGGTTCCCAGGCAATGGGAGGGTGATCGTAGAGTTTTTCTAGGTCCCTATTTTTTAAAGCAACCGCCGCTTTTAGCCTTTGCTGGAAGATCTCTGGGTTCAACAAGTCTGCCAAACGGATCCCGCACCGACTCGTCTTATCAGTATAGCAAGGACCAATCCCCTTACCTGTCGTCCCTACGGCTGCCCCCCCTTTCAATTTTTCCGAAAGCTGGTCCACCAATCTATGGTAAGGAAATACAATGTGACTATACATTGATATGTAAAGCCGCTTTACATGCTCAATTCCTTGAGAAGTTAAGGATCCAATCTCTTCGAGCAAAGATGCCGGGTCTATAACTGTTCCACCACCTATATAGCACTTAGTATGAGGGTATAAAATCCCTGAAGGGATGAGGTGGAAACGAAATTCTTTGCCCTGAACAACAATGGTGTGGCCAGCGTTATTTCCGCCTTGCGCCCTGGCAATATGCTGCGCCTCTTCGGAAAGGAGATCGATAACTTTCCCCTTCCCTTCATCTCCCCACTGCATACCAACAACAGCGATTGAGCTCATGTTTTTTGACATATGATCCCTTACAAATTGAAGCAATCATAGCGAATCGGTTAAATCGCTGAAACTACTTTTTACCGTGAAAGATATTTTTAACCCCAACATTTCGGACTAGACAACATCGTACCAATTCGGATATGTTGTTTCAATTCATAGAGGTAGGTATCAATGGAAAAACAAAAAAAGTGGCAATTCTTTCTCATCCTTTCAGTTATCGCGCTCACCATTTATAATATTTTACCCACTGTCTTCTACTATTCAAAGCCGCTAAAAAGCCCTATCAACGAAAAGCAAGCAGCCAATATCGCAAAATCCGCAGCTGAAAGAGTCAACAAACTTGAATCAGATGCCAAAGACTGGCTTACCTCTTACTGCAATCTCTTAAACATGTCCCCGAAGTCAATCACATCGGATGGTCAAAATTTAACTGCCACATTCACAAAAACCAGTGAGGCATCAACATTTAGAAAATTTATGCCTCGAGCTGGCTCTTTCATCCCCTTTATCCCTGCTCAACTGGGGCTGGGAGCTCAAGAAAAAAGTGCAAAAGATGTTCTCATTCAAAGAAGAATTCCTATTCAGCTCGAGCAAGATTTCTTCTCTTTTGCTCCAAAAAACTCCCCAGAATATAAAGAAGTCATTTTAGACAGAGCAGCGCAAGTAGCTCTTTCTCTTGCTGGTCCTACAGATTCCGCCCGAGCGCTGAGCACACTCGATCAAAGATACCTTGAATCGCTTGCCTTTCAGATCAACTCGATTGCAGAACTTTCCACCATCAATAAGTCTGTTGCAAACCGGTACGCTGCAGGATTTACGCAAGGACAGTTTTCAAACCGATCAACTGCGATTCAATCACTAATTAACGCATTCGATAACATCCGCGACAGCATAAAGAAAGACCCGAAACTTGCCGGAAAAGAAAAACCGTTTATCAACGCAGAAATCTTTTTAAAAAAACATAAAGCCCTTTTCTCGCAGGGACAAGAACCTCTAACACTCAGTAAAATCAAAGCTCAGCTTACCGATCAAAACACATTAAGTTTTGGAAATCTTAACCCCCTATTTTCAACTCTCACAATCGACTGGGAAAACAGCCAAATCCTACTCAAACTCCATCCCGATGTAGACCCAAAAAATCTCGAACAGCCTTTAATCAATGAAATTGCAAAAGTATCGAACACCTCAAATGAAGTAGTTTCTGTCCACGACAACACCTATCTACTAAAGCTTCATACTCTACCTGAAACATCAGGCCTCCTCGTTTTGGATCTTGAAAAAATTGTCAAAAAACAAGCTGACCAGATTCTTTCTTTAATAGAAAAAAAATGGGAACCAAAACACCAAGATTTACTAAACTTAAAAGTGACAGATTCTACGACTGCGCAAACTTTGACTCCTGAACAAAAAGCGCTCAGTCTCGTTATCAATACTCCCAATGAATCCAACCCGTCCTTTTATATTGCTACATCTGGAATTGGCCCAATCATCCAAAGTTACGAACAGTTCCCAAATTCAGATCCTGCCCTCACATTTCATTCGGATTTTCGCAAACTCTCAGAGCTTCTTCTTCAAAATGGATTTCAACCCTACCGTGGACAAAATGGGGAAATCGTATTTGAGAAAAATGATTATATCCAGTCTCTTCTTGCAGCTACTCGCGAAGATTTCACAATCAAAGGGACTAAGAAATATGCAACGCTTGAGCTTTCTAACTTAGAGCAACGGCTCCTTGTTGAAAATCGGATCGATACTTCCATTCACGATGATCTGATCAAGTGGAAAGATGATTTTAATGCAGCGCAAGTAAGTATTAATCCAGGTGCGCGCTTAGATGTTCCAAAACCAACAAAAAGTACATTTTTAAGCAACCTTGCCCTTTCCTGGACGAAGTTCTTTAGAGGTGACGAAAAAAGAGTGATTCGCTGGGGATTAGACCTCTCTGGTGGAAAAACAGTTCAGATTGAACTTCGCGATGCAAATAATCAAGTTGTCACGAATGAAGCGGACTTAAAGCAAGGAATCAACGAACTATACAACCGCGTTAATAAAATGGGTGTATCTGAGGTTGCCATTAGACAACTCGGCAATCATATCGTTCTTGATTTCCCAGGTTCACAATCGCTTTCAGCATCTGAGCTCATTAAAGCCTCTTCGATGTACTTTCACGTAGTTAACGAAAAATTTTCATCCCGTTCATCACCTCTTGCAAGCCTAACAAATCAATTTTTACAAGAAGTTTGGAATGAGGCCGTAGTTACTCACAGAACAGACTCGCAAAGCATCAATGCAATTGCATGGAAGCACCTTCATGGAGAAACAATAACTGAAGCTGCGAGAGAACTTTTGGATAAAGGGCTTCTCCTCCAGTCTCCAAATGATCCGTCGATGAGTACAGCAACGGAAGACACCGTCTCTAAAGTCGCTTTAATCCGCGGAGATAAATGGTTTGGACAAACTCACCCCTTACTCCTCGTATTTCGTAACTTTGCTTTAGAAGGCTCACAGCTAGACCACATCCAATCTAACTATGACCCGCAAAAAGGGAACTTCTTAAGTTTTGAAGTTAGAAATTCCACATTTGATAGAGCAGGACAGCAAATCAGCCCCCGAGAAACGCTACAAACTTGGACATCGCGCTACTCCAAAGAAAAAGTTATTGGCACTCCCCTTGAAGACTATTCCAACGGGCACGGCTGGAGAATGGCAGTTTTACTCAATGATACCGTCATTAGTGCGCCCACACTAGATGCTGTAATTAGAGATAGCGCCTCCATTAGTGGCAGCTTCTCTCAAAGAGAAGTCTCACAACTCGCAGCGGACCTCAAAGCGGGCTCGCTCACCTTTACTCCTCATATTCTCTCTGAGAAAAATGTAAGCCCCGAACTTGGACAAAAAGAGAGAAGCCAAGGCATTTTAGCAACGATTGTTGCACTTGCACTTGTGATTGTCTGTATGATCACCTACTACAGATTTGCTGGGCTCATCGCCTCAGTCGCAGTTCTTTTCAACCTCCTGATCCTTTGGGCAACTCTGCAAAACCTAGGGGCAACCCTTTCTCTCGCAGGGATTGCGGGAATTATCCTAACTGTCGGCATGGCAGTTGACGCTAACGTATTGGTCTTTGAAAGAGTAAAAGAGGAGTTCGCAATTACGGGTCGAATTTCATCTGCGATTTCTGCAGGTTATAAAAAAGCGTATAGCGCCATCATCGATTCTAACGTTACAACCATCATTGCTGCGCTCATTTTGCTTAACTTTGATGCAGGTCCCATTAAAGGATTTGCAATCACATTGATCATTGGGATTGTCTCTTCAATGTTTACCGCCCTTTTTATGACCCGCTTTTATTTCAACGGATGGCTACAAAATCCAAAGAACAAAGCGCTTAACATGGCAAATTGGATCCACGCAAAATCAATCGACTTCCTGAAATTTGCAAAGCTTGCTTTCGCAATTGCGGCAACGATCATTATTGCTGGAAGCTACCTTGTTTATGCGCAGCGGGCCAATATTTTTGGCATGGATTTTACCGGCGGATTTTCGCTTCATTTAGAAGTTGAGCCGCGAGAAGATAAAAACTACATCCAAACAGTTGAGCATGCTTTGATTTCACAAGGCGCTGCCATTCAAGATTTCCAAATTCGTGAACTCAATCCATCGAACCATTTACGGATCCTTTTTGGTACGAGCATGGAACAACCTGGCAAGCCATTTTTCAACATGCCAGTAGAAACGAAGAAAACAAATCCAAGCTTCAAGTATGAAACGAATCCAAGAATTGATTGGGTCGTTCAAACACTCAAATCAAATGACCTTGTTCTCACGCAAAGCTCTTTAGCGGATTTAGAAAAAAGTTGGACAGCTATGAGCGGACAAATGTCAGATAGCATGAGAAATAACGCGCTGATCGGCCTGTTAATTTCTTTCATCTGTATTTTCATCTACATCACCGTCCGCTTCGAGTATAAATTTGCAGCCGCCGCCATCATTTGTCTTCTCCATGACGTACTTGTAACAATTGGCCTTATGGGAGTGCTCTACGCATTAGGCGTTCCTGTACAAATCGATCTCAATACGGTTGCAGCCATTATGACGATCGTCGGCTACTCGTTGAATGATACAATTATTATTTTTGACAGAATCCGAGAAGAGATGCGCACGACCAGAAATAAACCACTCCCATTTATCGTAAATAGTGCGCTCAATGCTACTTTAAGCCGCACAGTAATTACTTCAGGAACAACGCTTCTTGTTTTGATTGCCCTGGTTGGTCTAGGTGGAGCTTCTATTTTTAGCTTCGCCCTTGTCATGACAATCGGCGTCCTATTTGGTACTTTATCATCTTGGTATATTGCATCTCCTCTAATGCTTTTCTTCCATTCAAGAGAAGAGCGAGGCCTTGCAAAGCAATCGTAAGTGGTTTGCAAGATAAAAAGTGAACGCCAGTGTATCCACTGGCTACGTTAAGTTTTCGACAGCGAGTCTTCCCATAAATACCTGGGATCTATAGACTCCAGAAAAAAATCGTCTCGAGGATAACATGTTGCCACACACATCAAAATTGCTCGAGCTTACCTGGGTCTATCCAGAAAAAGATCCTGGTCTGTTTCAGGAAATTATTTCTGAATTCAACATTCATCCTGTCACTGCTCAAATTTTGATTTCGCGTGGCTTCAAATCCATTGAAGAGGTCCATGAATTTCTCTATGCAAAACTTCCAAATCTATACGATCCCGATCTTTTTACAGATATGGTTGAAGCAGTAGAGAGAATCATACAAGCAATCCACAAAAAAGAGCCGATCCTTGTCTATGGAGACAACGATGTCGACGGGATGACGGCGGCAACCCTTTTAACTGAATTTTTACGTGCCGTGGGAGCAAAAGTCTTTTTTGATATTCCTAATCGGGCGAGCCTAAAAAAAAGCCTCATTGGCGATGCTCTCGAAGTTGCCCTTGGTCACCATTGCGCACTGATGATTACTGTAGATTGTGGTATTACTGCTGCGAAAGAGATCCAAGAAGTTGTGCAACATGGTATCGATGTCATTGTCACCGATCACCACGAGCCCACCTCAAAAATCCCGAACTGCATTGCCACTTTAAATCCGAAGTTAATCAACAGCACGTATCCTAATCGAGAACTTACCGGAGTCGGAGTCGCCTTTAAGCTAGCTCATGCAATCACAAACCAACTGATTGAAAATGAAGAAATCAGCCCAACTAAAATCGACTTGAAAAATTATCTCGATCTCGTAGCCCTTGGCACCATCGCTGATATGGGTGCACTCAAAGGTGAAAACCGGATTTTAGTTCGCTACGGACTGAAACAGATGCGTAAAATGAAACGAGTCGGTCTTGCAAAACTTTTTCAAGTAAGTGAAATGCAGCCCGGTGAAATCTCTCCCCTTGATATTGCATCCAAAGTTGCACCTCGTCTCAACTCATTAGGCCGCATTGCAGATCCGATCAAAGGTGTTGAACTTCTCCTCATTCGCGATAGTATCGAAGCACAATCTCTTGCCAAAGAGCTTGATTTGCATAATCTTGAAAGGCAAAAAATAGAAAGAGAAGCCTCGGATGACATTGAAGCGTTTATCTTTCAAAACCCGGACATTCTACTAGACAAAGCAATCATCCTATCTTCCGAAAAATGGCATCCTGGGGTTATTCCAATCATAGCAGCACGCATAGCGAAGCAATATAGCAGACCTACCCTCATCATATCGATCGAACAAGGCGTTGGAAAAGGTTCCATGAGAACCATTCCTGAATTTCCGCTTCTTCCCGTCCTTAAAGAAAATGAGAAACTGCTTGTTAATTTTGGCGGTCACGACTACGCAGCGGGCCTGACAATCAAGGAAGAAAACATCCCTCAATTTAAAAAGCTCTTTATTAAAGCTGCAGACAAAGCGCTACATGACAAAGACATTGTCGCAAAACTTCATCTCGATGCAAAGATCAACTTTAACGATCTCACATTTGATTTTATGGAATCCTTCAACCTCCTCGAGCCATTTGGAAACGAAAATCCAAGTCCGATCCTCTATTGCGATGCAATGCAAATTTGGCCCCCTAAAGTTGTTGGAAAATATCACCTAAAACTCTTCCTGGAACAAGGTGATCGGATGTTAGAAGGGATCGCTTTTGGCCTTGCCCACCGAAGAGATCAAATTCGCCGTAAAAACATCCTCTTACGGATCGCATTTACTCCTCATGTGAATCTTTTTCTAAACAAAGCAAGCATTCAGCTTCAAATCAAAGATTTTCAGCTCGTCACACCTACGTAAAGTTATCTAACTTTATTTTTTCTCTGAAAATTACTTACTTCATTGACGGGTGAAGTTTTTTCTAGTATTTCTTAAGTGATATGAAAACTAAGTTTGTTCTTTTCGCCTTACTTCTGCAAACAGGCCCCCTTTGTGCTGCAAATCCGCCAACATTGTCAAATTGGACGGGAGCATCGGGTGGCGATTGGAGTAATGACGCAAACTGGGATCCGGCGGTAGCTCCAGTTGCAACGGGCTCAATCGCCCAATTAAGTGATGGAGGGGCAGCAGGCGCCATCACTATCAATTACGATGCTGCTGCTGCAACAGTTGGCACTATTACCTTTGATCGGACGACCGCTTATACAATTGCTCCAACAGGGGGCACGCTTAACTTTGCAGTCAGCTCTGGCAGCGCAAGCATTACAGTAACAATTGTTAATGGAGCAGGCGCTCATATCATCGCATGTCCAGTGTCTTTAAGCTCGCCACTTACGATCACTCAAGGCTCGACCAGTGATTTTACCATTTCAGGCCTCATTAGCGGCACTCAAGCATTAACTAAGGCAGGCACTGGGGTATTAGTCCTATCCGATGCGACAAACAGCTATTCAGGTGGAACTGCCATCCATGCTGGCACAATTAGCGTTACCGCTGATGGCAATTTAGGGGCATCAACGGGAACTGTGTCCATAAGCTCAGGTACCTTAAAATTTTCTGAAACTTTTTCTACAAGCGCATCGCGCTCATTTAGCCTATCAAGTGGAGCCTCTATTGACGTTGCTGCGACTAAAACAGGCACCATTGCAGGTGTTATAAGTGGAGCAGGATCGCTTAGCAAAGTTGATACAGGAACGCTTGTCTTATCTGGGACAAATACATATACCGGAGGCACAGTTGTTAGCGCAGGCACGTTGAGCATAGCTAGCGACAGCAATTTAGGAGGCTCATCTGGGACTTTAAGCATTGCAAGCGCCACTTTAATCACAACAGCTGGCATTACATCGTCGCGTTCAGGATCGTTCACTGCAACTGCAGTATTTGACACCAATGCTGTAAGTAGTACATTGAGTGGCAATTTTGGGGGTGGAGGCTCTTTAACCGTTCAAGGTGGTGGATCTCTTGCCTTAACGGGTTCTAACTCTTACTCTGGAGGAACAACAGTTACTGCGGCATCTACCCTTTCTGGAACTACCGGTGGTATTCAAGGAGCTGTCAGCATCGCAGCGGGCACATTTTTAACCTTTAACCAAAGCAGCACGGGAACTTATTCTGGCGCCATATCAGGAGCTGGAACAGTGACTAAATCGGGATCTGGAAATGTCACTTTTTCAGGAACAAGCAGCTCTTTCACAGGTCCAACAAACGTCACAGCAGGAACTCTTACTGTTAATGGCTCCCTCGCCAACACCTCCTTGCTTACCGTCTCATCTGGGGCAACACTAAGCGGTAGCGGAACAGTTGGACCAACGACAAACAACGGAACAATTGATCCAGGAAATGGGAGTGCGACAGGCTCTTTAAACATAAGTGGGGCTTTGACATCGGGTGCAAGCTCAGGTGTAAATATTAGTATCGCGCCCTTATCTTCTGATCAATTACTCGTTTCAGCAGCAGCAGCACTCGACGGGACCCTTACGATTGAGCCAACATCCGGCTTTTATGGATTTAATGCGAGTTACACAATCCTCACATCTTCTGCAATTAGTGGAACGTTTGCAACGGTAACATCAACAAATTCTGCATTTGCGCCGACTGTTGTCTACTCGCCAACTGCGGTATCTCTTTCGGTATCCATTAGCAGACCCTTCGCCTTGTTTACCTTCGAAAATCGAAATGAAAAAGCAGTTGGAGATAACATTGATGATCTACATGCTGCAGGACAACTCTCTTCCGATCTTTTAAACGTCTTTAACACAATGGTTGGACAAAGTTTTCACAGCATCAACGAAGCTCTTGATCAAATGCACCCTGCTCCTTATAGCGCTTTTACTGAAATGCAAGCAGAATCTGGTTCACAGATAACGTCTCTTTTTCATCGCCTCCCTTATCTCGCCTGTTCATGTTATAACCCAAATCGTTTTTGGGTCGATCTGTTTGGCAATAGCCTTACGATGAAAAGTCATGGAATGCAATTTGGTTTTCAAGGAAATTCTGGTGGAGTTGCAGCTGGATATGATGGTGAAATTAGTGAAAACCTAATCTTGGGATTTGGTGGCGCATGGAATCGGAGCCATTTAAGGTGGCACCACGATCATGGGCATGGCGATGTCGACGGATTTTTTGGTGCCGTTTATCTCGACTATCTCGCAAATCAATTTTATATTGGGGCAAATGTTTTAGCAGGGATGGATTTTTATGAGACATCGCGCCACCTCCAGTTTTTTACGACAAACCGCCACGCGAAAGCAACTCCTAAAGCGCTGGACATCATGGCCCAGCTTTCTACGGCATATCTTTTTGGCTCACCCCAAGCATTTTTTTATCCCTATGCTAATTTCGATTTCCTCTACCTAAGGACACATAACTTCCATGAAAATGGGGCGAATGGTCTGAATTTAAACGTAAGGACGCACACTGCATCCACCTTCAGAACGGAAATGGGACTTGGACTCCAAGTTAAAGATGTCAATGTGGATGAAACCATGTGCATTTCGCCTAAAGTTTCAATCGGCTGGGTCAATATGTGCCCTGTTGAGCGGCAAAATTATGTAGCCACATTTCAAGGAGCTGACATCCCCTTTACAACATATGGCTGGGATAAGAGTTGGAATTTGCTCAATCTAGATTTTGGTCTGACCATTTCATATTACTGCTATACACTCACTTTCAAGTACAACGTAGAGACCTCCCCTGATTCAGGGACAACCCTTTTCAATCAAAATGGAGCAATCCACTTCGATTGGAAATGGTAAACTCCTAACCTATGTCAAATAATAGTTAATCAGGTATACATATACGCATATGAGCTCTACGATAATAATGAATTTCTTTCGCTCTCTTCTGCTGTTTTTTACAATATCTAACGCATCAATATATGCAGCATGTGAGGAAAATTCGATACAGGCAATTGTCCTTGTCCCGAGCAAAACCAAACTTCTTTCACCTGAAGAGCTCAAAGATCTCGAAGGAGTTGCTGCATTCGACGTAGATGTTCCTGGAGGGACTACTGGCTTAAGGCTTGCTTTAAAACCGATCATAAAAAACAAGTCGTTCAACTATGAGACAGCAAAAAAAGTCAAAGAGGCGACGACTAAGTATTTCTACGATCAAGGAGATCCATTTGTTTTAATCCATATCCCTTCGCAAGAAATGTCCACCAAAGTTTTACAGCTCATCGTAATACGCGCGCAAGTGGGCACGATTAAAATTGAAGGAAATAAATACACATCTGACAAGCTACTCACAAAACATTTACCTATCGAATCTGGCGATCGAATAAATCTTCAAGAACTTGATCGATCCCTCTACTTAATTAATTTAAACCCTTTTCGACGGGTCGATTTGATCTACTCTCCCGGGCAAGACTTAGGTTCTACAGACATCACGATGTACGTTCAAGATCGGCGCCCTTACCGCTTTTATACTGGGTTTAACAATTCAGGCGTGGATACAACCAATCGTCAAAGATGGTTAGCCGGCTTCACACTTGGCAACCTTTTTGATACTGACCAGCTCTTATCTTTTCAGTATATGACCTCTTATCACTTCAAACGATTTCAAGCTTTTACAATTCAGTACATCGCCCCAACTTACAACGGACAGCTCCTGACCGTGTATGGTGGATATTCTGAACTCAGCGCTAAAGGATCTTTCCCTTTAAGCAAATCAAAAGGGAAAAGCTACCAGAGCTCTTTTCGTTATGAAGTGCCAGCCTATACATCTCAAGGAATGGTGAGAAAATGGTATGTTGGATTCGACTTTAAGGGGATGAACAATACAATTGAGTTCAGCCAAACTTTCCCAACTGTCGGCAAAACGACTAACCTCTCTCAGTTCATTGCGGGATATAGAGAAACTCATGAAATGTCCACCTACCGAATCGATATGAATCTTGAGGTCGATTGGTCACCGGGTAAAATTTTTCCGAATGAAACAAATGCTGATTATAACTCTCTCAGGCCCGGGGCTAAAAACCACTGGCTTCTTGCCAGAGGCTCTGTCACCTATAACCAAGACCTTCCTTTAAAATTTAATTTACTACTTAGCGCAAGAGGGCAAGTTTCCTCACAAAACCTCCTTCCAAGTGAGCAGATCGGACTGGGAGGCTTTGATACGGTCAGAGGATACACTGAAAGGCAGCTCAACTACGATACAGGCATCTTAACTACAGTAGAGGCGCACTCCCCTAAAATCCCCGTTGTATCAGCGATTAGGGGCAAAAAAATGAATGATGCGCTCTACTTTCTCCTCTTCATGGATTTTGGGTGGGGTGTGAACCACAATTTGCTCCCGGGCGAGCCTAAGAGCGACTTCCTTTTGGGCACCGGCCCCGGGATCCGCTATAACCTCAACCCTTACGTATCTGCAAGCTTAGATTGGGGCATTAAGCTCCACCAACAAGACCTATTTATAGGCGGTGGAAGCATGCTCTATTTCAACGTGCTCATGAGTTATTAACCTGAGGCTGGCCGTTTGTCACCTGTTTAGGCCTCTAGTTAATATGAAACTTTATTTGAATCTTTGGACAAAAAAAATCGCCCTCTAGATTAGGGCGATTTGTGACGAACTGTATGCTAATTAACCAACTTTTGGTCGTGTATTGAGGTAATTTTCCTGATAACCTTTAATATCATCAGAATGGATCACCCACGCAGCACCTTTACGCTGAGCCTTTAAAAGACCAACGCGTGTTGCATAATAGATTTTCTGAGCAGGTACGCCGAGAACTTTTGCGGCTTGGTTAACAGAATAAAATCCTTTTTGATTATCAAACAACAATTCACCATCATAAATAGACTTTGTACGAGAGTATTTATTCTTACGATACTCATCTAAATCGTCTAAGTGAATAGTCCAACGTGTCGAGTCTTTCGTTGCCTTTAACTTCTTTTGTTTAATAGCAACATAAATGGCCTGACGAGTTACGTTATTGATTCTTGCTGCTTCAGTAATTGAAACCACTTTTGATGAATCGTTAACTTGTCCTTCGTTCTGGGCCCATGTAATATCCGAATTCATGGTTCCTTCCTCCAAAATATTTTTCATTAATAAATCCTTTTCAATAAACACCGTTCTTATCCCAAATTTTTACTTTGCAAATAAGCTAATTTTTTGTGTGTTTATTTTAAATTTCGCTCTTTAAGTAATGATTATTTCATATTAACGACTATTAATCAATCGAAATTTATAACTTGATAGAAGCAATACCGGGATTGAAAACGAAATTTATAAATATTTAATGACAAGTAAGTTATTTTTCAAATTTTTGATTGGCCCCAAAGTGAGGTTTTTAGTATATTCAAACCACCGTACAAGGCAGCTAAACGCCTCAGAGCCAAAAGACACCAACACACTAAATATTAAGGCGTTATGACCTTTAGATTCCTGTTTTTACTGATCTTCTTCTGCGTCGCAATTGGCGATGCAAAACCGCCACAACTGAGCCCCAGAGACGTCAAATCAAAGGTGGAGGAGATCCTAAAGTCCCACGCATCCCATAAAACGATCACCCCGGAGTTGATGGAAAGGACGTTTAAAAACTTCCTTGAGGAGCTTGATCCGACAAAAACCTACTTTATTGAAGATGAAATTTCAACTTGGTCAGAACCGTCTGAGCCACTCTTACAAAAAGCTTTATTGGGATATAAAAATAACGACTTTTCTATATTTCAAGAAATTCATACCACTTTCATCAAGGCAATTGACAGACGTAACACAATTGAAGCTGAGCTCACCCAAAAAGAGCTCCCAAAAGGGGTCAAAAGCGAAGAGTTTAAAGACATTGCTTGGGCCGCATCTTATGAAGACTTAACAGAACGCCTCCTCAGAATTAAGGCGCTACAACTCGAAGCAACTCAAACACTCGGAGACGAAAGCCAAGGCCGCTTTATCCAGCGTCTTTTGAAAAGGCGCTTGAATCGAGAAGCTGAAATGATTGGCGCAAATCCGGATGAACGGAAAAGAACCACCCTTTCTTACGTATTAAAAGCAGCTACCTGCGCCCTTGACTCTCACACAAATTATTTTACCCCCACAGAAGCGAATCAGTTCATGATTCAAGTACAGCAAAGGCTGTTTGGGATTGGCGCCCAGTTGCGCGATGATCTCGACGGACTTTCTGTCATGAGAATCATTGAAAACAGCCCAGCAAGCCAAAGCAATAAACTCAAAATCAACGACAAAATAATCGCAGTCAATGGCGAGCCAATCGTCGGTATGGAAATCACCGAAGCTGTCGAGCTTATTCGCGGCGAGCAAGGGACACCCGTTCTCCTCACACTTTTGAGAGAAACGGGTGAAGGGGAAGAAAGGCAAACTGAAAAATTTGAAATCGAGCTCATTCGCAACGAAGTCGTTTTAGAAGAGACGCGACTTGAAAGTAACTTTGAGCCCTATGGCGATGGAGTAATTGCTACGTTAAAACTTTTTTCGTTTTACCAAGACCCAAAAAGCTCTTCTGCAACAGACATGCGCAAAGCTCTCGAAGAGATTAAAACTGAGCATAAACTAAAAGGTGTGATCCTTGACCTAAGGAGCAATGCAGGCGGACTTTTGACTCAGGCAGTGAGTGTAACAGGTCTTTTTATCAACAAAGGGATTGTCGTTTCGATCAAAGACAATACGGGGAAATTGCAACATTTAAGAGAAGTTGAAGGCAAACCCGCATGGGAAGGCCCCCTCTTTGTACTCGTAAACAGGGCCTCAGCATCAGCTGCTGAAATCGTTGCGCAAACACTGCAAGATTATGGGAGGGCCATTGTAATTGGAGATGACCATACTTTTGGCAAAGGCTCATTTCAAACCTTTACGCTCGACCCAATGAACACCCCAAAAGTCAACCCTCAAGGTGAATACAAAGTGACACGAGGCAGATACTATACAGTCTCAGGGAAAAGTCCACAGCTTACTGGAGTGAGCTCAGACATCATAGTCCCAGGCATCCTCTCTCAGCTTGACATCGGGGAAAGGTTTGCTAAATTCCCACTTGAAAACGATGAGATTGAACCCCATTTTGAAGATGATCTTTCAGACATCTCCCCATTTCACAGGATCCAGTTAGGGCCCATGTATAAATACAATCTACAAACTAAGCTTGCGACCTATGAAGCTTATAAAAACGACTTAAGAAAAAACTCTAAACTCCGCGTTGATACAAATAAAAACTATCAAAGCTTCCTCAAGGAGATTGAAAAGAAAAATTTTGATTCTGAGTTTATCGAAATTTTTGGTCAAACTGACCTTCAGCAAACAGAGGCGATGAACGTCATGAAAGACCTCATTTTCTTAATGAGCCAAAAAGACAGAGAGAGCCGCTAGACTCTTTTTAAATCTACTTTGCCTGCAAAAATCGGGGATTTTTAGTCGCTGCTTGTAGCGACGTATCGCTCGAACAAGTTTTTTAAGGAAATAAAGTCTAAAAACGGCCACAATAGAGACCAATTTTCTGAAAGGTTTCTATGACTGTACGTGTTCGCATTGCTCCATCTCCAACTGGCGACCCTCATGTAGGGACAGCCTATATTGCCCTATTTAACTTGATTTTTGCCCGCCACTTTAAGGGTAAGTTTATCCTTCGCATTGAAGATACAGACCAAACACGTAGCCGCCCAGAGTATGAAAAAAGTATATTCGATGCGCTCCATTGGTGCCAAATCAGATGGGATGAAGGTCCCGACGTCGGAGGCCCATACGGCCCGTATCGCCAATCCGAAAGAACAGAAATATATCGAAAACATGCCTACGAGCTCATTGAACGAGGCCATGCCTACAAATGCTTTGCGACTGCCGAAGAGCTTGCAGAAATGAGGGAACTTGCCTCCAAGCAGGGAAAAAGAGCAGGCTACGACAGAAGATACCGAAATTTAAGCGCTGAAGAAGTTCGACAAAGAGAAGAAGCTGGCCAATCTTACGTAGTGCGCTTAAAAATCCCCCTAAAAGGTGAATGTGCATACGAAGATCAGATTAAAGGTCGCATTACAGCTCCTTGGGCAGATATCGATGACCAAATCCTCCTTAAATCTGACGGATTTCCCACCTATCACCTCGCCAATGTTGTCGATGACCACCTCATGAAAATCACCCATGTGATCCGTGGTGACGAATGGATGAGCTCAACACCAAAACATATTTTCCTCTACGAAGCTTTTGGATGGCCCGCTCCCGTTTTCATGCACATGCCTCTTTTACTTGGCAAAGATGGAAAAAAACTTTCGAAAAGAAAAAACCCTACATCAATCTTCTACTTCCGCGACAGCGGCTACCTTTCTGAGGCGCTTGTGAACTTTCTCACTCTGATGGGATACAGCATGCCGAACGACAAGGAAATCTACAGTCTCGACGAAATCATTAAAGAGTTTGATCCAAAACGAATTGGTACATCTGGCGCATTTTTTGACATCCAAAAACTAGGCTGGGTCAATCAAAAACGTCTCATCGAAACAATTCCTGAAGAAAAGCTTTGGGATCGACTCCAAGAATGGAATTTCAATGAATCTTATATGCGTAAACTCATGCCACTTGCTCATACACGTATCAAGACATTTGGCGACTTTATGCAGCTTTGCGATTTTTTCTTCATCAACGACCTTAAAATTTCCCCAGAAATGCTTTGTCCCAAAGGGGCCGCGCCTGAAGCCATTAGTTGCTTATTGCAAGGGATCATTTGGAGCCTCGATGAGCAAGAAGATTGGACCGGTAAAGCTTTAGAAAAAGCATCGCACGAAGTAGCCGATGTTTTCGGTCTTCATCACAAAAAAGTAATCATTCCTGCACTTTTTGTAACGATCATGGGAAAAACCCAAGGGCCGCCTTTATTCGACTCTGTCACGCTTTTGGGAAAAGATAGAACGCGTGTACGCCTCATGGGAGCAATCGAATTATTGGGAGGTTTATCCAATAAAAAAATGGATCAGCTAAAAAAAGGCTGGGTCAAAAAAAACTGCAAGGAACTCATCCCTAATCCGACGGCGACTCAGTAACAGCCTTCGATTCTGCTGTAGTTTCGTTTGCATGAGTAATAACATATGTACGATGATTTGAGTTGCCACCCGTACCACAAGAATTGAAAATAAGACATAAACCGATGAATGCCAGCGCTCGCATGGATATAAACTCCCTTTTTTTTCAATCTAACTATTTTAAACAACACTGTCCATAAAAAATGTATTCAAGAACAAATCCCTATCAAGCTCTGATCAAAGAAAGAAGGCTCCTTACAGCCCCTTCATCTACAAAAAAAACGTACCATCTCAGTATTGATATTTCGGGATCTAACATAGATTTTCAAGTCGGGGACAGCATTGGCGTTCTCCCGACAAATCATCCCCAAACAGTCGAACAAATCATTCAGAAATTAGATAGCACAGGTGATGAGGAAATTTTCTGTCAAAGGACCCATGCAACTTACTCTTTCCGTAACTTTCTCCTTCACAGAGCAAATATTGGCAGAGTCTCTTTCCACAAACTTTTTGATGTAGAAAAAACATCACTGCCTCTTCTTGACCTTGTTCAACACCACAAACCACATCCATCCGAGCTTTGTAAAATTCTTCTCCCATTGATGCCTCGCTTTTATTCGATTGCATCATCGCGCAAAATGTTCCCAGATGAAATCCACTTAACAGTTGCACATGTAAGCTATCTGATTAATGGACAGATGGCACATGGCGTAGGAAGCCACTTTCTTTGCGAACAGGCAATGGTTGAATCCACTCCGATCCCTATTTACGTGCAGCCCTCTAACCACTTCAGCCTCCCTTCGGACCCAAGCTCACCAATCATCTTAATCGGACCTGGAACAGGTATCGCACCCTTTCGTGCATTTATTCAAGAAAGGCTCGCAACGAAAGCTGAAGGGTTAAACTGGATTTTCTTTGGCGAACGCAACCGTGCAACTGACTTTTACTATGGCGATTATTGGTTAGATTTAGAAAAACAGGGCCGCATCAGACTTGATCTCGCTTTTTCGCGCGATCAAGAGGAAAAAAAATACGTACAACATAAAATGTTGGAGCAGAAAAAAAGTCTTTGGGATTGGATCCAAAAAGGGGCTCTTATTTATATTTGTGGCGACGCACAAAAAATGGCAAAAGATGTTGACGCTGCCCTGCAACAAATTGTGCATCTAGAAGGGAATATGAACGAAGAAGATGCGCGCAAATTTATCAAACAATTGCGCTTAGAAAAGCGGATCCTTTTAGATGTTTACTGATCTTCAAGAGTTGTAAGGATACAAAAGCACTGAAGTCCATCACCACAACCAAAGTCAGTTAAGCCATCGCCAGAGGTTGCTGTGAGACCCACCGCTTTAATCTCTATATTTAATACACGCGCAACCTGCTCTTTCATCTCCCGAATTCTTTTTTCAAAATGGGGACGTTTACCCTCGAGAGACAAAGCTACATGGACAATGGTTTGACTTCCTAATGTCTCTAACGCTTTCGCCAAGTAAACTTCGCTATCGGTAATCCCATCTTTTCCACAAAGATCTTTAGCAATTCCACCTAAAATTGGAACACCTGAAAGGGATGTAATCGCATTACAAATAGCATGAAAAACCACATCGCCATCTGAATCTGCATCTAGACCTGGTACATTTTCAAAAATGATCCCGGCAACAATACAAGGTTTTGAAGAGTCTGTGGGCAAAAATCG
>PFAD01000011.1 GCA_002773795.1 Chlamydiae bacterium CG10_big_fil_rev_8_21_14_0_10_42_34 | reverse complement strand
TTTTTGCTCCGCCGATGATTGCGTAGAAGGGTTTTTTTGGATTTTGAATGAGTGGATTTAGTTGCTCGAGTTCTTTTTCTATTAAAAAGCCCATAGCAGATGCTTTAGGGAAAAATTGTGCGATAACAGCTGTTGATGAATGGGCTCTATGTGCGGTTCCAAAGGCGTCGTTGACAAAACAGGATCCAAGCTTAGAGAGATTTAAGGCAAACGAGGGGTCTTTTTTGGGGTCTTCTTCTGCTTCGTAGAAGCGGACATTTTCTAAAAGGAGGACTTGTCCTGGTTTTAAGTTCGTAGCAAGAGTTTCAACTTCGGTTCCAATGCAATCAGGAGCCATCTGCACATCTATTTTCAAAAGTTCAGAAAGTCTTTTTGCGCATGGCTTAAGAGAGAGTTTTGGATCTTTTCCTTTGGGTCTGCCTAGATGACTCATTAAGATAACAGATCCACCTTGCTTGATTACATATTCGATAGAAGCAATTGAGGCCACAATTCGCGAATCATCCGTAATTTTTCCCTCTGAGATGGGAACATTGTAGTCGACCCGCATGAGAACGCGTGCATTTTTTAAGGGAAGGTCTTTCAGTGTTAATTTTGCCATATATAATGGCTTATACTCATCTATGAAATTAAAGGCTAGAGAAGGGGCTGCAATTTTGCTCGAATCCGTTCCCTTTCTTTCGATTGCGTAGTTCAGATCGGATCGAATAGAGGAGGTCTTGATCAAAATTTTTACGCTCTGCCCAAAGAAGATATTCAAGAGGGATCTCATCAAATCTTCTTCCCTTGTGTTTGCCGAGCGGCATCATTTTCAATTTGATCGGTTTTTCTAGTATTTTGAAAAGCTGTTCTGTTGTTTTGTACGACTTTGAAAGAAATTTAAAGACTTCAATGTTGACGGTTACATCATTCATGGCTCGATGCGCGCCTTCTGCTTGAATATTGAAATGCTGGCGAAGTCTTTCTAATGAGTTAATAGGGCTTTCTCCGTAAAGGCGCGCCATACGCAATGTGTCGAGAAAGGGCTGTTTTTCAATTTTGTTTGGGATTTGGCATCTTTTGGCCTCTGCTGCAATGAGGGCGATATCAAAACCAATTCCATGGCCGACGAGGATGTGTCCATCAATCATTTTTAAAAGTTCGGGGAGAATGTCTATAGCTTTTGGTTTGCCTTCGAGCATTTCTTTAGAAATATTATGGATGTCTTGTGAGATTTGGGGAATATCGCACTCTGGATTAACCAATGTTTCAAACTCTTGGAGCACTTCTTCAAAGGTGAACTTTTTTGCCGCCACTTCGATTAACCGGTCAGTTTGTGGATCGAGACCTGTTGATTCGCAATCGAGACAAACAAAAATGTCTTTGTGAATTAGCCCCATAATGCTTTTTCAATCCTTTTTTCAACGAGATAGCGCGAAGAGCTGTTCGATACTGAATAGCCAAGTGCCCCCTCATATTTTTTCAAAAGTTTGTTCAACTCTGCAGATGTGAGTTTGTCTGTTTTTGTGAAGATCAACAAAAGGGGAACCTGTTTATGGTTTGCCCAATCGATCATTTTTTGATCTTCTGCGGCAATATCGCGTCTGCTGTCAATGAGAAGTAAAAGAAGTTTTAGTGTGCTTCGTTGATTGATGTAAGCATCGATTGCTTTGGACCATTTTTCAATTTCTTCGGGAGGTGCTTTTGCAAAGCCATAGCCAGGAAGGTCAACTAGGAGAAACTTTTCATCGACGACAAAGAAGTTAAGAAGTTGTGTCTTGCCGGGAGTAGCTGAAATTCTGGCGAGTTTTTTTTGGTTTAAAAGGTGATTAATTAGGCTCGACTTTCCCACGTTTGAGCGTCCCACAAGCGCAATTTCAGGTAAAAGTGCCCCTCTTGGGTCTTTTAGGACGGGAAATTCGGTTAATGTTGATAACAAAAAACGGGCTTTCATTTTCTTACTTCGGCAATCCGCTTATCACCGTCATAACTTAGGTCGATGTAAACGGTTTTTGTTGGAAGGATATTTTCAATGCGATCCGGCCACTCGATAGCGCAAATCCCTTTCCCTTCAAAATATTCTTCAAATCCTAAACTTGTGAAATCTTTGCTGTTTTTTAACCGATAAAGATCGAAGTGGCAGAGTCCTTCATAAAGGTTTAAAAGAACAAAAGTGGGGCTTTGAATCGGTTCGCTAATTCCTAGGCCTTGAGCTAATCCCTGGACAAATGTTGTTTTCCCTGCACCAAGGTCGCCAGAAAGAGCGATCACTGTGTTCTTAGGCAACTCTTTTGCCATCTTTCTTCCGAAGTTAAGAGTCTCTTCGGTGGATGCGAGATGATACTTCAATCAGATTCAACCCATTTGTCAAGGTAAGGGCCAAACTCTGGATGATTCGATAGGGCCTCTACAAAACCTGCAATTTTATCTTCGCTTAAGTGTGTTTGAATGAAGTCTAAAAAGCTCTCTTCAATCTGAAAGCGGTTTTGGTTTTGAACTTCGAGTAAGGTGAGTTCTTTGATGTGATTTTTCTTGAAGTCATCGATGACAGCCGCTTTGCTGTTAAATAACTTTCCTGTAACCGCTGAAGAATAGACAACTTTTTTCAAAGAAGCTTTTCTCTCGCTGATGTAATTTTTAATCACTTCTTTGTCTTCCGATACAAAAAATCTTTTCACAGGAAGACCGCCTACGCGTTCTTTGTTTTCAGGACATTTAGAAACCCAATCGTAAATCGCGTCTTGTGGGTTAGGGCAGGTGTTGTCTCCGAAAACTTTGCCAGTGAAAGGGCAGATATAAATCTTTTTAGTCTCCGCGTTAACGCTTTGTTGACCGAATTGGATGGTGATTTCAGTTTCGCGCCATAGCTTGCCTTGAGCTTCTAGCTTTTTGATGAGATCATCAATGCTCTGATAAATTGTTTTATCTCGTGGGAATAGAACGGGCTTTAGACGGTATTTCCCTTCGATGAAGGCGAGATATACTGTGACTAAATCGGCCCCGCGGTTCTTTTTTAAAAATTTCAGTAAGTCGTTTTTTAATTCCGCAGAAATACTTAGTGCAGTTGCCATGATATCCTCAAAAATCTTAAGACATATAAGGTACAATAAAAGTTGATTATCATCAAGCGATTGCTGGTGGCATCTCAGCTCATGACAAAGTCATTCATTTAATGGTGGTAAACTTTTAGTTTGTCCCTCTAAGGCTCGATCGCCTCTCTGGGTGACTCTCCTTTTCCTTCTCTTTGATGTTTAGCATTGGCTCGGTGTGTGTATCTAACTCTTTTAGGTTTAGCTCTGTGTGTTCTTCTTTTGCGCAATTATGTTGGCTCGATTTGCCTTCTTGATTTTGCCCGTGGTACATGCTATATTCAACTCCAAATAAAAATTGTGAGGCAATAAAATGGGCAACCAACTCCTAGAAAGTCCAAATAAACAGTTGAATCTAACTGGAGAAGAAAGTCACATGAATCTGCGCTTTGAAGATATTGCAGTAGACGGTTATGAGAAAGTGGTCAAAGTGACCGAATCCTCTAGTGGACTTGTCGCTATTATTGCGATCCATAATACGGTTTTAGGGCCCGCTTTAGGAGGGACTAGGATTCAGCCCTACGCTACATTTGAAGCCGCTCTGGAAGATGCTTTAAGGCTTTCTAAGGGGATGACTTACAAGTCTGCGATTGCTGAGGTAGGTTTTGGGGGAGGGAAGAGCGTAATTATTGCCGATCCTAAGACGCAAAAGACCAGGGAGTTGTTGAGGGCGTTTGGCGCGGCTGTAGAAAAGCTTAATGGGGCCTATATCTGTGCGGAAGACATGGGTTGCACTACTGAGGATGTAAAGACGATCCGACAAATGACCAAATATGTCGTTGGATTGCCTCACGAAAAAAGTAGCGGAGATCCCGGCCCCTTCACCGCCTGGGGAACACTTAGAGGGATTCAATCAGTTGTAAAGCAGCTTTACAGCTCAGAATCTTTAGAAGGTAAAAAGATAGCTGTCCAAGGCTTGGGAAATGTTGGTAGCTGCTTGATCGATCATCTCTTTTGGGCGGGCGCAGAGCTTATTTTGTCTGATATTGACCCCGTCAGATTGCAGAAATATGCCGCTAAGTACCATGCGAAAACGGCTCCGATAGATCAGATATTGAAGGTGGAGTGCGATGTGCTTGTCCCTTGCGCAGCGGGCGGTATTATCAATGACCAGACGATCCCTGAACTTCGATGTAAGGCAATTGCGGGCTGCTCAAATAATCAACTTTTACGAGATAACCATGCTCAGGTGTTGCGAGATCGGGGAATTCTTTATGCTCCCGATTTCGTAATTAATGCTGGGGGACTTTTGAATGTTGCGCAGGAGCTTGAAGAAGATGGGTACAAAGCAAAGGTTGCTAGAGATAAAATACATAATATCTACGACACATTGCTTGCAATTTATGAAATTGCTGACAAAAATAATGAGTCGACCCATGAAGCGGCACTTTCTTTAGCTGAGTACAGGATTAAGTATTCAGTAGGTAAGAGACAGGTCCCGCCAACTTTCCATCATAGCGCAGAATCATAAAAGTACGTATTCTGGTGCTATGGAAACACTTTTATCGACCTTTCGCTCTAAGATCACTCAATCTATTGTAAAAGCGTTTGGTGGGGAACTATCTGCTGAAGAGTCTGTGGCAGATATTTCCCCATGTGCGCAAGAAGAGTTTGGTCATTACCAATGTAATAGCGCTCTTCGTCTCTCGAAGTTATTAAAGCAAAATCCTCGAGCAATCGCCCAAAAAATTATAGATCAGTTTGATGCGAAAATGTGCTCAAAAGTTGAGATCGCAGGACCTGGTTTTATTAATTTCACTCTCTCTGCACCTTTTTTGTCTGATCAATTGCAAGAGCAGTTTCAAGATAAGCTCTTAGGGGCCTGTCCGCCAAAGAAAAAGCAGAAAGTGATTGTTGAGTTTTCCTCTCCAAATATTGCAAAAGAGCTGCATGTGGGTCATATTCGATCTACGATTATTGGCGAATGTTTAGCCCGTTTATTCGAATTTTTAGGACAAGATGTTTTGCGCTTAAATCACGTGGGCGATTGGGGAACGCAGTTTGGTATGTTGATTACATACATGCTCGAATTTGCCCCGGAAGTTTTAAAGGGAAACGAGCCAACCAATCTTGAATCACTCATGAATTGGTACAAAGCGTCGAAAAAACGCTTTGATGAAGATCCCGATTTTAAACTTCGGTCCCAAAAAGAAGTTGTCCGTTTGCAGTCCGGTGAAAAAGAGGCAATGCATGCGTGGAAGCTAATCTGTGAAGTCTCTCGCAAAGGATTTCAAGAAATATACGATATCATGGATGTGCAACTCATCGAGCGGGGGGAGTCTTTCTATAACCCTCAATTAAAAGATGTTGTCGAAGAATTTGAGCGCAAGGGGCTCGTGTCAATTTCTGATGGGGCTAAATGTATCTATTTAGACGGATTTCAAAATAGAGAAGGTGAGCCGCTGCCCCTCATGATCCAAAAATCAGATGGTGGCTATAACTACGATACCACCGATTTAGCGGCTCTCCGCCACCGTATTCAAGTAGAAAAGGCCGATCGGATTATTGTTGTGGTTGATTTGGGCCAATCTCTGCACTTTCAAATGATCTTTGCGGCAGCAGAAAAAATTGGCTGGCTTGATCGCTCGAAAGTGCAAGTCGATCATGTTGGTTTTGGCCTTGTCCTTGGAGCAGATGGGAAAAAATTTAAAACAAGGTCTGGAGATACTGAAAAGTTGATCGATCTTTTAACGGAAGCTGTTGATAAAGCGCGTCAAATTGTCACAGAGCGGATGCCGGATGCGGAAAAAAATGAAGTTGAGAATTTAGCCCATGCCCTTGGTATTGGCGCCGTAAAATATGCGGACCTTTCTTCGCTTCGTACTAAAGATTACACGTTCAGTTACGATAAAATGCTCCGCTTTGAGGGAAATACTGCTGTATTTCTCCTCTACGCTTATGTTCGGATCAACGGAATTAAGCGTAAAATACAAACAGACATGAATCAAATATTTTCAGAAGGCAAAATAGCACTCGAGCACCCTTCGGAAATTTCTTTAGGGATTCACCTTCGCCGTTTTGGAGAAAGTCTCGATATGGTAGCTCGCGATCTTCTTCCGAACCGTCTTACAGATTATCTTTATGAGCTTGCAGAGAAGTTTAACGCCTTTTTTAGAGACTGCCGCGTTGTCGGATCTCCTGAAGAGGCTTCTCGTTTGATCCTTTGCGAGCTTACA
>PFAD01000010.1 GCA_002773795.1 Chlamydiae bacterium CG10_big_fil_rev_8_21_14_0_10_42_34 | reverse complement strand
CCCCAAAAAAGAGACTTTTTCGGGGGCCCCTAAGTTTTGGTCACCTAACTCTTTTTCAATGCGGCCAAGAGGAGTCGAACCTCCATCGAGTTGCCTCGACTAGAACCTGAATCTAGCGCGTCTGCCAATTCCGCCATGGCCGCAAAATATTGGACTATTATAGTTTTTGCCCTCATTCTTTGTCATTTGGAAAAAAATTCTTTTCCTAGTAGACTAAGAGAAGAAATAACAAGGTGAAACATGGCAGACGCAAATTTGATTAAACATTTTACTGATAGTGAGTTCAGCAACCAAATTAAAGCAGGTGTAACTTTAGTCGATTTCCATGCCGATTGGTGTGGTCCTTGCAGAACTTTAGCCCCCGTGCTCGAGCAAGTTGCAAAAGATGTAAGTGGTAAGGCAAATGTTGGCAAAATCAATATTGACGAAGAGCAAAAAACAGCGACCCAGTTTCAAATTACCTCTGTCCCAACGATGATCCTTTTCAAGGACGGAAAAGAAGTTGGGAGACTTGTGGGACTACGCACGGCAGATGACGTTAAAGAATTTATCCAGTCGGCGATGTGACTCAGTTTTTAGGACTCACAATTTTTATCATAGTAGCTGCCGGCATGGTCATCCATGCTGGCATTGAGCTACCCTGGTTTTTTCAGTGGGTTGGTCAGTTGCCTGGTGATATGTTGATTAAAAAAGATGGATTAACGATCTATGTCCCTCTTACGTCTTCTGTTTTGATCAGTATGGTTTTGTCTTTTGTTTTATCTCTTTTCTCAGGAGATAAGAGGTAGATTCGTTTGACGTATGGCTTCGTAAAGAACAATGCCTACGCTTGTTGCAAGATTTAAGCACCTAGTCTGGGGTAACATCGGAATTGTATAGAAATGTTCTCCCCACTTTTCATGATACTCGCGAGGGAGTCCAGTCGTTTCAGCTCCAAAAATCAAAATTGAGTTCGAGCTAAAAGAGGCTTGAGTATAATTTTTTTTCCCCTTGCTCGATAAGAAGAAATAGGGATCAGTCGCTTGCTCTAGGTAAGCTTGCAAATCATCAATTTCTTCAATAGAAACGTCTTCCCAATAATCAAGTCCTGCCCTTTTAAGATGGCGACTTTGGGTGCTAAAGCCTAGAGGGCGTACTAATATAAGTTCGGTTCCTGTAACAGAACAAGTCCTTACAATATTACCGGTGTTTTGGGGAATCTGGGGTTGAAAAAGGATAATCTTCATATTCTTTAATTTGGTCGCCATTTGAAACGGCATCTACTTGTTCAAGTTCGTGTTCGGTGGTCTCTGCTATTTTTTCTTCCTGGAGTGTTGCAATCGCTTGAACGCATTCATCTTCGTTGAGCGGGGAGGAGATCCCTTCAGATTCTTCAATGAGCCCTTTTACAACTGCATCGAGATCAAAGTCGAGTCCAAACGAATCTAAGTTTTTTCCAATGATGTGTCCCATCGCTTCAGATATTTTAGCAACATCCATCTCTTCACAAACAGCTGTTGCACAAAAACAAATCAGAAATAGTGATTTAAACATCTGTGAGCTCCTTAAGAGTGGGGATTAGCGCGTCTAATTTTACTTCGCGCTGCTCTCTTGTTTGAAGATTTTTTAGCTGAACGTATTTTTTTTCAAGCTCTTCGCTTCCAATAATTACGCAGTAAGTTGCCTCAATTCGAACCCCATTTTGGATTGCAGTTTGCATTTTTTTCGAATTGAGCTCGATGTCTGCACCAATTTTTTGGTGGCGACATTGCGTTGCCAAAGAAAAGCAGGCTTCTTTTGCAGCATCCCCCATTGGAATAAAGTAAACCAGAGGTCTCTTGGGGTTAGGGATAGCTACTTTTTGCGCGATCATCACTTGAATGACTCTTTCTAATCCCGTTGCAAAACCAACTGCAGGGATATTTGGACCTCCAAACGTTGAGATCAGTCCGTCAAATCTTCCTCCAGCGCCAATTGTATTTTGCGCTCCCAGATCGCCTGTGAGTACTTCAAAGACAGTTTTGTTATAATAATCGAGTCCACGTACGATTCGATCGTCGATTACGTACGGGATTTTGATTTTTTCAAGACATTGGCAAAGTGTTTCAAAGTGCTCTTTAGCATCCGGGGTGAGGTGATCTAAGATTGAAGGAGCTCCCTTGACAATTTCTTTGTCTTTAGGATCTTTTGAATCGAGAATGCGTAGGGGGTTTTTCTCAAACCGAGTTTTGCTGTCTTCTGATAGCTCGGCAAAGTGGGGCGATAAATATTTGAGTAAAGCTGCTTTAAAGTTCGTTCGCGATTCGAGATCTCCCACAGAATTAACGTGAACCTTAAGATTTTTCAGGCCGAGTCTTTGGTAAAATTGGCAGAGAAGATCGATTACTTCTGCATCTTGCATCGCAGATCCGTTTCCAATCGCCTCGATTCCAAACTGGTGGTGCTGACGATATCTTCCCGATTGGGGCCTTTCGTATCGAAACATAGGGCCGGTATAAAAAAGTTTATGGACAGCTCCCACATTGCTCAATCTATTTTCAATAAAGGCTCTCATGACAGAAGAGGTCCCTTCCGGTCGAAGAGTAATCGATCTGCCCCCTTTGTCTTCAAAAGTAAACATCTCTTTTGTGACGATGTCGGATGTTTCACCAACGCCGCGGTCAAATAAACCGGTCATTTCATAAATGGGTGTCCGGATTTCTCTATATCCATACTCGCAGCTGATCGACCTAATCACATCTTCGACATATTGCCAAAGATCTGTGAGGCGCCAAGTATCTTCTGTCCCATAGGGAAGAATGTCAAAAGTGCCTTTTGGGATTTTGTGTTCCATAATAGCTATTCACTATACCTGAATTTCTACTCAGGTTTCAAGAGAAGAGCGATTTCGTCGATGATTGAGGTCCACTCATTCAACAAACTCGATGTTGGATTTTTAGTGTGCTCTGTATGGATTGTTTGGATGAGTTCCATATAGGGAAACGGAATCCATTTTTGATCTGCATATTCGCTTAAGTAGTATCCAAAAGTGTGGGGCAAATTTTCTGGGTAGCGTTGAATATTGTTAATTAATTTTTTGAACAAAGGCGAGATGAAATCATTTTTAAAATGAAGTGAATCTTCTAAAATTTGCCGCCAAATCGTAGATAATTCACCTAAAAATTGAAGGTCTTGGCTCCGGTCTTCAATTTTTAAGATTTCAAATAAAGACTTGAGGGCTTGAAGGTTTTTATTTGCTTGTGTTTCGCTTGATTTGAAAGATCCAGACTTTTCTAAGACAAATTCTACGAGTTGGTTGAATGCCTGGAGAAGAAATGCAAAGATCCCAAACTTTTCATCAGGGGGGCCGCTATTTGGCTTTTGGGGGCGATTGTGGCGGTTTCTTTTGTCCTCCGAGACAGGATCCACGCGGCGCGTAGGTTCGAGTGGATCGCGAGGCCCTCTGCCAACTGGATTTTGAATAGATCCCATAAACAAATTATTTACTTGATTTGTCTAAGAAATGAAAGACCTTTTTGTTGACAGAAGGGGAGGTGTTGATTAGGCTAGTTAACTTTGTGAAATGAGGAAAGCATGTCCGTACTGGATATATTTAAACCAGCACCTTCGATAGAACCGATCCAAGATCCAGAGCAAGTCGACAAAGACTATAAGTACTGGCGTTGGCGCACATTTTATGCGATGTGGGCAGGCTACGCTTTTTTCTATTTCACGCGTAAAAGTTTTACGTTCGCTATGCCAATTATGCAATCGGAGTTAGGGCTTGGAAAATTTGAGCTCGGTATTTTGGGTAGCATTCTTTATATCAGCTATGGCGCCAGTAAATTTTTAAGCGGTATGCTCGGGGATAAATCCAATCCTCGCTATTTCATGTCGATTGGATTGATCCTCACTGGTGTGTTTAACTTTTGCTTCGGATTGTCTTCTAGTTTTTGGGCTTTTGCTATTTTTTGGGGATTAAATGGAGTATTTCAAGGGTGGGGCTGGCCTGGTTGTGCAAAGCTTTTGACCCACTGGTACTCTCAGTCAGAACGAGGCAGATGGTGGAGCGCTTGGAATACTTCTCATAATATTGGCGGTTCGCTAATTCCTCTTCTTGTTGCTGCTTGTGCGGGATATTTTGGGTGGCGCTATGCGATGTATGTGCCTGGTGTGATTTGTATTGTTGCCGGGTTGTTTGTCATGAACCGACTCAGGGATACTCCCCAATCTTTAGGTCTGCCTCCAATTGAAGAGCATCGAAACGACTATACAACCTCCAAAAAGGCTAGGGAAAAAAGTAGTTTAACAACCAAAGAACTCCTTTTAGAATATGTGCTAAAAAATAAATATATTTGGATTTTGGCTGTCGCTTATTTTTTGATTTATGTCATCCGTACCGCTGTCAATGATTGGAGCATGGTCTATTTGATTGAAGTGAAAAATTACACGATGAAGCAAGCTGGCCTATGTCTATTCTGGTTTGAGTGGGGCGGCCTTTTTGGGAGCCTTGCAGCTGGCTGGGCGTCCGATATTGTGTTTAAGGGGAAAAGAAACCCAATTAACATCTTGTTCACGGTTGTCATTCTCTTTTTAATCGCAGGATTTGGACTTTTTGAGTATTCATCAACTCTCTTAGACTCTGCATTTATTTTTCTCTTCGGCTTTTTTATCTTTGGTCCCCAAATGTTGATCGGGATGGCAGCGGCTGAACTGTCACATAAGAAAGCAACAGCTACAGCTACAGGTTTCGTGGGATGTTTTGCTTATTTGGGAGCAGCTGCGGCAGGTGGGCCGCTAGGTGCAATTACTCAGGCCTGGGGCTGGAATGTTTATTTGATTACCCTCTTTTCATGTGGAGCTATTGCAGCTCTCATCATGCTTCCATTGTGGTCGATTAAAACAAATCCGAAAGAGATTGCTGCAGAGGCTAAAGCTGCAAGCTAATTAATTTCATTTTTTTGCCGCAAAAAAAAATCTAAGCTCTGTATACTCTGCCTTTATGGCGTATATTCCACTCAATGTTCACTCCCAATTTTCTATTTTGGATTCAACTGCATCTGTAAGCGCTCTTGCAGAAAAAGCGAAAAGCTATTCAATTCCTGCGTTGGCACTAACTGATGGCGGAAATTTGTATGGCGCGGTTGATTTTTATAAAGCATGTAAAGCCGCTGGAGTTAAACCAATTTTGGGTTGCGAAATTTGGATGGCTCCTGTTTCAAGATTAGAGAAGAAAAGAGTGCCTGGAAGACCTAATGGCTTGCCAATTGTCCTCCTCGCTAAAAATAAAGTGGGCTATCAAAATCTTTGTAAGCTGACCTCAATTGGCTTTTTGGAAGGGTTTTACTATCAACCAAGGATTGATAAAGAGGTCTTGCAAGCTCATAAAGAAGGTCTTATTTGCCTTTGCGATCATATCGAAGAAATCGAGTGGTATCATCAACAATTCGGCGATGATTTTTATTTGCAAATTCGTAGACACCCATTTGAGGGTGAGCAGATACAAGAAAATTGGCTGATTCAAAAAATGCGCGACTATACAGAGACGCAAGCAAGACTGGCGCGCCCATGAGATCTTGCTCAATGTCCAATCGGGAGAAACATGCGAAATTTGGGAAAGGGACTCTGCTGGAAATTTAAAGAATAAAGCGCCAAATCCGAAAAGGGAAACAACATCATCAAGAGAGCTCTATTTTAAATCTCCCGAGCAGATGCAATCTCTTTTCGCAGATTTGCCAGAAGCTCTCGAAAATACAGTCAAGATTGCCGAAAAATGTAATTGCGAACTCGATTTTAAAACGAAACACTATCCTGTCTTCATCCCTCCAACTCTTGTCGGAAAGATTATGACAGATGATGAGCGTCTAAAAGCTGCTGAACAATTCTTATACGATTTGTGTGTAAAGGGAATCGAAACGAGATATACAGCTGAAAAATTAGCAAAAGTACCAGGGAGCGATCCCTTACAAGTTGTTAAAGATCGGTTTGAGTATGAATTCAACATTCTAACTTCTAAGGGAATGTCAGATTACATGCTCATCGTTTACGATTTTATCGCTTGGGCAAAAGCGCAGCGCATTCCAATGGGACCGGGACGTGGCTCTGCTGCAGGTTCGATCATTGCCTATTTGATCGGCATCACCGACATTGAGCCTCTGCGATTTCACCTTTTCTTTGAACGATTTATTAATCCAGAAAGGGTTTCATATCCCGATATCGACGTCGACATCTGTATGGAGAGACGCCAAGAGGTGATCGATCACGTTGTTTCTAAGTATGGCAAAGATAAAGTAGCTCAGATTATTACGTTTGGAACGATGAAGGCCAAAATGGCCATTCGCGATGTGGGACGCGTCTTGAATGTTCCGTTGTCTAAAGTCAATGAGATAGCGGCCCTCGTTCCAGAAGATCCCACAATGACTCTCGAAAAAGCTTTTCAGATTGATCCGGCTTTAGGAAAGCTCATGGAAACTGACGAAGAAGC
>PFAD01000020.1 GCA_002773795.1 Chlamydiae bacterium CG10_big_fil_rev_8_21_14_0_10_42_34 | reverse complement strand
TCCTTTCATATGTTTATGCGAACCTTTGTGCAGATGCGCAAAAAGCACTGAAGGAAAAAAAGATTATCCTTATGCATCCTGAGTTAATGGATGAATTGAGTGAAGATGAGGGACCTACTTTAGCTGAGCGAGCTAAGGCACTTTGGAACTCGGCTTAGGTAAATAGAGCTTTGAGTTGACGAAGAGAGTCTTCAAAGGTACATTTCTCGTCGACTTGCTGCTTTAAGTATCGATTTACTTTATCGATATATTTGAGCGCAAAGTCGGCGTTTTTATCCGATCCAGGTTTATATTCCCCAATACGGATTAAAAGTTCGTTTTTCTTATAATTAGCAAGCACTTCACGCACTTTTCCAATGAGTTCCACATGTTGTCGATCATTGATTTGTGTCAGAACGCGACTCACTGATGCAAGGATATCGATAGCGGGGTAGTGGTATTGGCGCGCGAGATCGGATGACAGAATAATGTGCCCATCGAGAATCGATCTCACTTCATCTGCCACAGGTTCATTTAAGTCGTCGCCTGCGACCAAGATGGTGTAAAAAGCGGTGATCGACCCTTTCTCCGAGTTCCCTGAGCGCTCAAGGAGTCGAGGTAAGATCGCAAAGACAGAAGGTGTATAGCCAGCGCGAGCGGGCGGCTCTCCTGCAGCAAGCCCGATCTCTCGAAGTGCTCTTGCAAAACGGGTCACCGAGTCCATCATCAAGATGACAGATTTACCTTGGTCTCGGAAGTACTCTGCGATCGCGGTTCCAACATAGGCGGCATTGATCCGCATTTGTGCTGCCTGATCAGATGTTGAGACGATAATGACCGATCGCTTCATCCCTTCTTCACCAAGATCGTTGATCAAAAATTCGCGAACTTCCCGTCCCCTCTCTCCGATGAGAGAGATGACGTTCACATCTGCAACGGCATTTCGGGCGATCATTCCAAGAAGAGTCGATTTCCCAACGCCTGCTGCAGCAAAGATGCCGACGCGCTGGCCCTTGCCGCACGTTAAGGCGCCATCGATTGAGCGAACACCGACAGAAAGAGGTTTGTCGACCATCCCTCTTTTTAAAGGGTCTGGAGGGGTGTTGATAACGGGGTAAGATTCTTCCACATCGATAAGTGGGCCCATTGTGTCTTCATCGAGCGGCTGACCCAATCCGTTGAGCACTCTTCCCAAAAGACCCGGTCCCACTTTAATATGCATTGGCATCCGCATGGGGATCACTTCAGAAGAGGGGCCAATGCCCGACATATCTCCCAAAGGGGATAGGATCACTTCATCTTTTGTAAAGCCGACAACTTCTGCGGCAAGAGGATCGACGCCCTCTCTTTTAATCAGACAAACTTCACCCATTTTAACTTGGGGGACGACTGCACGAATCAACATGCCGATCACTTCTGTGATCCGCCCATGGACTGTGGTCAACTCGACATCTTCGAGGTGATTCATTAGTTTATCGAAAGAGGGAGGAAGATCCATTTAGCCTGTTTTTTTTAAAGCTGCGTATTGATCACTTGTGTAACGGATTGAATGACTTTCCCCAAAAGAGTCGAGGTATATTCAATCTCTTGCTGCGCAAGTCCCATTTTAACTTGAACGGACATCATCTCGCCAGGGTTCACATTAGCCCCTTGTGCCGACATCTTTTTGAGTTGCGCTTGCACTTGGGCAAGTTGATCTTGTCCGTCGTTAATCATCGCGATAAAGCGGGCAACACCTGAAACTCCGGGTGGCAATTTAGACTCTGGCGTCTGAACACCGAGTTTTGAGCCTGCTGCGCGAATATAACTATTTGCATCGCCTAATTTTTGTCTCACTAAATGGCTCTGTGAGCGCTTTAGTTTTAAATTTTTATCATTGAGCTGCTTTTGCACGGTGCCAAGAGTATCTTGCGCTGTCTTTGATTGCGCTAAAAGCGAGTCGAGAGAAACGCCACCTGTTGAAATAGCAGGTCCACGAGCTACATCCATTGGACTTGGTCCGCCTGGTGCTTGCGGTGTGCCTGGAGCCGTTTTAGGCTGGTTGGCCCCTTGCATGTGGGAATCGAAATCCCCTGGAGCTTTCCCTGGGGTGACAGGTTTTCCTGTCGGCTCCATCGATTGGCCCGGTGTGATCCGATCGGGACTTTTATCCGGAGGAATTGACATTACTTACCTTTTCCTGCAGGACCTGGGTTTGTTTTGACGAACTTGTCGACAAACTCAATCGCAGAACCTGACATCTCTTTAATCATTGGGTCTTTTGATTTAAGAGTTTGTGTTAAGATCTTTTCACCTTTAGCAATTGCATCCGGCATCATACTTAGACAAAGACCCATAAAGGCTTTTGCCATGTCATTTTGAGGGTCTTTATCTAAAACGTCCTCAAAATTTTTGACAGCTTGCTTGAGTTCTAATTTGTGCAAGTGAAGGTAGCCAAAGCCAAGCTTGGGTAAGATATTGCTCGGATCGAGCAATTCTGCCGCTTTGAAAAGCTTTAGCGCAGCATCTTCGTCTGCCTGGTTGACTGCAATGAAACCAGCTTCTGCCAATAAGACGAAATCTTCTTTGTATTTTTTGATTGCCATAGTTTTCTATTCCTATTGAACTTTTTGGTTTCTAATCGCTGAGTTGATGACCGAATTGACCTGTGAGATCAAATTGGAAATCGATTCACCCATTTGCGTTACTTGGCTCATTTGAAATTGGAGCAAGATGAACGATCCAGGGTTAGCCTGGCTCATTTTACTGGCCAAAGCGCGAACTTGTTTTACAAGTTGATCTTGTATGCGTTTGTAGGCCGAAATTAGAGATTGGAAAGAGAGTGTGACTCCCGGAAGAGTGGACATTGTTTAGCTCCTATTTCACTTTTCTTAAGACTTTCTGTAAAGCGGCATATCCATGCAAAAGAATTCCGAGTTTATCGAAATCTTTGTCATTTGCCCCTTCACGGAGATTTGTTTTTAATTCATGGATCCTTTTTTCAACCTTTTCAAGGATCTTTTTCCCATGCGCTGGGTTCTCTTTGATCTCTTTTTCGAGATCGAAATCGAATTTTTTACCTGGTTCTTTTTCTAAACCAAACATCGTTTTTTCTCCTTAACTGTTTTTAACAGCATATCAACGGGTATAGTCGATTTTATATTTTAATCCATCTTTTTCAAGTAGAATCGTACTTGGTTCTATGGAAGTGATCTTCATTCCATCAACTTGATCGCCCAAAGTAAAGATCTTTCCGTTCACTACAACACTATATCCGCGCCCATCATAAGTGGATGAACCGGTTACTTGATACTCTTGACTTACGTCTATACCTGCAAGATTCGGATGGGTGGCCACAGCATAATTTTTGACCGACGTGATCCCTTTTACTGTATTGATCTCGGTAATTAATGATTTAAATTCGTGCGACTTATTCTCGTTGTATTTGCCCGTGAGAACAACATTGCCGCCGGAGAGTTGAAACTTTACGGCTCCTAAATTTTGCATGGCAATCATCGCAAGGATTTGTGTGTTCAATGTCTCTTCAACAGCAATGTGGTTTTCTAACCGATCCAAGTAGGGGAAATTGACCGTTAGATAATCTGTTAGCTGTGTGGCTTCATCAACAGTTTGAACATAACCTGTTGCAATGAATTTTCCCGCTTCGGGAGAGTGGATGCTCACGCCTCTCCAAGCAGGTGTTTCAGAGATGATGTCATTCATCATCTTCCATACGCCTTCATCGATAACAACTGTATCTTGCACATTTGTGATGAAATCGATCTGTTCAATGCGATAATTCATCTCTTGGTAGTCGACAGATGTAAGTACGTGACCCACCAAAAAAAGTTTTCCGCTGCCAGGATTGAATGAAAATTGAACGTCTTGAAACTTTGCAAGAGCCTCTTTGATTTCAGAGACAGGCTCTTTTCTTGCAATTTCAATTCCGTTAGATTTGAAAAGGGAAAAAAAGCTGACAAACATAATGACGAATACAGCAGCCGCTGATCCTGCCATAATCAAGAACTTCATTGGGATAGGATCTTTCTTCCAGTTTCTTGGAGGAGCCTTTTTCTCAACTTCGGGTTCACTGCTCTCTTCTGCTTTAGGAGTCTCGTAGCTTGGCATAATCGGCGAGTAGATCGTCTCTTGAGGCGCTTCTCGATCAATGACCATGAAAACGGTTGTACCAAGTGCTATGAGATCTTGCGGAGTAATCACTGTTTTTTCAGTAATTGCTGCACCATTAACTGCTATCCCATTTTTCGACCCTAGATCTTCGATGTCGATGAGTCCGTCTGCATTGATTTCAAGTTTGGCGTGATTTCTCGATACGCTTAAATCTTGGAAAACGATATCGCAAGAATGGGGGTCTTTTCCGATCGTATAAACATGGCCCTTCTCTATCCCGATTTCAGCGCCGGCATTTGGCCCTGCGATCACTTTGAGCATTAATGGGGCCTCTGAGACGAGGTTGAAGGGGATCTCCTCTTCTATCCCAGCGTCTTCGAAAATCGTGTCATAGGCGGTCACTTCTGGCTTTGGCGGGGCAGGGGGGATTCTGAGCTCTTCCGGCTCGATCGTAGGTTTTTGGGGTGTTTCCGCCACCTCTTCCTTAACAGGCTCTTCTTCAGGGACATCCACATCGCCAAAGATATCGTCATAGCCACCCTTGTTTTCCTCTTTTTTAGGAGGGGATTTCACCTTTTTAGGGGGTTTTTTCTCTTCCGGGGGCTCTATATTTTCTTTGGCTGGGGGCTCGCCTAATTCTTGGACAGGGATCTCTTCTTCGGAATAGAGGAAAACAGTATTTCCTATTTGGATGTGGTCGCCCTCTTTGAGGAGGGTCGGCTGAGATTTTTCTTCGTCATTAACAAGGGTTGGGTTAATGCGAGAGAGGTTTTTTAAGTAAGTGCCTTCTGGTGTTTTTGTGAGACGTGCATGCTTGCGGGAAACAGTGCTATCTTCAATGACAAAATCGCAAGCGTCAGAATCGCGACCAATGGTCCATTCTTCGCCCTCTTCCAGATTTAAGACGAGACCTCGGTGAGGTCCTTCTTCAGCAATTAGATGCGCTGGCATTAAAACACTTATTCTCCGCTAATATATACTATGTTCACTTTCAAACTTTGCTACTTCATCTCGCCAGTAGATCAAGTAGTTGACGAAATCTTCAACTGTATCTTTAAAGGTCTGATAGTTCAATTCATACGGCAATCCTAAAGACAGTGTCAAGAATTTCTCATCCAGATCGAGTCCGATGCGAGTTCCTCCCGTCCCTTGACCGAGGAGATTGGCGCGCATTAAGTAGATGAAAAGATCCTCTTTTTTCTTTTGGGGACATGGGCAAATTTGTGCCTGCAGACTCACACCTGGGTCGAGATCTTTGATCGCGACGAGATCATCGCCTAAACGTAACGGGTAGATTTTTTGTTCGTTAAGTTTAGGGATGGATTCGATTGCTAGCTCAATACATAGCTTTTCTAAAAAATCACGTAGCATGGGAATGCACCCTCGGCTTTATTATTCCTTGCGGGCTAGAAAATTTACAAGACAAAAGAAAAAAGAGTGCGTCTTGCTACTTAGACGCAGTATTTTTTGATTACTCAGAGATAAGGTGAGGGGCATATTTTGGCTCTATGATTAGGTAGCTTAAGCAATCCTTGATCTAATATTTATTGCCTAATTTAAATCAAATATTGCAGGATGAAAGGTGATCAAGAACACTTTGTGTGCTTCTTTGATTTGCAAATTAGGGATTTTATGATTTCAAGTAGATTTCTTTTGCTATTGGGTATTTTGGTTTTGGGTAATAGCTATGGTTCTGAAAATGAAACCTGTTCAGATACAACGCAGACTAGTAACGACTCTTCTCAAGCAAAAGAGGATGAGGGACCTTCTGTTGTAGAAACAATTGCTCAAATTGCAAATGATGCTGGGGCAGGATTTGGTGGCGACCGTTAGAAAACTTAACCTTAGACCTTTAGTGCAGACATAGTTTTTGTCTTGCTTAACAACGTATAGCAGGCTCCACTAAAGCAAATGACCGAACCTAAAAGTATGATTGGGCCAGGTCCGAAATAGCTGCATAACAGACCTCCTAGAGCGGGAGCTGTTGATCCTCGAAGTCCCACCATTAAAATGTTCACTCTTGAAAATTGAGAGCTGTCGTCTTCTCCTGCAAAGAGGGGGCCTGATAAGTTCCAGAGAAGATGACTTCCTGCTTGAGCTAATCCATATAATATAAATGAAAAATAGAAGAAAAGAAGATTGATTCCTGCTAAATATAAACAGAATAGGTACAGCGAAAATCCGATTAAAATGTTTGTCAGTAATTGTTCCGTTTTGTGATTTGAGATCATTTTTCGCCAAAGGTGGGAGGAAATGATAACACCCACTCCCATGAGTACCGATCTGCCGAATGTGATTTCAGAGTGAGAAAGGCAAAGAAAATCGATGCAGAAAAGAGAAAGGCTAGGGGCGGCGATCATTAATCCAATTCCCCCCAGCATAAAGCCGCACTGAAAACGGAAGAAATCTGGTTTTAATTTTAAAAGAGTAACTGCATCTTTCCAGGGGGTGATTATTTTTTCTGACAATCTTTGCCGTACTACTACACTTGTATTTGGGCTAAAGGGGAGGGGGACTTGCGCTTGAGGAAAGATGCTGCTTAAGCTGATTAGAGCGGCTATTCCAAGCAGCATCGGCCAAGGGATCATGTTTTTGTTGAGAAGCCCTGTTATTATAAAGCCCAGCAAAATACTTTCTAAAAAACTTAAGATAAAACACAGATTGTAAAATTTCTCACGAGAATCTTTTTGCATGTTAATTTTCAGCAGCTCCATAAGGGCTGGATTTCCCGATCTGTTGAGGAATTCATAAATTGAGCAGCAGAAAATAATATACCAAGCATTGTTTATCCAAGGGACTAATAGAAATGGCAGCCGCGCCAGCAACCATGCTCCGATTAAATTTGAGCGAAGCTGGTGTCTTTGTCGGGTTAGATTTGCACTCCAATAGAATGAAAATATGGATAGAAGAGGCCGTAAAGATGCGAGAATGGAAAGTTGAATTAATGAAGCTCCTAAATCTTTCCTGATAATGAACGGTAGAATCGCATATAAAACAACGAAGGGTTCATTGGAAAGACTCATCCAAAGGAGCGCACTTTTTGTCTTGTCAGAACTAGCGAGTCTATTCATAAGCCCAGTGTTAGAAGAACTCCCTCCTCAAAGGCTAGGAGGTTTTTCGCTCTGGTAATGGGCGGTAAATTTGTGGCCACAATTGGATAAATAGCTCGCTTGGCCAGCCGCCGCATTTAAAGCTTGGAAAATTCTCAATTTTTAAGTTCATTTGCGTATAATTTAATAAACAAATAGAAAATATACATGAAAAATCGATTCCTGTACACCTAACTTGGGGCGAGGACTGAAGTGTTGTGCAGAGATGTGCAGGATTTAACAGAACTGTATTTTTAGAGTTATAGGTCTTTTAGAGCGTTAAGTCTTGTTTGGCGATCTGCTTCGGCATGGTTTTGAAGTGCATTATCTGCTTTTTGATGTGTATTTAATGCAAAGCCTCTTGCATGCTCAGCAATCTTTCGCAGTTCCCCTAGAGTCTCTTCGGTGAAAGACTCGAAAAGAGGGTGCTGATCTACTTGGATTGCAGCAGTTTTTAGATTCATCATCATTTGAACGATGAGCTGTTCTACGCATGTTGTTTTATTGCCACGCTCTGTTTCCACTCTTCGTCCTTCATAGTCCCATCGGTCTTGGATGAGGAGATCTCCCACATCGAGAGCGTATTCGTGAATTGAGGCAGAATCAAGTGGAGTGTACCACTGGCCAAGCATTTTAGGAACGCCGCTTGCTATCCAATGATGTTCCTGTCGTTTTCTTTCGAGTTCTTGGAGTTCTCGTTTAATTGGAAGGCCTATCTTGTCGGCAGCTTTGCGTGTAGCAAAGCGTAGACTATCGTCTATTTCGCCAGTCTGTAAGTTGTTCCATGAGGCAACGGCTGTATAAACGGCGTATCGGTCGATTGCTTGCACTTCTCGGTTTAATTCAAGCAGCTTGTCTAGATCCTTTTTCTTTTCCTTGTAAGGGATCTGAGGAAGAACTTCCGTATCTTCTAATTCCTTTTTCTTCTTTTCGACAAGCGTATTTAAATGATTTCCGAACCCTTGGATTGCAGCCTCTGTTGCGTAGATGTTTTGTAAGGCATTGGTTTTGGCTGGCTCTTCTAAAGAGGCCTCAAGTGACTCTAGGTGCTTGCTCGTAAACTCAGGTAGCGAATTGGGGAGGAGATCGGGGATCGGGAGCTGAAGCGGTCTAGATGGGGTGATATTTTGGGATGGGCGTAGGATCCTACGGATCTCATTCATCTTATTGATGAACTCCTTGGGTATGTCTCTTTCTGAGATGTATTTGATGCCCCTTTGGTCGTTATAGATGATCGTGATCTGGTTTTTGTGGGGAGCGTCCGGATTGGGGGTGGCCTTGATCTCTACGTCTAGGGCGTATTGGTCTTTATTCTCTCTTACCCATTTAACTACGTCCTCGAAAAGAGTTTGGCATGTATTTTCTATCTTTCTCACCTTGAGCGACTTAGAGTTTTGGTCAATGGCGACATACGATTTGCCTACAGCTGAATACAGCCCTGCTTTGCCCGCCTTGTCGGGACGTTCGCGCTCGAGCTCGAGGCTACCCATGGCTGGGGGGAGGGTTTCAAGCCTTCCCGTAACCCCTTGATTCTCAGATAGAACTGCAGTTATTTCTGTAGACATATTCGGTTTCGAATCCTTGTTTATTACAATTATATACTTTTTTGTTTAAAAAATCATTAAGATTCTGTCTTTATTTAATTAAATAAGGTTGGTTTTTGTAATTATAAGTCATTAAGGCTTAGGGTTAAAAAAATATCTTTAATTAATAATCAATATTTGATATAATTGCTGGAGAAGAGTAATGCAAACTAACGGAATTGTATGAAATTAGATGAACTAATAGATGATGCCAAAATGAAAGCCCCCAGCGAGGCTGTTTTTGATCTTGTGAAAGAGTTCGAGCAGTTCGCCTCTAATATAGTACAGCTTTCATGCAAGCAAGGGGACGAGGCTGAATTTAAGGCTTATATGGACCAGATGAAAGAGTCTCATGAGCGCCTCAGGTCTCAGTTTGAAAGAGCGGCAGCATCGTATGGAATGACTTTTGAGCAGTTTTGTGAATACCTAGAAACTCCATCGAACTTTGCTCCTGCGGATTGGAAAGAGATGCAGACAGTAAAAGAGCAGATTAAACAGACATTGGATGTGCCGCAAACAGCTCAAAAAAATAGCAAACTTAATAAAAACTTAAAAATATAAAAAAAGGATAAATATGTCTTCGACAGCAGGGATGCAAGACGCATTTAATAAAGACTTAAATGGTTTAGAAGGTGCCGCAAAAGCCTATGAAGCTGCGATGAAAGAGCAGGAGGCTGCAGAGCAGCGCTATAAAGACGTGATCTTGAAGAAACTTGACTCTTTGAAGTCAGCTGATGCGATTATGGTTTATCTTCAGATGTATGTCTTTCAAAGCTCATTGCCACCGTCAGACCCAAACTCGGATGCCTCTATTTTTGGTATTTTCGGAAATAAAGTAGGGATTGAGGGTAAAGAACTTAATGTGAACAGTTATTTAACAGCAGTTCATAACGACTTACAAAAGATGGTTGATAGTGATAGTACAGACCCTGAAGTGGTGAAAAACGTTGCGGAAGACTTAAATAAAATCTTAGATGACTTGTCTGGTAAGGGAAGTATTGGTAACGCATTGAAAGATGCTTTAGGATCTTCTGCAGGTCAAATTTTTGACACAGATAAGGCCCTTCGCGACCAGTTTTACATCGTAGGTGATACTTCGGGTTATAACCCGAATCCTATCCCAAACCAGCCAGGTCCTGATGGTAAATATACTTACCACTTTGAATATGGTGGGGCTTCTAATGGGGGCTGTCTTACAACGTTTGCTGAGATGCAAGAGTATATGAAGAAAACGGGCAACCAATTTGATGCGGCAGGTGCTTATAAGGCGCTGACGGACAACTTTAACTCGATGGGCTCTATGTTGCAGTCGATTAACTCAGCTGTTAACGAGCAGATCAACCAGTTGACTAAGTTTATTCAGACCCTTTTAGGTTTCTATCAAAACGGTCTATTACAGCCTGGAATGAAGTTGAGTAACGTTGCGATTAATAACCAAAGAACAAACTAAGGAAAGTGGCGGTGAACTCATATTTAATGGCAGTAGCAGAAGGGGTAGCATCACAGACAAATGCTGTGCTGGGATCCCCGAGTCAAATTGGTTCGGAGATGACTACGGCTTTAACCGTAATCAATTTAGTTTCGATCTTTTTGGCCCTGCAAAAAACTTGGTCAGAACAATTGAGTAAGGACGCCGAAGCCATTTTTATAGCGAACATGAATGTACCGGGCAATCCTTCAGGGACAGCAGGTGTTGCGGCGGCCACGGAAAAAAGAAATATCGATTCGACAGAGTCGGATCAGCAGACAGGGACTATTGACAACATCATTCAAGGTCAAAAGGGAGCCGCTCAAATGGAGGGTAATACTTTGAGCAGCACAGTTTCTCTTATAGAACCAATTAATGAGTTGTTGAGAACGCAAGTAAATGCGTTGCAGGGATTTTTAAAATAATAATAAAAGGGATAAAATTATGTCATTCAATTCATTTGAATTTGCTGGCGAAGTTTGTACGAGTCTCTTGGGGAACGTTAAAACTCTTACGGTAGGTAACCAGTCCTTAAGTATTTGGACAGATTCGACCTCAGCATTAACGACGAATTGGCAGCAGGGGAATAAGGATAGCTTTGTTGCGAAAGCGATCAAAGAGGTTCAAGATGGAAAGATGAGTCTACAAGACTTTATCGATAAATATATGAACCAAGATTATCTTAACCAGTTCTCTGTTGCTGATACACAGAAGCTGTTGGACGTGCTTACCAAAAACTGGCCTGATAAAACGGGTACTGCTTTGATGGGTGAGATCCAGACGTTTGGTCAGTTGGTTTCAGCTCAGCAGCAGCTTGAAACCTCTACGGGTGATACAGAGTCGAAGGCGATGGGTAGTTATTTACAGCAGCTTACAAGCGCTCAGCAGCCTATTGCTGATATGGGGAACTCCGCGATTGGGATATTAAGTACTGCGGGAAGTATCTTAATGCAAAGCTTTTTATAAGCAAAACATCTTCAGGTCCGGGCCCTTTCTGGGTGCCGGATCTTCTTTTTTATATAAATCTATAAGTCATTCATTGTTAGATACATATATACTTATGTGAGCTTCTTGTTAAGTTTTTGTTAAAAACCGATAGGTTTAATTTAAATAAGTGCTTAATAAAACCGGTTGTAAGTCCTTGATAATCAAGGCTGAATAAATGTCTTTATTTAATAATAATTATTTGATATAATTGCTATAGAAGAATATTGAAACTATGGATAACTAAATGAGTTCAGAACCTTTAAATGTTATAAATAACAATTCAAACAACGGCAACCTCTCGGCGAACTTTATTGCCAAGATGAAAGCTGAAGTTAAGGAAGTAGAAGCTCTCATTGCTGAGCTAGGGCCTTTGGCTCAAAGCTTAGGTAAGCTTGAAGCACTTTTGAACCTTTTCGAGGGACTTGCGCGAAATCCATGGACAAGACCTGGTACTGAGAAAGAGATTGCAAGTCTAAAAGCGCAAATTGCAGATGCGAAGGGGCAAATAGCGAAGATTGAAGATCGATTGAAAGCGATTGACCCAGGATTTACGAGCCTTTGTAATGCGCTCAATGAGCTGATTTCAGGTGAAGCGAAAATGATCGGAAGTGGTGATGATCTTGGAAATGATTTGACAATGTTTAACGATTATCTCAATCAGATCCTTGCATCCTTTAAACAAAAATTAATTACAGACTTATATCGCGAAAAGTTGAAGCAAGACGGGACAAATAACGGCGACTTGATGCGAGATTCGATCGCTTGTATGCAAGCGGCAGAGCAAGAAAACGTAGTTCTGTGTTCTTTACAAGCTCAGATGGTTAAAGATTTAGGCGAGCTTAGAGAACAAGAAAACGAGGCGAAAAACTGGTTGAGCGGCTACCAATGGTATGATAAGGCTAGGGACTTTTTTACAGGATCTGATGAAGCAGCCGACAAGCGCGCAATCATTCAAAACTCAGAAGATATGACAAAGATCATTTTGCAAATTATGACCGATTTGGCCCCTGAATTAGCCCAGGCTGAAAATGCAGTGTATGACTCATCTTCTATGGCGTTGCAAAAGATCATTGATAAAATTGAAAAACTATTGAAGGATCCAACCCTTACGAACAACGAAAAGACCGACCAAATTAAGTATTTGATGGGTCTAGCTTTGGGTATTTTGGCGATGATTCAAACAGATGCTGCAAAAGAAAAAGCAGCAGACCAGAAAAAGATGTCAACATCGTCGACAGATGCGGCCATGATGAACCTTCAAAATAGTAAGGCTGAATTAAAGCAGTTTGAACATGCGCTATCTTACGCAAATGCAATGGGATTGATGTTAAAGATTGTTAAGCCAGTTGTGGAAGTGGGTGGAATGATGCTTGCTCCTGGAATAGGATCATTTATGATCATGGCTGCGTTTGCAATTGCAGATAATGCGGGACTCACAGACAAACTTAAAGACTATTTAGCGAAACACGGCTGTGGTGAAATTGGAGCTGAGGCGATTATTGGCTCTATGGAGCTTGTTACTGTTGTAGGTGGTGGCGCTATACTCGATCAAACGACTGCAACTGCAGCAAAAGCTGCGGCAGATGTAGCGATGAAGCAAAGTGCGAGTGAAATTGCTGTGATCATCAACGAGACAGTGGATAGAGCTATGATTCAAGCCAATCGTGTAGGCGACATGGCTGCTGAAGCATCTGTCCGCGCGGTGGTTTCTGAAGCGGTCAACAATGCGGCTCGAAGTGGCGCAGAAAAAACAGTTGAGCAATTTAGTAAGCAAGCCTCAGCTACCTTAATCCCACAGCTGGTTAGAGCTGGTAAGGAAGTGGGGTCTATGAGATTGGCTACAGTTCTTGCAAAAGCTGCTGAGAAAAACTGTATTACAGCTGCTGAAATGGCTGCTAAAACAGCGGGCAATGATATTGCTTATCTTGCAGAGGCTGCGGCCGATGGGGCAAATATTACAGGAGCACAAATCAGTGGAGTATCGAGCAGGGCTGCAAATACAGCGGCTGCTAACGTGTCGAGCTCAACTGGTGACAAAGTTGCTAGTGAAACGGAGAGAACTGGCTTAAATAAAGCTGTTGGAAGAGGTGCTTGGGTCGTTGGGTATAACGCGCTCAGCAATGGTGCTTTTTCTTATACAATGGAGCAGATCCTTAAAAAAGCCGGTGCTGACGGGGATGATCTAAATATCACGATGGAAGTTTTTAAGGCGATAGAGCAGATCTTAGCTTCGATGACGCTGATGGCGGGTACAGGTGTAATGTCATCTACATTGATGGAAGGGTCTTCAACGACCGCTCTTAAAGTGGGTACATACTCTCAATTGGCAGCAAGTGGTACACAGGCAATTGGTTTAAGTGGACAAGCGAATGCATCTCTGGAACAAGCTGATGCTATAGCTGCCTTGAATAAGACATCGGTAAGTAGTGATATGCTACAAAACTACTTAAAAGATATGGATCAGCAAAAAAATATCGATCAGAGATATTTATCGATGCTAATGAGTGAGCAATCGTCGAACTTTACGCTGATGTCACAGTTGGATAATAACTTAGACGCTATTGCAAGAGCATTAGCTACAGAAGCGGTTTAAAAAATAATAAATAAAAAAACGGTGGTTATATGACACAAACTAATCAACCAATAATTAGTCAGAGTACTCCTTCAGTGCAAGGGGCTCAAAGTGGTGGTTTTGAAAGAAGCGGTACATACGGTCTATGGCAGATGATGCTTGAGATCATGAAGTACGAAAAGACGGTTCTTGATAACAATGCAAAACTGCAACAAGGATGGGCGCAAACTCTTGGTGGGAAAAATGGAGTCTATTCAAAGCTTTATGATATCGGTGTCTCTGTGGGAGATGCTCAGGCTGAAGGATTAAGAGATTCTGCATACTCTCAATTTGCGCAAGCAGGTTTGACAGGTCTTTCGTTAGGTGCCTCTGCAGTCAAATATTTTGGTGGAGTAAAGCCTCAGATTAATGAAGCTGAAGCAGGTCTTGCTGACAATGCAGCGATGAAGGGAGCTCTTACAGGGTCCAACGCTGGAGTTTCGGTAAAAGGTCAAAATAATGGTGTAGTCGATTCTGAAGTTACAAACAGAGTTAATGGATGGGCAGATCACTCATTAGATATTGAGAATTTTAATGGTGACCAGGCTGATCTCAATAAACTTGCAGCTAAGCATGCTGCCAATGACCCAGAGAAATATGGGAAGATCATGGAGCGCGTTGAGAAGCGATCTGAAGGTCTACAAAACCAAATTAGTAATGCTGACACTAAGTATAATACGTGGGTTCAGGTTTATAACGGTACTTTGACTCAAGGTCTTCAAAGAGTTGCCGAAGGTTATGGTACGATAAAACAAGCGGATGCAAAAGAGGCTGAGGCGAAAGCAAGTGCTTCTAATACGATTGTATCTCAAGTGCAGCAGCAGATTACAGCTCAAGAGAACAGATCGCAGCAAAACGCTGCAGATGCTCTTCAGCAAGCAAACCAGTGGGCTTCAGCCTTCGCTCAGGCGGCAGCTTCACAGGTACACGGTTAAGTTTAGTTCTTTCTTCCAAAGTAAAAGCCGCGACTTTAAATCGCGGCTTATTTTTTGCCCCAATTCCTTCGCTGTTAATGAGTTATGAGTTTAATTAATTACTTTACAAAAGTGCCTAATTATGGTATAATTAATACTTTAATAACTAATAAAACTAATAGGTATAATAATGGATTTTCAGATGCTAACAGATCTACAATGGCAGGTTTTAGAGCCCTTTTTCCCAAAGCCGATCAAGCGTGGCAGGGGGAAGCCTCATACAGCCTGGCGAGAAGTAATGAACTCAATTCTCTACGTTTTAACAACACACTCTAAATGGAGCTCTCTTCCTAGGTATCCAGGATTTGCCACAAAATCGGCCGCCCACAGATGGTATAAGGCGTGGATGGCAAACGGCTTTTTAGACCAAGTCTTAGCAAAATTACGAGATCTTTCTGTAGTAACTGGAGACCTGAAATTTCCCCCTGTTAGAAATACAAAAAAGCGCGAAGAGTCTGTCTCTATCGCCGTCAATTACTAATTAAGATAAATTGGGCTCAACCAGATCTGGTTGAGCTTCTTTCTTTAAAGAAAAATTAGAAAAAACCTTTAAGCAGACTTGTCGCGAATTACTTTTGGCGGCTTTGTGTCTACAATGGAATCTTCATCGATGATGATCTCTTTGATTGTAGGATCAGAGGGTACATCAAACATAAGATCTCTGAGGATCCCTTCAGCAATCATCCTGAGGGCTCTTGCTCCAGTACCCGTATCTTTGGCTTTTTGCGCCATTGCTTTTAGGGCAGCTTCTGTGAATTCAAGTTTCACATTTTCTTCCGCAAAGAGCTGAATGTACTGCTTAACGATCGCGTTTTTAGGGGCTACTAAGATTTCGACAAGGTCATCTACTGTCAATTCATTGCAGTTTGCGATGCTGTTGAAACGGCCAACAAATTCAGGGATCATCCCGAATGAGATTAGATCTTCCGCTTCTACCTTAGAGAGGAGATAGTTAGTCTCATGTGTATCTAAAGCCTTTTTAGTTGCTGCATCAAAACCGATGGTACTTTTCCCGAGTCTTTTCGCAATCATTTTGTCGAGATGGACAAAAGCTCCACCTACGATAAAGAGGATGTTTTGCGTATTGACTTTGATGTACTCTTGGTTTGGGTGTTTACGTCCACCTTTAGGAGGGACATTCGCAACAGTGCCTTCAACAATTTTTAAAAGAGCTTGCTGGACTCCTTCTCCCGATACATCGCGTGTGATGGAAACGTTTGAAGTTGTCTTTCGGAGTTTATCGATCTCATCGACATAGATGATTCCGTGCTCTGCTTTTGCTACATCATAATCCGCTGCTTGAAGAAGGCGCAAGATGATGTTTTCAACATCTTCTCCCACGTATCCAGCTTCGGTTAATGTTGTCGCATCAGAAATTGCAAAGGGGACGTCTAAAATGGTTGCAAGTGTGCGAGCCATTAGTGTTTTTCCCGATCCAGTAGGACCTAAAAGCATCACGTTCGATTTGCTGTACTCAATTTCTGCGGTTCCTAATGAACGGACCCTTTTGAAGTGGTTGTATACAGCAACAGCAATCGTTTTTTTTGCAGACTCTTGACCAATAATGTACTCGTCGAGATGAGCTTTGATCTCTTTTGGCTTCAAAAGCTTCATTTCATAGCTGACCGGCTTTTTCTGTACGATATCAACGCAGAGTCCCACGCACTTATCACAGATATATGCGTTGGGACCTGAAATCAATTTTTCTACGATATCTTCAGTTCGGCCGCAAAAAGAGCAGCTGGCTATCTCGTTCGTCGTCTTTTTTGTCATAGAGTTTTACTCGTTATACAGTTGCAGGAATTCCCGGCGATTTCGGAGAAACCATCGGGTTGTGCTGCATCGGTTTTGCAATGTGGTCAACAATACCATATTTTTGGGCAGCTTCTGGGTCCATATAGAAGTCTCTTTCTGAGTCTTCAGTAACTCTTTCGAAGGATTGGCCAGTAAATTCAGACATGAGTTTAGTCGTGATCTTTTTGAGCTCGAGGATCTCTTTTGCTTGTAATTCGATATCTGCAGATGTACCCATCACTCCGCCGTAAGGTTGGTGGATCATGATCCGGCTATTTGGGAGAGCAAATCGTTTCCCCTTAGTTCCCGATGCGAGGAGCAGTGCAGCCATTGATGCCGCCTGACCAATACAATAGGTGTTAATATCGCAGCCTAAAAACTTCATTGTGTCGATAATAGCAAGACCTGCACTAATTTGTCCGCCATTCGAGTTGATATAGAGGTTAATGTCTTTTTTGGGATCTTCCATCTTCAAGAAGAGGAGTTGCGCCACAACTACGTTTGCGACCTGATCGGTAATATCAGTACCGATAAATATAATGCGGTCTTTCAAGAGTCGTGAGTAAATATCCATGGAGCGCTCGCCGCGCCCAGTATCTTCAATGACATACGGTGTTAAAGACATAGGTAGACCTTTTGGTTTGCTTTAACTGGAGTTTAGATGTCTTTATCAACACATTCAAGCTTTTTTATCATCGGATGATTTTAGCACATGGTCTTGTGCTTTTGTCAACATCACTTTTGATAGAGCAAGCGCATAAATTTCTTTCGGCATTTTGTCAATTTCAACATTTTTTGCACCGTGAGACTGGTAGATCGAAATCGCCTCTTGCTGCACTTCTTGGTGAGTGATTGGGATTTTTGCCTCTTGAACAATGTGTCGAGATAGATAGAAAAGGCGAACAGCTTGGCTTGCTTCATCGACGAGCCTATCTTCAAATTCTTTGCGCTCATCTTGAGACATTTTATTCCATTTGCCCTTGAATTTAGGATCTTGCATCAACTGACCAAAACGGTGTTTTTTTTCTGTGTCGATCAAAGATTGTGGGAGCTCAAATGTATAGTTTTCTACCAAGTAGTCGTTTACTTGTTCATGGAGCTCTGTTTGAACTTTATCATCAGCCTGTTTGTTTAAAAGACCGGTAATGGATTCGCGCATATGGGCAACGTCATTGGCGCCAACTTTTTTTGCAAATTCATCATCTAGCTCAGGTAAAACAGCCTCTTCAACCTTTAGGAGGGTCAGGCGGATATTTTTAGGCTTAAACTCTTTTTTCTCTTCTTCTGTGGCTGTGTCATCAGGTTCGCTGACTCCGTTTAAGACGTCGCCCGCTTTGGCTCCGACAACGAGTTTTTTCATCCAGTTTGCCATCCGGTCTTTGGAAACTTCGAAGCGGATGTGGTGGAATACCTGTGTTACCTCTTCTCCCTCAACTGTATCGAGGTCGATCATAATGTAGTCGCCATCTTGGATAGGGCGGTCGCTGACCGGTTTCCATTGCGCATAGAAAAAACGCATTTGGCGGATCGCTTCATCGATCTGTTTGTCGGCAACTTCTGCCTTTACAACAGGCTTTGCTTTGAAGGCCAGGGCGTCTACAGAAGGTACTTTTGGCTCTGTTTCGAAGCTAAATACAAGTTCAGCTCCCTCTTCAGTTTGACTTTTCATGTCAAATGAGATGGGGGCGTTGTTGTTGAGAACGGGGACTTTGGCCATTTTTTGGGCAGCAACGAAGGCGAGATCGGCGATTGCCTTATTCATCTGCTTGTCTACGTCTGCTGGGAATTTTTTGATAATCATCTCATCGGGAGCGCGCCCTTTTCTGAAGCCGGGTAAAGAAACTTCTTTACCAACTGCCTTGATCGCATTTTTTCGGGCGTCTGCAACCATTTTAGGGGTTGTTTTCACATTCATTTCGATGCGGCAGGCTGGTTTGTGGTGGATTTGGACGCGAACTTCGTCGCTGGTCAACTCTTCGGTGGCTTGGGTCACTTTGTATTCTCCGGAGATTATATTAAAGGATAGCGGGCGATGAGGCTCGAACTCACGACCCTCACGTTGGCAACGTGATGCTCTACCACTGAGCTACGCCCGCATTATTTCAACCAGATTGACTCTATCTTTTGTGTCTTTTACTGACACTGCCGATTGATCTGGTCAACAAGGCGCCAATTATAAGGTGCTCTGATTTTTTTGAGCAAGTCCAAAAAATATTTACAGAGAATCATCTCCCTTTGGTCTGGTTTTCTAGGATTTTTCTTCGGTGGCATCTTTCCTGTAGTAATCTCTAAGGATTTGAATAAATTGCCTTGCATTTTCAAGGTCCCCCTCTTCACATTCAGACGCTGCTTTTTGAAAGATAGCTGGATCTGCAAAATCTTTTTCGGCGCTTTCTAGATGGCTCAGAAGTGTCCCTCCAGCTTGCTCGAGTTTTTGAAGCAACAACTGAATGAGGGCGGGATTTTCGACGGGTACCTCATAGATTGCTTCTTTTAGGGTTTTTTGATCGAAATTTACATGTCTTAATAGAAGGTGAACTAAGTCATCATTTGCATCACCTGCTGCATAGATGAAAAGCAGTTTGAGTTTAAATTCGTCTGTATCCTCGTTTGAGGTGAGGTCCAACTTATTAATCCTTTTTCCAAACATAGATTCGATGAGTGTGTAAATACGATTTAAGTTTTTCTGGGGGGTTTCATAAGAATCTATTTCAGTGATTAGTTCATTTTTATTCTTTTCAAAGTCCCGATAGTTTTTGTCACCCTCTGTTACTAGCTTTTTTATGAGACCGATTTTTTTAATCAGAGTATTTGGAATTTTTTGACCCTTAAGAAGGGTTGTAAGTTTGCCAAGGTCATGTTCAATTGTATGCAATACGGCTTGACGAATCTTGTCTACTTGATTCTCGTCGAGTTTACTATATATGGTTTGAACCACGCTTTTAAAAGTCGGGGAAATGATTAAAGCGCATAGACCGCTCTGAAACTCGATTGTAGGTTCTGTTTGTGTAGATCTAGATGTAACTGAAGGTGCCAAGGTGTGCTCATGTGTTTGTCTATTTGGCCCAAGTTTTTTATCCACCTGAGCCATTTATATCAAGGGTTATTCGCTTGGCATCACAAGAGTTTGGCGATTGCTTCAAGCGTGATTTCGCTAATATGGTGCTCAATTCCTTCAACGTCGCATGCAGCAACATCTTTGGGGACCCCAATTTTTAGCAAAAACTGAGTGAGAATCTGATGTTTTTTCTTGGAAAGAGCAGCAAGTTTTATCCCTTTTCCAGTTAAAATGATGTTTACTCCATCTCTTTTTAGGTAGTTGTCTCGAGCTAATCTTTTTAGCGTTTTTACTATAGTTACATGGGAGACTCCCATCTCTTTTGCGAGATGACACGTGCGCACGTTACTTTGTTTGCTTAAAAGTTCTGCGATCAGCTCAGTATAGTCTTCCGCGGTCTCTAAAAGATGTTGCTTTCTGGTCTGTTTAAATGGGGCTGCACGATTTTCCATACCAGAAAGGATAACAGATTTTTCTTTTTTGTTGACTGTAACCAAAGCTACATGTAGCTTTGGCTACTAAAAAAAATTCTATAAAGGAAAACGACATGAATCCAGTTATAACTAGCAGCCAAATAGAGCAAAATCTTCGACCTACACTTTTGAGTATCGATGCCGAGATGTCAAAATGGTTTACTATTAAAAATATGACCTATTTAACAGGTATAGAGCTAAAGCAAAAAGCCAAGACGTATCCTTGGTGGGTGGCGGCAGGTGTTGCTGCTGTTGTTGCAACTGGCGTTCTCATGCATCCATTAGTTATTGGATCGATTGCGTGCTTCAACGTGTATCGGATCGAATCGTATAACGATTTATACTCTTCAAATATAGATACGGCGAATAACGCCACTCAGCTTTATTCGAATTTGGGCCACTCTGTTGGGTATTTAGTTGAAGGAATTGAGATTACTGCACTTTCCACGGCATTTTTAATTCGGAGCAGTTATCTCAGGGCCGCCGCAAAAAAAATCGACGAAATTTACAATGCGCATATTGCAAAAGCACAAACATCTGAGGAACAAAATTTTCTTTGGGATTTGAAGAAAGAGGAGTTAAGTCGTTACGGATTTTCTCTGCTTGCATTTTCTGATGAAATTCAAGAGGCACAAAAAAGTGAAAATCGCCTCGAGAATATGGTTTAAGGGCATTTTTTTTGAATTTTTTAAATATTTTGGTTGCGCTCCTTTTGAAAAGTCTGTAAAACGAAGAATTCAGACTAACCGCAAGTAAATGATATGTTGAACTTTCGTAAACTAAGACAAGATTTTTCCTCTGCCATCCTGAAAGAAGGGAGGCAACTATACGATAAGAGTCGGATTTTACAAGCAAAAATTATTAAGCTTGATAACGAAACGATACGCTTTAGTAGTAAGGTCCTTAGTAACTACGAAAGTACGTATGAAAGTGAAATTGAAGTAGACCGTTTTGAGTCAACAGCTGTTCATACAAATTGCGATTGTCCAAGTCGTTATGACTGTCAGCATTTAGCTGCGTTGATCTTCTTTTTAGAGGACAAAATCGATAGTCTTTTGATCGAGTATTCAAGAGAATCTGATATCTCAACGGATGAAAATTTAGAGAGTCACGAAAAGCAAGAGCTGATTGAAGCAATTAAAGAGGCTGAAAATAACGAAGTTGTTAAACAAGATGCCCGTTATCAAAAGCAAGTATTGCAAGAATATGTAGCGTCCTCTGATGTATTGTCCCATTCTCCCTTTTTCTTGCCTCAAGCAGAGAGCTCTCTTGCTTCGGCTGAACTTGCAGTAATTTTCAATCCGCAGTCTTTGCAAAGCGATAAGAAAAGTAAGATTGAATTTCAGCTTGCGTTAAGACTCCCTTTTCGTTCAAAGCCGCTCCAAATTTCTCAGTTGAAGGGGTTTTTAGAGGCGGTGCGCTACGAAGAGCCCCTGTTTGTCGGAGGCCGGCGCCTATTTTTCTCTTTGAAAAGCTTTGACTCTCATGGTGCATCTATCTTGCAAATCATTATGGATCATGCGCGGATGGTTGAAAACACGCAAAATGAGCGGGCGAGCCGTATTGCGCAAATCGATCCCGAGGTGTTTGGTCTTTTGCTAGCAAGGACGCATGAAATTGCAAATAGCCAATCGGGACCAAGAGGCTTTAAGGATCTCGATGATGACCTCCCCGTTTTGCCATGCTTGTATTTAGGTTCTTTGGAAATGCCTTTGCGCTATGCGCCAAACTTTGTAACACTAAGATTCCAATTAGAGTATCTCGATCCTCCAGCGGCAAAAATCCTTTTCAAACCCAAGTTGGTGATAGGGGATAGCTGCTTAAATACAGATGACGTCACCCTTTTTGAGTGTGCGCAGCCCGGTATGATCAACCAAGATACCTACTACCGCTTCCCGCCCCATATTAAAAGGACCCATCTACTCAACATCAATACGCTCCGCGATATGACCGTGCCAGAGCCGTTGTTTGGTACACTTGTTGAAAACTCGCTGCCTGAATTGAAACGCTTTGCAGAAATTACCAATACAGAGATCTTGGAAAAATTTGTCACCCTTCCCTTTACTGGTAAATTAGAGGCTCGCTGTGTTTTGACCTATCTCGATGGGGAGTTAGATGCGGCGCTTTATTTCTCCTATGAAGGGCAAGAAGTCTCCTCTTTAGCATCAAAGCTCAAATATGAAGATATTAAATCATTTGCTACAGAGCAGGGCGTTTTAGCGCGTAATTTAGTTGAAGAGCGTCAAATTATAGAAGAGCTTTTCCAAGATTTCGTGTTCAATACGCAAACCGGGGCCTATGTTGCGAAAACCGAGAAGAAAATTGTCGAATTTATGACGGGAGTGATCCCTCGCAATCAGCATAGAGTCCAATTTGAATGCCCACAGAACCTACTCGATCAATTCATTTATGATGAGACAACTTTTGAGCTTAAATTAGATGCAAGTAGTACAATTGGTTACTACGATATCGATCTAAAGGTCAATGGTGCTTTGCGCGGTGTGAAGCTAGAGCTTCTTTGGGAGTGTCTTGCCGCAAAAAGATCGTACCTCGATCTCGATGCTAAACGTACAAAAGAGATGAGCTCTCGCTTTTCTAAGATTTTAGTACTCGATCTCGAGCGAATATCGAAACTTGTGCAGCTTTATGACGAGCTAGGAATCAAAAAACTCGATGAGCACAAAGAGAAGAAGCCACTTTGGAATCTTGCAACTATTGATCCAAAAGCTTTTGATGGACTGCCCGTTAAATTTACGATGTCCGAAAAGCTCCTCGAAATCCGCAGCCAAATGCTTGGACAAACAGCCATAACGCCTTCTCCAATTCCGAAAGAGGTAAAGGCAGAACTCAGACCGTATCAAGCGGAAGGGGTGAACTGGCTGGAGCGACTTCGCCTTATGTACCTCAACGGGATCTTAGCCGATGATATGGGTCTTGGAAAAACGGTGCAGGCGATTACGGCAATTACCCAAAATAAATTGAAAAATAAAGACGCTCGTGCGCTCATTGTTTGCCCAACATCGCTCCTTTATAATTGGAAAGAAGAGCTTCACCGCTTCAATCCGAAGCTGCGCGCTATTGTGATTGACGGCATTCCGAATCAGAGAAAAAAACTTCTCGTTAAATTAGATGATTACGATGTGATCATCACCTCCTATACATTGTTGCAAAAAGATATAGAGACCTATAGCCAAGAGTCATTCTCGTATGCAATTTTAGATGAAGCGCAACATATCAAAAACCGCGGAACGCGCAATGCTAAATCGGTTAAAATGATTCAAGCCGCACATCGATTGATCTTGACGGGTACTCCTATTGAGAATTCGCTCGACGAGCTATGGAGCTTGATGGATTTTCTGATGCCAGGCTTTCTTGGGACATACGAACGGTTTTTGGAAAATTATATCCGCGTAACCGGCGAGCAGCAGGTGAAAAATGTGGAGTACTTACGCAAAAAAGTATCCCCATTCATTATGCGTCGCATGAAAAGCGATGTTCTTCACGATCTGCCGCCTGTTTCTGAAATTGTCTACCACTGTCAATTATCTGATGTACAAATGGATCTTTATAGATCTTATGCAGCATCTGCGAGAGATGAGCTGGTCAAACTTGTTAAGAGAGACGGTTTTGACAAAGTGCAAATCCACGTTCTTGCTACCCTTACTAGACTCAAGCAAATCTGCTGCCACCCAGCAATTTTTGCGAAAGAAAAAGCGGAACTTGGCGATTCTTCGAAATACGACATGCTCATTGAGCTTCTTCAAACGCTTGTTGAAAGCAATCATAAAACGGTTATCTTCAGCCAATACACACGAATGCTCCAAATTATGCGCGAAGACTTTGAACAGCGCGGTATTTCGTTCTCCTATCTCGATGGTTCGACGAAAAATCGAATGGGGATTGTCAAAGAGTTTAATGAAAATCCAAAGATTCCTGTTTTCCTCGTGTCTCTCAAGGCCGGCGGTACTGGATTAAATCTTGTTGGAGCAGATACAGTGATCCATTATGATATGTGGTGGAACCCAGCAGTTGAAAACCAAGCAACCGACCGCGTCCATCGCATTGGCCAGAAAAATTCGGTCTCTTCATATAAGCTAATTACCTTGAATACAATTGAAGAGAAGATTGTTGAAATGCAACGCCGTAAAAAAGGATTGGTCAAGAAAGTGGTAAGCTGCGATGATGAAGCAATTGCTAAACTTACATGGGAAGACGTACTCGAACTTCTACAAACATGATGACTTTTAAAATCCGAAGATTATGAATAAAACAGCAGATCAAGCCCTTCAAACACTGAATCAACTTCGAGCCGTTTTAAAGCGGAAAATCAACCGATTGTCTGGGATATTTTCCAGCGATATCGGGATTGACCTTGGGACTGCCAACACTCTTGTTTATGTTCGCGGCAAAGGGATCGTGCTAGCTGAACCCTCTGTGGTTGCGGTCGATTCATTGACGAATGATGTTCTCGCTGTAGGGCACAAAGCCAAGGCGATGCTCGGCAAAACTCCTCGTAAAATCCATGCCGTACGTCCTATGAAAGACGGAGTGATCGCCGATTTTGAAATCGCCGAAGGGATGTTAAAAGCTCTCATCCGACGGGTAACGCCTGCTCGCAGTCTATTTCGTCCTCGAATCCTCATTGCTGTACCATCTGGGATTACAGGCGTTGAAAAACGGGCTGTAGAAGATTCCGCTCTTCACGCTGGCGCACAAGAAGTTATTTTGATTGAAGAGCCTATGGCGGCTGCAATTGGCGTTGATCTTCCGGTTCATGAGCCTTCGGGGAATATGATCATCGATATCGGTGGTGGTACAACTGAAATTGCAATTATTTCTCTCGGAGGAATTGTCGAATCTCGAAGCCTTCGAATTGCGGGGGATGAGTTTGATGATTGCATCATGAATTATATGCGCCGTACGTACAATCTTATGATTGGACCTCGAACGGCGGAAGAAATCAAAATGACTATTGGATCTGCCTATCCACTCGGCAATAATGAGCTTGAGATGGAAGTACGAGGAAGAGACCAAGTGGCGGGTCTTCCCATCACAAAACGGATTAACTCTGTTGAAATTCGTGAATGCCTTGCAGAACCGATTCAACAAATCATTGAAAACGTCAAGCTCACCTTAGAAAAATGTCCCCCTGAACTTGCGGCCGATCTCGTTGAACGAGGAATGGTCCTTGCAGGTGGTGGCGCCCTAATGAAGGGTCTTGATAAAGCCCTCATTAAAGAAACGGGTCTTCCTGTGTTTGTGGCTCCAAACCCGCTGCTTGCAGTTTGTTTGGGAACTGGAAAAGCTCTGGATTACCTCGATAGATTTAAGAAGAAAAAACCGCTTTAATTTTGCACATGAACTACAAGCAGTGGATCGATGAAATTGCGGCCCTGTGCCGTCCTGCGCAAATCCATCTTTGCGATGGTTCTGATCAAGAATATAAAAAAATCGCATCTGAAATGGTCTCAAAAGGGACCCTTGTTCCCATAAAACGGCCCAATAGCTTTTGGTGTCACTCTAGTCCTGACGACGTCGCTCGTGTTGAAGAATCGACGTTTATCTGCTCGAAGAACAAAGACGATGCAGGCCCTACCAATAACTGGAAAGATCCAGCAGAAATGCACAAACACCTCCAAGAGCTTTTCGCTGGCTGTATGGAGGGGAGAACAATGTATGTAGTGCCCTACTGCATGGGCCCTTTAGGCTCAAAACACTCAAAAATCGGGATTGAAATTACCGATTCTCCCTACGTTGTCCTCAATATGAAGATCATGACCCGGATGGGCTCTTCAGCTCTAAAAGAACTGAAAGATACCTTTGTTCCGGGGGTCCATTCAGTAGGTGTCCCTTTGAAGGCTGGTGAAAAGGACCAGCCTTGGCCTTGTAATCCTCAAAAACGGTGCATCGCTCACTTTCCTGAAGAGCGCTCTATCTGGTCATTTGGAAGCGGTTATGGGGGCAATGCCTTGCTCGGGAAAAAGTGTCTTGCTCTTCGGATCGCGAGCGTTTTGGGCAGAGACGAGGGATGGCTTGCCGAGCATATGTTAATTTTGGGGATCACGAACCCTAAGGGTGAGAAAAAATATATCGCTGCAGCTTTCCCAAGTGCATGCGGAAAAACAAATCTCGCCATGCTCAATCCAACACTTCCTGGATGGAAAGTAGAGTGCGTTGGCGACGATATCGCTTGGATGCGCTTTGGTGATGATGGCAGACTCTATGCGGTTAATCCTGAAGCGGGCTATTTTGGCGTAGCTCCCGGCACCTCGATGAAAACAAATCCAAATGCGATGCGCACGATCTCGCACGATGCGATTTTTACAAATGTTGCCCTTACTGCAGAAAAAGAAGTTTGGTGGGAGGGGATGGATGGACCTGCACCTAAAAACCTCACCTCATGGTACGGAACTCCCTACGATCCGAGCTCAAATAAGCCAGCAGCACACCCTAACTCGCGCTTTACAGTGTCTGCAAAGCAAAACCCAATCTACGACCCTGAGGCAGAAAATCCTGAAGGAGTTCCTATCTCTGCCATTATTTTTGGTGGCAGGAGAAATTCTGTTGTCCCTCTTATTTACGAGTCGTTTAGCTGGCAGCACGGAACTTTTCTTGGTGCAAGTGTAAGTTCAGAAACCACAGCTGCAGCAAAAGGGGAAGTAGGCAAACTGCGCCATGATCCTTTTGCTATGCTCCCATTTTGCGGCTACAATATGGGCGATTACTTTGCCCATTGGCTTGAAATGGGGAAAAAATCTGATAAAATGCCCCGCGTTTACTATGTTAATTGGTTTCGTAAGGGGGCGGATGGTAAATTTCTCTGGCCCGGTTTCGGAGAAAACTCTCGGATCTTGAAATGGATCTTTGAGCGCACATCGAACGAAGCCCCAGCTGAAAAAACTCCCATCGGCAACATCCCCACAACCCTTGATATTACAAATCTTACCGTCGATCTTAAAGAGCTTCTTTCCATTGATAAAAAAGCGTGGCAAGCAGAGGTTGAAGAGCTTACCAACTACTTCAAGTTGTTTGGCGATAAGATGCCAAAACCACTTCTTCAAGAACTCAGCGATCTTAAAGATCGTCTTAAATAAACTTCAGATCCGACATCTCTTTCTCCTTTATGTTTAATGCTTTGCCTATTTCTCAAATATTTCTTTAACAAAAATTAAGAAATGGTTTATCTTATTTGTTCCTTAATAAATGAGGTGTGTTATGGCAACCATTCAACCGCTCGAACAATCTTTCTGCTACAGACTTACAGAATATTTTAACGAGTTAAAGGATGGTTCTGTGACGAAAGCTGCAGTGAGGATGTTTGAAAACTGTAAGAATTGGGTCGTGCGTACATGGAAGTATACAGTTATTGTTATTGAGTCAGTAGGTAGTCAAATAAGTGCACTTTTTATCATGGTGATGGAATTAATCTACCCATCCTTTGGAGCGAAAATAGCTATGATAGGTTTGCAAATTCGAGGAATTTGGGAGACAATTAAATTAAAGTTTGAAAACGAAGATTTAAAAGATGCATTAAGTCGCCATGAAAAACAAATTAAATCCTTAGAGGATAGGAACGCTAAACTTCAGCAACAAAGTACAACTGTTTCAAAAGACCACACCCCCCCAAGCGCCTTTTAGTGAAAGCTGGGCTTGTTTTGTGGCTGTACTTCGTGAAGAAGTTTCGGGTCTAGAATGACGGGGTCAAGAGTAAAACTTAAACAAATTAACTAACAAAGAGGAAGATATGAGTGCATCTTTACCAGGGATCTCTGCGAGAGTACAACCCTATTGTGATCAATTGAAAGCAAAAGCTACTTCGACATGGAAGTATATTGTTGATACAACCGAACCAACAAGAACAAAAGCAGCAAAAGTTTGGGCAGCAGTCTGTGAATTTTTTGCTACAAAATACGCAGAAGCGAAAGCTTCGATCCAGAGCCTATGCAACCGCATTCGCGGCATAGATCCAGATGTGAAACAAACAATTCCGCCGAAAGGTCCTTGGAGGCTTTGGAGCTAACGTAGATGAAAGTTAGGTGGAAGCGATCTTCCACCTAAATCTCTCTTTGAGTACAATACCTGTCATATGGCAAAGCAATTTTCCCGAACGGGTGCATACGGACTGATCATCCAAAACGAACAGATATTTTTGACCAAGAAGAAGTTAGGGCCCCACAAAGGGTATTGGGATCTTCCTGGCGGCGGTCTAGAGTACTCAGAAACACCCCTTGAGGCGCTCCACCGTGAGTTGATCGAAGAGGCAGCCCTCACCACCCAAAACCCAACCCTTCTTACCGTGATTGCACATCATGGGGAGCACGAGGACTATCGCTATCATCATATAGGGATTATCTATCGGATCCATAATACAGAGCCGACACACACGCCCGCCGAAGAGGAGGGGCAGTGGTTTTCTCTCAAAGAGCTAAAATCAACACAAACAGCCCCCTTCGTCACCCTCGCCCTCGAACATCTCGAATAGTTCAAAAACAGGCCCTCTCCTTGGATTGCTAAACGAGAACGCACGCATTTTCGTTACTTGCAACAGGAATTATGCCTTCAACTTTAGAGGTGGTCCAGTCCCTTATCGGTTCAAAATAAAAATTCAAGCCATCGAGGGACACTATAATTTTGAATGAGAAGTTCTTTCGGTAAGCTTGTACGAGTTGTTTAGAATCTTCGCCATCGTCTGATCCTAAAATTGCTTTAACAGCTCGATTTGAATTAATCGTCTTGTTTTCAACCACGATGGCTCTTACCAAATGGATAACCCACTGCCAGTTAGTGGGGGTAAGGATAATTTCTCTTGAGGGCTTAGACTCATTTTCTCCTGGAAATTGATACCGCAGTCTTTGTACAGTCACACTGGAATAAGCGCGATCTTTAACGATCCTGATAATGTTGTCAGCAACAACTGAATCTGAAACATTGGCATCAGTGATTGATAAATTCTGTACTAAAGGAAGGGTATCATCTGTCATCATCCCTCCTTTCATTTTCAAATGGAGATAAAGTTTTTTAGAACCATCACTTAACGGAGCAAAATGGTGGTGGCACTGTTTTAAAACTGCATTCAACTGGACATCTGATAGTTTCTCAAGCGCGATATCTGCCACTACCTGCTCAATTTTTACTTTTTGGTCGCCATCACAGAAAAAAAAATCCACATTTCCCCGTGGTAAAGATACCCAAGATAATGAGTTAGACATCAAGCCTCCATTTCTTTGTAAAACAGAACAATCGCATGCAAACCTACCGCATCTTTTTCTGAAAACCCATATTTCTCTAATGTCTCCTCAGAGGATAAACACTCAAGCCAATCATACTTCCACTTCGAGGCCTCATTTTTCAAGGTAAGAAAAAAATTCTTTAAAACCATTTGCTGCTCTTCTATACGCTTTTCTATGCCCGAAAAATAGCTCGAAAAACTGGCATAAGAAATAGGTTTCCTATTCTCATATTTGATTTGAGTCTCTTGTTTTGTAAAATAGAGAAGATCGCAGCACCGAGGTTTGTTTTCACCAGGAAGAGTGATGTGTTTTTTCAGCGTTAATCCATAACCTTTATATTCCCCTTGAGTGAAAATTTGCATGGCTTTAGGGACAAGTAGGCTGTGATTTGGAACCTGGTAGGTTTTGCCTGTCTCTTCATCAAAGTATTCTCCTTCCACAGGAGGTCGAACAAATCTGATAACACTTTGAATGGCGTTTATTATTTCGTGTTCTGTATGAACTTTACATTCTACTGTAAGCTCTTCTGCAGAATTATCACTCGTCTCGCTAGATTCATTTTCCTCTGTTGCAAGAGGTAAGAATCGATTGGCTATATCTGGATGAGTGTAGTCAAAAGGAAACGACATATACAAACCTATTTTTGGAATTTTCCGCTTAAATGTTGTAAATCATGAGAGATATAAAACTCTAAAGCCGAGAAATTTCGCAATACCTTTTTCAAGACCTCTTTTTCGGCTTTATCTCTGGAGCCTAATAGAGCGCAAATAGCTTTTCTTTGATCATCACTTGAGCAGCTTGCTTTGCCTCTTAAAGATTTTACAGCAAGTACATGGATCCTTACAGACGGTAACAAAGGACCTCCCGAATAGGAGTGACGAATGGGTTGCAAAGAGATAGATGAGACAAGCTCTTGTGGAACTGAATTAGAAATTCTATCGACAAGATCTTCATTTTTAATGTTTTGTCCGATACCAAGCGCCCTTGCTAATCGGATCATTTTGTCTCTTGTGGAAGTCTCAGGTGGAGGAACGGTTTTAAAATCAGCAAAGAGTACTTGAAGCCTTGCATTGATCACGTTTTGGATGATCGGAAAAGCAACTATGTTTGTATCTTGGCAATCAATACCTTCTGGCCAACCTTGAGGGGTTTGTCCAGGATGTTCTCTTAAGAATTGAACAATTACTTCTCTCTCATAAATTGAAGGCTGCGTTTGATTTTCTGTTCCTCTTACGACAACAGCATGTCTGATTGGAAGCCCTGTTATAGGACAGGAAAATCTTCGCAGCTCAATATCTCTTTGAAAAAGTCGAGGAATCTCTTCCAGTTCTGCAATATTTTCTGCATCGTGGATCTGAGCGATAGCTGCTGCTGTATCTGCATTAATTCTTAGCTCGGGGGGCCTTTGATCTTCGCCGAGATCGTCATCTATTGACACTTCTATTGAAATATCTTGAGGATTTGCGCAATAATTTATAATGTTGTTGAATTGGTTTGTTCCAAAGGAAAATAGATTGCCAATTGAGTCGCGATAGGCGACAATTTGTGCCCCGGCTTCTAGAAACTCTGCAGCTTTTTTAACTTTGTCTGTATGAGGATCAAAAAATGAAGGTTTTAAAGTTAGGGTCATCTGTGTCACATCGGTAACTCTAAAGATAATTGTGCAGCCAAGATCGAGATAGTCATTTAGCTTTAATTCATCTTTGCATGACAAAACACTCACTTTTTGGGCGACGTCAAAAACACTGGCTGCAACTTCTAATCCTAATTGTAGATTGGGAGAAGCCCCGCTTATTCGGGAGATAAGGGAGCTGCCTTGAAAAGCAATTAGGCTGATATTTGTTGCAACTCTACTTGTTCTCTGGACTGTAGATAGCTCTGTATTCTTATCAAGCTCATGAAGATCGACGGCTGCCTCAGCAACTCTGAAGGTCCGAGCAACAAAAACAACAGCTTTTGAAAGAGTATCACAAGACATTTAATGTCCTCCTCTTTCCCAAATCTGTATTGCTCCATCGCGAGCCAGCCATGAAATTGAACAAAAGCCAAAAAAAGCTCCAGCTTCATCAAGGCCGCGACTGAAAGTCATAAAAAGAGGAGCCCCTTTTGTGAGATAGGATAGGACTAAAAATGAGATCCAGGCATTCTCGGTAATAACTTTTGTGATCACAAACCATTTTCTCTCTCCCAAAGTGGACTGTAAGCTTTCAGAAAATGAGGCAAATAGTTTTCTTACTCTACCTACCTGACTTAAAGGTTGCTCATTAGACTCTTGACAAAGATTCTGAAGAATTTTGGGCGTGAGATAGAGCACGCCCGTTATGGATACGGTTCTAAAAGTGGCAATACTAGAAAATCCTGAGCTTAAAGTAGCTGGAAACATATTCACACTCCTTAAAGATGGTCGTTTATTACAGCTTGATCCGCATCAGCAATTGGGGCGTTAGCATTTTGCCCTAAATGGAGCAAAAGACCCTGATAGTGCATTTCCAGACGTTCATCGATAATAAGCTTGAGCGCTGGACATTCCACTAAGTTTTCAACTCTAAGAGGTTGGCGGGTGTGCGGAGAAGTTTCATTGATCCGTAACCAATTTGTAATTGCGATTCGCTCATACAAAATAGTTGCATTTCCACCCGTTGGGTCTCTTACGGGATCACGAATTGGCTCTTGAGTAATAGAGCAAATGAACTGAGAAAAAAGCGCATCTTGGTGAAGCGGTAAAGGGATTGTAGGGAGCTGGCGAAAGTCAACATTTTCGACAGCTTGGCCCTGTTGCTCTTGTTGGGGAGCGATGCGTTGAGCAAGGGCAATCAACCCTTCATGGGCTGTTTGCCTGACATAAAGAGCTAGCCTTTCATATAAGGGGAGAGTGGGATTGAATATGGCGTTTGCTAATTGCAATATAGCTGCTTTGCTAGCGCAAGAATTAGCTTCCTCTAAATTCTTCAAACATTCTTCAATCTCAACAGGTTTATGACCTACGATTTCTAAGTCATATTGACCATCATAACTTATTCTTTCTTCATAAATAGGGCGAGTAGCTTTTTCAAGTTCTTTAGGATCTAAGTCAAGATAGGTTTGCTCTTGATAAGCTTTACCTTGAGCTGCGACTCTAACAATATCTGCAGTAGGAGAAAGCAGAGCATTTTGAATAAAACGAAGGTGATCTTGAGGTGTTTGACGGCTTTGGGCAAGGTGAAAAGATTGCGTAATGATTTCAAATGGAAGGTTTAAAACTCGAGGTACGATTTCAACTTTCTTTAATATTTCTAAAGATTTAGATTCTGCCCCAGAGAGAACGAGTCCCACTTCTGCGACTGTAAATCCCAGGAGGATCATACGATTTGTTAAGGATGCTTTTTCGACATCGGAACCTCTGTCATTACGATCGATTGCCTCGACCGTTTTTTGTGCGGCTTCAAAAACTTTAGCAGAGTCTATTAAAAGCGACATGCACCTAGTTAATTCTTGGATTGAGCTAGCCATAAACTTCTCCTGTTTAAAAAAAAACGTATGCACGTTAAAGAAATTTTAAATATAAGGCAAGGATTGTGTTTAGGAAAGCCGAGTTAACAGAAAGCTTATCAATGAAAGAACATATTCATCTGGGAACATAGCTAGAAATCTTGGGCAGACCAAACTCCCAACTAATCGCCACAGTAATGCTATCTGTTGGCTTAATTTGTCGAACAATTCTTCCATTCCAAATGCAAGTTTCTAATAGCGATAAGCGTTCTTCTTCCTAAAGACATTATCAATATATCCCCCTCAAAACAGTCCCAGGTTGTCTAGGTCTCTACAGAAACTAAGAACCTCATGTTTATCTTGACAGGAGAGCTTGTTTTTGATGTTTTCAAAATAGGACTCAATAGTTCTGTAAGAAAGGTTGAGGTCAGCTGCAGTGTCTTTTGCTGTTTTTCCCAAAAGAAGTGCCTGGATGCATTGACGCTCTCTCTTGGAAAGTAAAGTGGCTTTTCTGATCTGATTCTTCATGCCACAGTCTTCTAAAAAGGTTTGGCAAGTCTCCGGAGAAATCATAGGTTGAGTTAGTGATCTAGGATAATAATCGTCCCCCTTGAGATCTACAAGAGAAATTGATTCCTTAGACATTTTGGAAATAACTAGATGCATTTCTTTTTTAAAATATGTAGAAAATGATTTTAACAAGGGAATATGGTTTAGATAGATTTTTTCAAGATGGCTTTTTTTCTCTCCAACAAAACCAAAAAGCTCGACAAACTCAAGTTCTTTTTTGCTTAAAATAATCCAGGAATTAAAATTGAATAAATTTTCACTCTCCTTTAAAAAAGTATTCTGGTAAATGTCAGGTGCAGCTTTTTCAAGCAAAGAACAGCCTGATTCCCAGTGTGTTGGATGGTTCATGCAAGGGTCATTAACATAATGCTTTTGGTCTACATAGTATTCAGCACAGTCAGGACGGTTCCCCAACCAGATTAGTTGACCTTGCAAAGTAATTCGAATATAAAAAAAACACGAAATATTTAGATGAACGTTTAAAGGTTCCGTAACTTTTTTGATGCGATCAGAGGGTTTAATAGTATATTCCCTGGTAACTTCTTCCCAATTCAGCATATTTTACCTTACTTGAATATTTCTGCTCTCAGAAAGGGACTGATATCCAGCCTCGATTACTTTTTGGTTTTGAAGTCCTTCTTTAGCATCTATAATAGAAGGAGTGAGCCCTTGAAGGGTGTCTGCAAAATGTATGAGTTCTTCACTATAGATATTTGAAGCTCGTATCGGATAATATAGTTTAGTATCATCCTCTATCAGACAGAGAGTTTCAAGAGAGTCATAAGATTGTCTGAGGGAGTCATTACTGACTAATCGACTTTTTGTTCCTATGACTTCAAATCTGCTAGAGAATGGTTGTTGAAAGGAGCATTCAAATGAAGCAGTAGCTTGGTGAGTAAGTCGGCAAATAGCAGAGACTGTTTGATCTGCGTTTGACGAGGTGTGCTGATAATCGTGATTAGCTTCAGCGTAAATTGAATGAATCTCTTGATCGGAAATAAATCGAATCAGATCAATTAAGTGCACTCCTATATCCTGTAAGGCTCCTCCTCCTCGAACTTTTTGGTGTCTCCAATTTTCTTTTGGGACTGGTATTGAAAAATGAGCTCGGATATTCAATAGCTGTCCCAGTCTACCTGATTGGAGAAGCTCTTTTGCCTTCCGCACACAGAACTTGAAGCGAAGTGATTGGCCCACAAATAGTGGAGTGGATTGTTTTTGGAATATTTCGATCATTTTTAAAATGGCTGATGCTGTTGGTGCTAGTGGCTTCTCACAAAGAGTTGGCTTAGAAGCTTCTGCACAGGCAATTGCATCTTGTTCATGCATATCATTGGTTGTAGCAATGAATACTGCTTCTACTTGGGGGTTGCTTAACAGCTCGTTTCTTGAGGAAACTGCGAACGGGATATTCCATTTTGACGCAATATTTTTAGCGTCATTTACATTGCGTTTTTGCAGAGCAACGACTTTAATCGTATTTATTTCTTTAAGTATAGGAAGGATGCGGCGTTGCACAAAACTACCGCATCCCAAAATCCCAACTTGAATAGGATTGTTTAATTTTTTCATGTCAGACTTTTTTCAAACAGTAAGAAAGTGAGTTTATGGTGTTTTCAGAATTATTACCATAGTTCTTATAGATCATGGTTAAAGTAGAGTTTCCTCACGATACCGGAGACTTTCCTTATTCTTTGAGAGGTAGGCGATGCCGGTTTGATGACTAGAGAGCCACTCAAGTTTTTAGATCCCATCCTGCCACTGAAATTGTATATACACACGACCCAGCCTTCTTAACCTTAAAGAAAGTTAGGAGAGTTTTAGGATACGGTATTTTATACCCTATCTTAAAACTCTCCTGTCCTTGCTATTATTCTTTACGAATTCTTTTTAGTGGTTTTTACTGGGCCCTGGTTTGGGTTAAACGATATCTTAATAAAGATGGTGCTATTCTATAAAGAGTAGTACCTTATATGAACTTAAAAATTTTGGTTGCTCTATGTCGAATTCAGTAACTCCTTTCTCATACTGTCCGATGCATCCGGGTTATCTAGAGATTGTAGAGCGTCTTATATCTTGTGGTGATCCGCGTTTCGAGCTTTATTTGAGTGTTCTTACCTTAGTTAATGATGTAAACGTGTCTATAAGTGAATATTATAAGTCATGTGTTGAGTTAAATAACCTGTTTGAAATATCTCTTGCTTCACCTGAAGAATGTATTCAGTTTGAAAGTCAAATTCAAGACATCCTTTCTCGTGCGTTTAAGGATGTTAAGAATCTAAAAATATCAGCAGAAAAACTAAGAGACGTAACGGATAAGCCTCATCGGAAGCGCGACTACAAAGCGGGATTACTTAACAGAGGAACAAGACAGGTTCACAAGGAATTGTATCAATGGAGTAATAAATCAATTGATTCAGCGATTTTTACTTTTGAAGAAATTGGAGCTCAGCAAAAGTTTAGCCAACAAAATGAGGTTTATGATCGAAAAATTTTGGAGCACAGCGTAAATTACCACGAAGTTCTTGGCTTATTTAAGACAATCTATAGAGCGGATGCAAAAGGTGAGGAAAATAATCGGGCTCAAAAACGTTTGCAAGAATTAAAGCAAATTCTGGAACAAGATTTTATAGATCTAGCAAGACTTTCTGAAAATCCAGATTTGAGAATCTCAAAAATTGATTGGGATTTACATAGAAATTCATATCTTCGAAATTGCGAAGAGGTAGAGTTTTATTCCCGATCAGAAGAAAGCAATCGTACTGAGCTGGACCAATTATTAGAGCAAGAATCTCAGGAATACCTCCCTAAATCAATTCTGTATCAATCTAAACTTATTTCTCAAAAAAAATATGATGCAGCTAGTGTTTATGCTAGGGAATGGCTGAGTTCGCTTTCTCCTGATGCATCTTGGCAAAGTGTTGAAGCTATGGCTCAGCTTTTTATGGCTGCGAAGCTAGATTGGAAGCAATTAGATCTAGTTGATTTCAAAACAGCATTACTTAGTTGGCTTAAGAATCGTCCTGACATTTATTTTGAAAATGATGCAAACCCATTAGCCTTTGTGAAGGATGAAGATGGTTCTAGGGCAATGCAAACTGTAATTGCTAGGCTTTATCTCCAAATCGAGGATTTAAGTTTTGATGCACATCAGAGTTATCAAAATTGCGCAATTTTAATGCCCGATCAGCCTGTTTGGAAGGCAATGCAAGCTCGTTTTCATGTCTCTGCGCTTCAATATTCTGAGGCTAAGGCGTGTCTTGATGATTTGCCAGATGAGCATTCCTCTTTGATTCGTCAAGATATTGCTAATAGTCAATATTTAATGTTTTCATTTGGTGGTGATCTCCTGAGTCTTGGAATTTCAAGATGTGTAGTTCCTTTTGCTAAAAATCGAACTCTTGATGGGGGAATAGTTAGTCAAAGTCTTGATGCTCTAAATATCGTTATCCAAACGGCAACAAACCCAGTTATGAAAAATTATTGGATTGCCCAGTATGGAGTTGATTATCCAGAAAGTTTAGTTGAAAGTTTAAGGCAAACCTCATTTTTGTCTGCTATTTTTACTTGCTCTAATGTTGCTGCAGATCTCGCTATTCCTCGGATTTTGGACCGTTTCTCGTCAAATCGAGAAGAACGAGATTGGTACCGCAAATATAGAGAGGCTCCGCTTTTTTTTGTAAAAGATATTGGATCTGTAATTATCCAGAACTGGGGTATCAGTTCTTCAGCATCTTTAGTAATTCCAACTTTTAACCTGGGATTCTCATTTGTAAATGTAGTATGTAAAACAGATTTTTTACTTGGGAATAAAAGAAATCCAGATACGCGAGCAATGATGATAACTGCTCAGAAGGTTGCTGCATCTGGTGCTGTTTTAAATATTGTATACCAAGGAAGGAGTATAATCATCGGGTGCGCTAAAAATGTTGCATTCCGTTGTAATTCAGGTCGGATATTTTCTGTCCTTAGTAATTCTCTCAAGAATCTTCCAATTGTAGTTGGTAACTCAGCGCAAATAGCAACTGGTATGGCGATAGCAGTTGGCTTTGCGATTCTGTATGAATTCCCAAGCGCAAGATCTGCATGCATTATGGAAGAAGCTCTTTCGCTCTGTAATATAGGTGAGCACCAACAAGCAAGGAATCTTTTATCAAAAGCAAAAAATTGGTTTTCCTTTTTAGCAGATATTCAAGCAATAAATAGCTATGAATCGTGTCTCGATTTCATTGCGCTAATTCCTCACTTGAAAGAAGACCAATCTGGCAGGGATGAAATTACTAATTCACTCAATGTTATAAATACGGCTGTAGAAATCTTAAGAAGGTCTTGCTATTACGCAGGAGTTTGCGATGATTTGCTATTTCATAAGATAACAGCATATATAAAGACGGGCCAGTACAACGAAGCTAGATTAAATTTAAGTAATGAAAGTTTGAATTCAATGGTACGCCCTCGGATCCTCTTATTTGTGATTAAAGAAAGCGGATCTCTTGCCTCTAGCGACTTTGTTTTGGCAAAGAGCTATCTTGACAAGGTGGAGCATGTATTTGATCTGGTAGATTATAAAGAAATTATCAAGGAGTACCAAAAATACATTGCTTGCCTAAATAAATCTCCAAACATGCCGGAGAGTAAAGAATCGCTTAGGGCAGTTCAACGAAATCAAGCTATAGATAGTTTATTGCACCTGTGTAAGCAAAAAAGAGGACTTACCCCTCTTTATGAAGATCTTCAGTATGAGTCACTTCAGCTTAACATCAATACATGTGCATATGAAAACGCCTTTTGCCTTCTCAAGCAGACAGGTCCTCGAATTCACGATCGTTTAGCTATTTCGTTGATAGGACAAATAGAACAGTTCTGCGCAAAGGGGGAATATGACGAAGTAATTCAAAGGCTTGAAAATATTCGCGATGATTTAAATGTGTTTAATCACAAAAATTTGATGGTTAAATATCTGGATTATGTTGTTTTGCGTAAATTAAATCCTGTCATAACGGCGACAGTCCAAGATGAAATAATACTGCAAAGAGAAAGAGGTATTGATGATATTGTTTGCGCGGTTTTGAATAGCGATATTCATCCAGTAATTTCTATATCAATGCAGTTAGAAAAATTATGTCTATATCTTGATGCTCATAGGTATGGGAAGGCTATTGGCTTGTTAAGTCAAGCAGGTCTAGCTCCCGAAATAAAAGAACAAGCGGCACTTTATATGATTCAGAAAGCTAATAGGTTGTTTGTTCATCAAAAAGATTCACAAGCCCTGGCTTATTTGTTGGAAGCCTATAACGCATTGGATGGATTTGTCTATAGAGAATTTCTTAATTATTTTGCTGGGTATTTGGCTTGCGATAGAGAGAAATTTGTTTCGGAAGTTAAACAGGAAAATTGGATAACGTCAGCTGATACATTGCTTGCTGCCATTGCTCCAGTCAAAGGGATGTCTTCTTTATATACGGAAATTCAGTGTCAGAAGTTTTTGCTTTATGCGAGAGAGCAGAAATATCAGATGGCCAAAAATCTCTTAGGTCTAATGGACATTTCTCCAGAAATCCGTCATCAACTTGAGAACTATCTGATTGGTTTTTTAATTCATAGAGTAGACATAGAGGTTGTTTATGGACGTCTTCAGCATATTGTTGAAGAATTTGGTGTCTCTGAAAACAAGCTTTTACAATGTTATGTCGAAGTGCTTAATCAACTTCGACATAATCCTGCGCACCTACAAAATTTAAATGAGGCTGTCCAATCAATGGACAGGTTAACTCAGATACTTGCGGAGGTTCGATTTCCGCCTCCTCTTTGGATCGATGTGCAAAAAACAAGATACTATATCCAAATTGGAATATCACATGCTGAAGCTGGAGATCAGAGGGAGGCATTAAAAGCCTACTCTTCTGCTGAATTGATATTAAGAAAAGATATGAAGGAAGAGAACCTAAAAATTCTGAACCAGATAGATGTTTTAAAGCGGCGTATTTTCTGTAAATAATTCTTTTACAACAAAATTGGAGAAATAAAATGTCATGTATTAGCCTAGACTCTTCGGGACCGGCTCAGACTTTGTCGGCAATCCCAGCACGTAGTTGGGACCTTATAAACCCGGCCTCTTCTTTCAACCCGTATTCTTTAAATTCTATGGGGGATACTTCTTTGAAGGTAATTTTGTGTGCTTATGAAGCACCTCAATTATCACAAACTAATTTCCAGCCTCAATTCCCAATAACTACTCTGTCGGGCAGGGAGAACAAAGTCTTTGATTCAAGTATTTTTGTAGATACATATTCATCTAATCAGGCAAATGGACTGATTCAAGTATCTTCTTCAGAAGGATTTATTACTGATTATAGCCACAGCTCTACATCCTCCTCCTCAATACGATTGGGCGAATGGGAGATCCCTTGCTCTGCGAGTTCGGTTATCTCAATAGGAATTCAGGATCAAGATTTTGCAAATCTAATGATGAGCCAGCTTAACACTTTTGTATCTTCACAAGCTTTACGGATAACAAACGATATGGGTTTTGCATCTAATCCGGTTATTTTTTGCGCCCAAATGAACCGCATCCATCAAAGCGCAACTTTTGTGCTTAATTTTGAAAGGACTCCTTGTTCACCGAGCTCAATGTATGAAGGAATGGCTGTCAAGTCTTTAGTCTCTGTTACCTCGTTAACTGATTTAGAGCCGGGGAGGATATGTCCAGTAGATAATTCTGATATTCAAGAAGGAGCTCTTGTTTTAGCTCATAACAACTCAAGCAGACCTTCTATTACGGAAGCAAAAACAAAAGCGGTAAACTTTGCTCTTGGCGCAGTCCAGTATCTCCAAAGATCATTAGCTCAAATGGGACTCGCTGAGATGGATATCCCTTTCGAAGAGCAAGTTCAGGTCATAAATACAATGGCTAAATTTCAGAGCGACAATAGGATAAATCAGGCGTTAACAAGAGCTTTTTCAGTTTCTCCAGAAAGGCCGTTAACTTTCACGACGTCAAAGGCAATAAATGCTATATTCCACAACTTTCATTTACAGTCGCTGGGAGATAAGATTTTCAGTTCTGGCTCTAGATACATGCCCGAGCTAAAAGTTCTCGGAGATACCAAAAATGGAACAGTTAATTATTTTTGTGGTATTAACAATAACGTAGCTAGTGTGCTTGAGGCTCAAGCTAAGATACATGAGAGCTTGGATGGTCGATTTGCGATTAAACCGCATCATGTACACGATGATAGTCTGGTCCATGGGGTTAGCTTGGTGGCTTGTGCGAAATTAGGAATTGATCGCACTGTAGCAGACTACCTATTCCCGGTATTTGCTCCGCATGGATTGATGATTGCAGAGAAAATTCTCACTAAAAGTAATCTATACATGCCTGCTTCTGTAGATAAACAGGTAGAGCAACTGTCGGCAGCTGCAAGGGAGATAATTCTGGAAAATAATCCTAACCTGAAGCAGATTTGTGTTACATTTAGCAATGGGGCTGCTGTGTTGAAAGAGACGTTGCAGCGGATGCCACAGGCATACCGGGATACGGTGATAGCGATACCTGTAGGGCCAACAATAATCATAGATAAGACCTTAGCTGCTGAGGTTTATACCATCATTGGCGATAAGGATGGGCTCTCGCTCCTGTGTAACGGAGGCTTAAGAAGTGTAATGAAGAAAGCGGAAGATTCTTATGTTCGGGTTATTCCTCAAAAAGAAATGATCTTTGGCGGCCACTATTTTATTCAAGAACAATATCAGAAACAAATTAAAACAGTTATAGCCAAGGAGATTCTTCCAAAATATGAGATACATTAAATTTTTAGTTTTGTTTCTTATTCTGGCTGCTTCCTGCCAGGAAAATATTACAATGGATTCTATTCCTGGATACAAACTGATAAGAGCATTTTCGAATCGTATTAATGTAGATACAGGCTTGATTCTTAGTGCTTATGGAATAAATAATGCGCTTCAAAAAGGGAGCCATGTGGTTAATGGGACAGCAGATTTTTATGTTAGCTATAAACTTGTTAAAACACGAAAGGATTCTGTTTCTTTGGAAGAAGCAAGGACTCTACTTGTTAATATCGCAGAAAGTTTACATAAGGAAATTAATTCCAATCAGGAGATAAGGCCCTATTTAGATTTTTTTCCTTTTCCCACAGACCATATTGTTGTGAGCTTGTATTTTGTAGATGAAAACCAAGTTGGTCTAGGAAGCGGAATATCGGATGTTTATTTTTCCAAAGGAAAAATAGAGTATGAACGGTACGAGATTGAAAAATACACGGGACCAAATTCTGCTATGGGCAAGCATTATGTAGTACATGAAGAGAGCTACGAAGACGCTCTAAAGAAAGTAAAAGAGCAAGGGGTCATAGCTTATTATTAGGAGCCTAGCCACCTAGCCACGGGTTAGGTCAGGCTTAGCCCTTTGAAGGTGTTTTTTCTGACTCTTGAGGGCCTTTTTTGGTTGAAATTGGAGCTCGCCGTTTAATTTGTGTGCTCTTCGCATAGACAAGCTGAAAAGATGAAATGAAGAGATCTCTGTTGCTGTAAGGACAGTTTTGATGAAATTAGTAGGCTTATTTGTAATTAGCTTTTATACATAGGGAATAAAGGAACTTTTTGTAGATTGAAGATGGCTCAGGTCGATAGCGGGATTTCACTCCGAGAAAATAACCAGTCTTACTGGCAATTAGCTCTTATTCTAAGCTCAGGTTTTGGTTTGGTCTCTACAATGGTAGGAGCTCAGATTTCTACGGAGTACGGAGCGGGAGTAGCTGTAACCTCTGTAGTTTTGGGTAATTTAATTCTGTGGTTTATTGGACTAGGAATTATGTCTATGACAAGTGAAAGAGTCCACACTATTCAAAATATAAAAGAAAATCTTGGTGTAGTCTCTACGATTGTAGCTGCTGTAGTTATAGTAGCGGCTTTTTTAGTTTGGTATGCCTTGCAAATTAAGTATCCAGCTGATGCATTGACTCTTTTGGTAGATAAGTATGCTCATAACTATGACAATTTAAGTCTTAAAGTTGGTATGGCTTTGGGTGTTGTATGTGCTCTAGTTGGAATGGGTGGGATTAAATTTCTTAAATGGGTAAATATTTGTAGTTTCCCAGTTTTGTTTGTTTGCATTGTTTATTTTTTATACAAATCTGACCGAGTAGTTTCTTTTGAGGGGTCTTGGGGATTTTCGTTCTCAGGTATGTTACTTGTTATTTTGACCTGGTTCCCGGGTACTGTAAATTTAGCAACATTTTTTCGTCATTCCCGATCTAAGGCTAACTCTTGTCTTAGTTTAACTATAATGTCTATTTTACATGCCCTTTTTCAATTGTGTTTTGTTTTTATAGGGATAACTAATCCAATTCAGCTTATTTTGAATGACAGCGGAAATATAGTGCACGTACTTATTGTGCTGTGTTTCGTATTGCTTATGTTTTTCTGCGTAAATCTATTAAATATTTATTGGGCGTCAGTTGGTTGGGAAATGTTTACCAGGGATAAGCATGGGGCTAAAGGGTATGCCGTTATTGGTTTGCTAGGCACGATGATATATGTGTTTTTTGCTTCATCAAGCCCCATTGCATTTATGGAAAGTATAGGGACAGTATGTATTGCAAATCTAGGAGCTGTACTTATAGTTAGTTACATCTTAAAAACAATTGTGCAACATAGACCGCGATATATAGATAAGTTATCAAATTCCCTTTGTTGGTTTTTAGGCTGTTTTACAGCAATTGGTTCTTTATGGTTAGATTCAAAAAATGTCCCGAATGCAGCACTTGTTGGTATTTGCACCAGTCTTATTGCTTTTTGTATGATTATGTTCATTGAAGAAATGACTTGGTCTATAAAAAATCTGCCAAGGCGCTAAGATTAGGCCTGTACGTTTCCTACTTTATCGCAGTACGCATGAACCAAAAAGAACAATCTTGGATTGTTTAATGAGCAGCCCCATTCGTTAGCTTTTTCTTTGTAGTGATGATAAAGCTCGCAGTTAGCCTTGCTCACTACTTTGTCGTTATCTTCATCGGGATATTGTCTGTGGGCTGCAGCATATGCTAAAATCATTTCGCGAGGGTTAAATTTTAAAATCTCGTCTTTCCATTGGTCTAACACAGGAAACTCATCTGCTTTTCTGCAACAGCTAGCAAAAATCACAAGTGCCGGCTCTTTAGGAGATAATTCACACAAATCAACTGCTTGATATTGGTTTTGAACCACCTTGAAGTAAAAAGGGAGTTCTTTTAAAACCTCATGGTTTCTATCTGTAGCTATCTGTTTAACTTTAAGGATAATTGGAATGTCAAATTTAATAGAGTACTCTAAAAGGATGAGGGTATACCAAAAACATGGAAGGCATTTTAGCCTTCCAAATTTATTGTGCTCTAAAGAGTACGTTTCTGAAACCATATCTGCAATGGGTTCGGGGATCGGGAGGATATCGGCAATATCTTGGACAAACTGAACTGAGGCTCTGGAAACCAAAGATCTTAATTTTTTGACTAATTCTCTAGAAAAAGTAGAGCTTACAGGGCTGATTGTTTTAATTTTTTTGGTGTTTGTATTTTCATTCCTAACGATTTTTTTTTCTGCATCAGGGGGGAGCAAAACTCTAACTTTTGTTAAGATGTGAGATGCAATTAGAAAAAGCTCTTTCGTATTAATTGGTAATTCAAGGCTGTTCTCCCTTAAATAACTGCCGAGCGTCTGTTTGCTGTCGGGGATTTCTTTAATCGATTCAATTTTTTTGATCTGGTCGAGGATGCTTTTTAAGAGTAGATCCCCTTCAATAGGAAAGTATTTTGAAATCAGCGCTAGTAGTGTGGCTCGAATTTGACAAGCATTCTCGCCAACAAGGGAATCAAAGCTAGCTAGATTGCCCGATAAAAACTCCGTAATAGTGTCTCTTGCTGATACAAGGAGCATCTTATATTCTTTTAAACCATTAGTAAGGTGTCCTTGAACTTTTTTATGCGCGTCATAGGGGAGTAAGTCAGATAAAGAGTGGTTTTTGTTTTCATCTGTAAGCGATGCGGGAAAATTGATCCCTTTTTCAAAAACTGGAGATGGAGGGGATGCTGATTTCATGGCTTGGTCCCTGGCGATATATTTGAATTCATATTTGTGAATTGGTGGATTTTGGGCGTGGACTCATCGCTTTTTCCAGTAGATGACTCGCTGCTACCCCTACAAATACACCTGCTATCGCTGCTATCGGACCCATCGTTACTATACCAACGATCCCTCCCGCTACTCCACACGCTACTTTGCCTACTATCCCGTAAATACGAGTAAAATCTAATTTCATAAATCCTCTTTATTTTGTAATGGCATCAATTATAACAGAATAAGAGGTTTATTATAAATAAATACTTGAATTGTTGAGCCTGTGTTAGTTGGGTTCTTTATCCCACTAATAAGAGCGTTTGCGTAGGCGGGATAATCCATAGGATAGGGCTAAAACGAGGAGGATTGAGCAGAGTGTAACAAAAAGGGGAGAGAGGGCTGGAAATGGGCTGTAGAGCTGTTGGATTGCGTTCAGTGAGGTAGCGGTGGCCCAGGCGATAAAGTAGGTGGCTTTTTGGTGGAGTGTATGGGGGTGTTTTTGCGTTTTAGAAAGGACGTAAGCAAAGATAAGCACAAGGCTTAAGTTAACAAGGGCATTATCGGACAAAGACAGGACGGCATCGGGAGAAAACACATTTGCAAATAGAATATAAAACATTGTAAGTCCAAGGCCCAAGATGAGGTATTCTTGGCGGCCAATCAGGGCTTTAGGGGCGATGATTTCCCAGCCCACTGAGGCAGAATAAACGTTTGCCACGTTTGCTGTTACCGCAGAGACGAAAATGAAGATGATCATGGCGGTTCGTAGGATTTCATGATCACTTTGGAGTAAAAGTGACTGGTTAATCTCAAACATCCCATTGATGAGTGATCCAAGATACAGGCTTGCTAACCCTAGAATTAAGCTGATCACTTGTGTTGCGGTAAGTGCTTTAATGGAGTCGTTCCATGAATTGGAGTGCCGGAAAAAGGTTGGCATGTCTGCGGTGATCCCAAGGTTGGTTGCCAAAACAAGAGATAGGCCCGAGAGCGAAAGGGCATTTTGGTTGGTGTGTGATCCTCCAAAGTTATATAGGAATATGACTGCAAATGTGACAAGCAAAATGGGGAAGGCAATCATAGATAAGCGTCTTAAAAGGACGATCCCTTCCATGCAGAGAAATGTACTTGCAAGTCCAATGAGTACGCATACTTGGACAAATTGATCGATTTTCGGACTCTCGTTTAGAGTGATAAGATGTGTCAGTGCGTTGCTGGCAGCTGTTGTCTGAATCAAAAACCATACAAGAGTTGATATAAGAAGGAGCGATGCAATGAAGTAGCTTCCTGCTTTGCCAAAGTACTCATGGGCCAAATCAAGGGTGCTTTGTCTTTTATTATGGCTCATGGAGATGATCCCAAGGCGAAGAAACCAAAGGATCGCATTGCCAACAAAAATGGTGAGCGCCGCTCCTAAGAAGCTGTTTTGCTGCAGGACAAGGATACTCGTTGCGAGGATGGGAAGGCTCATCCATCCAGAGAGTTGGATGGCGGTGAGCTGCCAAAAAGACTGTTGTGTATCGGCTAATTTATGATTCATGTTTGTGTTCTAATATAATTTTTTTTGCCGACCAGTAAGTCTCTTCGATGTAGATAATAAAAAGGAAAGCAAGGGTTGTCGCGCAAAAAGAGATGATTAATGTGTTTGAGGTTTCTGGATTTTTGGCGCTGTATAGAGTTCCGATAATTGCTCCAAAAAACCAACAACTAAAGTTGATCATTTTTTCATATGGTCTAGGTCTGTGGTGCTCAAACGTTTTAGTAAGAAACGATAAGAGGAGGATGATTCCAAGACTTGCGATGAAATTTTCAGCTACATCGAGGAAAAATTGCATGGGAGCTGTGAGCTGAATGAAAGTGTATGCAAGCGTTCCCAGCAGGCCAATAATGACGTATTCCTTATTCGATTTACGGTGAGGAAAGATCATCTCCCAACCAGCTGATGCAAAATAGATATTCACTAAGTTTGCGCTAATCAGAGAGAGGATGATAAAAGTGATTAAAAAGACGGAGAAGACCATGTTGTCAGATGAAAGCGAGATTGGGTTGTTAAAACCTATAACAACTGTATAAGCTTGAAGAATCATCGTAAAAATTATCATAAGGCTCAAGCCTAAATAAGAATCACTACGTGAGCGTGAGTGTCTGAAGAAAGTCGGTAAATTTACAATCCCTGCAAGATTTGTCGAGACTACTGCAAAGATTCCCAGCAAGGAAAATCCCCAGGAGGAGGTTATGTCTATGTTAGTTGCGTGTTCGAACATTGAATAAGCAGCAAAACAAATAAGGAAAGGAAAGATAGCTGTACAATATTTTTTGATTAGAACTATGCCACCTATAGACAGTAGGGAGATAAAAGCACCTAGAGCTGCCCCGAGTCTTAAAGAGTTGTTGTTGTACAAAACCAAACTTGAGATAGCCTTGGTCGCTGAGTTTATTTGAATGATATACCAAGATAAAAATGCAAGAACCAGAAATATTGCAGCTGAGGTGCCTCCAAGTTTCCCTAAGTAAGAGTTTATGTTTTGGAGAGCATTATTTCTGCCAGAAGCGGTCATAGAAATAACTGCAGTTCCAATAAGCCATAAGATCAAATTGCCTAGAATAATCGAAGTGATTCCTACCCCGGCGCCAAATTTGGCTGCAACTTGGCCCCCGACAATAATTACTGGAATTCCAGATGCCGAAGCTTGAATACTCGCTAATTGCCAGAAATTTTGATGTTGATCTGGTACTGAGTTATAAGTTGGATTTGTCTCCATAAAGGTTAGGCTATCGGATTAGAGGATTTATTTGGAGAGGGGAAATAGCTATCTGAAAAAAAAGAGAAAATTATTTTTTTTGTGGGAGTTGTGGCAAAAATGTGGGGTGGTCATAACTTGCGAGGGATTGAGTCAAGATATCATCAATAAAAATATGAGCAAGGCACAAAATTGAGGGATCCTCAAGGGAAAAGCCTTTTAATTTTTTATATTTTTTAATGTGTTCAATTATTTCAGGGTGGGTAGGTAGAATGTTTTCTGCATTTAAAGATTTAGGGTATTGTGGGTAGGTTACTTCGTGAGCAAGAATAATCGTTTTTAGGTCTTTTTCCTCGAGTTCGTGCTGAATCGCTCTGATGTCAATTTTCTCTATATCTGATATATATCTACACCCCACAAACATATAGATCGGGTCACTGTCTGGTAATTTCTCTGAATTTACCAGTCTGTAACTGTGATCTTTTTGTACTTGGTAAAATAGTGTAAAGGTTGAGATTCTATTTTTGGGCTGACTAACGATATTTACTTGGAGTCCCAATATCGCACCTTCAATTTGAGTGAGTTGGGAAAAAATTGTTGCTGCTGAATAGAGGCTTGGAGCGCATAACCTATCTCTTTTATCGGTTAAAATATATCGGTCCGAAAGGTATTCTCTCCAAAGTTCTTCTGGCTGGTTTGGAGTGTTAGTTTGACGTTGTCGCAAAGTTTTTATACTAGAAATAGAGAGGGTTTTTTGCCAGTGCTTTACCAGATTGATGACGGTCTTCTTTGGAATATCTATATTTAGTTTCTTGCTGTAAATATTTAGGAGGTTTTTATAATTTGTTTCTTCAAATTCAAATTCATTTTTTTCCTTTGCTTGTGTACATGCGTATGCCATAGCTAGGTAGATGAAGTCAGGGTCTAAGTCTAAATGTATGTTGTTTGCACTTAGAAAGCTGCCCACCGATGGGGTCTTGATTTTTGTCTTGAACGAATTTGTTGCAATAAGGAGTTTCTGTTTGGTTTCCCTAATTTTATTTAGAGCTGGACCTATTGTTAGATTTTGTTGTGATTTAAATCGATGGGCTATTAGGTATATGTTATATGAGACTAAGTAACATGAATTATTGCCTAGTAAAGCATCGAATGATCTATAGCGGTTATTTGCAAACTCATTAAGAGCATCTTCGGCAATAGATAGAGCTAGATACAGGCTGATTAGTCCATTGTTAATTGCATCTGAATCGTTTGGCTTAAGGTCCTCTAGTAGCACCATGTCTGTAATCTGAGCATGTTGATTACGAGGAATGCTATGGAAAATAGTTGGTGGATTTTTCATTGCTACCTTGCCGAAGATTATAGTGAATTATCTTGTTTTATTCCTTAAAATTGATTTTTTTAGGCTCTGCTTACCTTTCTATTTAATATATAACTCCCAAGGCCGCCAGCAATAACCCCCAAGATCGCCAAGGATAGACCTCCCGTAACATATCCCACTATTGCTCCTGCTAAAGAGCATAGGGCAATCCCCGCCTGGGTATAAAGTCTCTCTGCTGTATGGGTTTTCATAATTAGCTCTTTTTTGCGGTTTAAAGGTAATATTTTAACATTAACTTAAGATTTATTAAAATAAATATTTGTATTTATTTGTTGGGATAGAGGGTTTTTGTTTGGTTAGAAGGTGTTGGGTGCGAATTATCCCGTTAATTTATTGGGATAGAAAGAAAGGTTCTTTTTTGATGGAGATTTAGGGCAAGTTCTAAGACGTCGAGGTTACAATAAGGTTCTACATTGATTAGTTTCTTTTCCTCACCCAAAGATGTCATGGGGGGCACTTTGAGTTTGCTGAATCAGAGATAAGATGTTTGTGGAAAAATCACTTCTGATCCCATAATGCCTTGGCAAAGTGAGGAACCTTCTATGAGACGCGCAATTTTAATTACTTGTATGACTTCTGTATTGTTTGGTGTGGTCCCTGAAGAGCCTCTTGAAGAATTAGTGCCGCCTGATATGAATCAGCCAGTTGTAGGTGAAATTGCAGCTTTTGATCCTAGTATCCTTCGGCAACCTGTCTCGTTTAGCGAAACTCAGCCCCCAAATTTTATTCCTCGCCATAAAAGCTCATTTGTAACTGTCGGTTTATCCACGCTATGTCCAGGCCTTGGGCATGTTTACTTGGGCGATATGAAGACTGCATCTGGAATTATGGGTAGCGCTTCTACCGGCATTGGGGTTGCTTCTTTCTCTGGACATAATGGAGTGCTTATGCGCTCTGCGCTTGTTACGGTTAGCTCTACATGGTCTTATGGTATTTATGCAGCTTACAGAGATGTAAGAGCATACAACGGCTCGTCTGGTTACTCTTATAAGATGCCTACAGATAGTTTTGCCGACTTAGCTTCCGCTTCTTTTAAGTTGAGTGTCTTGAAAAAACCAGAAGTTTGGGGTGGGCTTTTTTGTGAATTGGCATTGGCTACAGCGATAACTTATTTTGCAAACTTTCCTAAACACTCTTATGTTGCCTCAAGTTACAGAAGGACGCGATTTCCCTTTGATGCTTTCCCAGTAGGATTAGGCGAGGAAGCTCTATTTCGTGGGTATTTACAATCTCAGCTGATCGAGATATTTAATCCAGCTGTTGGGATCACTCTTACTTCCCTGATTTTTGGCGCCGCCCATATTCCTAATGCATTTGCTTATAGCTCAGAAGCTAGAAGGAGCTATTACTCTTTTAGTATACCTTTTATTACTGCAGCTGGTGCCTATTATGGATGGGTGACATACAAAAATGGATCGCTAATGGAAAGTGTGGCTCTCCATAGCTGGTACGATTTCACTTTATTTGCCATAAGCGCATTGGCCAATCAATCTGCAGCGACGGGACGCCCAGGTTTCTCTTTTGCTCTCTCATTCTAATAAGAGCAACTTTTGCTAGGTAGGCTCTTAAATGTGCAGAATTTTCTGGACTTATTTTGCGCTGGCGCAGATTTTATTTAGCACTAATAAAAAATTACCATCTTGGAGTGCTGTATGAGAAAATTAATCGCTTTATTTGCTGTGACTTTCAGCGTCTGTGGTTATTGTGATGTCGAATCCCAAACTGTGAATAACTACCATCGGATTTATATTGAACCGGATTATTCGTGGAATGTAGAGCGAACTTACGAAGTAGAAAATTATCTGCATGTGGAAAAAGGTCAATATTATGGCTTAAATGCTGGGTATGAATTCTTAAAACCCAATGATTTTTATGCTGGGATTGAAGGCTCTGCTTCTTTGGGGAATCAGGTTATTGGTATCTATGTCGATAATTATCCTCAGTTTAAGAGCATTGCTTATAAAAACAGGGTTGAGGGCCGCTTTGGGTACTGCTTAAAAGCGAATCACTTTTCTCTGACTCCATTTTCAGGAGGGGGAGGGTATTTTCTTGTGCAAGGCAGACATTACTCAAACTTCGCTTACATCCCCATTGGAATTAAAGCAGAATACCAAATGAATCAACTTTCTCTCGGGATAAAGACTGAGCAGATGCACTTTGTCTATTACTGGAATTCTTATTTTGAGAAAAAGTCTTATAGCGTTTGGAAATCAGGGTTATATGGATACGAAGTATCTTTGCCGATCGTGTTTAAGTCTGAGACTCCTGGAGGAAAATGGCATAGTGCAGTCGAGCCTTACTATTTGAAAATGTACAATGATATCATTTTCGTGGGCGGAAGGTTTTCTGTAATGCACGAGTTTTAATTAGAACCCTTTAGTCCTTTCCTATTAAAAGGAGGTTTTTTTCGAAGTTGAAGTAAAGTTTGTGAGAACTAAAGAAATTGTTCCCTATAACTCCATCAACTTGAGAAGGTTCTTGCAACTCAAGGAGAAGAGGGTTTTTGATTTTCGTCCCACAGATATCTACTGAATTAGCTTCTGTGATCTTATTATTAGTAAGAAAGGATCTTTTAAGAACGGTGTGGCTAGATCCTGAATCCAGAACGAATTTACACGGATGTTGGTTTATTTCTCCTTCAAGAACGATTCCAACATTTGTCAGCGAGAAGGGGTGAGAAGTCCATTTTTCGAGAGGATAGTCGAGCTGTCTTATTGTTTCTTCAGATTTTGATAGGATCAATTTATTGTTTCCTAGATCAAAAATTACATGATAATTTTGAAGGAAATTTAACCCTAAGATCCCCTGTTTACTGAGAGAGGTCTCTTCGAGCCACTTACCGTCCTCTCTTCCTGCCACATTTTGGCAGGAAATTTCCCCAAACACAATTTCAGGTATAACAATCTCTTTAGAATGATAGATAGTTCCGTTAGGTCTGTAAAAAGAGATCTTGTTTCCAGTGTATATAAGGGGAAGTTTTTGTGTGAGTCTTTCGTTTAAGGAGATGGTGGCGCTGCATCCTGTATCAATGAGTAGAAGGAATTTCTGGTTTGCTATGGTTACTTCAGTGAATGGGAGGTCAAAATCACGATGTTGTATCCCAAGTTCCATAACTTGCATATTCACATCGGAATGCAGTGGTAAAAAGAAACAAAGAGAATAGAATGTGTAAAAAGCGAATATTTTTTTAAACAAGACGTTCCTTTTTGTTAGTTTGTTAAATTCCTGAGGTTGAGGCCCATTTTTAATGAGGCAATTTTCGATTTTTTGGTTCCAAAGCTTTCAACCTTATAGACCGGCCCTCTGTTGCGTTCGCCACGGTACGTCGGCAAAAGGTCTTCTCCTTGGAGTTTTAGTTTCTTCTCGCTACTGGGAGGGTTTTGCTGCGCTCCCCGTGCGTGGCAAGTAGTTCGATGTTCATTTCGGGGGATCGAAAATCCCCCTGAGGGTTTTGTGATGGGATATCTTATGAAGCTTTCAGCTGTCTGTTGATCGCTCTCATCTTTAGGTGCAGTGTGTACCACCATACGGTAAGTGCTGTTGATGCCGCGAGGTAGAGGCTGTATGTTGGTGTTAACTCTGGAAGTTTTCCCAACATCCACATAAGGATTGTTGCTGCATACGTTATCGGTGTGCTGTAGATCATAAATGTCAAAAGCTTCGTCCCAGGCTTTTTATAGGCGCATCGATACATTATATAACCCGTTAACAGCGCTCCCACTATCGAAATGCTGATCACAAACAAACTATATTGTGGGGTTGCATTTTGTAGCGCTGTATGTACAGGTGCTGTAAAAAAATTTATCGTGCTGTAGGAGATGTTTGCAATTGTGGTTATTATTAGTAGTGTTATCCAGGTTTTTCGAGTTTTATTGTCTTGTTCGTTCATTTTTATATCTCTTAGTTATCGTTTGCTAGTGTGTGTTCCCATTCAAGAATTTTTGCCTCAATTAGTTCGGTAGGAAGTGCGTTGTGGTCTGTTGGCTGGCTAATAATAGATATTTTATCTTTTTCGAAGTCATTGGATGTTACTGAGTCCATCAAGCGCGCTTTATCCATGATTTCATCATCGGATGCTTCGAAGATCACTTGAGGGATTCGGTTGTGGATGAGCTTATCGGTGGCAGCAGTTGAATCCATTTCACAGCCAGCCCACTTAACTAATAGTGAGATAACACGGCCAAAGTTTTCCTGTACAAGGTGTGTGAGGCGATCAAAAGTATTGATTCGGATTGCTAGGTAGTTAATGTCGCGTTGGAAGGTATGTTTGAGTACTGCTAGGCTAATTGCTGCGGCTCCAAGAGAATGGCCTGCAATGACGATGTTTTTTGCTTTGATCGCTGTTTCTAGGAATGTGAGGCCAAGATCTTGTGCATCGCCAAGTCTTTCCACTGTCGCCATCCCTTGGCTTTTTCCCGCTCCAGGTCCGTTGACCAAAAGGCAGTTATAGTTGTTGTTTAGAAAGGGGGTTATTGAGGAGTTAATGACCGATTGCTCTGCAAGTTGGTAGTTTCCTGGTGCAAACAGGGCCCATTTTTCATTGTTGATGTTCTTATTTCTACAGACGATCAATCCGCTATATTGGTGGCCATCTTTTTCAAGGACAACTTTTCTAAATGTGAAATTTGCGGCGGCCATTTGGGCAATTCGTTCGTGGAGGGTGTTTACGTATTTCGTTGACATGGTTTGTGCGGGGTAGGCGCAAAGCATGATGACTCGATGAAGTAGAGCTTTTGCTGCGCAGTAAAGTCCCCAGGGAAGAATGATGATTTTTAGGGCGGTTATTGCAATGGCATTCGCTGTGCTTTTATAGTCTTTAGCTGTTGTTACGGAAAGATCCGGACGTTGGTCGCTGGCTGGATTTAGTAGTGGGTTATCGTAAATTCGATGGTTTTGGATCTGCATGAGGCCTCAGGTGTGGGTGAGTGATCGGGTTAGTTCGAGCGATTTTTCGAGGGTGTATTTCTCTTCCACTTTGGCAAATTTTTCGCGCGTTGCTTCGAGAAGGTCTATATTGAGTACGTCGGCTAGGCGAAGCAGGTAAAGATAGATGTCGCCCATCTCATCGCGCACATTTTGGAGCTGGGTGGGTGTGAGTGGTTGGTCGCTTTTGAGCCACATGAAGATCTCAAGGAGCTCAGAGGCTTCGACAGATAGCGCAGCTGCGAGGTTTTTTGGAGAGTGAAACTGCTCCCAGTTGCGCTTTTTTGTAAATTCGCGATGCTTTACTTGGATTTCGTGCACGGGTGAATCTCTTCCGGTTTAAAGAAGAACGAAATTTCCTTTTTTGCATTTTCAAGCGAATCTGAACCGTGGACTGCATTTCTTTGAATGTCTGTCCCAAAGTCCGCTCGGATTGTTCCGGCAGATGCCTCTTTTGGATTCGTTGATCCCATCACCTTTCGGTTCAGGGCAACGGCATCTTCCCCTTCGAGCACTTGCACCAGAACGGGTCCTGACGTCATGTATGCGACCAAATCCTTATAAAATGGGCGGTCTTTATGCACCGCGTAGAACTCTTGTGCCTGCTCTGGGGTCAGGTGGATGAGCTTGGCTGCGACGATGTTAAGTCCTGAGGTTTCTAGGTAAGACTCAATGTCCCCAATCTTATTACTCTCGACTGCATCTGGCTTGATAATGGAAAAAGTTTGCTCCGCAAATAGTGCGGAGGCTGCAAATAAAAAAAACTTAATCATGGATTTAGGTCCGTGGGCAAATTTCATTTGGTTTGAAGAAAAACTCAACTTCAGTTTTCGCGTTCGCTAAGCTATCAGATCCGTGGATTGCGTTGCGTTCGATGGATGTTGCAAAATCGGCGCGGATTGTTCCAGGAGCTGCTTTTGTAGGATCTGTTGCTCCCATAATTTGACGGTTGCGTGCTACTGCATTTTCACCTTCGAGGACCATCGCAAGGATAGGACCAGATGTCATAAACTCAACAAGTTCTTGAAAGAAAGGACGCTCTTTGTGAATTGCGTAAAATTGTTTTGCTTGATCTTCTGTAAGATGCAGCATCTTCGCAGCTGTTACATTGAGGCCTTCGCGCTCAAAATATTCAATAATGTTTCCAATCATATTCTGACCTACTGCGTCAGGCTTAATAATCGAAAGAGTTTGTTCTAAAGTTTGTGTTGTTGATTGAGCCATTTGGATCTCCATAAGGTAAATTGTACTGACATTGTAAACCAGGGGGGTAATAAATCTCACTAAGTTCTATTGGAAAATGATGAAAAAATTTAAAATCAGCTTTTTTCAGGAGTAAAAAAATGACTTACGGAGATTACCCCGATTTAACGGGCGTCAAAAAAATACTTGTCATCAAGCTTAGGCAACTTGGCGATGTCCTTTTAACGGGACCCGTCTTTAGCGCTTTAAAGGGGCGGTTGCCTGAAGCTCAAGTTGATGCCTACGTTTATTCGGAAGGTTTTGATCTGTTAAAAAACCATCCGGGGATCGATGGGCTAATCGGGTATGATCGGAAATGGAAAAAGCTTAAGCTCCTTAAGAGACTTTATAAAGAGTGGTCTTTGTGGAGGACGATCCGTAAAGGGGGCTACGATTTAGTCATTAACTTGACCGAAGGGGATCGGGGCGCGCTCGCTGCCAAGGCTGCGGGAGCACGGATTCGGGTTGGATTTTCCCCTAAGGGGAGGTGGCAAAAAAAGCTTTATACTCATGTGGTTAAGCACTGCCCAGGCTTAAGGCACACAGTTGAGCGGAATTTAGATGCGTTAAGGCGTATTGGGATTTTTCCTCAGGTGGAGGAGCGGGAATTGTTTTTAGAGGTGAGTCATGTTGTGAAAAATGAGCTGTCGCAGCAGGTTCAGGGCTCTTTCGTCATGATTCACCCCACATCGAGATGGAAATTTAAGTGCTGGCCTAAAGAGAAAATGAGAGCGCTTACAAAGAAGTTTCTTGAAGAGGGGCGGCAGGTTGTCTTTACAAGTGGGCCTGATTTAGCTGAGATAGCTATGGTCGAAGAGATTACAAGAGGGCTAAACGTGATCAATTTAAGCGGGAAAATTGGCTTGAGACAATTGGGCGCATTGATTGAGATGAGTGAGCTTGTCGTTTGTGTAGATAGCTTGCCGTTTCATATGGCAAATGCATTGAAAAAGAGAGTCGTTGCAATTTTTGGTCCCACATCGGATGTGACTTGGGGGCCGTGGCGCAATAAAAATGCGAGGGTAGTTGCTCAAAAGATGAGTTGCCGGCCGTGCTACCAAGATGGCTGTGGGGGCAGTAAGGTGAGCGATTGTCTAGCAACGCTTGGAGTGTCAGCTGTTTTAGAGGTGATCGAGGAGCTAGAGTCTAAAGTCCTCTCCGAGGTAAGTGCTTCGAGCTTGCGCATTGTTGATCAAGGAATCGGTACTGCCAGATAGAAGGACTTTTCCTTCTTGAACTAGGTAGGATCGGTCCACAATGGAAAAAATTTCACGCGCGTTATGATCGGTAATCAAGACGCTGATTTGTTTGTTTTTTAAGATGCGGATTAAATGTTTTACGTCCGCAACTGCGAGCGGATCGATATTGGCAAAAGGTTCATCGAGGAGCAGAATTTGGGGTTGGGTGACGAGGGCTCTTGTGATTTCAAGGCGGCGTCTTTCCCCACCAGAGAGGCTCGATGCTGTTTTTTTGCGCAAGTGATCCAAGTGCAGCTCTTGCAGAAGTGAATTGAGGTGGGCTGTCGGGTCTTTTATTTTTTGGGTCTGTAAGATGCAAAGGATGTTTTCTTCGACGGTGAGCGAACGGAAGATAGATGGCTCTTGGGCAAGGTAGCCAAATCCAAGTTTTGCCCTTTTGTGGATGGGAAGATGGGTCACATTTTTCCCCTTAAAATAGACTTCGCCCTCATCTGGCTGGATGAGTCCCACTGTCATATAAAAAGCGGTTGTTTTCCCAGAGCCATTAGGTCCTAAGAGTCCGACTACTTCACCCGGTTCAACGTCAATATTAAGGCCATTAACAACAGCTTTACCGTTGTACCGTTTGACGAGATTTTTCACTTCTAGCAGTTTCATAGATAATTTTTAAACAGTTCGTCGATGTAGTTTTGTTCTTCGAAATTGAAGGAAAAATGGACGTCTCCGTGCCCTTCAACTGTTTTATCTTCCCGGATCAGTACTTCTGACGCGCTTAACGAAAGTCCATCTTGCCAGAAGAGGACTTTTTTAGCAGAGGAAAAGAGGAGGGACTTTTCTTTTGGGCGGTAGGTGAGTGTGTCGGCAAGAGCATTACTGATTTTGTCTTGGATAACTGTTGAGAGGAGTTTGACTTCCCCTTCGAGGACCAAAAGTGTGGGCTCATATTCATTGAGGGTGAGTGTTCCTAGATTTGATTTCAGGGTAAATTGCCCAGGTTGTTCGATCGTTACATCATCAGTGAGGATGAGTTTGCCCTGCTTTTTATGCCAAACGAGTTTTTTGGCTGTGAATCGAAGAGGTCCTGATGCGATAAACCCTTTTGGATTTTCATAGGTGACGATTTCTTGATTTAGGTCTAAATGGATGAGTGTGCCATCTATTTGGTTTGCATTTTGCAGAAGATGGCAGTTTTTTTGGGCTGTGAATTGATGGGAGGGGAATGAGTAGATCCCCTCATCAGCCGATAGGATAAAATCGTCTTTGAAATGGCAGTGGATGTTTTTTAACTCCTCGACGGCGTCAGTTTTTGCGATGGTCAGTTCAGATTGTTCACTTTGGATTCGAAAATGGCGCGTTTCATTTTGGGACCAGATGTCTTTTTGCACGTTTTGCCGTTTTTGGAGCGCAGGCTTTTCTGCGAGTGCATGTTTGGTCCGAAGTTCGGTACTTTCTTGGATGAGTTGCTCGTAATGGGTCACATCTTTTGGACTAATATGGATATGAAACCAATAGACGCCAATTGCTGTAAGGGTAATTAGTGCGAAGAAACGGAGGAACATTGAACGGCCTCATATAACCTCTCAACTTGAGAAAGGAGCGTTTTTAAGTCATCGAAGGCCATGACTGAGCTCGCATCTGATTTTGCAAGAGCTGGATTTGGATGCGCTTCGATGAAAAGGGCATTTGCGCCTGCTGCAATGGCCGATTTTGCAAGGGTTGGGATAAATTCGCGCTGACCTCCTGATGCAGATCCAAGGCCTCCTGGAAGCTGAACTGAGTGAGTTGCGTCAAAACAGACGGGATAGCCAAATTGTTGCATGATTGGGATCGCCCGCATGTCGCTCACCAAGTTGTTATAGCCAAACGATGTCCCTCGGTCAGTCAGGATAATTTTTTCGTTTCCTGTCTGGACAAGCTTTTCGACTACATTTTTCATGTCCCAAGGCGAGAGAAACTGCCCCTTTTTGACATTGACTGTGGCAGACGTTTTGCCTGCGGCGATAATCAGGTCGGTTTGTCTGCAAAGAAAGGCGGGAATTTGGATCACGTCGCAAATTTCACCAGCAATGCGTGCATCGTCTGGTGTATGGATATCTGTAATGATCGGAAGATCAAGCTCTTTTTGGACGCGCTGCAAGATCTTTAGCCCTTCATCAAGGCCAGGTCCGCGAAAAGAGTCGATCGACGTCCGGTTTGCTTTGTCAAAGGAGGATTTAAAAACAAATTGGAAGGGGAAGCGGCTAAAGATCTCTTTGAGCTCTTCTGCTGCTTGAAGGGTAAATTCTTCCGATTCAATAACACAAGGGCCACAAAAAATAGTAAGTGGCTGCTTGTCTCCAACAAAAAATTTCTGGATAGGGACGTCTTTCATAAGCAACAAATATAGCTAGTTAGTGGTTTTAATGCCGTAAAATTTCGTCAGATCCCTCTTTAGTTTTTTAAGCGATGGGTAATCAAAAATAAATCCATGTCCCGCTTTGTAATATTCAAACTGGAGGTTTGATTGATACGAGGCGGGCAGATCGAGGTGATCGAAGCAATATTCTGTCGCGGCAAATGGAGTGCGGCAATCGTAATAGCCCGATCCGATAAATACTTTCATCTGAGGGTTGGCAATCAATGTGTGGCGCAATCTTTGTAAAAGATTTGGTTTGCCCCATGTGTCATAACTTGAAAAATTCCAAGAGGTGATTGCTTGCATAGAAAAGCCGACATATTTCTGATAGTCGAAAAAGGTGTCTAGCTCATTTTGCAAGTAATGGATGAAGGCAGGTCGAATGCCGATTGAATCGAGGTAACTTGGATCTCCAGCATGCTGAGGATCTATTGTTGCTATATCGCTTGAATAGCGTGTGTCCAAGCCTCCCAAGACTTTTCTTTCAGATCCAAAAAAGTGGGAGGTATAAATGGTTTCGTCGATTTTTCCGTTGAACCTCTTGATTGTGTCCGTTGAAAGGCCGATGAGATCTGCCATTTTTTCTTCAAAAACAGTTTTTTCGACGTAGCTTAAGCGTGTTGGTTGAAGCATATGAGGGGCGTACTCATCAAAAGCGAAGCGGCGCGCGTAGTCGACAACTTCTTCGAGCGATTTTTCCGGCCAAAGCCTTCCGTGATGCCATGCAGTGGCTGCAAATGTGGGGATCATTAAGCAGTTCGGTAAAATTTGGTCTCTAGCGGATACGATTGTATCGAATGCAAAAGCGCACCCTTCTAGGATAATGCCTCTCACAGCAATCCCGTACTGAAACAAGTTTGCAGCAAGTCCTGCACAGCGCATTGTGCCGTAACTGCCTCCCGAGAGATAAATTGGAGAATTCCAGCGGCAGGTTGAATCAATAAAATTGTGGATAAATTCACCGAGCGATTGGATGTCGCCTTCAACACTGAAAAAGAAATCAGGGTTTCCGTTTTCTGTAATTTTGCTATAGCCGCATTCAGCTGGGTCTACAAAGACGAGGTCTGTGTATTCCAGAATTGTTTCTGGATTGTCGATGAGTTTATAGGGAGGGTGGATGGTTCTCCCTTCTCCAGCGGTCAAGATTCTTCTAGGTCCAAAGGTAATGATCGATTCTAATGTCCCTGCACCACCCGGTCCGCCGGGGAAGACAAAAGTGATCGGACGGTCTTCTTCGGAATCTTTCGTGTAGGAGATGAAAAAAAGCTCAGCTTCAATTGTATTGTTGTACAGGATCGGGCACACCCCTGTCATAGCCGTATAGTTAAGCACTCCGTTATGGGTCTTGATTTGGTGGTTCGTAATCGAAATTTTCGGATCGAACTCTGCTTCTTCATCTTGGGCAAAAAGAGAAAGTAAGGGGAGGAGTAAAAGGAAGTATTTCATCGGTTTTCCTCATAGAAGCGGATTAAATCTTGTTTGAATTTGATGCGTGCTTTTGGATTGGTATAGTACATATGGCCCCCCTCATAATACTCCGTTTGAATGCAAGCGTTTGGAACATCGAGGTGGTCGAGACAATACTCGGTGGCAGCAAAGGGGGTTGCAAGATCAAAATAGCCACATCCAAAGAAAACTTTCATATTAGGATTTGTGACAAGAGCCCTTCTCAAGCCGCCCATTAAATTCGGGTAACCCCAACGGTTGTAGTCCCAGTAGTCCCATTTTCTGTTAATGTCGAATGAGACAAGGGTGTATGAATCTTGAAAGCCAAGTTCTTTATGAAGATAGTCGTGAAAGGCCCCAGCAAAAATTCCGTAGATCGCAATATCGCTTGGATCTTGAAAGATATTATCTGAAAATCCGATGATCCGAGAGTCAAATCTTCCCACCATTTTTTTCTCTTTAGCAAAAAGGCCGAAAAAAAATTGATCGTCATCGATTCGCCCGTAGTTTTTTTGAACGATTTCGAGTGGCAAAGCGGTGATTTTAGAAAGGGTTTCGTTGATCGATTGTGCATCAAAACATTTTCTGCAAAGTAAAGAGGGTGCGTAGGTTTGGTAGACAAAATCCCGAGCTTCTTGCGCAACTTCTTCTACGGTTGCATCAGGCCTGTACTTTCCATGATACCAAGCGGTTGTGGCGTAGCTCGGTAAAAAGATAAAATAGGGGACAGGATTATCATTATCAAAGATGAATGTCTGGTAGTCAATTGCCGCTGAAATCATGATCAATCCGTTGAGGTAGATCCCAAACTCATTATGTAGATAATCGGCCAAACCGGCTGCGCGCATGGCTCCATAACTTTCTCCAGCGATATATTTTGGACTATTCCAGCGTTGGTTTTTTGTCAGATAATCACGGATGAATTTACCCACAGATTCAACGTCATTTTTGATGCTGTAGAAGTTTTTTTCGTCCTCTTTACTGGAAGCTTTGCTGAAGCCTGTACCCATAGGATCGATGAATACTAGGTCGGTCAAATCGAGGATCGTTTCAGAATTGTCGATCAGTTGGTAAGGAGGTATGGAGGATTGCCCCTCTTCTGGCATGAGAATGCGGCGCGGGCCAAAGCAGCCTAAGTGGAGCCAAACAGAAGAAGATCCGGGCCCACCATTAAAGGCAAATGTAATAGGTCTATTTTCACCCTCTTTTGTATAAGAGGTGTAGCTGATTTCCCCCGTCTCAACTGTCACAGTGTAATCGAGCGTCTCGTTTTGCGTATCAATTGTGTGGCTTGATATTTTTTGCTCCGAAAAAAGAGAAGAGAGGAGAAGAAAGGAAAATAGGATTTGAAGCATGAAGAGCCTTTTAGGTTGAAATGAAGGAGAAAAAACTATAGGAAGTTTTCCTTATTGGCAAGCGATTTCCCTTTTTTGTCAGGCAGGTGTATTTGGGGGCCATTTTTAAGGGTAAATTATTTAAACTTGGGGCTGTTGCAACCATTTCTTGCAAAATACCCCTATAAAAGGGTAGATTTATACACAAATGAATTCAAAAATTGGGAGTTTGAGAAGGAGATCTCCTAATTTCAAGTCAGGCGAAGCCAGCGCCGAAACAGCTCAACTTGAATAAGTTGAGCGATGCAGGCGGGCTTAAAATTAGTGGCTATTCGACGTAGTCAAAAACCAACTTTTGAATTTGTTTGTGTATATATGCTTTGGACTGATAGCTCAGTGGATAGAGCACCCGCCTTCTAAGCGGGTGGTCGCAGGTTCGAGTCCTGCTCAGTCCGTTAGGTGGAAAAAGAATGAAGAAGCTTTTAGGCAATCACCAGATTACGGTCCAATTCTTTGATGGGATTGAAGCCGTTATTAAAAAACTAAAAGGTCTAAAAGGTGAGGTTGATCGCGCGAAAAGCAATAAGGTCAATCAAGCTCTTTTGGCTTTAATTCAAGACGAAGCAGAGCCTTGTTTTTTGCTCCCCGCAGCTCTGGAGTTTGTTCGGCGAATTGATGAAGAGCAGATTCTTGAGCACTACACATTCACGAGCTTTGAAATTTGGCTTAACCAGCTATCTGGGTTGAGCTTCGAAGAAAACTACCGAATCCGATCTAAGATTGCTGGAAAATGGGTCGAGCGGAGTGATTATCAAAATTTATTTCCTATCGGGATGGACAAAGTTTATGAAGGGACCCACTTTGTAACTGCCCATAAGTCACCCGACCTAGACACTACAATAGCCTCTTTTTGGGGCTGGTTGGATGCTTTTGCTGCAAGGGTGTCGGATGGACTTCATATTTGGAACCTGCCCGACGGTCCGCCTCAGTCACAAATCGAAATCGAATGGATTTTTCGCGATCTTTTCGGAGATGCGATTTTCACACATCTTCCTAAAACAAGGACCATGCTGAGCCTTACTGGCAACGATCTCATGACTCAAAAAGGGTTGGAGCGGATGACTTTAGCGGGTTCGATTGCTGAAATTGATCACGATCGAGGTCACAATGCTGTGGTAGTTGTCGATGAAGACGGCTATTTTCTTGGCGATTGGCGCGCAACGGATGTGGAAGGTGTTCGGCAAGTTATTATCTTATTGAGTAGCTGCTTGCGTTGGTTTGAAAACAGTCTGCACGTCGGCTTGATCGGAGTCTTTGCAAAAGAAAACCTCCACATTAAAGACATCGAATCCGCTTTGAAACGTCTTTTGTCAATGAAACTTGAGTCTTGCGAGCCGGCTTTAGAGTTTTCTAATAAGCAGAAGGAGCAGGTAGAAGATTTTCTTGTTAAAGTATTAAATATCCCAAAAGGAATCGCGTGTGATTTTGAGGATCTAGCTACGAATTTATCGCGACTTGGCGAAGTTCCATTCGGTGGAGTTGATGGATTAATTGCTAAGATGGAGAAGGCGAATCTTTTTGATAAAAAAGGGCACCTTCTTGAAGAAAGGCCAAGGATTTTTAGCTTCTTAGAAGGGGCAACACAAAGTCTTCATCTCGCAATTGTCAAAATTCGGGCGCGGATGGAAAAACTCGATGTTGCTTTGAAGGCAAAGTTTGAGGTCTTTGGCCATAACTTAACTTCGGTAACAGTCCGCTCTGATGTTGAAGAAATTCGCAATAAGATCACAAATTACTCCTATTTAACGGTTGTATATCCAGATGAAGAACGCCTCTATCCCGTAGGTGTGATTCAAGCGTCTGACTTAAGAAAGCCAACTCTTGGTACGGTTTCTCTCAGAGATTTTTCCAATCGCGATGAGATGGGCATTCCATCGTATCTCGATGTCATTAGCGTGATTGACCACCATAAAACTGCCCTCAATACCTTTTCAGCGCCGATGGCAATTTTATCTGATGCCCAGTCTAGCAATACGCTAGTTGCTCAAAAAGCTTTTGAGATCAACGACGCAAATCGGAGAAAGCCGTATTATATCCATCCAGAAAGAGAATATATCGAATATCTCCACTTTCTCTATGGAATCATCGATGATACAGATTTATTGAGTAAGGTAAGCTCTCTTGATGTTCAGTGTGTCGCTTCTTTGTTAAATAGACTAAAAACTTTAGCGACCGGTAAGAAGGCAAGTATCATTAACCTTGAGAAGTTAGCTCGCGATCGAAACTTCCCGAAAAAAGCGGCACAAATCATTTTGCAAAATGAGGATATGTATTCTCTTTATAGCAAGGTATATGAACATAGAGAAAAAGAGGTGGCTAAAAACCTAACTCTTTGCGCTCAAGGTGAGGCTTCTAATCTTTTTGCAGATACCAAAGAGCAAAATGGGTGTTGCAGAGTAGGGCAGACAAAGATGTTTGCGACAAATATCAAGCTCTTTGAAAAACACGCAAATGAGATTCGTCGTGTTTGGTTGGACAAGGCGAAAAGTGTGAGCACCGAAAGTCCAGAAATCGATCTTCACATACACATGACAAGTACAATTGTAAGTGCTGAAGAAGTTTACAAAGGCTCTGCTGAAAAATATCGTCATCAAGATGAGCTTTGGATCTGGATTTCTGAAAGAGAAATTGCAATTGAGCACTTGAAACAGTTTTTAAACAAGTTCCAAGCGTCTCCTGGACTACAAAAGAATGACCTGGAAGTTGAGTTTTTGGGCTCTAACGCAGATGATCTCGCGTCAATCTTTAAAGAGAGCTTTTTAGATATTCCTCATAAGAAATTGAAGAAGAATTTGCCGATCGCAGTCTTAAAATATAAGGCGGCAACTCTTAACTCAAGAAAGGCGATGGTTAGCCCTTATTTGCCTAAGCGCGTGGCAACATAGCTTCCAAAATGAACTCAAATATTTGTTTATGGCTGCGCTGAATCGCCCAAGCCTTCCTGCATCGTTCAACTTTTTCCACTCTAGTTCACTAAAAAAGTTTGGGGCGGGGTTTTTGCCCTCAATGTCATGAAAGAGTTGGGATTTTTTCGGGAGCTCTTTTCCCATTTTGAAAACTTGGTAAGCCCCGTCATAAACGCGAATAATTAGGTGATAGAGGTTTTCATCCTCGTCATTGTTTACAAATGTGCAATATCTATACGAGATCCCATCTCGGTATAAAGTGTTAAAAGGATATAAATATATTGGTTCAAGCATAGTGTAAATATACAAATCCCTTTCATTTATGAAAGGGACATTGCTTTTATGCGTTTTCTTCGATTTGCTCTTTTTCTTCTTTATCTTCTTCAATAATTTCTAAATTGACGCGAAGACCGTTGCGACTTGCTACAGACATCAAAAGGGTTCGAATTGCATTGATTGTCTTTCCTTTTTTACCGATAATTTTACCGATATCAGACTTCTCAACGCCTAGCTCGATAATCAAGGTGTGTGTCCCACCAATTTCATTGATGCGCACCTGGTCAGGATGATCGACTAGATTTTTAACGATGTATTCTACAAATTCCTTCATAAGAAGTGCCTCTCTCTTTCGATGGGAAGTTCGGTTCAGGTAAGGGGCGGGTTGCCTCGCAACACCTTCCGCCATTTCACATAACTCGACTGAACCCAACCTTAATGTGGCTGGGATTTAAGGCGAGCAGCCTGTTCAAAAAAAACTATAACCTTTGATCCGTAATTTTTACAATAAGGAAACATAAAAGATTTTTAAGTCAAAACGGGAGCGCATAGAGAAGGGCCACAAAGTTTTTGTAGCCAGACGATCATATCGTGAGGGATGGGGGCAACTAAACGGATGGGTGAACCTGTTATCGGATGATCAAAGCAAAGACGGTATGCATGCAAAAGTTGGCGCGGATGAAGATCTTTTTTTCCATAAACAGAGTCGCCGACTACTGGGCTGCCTGCGTGTTTGAGGTGGACGCGAATTTGATGCGTTCTTCCCGTTTTTGGTTTGCAAAGGACGAGGGAAACTTTGTCATTAAATGCAGCAACTTGAATTTCTGTAATGGCTTCTCTGCCATCGGGAATAACTGCCATCTCTTTGCGATGAACGGGGTGGCGACCAATGGGCATGTTGATGGTAGCATTCGCTGGGCGCCCTTGGCAGATAGCGAGATAAAGCTTTTCCATTTTCCGCTTTGAAAACATTTCAATTAGCTTCTGGTGGGCGATGCGTGTTTTGGCAGCAATTAAAACACCTGTTGTCTCTTTGTCAAGGCGGTGAACAATTCCAGGACGTAGTGGATCATCGTTCGGTGCAATGTCTTGGCAATGACCAAGGAGCGCGTTCACAAATGTTCCGGACCAGTGACCTGGTGCTGGGTGGACAACCATGCCCGCCGGTTTGTTTACGGCTAAAATGTGTTCGTCTTCGTAAAGAACTTCTAAAGGGATGTCTTCTGGTTCTATGGATGCTTCAGGGACCGCTTGAAAGCAGACTTCGATTTCATCACCCTCTTCTGGAATGAACCGTTTTTTTGCAGGCTCTCCATTAATAAGGACGCACTCAATTTCAATGAGATGCTGAAAATATGTTCTAGAATAGTGGGGGTAACGGGCTGCGAGAAGTTTATCAATACGAACGCCCTCTTCCTCTGCTGAAATGAAGAGAAAATCGTGCTCGTCGCTAGATGTAAAAGACCGATCCATAAAAACCGGCCTTTATCTTACCTTAAAAATTAATTGGGCTCAAGATCGCTTTTTTAGCCCTGATTTTGCTGTTGCTCGGCATCGAGCTCTTTTTGCTTTTGAATCGCTTGTTGCTCTATATCTGACATATTCTGAGCGACTTGCATTTCAAATTGCTTGTTGAATTGATTTGTGGCTGGACTTAAGTTGCTAATATTCATATTAACCCATCCTTTGGATAGGTCTAGTATAGCATAAAAAAAATTCTTTGTCAAAGAGTGTAAGCGATTAACATTTAGTCGCTTACGTCTTTACCTTCGCCTCTTGCCCAATCTTTTTTTAACTTCGCTGTCATTTTTTGGAAGGTCTTGTTGATATAGCTACTTAAGTTCTTCAGCATGATATTCATCAACTTATTCCACTGTTTTGCGGTAAATTTCATGTGAAGAAAGGTATGATCTTTTTTAAATGCGAAGCTACCCGTGTTTTTCGGCTCCGTCTTGCTTGCAGGGGTTGTGTGGGTCTCTTTAGGTCCATGCCCAGGAGGGGGGACAGAATTAGGATTGTTTACCATAAATCACCTCTAGTTCTATGTTATATGAAAGATGGATTATTCTGTAGCCCGCAAGAAAGCATTTCGCCTCCTCTCGATGCGCACGTACCATAGCACCGTCCTCTTCCGAAAGTTAGAGGAAAAAGGGTGTAGCAAGGAGGTGTGTGAGAAGGTGATTCAAGATTGCAAGCGTTTAGGGTTTTTAAAAGATGACGAAGTGATTTTGAGTTTGCATCGAAGAGGATATGGACCGAGATACATTGAGTTTAAACTGAGATTGCCTCGGCAAGAAGTTCGCGCATTAATCACCCGCTCTATGCAAAAAGAGAAAGTTCTGGAATTGAAAAGTAAGTTGGGATCTAAAGAAAAAGCAATGCGCACTTTGCAGAGAAAGGGATTTGATCTCGATATCGTTATTGAAATTTTCTCTTACCAAGGAGTAGATTGATGGAATGTTATCAATTGGCGTCCTTGGCATTAATTTTAAAACAGCGGATTTAGCTCTAAGAGAAGCGATTGCTCGCGGTGCACAAACTCTCAATGGCGAACGAGCCATTTTTTTCTCACATCCCATCGTAGTCCTTTCTACATGTAATCGGACAGAAATTTACTTCAGTGATGACGATCTTCCGGGAGTCCATAGCGATCTATTGGCATATTTAAGAAAACAGATCGAAGTTCCGTTTGAGCATCGTCTGTATTCTTACTTTGGTACCGATTGTTTTACCCATCTTTGTAGAGTTACAGCAGGTCTTGATAGTGCTATTTTTGCCGAAACTGAAATTCAGCGCCAAGTGAAGCTTGCCTATGGAAAGGCAAGGGTTTTACCTTCATGCTTGCACTTTGCATTTCAAAAGGCTTTAAAGGTTGGAAAAACAGTTCGCACGCAGCTTGAGCTCGAAAGAGGCTCGCCCACTCTTTATAGCAAGCTTTGGCAGATGACAAATTGGAAAAACAAGAGGATTTTGATTGTTGGTCACTCAGAAATCAATCGGGGTTTGATCTCTTTTTTACAGCACAAAGATGTGCAAAACATTTCAATATGTACGAGATATCTCGATGCTGTGAAACTGGAGGGGATCCATTTAAGCGACCGGAATGCGCTCAATGAGTGGCAACAATTTGATGTGATTGTTTGTGCGAGCAGATCTGAGAAATACTTAATCAAAGGGCAAGGGAGCATGCGACACTGGATTTTTGACTTGAGTGTCCCTCGCAATGTAGATCCAGAGGTTGGAAAAAGTACAAACTTGTACAACATCGATGAACTTATTGAAAGAAATGAACCTCTTCACAAGATTGAAGCCTGCGAAGCTTTAGTTCGGTCTAATGTCACAAAGCTTGCTAGGATCTACAGAGTTAAAACTCAGCATGGCCTGGAAAACGTGGAAATGCAATCGCATCTCTAATGTTTTCCATACCCGTTACAAAAAGGACGAGTCTTTCAAATCCAAGGCCGAAACCTGCATGGGGAACAGAACCATATTCCCGCAGTTCTAGATACCACCAATAGTCTTGTTTGTTGAGTCTGAAGTCTTCGATTTTTTTCTCGAGTACATCGAGTCTTTCTTCCCTTTGAGATCCGCCAATGATTTCTCCAATCTTGGGAACTAAAATATCCATTGCCGCAACTGTTTTTCCGTCCGGGTTTGAGCGCATGTAAAACGCTTTGATAGAAGCTGGGTAGTCTGTTAGGATGACCGGTTTTTTGCAGTACTCTTCCGCAAGATATCTTTCGTGCTCAGACTGCAGGTCAGTGCCCCAATTTACGGGAAACTCAAATGTTTTAGGAGCTTTTTTAAGGATCTCGATCGCCTCTGTATAAGGGATGTGGGCAAAAGGGGAGTCGACGACGTTTTGCAATCTTACAAGAAGGCCTTGTTCGATGAACTTATCAAAAAATTCAAGGTCTTCGGCGCAGTGCTCTAGGGCGTAGCTTACGCAAAACTTTAAGTACTCTTCTGCACACTTCATATCACTTTTCAGATCTGCAAAAGCCATTTCAGGCTCAATCATCCAAAATTCGGCTAAGTGGCGTGATGTGTTTGAGTTTTCAGCGCGGAAAGTGGGGCCGAACGTGTAGACATCTGAAAGGGCGCATGCCATGATTTCAGCTTCGAGCTGACCGGATACGGTAAGATAAGTTTTTTTCCCGAAGAAATCTTTAGAAGGATCATCTGTTGGCTTTTCTAACGTTGAGACGCGAAACATCTCTCCTCCGCCTTCGCAGTCAGATCCAGTGATCACAGGCGTTTGGAGATAGAGGAAGCCGCGCTGTTGGAAGAAAAGGTGCGTTGCGAATGACAATGCATTGCGAACGCGCATGACGGCGCCTTGTGTGTTGGTGCGTGGGCGAAGGTGGGCAATTGTTCTTAAATATTCAAACGAATGGCGCTTTTTTTGGAGTGGATATTTCGCAGGATCACAAGTGCCGATCACGTGAACTTCGGATGCACGTAGTTCAACAGATTGATTTTTACCAGGGCTTTCGACGAGGTGTCCATGGACAATGAGGGAGGCTCCAGTTGCAAGGTTGGGGACATTGCCGTCCATAACGACTTGGAGATTTTTAAGTGTCGAGCCATCGTTGATTTCGATAAACGTGAACGTCTTTTGATCGCGAACGGTTCGAACCCACCCGTGAGCTGTTACCTTATCATCGACTTTGCCTTGTAAAATCTCTTTAATTTTTTTCTTCTGCATATTTCCGTAGTGTAACGATTTCTTTTTTCCAGTTATCAGGCCCATTTGGCGTCTCTAAATATTTGGGTAGATCGTTATTTTGCATTAAATAACGGAACGACTCTGAACCAATTTTCCCCTCGCCAATATCGGCGTGTCTATCCACGCGCGAACCGAGGTCTTTTAACGAATCATTCACATGAAACGCTGAGAGGTATTTCAAGCCAATTTTCTCATCAAATTCCTTCAAGGTTTGATCCCACCCCTCTTTGGTTCTGATGTCATAGCCTGCGACAAAAGTGTGGCATGTATCCATGCAAACACCGATTGGGATTTTGTGACAGACCTCTTGAATAATCGCGCCGATATGTTCAAAGCGGTGACCGACACTTGTCCCTTGACCTGCAGTCGTTTCTAAGACGATTTTTGTTTTCCCTTCAGCGATCAAATCTTCCATTTCAAGCAGGCTTTCCGCGATTGTCTTTAAACACTCTTCTGTCGTGCCAGTTGTTGCAGATCCTGGGTGGAAGTTTAAGTAAGTGATGTTTAAGAGATGACAGCGTTTGAGTTCTTCTCGAAAGGCTTTGCGACTTTTCTCGAGTAGTTCAGGTTTCGGCGAACCTAAATTGATGAGGTAGCTGTCGTGACTCATGATGTCGGTAATGCCCGTCTCATCAAGGGCTTTTTCCCAAAGCTTAATCTCATCGTCGGAGATGACCCTTCCGTTCCACTGCTTTTGGTTGCTTGTGAAAAGCTGAATGGTTGTTGCACCGATTTCTTTGCCCTGATACAGGGCATTGGGAGCGCCTCCTGCTGCGGAAGTATGAGCCCCTAGCAAAACATTTTTCATAGGAGTTGAATTTTATCGCAATTCATTGGATTCTTGCAAGGTATGAATAGAGCCGTAGATACCTCCCACTCAATCCTACGTTCCGCCCGATCTTTTTTGGCTGGGACTGCCTTGAGTCGTGTGAGTGGGCTGTTTCGCGATATCGCGATGGCGATTAGTTTTGGGAGCTCGCCTGAAGTGGCCGCTTTTATGGTTTCATATCGACTCGCCAATTTGTTTCGGCGCCTCTTAGGGGAGGGGAATCTTCAGGCGGGATTTATCCCCCATTTTACCGCCCTTAAAGAAAACGGGGGCCAATTTTATCGCGATACGACCTACTCGATGGGACTCATCCTCATTTTTACCGTACTCGCTTTAGAAGGAATTTGTTTAGGCTTGATGCCCGTTGTGGGCTCTGATTGGGCCCAAATTATCGAACTTTCGATGTGGATGATTCCTGGGCTATTTTTTATCTGCCTTTATGGACTCAATAGCTCTCTTTTACAGTGTCAGAAAAAATTCTTTCTCCCTGCAGTTGCCCCTGTTCTTTTCAATTTCATCTGGATAGGAGCTGTTTTTTATCGCCCAGATGTCAGATTTTTATCGATTGCGATCACAGCCGCATTTGCAGGACAGTGGCTGGTTACTGTTTTCGAAAAGAGGAAAATTCTCCCTTTAAAGCAGTGGTTAAGGCCCCACTTTTTTTCGCCAGAATTTAAAAAGCTATTGCGCCCACTGATGTTAGGAATCGTAGGGGTCAGTGCCGTGCAGTTCAATAGTGCACTTGATGCAATTTTCGCCCGTCTTGCAGATTTGCAAGGGCCTGCGTTTCTTTGGTATGCAATTCGCATTCAACAGTTGCCTTTGGCCCTTTTCGGTATCGCATTATCGGGAGCGCTTCTTCCTCCTTTGTCAAGAACTGAAGATCCCGATCATCGCAAAGAGCTATTAAGTCATGCTCTGAAAACAAGTGGGGCCTTAATGTTGATTTGCACATTTGGTATTTTCGCTTTAGGGTCTGTTGGTGTAAATCTCCTTTATGGCCACGGCGATTTTAGCCAGCTAGCGGTGATCCAAACAACAGATTGTCTTTGGGGATATGGCTTAGGTTTGATCCCTTCTGTATTTGTTCTCATTTTGGCAAACCGTTTTTATGCAGAGAAAAATTATAAAACACCTATGAGAGGATCTTTAATTGCGGTAGGGGCAAATATCGCTTTCAATGCATTTTTCGTTTTTGGGCTTGGCTGGGGTGCGATAAGTATTGCGATTGCAACCTCTTTGAGTGCAGTTTTAAATGCTGTTATCTTGGGGAAAGGGTCATTTTCAATCGATTTTTGGCGGTTTTTTCTGAAGATGGGCTTTGCTTGCGCTCTCCCTGCTGCAAGCGCAATGGCTATAGAGTCTATGTGGATGGAAGTTTTGCCCCGCTCAGTTGTGATTCAAACTGTGCAGTTTTGTTTTCTTTCTGCCCTTTATTTGGGGGGAGTGGCTTTTATGGTTTGGCGGTTGCGTTTGACTGAAGTTGCAGAGCTTATCTTTCGCAAAAAAACCACTCAATCGGCTTAATCTTCTTTAGATTTATCGATTATGTTTAATCGTCTTCGGCAGCCGTGTGCTCGATTCGGATTTTGCTGTTTTTTATGCTAAAGGTGAAATAGATGATGAATCCTACGATCAGCCAAGAGAGGATTTGAACCCAAGTCACGAGAGGAAGCATTGTCATTTGTGCTACACAGCAGACAATCCCTGCAAGTGGGATCCATGGGACAAAAGGGACTTTAAAGGGGCGCTCAAACTCAGGATGCGTTTTTCTTAAGACCCAAACGCCAAGACAGACAATTGAAAAAATAAAAAGGGTGAGCATTGATACCAACTGACCCAAGATCTCTACAGGGAAAATTCCCGTTAAAATCATCGCGATAATTGTTGTGACCAGCGTTGCTGTGACGGGAGTTCTTAACTTGCTGTGGATCTTTGCGAAAGTTTTTGGCAAAAGACCATCTCTTCCAATGGCTAAAAAGATTCGTGTTTGTCCAAGGAGCTGAACAAGCACCACTGATGCAAGGCCTGCTAAAATTGCAATTTTTACAATGGTTACAACCCAAAAATAGTGAGGACCCATCGCATTGAGGGCAACTGCAATCGGATCTGCTACATTGAGGATTTTATAGCTTACAATTCCCGTTAAAATGGCAGAGACCACAATGTAGGCAAGTGTACAAATAACTAATGATCCTAAAATTCCACGAGGCAGATCTTTGGCTGGATTTTTTGTGTCTTGAGCGAGAGTTGATACTGTATCAAACCCAAGGTAGGCAAAAAAGACAAGCCCTGCTGCACGAAATATTCCACTCACGCCAAAGTCGCCAAAGTGGCCCAAATTTGGAGGGATGAATGGGGTCCAATTTGCTGTATCGATGTGAGGGATCCCGATGATGATAAAAAGAGCGATTGTTGCAAGTTTGATCACAACCATTACGTTCGTAAGGCGTGCAGCTGCTTTGATCCCCAAAAACATGGTAAAGCCAATGAGCAATACAAGGATCACAGCAGGTAAGTTCAGATAGGCGCCCGTCAAAGACCATCCCATCCCTATTTCATAGTGAAGGGGAGCTCCTCCAAATTGATGGGGAATTTGGATCCCCCAATCATTCAGTAAACTAGCTAAGTATCCCGACCAGCCCGATGCAACCGTTGATGCGGAAAAGAGATATTGTCCTGTTAACGACCAGCCGATAATCCACGCGGGAAGTTCACCGAGTGCAACGTAGGAATATGAATAAGAGCCCCCGGCAATGGGAATAAGTGAGGAGAGCTCAGCGTAGCAAAGTCCTGCAAAGACGCAGATAATTGAGGCAACAACGAAGGAGAGGACGACTGCAGGTCCTGAGTAGAGTGCGGCAGCAGTTCCTGTAATCACAAAAATCCCGGCGCCAATAATGGCTCCGATTCCGATGACAATGAGTTGTAACCAGCCGAGATGGCGCTTTAATCCGTGGTGCTCTTCATCGATTTCGACAAAGTCAGCTTGCAGTTTTTTTCGCAAAAAAAGTTTTTTCACCATGACTTTAAGACATAGCGAATCGACAAATTTAATGCACGGGGATAAAAAATATTTTTGAGTGGAATAAAACCCCGGAGGTTATCCGGGGTTTTTTGACTTTAGGTTGTGTGAGAAATAAATTCGCAAACAAGAGGGATATTGATTGGAATTGGAAGGGGAACTTGATCCATTTGCGGAGATGCAAGGAGTGTTCCTGCGAATTTATCACTTTCTAGAACCATGTATTCTGGGATCTCGCGGTTGATACTTTCTTGAGATGCCAAAATTGGCTTCATTTGGCGAGAAGCTGGGCGTACTGAAACGACCATTCCAGGCTTTACTATGAAGGAACGTCTGTCTACTTTCTTGCCATTCACTTGAATGTGGCCGTGTGATACGAGCTGTTGAGCACCGAAAATAGAGGATGCAAATCGGAGGCGAAATACGATGTTGTCTAGGCGGCACTCTAGCTGCTCAAGGAACATTGTAGGTGTGTGTCCTTTGCGTTCCAAAGATTTTTTATACGCATTCACAAGCTGCTTTTGGCTAATCATGCCATAAACTGCCTTGAGTTTCTGACGCTCGTCTAGCTGAAGGCCGAAGTCAGATTTTTTCTTCCGCTTCGCGCCATGCATTCCCGGAGGGTGCTGTTTGTGAAGCAAAGGGTTGCGCGCTTTGCCAAAGATGTTGGCTGCATACTTGCGAGCGATACGGTTTTTAGGTCCTCTATAACGAGCCATTAGGTTCTCCGAAAAATATTCGATTTAAAGCATGAGAGTGTAGCTCAAGGGGAAATTTTTTGCAAATTCATTTGCCAGGATCTTTGAGAATGCAGTATAAATTAGGTCTATTTTGAGGTAAATCATGGAATATAAAGTTTTAGCATACTACTACATCGGCAAGCTCGACGATCCCCAGGCAGAGATCAAGGCTCATAAGAAATTTTTTGATTCTCGCGACTTTAAGGGGCGCATCTATGTGTCTGAGCAGGGGATTAATGGCCAGGCAAGTGGAAGAGCGGACCATGCTGATGAGTATATGGCTTGGATGCATTCTCGCTATCAAGAAATTACTTTTAAGGTTCATGACTCGAATGAACACCCTTTTGCAAAAATGACTGTAAAATATAGAAAGCAGCTAGTGGCTGTCGACTGCGATGTCGATTTTTCAAAAGTGGGCGAGCATGTGGCTCCTGAAGTGTGGAAAAAAATGCTAGAGGAAAGAGACGAGGATACGATTTTGATCGACGTAAGGAATGACTATGAGTGGAAAATCGGTCATTTTGAGGGCTCTGAGCTGCCTGAACTTGCGACTTTTCGTCAATTTCCTGAATACGCAAAGAAACTCAAAGAAGCTAAGGATCCTAAAAAGACCTCAGTAATGATGTATTGCACTGGGGGGATCCGTTGCGAGTTTTTCTCTGCAATTATGTTGAAAGAGGGGTTTGAGAAAATCTATCAGCTCGATGGCGGTGTGATTAATTATGGACTCAAAGAAGGTTCTGACCATTGGAAAGGCAAACTTTTTGTCTTTGATGATCGTTTGGCAGTCCCTCTAGATGAAAATGCAAAACCGATTAGTACATGTTCTCATTGCTCTTGCGAAAATGATGTCTATTACAACTGTGCGAATATGGATTGTAATGAGCTATTTTTGTGTTGCTCAAGCTGCTTGAAACAGTTCAAGGGGTGTTGCTGTGCTGAGTGTGTGAATGCAGATCGCGTTCGCCCCTATCAGGAAAATTCAAAGCCGTTTCGCAAGTGGACCCACGAAGAAAAGTTAGCCTGGAAAAATGGCACTCAATTATAAAATTGAGCGCAAGGGGAGAGCTCTCATTGTTCGCATTGAAGAGCAAGGATCAAGGCGCATTTTATATCTGGATACGCTAAGGGCTATCGCAAAGGAAAGTGATCGTGAAGCGCTCGCTTTCCTTGTCAAAATTCATCTCCAATCAAACCGTAATCTTGACACAATCTCATTTCAAAGAATTGAAGTGCCTCCAACACATGTGAAAGAGGCCATTGAGCTCATGCGTAAAACGGGAAGATTGATCGGAGATGTCCCTGTAGCTGTTCTTCCCCCTTTAGAAGTCAAACCTTTGCTCATCTTAAAAGATACGAGTGGATGTTTCGCAAATCTTTGGATGGACTATCAAGTAGGTCAAGTTCAGTTTGATGACTTTGCCCCAACGATTGATGGAAGATCTCGATTAAAAAAAGAAGAAGCAACGTTTGAAAAAGATCTCTTGGAAGCAGGGTATATTCGCAAGATGGTCGGAGATACGCAATATTATTGCCCCAGTGAAAAGGTAAAGGAGTGTTTAGAACTTCTTTTGGCAGTTGGTTGGCAAATTCAAGATGTGCGAAAAAATCCGATCACTGCACAGATAGAAGTGAGAGAGGAAAACGGAAAGGTTGTTCTTCGCGGCCCCATTCGGGGACTTTTTGATCAGAAAATTCAAATGTGTGGAGTTTGGGAAGGGGAATCTCTTCGCCTGAAAAAGAGTCAAATTGGTGCAATAATCCCTCTTCTTTCAAATACTGAGGTGAAGTGGGAGGCGAACTTACTCCGTCTAGCTGAAGGACTTAATAGTGGTTTGGGGGTAGAAAAAGCGCCACCAAGCCCTGAATTTAAGGGGAAGCTACTCGACTATCAGCAAAAAGGGGTCGATTGGTTGCAATTTTTGTACGACTGGGGTTTTTCAGCTCTTTTGGCAGATGAAATGGGGTTGGGAAAAACGGTCCAGGTCCTGGCATTTCTTTCCCGTCTAGGGACAAATTTGCCGGTATTGATTGTGGCCCCCACAACGCTCCTTTTTAACTGGCGCTCTGAGATCTCCAAATTTCTCCCTCATTACACAAACTTTATCTTAATTTCTTATACAAACCTTAGACTCAATGAGAAGCAGTATTCTGAAATGGATTTTGAGGCCATTATACTTGATGAGTCCAATGCGATTAAAACGGCAACAACGCAAACAGCTAGAGCTGCTTGCAAATTAAAGGGGCGCATCAAGATCTGTTTGAGTGGAACTCCGATGGAAAATAGGCCTGATGAGATCTGGTCTCAATTTCACTTTTTGATGCCTGATCTTATTGAGAGAAACATTGATACGTTAAAGCAACAAATACGCCCCTTTATCTTGAGGCGCAGAAAAGAAGAGGTTCAGTTAGATCTGCCTGAAAAAATTGAGCAGATCTCATGGATCGAAATGTCCGATGCGCAAAGAGATGTTTATGAGAGCTATAGGAAAGGAATTAGCCTTGATGGCGCCACAAAAATGGAAGTTTTGGAGGCGATTTTAAGGCTTAGACAGATTTGCTGTGATCCTCGTCTGGTGGGAAGCGATGTTGTTGGGGCTAAAATTGAGCAGCTTATTTCAGATGTCAAGGAAGCGATAGATCAAAATCGGAAGGTTTTGGTTTACAGTCAGTTCACCTCGATGCTTCAGATCATCAGAGAAGAGTTTAAAGATGCCCTTTATTTAGATGGATCGGTTAGCCCAGATAAAAGAGGAGAGCAGGTTAGGCTATTTCAAGAAGATCCAAATTGTCCTCTCTTCTTATTGAGTTTGAAGGCAGGCGGAGTTGGGCTTAATCTAACAGCAGCAGATTATGTGTTTTTGTTTGATCCCTGGTGGAATGATGCAGTTGAAAGGCAAGCTATAGATAGGGCTCACCGAATTGGGCAGAAAAAGACGGTATTTGCAAAGCGCTACCTCACTGTAGGAACCATCGAAGAGAAGATCTTGCAGCTTAAGACTCAAAAGCAACAAACTGCAGATCAGCTCCTCGATTTGGAAGGCTTTTCACATGACGACCTTCTTCTCTTATTACATTGAGTCCCAGTCACTATCTGTTTTTACTTCTTTTGTTGGATCTGATTCAAGCATTTCTAAAGCGGCAGCTTTCAGCGTCTTAAGCCCTTCTGCAAATCCTAGAGCCTTTGCTAAATGCTCAAGATAATGGAGTTCTGCTGCTAGTTGGTCGTTAATTGTTTCTAACTTAGCGATTTTTTTGAGAAGGTCTTTGTTTTTCATCTTGCACCACTTTTTTTTAAGTTGTTTGCATAAATACTGATGCAAAAGCCGTGCCACCGATTTTTCACTTGCAGTAAAAGTTTTAGAATGCCAACGTGGAAGTGTCTTTAAACCTAGGGGTTATCAAATGAATAAAAAGATCGTATTGGCAGTTTGTGCGGCAGCAGTTTTTGGTGCTTGCCAACCAAAAGCGCCAGAAATGCAACAAAATCAACAGCAACAAAGAAGAGAACAACCAAGTGATGATCAACAAGATACGTCACGATGCAACAAGCGTGGTTGCTGCGAAACAGAAAAAGCAGTGCCTGCTCAGCAAGCGCCTGCACAGGCTGCGCAAGTAGTTGCGCCAGCACCTGCACAAGTTGCAAAACCTGCTCCTGTAGAAAAAGTTCAACCAGCACAAGAAGCTCAAACAGCTTCTGGTTCGGTTGTCACTGAAAGTGATGCAAAGTAATCTATTTGTTCGGGGCAGAGAGTCGCTCTGCCTCATAATCTAATATTCGCCTTTTGATCTCTTCTCCATAAGCAAACCCACCGATTTTTCCATTGTGTTGGATAACGCGATGACATGGAATGAAAAGGGGAAATGGATTTTTCTTGCATGCAGTGCCCACAGCTCTTGCAGCTTTAGGGTGAGAGCAGGCTTCAGCTAATTTTCCGTAGGTAATCGTTTTGCCGAAGGGGATCTGAGAAAGTGCTTTCATTACATCTTGCTGGAAACTGCTCCCGCAAAAAAGGGGAAGTGGAGTGCTTTTTCCTTTCGAATATTGGGAGAGCCACTCAATTAAAGGAGGTGTTGCGCCGGTGCAAGAAAACGTGTCGGATAAAAAAAGGCGCGATGAAAGCATCGCGCCATTTGACATTTGAATTTCAACGCGGATTTTGGGCCCGTTATCGAATTTCACTTTCTTTGAACTCGTTCTGGATCAGTTCTCGATTTTCCAGAACTTTGAATTTGTCTGCATTGACAGATTGACCTTTAAAGAACCACTCGGTGTCTGTCATTTCTTCAGCATAAAGTTTGGTGACGCCGTGCTTTTTATTATTGCGCCACTCAATTTCAGCGATAAGATTGCCGAGGTCATCGTAATGGAGTTCTGTTCCGTGTTTTTCTCCCTTAACATAGGGAATTACAGCAATTTTGCTGTTGTTTCTGTAGATTGTTTTTGTTCCATCTAGAACTCCATAATCCCAGCTAAGCTCCATTAGCGGTTTTCCAGAGAGAGTATATTTCAACTGTTTCCCGTGAAGTTGGTAGTCCTTGTAATTAGAAACAGTGTGGACGCATCCACTTGGATGATATGTTGTGCGACAAGTCATCTGTCCATCGCGAATTTCATCGCGAGAGATGAGTAATCCTGCTCGGTCGCGTTTAACCCTTTCGCCGGCTCCATCTGTAATGACAGCTTCGAGCTCGTGCTCAGGTGTGTAGTATTTTGCTTCAGTGAGGACTCCGTTGTCGTACTCTTCGATGCTAAGGGGAACTCCCTTTTCATCCCAAAGTGAGACGATTTTTCGGTTGTCAAACTCATACATCTCTTCGCGGATCGGCATTCCTGATACGTCGTTGATTCGCTCTTTAAGTAATGACCCTTGGTCATAGACGAGAACTTTTTCGACAACTGAGCTGTGGGGAAATGAATAGGTTGTTGTCCCGTGAAGGTTTCCGTTTTCGTAGGAACGGGTCACTTTCACCCCATTTTTCAGCATGGATACAACCTGCCCATCTTGTTCTCTAGCAGCCCAATCCTCTTCCGATGTTTCAAAACCGTATTTGTGGACAAAAGTCTGAGAGACGACTTGGTCAGCTGTGCTGTAAGATCCACATGATGTGACGACTGCACCGACGACAAAAAACGATAAAACCCGCTTCATAGATACCTCTAAATATTATAGAAATGCTAATCAATGCGGGTTCATTTTGCAAGCACATTCATCACGTGCTGCATCATTTTTGCGTGTTCTGTCTCAACTTCTTCAAAAGAAATGGTCTTTATCTTATCGCGATAGGCAAAGCGAAACGTTGCATTTTTCTTGTTTTGCGACTCTGGAAGATAAAGGTCGATGAGCTCTGCTCTTTCTAATAGAGGCGAGTGCAAAGAGTGGATTGCTTTGAAAATTTCATCGATTGGTTTTTTAGGATCAATGGTAATCGTCCAGTCTCTCTCTGATGAGGGGAATTGAGAAAGGGGGGAAACGTGAGTCTGTGTTTTTTTAAGAGAGAGTAGATGAGCTAAATTAATTTCGGCGTAGTAAACCCTTTCGCCGATCCCAAACTTATCTAAAACTTCTGGATGAATTTCACCTAAAGATCCGATCGTGAGATCTCTCATCAAAACATCTGCTTGGCGACCCGGATGGAATGCATAATGGTTTGATGGGACAAAATGAGCTTCTATAAGATTTTCAATGATCCCTTTTAAATCAAAAAAGTCGACATGGGTTTGTTTAAAGCTCCAATGAGCTCTGTTTGATTTTCCTGTAAGGAGTATTGCCATCATAGGAATTTCAACAGCTTTTTCATTTTGAAGGAAATGAATCCGTCCAATTTCAAAAGCAGAGATGTTGTGATTTTTGTGATCGAGATTGTTTTTAACCACTTGCAAAAGTCCAGGAAGAAGCGATGTCCTTAAAATCGAAAACTCGTCAGATTTCGAGTAGACGGTTTTTAAAAAACCCATAGAAGCCGGAGTGACTGCCTCGCAAATAGAGGCAAGTTTTGGACTGATTAAATCGCAGGTTAAAAATTCAAAAAGCCCCTGACCTGCTAGTTTAATACGCATCTCATTTTCGAAGACGAAGATAGGGTCATTCGGGATTTGAGAAACAGTGCATCGAGGAGCCTTTTTCTCAATGTTATTGTACCCATAGATCCGTGCAACTTCTTCAACAAGGTCGATCTCTTCAGTTAGATCGTTTCGGTAAGAGGGGACCTCAACGCTTGCATTTTTTGTGACAAATCCAAGGCGTTGAAAGATCTCTTCGATTTCGCTCGCAGAAAGTTGTGTGCCTAATAGCTGGTTGATTCGGTCCACGCGATAGGCGATTTTTTTAACAGAAAACGGCCCTTTCTTGAAATCGACACTCCCTTTGATTTCTCCTTGCATGAGTGTGGCTGCAGCGCTAAGTGCCCACTCGATCCCAACAATGTCGATCCCTTTTTCAAATCTTTGGGCGCTCTCTGTTCTTAGCGAGATTTTTTTTGCAGTATTGCGGATTAAAATAGGATCAAAATAGGCCCCTTCAAGGAGGATACGGGTTGTTTTTTCAGAAACTGCGCTGTTTGCACCGCCCATGATGCCGGCGATTGCAATTGGTTTATGCGCATCTGAGATGAGAAGGGCTCCCGCGGGCACTTGTCTTTCAATGCCATCTAAACCAAGGAAAACTTCCTCTTTTTTAGATGTGCCCACATGGATTGTTTTGCCATCAATTAAATCGTAATCAAATGCATGAAGCGGCTGGCCCGTCTTCAACATAATATAGTTAGCTATATCAACAAGATTGTTAATCGATTTTTGACCCCCTGCCTCGATCGCCCTTTTTAGCCAGAAGGGGGAAGGGCCTACTTTCACACCTTCGATCAAACAGCACATATATCTTTGGCAAAGGCGCGGGTCTTGCACATCAACTTTAACGTCGATTTTCCCACTTTTAAGTTCGATTTTCTCTTGTTGTAGAGGGATTTGTAGGGCGGCTGATAATTCACGTGCCACTCCTAGGGCGCTCATGCAATGGCCTAGGTTGGGCGTGAGAGAAATTTCGAAAACGGGATCCCAGAGGAGCTGGATCAAGTCATCGCCGTTTTTCATCGAGTCAGGTAGTTCGAGGATCCCGTCGTGATCAGCTGATAGCTGTAGTTCTGATCCAGAACACAGCATACCGGAAGATTCAATGCCACGGATGGTAGTTTTTTCGATGCGGCGCTGCACGCCATCGGCATCGGTGAGAACGGCCCCAATTTTCGCAAAAGCTGTCTTTAACCCTGAGCGGCAGTTGGGTGCTGCGCAAACTAGAGTGAATGTTTCGGTCCCATCTGTGACTTCAGCGATCTGAAGATTTTTTGCGTCGGGGTGTTTTTTTGCTGTCAGAACTTCTCCAACAACTACCTTGGCAAAAGGGGGCTTTTCGTTGTGGATCCAATCAACTTCGAGGCCAAGCAAAGTGAGGGTTTCTCCGATCTTTACCGGAGGCAATTCAATTTTGAGGAAGGACTTGATCAAGGATAGTGGTAGTTTCATATGTTACCAGTTTAGTCTTTTCAAATTTTGTCCAAAAGAGTATTTTTTAGATCATGATTACAAAAAATTTTAGATTCCTCACTTTGGCCCTCATTATTAGTGGTGCGCTCAACGTTGTTTTTCTAGCGGCTTTTGCCTTTTCTATGTTCCAAGAACCTACTGTTTTCCAATCGATTGCGCGTCCTAAAAGCAAGGTTCAAGAAACCTCGAATGGACAGCTCATTGGATCTATGGGCCGCCTAACTTTTAGAGAATTGGTCAGTTTTTTGACGAATCGGGACTTAGTTGATGATGGCTATTCCAAGAGAGACTTGGCAGTGGCTGCGCTGGTTGCTTTTCACCACTTTAATATTGAAAAAGCCCTCTGTGCGAGACCTTCTCAAGTGCGCACACTTGTTTCAGGGGAGCAAAGTATCGATGTGTTTCCAGGGCTCTCAGAGGACCAATTTGAAGCGATTATCCGCTTTGCGTATCAAGAAAAATGGCCGCTCACTGCGAAGGGCCTTTTCAATTTGCTGCAAGCGCGCCAATCTCAAAAGGATGACAGCTTAGAGCAGGCCTTCTTAGTGACTCCCGAATTTTATGCGCTTCAGGTTTTATTTCAAAAAACAGGGGCCCCCCAAGAAACCGATACTCTTTTAAGCCTTGTTTGTGAGGGCAGTTGGGACCTTTTGGAAAACTTGAGTAGAGAACAATCTCAGGTACTCGACTTTTCTTTGGAAAAACGGCGCGCACTTTTATTGAGTTATCTATCCCTTCACTCTCCAACTGCCGCTCAATTACTTTTGCGAACCGATTTTGCTTTCGCCCTTAAAAAATTAGAAGATCGCAGTATTTTAGACATGCTTACGTTGTTGAAAAGGCAGTCTGAAGAGGGGACTTTATTTTGTATCGAGCTTCTCAAATCTGCTAGAAGTGACTCGGTTTGGCAGGCTGCTGCCATGACTCTTTATGCATATGCAGGAGAGATGCCCACTTTGCCGGTTGATCCGAAGGCAGTTCTCGCTCGCTTCACTTCAACAAAATCTTCGGCTCCCGCTTTGGCTCAACCAATCGCTCCCACCGTGAGTCGCTATCATGTAGTAAAAGAAGGGGAGAGTCTTTGGAAAATCTCGCGGCAGTATAAGGTGAAAGTCGATGAGATTGTGAAGCTCAACGAGCTGGAAAGAGATTCTCTTTTTCCAGGGATGACTCTAAAACTTCCTCAAGAATAGTTTTTAAGGGACTGGATCTGATCCTCCCTTATGCAGTGGGTGGCACTTGCAAATACGGCGGACAGTCAGTATGCTTCCCTTAAAAGCTCCATGCTTTTTTACAGCCTCTACCCCATACTCAGAGCAGGTGGGGTGAAAACGGCAGCAATGACCGACAAAAGGGCTGATCGCCGCTTGATAGAAGCGAATTAAAAAAATAACCAATATTTTCATGAGTATAGTGTATGAAATTTGAAGAATTCCTCAAAGACTTTGTCCCTGTAGTGGCAAGAAAAAGCAAGCAGCTCAATAAAGCTTACTGGATCTTAGAGACGACCGGTTCCTCCGATGCAGCCGATTTAAAGGCGGATTTAGATACAGAGCTTAGATTTCTATTTAATGATCCAAAAATCTATGAGCAACTCCTTGCTTGGGAAAAAGAACCTCACGACCCAATTGCCAAAAGACAAATCAACGTACTCATTCGCGCCTTTAAGCAAAATCAAATCCCTAAACAACTCCTTGAGGAGATGGCTCAAAAAGAGGCAGCCCTTGCCCAAAGTTACGCTAATTTTCGCCCAGAATTGGATGGGAAAAAACTCTCAGAAAATGAGATTCGAGATATTTTAAAAAATGAGACCGACCCTGAAAAAAGGAAAAAAGCATGGGAGGCCTCTAAGCAAATTGGCCCCATCTTGGCGCCTCAGATTTTGGAGCTAGTTCGTTTGCGCAATCAATCGGCGAAAGCACTTGGCTACTCAGATTATTTTCAAATGCAGCTCGATCTCCAAGAAGTGGACTCTAAATGGCTTTTAAAAACGTTAGATGATCTGTCGGAAAAATCGGAAAAGGCCTACGAATCGGTTTTGTCCCAAATTGCGCAAAGGCAATCTCAGATGTTTGGGACCAAAGAATTAGGTCCTTGGAGCTGGAGTGACCCTTTTTGCCAGGAAGACCCGTTAGATATGAAGGAACTAGATGAGCTTGTCGATGGCGTCGATATTGCAAAAGCAAGTTCTGATTTTTATCAAAATATGGGTGTAGATGTAGGCGCGATTTTGGATCGAAGCGATATGTACGAACGATCTGGCAAAAATCAACACGCTTTTTGTATGAACCTGGATCGAGAAGGGGATGTACGCACATTGAATAACGTGCAGCCTTCGATAAAGTGGTTAGAAACTGTTTTACATGAGCTGGGACATGCTATTTATGAGCTTGGATTTGAGAAAGACCTTCCTTGGCTTTTGCGCGAGCCTCCCCACATGATTCCGACAGAGGCAATGGCCCTCATTGCAGGGCGCCAAGCATACCGCTCTCAGGCTCTCAAGCACCTGATCGGGGACCAAAAAGAAGACCTCCGCAATAAGGCAGATTTGAGTTTGCGCCGTCGCCAGCTCATTTTTAGTCGTTGGGTTCTTGTGATGACCGCCTTTGAAAGCGAGCTTTATCGCGATCCCAAGCAGGATCTCAACCAGCTTTGGTGGAAATACGTAGAAAAATATCAAAAAATTCATAAGCCTGAAAATCGGGAAAATCAATTTGACTGGGCGACAAAGTATCATATCGGGCTTGCCCCTGTTTATTACTTTAGCTACCTTCTTGGGGAGATGTTTGCTTCGGTAATCCAAGAGTGCCTTATTGCTGAATGCGAAAGTTCGGCCCTCAATCACCCAAAAGCTGGGGAGTTTTTACAAAAGAAACTCTTTGGTCCAGGCAATCGGATGAGCTGGAGCGCCCTTGTCGAACATGTGACAGGAAAGCCCCTCAGTTCTGATGCTTGGGTGAAAGAATTTGCAACATAATTTACCTTTGCATATACTTTTAGATCTTTAGAGGGCATCTACAAAACTTTGTAGACACCCTCTTAATTCGCGAAAGTGGCGAAACTGGCAGACGCACTACCTTGAGGTGGTAGCGGGAGCAATCTCATGGGGGTTCGAGTCCCCCCTTTCGCAAAGTTTATAAAAGGGCGGGTGTCGCCCACCCCAATTTTGGGCACCGATAGCTCAATGGATAGAGCACTTGGCTTCGGACCAAGGGGTTAGGGGTTCGAGTCCCTTTCGGTGCGCATTTTTCTTTATATTAATTTTTTGAATGAATCTCCTTTTTATTGTATGCTACCCCCGTTTTTGTAATTTAAAGGGGTATTTATGTCGTCAAAAGTGCCAAATTCCACATCATCAAACGTGAAGTATGGAGCCATTTCTCTTGGTGAGGAAGTTGAGAGTAAGTCAGTGCTTTCGACAAAAGAGTCGCTCACGAAAAAAGTCGCTTCAATTTTTGCCCGAGCAAAAGAGTTTTTCAAAAAAAAGTAGCTCTTTGTTAAGAGATGGCTTCATTAAAGAGGAGCTCGATTTTTTCAAACGGAGCGAGTGTTTGCTTTTGAATTTGTGAAAAGTGACTTCCAAAAGCCAAGGTACTTAACTGCTCCCATTCAAGAGGGGAAAAAGATGTGCTTGGCTCAAGTGAAAGGAGCCCTTCGTGGAGGAGGAGTTTGAGTCGGAAGCTTGCTGCCAAAATTTGTGGATTTAACGGAAGCTTTTTGAAATAGGCGGAGGCAAGCGCATAGGGGGCTTTTTTATTTGGCATCTGCGTGCGAAGTAAGTCTTGTGCCATTGCTCCAGCAAAAGTGAGCGTTTGATAATCTTGTCTAAGATTAAGAAGGGGATCCAAGAGGGTGGAATCTTGCAGCGTATGCATCTCTTTACCCGTTTCGCGATAGACCCATTCTGCTAAACAAAATGGGGTGAGCTTTGTCGATTTTGTAAATAGCGAAATTAAGCCGTGATCAGGAGTGAGAACTTTTAGGATTTTTTTTTGCCCCAGATAGGAAATTGACTGCAGAAGAAGTCCAGGTGTTTTTATCGATTCGGCCATAAATTTTCTTGGATAAAGCGGGGGTTAGTGGTACAGTAATAACTCAAAGTTAAGGTGGATTATGCCAAATTCGAATAAGTTTGCAAATGAAGGTTACACTCTCTATGTCGTCGGCAAACATATTGAAGTCACTGATGCCCTGCGTAACTATGTGTGGGAAAAACTCTCTCGCATAGAAAGAATTGCGGACCATATTATCGATGTCCACGTTGTTTTGGACGCTCAAAAACTAGAGAAATCCTGCTCTATTTTAATGAATTTCATCAGATTTCAGATCAAAGTGAATGCCGGTACAGATAACATGTACGCCTCAATTGACAAAGCAATTGACCGTGTGACTAAGTTGATTCGTAGATACAAAACGAAACTGCAGTCTTACCGAAATAAGCACTTAAGTACGGTTGATATTCACGTAAATGTAATCCAAGCGTTGAAAGATGATTTAAATATCATTAATGATGAGATTGAGGCTGAGTCTGCAAGGAAAGAAGAGGAGAGGTATAAGCTCCATGAAATCGTTGCAAAAGAGACAATGCCTCTGAAAACACTCACTCAAGATGAAGCAATTATGAAAATGGAAATCACAAGCGACCCATTTCTAATTTTCAGAGCGGAAGAAGATCAAAAAATGAAAGTAATCTACCGCCGTGAAGACGAGAACTACGGAATCGTCCAAGTTCAGTAACTGCCTCATTCGGAATAAGCCGATTGCCAATACTCCTGAAGAGAGAGTGAGGCAATCGCTTATTCAGAAAATGATCAAAGTTTTGGGTTTCCCCAAGGGGCTTATCTCTATAGAACGGGGGATCGCTCAAAGAAGATTTGATCTCGTTTGCTACAGCAATTCAATGAAACCCCTTGTTTTAATCGAGTGTAAAGCTGAAAAAATCGATGACGCTGCGATGCGTCAAGCACTCGGTTATAACGACACGATCAAAGCCCCGTTCATCTGTCTAGCAAGCGCAACGGAGGTAATCACCTTTTGGCAAGAAAAGGGGAAGATGGGGTCTGTCCCATTTTTACCTAAATACAGCGAGCTCTATGAAATTTCCAAAAGACTCTGAATTTATCTGCATCGACCATTTTGATGAGGCCCAATATCTAGAGGCGCTAAATTGGGTTGATGATCATAGACGGGTTGCCATCGTAACGGATTGCGAAAGGATCAGTACTGATCCAAGAGTGAAAATCTATCAATTCGAAACGACCCTACAAATTGATTTGATCATCAAACAAATTGCCTGGTCCGCTGTTCAAAAAAAAACCGCAATTTTTGCAGAGCCTGAATTTAAAAAGAAATTACATGAGTGCCATTTAGCAGCCAATCTGATCCTCTCCGAGATGGCTGACTGGGGCGTAAATGTCTTGCAAAATGCAAGGGCCAATCACCAGCCCTCTCGAAAGGGGGTGGAACTCAAAGGAGCCTTTTCCAACATTCCTGCGATCATTGTAGGTGCTGGCCCCTCATTAGAAAAAAATAAGCACCTCTTAAAAGAGTTTGAGGATAAGGCTTTAATTTTTGCAGGGGGAACAGCTCTAAATGTGATCGATGTAGAGCCACATTTCGCAGCATCGATAGATCCTGCAGCACCTCATGAACAGTTCAAATCACAGCCCTTTATGAATGCCCCATTTTGCTACCAGGGGAGGATGAACCATGAAAACTTTTCTCTCATACAAGGGGAAAAAATTCGTTTTCCCGACGGTTCATCGGATGCAATCAATTGGATTTATGGGGAAGAAACCTTCAATAGTGGTTGGACTGTGGGCAATTTTCTAACAGCGATTGCAATGCACATGGGATGCAGCCCAATTATCTTTGTAGGAATGGATCTTTGTTACCACAATATGAAAAAATATGCGCAGGTTGAGGCTCAAATTCCAGATAACCTCGTTCAGATAGGAGATGTGTGGACGCAAAACGATTGGCTTATGGCTGTGAGGTGGACGAGCGAGCAGAGTGTGGGGCGCAAATTCATCAATGCAACAGAAGGGGGGATTTTAGGTCTGACAGAAATGCCCCTTGAGCGCGTTTTGCAAACGTGTGTGACGAAGTGGGATTTGAGAAAAAAAGTCATTGAAGAGATCCAGAAATGTCCTTTGGAATGTGGAGAAGATAGATGGGCACAGTGGGACCAGTCTATAAAGCGCCTTAAAAAAGGGGTTGAAGATCTTGAGGCAGAAGTTGTATACCAGAAGCTCCTCATGCCTCTTTGGCAAGTTTGGAGACACATTTTTGAAAGGGAAGTTCAATTGGATCCAAAACAAAAAATAGATCTGCATCGCGCCCTTTTTTTCCAACAGGTACTGCACGCTCATGGATGATCTATTTTATCAAAATGGCGCAGTCTACCGGAAGACAAGTGAGACTCACAAAAAGTATTTTTACGAAGATGGGACCGTTAAAACGGTAGAGACATATCTAGATGGCCATTTGCATGGACAGACACTTTTATATTGGCCTAATGGCGAGCTGAAGCGAAAATGTACATTTGTGAAGGGAATGCGAGATGGCGTGGATCAAATGTATAGCGAAGAGGGTGTTTTGCTCGATGAGGGAAGCTATAAGCTTGGAAAGGCAATTGAGTACCATCGAAGATATAACCAAGTTGGAAAACTGATCGAAGAGATCGAGTATTTAGATGAGTCCCGTTTTAATTTGCGCTCTTGGGATGAAACGGGAGAGCTTTGTGTTGAGGCCATTTGGACAGATTCAAAAACGTATCACGAAAGAGTTTGGGATCGATTCCAAAAGATCTGGATAGAAAAGAGGGGGATTTGGGATGGAAAAAAACTTGTCTACCTATAACAGGGCCTCCTCTCTCCTTATGGAAAGATTCCCCTTAATTGCCTTGATGATTGCGCGCCAAGAGGAAAAAAAACTCATCGATGAACCTATTTCTAAAGTGTCTGTTGAAAAGGCCGAGGTTCTTTATTTCTATGGTCTTGGAACCGGAGCTGCTTATTTTGAATATAAGCAGTGGCTTGAAAAAAACAGGGACCATCAGCTTGTTTTTCTTGAAGATGAGCCAGGTTGTATCAATGCTTTTTTGCAGCTTCCTCAAGCTCTTGAAATATTAAAAGATCCTCAAGTCCACCTAGAGTTAATCGGGAAAAAGGGGGAAGAAATTGATGCGTTAACCCGGAGATTTCCAGTAAAGCGGCTCGAAGTTACTGCATTAAAATCGAAGGGACCCTTTCAAAAGTTACGCTTAAAGATCTTACGAAAAACTGCTCTGACCCATGCTCTTCATCTCGATCGATTACATGGGTATCAGCCCTTTCATAACTTTATTCAAAATCTAAAACAGTTGCCTCACTCTTTTTATGCTAATCAATTGAAGGGAGCGTTCAAAGATACACCCGCGATTGTCTGTGGCGCAGGACCGTCATTACAAAAGTCGATGGATCTTCTTAAAACTTTAGAAAATAAAGCTCTTTTGATTGCAGGTGGGTCGACACTTGCCGCATTAAGCTCGCAAGGGATCATGCCCCACTTTGGGATGGCCATTGACCCTAATTTAGAAGAGTATCGAAGATTGAGAAATAGTTTTGCTTTTGAAGTTCCTCTTCTTTACTCAACCAGAGTCCATCCCGGGGTTTTTCAAACAGCAAATGGGCCCTTTGGCTATATGCGAAGTGGCATCGGGGGCATTTCAGAGCTTTGGATCGAAGAGGAGTTGGGTTTGCTAGATCCGTTACTTGGGGAAGAGCTCTCTTCTGAGACCATTTCTGTCACAGGAATCTGTGTAGCTTGGGCTCAATTTTTAGGGTGCAATCCGATTATTTTAGATGGCATTGATATGGCCTATACCGGGAATAAACGGTACTCTTCAGGAGTTGTTGAGGAAAAAGATCTGGGGCTAAAAGCCATCGATGATGAAAAATCTGCAGCAGACCGGATTATCCGAAGAAAAGATAGATCGGGAAAGTTGGTTTCAACTGCTGTGCGCTGGGTTATGGAATCAGAAAGTATTTCCCATTTTGCAAAAAAACATCCCCAAACTCTGTTTTTAAATGCAACGGACGGGGGAATCGGCTTTAAGGGGATCGATTATGTCCCCCTCCAAGATGCAATTAAGTCCTTTAAAGAATCTCAGCTTAGAAAAAAGGTGTTCGATGAAATTCAAAAAGCATCCATGCCTAAAAATACAGCAAAACTAATCGAGGAAAAGACCCTTGAGCTCAAAGAGAGTTTGGCAAAAGTAATTGAGCATCTCCTTATTTTGGCAGATCAAAAAAAAGGGTCGAAAGCCTTAGCTGAAATGGAGCTAAAAGAAGAGTCTGCTTTCTTCTATCTATTTTATGACATTTATCAAGTATTGAAAATGGATGAATTCTTTTGGACCCATTGGCTTGATCTAGCAAAAAAATACAAAGCGGTTTTGGGATGATTCCCGCCTCTCCTCGTGTTCAATCTGGCAATGGCCTTGAAGAAAAGGAGGCTGATCAATGGTCTTCTCAAGAATTTATTAAGGTAAGACATCCCTTTTCGGTGATTGATTCATATGCAATGCACTCTTCAGTAAGAGAAGGGGATTTTGTGCATATCAATCTTGAGGGAAGAGATATTCAGGTTTTAGGAATCAGCCAGGAAGATGTGGATAGGGAGCTAAAAATGGCGGTTGGTTTTGGCCTTCCTAAAGTTTCAAGATCCCAGCTAGTTCAAGCACTTTTTGACGAGATCGAAACAGAGCTTTTCCAAGATAGAGAAACCTCTTCTTTTATTCATGTAAGTGACCATCCAGATTGTATTCAAGAGTTAAAAAACAAGCTCCTCATTGAGCTGGAAAAAAACAAGTCGCTTAAAGCTGCTAAAGAAAATGATCACGTTTGGAAAAAAATGCTTACAAATGAACTGGACAAGGTTTTCGTCTTTGAACTTAAGGTAGCATTAGACTTCCAGATTCAAAAAATAAGAACTGCAATATCTGCAAAAAAAAGGGTTCAAGTTCTTGCTAGGCAGATAGGAAAAACGCGGCACACGCGAAGGGATCTTAAAGAGGAATTTGAAAGTGAACAGATTAAAGCTAAAATTACAGAGCAAGATTTAAAAAGTATAAAATTACTCGAAGAGGCTCTCGATGCGCAGTTGGAAGAGTTTCGTAGAGATCTATTTTTGCCTTTTGTTAGAAATGAAGCCCTTTTTGAAAGTATCGACCGAATTGCAGCACAACAGGACAAAAAGCAAAAAGAGCGTCTCGAGAAGATGAATCTAGAATTGAGGGAAACGTTAGAAGGGACATATTCATTTCGAGACTTTGCTGGGAGTAAGATTGATGAAGAGTTTCGTGAGGAGGTTTTTTATTTAACCCCCATCATGTGGAAGATTAAGGAAGAAGATTTGCCAAAATTGCGCCTTTATCTGGAGTATAAAAAAATTAAAATTGACTATCAGGGTAATCAGGAACTCAATGAGAAGATTGCCAAGTTCACTAACCAAGAAGATGTTGAAGCTGCAATTAAATTATCAGAAGAGATGATTGGGCTTATGCACGAAGAGATAAAAAAACAACTCCAAGAGTTTCAAGAGGATCGAGATTATTTTTTTAACGACAGAGATCTGCTCTCCATTATTTCAATGACAAAGAGTCAATTTGATCAATGGCCAAGACTTGAACTAGTGAAAGATGCCACTAGAAACTATTTGTTTCCTCACTCAGCAACGATACAGAAGTTTGATCCTTGGGCATTACTCAAGTCTTTCGGCAAAACCGTGAGCAATCTTTTTACAAAAGAAAGTCAAAGTCTCGATGAAATTTTCAAACCCATTATTCCTAATGATTACGAAAGTGATGAAGACGAAGGTTTTAAATTAAGTAAAGAGATAGAGAAAGAACAAAATGAAAGGCTTCAGAAATTGATAGATGATGATGAAGAAGACGTGTTTAACCTGTATTTGCAACAATTAGTTCAACAGCCATCTGCCTACGGTAAATTTACGTTTATCGACCCTTCTGTTTCCGAGATTGAGAAAATTCAATTTGAGCAAAGGTGCTCTGAGCTCGGTTTAAAAGTCCTTTTTAAGAAGAATTAATTTCCATACTCTTGAAGCTTATTGCGCAGCGTCCGTACGCTAATTCCTAACATGGAGGCTGTTTTCGTCCTGTTTTGATGGTTTGCCTCTAGAATTTGTAAGATGTGTTCTTTTTCAATCTCATGAAGCGTGATCCCAGCTTTTTGCTGTTTAGGGGCTCTTACTGAAGAATCTAGATAGAGGTGTTCTGCATCAATTTCCTCATCAAAGTCGAGAACAACAGTTCTTTCAATGATGTTGGCAAGCTCGCGTACATTGCCGGGCCATGGATAGTCGAGGAGCTTTTGAATGGCCTTATCCGTTAATTTTTTTCCCCCTTTGTGATTTTCTCTACAAAATTTCTCTAAGAAAAAGTTGGCCAGTGGCAAAATATCTTCTCCTCTTTCTCTGAGAGGAGGGATGTGAATGGGCACAACGTTAAGACGGTAGAAAAGATCCTCTCGAAATACTTTTGTCTCAATGGCCTCTTGCATGTTTCTGTTCGATGTGGCCAAAAAACGTAAATTTACCTTGATCGCTCTTGTGCCGCCAACTCTTTCAAACTCTTGTTCTTGAATGGCTCTGAGGAGTTTAGGCTGTAATACAAGGGGGATTTCAGTGACTTCATCGAGTAAAAGCGTTCCTCTATCTGCGAGTTCAAACCTGCCGATTTTTCTCACATGTGCTCCAGTAAAAGACCCTTTTTCATGGCCGAAAAATTCGGACTCAAGGAGCGTTTCAGCAATAGCTGCACAATTGACTTTGACAAAGGGGTGCTGTGATCTTGAAGAGAGCTCATGGATTGCGCCAGCGATCACCTCTTTGCCTGTTCCTGACTCACCAGTAATAAAGACGCTAGCTTGAGCTTTTGCAATTTTTTCAATGTCTTGCAAGATCTTTTGCATCGCAGCGCTTTTAGCGACCAATAGGGGCCGTTTTGCATCTTCTTTGTAAAAGGTGTTTTCTTTGACAAGGCGCATAACCTCTTCGGCCTTTTCGATGATTGATTCAAGTGCTTCAGGGGAAAAAGGTTTGATTAAGTAGTTAAATGCCCCCATTTTCATCGCATCAACTGCGGATTCAATGGTTCCATGAGCGGTTGCTAAAATGACTTGAATAGATGGATAGAGCTCTTTTGCAGCTTTTAGAACATCAAGACCATTTTTTTGTGGCATTTTCATGTCAGTAATAATGAGATCAAACATCTCCTGTTGCAAAAGGCGGATCGCATCAGCGCCATTTGTAGCCGAAATGACTTCTTTTCCTTGCCTTTTCAATACATCAGAGACAAAGCGGAGCATGAGGGGCTCATCGTCGACAACAAGTACTTTTTCAATCATAGATTACCTTTTTAGCGGGATCGTTATTGTAAATGTGGTGCCAACACGAGGCTGTGAGCGAACATCAATGGAGCCAAAGTGGGCTTGAATAATTTTTTGTGTCTCTACAAGACCGAGTCCGTTGCCTTTTTTCTTGGTCGTGTAAAAAGGAGAGAAAAGATTTTGGATTTGTTCTTCATCAATTCCCACTCCCGTGTCTGAGATGCTGATCTGACAGCTAGTCTCTACTTTTAAAAGAGATATTGTTAAAGTTCCACCTAACGGCATGGCCTGAAATGCATTGAAGATCAGATTCAACAGTGCGGACTTTAATGCTTCGGGATCAAAGGGGGCTAAAAGTGGGGAGTCGGGGATGTGCAACGCTAGCTTTACATTTGTTGGGAAGGCTGCGTCTACCTTCACAAATTTTCCAATCTTCTTTAGATAGTTCCCTATATCAAGTGTTTGTGGTTGAATCTCTAAAGGTTTTGAATAGTGGAGCACGGCGCTGACTACTTTCTCTAAAGATTTTGTCCCTTCAATGATAAAGCCCGCCATTTCCTGTAAATTTTGCTGCTCTTTCAGGTCGCGATACAAAAGGGAGGCATAACCTCTAATTCCCCCCAAAGGGTTGCGGATTTCGTGGGCAACTGTTGCCGCAATTTCACCGAGCTCTTTCATCCGGTCATTGCGATTGGCAATCAGTTGAAGCTTTTGTTTTTCACTGATGTCTCTTAAAACCAAGATCATCCCGTGATATAGCTTGGGGCCTTCGTAGACAAATGTTGTCGAGATTTCCATCTCTTTTTGATAAAGGAGTTTGTGAGAGATCCCAAATTTAAGAGCTTCTCGCATAGAAAATCCAAATAGATCATCAGCAAAGAGGGTCCAAAATTTTTTAAAAAGGATCTCTTCACCTTTGATTTTGAGGAGCTTTTGCGCAGAGTCGTTGAAGATTGTGACGGTCCCTTCAAGGTCGATGAAAATAATGGCATCGGAAATATTTTTTAAAATGTTGTTGAGATAATGGGTCAATCGGCTTAAATTTGCTGCTTTGATTGCAAGTTCTTGGTTGACAGTCTGAAAACGCTCTTGTAATTTAGCATAAGCGCCTTTTAGGCGGACTGCTTCCTCGGAGAAAAGGGCAAATGCGCGCGATAGATGTTGCACCCCTTCTTGGACCGTTTGGCTTTGTAGAGCCAAGTTCGCCGATTCTTGCAGCTGCTGGAGAATTTGATCCGACATGTTTAATTCCTTAATTGACAGTCTATTAACAAAAAGCATGCGCTTACCGAAAAGAACTTTTACGTTCGGCGGAGCGCTAGCTTGCAGACGGCCCTTAAGCCGGACTATACGAAAATTCCAATTATTCTCACTCCTTCTTCTTCTAGGGTGCTCTGGAATGGAGCAATCGGAGCGGGAAAAGATCCGAAAATTGAACTGTAAAGGTGAGCCGATCTATCGGAGTCAAAACGACCATCTCTACTCTATAGAAACGCCTGTACTTACACCTCGAACCCCTTATCCATGGGAGTCAGAAACGAACCTTCCTCGGATCACAAAAGATTTTTTTCGATGTAAGGGGAGTTCTCTCAATCCGCCCATCATCGATACTCTCGATCCATCAAAACCAACCCCTATTGCGGACTGTGAAGGGTGTAGCCGCCATGGACTGCCGATTATCCGGGGCAAAGAAAATGTCTACCCGATTCTCGTTGATTTACTTAACTACATCCAAAAAAAAACAGGGAAGCGGGTTGTAATTACGTGTGGTCATCGCTGTCCCATTCATAATACGTACGCGGATCCATCAAAAGACAACCGGGTTTCTAAGCATCAAATTGGTGCAGAGGTGGACTTTTACGTGCAGGGAATGGAAGAAAGGCCTCAAGAAATCGTGGGTCTTCTCATGCAATATTTTCATGAAAGCCCGATCTATAAAAACCAGAAAGAGAGCCAAGAGTTTAAGCGATATACGAATACAGACCTTGCCGTTCAGCCCTGGATGAATAAAGAGATATTTATCAAATTATTCCAAAAAGATGAGGGGAGGGATTTGGATAATCGGCATCCTCACCCTTACCTATCAATCCAAGTGAGATATGACCGAGATACGAAAGAGAGAGTGATCTATACGTGGGCAAAAGCGAATAAGGGGTACCCACATTAAAGGGTTGATATAACTTTCTTTCAGGAAATTGCCATTTCATTTAGAATAAGTGGCCTAAATCTATGCCGGCGTGGCGAAATTGGTAGACGCGGTAGACTCAAAATCTACTCTTAGCAATAAGGTGCTGGTTCGAGTCCGGTCGCCGGCAAAAGCAAAGCTCCCTACAAGGGAGCTTTTTTTTGTCCGGCGACGAAAAGCCAACGATTTGGCTTTTCGAGGACGAGAAATGAGGATTTCTGTCGCCTCGGCAGAATCCGAATCGGCGGGCGTGTCCCGGAGTCCGGTCGCCGGCAAAAGTAAAGCTCCCTCGTAGGGAGCTTTTTTTTTGTCCGGAGAAAAAATGCCGGTTGAATCCGGCATTTTTAGGACGAGAACCGAGACCTTTAGGTCGCTCGGAACATCACCACTTTTTTAATCTGTTTGTCGTTTTTTCTTCTCTTGCATTACGATGTCTTGTTCAAAGAAAGGTTATATGCGCTTTTTTTTAACTTACATATTGCTATTTTCCTTCTGTGAAGGGTGGGAGGAGTTTACTTATCCAAAGGAGCTCATCACATATGCTGGAATGACCATAGAATGCACCGAGGGGTGTGGGACAGTTGATGATCCAGATATGGAAGATATCTGGTCGATTCTTGAAGATACTACTGATGAGATATTCCGCCATGTCTGGGCGTTTGATACAACAGGGGATGCGGGATTTCCGACTTCTCCTGTCCGATGTAGTGATAGTGGAGACTACGAGAGATGGGATTGGAAAGCGACGAATGGTGTATGGCCATCTGATAAAGATTTCGTTAGTTATAGAGAAGTATGGATGAATTCTTATCCCACTTTTCTCGAAGTAGCGCATGCGTTGCGAGAAGACGTTTTCTTTTATTACGATACCGTTCCTAAAAAGCTCCAAAAATTTGAAACAAGTCTGGTTTCTAAGCTAGAAAAGGGGATTACTCAAGGATATACCATTTATCGGATTCTTCCTGGAGGAAGTGTTGAGTTTAAAGATCATTGGAGAGGCTTTCAAAATCATTCATTAGATGCAGGATGGGAATGGATTCATTTCCGATTAAATTATCTCGAAGATTATGGCTACAGGAAAGTTGCCAGTTTTGATCGTGAAAAGTACAAGCAAGCAAAAAATCGCGTAGAATCAGCAATTGCAGAGATGGACGCGCTCTTTCAAAATATTTTTGTCTACTGCTTAGAGCACCACCAACCCGAAGGAATTGCTTTTTCTTCTGCTGTCGAATCTCTTTTAGCGGGAAATTTGGAAGAAGGAATTGATCATATCCGACAACTCATTGAAATTGGTGAATCAGAACAGTTCCCTCGTGAGATATTGGGGAAAATGCACCTTCTCAAAGGACAATTGGAGTTGGAGAGTGCCTTATATGCAGATGCTGTCATATCTTTGACAGAAGCTATTGTTAAAAATCTAGATCTTAAGGAGAGCTACCTAGAAAGAGCAACAGCCTATTTTGAGTTAGGAGAGTATGGCAGTTCAATGGAGGATTATCTTGCTTACTCAGCGCGCGCTGAATCTGTAGATCCTTTTTCTGTTCAGGCTTTCAGTCTCGCCTTTGCTCAAAATCTTATCCCTGGATGTTGCGAATCTGGGAGAGGTCTTTATTTATTACTCTCAGATTTAGCTCAGCACCCCATTCATACAGCCAGTTTGATGTGGGAATCCTTAACGTTACTGAGCAAACTTGCTATTACAAATGAATGGGAACAACTAGCAGAGGCTATAGCTCCAGAAATTCACCACCTAATTGCCGAATGGGAATCTCTTTCTTCTGAAAAACGAGGGGAGCTTGCTGGATATGCGTTCGGGAAATATGGAGCGGATCTTCTGATACCCGTTTCTCTTGCCAAAGCAGCAAGTAAGGGGCTGAAGTGCGGGGCTGAAGTGAGTGCAGCTTACAAAAAATTGCGCGCTGCTGATCAAGCCCTTCTCCTTGAGTCATTGTCAGGCCTAAAAAGTGCTGTAAAAATTGAAGAGGCCGTTATAGCTGCGCAAGAAACGACTTTTCTTGGGGAAGAATTGGCATTGACCGCGAGTAAAATGGGAGAGTTAAAACAGGCGGGTGTACTAGAAGGAACAATTGCTAGCAGTCACGAACTACTGAGTGCATCGATGCAAGAATCTGTTGCTATTCACAAAAAAGCTCGAGGCATTTTGAGACCCTATGTTAAAAGATCGATGCCAGAAAATAGGGTGAGAGAACTCATTCACGGAGCAGGTATTCCAACTTTTCCAAGACCAAAAGGCATCCCGGAAGATTACATAGTAAGAATTACAGGAAAAGGAGCTGGTATGGAATATGTCCATCCGACAAATACGCACTTGTCTGTGAGGGTTATGCCAGGAAAACCTCATAGTCCGAACTCTTGCCAGCAAAAGCCTTATGTAATTCAGAAAATAGATAGAGGGGCTCTAGACAAGGCGGGTAAATGTATTTCTCCCGATGCTCCAGAAGCACATATACCAGTTGAAGAGTTTACTTATAGGGGTCATATAGATGGAAATTAATAGAAAACAAGTAGTTGAAGGATTTTTACAAAACATTTATCGCATTTCTAATAAAGAATATCAAAAAAGGATATGGATAGAGGGAGCTGGTCCTGAATGCCATGATTTTGATGAAGCAGTGAACGATTTTTTCGGTGATAGTGAACCTATTTTAGAAAACTATCGAAATTATGGACTTTCACAAAATCAGTATCGAATTCTAAAAAAATTCCACGCTGAGTTTAGAATTTTTGCTGATGAACATGACATCCCGGAAGAGTTCATAGACACGCCCGAATGGGAGCGGATTATGGAGATGGCCAAAGAAGTTTTAAAAGAGTTTGGCTACATATAAGGCGGCGGGAGTCCCTTAAGTCCGGCCTTCGGCAAAAGTAAAGCTCCCTACGAGGGAGCTTTTTTTGCGGCGAAATAACGGCCTTTTGATTCAGTCGTTATTAGGACGAGGCGACCCGTTGAGGGCCGCCTGCAACCAATTTCCTGTGTTTTTTTTCTAATTAAAGTGGCATTGACCAAAGTTCGTCATTGCCTCATAAAGAAAGTCACCCAGCGCTTCAGCCTGCTTATTTTCTGTTTGGAAGTTACAAAGCTGATCCCGAATTGCAAAATAGATCTTCTGCGAGCAGGTATCTGGATAGACTGTATGTAAAATCTCCCACTGCTCTCGGATCAGAGTTTGTACCTCAGGTGATTCTGGGCTTAATTTTTGCTCAATGACTTGATTTAATTTATTTAAAAACTCTCCGTATCTGCGCCCATAGTCTTGAGCTGTTAAAACGTTTTGGTTTTTACTCATTTGTATAAAGTATTCATAGTACTCATCTCCTACTTTGAGCCTAAATTGCTTTTCAAATTGTTTAGCCTTTTCTTCCATGAAGGCTTCATCGAAATACTTCACGTATTCCTTTTTGTTTTTTATTTGCTCAAAATATGTTTCTACTTGTTCTGGTGTCATCTCTAACATCGGTTTCTCCTGGTAAAAGTGGATCATTGATTCAATCATTTCAAGGCTAGTCCTTAACCGAACAAGTTCTTTGTTTAGAATTTTTTTCTGCGCAATTAATTTGCTCAGCTTGTAAGTGGGTTTGTCGTGAATGATTGATTTAATTTTATGTAAATTAAATCCGAACTCCTTGAGCGTAATAATTTGACTTAAGTAGAGGACTTCCTTAATCCCATACAATGAACGGCCATTTGCCATTCTTGCTTTGGGACGTAGGAGGTCAATCTCATCATAATACCGAAGCGTTCTGACACTTACTCCGGATAGTTTTGCAAGCTCTTGGGTCGTTTTTAATTTCATATGCCCATATGGTAAAAGATGACGTAACGTAAACTACAAGAAGAATGTAGATTGTCTATGAAAAAAAATGGTTTTAAAAAAATATACAGCATATTGCGAGCGCCGGCAATTTCTTAGTTATTAACCCGATATACAAATAGGTGACAAATGGGTCAGGCGAGGCAAAATCAAATCGATGGGGCGAAGCCCCTCCTCTGACCGAGGAGCACCATTGCCAAAAGGCAAGGGCGACGAGGAAGATTGATTTGATAAGGCCGCCGCCAAGCCAGTTGTCATCTATTTGTATGTCGGGTTAATAAGACCTATGATTTTTGCGATTGCACAGTCGTACAAGCTATTCGGATCATGGTAAAACTCTGACAAATATTCGTCGATTGTGATCCCATCACGACACCCGGGGGTGAGGGCAGATCTCGCTTTTTCTAGATCGTTATTCATGAAGTGGATGAGCCCTACGATTCGAGGGAGATCATAGCGATTATAACCGGCACCCAAATCTATCAATTGATTAAAGTCTTGAAGCGCCCCCTCATAATCGCCTGCCATTGCTCTACAATAGCCTCGCGCTTGCAAGCAGATCTCTCGATTCAATTCGTAAATTTCTGGGTTTTTAAGCTGCTCGTCCAGGATTTGAATGGCCTGTTCATATTTGTGTGAATAGATCGGCTCTAAGCATTCGTTGAATTCTTTGCAATGAGGGAAGGGGTTATACATGATAGAGTCATCATCCGACTCTGGAAGTGGGAGACCTTTTATTTTTAATAATAAAAGGGCTAGCGCATTGGGGAACGTTGCAAACTCCACCAGCTCATCAGTGTTGCCATCTACTGCCCAACTGAATAATGCACGTCCAAATTCACCCTCAATAAGAAAGTCATCTTCATCATACGATTCGTTGCTGTTATCAGCAGATTGGGGAAAAGCAAGCTTATTAAGTTCACGCAAACAAGCAACTACTTCTGCTGTATTGCCAAGGTAAGCATTTAGAGCTAACTGTTCATAGCGATATTGAAGCGCTTGTAAATAGGCATCTTTACCTGAGCCTTGTGGAATCATTTGTTCAATCCACTCTAAACGCCCGATTGCATTTTCCCTGTTCAAGGGGAGATCTTCTTGAACGGGCAGCTCGGCGTAATCTCGGTCCTTTAGGGCCGAGTTAAGCGAGCTATCTGGCAGGTTGCGGCAAGGGACTTGCCGCCCATCTCCGGAGCGGAGAATCTCCACCCTTTGAGGGAGGAGTTCTTCAAGCTTAAGTTGATTTTCAATCCTTAACTGGGCGGGTTGAGATTCTGCTTTCATCCTTCTTACAGATGCTCTTGTAGACGTTCGGGCTTCTTTAGAAATGATTTTTTCTTCTATTAAAGTGTATTGTCTCGAGTGAATGAAGGGGGAAACATCTTTTTTGATGATATTTTGCTTGTCAATATACATATGCGTTCTTCTTGTTATTATCTATAATAATCTCACATTGTTTTGTTTTGTTGAAGTGTGAAATTTTTTGTTTTATATATTATTTTTTAGAAGAGCCGGCGTAGATATAAACAAACTGGTTATGAGGTAGATAACAAGAGTTTTACTCTTTTTTTGTTTGTTATTAAAAAAATTATTTGGCACTTTGGGCTCCCAAAAAAAGGGAGGTAGGTATGTCAGTTTTGAATCTTCCTAAGATAAACTCTCGGAAGTCTTCTGGATTACCAGACTATTTAGAAAATTCAGTGTTGAATCAGTTAACCGACTTAATTAAGAAAATAGCTAGTGAATTGGCTCAAAATCGAAGAGAGCAGTGCGATGTTCTTTTGGAAGCGTATGCCTTTTCGTTGAGGAAGAATGCGGTGGCGGTAACATCGAGGGCAGCTGGGGTGTGCGAAGACCAAGGAGAAAAATTAGCTGAGTTTACAAATCAACTCATTAAAGACTATCGGGCGCACTACAAAAAAATCGGGTGTGATAGTCCACTGAACCGATTGCGCAAAGATCCCTTATATCCTTTCTTTCTGTTTGGTTGCAAAGATGTAGATCTTCAGAGAGTAATTAAAGAAAAAAGCGTCAGTGTATTTGAACTGGAAGATGAGATTCGATTGGCGGCCGTTGAACTGGCCCGGCACGATGATCCCCCTACAATTTCAGTTAAGCAAAAAATGGATGGTTTAGCCACGTTTTTGGAAGTGTTTAATGCGATGAATCGGGGGAAGAAGGTGTTAAAATCGGGTGTGAATATACACATTTCTAAAAGCCTCACTTCGGAAGATTGGTGCAATCTTGCCCTCATTGCTCAAAGAATGAAAAATCATCGGCTGCATAGAGCAATAGTTGAGTATAGTAAATCTGTTGAACCAGCAAGAGGTTGTTGCTGTGTTGTTTCGTAGGAGAGAGAAAAGTTCAGCTGCCTCGAACTCTAGTTGGCCTCTTTAGTTTAAAGAGCTGTTATAAAGGCCTTGCAAAAATATTAAGCTTGGAACAAGATGGCTCCCAATTTTTAAAGACAACGTATTTACCAAATTTATTGAGGAGGGCACTATGGCAGCGATAGCAGGTGGTAATCAAAATAATGTAGTTAGTTTATTAGAAAGGGCTCCTGAAAGCTGGTCTGAGCGGGTTTTAGACTTGCGATATGGCAATCAAGGTCTAAACGTTGTCATTACGAACGTAGTTGCTACGGCTGCGATTGCGGCAACAGCTGCTCTTTACTCAGCGGCGCTTCCAGCAGTTGCTACAATCGGAGCTGTCGTTATTTTGCCCTCAATTGCCTTGTTCGGTCCAATCAATTACTTGAGCTACCTTCCCGCTCCACTTCAGTTGGGCCTAGAGCATGTTGCGTCGCTTCTTTTGGTCAATGTTAAAAAAGATGGTTCTTGGGAGCCCAAAGTTTCTTGGTTAGATCGAAACTGGGGCCATTTCAATGATCATAACCTTTCAAAGACTTTGATTGATTGTTTCGTCAAACGAAGTGGGAAAGATGGCACTTGGCTCGATGTTGGCTGCGGAAATGGTTTTTATGTCAAAAACGCTCATAACCGTGGATTGAATGGCGTCTATGGTTGCGATGGAAACCCAACAACAAAAGATCTTGGAAAAAACTTTGATGTTGTTGAGTTACATGAACCAAACTGCTTTGCGCATGCTCAGGATCTTAAAAGTGGTACATATGATCTAGTTACCAGTTTTGAGGTGGCAGAGCATATCCCAACGCTCTATACGGAAACATTTTTGAACAATTTAGCTTCCAAGGTTAAAGAGAATGGAACTTTAGTCCTAAGCTGGGCAAGAAAGGGTCAAGGGGGGCTGGGCCATGTCAACGAGCAAGATGCGCAATACGTCATCGATAAAATGGAGAGCCGTGGATTTGAGCTTCATGTAGAGGATTCAAGATCCCTCAGACGCTGTACAAGCCCAAATACCCCTTGGTTTTTCCATACTCTCTTTGTTTTTAAAAAAGATTAATAAAGATAAGATCTTTTTAATTTGCACTTGCCCATGAGATAGGTTTTGGTGAGACCCATGTTTTTTCTGCGCTTATCTATTTTTTTTAGTTTGTTTTTTTGTGTGATGCATGCGGCTGTCATTGATGAAAAGGTGCTGATTTGCGGCATTGCGAGAAATATTGAAAAAGCCATTCCCAATACGATTGAATCGATCGGCAAGCTTGGCTCGAATTTTTCTGATTACAGAGTGATCATTTACGAGAATAATTCATCTGACAAGACTAAGGAAAAGTTTAAGAAGTGGGCAAAGAAAGATCGTAGAGTCATTTTCATTTCAGAATATGTGTCTAAGAAAAAGATGGCCAAGCAACTATCGATGGGAATTGTCAATCGGACAGAGCTCATTGCAAGGGCCAGAAATATTGTTTTAGACAAAGCAATGAGTAAAAAGTTCGACGATTATAAGTATGTGATTTGGGCCGATCTCGACTTCTTAGAGCCTTGGGATGTTGAACATATTGTTGAGAGTATCACTCATCCAGAAAAAGAGTGGGATGCAGTTTTTGCCTATGGGGCCTATGATCTATTCGCTTTGAGGACAGAAGAGTGGCCTGTTGGCTTTGAACTTGTAGGACTTCACTACTGGGATCAGCTAGATCAGATTCGAAACGAATTTGTCTTGCAAAAGGAGGATCCTTGGAAAAAAGTCTATTCCGCATTTGGTGGGATTGGGATCTATAAGCGCGATGCCATAAAGGGTTGTAGATATTCAGGCGTTGTGACAAATGATTTGGAAAAAGTAACGGCTCGGTGGCTTGAAAAGGCACGGGATAAAAAGGGTGTGATCTTTTTGGACAAGTATGATGAGCTCCTTTTGAATGAAAAGATTGTTGAATTAGACGGCTCGATTGTTCAAAAAAGGGAAGAGTATCCAGATCCTTTGGGAGTTCGGCTTAAAGGGGGGCGGCTTGCTTGGTTTTCATGTACAAAAAATACCACTTTGCCTTGGGTATGTGAGCACATCCCTTTTCATGCTTTGATGGTCTTAAACGGGCATGACCGACTCTATATCAATCCCAAAATCCAGTGTAGCCCCTGAGATCTATTGCTAAAGAGTGGGTCTTTTCGCTATGCTTTGAGGATAAAAATGGATTGATATGGGAAAACGGATTTTTGATATTTTTTTGAGCCTTGTCTTTTTGACTCTCTTCGCCCCCTTTTTTGTAATTTGTATGATTGCTGTAAAGCTCTCTTCGCCAGGCCCCATTTTCTATTCACATCAGCGCGTAGGTTGTAATGGGAAACAATTTGGCTGTCTGAAGTTTAGGACGATGTACCAAAATGCAGACGCCAAGTTATTGCCCCTTTTAGCCTCTAATCCTCAGTTGAAGAAAGAGTGGAAAACCTTTTATAAGTTAAAGGTAGATCCTCGCATCACCCCAATTGGCAAATTTTTACGGAAGACCTCTTTAGATGAGCTCCCTCAAATCTGGAATGTGTTGAAAGGGGATATGAGTGTGGTAGGACCGCGCCCTTTGACCCAGCACGAAGTTATGCACTATCTTAAAGACAAAGCAGATACAGTCTTGTCGGTAAGGCCTGGCCTGACAACCCTTTGGATTATTCTGGGCCGCAATGGCCTTTCTTTAGAAAAACGGCTCGAACTCGAAGAGTACTATGTCAATAACCGCTCGTTTTGGCTCGATTGTAAGTTAATTTTTAAAACCGCTCTGATTATGGTATTCCCCAAAGGGGCATACTGACTGCGGTCCTCCTTATAATTAAAATATTATCTATGTAGAATAGTTTGTTTGTTTTTAGTATAATTATTCTCATGAGTAATGTGCCTTTAATTAGTCCTTCTGGTCCTAAGTCAGTATTTTCGTATTTGGACCCGCCTTTAACCAAGAAATGGACTCTAATCGCCCTTTCTACCCTCTTTGCATTGGGGATGATTTTTTCCTATTGCCTTGGCGCTCCGTGGTTTGTGTGTGTTGCTCTGTTTGCTCTTGCTCTTGCGCCCCTATGTCCCATCTCTGCAAATGTAAATCAGCAGAGAAATAGGATTCCTAATTTAATTTAAACTAAGATTCTAAAGATAATAACGTTAATTACTGTATTCTTGAATAAAGTTGTAATTAAAACTTTATTTGATAGAATAAGTGTAAGAGCGTAACTATCTACCCGCTCGCCAGGCGAAGAAAGGAGAAAACAATGTCTGAAAACCAAGAAATTGAGACCAACCAAGGGCATGATCCTATGGCTGTTCTTCCAGGGCAGGATGGGAGAAAGTCAGAAATGGTTGAGCCCTCTACACAAAACCTGAATCGTGTCGATGAATCAATCGACAGCCAAAGCTACTTCCTTGGGGAAGTTCCTCAAGCCAACCAAGTTGACCCGCATGCATTTTTGCCATTGAATTCGGATCGCCTTATTGGTTCGATCAATGTTGTAGAAAAATTGCTCTATGAAGTCGGCGTTTTAATCGAAGATGAAGTGGGAGCAATTCAAAAGCATCAAAAACGGATCACTTTTTGGGAAGACCGAATTGAGAAAAATAGAGCTCTTGTTAAACAAAATGAGCATAAAATTAAGCAAAACACTACAGATGCTCTCTATGACAAAAAGAATCGTGACTACTGGTTAGGACGTTCTGAAGAAGTAGAGATCGACTATTCTCATGCAGAAGTTGCAGCGCGCACACAAGATTGGGCGTGGCTCATCAAGAAATATGGCTTAAAAAATGCAGATGGTTCTCCCATCAGCGAAAAAAGTCATTGTGTTGAAGAGCTTTGCAACGGTGAGATCAAAAATCTTTCTGCTGAGTATCTCGCAACAGGCAACAAGTATGAAAATGCAAGAAAAGAGAAAGAGACAGAAAGCAGCCGTTTAGTTCGCGAAAATGCGAAATTGCACAACTCTAACGATGTTTTGCAAGGCTATATTTCTGCTGTTTACACAAATGATATTGAACCGTTGCAAGATGGAATTTTGCTCTTAAAAGAATTCGGCGTGAAGTTGAAGTCTTTAGGGCAAGAGGACAAAGCAACATATGGTGAGATGAGAGCTTGGGCAGAGCCATTCTTGAGCGACTTTATCAAGATGAACTCTCGAGTTCCTCAAGCAATTGTGACACATTTCCGCAAATTGTCATCAATTCCTCTCCCTCCAGAATTTTGTTAAGGTTTTCTTGACTTCGCGATGCGCAGTTCTTTAAAGACTGCGCTTCTTTTTTTCCTCTGAAAAATATATCCTTTTTTTCATGCAAAAACAGCAGCTTGAAGAAATTTATAGAGCCCATCATGAAAAAGGCGCCAGATATGGCTATCTTTTTTGCGGCGGTGCTAGAGCCCCTTTTTTAAAAAGGTGGATTGGTACTGGGAAGAAAGTTCTCGATTTAGGGTGTAGAGATGGGATGCTCACTCAAGCCTATAGGGAAGGAAATCAGGTTGTTGGTGTCGATATCGACCAAAAGGCTCTGCAGCTTTGCCGAAAGAGATTAAATATTGAAACGCAATGGGTTGATTTAAATACGGAATGGCTCTGGGATGAACAGTCTTTTGATGCAATCGTCTCTTGTGAAATTGTAGAACATCTTTTTGCCCTAGAGCTTTTTTTAGAAAAGGTTGCAAGGACCTTAAAACCCGGTGGAACCTATATGGGGTCAGTTCCTAATGCATTTCGGATGAGAAACCGCTTAAAATTTCTGTTTGGCAATGAATATGAAAACGATCCAACGCATGTTCGGCAATTTTCTTACGCTAAATTGAAAAATACCTTGGAGAAATACTTTTCTGAAGTGGAAATCATTCCTCTAGAGGGGAAATACCTCCCCATGATAAGTGTGACAAAAAGCACGCCGAATTCAGTAGCCCGACTTTTTGCCAAAGATCTCCTTTGGCGAGCGATCAAATAGCTTTTGCCTTTAAAACTTTTCGAGCAAAGGGGAGAGCGTGTTTGGCTGTAAAGCTCCTTGCATCTCAATTATTTCGAGCCTTTGAGGACCTGTTAGCCGAGAGCGAAGGGTGAGGTCTGATTGAGTCACTGTAAATTCGGTTGGGGCGTCTGGGCCATTTTGCAAGACAGCAACTCTATAGGGGTGATTTTTTAAGCTGAAGATCGATTTTCCATCAAATAGTGCAGAAAAATCACTTTGTTTGGTGAGGTAATGTAAGATAGAGGGGAATAGATCGATATGGGTAGCCTCATCTGTTTGCGCTACCCAGTCCTTAGATGGAAATTTAAAGAAGATGGGAACACTAGTTTGGTAATCATTTAAATGGGTTCCATGAAAAAGGGCCCCCTCTTCGAAAAATTCTTCTCCATGATCACCCGTAACGGCAATAATTGCGTCGTCAAATTGGCTTTTATCTTTTAAAGACTTGAAAAATGTCCCCATTAATTGATCAATGTAGGAGATGGAATTGCGGTATCGATTTTTGATCCGTTCTAGTTCAGGACTATTAGGGCCTATCGTTAAATAATCGATATTTTTAGATATGGGCTCATATTTTAGCGGGAAATCTTCGGGAAAACTATACTCAGAGTGGGTCGAGTCGAGAAAAATGAGATAGGCCTGCCCTTCACTTGCATCTTGCTCTTGCAATGATTTGAATGCGAGCGCGTCTCTATCACAGGGCTTAATCTCACGATCAAACGTATATTCTTCAATTTTGTCTGCAAGTTCTCTTTTGTCCCCAAAGAGGAGTTTGTCCATTCCAAAATAGCGAAGATCTGCAGATGAGTAGACGTGGATTTTGTACCCAAGATTTTTCAAGATTTGAAGGGGAATAGCCCCTTTTGTCCACTCATCTCTTACAGCAGTCCAGTAAAAGGGGAGGTTGCTGTGGAAAAGGGCAAACCACGAAAGATGGGTGCAGTTTGCATTGGCAAATGAGCTTTGAAATTGGATATGGTCTTTGCCAAATTTTGTAAGGTTTGGGGCTGCATATAGAAAGTCTTTGCGAAGCGTCTCGATGACAAAGAAATAGATGTTAGGACGATGTGCTAATGTGGCTTTAGGTAATTGCTGTAAGAGCTGTTTTTCATCTCTGTGTTTTGCAAGAGGTTTTTCAAGATGGATATATTTAGGATTGGGCGATAAAAAAGTGGTTCCAAGGGGGAGTGTCTTTGTGTACTTTTCGTACTCTTTCCCACTTAAGTGGGGATGGATTAAAATATCGAGAATTAGAAGCGATGATCCAATCACCGAGATGGCGATGGTAATTTGAGTCAAAGAGAGAGGGAGGGGTTTTTTCTTTATGACCAAAGAGGTTAGCCAATGAAATCCAAGGCCAACGAGTGGGATGGCAAGAAAGGTTCCAAAACTAATGAAGATCATTTTCCAGTTTAGATTCATTGCCTGAAATCCTGCGATGAAGTGATCTATTCCAGAGTAGAAGAAAAATTTAAATAGATAAGAAATAGATGTGTCCAGCAGACGGACCATCGTAAAATTTGTGTAGTGTAAAAGTAAAAAAACAAACGAGACACTAATAAATAAAAATTGAGACCATCTGGGTGCCCAGCGACTTAAAATATAAGTAATCAGTACAAAAACACACACCTCCAACAGAGCCTGAACGATCGCATAAAGGAGGAAAAAAAGGGGGATTGCGGTGAGGGGTTGCCCTTTGTAATGGAAAATACTTAAAAGGCTAAGGGTAAATAGGAAAAAACCAAAATATAGATAGTTTATTTCTCTTTTATGGGGGTGATTTGGGTTCATATTTCTTTAGATTAGCAAACTTGACAATAACTATAAATGGGTGTTTAATAAGAACTTAACATTGGTGCTATGTGAAAAATATTATCAAATCATTTTTGTTTGCTTTTGCTCTTCCAGGTATGTCGTTAAATGCAGAAGAAATTAAGCCTCCCGAGCCTGTAGTTATTTTAGGGGGCGGGGTAGGTTCTCTCACATCAGCCCTATATTTAGGGCGAGCGGGGCTGAATCCTTTGGTGATCGAAGGGCCAACTCCAGGTGGGCTTTTAACGCAATCACATAGCGTACAAAACTGGCCAGGTGTTCTTGAGATTCAAGGTGCTCAACTTACCGATAAAATGAGAGAGCAGGCCGAGGCAAATGGCGCCAGATTTTTAAGCGAAGAGGTCATTGCAGTTAATTTTTCCCAAAGGCCCTACACGATTACAACACGCGCGCTTGATGGCAGTGGAAAAACCCACGAGATTCAGACAGAAAGCCTCATCATCGCCATGGGAACAAAGCCAAACTTTTTAGGCATTGCTGGCGAGCAGGCTTATTGGGGCAAAGGGGTTACTAATTGTGCCATTTGTGATGGCTCTTTGTATAAAGATAAAGTGGTTGGTGTAGTGGGCGGCGGAGACTCGGCTGTTTTGGAAGCTCTTTACCTTTCTAATATTGCAAAGCAAGTGCATGTATTTGTTCGGAAAGGTGCATTGAAAGGCTCTGAAGAGACCCGTTTAAGCGCGCTTAAAGAGAAAAGCAATATCACTTTCCATTACAATACCGTTGTTCAAGAGGTAAGGGGCAATGGGCAAAATGTAACAGGTGTTACAACATCTAGTGGAAAAACAGTCGATCTTGATGGAGTTTTCCTCGCAATTGGTTCAACGCCTAACACTAAACTTTTTGAAAATGTACTCAAGCTCGATGAGAGAGGCTATATTGCCCTTCAAAAGGATCAGCAGACTTCATTAAGCGGAATCTATGCAATTGGTGATATCGTCGATCCTGTGTATAAACAGGCAGTGTCTGCTGCAGGCGATGGAGCAAAAGCAGCATTGCAGGCTCAACAGTACCTTTCAGACAGAGTCAATCATCTAGCTAAACAAACGGTTGTGAAAAAGGTCCAAACTAAAGATGTGGCTCATGAAGTGATTGAGATCGTTTCATTAGAGCAGTTTCAAAACGAGCTTGCAAATAGCGATATCCCCGTGTTTGTCGACTTTTATGCTACATGGTGCGGTCCTTGTAAACGTGTTTCTCCAATGATCGATACATCTGCGGGTGTGCTTGCAGGGAAAGTTAAATTTCTTAAAGTAAATGTCGATACATTCGCTGATCTAAGTGGTAGCTACAATGTGAGGGCAATGCCGACAGTTGTCTTGCTTGATCCATCTGGACAAGAACTGGATCGGAAAGTTGGCCTCGATCAGATTGCTGAACTACTTCAGCAGCTTCAAGTGCAAAAGTAAGGAGGTTTTCCTTCTTGTCACTTGTTATTAAAAAAATCTTGGATTAATCTTTCCAAAATTTTTAAAAATGGACCCAAGGAAACTCTATGTCAGCTCAATTCCCTCAATACATTCCATCTCCTCAAGAAAATAGACACCTTTTTGTAAACCCCGCCCAGAGATTTTTAAGTCTAAGTGCCCATAAGGCAAATTCCTTTGCCCGAGAGTCTGTTCGAGCCGTCGAGCGCTATACTCGTGCTATGCCCCATCGGAAAGAAGCCTATTGGGCAGAAGTTGTTGAGCGGGTCAAGTGTGCGGTATCTGCCCTTTTTTCTATTCCACTCGCGGCCCTTATGCTGATCCCTGCAACAACTTTATATTGTTTGTCCGCTTGCATGGGTTCTGGGAGATTTGAGCTCGTTGAAGAAGGAAACGGGAAAGAAAAACCGAGGGGAAAGTTTATCGATGTGATGTCCTTAAATGCCTGTTTGCAACACCCCTGGTCTCCTTTAACAGGTGGGGTAGAGGTTCATACTAAACCAATCGCAGATTGTGCAAGCCGCGTTGAGGCGTTAGCAAGGGTAATTGCAGGTAAAAACCCAGATGTATTTTTGGGGCAAGAATTTGAGGATTTAGGTGCCCAAACTGAGATGATTCAATCCTTAAAAGAAAAAGGATTTCACTATTTCTTAAGAGATTTAGGATCAAATGATCCAATTAGAAACAATTCAGGGCTTTTTGTGGCCTCGAAGATCCCGTTAAGAGAGATCGATTTTGTCCCATATCCGAGTGAAGATAGAGCAGGTCTTGCGAAGGGATCAAATCAAGGCGCCCTAACCTTTACGGTGCGTGTTAATGAAGCAGACTTAAGACTTGTGAATGTGCACTTAAATTATGGAGAAGGTGAAAATAACCAAGCGGCACGAAACCGACAGCTAAAAAATCATGTTATCCCTCTTATAAATAACCCTCATAGGAATGCGGCGGCGTTTGGAGATCTTAATTTCGATACATCTTCAGTTTGTAGAATCGAGTCAGGATTTTTAGAAACGATTGGGAATGCACTTGAAGGAAGAACAACTTGTAGTGATGAAGGAAAGCACATCCTACGAGGTAAAAGTAGAAAACCGGGTGGGGCTGCATGTACTGATTGCGATGAGAAGATCGATGGACTACTTTTTCACAAAGCAACAGGATTTAAGATAACAAGTCTGCAAGTTAAACCGGTTCGTCGAGGAAACCAGCTTTTGACTGATCACTTTGCGGTGACAGCCTCTATAGCACCAAAGCGTCAATTTATTTAGTTGGGATTTCTTTGTGGAAATAGGTCATTTAAGGCGGGTCCAAATTCTTTTTGGACCCATGCATCAGCAGAATCTTCAAACTCTGAAATAAACTCGTCATTGAGTGTCCTTAGCGAGCGGATTTGAAGCTCTGTGGACTCTGTAATGCTTTTTCGATTCATAAATTGGGCAATCAATTTGTTTTTTTCACTATGGATTGAAAATTCATAAGGGGTTTGACCTGCGTTGAATCTCGCTGTCACTACAAATGGGTTTTTTGTTTTTTGAATGAGTGAATTCCCCTCTAAAAAAGGGGCAGGATGATTTGATAGATGCTCAATCAAGGTTGGGAAGAGATCCATTTGCGATGCAAGGGCTTGCTTTGGGATCGATCGATTGAGTTTAAGGTAAAGGGGAACGTTCGTTTGCTCTTTAGTCAAATGTGAGTTATGGAAGAGGTGGCCGTGCTCAAAAAACTCCTCTCCATGGTCTCCGGTGAAAAGGACAATCGCTTCATCTTTATTGGGAAGATTGTTTAAGAATTTGCCAAAAAGAGAGTCCATATAGTTGACGGCGTTATGGTAGCGATTTTTGATCTGTTGGATCGTTTTTTTTGACTGGAACGCTTTAAAGTAGGCAGATTCTTGGGCAAATGGGGTGAATTTTGGGGCCCATTTCTTTGGCCAGCTATAGTCAAAGTGGGTACAGTCCCAAAAAATAATAAAGACTTGTCCTTGTGCGTAATCTGAATTTTCTCGGAGCTCTTTTTGCAGTTTAACTAGCGTTTGTGCATCGGAGTCTGCGGCATTTAGCGGTGCTGCATGGTGGAATGTATGGCGCGTATCGAGAAGCTGCAACTCATTGCCAAACATGAGCCTTTCCATTCCGTAGTAGCCAAGTTGCGCTGAGCTATAAAGATGGATTTGGTACCCCCATTTCTTCAGTAAAGCAAGCGCGGGGCTTCCCATCTTCCAATTTTTTTGGAAGTTTTCCCAGTGATAGGGGTATTGAGAGTGGAAGATTGAAAACCAAGAGATATGGGTGGCGTTGCCGTTTGATAAAGCGGTATCAAAGTGGATGTTTTCGTTTTTGAATGTGTGTAAATTGGGTGCGATCTCTTCGGTGATCGCATCTTCTCTTAAGCTTTCAACCACAAAAAGATAGATGTTGGGCTTTTTGTTTAGAACTGTTTGGTCTTGTTGAATTGCTTTTGCAATGGCTTTTTCATCTTGGGGGGGGCGCATCGATCCAGGAAGAGAGATGATGACGTTTTGGGGCTGCATAAAGGTGAATTTCCAAGGTAGTGACTGAATGAACGCTGTATATCCATCGGGATGAACGATCTTTGAGGCAGAAAAATCCCAAAGAAGCAGTGCAACAGGTACGCAAATAAATACCTGCAACAAGTGGGTATGGCGAATATGAAGCGGTTTTTTTAGACAAATTTGGTTTGTCGCTTTATAAAGAAGATAGCCTATGAAAGGGACAGATCCAATGAGACCAAAAACAACGAACCATCCCCAAAGTGGGATGCCCGATGCATCGAGTAGATAAATGAAATTTTCCAAATTTTCGGCGAAAACAAAGATTCTTAGAGCCTCAAAAGCAGAAAGATCGAGAATGCGGTCCATCAAAAAATCAAAAGTGTGAATGAGAAGGGCAAAAAAAGTGATTCCAATAAAAGTGGCGTAACAGAAGGTGTTCAAGTATTTGCGAATCACAAGGCTTATGAAAATAAAGAGGGTCACTTCTAAAAGGATTTGTCCTGCAGCATAGAGGAGAAAGAAAACCTGAGATCCCCCTAGGTTTTCTTTTGTGAAAATACTACTCGTCATGAGTAAAATCAAAAATCCAAATAGGCCAAGGAAGTAGATATAGTTGATAGGGCTCTTTTTTTGATCCATTTCCTCACTATATATTTTGTGATTTTTAATACAATGATTTACGATATTGCCTATGAAATGGATTCACGATTTTCAGTTGTTTCTCTTTGACTTCGATGGGCTTTTAGTCAACACCGAGCATCTTCACTATCAAGCCTATGTAAATGTATTAGCTGCGCGTGGCCATGCGCTGGACTTAAGTTTTGCCAATTTTTTTGAACTTGCCCACTTTAACTCGACAGCGTGGCGCGAGGCTCTGTATGCAAATATTCCAGATTTAGATCCCAACTGGGAGCGTATCTATACAGAGAAAAAAGAGGAGTTTTCCTCACTATTGAGCTTTGGAAAGGTAGAATTGATGCCCGGTGTAGACAAACTCTTACTGGCGCTAGAGGATGCTAAAATTAGAAGGTGTGTCGTCACAAACTCTTCGATCATTCATACACGGCTCATTCGGGCCCACATTCCTGTTTTAGAAACTCTGCAAAACTGGATTACTCGCGAAGATTACGAAAAGCCGAAGCCAAATCCAGAGTGCTATTTAAAGGCCATTGCTATGTATGGGAAAAGGGGCGATCGGATCATTGGCTTTGAAGATAGTGTACGTGGTCTTCAAGCTCTAAAACAGACACCAGCTCTTCCTATCTTGGTCTGTCCTGCTCATCATCCACTTTTAAGTATGGCAATAGATGGGGCAGCGGCTCACTTTGAGACGTTTGAAAAGATCCCTTCAAATCGTCTCATTTAGTACTTAACTTCGTAGAGAAAGAGGCCTTGCGCAGGAGCGGCCGTTCCTGCTTTTCGTCTGTCGCGCGCTTCAAAAATTTGGGGAATCTCTTCTATTTGCACTCTGCCAGCTCCGATATCCAGTAGGAGTCCTGTAATATTTCGGACCATTTTATAAAGGAAACCATTGCCTTCAAATTCGAGGCGAACGCCCCCTTTTTGCTCAATGATATCGAGTCGCTTAATTGTTCGGGTGGTGTCCTTTTGTGGCTCATCTTTCACATTTGCAAAAGAGATGAAATCATGCGTGCCAATAAAGTAACCAGCTCCCTTTTTAAGTTTTTCTAAATCAAATGAGCCGAAGACCTGATGGCAGTAGAGTTTAGTGAAGGGGTCTGAGATCGGATCGAGGTGAAGGTGGTAGTGATATACTTTGCCAGATGCGCTATAGCGGGCGTGAAAGTCTGCAGCAACCGGGAGAATGTCCACAATTCGGATATCTGCAGGGAGAAGCGAATTCAAAGAGCCCCGTAAGCGATAAGGTTCGAAATGGATGTCGGTATCAAAGTGGGCTGTTTGTCCTTTTGCATGAACCCCAGCATCAGTTCTCCCTGAGCCTGTAAGATTGAGAGGATGTCTCAAGACTGTTTGGAGCGCATTTTGGATCAATGATTGGATCGATGGGGCGTTTTTTTGTACTTGCCAACCCGAATAGTTTGTCCCGTCGTAGGAGATGATTAATTTGTAGCGCATAGATCCTTTGAGAGAAGAGTTTCGGCCAAGATGAGATCGAATGGCGTTGTGATCTTGAGATTTCGAGGGGTGCAAGGGACAATTTCTGAGGGGAGATTGAGCATTTCTATCATAGAAATATCGTCGGTTGCTTCGAGATTGTGTGCATGCATATGCTCAAATGCTTTGAAAAAAAGATCCCGTTTAATGGCTTGTGGCGTTTGGATCTCCCAAAGATGGGTGCGATCGAGTGTTTTTTCTACGATATGGTTAGAGGATACGTGTTTGATTGTACTGGTGACAGCCGTTCCTAAGGCGGCGGCTCCAGTTCGTTCGGCCGCTTCAAGCAGGGGGGGGAGATACTGCATTTCGAAAAGGGGGCGTGCGCTATCGTGGACCAAGATCATCTCGGATCTACTTTTTAAAAGCCCTGAAAAAACGGAAAGCTGTCGGGTTGCTCCAGGAGGTGCAAAAATAGCTGGGCCTGAAAAAAAATGTTGGTAGGGAAGGTCACAGACAACAATAATCTCATCGATTTGTGGAGAGGATTTGAAAAGATCAAAGCTGTAAAGAGCAATAATTTTTTCTTTAAGGGGGAGGAATTGCTTAGGGGTAGGGCTTTTAAAACGGGTCCCTTTGCCGCCTGCGAGTAATATCACTGATGCCATAGAGGCATTTTATAGAAATATGGGGGCAAAATCAAGGGTAAGTGGGCCCAAAAACGCATTTGGGCCCGGGAGGAAAGAAATTATGAAAGATGCTTGTTGACGAGCTTTGTCATTTCAAACATGTTAACAGATTTTTTGCCGCCAAAGATCTTGCTGAGTTTTTCGTCAGCATTGATGTTTCTTCTGTTTTTTTGGTCTTGCAATTCGTTTTTCTTGATGTACGCCCAAAGTTTTTTTGTCACTTCAGTACGTGGCATTGGTCCTTCACCAACTACAGCGGCAAGGTCTTTGCTCGGCTTCATTGGCTGCATAAACTTTGAATTTGTTTGCTTCGTTGCCATGTTTTCATTCTCCTTTGAAAAGGCTCGATTTCATTTAACTTTGAGTATGTCCTCAAAGGAAATCTTTTAGCTGTGATCGGGTTTAATAGTCAAAATAAATCGGCTAAAAAACTCTACATCGCACAAAAATTTCGTTTTGTCCGCTATTACTCTAGCGGCATAAGGATTGTCATTCTATCGGATGCACCATTTTTCGCCATCTTAAAAGTTGCGCTTGTTTTTTTTATATTCATCCTGGAAAATTCGCAACGTATGCTCAGGAACTTAAGTAATCAGCTCGCAGTAAGCTCTACAACGGATGATCAACACGCTATTTTAGACTCCCTAAACTCTGTAGGTGAGTTCTTTAAAGTGCACCCATATCTTCCGGTGCTGCTATCGGAACTAGGTCCAAAGTATGAGATCGCCTTTAAGCAAATCGTTGCAATAGGACAGGCAAAACGCCTTTTTTCAGGGGTGAATGAGGAAAATCTAAATGTAGAAAAACTCTCGTCATTGCTCGAAAAGCTTGTTGCAATCGACCATTTTTATCGCGAAATTGGTGGGATCACTGGCTATCAGGCTAAAGTTTTGCAGCTTCTAAGGGGAAGCAGTGTAGGGGAGTCCAATGTGAACTATCACGCCCCATCTTTTGTGGATATGACTAAAGAGTCCCCAGATGTAACGCAATCTGTTGAGTGGGGAATTGATACGTTAGATCAAATGGCCGAAATTTATCCTTTGGGGGGCGCTGCTGATCGTCTTCACTTGGTGGAAGAGGGGTCTGGCCAAGAACTTCCTGCTGCCAAATTAGCTTTTGCAAAAATCACCCTTTTAGAACATTTGATTCGCGATCTTCAAGCAAGAGAGTACTTGTACTTTCAAAAATATGGGGTTCAGCTAATTACTCCCATTGCAATCATGACCTCTTACGAGAAGAATAATCATGCCCACATCCAGCAGATTTGCGAAAATGCAAACTATTTTGGAAGGCCCCCCGATTCAATCCGATTTTTTACCCAACCACTCGTTCCTGCTGTGGGTGAAAATGGAGATTGGTGTATAGCTGGCCCCTTGAGTCCTGTTTTTAAACCAGGTGGCCATGGTGCTATTTGGAAACTAGCAAGAGATGAAGGAATTTTTTCTTGGCTGAAAGGATTAGGGAGAACAAAAGCTCTCATTCGTCAGATCAATAATCCCATTGCGGGACTGGATTATGGACTTTTAGCTTTTAGCGGAATGGGTTGTAAAGGGGAGATGAAATTTGGGTTTGCATCATGCCCCCGTTTGTTAAAAGCTGCCGAAGGGGTCAATGTTTTAGTCGAAAAAGAGGACCAAATTGTCTTAACCAATATCGAGTATTGCGACTTTAAAAAATTTGGAATTAAAGATCTTCCCTTAGTTGAAGGGGAGCCCTATTCGCGCTTTTCTTCAAATACAAATATCCTTTTCGCCGACTTAGATGCAGTGTCAGAAGCAATTGATACCTGTCCGTTTCCAGGTCTTCTCCTGAATTTGAAAAATGGCACCTATCGAACCGATTCAGGAGAGAAAAAACAGATGCCGATGGCGCGTCTTGAATCGACGATGCAAAATATTGCCGATGTCTTTGTTGAAAAAAAGGGAGCTCAGTTAAAAACAGAGCGCACCTATGTAACGTATAACTTAAGACACAAGACCATCTCTACTGCGAAAAAAGCGTATGTAGAAGGGGGCGCTTTACAAGAAACGCCTGAAAATTGCTTTTACGATCTTTTATTTGCCCATCGCGAGCTGTTATTAGCTTGTGGTTTTCAATTGCCACCTCAAAGAACTCTTGAAGAGTACATGGAAAAAGGGCCAGAGTTTCTTCTTCTCTATCACCCCTCTTTAGGGCCCCTATATTCGAAGATTCGTGAAAAACTCATTGAAGGAACGCTTCATCAAGGCTCTGAGCTGTTGTTGGAAATTGCAGATTTAAAGATCTCAAAGCTTGTCCTAAAGGGGAGCTTACAAATTAAAGCAGAGCAAGTGATGGGACGCAGAGACAATCAAGGGGTCCTTCAGTACTCGCAAAAAGTTGGGAAATGCATTTTAGAAAACGTACGCATTGAAAATGCGGGAGTCGATTGGTCTTCTTCCAAACCATTTTGGAAAACAAATGTAAAGCGTAATGAAACGGTCCAAATTATCCTAAAGGGGCAAAGCACATTTATTGCGAGAAATGTCCACCTAAAGGGGAGTTATACTTATGTTGTTGAAGACGGTCAGGTGATGGAAATATAGGGGGCCATTCAGCCCCCTACAAATACTGTTATTCTTTTGTTGAGCAAGGGCAGTTAGGTAAATATGCTGAAAGTGCTGCTCTATTGTAGTAAATTGCGCTAGCCGCCAAAGCAACAGCTACTCCAACTTTAGCAGGGAGAGGAAGTGCTGCAATTGAGCGTCTCGCAGAGCTGAAGCTAGATACTGCTAGATCTTTAACACCGCTTAAGAACGCGCTTGTTTTAGCGACTGCTTCTGCGAAGAAAGGCTGAACAGCAGAGATCACTCTTTGTACGAGATTGCCTGCGTCTGTTGCTGCAGAACTTGCTTTTGTTGAAAGCCAGTTAATGCTGTTAGTTGTTACTTCGCTAGCTCTTTGCATAAGATTTACTGCGGGTGCTTGGACTGCCATTAGAAACCTCCTTAATGGGTTTTTGTTATAGGGTGCTTGAGGATTACGGCCTCAATTTATGTTTACTGAGATCGAAAAATTATATAGTTCGTTAGATAAATGTAAAGAAAAAGCAAACGTAAGTCGCCTTATCATTGAGGTTTAAGGAGTAAGAAATTTCTTGAGTCTTTGACTTTTACATTCGTTTGCGCAAAAATTAGATTTAGATTAAGCAAAGGGTCCGTTATGAATTTTGAAACGCAAGAAAAGTTGAAAAAAATCGAAGAGCGGTTAACCGCAATGTCGAGGTATCTTTGACCTAAGGGAAAAAGAGAAAGAGGTCAAAAAGTTGGAAGAGCAGATGGCGGCTTCCGAATTTTGGGATGATCAAGATGCAGCGCAAAAAGTCATCGAAGCTTGTAATCAATTAAAGCTTTGGACGGTTCCTTTCCAAGATATCAATTCCCGTTTCCAAGATGTAGTTGAGCTTCTTCCTGAAGCGATCGAGCTAGGTGACTCAGAACTTGTCCATGAATTAACCGAATCCTTAACAGACATCGAAAAAAAACTAGCCGATCTCGAAGTGCGCAAGATGCTATCTGGTGAGCTCGATAACAAAGATTGCTATTTAGAAATCAATGCGGGAGCAGGTGGGACGGAATCGTGTGATTGGGCCGCTATGTTATCAAGAATGTACCAAAGATGGGCGACAAAGCGAGGCTGGACAGTTGAGGTAATCGACAGACAAGAGGGCGACGTTGCCGGCATTAAGAGCATGACGTTTCGCTTTACCGGTCCATTTGCGTATGGATATTGTAAGTCGGAAAAAGGGGTTCATCGACTCGTTCGAATTTCCCCCTTTGATTCAAATGCGAAGCGGCATACGAGTTTTGTATCTGTTGATATCACCCCAATTATTGACGACGTACAAGTCGAGGTGAGACCGGAAGATATTCGGGTCGATACTTTCCGCGCATCAGGTGCTGGAGGTCAGCACGTAAATAAGACCGACTCTGCCGTTCGGATGACTCATATTCCAACCAATATCGTCGTCTCGTGTCAAAGCCAAAGGAGTCAAATTCAGAACCGCGAGACGTGTATGAATATGCTTCGCTCTAAGCTTTACGAAAAAGAATACAATGAGAGGCAACAAAGGCTAGCGTCGATCGGCGGTGAGAAAAAAGAGATTGCATGGGGGAGTCAAATTCGCAATTATGTTTTCCAACCGTATACACTTGTTAAAGACACCCGCACGAAATATGAAGTGGGGAATATCAATGCTGTAATGGATGGAGAAATTGATGACTTTGTCAATGCGTATTTGAAGGAGTTTGGGTGAACTCACTAGAAGGTTTTGATATTCGTTACACTTTGCCAGAAGATCTTTCCTATTTGCAAAAATGGTTTGAAGATCCATCCGCATGTAACGATTACCCTTTCACTAATGACGAAAAAAGTGATGCGCTCAAAAACTGGATCGGATTTGGCAAGTATAAAGCGAGTCTAACTGGGATGATCAATGATGTGCCTTGTGCAATAGGGACCCTTTTTTTAATGCCCTATCGCAAAGTAGCTCACCACTGCTCATTTTACCTGATGGTGGATCCGGCAATGAGGGGGAAAGGGATTGGCACATCGATGCTGAAAAACTTACTTCATTTGGCCAAAACTCGTTTTCGTTTAGAAAGTGTCCACGTTGAAATCTACGAACCCAGTGATTTATTGCCTCTTTTGTTAAAGGAAGGATTTGTCCAATTTGTTCGGCAGGAAAATTTTGTTAAAATCGATGGAATAGGCCACGCGAGGTTGTTATTGGAGCACTCTTTTAATGGATGAGCATTTAACGATCCGATTTGGTAAGGAAAGTGATCAAAAATACTTAATTGAGTGGCTATTGCAGCCAGGGGTTCTCGATGGCTTTCCCTTGCATGATTTAAGAGAGATTGAAGATGCGGCTCGAATTTGGGTCAGCTACTCAAGTCAACATGCAGTGTTAACGGCTCTTTGGGATGGAGTCCCTTGTGGAATTGCAAATCTTTACTTACAGCCCTACAAAAAATTAGCCCACCAATGTCTTTTTGCAATTATTGTCGATGAGAAAATGCGAGGGAAAGGCATAGGGACAAAGTTAATGAAAGATCTTATGGCTTTGGCAAAAGAGCGCTTTAAACTCGAGTTTATCCATTTAGAAGTTTATGAAGGCAATCCTGCAATTCACCTTTATGAAAGGCTTGGTTTTGAAAAATATGGAGTTCATAAGCACTTTATGAAAGATAAGGACAAGTACGTCGATAAGATTTTGATGCAAAAGGTCCTTTGATGCAAGAGCGCTTGCAAAAGCTTACGTCTATGCCCGTATCTGTTATTTGGCATGAAAATAAGACCACTTATCTCTCTGTTAAAAAGGAGCGCGGCAAACTGTTTTTACGGCTCCATCGTCTGTTTTTTAATGCCCCAACTCCAGTTCTTGAAGCATTGATTCGCTACGCAATGAATCGAGATGATAGCGCACGTATTGTGATTAAACAGATGGCGCATCTGCACTTTTCTCAAACAACTGTAGAAGCAGATCCTCTAAACCCGGTTGGGAAAGTCTACAACCTTCAAGAAATTTTTAATCAGGTTCAAGAGATACTCCCCGTGACTAAAGTCTCAATTGGATGGTCGAATCGAAGTAGGCAGGGGAGCTTTCGATCGATCACTTTTGGCACCTTTGATAAACATCGGCGTCAGATTCGGATCAACTCAATCTTAGATACGGACCAAGTCCCTCTTTATTTTCTTAAGTTCATCGTTTATCATGAGATGCTCCATGCTGTTTGCCCTACAAAAATGGATGCAACAGGGCGCTGCTTGATCCATACTGCCGAGTTTCGGCGAAGGGAAAAGGAGTTCCCCCAATTTGAAGAGGCGAAAGAGTGGGAAAAAAAGAGTTTAACATTTTTTAAGAAAAGGAAATCTCATGGCAGGCCATAGTAAGTGGGCCAATATTAAGCACCGCAAAGAGCGATCGGACAGGAAAAAGGGAAAGATCTTTTCCCGAATCATTAAAGAGATCATCAGTGCGGTTAAGCAAGGTGGCGCGGATATTAAAACCAATACGAAGTTGCGCGCTGCGATCCAAAAAGCCAAAGATGCAAATGTCCCCAATGATAATGTCGAAAGAAATATTAAAAAGGCCGCAAGTTCAGATACTGCCGATTTCATTTCGATGAGCTACGAACTATACGGCTATGGTGGAGTGGGGATCATTGCCGATATCATGACCGATAATAAAAATCGGATCTCATCGGACATCCGCATTGCAACCAATAAGTGTGGTGGAACCGTTGCCACCCCTGGTGCTGTCGCCTACAATTTTGATCGTAAGGGGCTTTTAAAGGTTGAAAAATCTTTGGCCACAGAAGATGACCTTTTCCTTTTAGTGACTGAAAATGGGGCGGATGACTTTACTTCTGAAGATGAGTTTTACATCATTACTACCCCTGTCGAGAGCTTTATTACAGTCAAAGATGCCCTTGAAAAAGCGGGGATCAAGTGTGAAGAGGCCGAGCTTGCCATGGTTCCAAAGGTCTGGGTCGAGGTCAATGACACGGATGCAGATTCGAATATTGCCTTGATAGAGTGGCTCGAGAACCTAGATGATGTCGATGCCGTCTATCACAATATGAAGCTATCCCAATAAAGAATAAGCCACCAAGGTGGGGAGCAGAAGTTTATTGTCCGTATTTTAAAATAATTTCTATTATATAACTATTTATAATTATGTGTTATAATTAGTTAAATTTGGAATTATTTTATGAAAACTGGGATATGTCAGACAATTACATCTTGCTTTCGCAATTTAAGCCCTAAGCTGGTCGAAGGCTCAATTATTGCTGCAGGTGTTGCTGCAAATTGTTACCTTGCGAGCATACCTGTGGCTATACTCTCAATTGGTGGATACCTGGCAGCGAGAATAAGGCTTGTCCAACCAATCAAACAGGCAATATCTAAAAACCAGATTATAGAGCCTATTCAGCCTGAAAAGAGCGTCCTTCTCAGATTAGATGCAACAACCAAGCTAAACACATTCGATGTTCCTCCACAGCTTGAACACGCTCGAAACAGCTGTTTTATCGCGAGTACATTGCAGATTATCATGAACGATCCTGTCATATTAAAAGAGCTAACCACCGCGATTTCAAGGCTGCTTAATAGAAATTCTTTATTTCAGGAAAACGCTGTTGGTGATGATCAACTAGGGATCATTTTAAGTATTGTCGATCTTATGGGGAAAGATTCACTTTCAAAAAGTGATCTTTTAATTCTTTGTCAAAATTTACAGGTTTTAGAAGAGGATGGTTGTCCTTTTAATGAATCATCAAAAGAGCTTCTCTCCCTTTTAGAGACTTATAAATTGATTGTTTCTGCAAAAGAGAATGGGGGAGTTACAAAAGCACAGATGCATTCAATGCGAGCCACATTGCATCGGTTGAAGCCCGAAAGCTTTTCAAAAGATGACGCAGGGCCAGCAGATGTATACGAGGCGTTTATTACTTTAACTGATGCAATTTTTACCGATTCAAAGATCAATAGAACTTTGTATAAAACTCGGTTTGTACAAAGCGCCCAATTTTCACTTCACCCTGACGTGGGAAATTCTCAAACAGGTGCTGTCAATGAGAAAGCAGAGAAAAATTGGGGACATTTTGAATTAAGTCTACCTGAAAACGGGTCGCTTCAAAGTTTATTGAAGAGCCAGTTTGATGTGCCTGAAAATTATAAGGCTAATTTTTATGCGCTACAGACTGAAAAGCGAGAACAGTTTACTGTGATCAATGATTCTATGAAATTTGATAGAGCACCAAAGCTTTTAGTGATCAATATGAAGCGCTTTGATTATGAAGGAAATTATTTATCAAATCCCTTGGAAGCAAATGAAGTTCTTCAGCTTACAGACCATCTTTTTAAAGATCGGAAGGGAGCTTGCTATAAGCTTGCAGGCGTTATCAATTACCTTCCAGGGCATTATGTAGCTAGTGTGGAAAATCAGGTGGAAGAAGTCTATTCATGCAATGACATAGAAGATGGAGGAAAGATCAAGCTCTCTACACCTAAAAAAATGGTGAATGCTGCAAAAACAGGCTACATTCTTCATTACCGGAAAATCGAAGACTCTTTTGCCGAATACGAAGAGAAAAAAATGCCAAATGAATTTTAAACCACTATAACTTGAGAGAAAAATAGGGGCGCGAAGGCGCCGAATATCCTAATTAAGTGCGGATGCGCTTTCTTGTAGGGGCTTTTTCTCTTGTCTCGCTGTATAGGTTGCAACTTCATTCATCTCTGAAACTTTAAGCTCTTTATAGGCAAAAGGATTTGCTAGCTTCCCAGAAAATAAAACGGCAAGTCTTCTTCGGTTATCTCTTCCTAAAAACGTGTGTGAGATCTTTTGAAAATCTTGGTAGGAGAGCTCTTCTAGTGATTGGATTCTACTTTCCACAAAGCTAAAGTCAGCATCTCTTTCAAAGGCGAGTCTATCCCATAGCGCTGTTTTAGCAGCAAGATTACGGAAACGTGTTTTAAGAGAGGCGATCTGGCTTGCTTTTAGCGTTTCAAAACGGCTCTCTGGGATGTTTTGAGTGAGATTATCGTTATATTCTTCAATGAACTGCTCAAAGCGATAAAGAAGATCGGTAGGTTGATGCGAATTTGATTGGACGATGAAATATTGGAAGAGGTGCTCTTCAATTTCAGAGGCGTCGCTTTGTGCGATGTAGCCTGTTTTTTGCTTTGTCCTAAGTTCGTTAAAGAAGGCCTCTTTCATTGCGGCAGAAAGGATCTCTTGGGTAGCCCTTTTCGGGTAGGTGAATGTCCCTTCATCGATGAGGAGAAGGGCGGCATTTCCTTGAACATTCGTGAACTGTGTAATCTCGTAGGGGCCGGAAGCATTTGAGAGTTGCACGATTTTTGTTTGGGAGTGTTCTTCAACTGGGTAGGGTGAGTGACCCAACGAATGAAGGATATCGAGCCATGCTGATTCAGCTGTTTTTAAAGTGAGATTTCCCGCAAAAAGGGCCTCAGTATAGGTCTTTTCAAACAGCTTTTTGTAGAATGTGAGAAACTCATCGTAATCGATTGTTTTAAGCGCCGCTAGCTTATCTTTTTTCGTTGTTTTGTCTTGGTTAACAATTGCATCTAAAAGTTCTTTTGCTTGGCGCGCTGCAAGATCTTTTGAGCTGTTAAGGTACGCTTTTTCGTGACGATCGACGTAAACTTGAAACTGCTCTTTTGTCGGAGGATTCAGCGGCATTTGTTTTGTGATTTCTTGAAGAAGTAGGGGCGCTTTTTCGCTATAGCCTGCAACTGTCAGGTTGATTGCCGATCTTGTATAGTCAAAAGCACAGGAAAGCCCTGCTGCATTTGCTTCTGCAAGAGTTGGGTATAAAACGTCTGTGATGTGGTCGATATACAAAGATGCCAACACTGCGCTGCGAGCAGTTGGAGTCAGCTCTGGGGAGAGGATATGGACTTTATAGATCGAGTCGGGGACACCAAATTCAGGTGAGCGGACATAATAGGCCTTTCCTAGATCACTGTTTGCGATCATGATTGGAACGCTATTTGCGCTCGGTGCAATTGCGATTGTATCTGGAATAAATGGGTTTGGTCCTGGAATTTTGATCTGATCGTTAGGTTTTGCTTTTTCCCATAAAGCCATCCATTTTTTAGACACAGGTTTAATCGCATATTCAGCACCAAGCCATCTCTCTTTTTGATTTGGGACAACTTTGGTAATTGATGGGGATGCTAAAAGAGAGATCGCGCAATTTTTGGGAGTGAGGAATTGAGCTGTCTCTTCAATTTTTTTCGGATCATATTGAGTAGCAAGAAGGGAGTTTCTCGGGTAGGTACTTAAGTCCTCTTCTGCAACGCTATCACCAAGCTTCATGATGTAATCAAATGGATTTTGTCTTTCTTGATACTGGTAGTTGAGTTGCGCCATCGTGTTTTTTTCTTGATAGATGTAAGCGGGAACTCCAGTTGATCGGATTCCAGCAATCGCAGAAAAGCAGCGTAAAATGACTGTGTTATATTCTTGAATCCCTTTTTCTGTAAGCTCAAGTGTGATCTGGAAAAACCGGTGCTCAGGTCCTCCCAATTCATCAACGCGAACGCTCATCGTGTCGATGAGCTGATCTGCCTTTAGATTTTCGTAAAGGCTATATTTTTGCCCTCTTCGCAGTGCGTAAGCTACAATGTCTGCCGATTTTGTTGGGTCGACAGAGAGGTCATGTGGGAGCTCCCAGCTTAAAGTGAGCGTCTGCTTATTTTTAATCGGCTTAATGTAGGTGATGTGGCCTAATTGCGCAGCTGAGCTTAAATTTGCACTTGTGTCTGTTGGCTCTTGAGAATTGTCAGGAACCTGATCGAACGTTTGAACCACGGTATCTTTAAGCGTCTCTAGCGGGAGCGATGAGTAGACGACGAGGTGCATTTTATTTGCGCTATAGTACTGGTCATGCCATTTTTTAAGCGCGCTTTGGGGGATTTTTCCCAATGTTTCGGAGTTCCCGGTAGAAAAAAGGCGGTTAGGATGGTTGCTATTGCCTGTTTCTTTAAAAACCATGTATTCGCGCCAATCATCATTTTCGACATTTTTGGCAAACTCTTGGTCAACCGCATGCATCTCTCTTGCGATGTTCGCAGGGTTGAAAAGGGGGTCGATGAAAAAATGGGCAAATTGATCAAGCAGATTTAAAAATCCGTTTGTTTGGGCTGCAAACATATAGACGGTTCGATTGGGAGCTGTAAATGCATTGGTCATTCCAGCGTAATCAGAGACAGAGGTGAAAAACTCATTTTCACTTGGGTATTTTTTTGTCCCCATAAAGAGCATGTGTTCGCAAAAGTGGGCCATGCCAGGGTACTCAAGTGGGTCGCTCCAAGATCCAGCGGCTACACTGACTGATGCTGCCGATTGGTCTGCTTGGGGGTCTGAGATAATCAAAGCTTCAAGACCGTTACTCAGTTGAATTTTTAACGTTTTTCTCTCTTGCATTTCTGGGTTGAGAAGGGGGAGGTTGGATGTATCGTCGATCACAGTGTATGAGTTCATAGGGGAAATAGCGGTCATTAGAGCGGTCGTTGCAGATATCAACATGTGGATCATTTTATCCTTTCATAGTTTGCGTTCACAATTTTCCAGATCGCTACGGCGCGGGCTTTGCGTCTGGCTCCTTTATCATTGTCCTCAGATCCAGGAAATTTTTCCATGTCAAATTCAGGGGCAAAGGCAATTGATAGGGGACAGCGCTTCGCAATTCTTTTTTCTCCGAGCTCTGTTTGGATCGTCTCGGGAGGGGGTAAAATATCATAAGTTGCTAAAGATAGTGGGTAGAAATGGGTAGGAGTTTTCGCTTTTTTTGCCATGAGATAAAACATTTCAATGCTCGGTGGGTCAAAAGGGGCCACTTCAACAACACCTTGAGTATTGCGACGATCTCGTCCGCCACTCGGAGCTACGTAGATGATTTTACCCCCCTCTTTTAAAAGCCTACTCATCAACTCCATTGTATTTTTATTATGGAGCATTTTTTTCCCTTTGAGCTCAGGGGGCTGATCGATATATCTTTTGGAGTAGATGCATAGAAGATCGCATCCCATACTAAAAGGGATCGTGAGTGGATCTGTAACGACCCTTTCTCCTGCGACATAGATGATTTTTTCACCAATATGCGGGTGTGTTTTTTCAAGCAAAACTCCCAAGACTTGAGGATCGGCCTCTGTTTGGTGGTTCGCGAGCAAAACGACGTTTTCACCGCGCCGAAGCTGCTGATCGATTTCATTTAGGATTTCGTTTCCTAAAACTTTTGAATGAGGAAGATCGACGAGTGGTCTAATGAAGTCGAGACTAAATTTATAATAATCGAAAGGTTCCCTGACTTTTTTGTGGTAGGGCTCGAAAGTATAGGGGTGTTTGATTTGTTGATGGAGAAGCTGCGTGAACAGCTTCAACATCTCTTCTCCCGAACCGGTTGCTTCGTGATAACACCGGTAGAATTCTTCTAGAATTTTTGTATGCTTTTCTGGAAGTCCTTTAGGTTTCAATTTTTTGACCATTGATCGAAGAATAAAAAATGAATTCGTTGAGGTGGAGGTTATCGTTTACCGCAAATTCAATATGGGCGTTTGATTTGCCTGCCAGCTGTCCATAGTAGTCTTTATCTCCCCCATCGAGATACTTATTAAGCTCTGGGTGGACGATCAGTTTGAGAGCAAATTGGTTGTGGCAAAGGATTGCTTTTTTTAAGGCTCTTTCAATTTCAACAGATACACTCTCGTGAGATTTGACAAGACCACTACTTGCGCAGTAAGGGCACCCTGTGTAGATCGTTTGAGAAAGCGATTCTCTACTTCTTTGTCGTGTCATTTCCACAAGACCAAATTCACTCATCCCCAAGATGGTGCATTTAGCAGAATCTTCTTTCATGCACTCTTTGAGTCTGTCTAGGACCCGTCTTTGGTTTTTGCGGCTGCGCATATCGATAAAGTCGCAAATAATGAGCCCTCCCACATTTCGGACTCTAAGTTGGCGTGCAATTTCTTCAGCAGCTTCTAAGTTGATCCGCACAAGGGTCTCTTCTACATCGCCACTTGCTTGATTTGTTGAGCTGCGCCCAGAGTTGACGTCGATGGTGTGCATCGCTTCCGTTCTGTCGAAGAAAAGATATCCGCCAGATCCGAGCCAAATTTTACGTTTGACGGCTCTGTCGATCTCTTTTTCTACATTAAAGCGCTCAAACATGGGAGTTTTATCGCGATAAAATTCAATTTTGAGGGGATGTTCTCCCATAAACTTTTGGTAGTGCGATTTACACTGTAGATAGGTGGCATGATCATCGATGAGAAGGCGGTCGATTTTTTTATCTACGCAAATCGTAGCCACTCTCTTAATTAGATCAGATTCTTCAAAAAGCAGCGTAGGTTTACTTGCATTGTTGAATTTTTCTACGATCGTTTGCCAGTTTTGGAGCAGCTCAGTTGCTTCATCGATCAGCTGATCTGTTGTTGCATTTGAACTCGCTGTCCGGCAGATAAGTCCCATATCTTGGGGCATTTCAAATGAGCGGATGATCTTTTTAAGTCTTTCTCGCGAGGCCTTGTCTTCAATTTTGCGCGAAACACCTCGATGTGGGTTATTCGGAAGTAAAACGAGGTATCTTCCCGCAATGGAAATATTAGAGGTAAGCCTTGCACCCTTAGTTCCAATTGGCTCTTTAACCACTTGGACGAGAACGGGCTGATCGTTTTTTAAAAGTTGTGTGATTTCTTTCGCTTTTTCATCATCTTTCGGCTTTGATTTTTCAGGGTTGAGATCAAAGTCCATGTCGAACATCTCTTCAAACTTTTTCGAGTTTTCTAAAATGTCGCTGATGTGGATAAAGCCATTTTCCCCTTCATTGATATCAATGAATGCGGATTGAATGTTTTGTAAGATGTTGGTGACTCTTCCTCGATAGACGTTACCGGTGATTTGTCTTGATTTTTTCCGATCGAAGATTAAGTCGTGAAGCTGTCCGTGCTTTAAAAGCGCGTAACGGACCTCTTTAGATTCGATGTTGAGCAAGATTTCATGCATAGAGGACCCTTTTCGATCTATATTAAATCATTTAATAATTTTTGTACGAATCCCATTTTCGCCAAATCAATTGCCCCGAGAACGGCATTCTTAAACCCTTTTGGAGTTGAGTATCCGTGGCATTTAATCACGATCCCTTTGACTCCGGCAATGAGCGCTCCAGGATATTCGGCGTAGTGTAAGGATTTAAACTTTTTAAGCTCTGTAGAGTTGCCTTGTATCCGATCTAAAATCAAACTCGCAATCCCTTCAGCAGTTTTTAAAAAAACATTTCCTGTAAATCCATCGGTAACCAATACATCTACATCCCCATCAAAGACGGTTTTCCCTTCAATATTGCCTGCAAATCGAAAGGAGTTCATCTCTTGGAGTTTGTGATAAGCAACTCTGAGTTCCGATGTCCCTTTAACCGCTTCGGAGCCAATGTTGAGGAGTCCAACCGATGGATCTGCAACTCCACGCGTTTTTTGAAAAGCAGCTCCAATGAGGGCAAATTGCACTAAGTGGTCGGCCCTTACTTGAACATTTGCTCCCACATCAAGGACAGCAACTGGATTTTTCTTTGTCGGCATGAGTGCGAGTAAGCAAGGCCGTAAAATTCCTGGCAAAGTAGAGAGGATCATTTTCGCAGAAGAGACAAGCGCGCCTGTATTTCCTGCAGAGACATAAGCGTTTAACTTTCCCTCTTTTACAAGTCTTAAGCCTGTGCTAATTGATGAGTTTCGCTTTTTTCTTAAGGCTAAAAGTGGGTGCTCTTCCATTCCGATGACTTCGGGAGCAATTACATAGGAGAAGGGACTTGAATTTTTTTCAAATTCGGAAGTACCAATTGCGATTATCTCAACATTGTCATCTAAAGAAAGTTCGCGAAGGGCATCTAACAACAGTATAGGACTGTTGTCATTGCCCATCAGATCAACGCCAATTCGTATCTTCGCTATAGTTTTTGCTTTTTCAGTCATTTCAATGCCTTTGCCCATTAAAAACGCAGGCAGAGCCTGAAGCTAGTGCACTTTCGCAAAAATTACGCAGAAGCGACAAATGTTTGGCCTTTATATTGGCCGCAAGATGGACATACCCGGTGTGGGAGTCTTTGCTTACCGCAATTTGGGCAATTTGACAAATTCTTTGGTTTTTTCGCGTGGTGTGAACGGCGCGAATTCTTCTTCGCATTTGATGTGCGGTTACGTGGTACAGCCATTGGTTTATTCTCCTATTTTATATCATCTAAGTCGGCAAATGGAAGGTGTGTCGTTTTATCAGTCCGAGCCTCAGCGCGTAAAAAAGGCGCTATAATTGCTCGTTCGGGACACTTCCCTCCGTTGCACTCAACAGTTCTTGGTAATTCTATCAAAAGAGCTTCTCTTAAAGCTTCGCTATAATCAAAAACAGCTCCTCGAATCTCTTCGATTGGCTCAGTGTAGTAAAAGTTATCGATCTCCAGGTCCTTTTCAGTCATTTGATTGCAAATGGCACAAGGGATTAAAACCTTTGTGTGCGCTTTCAAGTGGATAATCAGGTGGTCGTCTGTTAAATAAGTCTCACCTTTTACGGTAACTTTCGTCTTGAAAAGGAGCTCAGGCTCCTCAGGCCCCAAAAACGAGGGATCTAAGGCCTCCTCAATTTTCAGAGTATGGCCGCCCTTCAGACGATCGATCAAAATTTTAAAAGCCAACATAAACTACCCAAGTTTAAAGTACAGGGACTTAAAAAGCTATAGTGGATAATACACAGTTTGCAGCTTCTTTTGAAGCTCTCTTTACGCCCAAAGACTTGCGCACCTCTAAACACCCTAATAAACAGCTGTTACGAGCCTCTTCATCAGTCCATAATTTATGGGCCCAAAAAAAGAGTTGCTCTTCTGTTAAATTTGGGCCGAAAAGTTCTGGGAAAACCAGTTGATTCACAACGAGGTTTGAAATGCAGTAGAAGGGGAGGTGAATGCGAAAGATTTTTTGAGCTAAAAAACAGTCGAGGGGTTTGATTGCGAAATTGACCACGGTTGGTGTTCCGTGTAAGGCGAGCTCTAGGGTGACTGTCCCCGAGGTTGCGATGGCCATGTGTGCTGTTTTCATCAGCTCGTAGTGATCTTCTGCTGGGACGAGGATGACATCTGGTTCATCTATGGGAAATTGGGTGATAGAAATTGCGATTTGTAGTGTGGGGTCGAGCTCTTTGAGTCTTCTTGCTGCTTTTAGCTGCAGGGGCAAATTTCTTTCGATTTCTGTTTTGCGGCTACCGGGAAAAAGGGCGAGGATTTTTCCTGGGTATTTATGAGTGGGTTCAAACTGCTCGACTGGAAGGGTGAGGGGGTGACCTACATACTTTACGTTGAGAGAGGTTTTTGCAAAGCAGCTTTTTTCAAAGGGGAAGATCGTGAGGAGCAGATCGAGGTGTTTGGCCATGAGGGGAATTCTTTTTTTCCCCCAAGCCCAAACAGTGGGGCAGATGTAGTGGATTAACTTGCCTTTGTACCCTTTTTTCCGAAGTGAGCGCTCTAATCTGAGGTTAAATCCTGGGTAATCGATCAAGATGACAGCTTTTGGGCGAAGATCTAAAATTTTTTTACGGATGGCAAAAAACTGTTTGAAAATCTTTGGAAGGGCAAAAAAAACATCGATAAAGCCCATGACCGCCAAATTTTCCATTGGGAAAAATTCCTCGATGCATAGTTTTCTCATTTTTGGCCCTGCTACAGCACCAATTTTTAAGTCGGGTTTTATCTCGAGAAGTTGTTCGATGAGTTTAGATCCGTGCAGATCACCACTCATTTCGCCTGCAACGATAAAAAGATCGACCATATTAGCCTGGCGGGTTAGTGGCCCATTGCAAGGTGAGATGCGACCCAATGGGCCCCTTGCTGGAAAATTTCGGGGGAAGTCCCGTGTCCCATCTGTCCAATTGAGGGGGAAATAAAGAGCTCTACATGTGAAGTGCGCCCTTTTTTATGTTCTACGAGTTGCATTGCAAAATCAAAGCAGCTACGCGTACCAACACGTGTGTCATCATTGCCGATATAGAGTCTAACATGTCGGTCCGAAATGAGTGGCGCCAGGTGGGTTAAATCTAAACTTTTCGCAAGGGGGGATTCGGGGAAGGGGGCAAATTCTTTGATTTTTGAAAGGCAGGTGAGGGGAGCGAATCCCAAAACTGAGCGAAATCGCTCGTCTCTTGCAGCTAAGTGGGCTGCAATAAACCCCCCTCTTGAAAGACCTGCGACGGCCATTTTATTGGGAAGGACAAGCTTTTGACTGATAGCAAATTCGACAGCAAGCTCTGCTTTATCTAAAAATGTACCGACACAATTGTAACCTTTGTTTAAATCTTCGGCCCAAATTTGCATGGCTCCTGTTGCAGGTAGATTATTTTCATGTCCTGGTAGAGTCATGGAAAAAATTCGAATCATTTGACCGTTTAAGAACTGAACGGGCTGATTGAAGGGGTCTAAGGTGAGGCTGTCAGGGCCGGAAAGGGCAAAGTAAAAAAGGGATGGGAGAGGGCCGTGATCGAGAGCAGGGCCTGTGTGATATAAAGTGATGTCGGGTCCAACTTGGAGTGCGCTACATCGGTTTTTCATCTGGGCCTCTTCTACGTCTTCGTCTACGTCGGCGTGGGCGGGGTGCGTGGTCGAGTGTATCTGTCGGTTCGTGAGAGGCGAAAGCGGCCTCTGTCCAAAGGGTATAGTGAGGGAGGAGCTCTGGTTGAACTTCTGAGCGAACCTTCAGAAGGTGGAGTGCCATTGGAAAGAGGGAGTCTCTTGGTGCACGTGGTCGTTTAATTGTTCTCCCATCAATGGGGATGAATCGGTATTGCGACGTCATGAGAAATCCGATAATGCCACGCATCCGTCTCGGGATGCTGAAGAAAGGGGTGAAAACTTCATCAATTGTGCGGTGGGCGGATTCAGCGATTTGTCCAAGATGAGGAAGTTTTTCTTGCGATTTGCACTTTTCTTCCAAGTGTTCGTTAAATAGAGGGAAAATCAGCGTTGACAAAAGGAGGGATCTGTCGAGTGGTTTTGCTGAATTTTTCCGCACTTCATCATCGATCACACTGAGCAGTTGATAGGCCAAGTTGTCGGGTTTTTCCAAAAATTTAGAAAGAACTGGAGAGAGTGCTTTTAACAGGCCGTACTCATTGAGGAGGTGGAAAAAGGCTTTTGAAGCTCCCGACTCGAGCATCCGTAAAAGCTCTTCAAAAATACGAGCAGAGGAGCTTTTAAGGATCTCACTCTTGCAGTTTAACAGGGCTTCAAAGGTGGGGGGGTGAATATCAAAGTTAAAGCGGGCGCAAAATTTAATGAGGCGAATCATCCTGACGGGATCTTGGATGAAGCGGACGTCGGGTTGTCCAATGGCGCGCAGCATCCGTTTTTCAATGTCTGGATATCCATCGACATAATCGATCACTTTTTGGCTTTCAGGTTCGTAAAATAGGCCGTTGATCGTAAAGTCTCTACGCATCACATCTTGCTCTTCAGTGCCCCACTCATTGTCGCGGATAATGAGACCTGCATCTTCGGTGGCTCCGGCCCTAAAGGTGGAGACCTCAATCACTTTTTTCCCGAAACGGATATGGGCAAGGCGGAATCTGCGTCCGATTAAGATCGCATTTCTAAAAAGGCTTTTGATCTCTTCAGGCTTCGCCGAAGTGGAGACATCAAAATCTTTAGGGACCTGGTTGAGAAGCAAATCACGAACCCCACCGCCTACAAGGTATGCCGTATGGCCTGCCTCGCGCAGTCTTGTAATGACGAAATGGGCGTGTTGATCTATTTTGTCGGGAGCAATTTTATGCTCGTCAACTTCATATACTTTCGGTTGCAAATTCTAGACTCTAAATACTCTATCAGCGTATAGTAAGGACCCTTAAATAGTCAAGAAACCTGTAAACAACTCTCGCCTGAAGACGAAAGCTTTTAACTACCCTTACGGGTGCTAATTCGGGCCGGTTTACAGGCGGCCCCGCCTAAGGCGATCACACGCGATGCATTTACATCGGCATGTTCTTCGCCACAGGTTAAACAGTTAAAACTCTCCCTATCACGGGAGCCTAATTTTAAACATTGGTGACAAGTTTGGCTTGTATATGCAGGATTGATCAACTCAACTCCAATACCAAGCGCAGCTGCTTTGTAGGTCACAAACTGCTGCAGTTGGTAGAAGCTCCATCCAGCCATCATACGGTTCAAATGTTTATTCCACGTCTTCGTCTTGCTCCGGATGTCCTTAAGCCGTTCCATGCGGATCACTCCGCAATTGTGCCTTTTAGCCTCTTCAACAAGTTGTTTAGAAAGTACGTGGTTTTCATGCCTTATCTTTCGGTTTTCGTATCCCGAAAGCCTTTTAAGAACTTTTTTTGTACTCTTTTTCCCTTTAGATTGCAGGCTTGCTCGTATTTTCGCCCGCCTTTTCTTAAAATCTTGCCTTGCCTTCCCTTCAATTCGAAGTCCTGTAGAAGCGGTAGCAATATTACTCAAACCAAGATCAATGCCCAATACGCCTTCTCCACCCTTCAGCTGCCCTTCAAACTCTATCACAATATGGATGTACCAAGCTTTATGTTTTTTGATGACCGTAGCAGAGGTGGGATTTTGTCCGGCAAGAGCCTTTTTTTGGTACTCTCCCAAAAGCATTGGGGTCTGAAGCCTTCCCTTTGTCGTAGTCAAAGAAACAGATCCTTCTCTGTAAGAGAAAATACGAGCGTCGTAATCAATACTTTTCGGCCTAAATTCTTTCGGATGCTTTCTCTTCCCCTTCAGCTGAGTCATGCAAGAAGCAACTCTGCGAATCGATCTCACCGCCAGATTCGCAGAAAGACCGAACAACTTCCTAATATCCGTGTAACAGAGCTTGTGCAGTTTAATAGCATTGTGAGTTTTTTCAGCAACAGCTATCTTGAGAACATGGTTACACGCCTCGGCAAAGAGCTGACTTGTTTCTTCAAAGGCATCCTCGGCAGATGGCGTTGTTATAAGTTTGCAGCAAATTGTCCGAGTATTCATGCAAAATATTATTTACCAAGAAAGGAATTAAAGAAACTGAATAAGGAGCGAGGATTCCTCCCACCCGTGAAGGGATGGGTTTCCACCTCGTCAACTGGATGAAAGACATTGTTGGCGGTACACTGCTAGTTGCAGGCACATCGATTGGGGCAGGAATGCTCGCGTTGCCTGTTGTGACGGCAGCTGGGGGATTTATCCCAGCATTTTTTGTCTACTTGCTCTGCTGGCTTTTCATGACATGCACAGGGCTCCTTTTTCTCGAGCTTTGTTTGAAACTTCCTCCCGATGCAAATATTATCACGATGGCGTCAACATACTTAGGCCGTTTTGGTAAGGTTTTTGCTTGGGCTCTATACCTATTCCTGTTTTACTCTTTGAGCGTCGCCTATATCTCTGGAGGCGGAGGCCTTCTTCAGGACTTTTTGGGGATCGATTTAGTTTACTGCCAATGGATCTTTGTTCTTGTGTTGGGGTCTTGTGTTTATGTTGGGGCGCGGATGGTCGATCGTCTCAATTTAGCTCTGATGGCAGGTCTGATTTTGACCTACCTCGCTTTTGTAATTTTTGGCCTTCCTCAAGTTGAGTTTTCTCGCTTAGAGCCTGCAAATTGGGATTTAGCCCTTTTTGCCCTTCCAGTGATCTTCACAGCATTTAGCTATCAAGGGATTATTCCGAGTCTGACCACTTATTTTAAAAGAGATGCCAAACGGGTCCGGATTGCAATTATTGCGGGAACCTCGGTCGCTTTTTTCATCTATCTCCTGTGGGAATTTTTGATTTTAGGAATTATCCCCGTCGAAGGGCTCCTGCAGGCAAAAGAGCTGGGGCAAACTGCTGTTGCCCCTCTGAAAGATCACGTATCGGCAAGTTCCATTACGACAATAGGGCAAGCTTTTGCCTTTTTTGCCATTTCGACCTCTTTTTTAGGGGTAACCCTTGGCCTTTTCGATTTTTTAGCGGATGGGTTGAGTATGCCCAAAAAGGGGGGGAGAAAAGTTCTCCTAGCCCTATTCACATTTATCCCCCCTCTCATGATTTCACTTGTTAACCCGAGCGTATTTATTGTTGCCTTGGTCTTTGCTGGAGGAATTGGGTGCGCGCTTCTACTTGGGTTGCTGCCCGCTCTGATGGCTTGGGTTTCCCGTTACAGAAATGAGGGTCATGGAGGGCCTCTCCAGTTGCGAGGGGGAAAAATTGTCCTCGTTTTACTTTTTCTATTCGTCCTTTTTGAACTTATTATGGAAATAGGTATCGACGCTTTTCAATAAATTCTCCAATGGTGTATGGGGGATTTATGGATGGAAAAAAAGCTCTTATACTCGTTACGGCAGCAGTTGCTATCGCTTTATTCACAATAGCTGCCATGAACCACTTTTCTCATAAATCAGATGTGATTGAGATCAAAGTGGACAAGGCCCCAACAATGGGGAAAAGTTCAGCTATGGTAGACATTGTTTTGATCGAAGATTTTCAATGTCGCAATTGTCGCACATTCAGTCGCAAGGTGATTCCAAAGATCAAATCTGAATATATCAAAACGGGAAAAGCACGCTTCACTTTGGTCCCCGTATCTTTTCTTGCAGGGTCTCAAGCGATTGCAAATGCCACTATGGAAGTATACCATCAAAGTCCGGATCGCTTTTTCCCTTACTTGGAAGAGATTTTAAATTATGAGTTAGACGTAAATGCTAAAGATCTCATTCGGCTTGCTAGAAGAGTAGGCGGGATTGATCTAGATAAGCTTCATGACAGCATCGTAAAGGGAGCTCATAATGAAGAGCTTCGAAAGAACTTATCTTGGGCCCAAGGGATCATGGGCGCGCGATTTAGAACGCCAACTTTATACATCAACGGATCAATGGGATCGACTTATTCGTTTGAAGCCATTAAAGATCAAATTGAACAAATCTTAGGACAACAATGAGCGGTCTGCGCCCTTTTGCTCTTTACTTTGCTTGGCTGATTTCTCTTATTGCTCTTTTGGTAAGCCTTTATTACGGAGAAATTTTAGATGTCGAGCCATGTAGACTCTGTTGGTACCAAAGAATTGCCATGTATCCGCTTGTCCTTTTTTTAGGGATTGCAGCTTTTAAAAATGATCGAAGAATTGCCCTTTACTGTTTGCCTCTTATCTTTCTTGGAGCTTTGATTGCAATTTATCAGTCACTGACTCAACTCATTCCATCGCTCCATATTAGCGCTCTTTGCGGTCAGTCTTCGTATTGTATGGTCGCAAGCCCATTTCCTTTTTTGAGCGCGCTTGCATTTGTCCTTATCGCATTTTTCACCCTTTTCTCTTTTTCAGAAAATCCCCCAAAAGGCTAATGTATACACATGTGAATTCAAAAATTGGGAATTTAGCAAAGACGGCGCAAGCAGCAGCCGATGTCTGGCGAAGCTAAAAACCAATTTTTGAGTTCACTTATATATCCAAACAACAAAAGGGGTGTCATGGCCAAGCTCTATTTTCGTCACGGAACAGTTGGGAGCGCAAAAACATTAAATCTACTCGCTGTTGCCCATAATTATCGCCAACAAGGCAAGAAAATCCTCCTCATGAAACCCAATCTCGATACTCGTTTTGGTCAGGCCCAAATTAAATCAAGGGCAGGGCTTGAGATGGATGCCGATGTCCTCATTGTGGATGAGATGTCTTTAAAAGGGCGCGATTATTCAGGTGTCAGTTGCATCTTAGTTGATGAAGCGCAGTTTTTAGGGCGCAAAGTGATTGAAGAGCTCAGACTCATTGCGCTCGACTTTGATATTCCGATTCTTTGCTATGGGCTTCGCACGGATTTTAAATCGAATTTATTTGAAGGCTCAGCGCGCCTTATGGAACTTGCTGATTCAATTGAAGAGGTGAAGGCGACTTGCCATTTTTGTAACCGCAAATCGATTATGAATTTAAAACACGTCAATGGTAAGGCAACATCAGAGGGACCCTCTGTTGAGCTAGGTGCTGAGGAAAAATACTTCCCTGCGTGCTATAAGTGTTACTGTCGCGAGGTAGGGAAAGGGAAATTAGAGCAGTTACAAGACTCTTGTTGTAAATGAGTGATTCGTTGAAAATATACGGATATGACATCGATTATTCGTCCACTTTCTCAAAAGTATATCGATCAATTTCCTGCTGATCTTCCTAGGAAAAGCGCTCAAGCATTTGTTGCTACAGCAACCATTGGTTTGATTTATGGAACCGCGATCAATGTATCTATGTTTGGGGGAGCTGTTGCAGCGCTTGCAACGGTGATTGAGACGATTACGCGGCCGATTATTGGCCCCGTTTTTTACGATTCACCGATTGCTCAAGAGGTGATTCAGACTTTTATCCCCTGGTTTATCGCGACTCAATTGGGCGAGATGACAGCTCCGATGCTCGGATTAAGTTTTAAGGTCAGTTTGTCTATTTTGTCTGTGATCGGCTGGAATTTATTGAACGCAAGCCCCTTCGAAAATAAAAAGGCGCTTGCATTTGTTCTATAAACCCGATCGACCTTAATTGGTGAGATTAATAGATAGTTTGTGGGAACAAATTGGTATTGAGCATGTCTAGAGCTTCCAGATTCTTTTGAATGCGTATGTTATTTTCCCAAATAACACCCAAATGTATGCCTACGCAAACAAGCCCTGTACCTAAAGAGAAAATACCCGCTGCAACCCCAGCTACAATGAGTGCAATCGAGACTATATTGCGGACGAGAGATCTTTGTTTGCATTCGTTTTTTGATTGAATTAAATTCACTGCTAAGCTCTTGCGTGTCTCAATGGGCATCTCGGGAGAGTTTGTTAGTAGGGAGCGGTATTCTTTTACTAAAGACATTTCTTGATATACAGTAGTGATGGGCCCAACTAGCGGAAGGTAGGACAACATGTTTAAGTAATTTAAATTGCTTTCTAAAGGTTGACATGGAGCGCCATTTCCTGCTTTCTCTAGGGTAGTTGTAGCCATTTTTTCCTCATGGTTTATGTTAAGTTGGCAAGAAGTTTATAGGATATTTAAATTGCGCAAAAGTTTTTTTAGTCTAGATTAAAGTGGACTTGCTTTCGCAAGAGGAATATGCCGATGAGATTCAGAGTGAGGAGCAGCGCCCCTGATAGGGACATAATGACAAAGGCTTGCGTTGCATCGACAAAAGCGAAAAGGGGCAGTGCGATACAGGCGTAAATATAGTAGAGAGTGGGACCCCATTTCTTAGAGATAAATTTTGCACATTTAGCTCCGACGACAAAGTAGGTAAGGATGGTTGTGTAGCCAAGAAGGAACAAAAAAGCGGGCATAAATAGGTGCATATAAGGAAAGTGGGCACCGAGCGCTTCTTGAACCATCACTGTAACATCAGTTCCTGTGTGCCAATTTCCTGTGGATAGGACAACAAGGATACTCAGGGTGCAAATCACAAAGGTATCTAGAAAAATTCCAATAATGGTCATCGCAGCTTGTTTGCCTATTTTTTTTGTGGCGCTTTCTGCGTAGATGACCGATGTGTAACCTACTCCAATATCACCAGAGTAGGCGCCGCGCGATAATCCCATTGAGATGGTGAGCATGACCGTGCTTCCCGCAAAAGCTCCTTTCGCAGCCTGTGCGGTAAAGGCCCCTTCAAAAATGGATCTGAAGATGGAAGGAAGTTGCTCTGTGTGGTGGAAGATGACCCAAAGCGACATAAATACATAGATGAGGATGAAAAGGGGGATAAGTGCACTGCAAATTTCTCCCACTCGGTTAATTCCTCCCTTCGCAACAACGAGAATCGCAACCAGAAGTGTTGCTACGACAAGGTACAAGTTGATGTTCCAATTGACAGAGAGGCTGTCTGCCATCACATTGAACATGAAAATTTCTACGCCGTAGATACAAAGGAGAAAGCAGATGACCGGAGCAATCCACTTTCCTTTATAAGCTAGGGGGAGAAAATACATGGGCCCGCCATCATAGCCCCCTTGCTTGTTTTCAATTCGATGTTTGAGTCCAAGATAAACTTCTGAATATTGGAGCAGCATGCCGAAAAGTCCCCCAATCCAAGTCCAAAAAAGGGCGCCAGGGCCTCCGATTTGAATCGCAGTGACGATTCCAACGACATTGCCGATTCCGATGCACCCCCCGATCGATGCGAAAAAGACTTTAACTGGATGGATCCCTTTTGCTCCTTGAGTATCTTCAAAAAAAGAGATGAAGGAGCGAAAAATAGAGCCAAACTTACGTATTTGGAAAAAGCGGGAATGAATCGAAAAGTAAAGTCCAAGACCTAACAATAGGGCAAATGCAATATGGCCCCAGACGAATTCGTTAACCCATTCTAAGGTATCAAAAATCATTTTGTTCCAGGAATTTGTCCTTCCAATAATATCTGTCGAGAAGCTTTTCTGTCGAGCGTCCCAAAATAAGGTGTGTGATGTAGAGCGCTTCAAGAGATGATAGGCCCGATTCTGGGTCTGGGCAATCTGTTTGTCTGCGCGGATATGCCGTTCGATAGTTGCCTGGTAGGCTGCGCGCCTCTACTTTGAAGGGGAGTTGTTTTTCCATGATTTGGGCAAGGCGCCAGGTTCCATCAATAAGTAAAATGTCTTTGTCTTTGTCTTCAATGGTTAATGGCGGGGCGCCCACTTTAAGAAGCAGGCAATGGGCTGAAAAGGGGAGTGTATCTACAGGATAGGTGTAAAATTGTAGATCGTCTCTTGTTTCAAGACCCGTTAGGGAACACTTTTTTAAGTTTTCGCGTCGGTGGCGGAGGATCAAAGTTGTCATGCAAATATCTTGTGGTCTGCCACTTTATAAAGAGTCTTTGGGATTTCAAAGAGAAAGCGCGATGGGTTTGTTGGGCTTGTTTTCCCCATCCTCATTCTGGTTCGAGCCATGCTGAGTGTGAGGTGTTTTTGCGCGCGAGTAATTCCAACGTAAAAAAGGCGTCTTTCCTCTTCAAGTCCGGTTTGCATCATACTTTTCTCATGGGGCAAAATCCCATCTTCAAGGCCAACTAGAAAGCAGGCGGGAAATTCGAGCCCTTTTGCACTATGAAACGTCATCAGGTGCACTTTGTCCTCATGCCCTTTTTTACTCTTGTTTTGCATGGTTTGGCGGTTGAGTGTCGTGTTTGCGATAAAGTCTTGTAAAGAGCCCCCTTCTTCTTGGGCTAGGGCGTTGACGCACTCTTGGACGTTTTCCCATTTAAAGGCGCGCATCTTTTCCGATTTGACCTCTTCTTCAATCGCTTTTTTATAGTTGATTTTGTCGATGAGCCAGGTGAGTGTATCTGCGAGAGGGGGCGTTTTAAATCGAAGGGCCGCCTCTTTCATCAGATCGACAAAAGCACTGAGCGCCTTTTTTTCACCTGCAGCTTTTTCTAACACGTTCCAAAGAGGGGTGTTGCTCGAGCGATTTGCTTGGGTAAGCTGATCTAGATAGGCGTCAGATATCCCTCTTCTTGGGACGTTAATGATGCGCAAGAGAGCTTCTTGGTCGAGTGGATTGGCAATCGCCCTTAAGTAGGCGAGAAGATCTTTGATTTCGCTCCTTTCGGAAAACTCAAGTCCACCAAAGACTTCATAAGGGATACCCCTCATCCACTTTCCCTCTTTTTGCCAAGATGCTTGCATGAGGGCTACTTCAAATTGTCTCGAAAGGGCATTTGAGCGATAAAGAATCGCCATATCTTTCCACTTAAGCCCCTGATCGTGGAGGCGAATGATTCGGTTGATCACGGCATTTGCTTCATCAATATCAGTTGGCGCGTTGAACACTTCGATCGGTTCATCTTTCTGGTTTGCGCTCCATAGTTTTTTGTCGTACCGATTTTGGTTGTTTCGGATGACTGCGTTGGCAGCTTCAAGAATAATGGAGGTAGAGCGGTAGTTTTGCTCGAGTTTGATCGTGTGATCTGCTTTAAAGTTAAGGATATTTTTTACCTCAGCTCCCCGCCAGCCGTAGATGGATTGATCGTCGTCGCCGACAACGCAAAGATTTTGATACTTTTTAGATAAAAGCTCGGCCAGCCGAAATTGAGCTGGATTGGTATCTTGGTATTCATCGATCATCAAGTATTGGTAGCGCTCTTGAAAGCGCTCTAAGACAGCGGGGTGCTCTTCAAAAAGCTGGATGGCAAGTGAGATTAAGCTGTCAAAGCTGACTGCGTTATAGGCTCGAAGAGAGGAGGTGAGCCTGCCGTAGAGATCTTTTGAAAAAGAGTCGTGCCAGGTCCCTTCCTCTGCTGTTTGACCTCGATTTGCGGCGTTGGTTAAGGCAGCTTTTGTTGGGCCTAGGGAGGGAAGTTCCCCATCGTGACCCAGCATTTCGCGGGTCAGCTGCTGGATGAGCCGATTCATATCCCTTTCGTCATATAAGCTAAACTGATTTGTATAGCCGAGCCTTTCAATCTCTTTGCGAAGTACTTGCATGCAGAAGCTATGAAAGGTGCAAAGGGTGACCTGTTTGCCCACATTTGCGCCGATTAATGATTCAAGGCGGTGACGCATTTCAGCGGCTGCTTTATTTGTGAAAGTGAGGCCTAAAATAGATTGGGGATCGACCCCACGAGAGATTAAATGGGCGATTCGATGGACAATGACCCTTGTTTTTCCGCTGCCGGCACCGGCGAGGACAAGGACCCTGCCTTTAATCGTATGAACAGCTTGTTCTTGAGGTTCATTTAACTTCATTTAGGAGTCGCGTGAGTTCGTTTTCAATGTCTTTACAATGGGCATTTTTAGCACATTGCCGAGGTATCACATTAAGTTCAAGGGAGGGGAGTCTATGATAACTGATTCGAAAGGCCTCTCTGACGAGGCGTTTAAATCGATTTCTTTGGGGGGAGGACCCAAATCGGGTCGAGGCGCTAATTCCTAGTTTGAGCATAGGTGCCTTGCGACAGTCTACGCATAGGAATCTGCCTACAAGCCGTTTTCCTTCTCTCGCAACGCGCTGAAATTCTCTGCGGGATCGAAGGCGAACGGCCTTGGTGAAGCTTAAGCTGCAAGTCTCTTGCGGCCGGCTCTGCGTCGACGATTGATCACCTTTCTGCCACCTGCTGTTTTCATGCGGGCGCGGAAGCCAATTGTTTTTTTGCGACGTTTTTTGCTGGGTTGATATGTCCGTTTCATGATTCATCATCCGTAAAGGGTGTCTACTAATTTTAAATTCATTAAAGAGGATACGCAAAGGGATCTTAAACTTCAACCTTGAAAGTAAATCCGGGGTCGGTGTATAACTATGTGCTTTGAATAAGAGGAAATTTCATGAAAGTCGGAGCTTCCATAAAAGCCGACCCTTCGAAGGGTGACCAAATTGTTCGCCGTCAGGGCCGAGTATATGTAATCAACAAAAAAGACCCTAACCGCAAGCAGCGCCAAAAAGGGCCTGCACGTAAGAAGTAGAGGATAAATGGCAAAAAAATCACAAGTCGCTAGACAGCAAAAACGCGAGCGAATGGTAAAAAATAAATTAGAAAAGCGAAAGGCGCTCAAAGAGACGATCCTTGATATGAGTAAAAATATCGAAGAGAGACTTGCGGCCGTCGATGCTTTGAATAAATTACCAAAAAATTCTTCACCGATCCGTCTGCGCAACCGTTGCCAATTCACAGGACGCTCACGTGGCTTCCTGCGCAAATTTAAGTTGTCGCGCCTTTGCTTCCGCGAAATGGCAAATCAGGGGTTAATTCCTGGTATTGTCAAAGCTTCTTGGTAAGTATTTAGGACTCATCATAAAGGCGAGTGAATCTCGCCTTTATGGTTAAATTTTTACTTCTTCAGCCTTAAGTGTTTCTTTGAGAGGTTTCCAATCGGTCATCTCTTCATTCCAAACAAAAGTTGATACATCTACTTCTCCACTTTTCCAAGCTGAAGTCAGCGCGTCGTGACTCACCGGCCCTTGTCTTTGCTGGAGATTGTCGAGATAATACCAAAATTTATCTTTGGGCCCATCAATATTAAAAACAGGCTCTTTTTTCTCTGTAGAAGGGACGCTCTTTTTCTTTCCCGCTGCAAAAAAGATGGCGAAGATCCCAAAAATTCCAAAAAGGAATCCAACAACAAACCAAATATAGGGGTTTCTTTCTCTTTTATAGGCGAGATAAGAGGCGATAGAGCCGATGGCAAACGCGCTGAAGATCATCAGTGGGGTAACTGTGGGCATATCCATTTTCTAATCCTAATTTTTTCCCTTTATTATATCTGAACTGAGAAAAAGTTTCCATCGATCGAATTTTCTGCTATATTGGGCGCCGCATGTTACTCAATGGAGGTTTGTAATGTATGATCAGCTAAAAAATATGGATAGTAGAGAGATCGAATTACCCGAAACCGTTTTTATTCGCGACATCGATACGCGTGTATTTCAGGCGATTGCTTTACAAGCTCTTGCTAAAATTGAGGGGATTGGCCTTTTAGAAGGGAATCTTTTTGATAGCCTTTTAGGAAGAGAAGTTGAGCGCGTTAAAGGGATCAATGTTATTCAAGATCAAAAAAAGCACTCTGTTGAAATACGCGTTGAGATCAATATTTTATACGGGATCAACATCCCAGAAAAAGCGGAAGAAGTGCAAGAGAGACTCGTTGAAGATGTGAGTAAATTGACAGGACTTCATGTCTCTTCTGTGCATGTAATTTTTAAAGACATCATCCACCCGTCAGAGATTGCATCGGAAGAGGATGAATCAAAAGAGGGCGCTGAATTTGAGGCAGGGTATTAATGACGCCGCGCCAAGCTTTAGTGTCTACTCTGCACCTTTTTGTCGTTCTCGCATTTTTTGTAGCGGGGTTTTTTTTCGTCTCTTTTTCATACTTACCCCAAGTGAAGGAGAAGATATTCGAAAAATCAACCCTGATTGGCCTGGGTCTTTTTGTTACTTCTCTTGTATTGCTCCTTGGCTTTTATGCCCTGGATCGGGGCCGCTATTTGGTGATTAAAATGGGGGTGAGGACACGTGTGAACGTGATTCGTCAAACCGTGGAAGAGTGCATGGTAACCCATTTTCCCAAGCAAATGTATCTCTCTGATGTAGAAGTTGATCGTAAATCGCGCATTGAAATTAGAGTCTCTCTTGCGCCAATCAGCGAACAGGACCGCAAAGCTCTTTTTGTAGAAGTTGAGAAGCAATTAGGATCTTTGCTTCGGGATCGCTTTGGTTATACTAAGCCGTTTCGTCTCGTCGTAAAAATTTAAGAAGAGCTGTGAGCTCTTTTTTCCCGATCCCCTTAACGGAGAGGAGCTCTTCCTCGCTGGCCTCTTTCATTGCTTTGATACTTCCAAATCGTTTGAGTAAATTTTTCTTTTTTATAGGGCCAATTCCTTCAACTTCATCCAACGCACTCGAAATGGTCCTCTTCGATCTACGCTTTCTGTGAAATTCGATCGCTTGACGGTGCGCCTCGTCTCTAATTTTTTGTAGGAGAAAGAGTAAAGGGGATCTTGGGTCAATCAAGTAGGGATCCTTTCGATGGGGGACATAGATTTTCTCTTGAGTTAGCCCCTTATCGTGTCTGGCATCTTCTTTGGTGAGTCCAATCACATCAATGGTTGCAATTTGTAGATCAGCTAAGATTTCAGTGGCAATATTGAGCTGACCTTTGCCTCCATCGACAATGAGAAGATCTGCAAAATCCCCCTTTTCTTTTTCTTTAACAAAGTGGCGATGCAGCACCTGACGCATCGCTGTATAATCATCTGCTTTTTCCACCCCCTTAATCTTAAAAAGGCGTGTGCGCGATTTATCCTTTTCACCATTGACAAAACAGACGAGACTTGCCACGGGATCAGTCCCAGATATGTTTGATGTGTCAAAACACTCAATTCTTCTTGGAAACCGGGTTAGATTCAGCGTCTCTTGCAAATCGAGTAACATTTTTTCTTTCAAAGATCTCGCATCTTGCTCTCTTACAAAAAGGGCTTTTGCGTTCCGAAGAGCCATCTCTACGAGATCTTTCTTCTTCCCTTTTTGAGGTGCATGAATCGCTATGCCTAAAATCTCTTCAAGAGCCTCTCTTTGATCGAGCTCTTTCGGGATAAATATTTCTGAAGGGGGCTTGGGGAGGTTTTTGTAGTGTTGTAATAAAAAGGATTCCAACGTCTCTTCATCGCTCGATGCCAATAGATGAAAGCTAAAATGCTCAGCTCCCACGAGTTTTCCTTCCCTAAAAAATAATAGGGCAATCATCACCGCATCAGCTTCTCTATGTAGTCCCACAACATCACAATTTTTGGCTGCGGGATTGTCGACATGTTGAACTTGAGTTACATGTTCGATCTGCTCAATCATCTGCAAATACGATTTTGCTTTTTCAAACTCGAGATTTTCAGAGGCAAACATCATCTTGTGCTTAAGTTCTTTAACAACCTCTTTATCTTGTCCTTTCAGAAGGCGCATCGCGCTTTCGACATGTTCTTGGTACTCTTTTTCGGTGCACTTATCTACACAAGGAGCAATGCAGCGCTTAATATCGTGAAGAAGACAAGGCCTTTGTCTTGAAGCAAGTTCAGCATCAGAGCACTGTCTTAAGGGGAAAAGCCTTGAGATGAGATCAAAGGTTTGTCTTGCTGCCAAGGCATTGGTATAGGGGCCGAAATAAATCCCACGGTCTTTGGGTTTGCCCTTGTAGCGGATGAGCTTAATCATGGGCCATTTATGCTGTGTTAAAACAAGGCTGATGAACGTTTTATCATCTTTGAGTAAGACGTTGTACTTGGGAAGGTGCTGCTTAATCAAATTATTTTCTAAGATGAGAGCGTCTTTTTCAGTCAGGGCGATGATTGTATCGATTGTATCTACTTGATTGATGAGATAGGGGACCATCTCTCTTCCATCCCCACTTGAGGAAAAGTATTGCTTGAGCCTGGCTCGTAAATTTTTCGCTTTGCCAATATAGAGAACTTTCCCCTGGTCGTCTTTCATTAGATAGACACCGGGCTGATCGGGGTAAAGAGTCAATGTTTTCGGATCAAATGACATCAATTATAAGTGTAGCACGAAGAGCAAAAAAGATTTAAGCATCGAAAAAAAAGAAAACGCAGAGGGACAAGATAAAACCAAGAGAGCGCGCGAAACGCGCGAAAGAAAAACAGAGAGAGACGAGAGAGACGAGAGAGATGAGGGGAGATGAGGGAGAAAAAGATTAAACCACAGAGATAGATACCACAGAGGCGGGGGTACCCCCCGCACCCCCAAACCATTCTTTTTTTCTCAAGAAAAGCAAGCTATCAACAAATAAAGCGCGGAAGACGCGGAAGATGCGGAGATGAGGGGGCAAAGTTAGATTTCGGCGAGTTTTTTGATCTCAATCAGTTTGTGGTGAGCTTGTAGGGGAGTTAAGTTCGCGATATCAATATTTTTAAGATCGGTAAAGGCAGGATGTTCTTGTGGTGTTGAGATGAAAAGCGATAGTTGGCTATCTGGCTTTTTCTCAAGCTCTTTGAGCATCTCTTGCGCTCTTTTGATTGCTTTTGGGGGCAGTCCTGCCAGTTTTGCTACGTGAATTCCATAGCTTTTGTCTGTTCCCCCTTTGATGATTTTACGCAAGAATACGATCCCTGAGGGGATCTCTTGGACAGCTGTTTGAAAGTTCACCGCGTGCGGAAATTCATTTTCCAGTTTGGTGAGCTCCCAGTAGTGGGTGGCAAAAAGGGTTTTGGCTTGTTTTCGATGAGTGGTGAGGAGATATTCTGCAACCGCCCAGGCAATCGAGATCCCATCGTAGGTACTCGTTCCTCGTCCAATTTCATCGAGAAGGACAAGTGATCGCGTTGTCGCATTGTTTAAGATGTTAGCCGTTTCAGACATCTCAACCATAAAGGTCGACTGGCCTCTTGCCAAATCATCGCTTGCCCCAATGCGCGAAAAGATCTTATCGATGATTCCAATATGGGCAGATTTTGCCGGAACGTAGGAGCCCATTTGCGCCAAGATCGTGATGATTGCAACTTGGCGAATATAGGTCGATTTACCCGCCATATTTGGCCCCGTAATCAGCATGAGCTGTTGGTCAGGGTTTAAAAGCGTATCGTTCGGAATAAAAGATGATTGGCCGATCGATTGCTCGATAATCGGGTGGCGCCCTTCAATGATTTCTAAAGAGTTTGAGTCGTCAACTTGGGGCTTTACCCAGCGGTTAGCCGTTGCAACTTTTGCTAAAGAGAGTAGCGCGTCACTACGCGCGATGATTTTTGCTGCCGCATTGACCTCTGCTGCATGAGTCGCAATTTCGGCTCTAAGTTCTTCATAAAGCTCGCTTTCGATCGCTTTGGAGCGCTCTTCAGCTGTGAGGACTTGGTGCTCAAATGCTTTGAGCTCTTCTGTAATAAATCGCTCTGCATTGGTAAGAGTTTGGCGTCTTTGAAACCCTTCCGGGATATGTTGTCCTTGTGCTCTACTCACTTCGATATAGTACCCAAAGGCTCTTGTGTAGCCAACTTTAAGGGTTTTTATCCCCGTTTGTTCGCGAAGGGTCGTTTGGTAGCGAGCCATCCAGCTCACCGAGTCTTTGGCCAAAAGGCGGAGCTGATCGAGCTCACTGTCATAGCCATCTTTAAAAATTTCCCCCTCACCTATGCGAAGTGGAGGAGAGTCGTTGAGCGCGGATAAAATTTTGCGCTCTAAAATTGAGGCGTCAAAAAGATCCAGGTTGAGGAGCTCTTTCACTTTCGGAATATGAGAAAGTGAAACACCGAGAGCAAATAGGTCGCGAGGCGTTGCATAGTGGGCGGAGATTTTCATCATGAGCCGCTCGAGATCGCGAATTTGGGAGAGGGCTTCGCGCGCAGTTTTACTCATATCAGGCTGATCGATAAACGATTGGATCGCATTTTGCCTTTCAGCAATTGTCTCAGCTGAGAGGAGGGGATATTGAACCCACTGCCTGATGAGGCGCCCTCCCATTGGGGTGCAGGTCTCATCGAGTAGATCGGCAAGAAGATCGGTGATACTTAAGTTGCGCATCGTTGATCTGTCTAAAGACATGAATTGAGAGAGCGTATCGGATTGGATCGTATGGATGTGCTCAAGACTTAAGTTGAGCTCTTCTTTTAAATAAAGGACAAGCGATCCTGCTGCAGTGATTGCGGCCATTTGCGAGCGAAGTCCAAAGCAGTCGAGGTTTTGTACGTCAAAATGGGCGGTTAAGACATCAAAACTAAGTTTCGGATTGAGCGCGTCTCTTGTATTTGCAATGAAGGGGAAATGAAAGGAGAGCTCTTTAAGAAATTCAAAGTTTTTAGCGGCTAATATTTCTCTTGGGGCAAGCCGGCATAATTCGTCGATGAGGGCATTTTCTTTTTCAAGTTCAATGGCACGAAATTCTGTCGTCGTTAAATCGAGGATGGCAAGGCCGAATTTAGATCCCACTTCGGCAATGGAGACGAAAAAGTTATTTTTTTTATCAGTGAGGAGCTGCGAGTTGACAATTGTCCCAGGAGTGACGATTCGGACAACTTCTCGCTTCACTAGCCCTTTCGTGGCTTTGGGATCTTCTGTTTGCTCCGCAACTGCTACCTTATAGCCTTTAGCAATGAGTTTATCGATGTACCCTTCTGCGGTATGGAAGGGGACTCCGCACATGGGCGTTCCTTGGCGTGCAGTGAGCGTAAGGCCAATTTCTTTTGCCATTGTTTGCGCATCTTCGAAAAAGGCCTCGTAAAAATCGCCTAAGCGGAAAAAAAGCAGAGCGTCTTTTGCTTGCTCTTTGCACTCTTGCCATTGATTCATCATTGGAGTGACAGTCATGAGCCCATTATGCTATATTTACCCTCATGATTCCAAGTGTAACTTTTGCAACTGCCTGCTGGGAAAAAGATTGGAGACAGATCTTACTGGATCCAAGCTATTTGCAAGTAAAGCAAATTGCAAACCACAAATTCCCTTTTGCTGAAAAATTATTGGTCATCAACAACGTGATTGATTTGCCCCAAGTGATGGAAGCTGCACAAAAAAAAGTAGATGAAGGTGTTCTATCGCGCTATGTTGTGGCAAAAGATGTTTTGGATTTTTTTCAGTTAAAAAAAGAGGAGCTTAATGACTGGCAATACTTCAATGCTGTAGCGCCACTTATGGCAATTAGGGAGTGTAAATCAGATTTTCTCCTCTATTTAACGGGCGATGTCTTTTTGGAAAAACCGGTTCAATGGATTCCGCGAGCAATAAGGTGCATGCAAAAGCGCCCTAACGTAAAAGTTGCAAATTTGACATGGAATGATAACTACCGCGAGGCGAAAAAAGAGTCGTATCGAAAAACATGGAACTTTTATTTTGGTAAAAAAGGGTTTTCAGATCAGATGTTTTTAGTGCGAAAAGGGGATTTTTGCGCCCCGATTTATGGGGAGATCAGAGACGATAGTCACCACTTTCCAAGAGGCGACGTTTTTGAAAAACGAGTTTTTAGCTACATGTTAAATCATGGCTGGGAGAGAATAACCTTTAGGCGTGGATCTTACACTCACGAGAATATTTGATGGGAACATTTTCTAGAGAAAGTCTTGAGCTTTTGCGATCGCGAATCGATCTCGTAGAGGTGTTGTCTCCTTATCTGAAACTGCAAAGATCAGGCGCAGCTTATAAAGGCTTGTGCCCTTTTCACGATGAAAAGACACCCTCTTTGATCATACAAAGAGGCGATAGTCATTACCACTGTTTTGGCTGTGGCGCTCATGGAGATGCGATCCAGTTTTTAATGACGCACCTTAAGATGAGCTTTCTCGAGGCCGTTGAAAATTTAGCAGATCGTTTTCATGTGCAATTGGAAGAAGTTGAAGGGGATGATCGACCTAAGGGCCCTTCTAAAGCTGTTTTAAAAGATGCTTTAGAGCGGGCTTGTCAGTTTTACCAGTTTTGTCTCTTACACACTTTAGAAGGTCACGCAGCGCTCGATTATCTTTATAGTCGTGGAGTTACCCTTGACTTCATCCAACAATTTCAAATCGGTCTTGCCCCAAAAGCGCCCCAACTATTTTTAAAAACGATGTGGGAGCAAAAAATATCGAATGCAGTTTTAGAAAATGCAGGTCTTTATGCAAGGGGGCGCGAATTTTTTTCCGATCGGATCACGATTCCAATTCGAGATGCAGTTGGTGCAGTGATTGGCTTTTCTGCCCGTAAATATAAGACAGATACATTTGGCGGAAAATATATAAACACGCCTGAAACCCCCCTTTTTAAAAAGTCAAAAGTGCTTTTTGGTTTGAGCTTTTCGAGAAAAGTCATCGCAAAAGAGCGCAAAGCTTTAGTCGTAGAGGGCCAGCTCGATGCATTAAGGCTGATCTATTCAGGATTTAATTGGGCGGTTGCAGGTCAAGGAACAGCTTTTGGAGAAGATCAGGCGAAAGAGTTAATCCATCTTGGAGTCAGACAGGTCTATTTAGCGCTCGATGGCGATACAGCAGGGCAAGAGGCGGCTGTTAAGATCGGCAATATTTTCCAAAAAGAGGGGATTGAGGTTTTAGTTGTTCAACTGCCCGAAAAATCTGATCCCGATGTGATCTTGCAGGAGAAGGGGCCGGCAGAATGGCAAAAGAAATTAGATGGTGCTGTAGATTATCTCACATTCTTGGTCGATCACATGTCAAAGTCGATCAATATCCAATCGCCCGCTGGCAAAAATGAACTTGTCCAATCCATTGCCAAACGAATCCGTGACTGGGACCATCCGCTTATGGTTCACGAGTCGCTTCGAAAATTAGCAAGGCTTACTCAAACTCCCGACTCGATTATTGGTGCACCTGAGCAAAATGTCCCTCAAATTTATATCAAACGCTCAGCAAGTGTCACATTTTCACAGGTAGATCCCGATCGAATTTTGGAAGCAGATCTTCTTCGCTGGTTATTTCTTATGGGAGAGAGCTGCCCAAGGCTTGTAGCAATTGCAGAGGCTAACTTAACCTCGGAGCATTTTAGGGTCGTTGCGGCAAAGTGTCTTTATGAAAAGTATCTTTTGGCCACAAAAGAGAATCGACCGCGCGATCTATTGACTTTAGCGATCGATTTAGAACAAGCTGAGCAGCAACTTTTTATGGCAGAGATTTTGCAAAAGCGGGTCAATCGTGAAAAGGCTGAAAGCTGCTTCATTGAAACCGTGCAGCGCCTGTTAGAGAGGCACTGGATGAACAAAAGAGAAGAAATAAAGCTCAAAATCTATAGTGGGACTTGCTCAGAAGAGCAGGTCTTGGATCTCGCTAGAGAGTTCGATCAATTGAAAAAGCTTCGCCCCCAAGCGCTTATCCCTGAGTAGCGGCCTATTTAAAAAAGTACACTATTTACTTTGATCCCACTTGTATGTATATTTTTTGAATTAAACTGGATTTCGTATGTCTAATTTTACTGTAGGTTCCCCTGAATTTGGCCTGGTTTCGGCAACATTTATCCCTCCTAACCCTCATTTACACTACGGGAGTCCTGTTTATCTGATTGCTACTCATGAGCTCTGTAGTGCCTTTCCCGCTGGCACTTCTGTGCAAGATAGGGCTGATGCCATTGAAAGGGCTATTCGCTCAAATCAAATATTGCATTTGGGTAAAAATATTAGGGCATGTGCTGTTCGGGTCTTAAATGGAATGGGCGTTTTTTTTAACATCTTCAAGGGGGCTGTAGTAACGACTGAAACAGTATGTCATATTTTACAATCAACTCAATTACAAGCTCTAGATATTTGGAAGAGCCGTAAGTGTTCTCAAAGCGATAATGACTGCCTAGCAAAACGAGAGAGTCAATTGAGCGATCTTTCAGAAAAAACAAAAGAGTTGATTGAAAAAGAGTATGAAAATTCTCAAGACAATCCAAATTTACACCATCTTTTAAAACTTACAGATGAAACGATTGCAGCCTTTGCTGATGAAAACCCCTCTTCTGCAGACACAGTAAAGACCTGTATGAAAAATCGCGTCTTACACAATGTAAGCAGTGGCGCCCTTGAAGTGATCCGTGTTGTCATGAAGTTTTTCAATACACAAGGTATTTCAGCTGATCATAGGGGCATAGCCAATCATCAGAAAAAATTAGACACCCATTTTGCACAAGGAAAGGCAGATCGTTCAATGAGTGCATACACCGTGGATAAAAGAGATTTATAACGCGCACAATCTATGAACCTAACAGTAGCGTCACCCTTTTTTATCGCTCCACAGCTTCCCTTGCCCATAAATTGCGAACCCCTTGCCAGCTTGCAGCCCGAACTACAGTCCTTTAAAACCTATGAAGGGATAGAGCTCTTAGTTGAGGATGACTTTAGAAATGTCAAAGAGATTGGGCTTTTTAATCCTAAAGCATGTAGGTATGAAAAAGTTTCAAAAGAGATCTTTTACCAGCTTTGGAAAATAGGTCTCACCGAGGAAAAATTAAATCGGATTTTTGACGCAACAGTTCATTATGGGACTCAAGCAAAACCTGTTTCAGTTGAAAGTTTGGTTACTTCAATTAAAGCCCATTTAAATCGAATCCATGAGCCCGCGAAGGAAAGAGGCGAGAGGTTTTGGTCAATAATTGAAAGTAGCAATGACTCGCGTTATCACTATCTAAATGCGCGTGTGTTCGGTTGTAGTGGAAATCCTCAAGGTGTAGGTCCACATGCCTTAATGCTAACAACGCCAACTCTTGAGCGGTTTTCTGCTCGCTCAATTCCTCCTATGTTCGATTGGGTGGGGTCTTTGTTAAATCACTTCAAAAGTGTTTGTATAAAGCGGTTTGATACGATGACCGATCTTTGCAAAAAGGTTTCTCAATATGGATCTCAAAAGCTCAAATTTTTAGTGATTGGGGGGCATGGCACGCACCAACATTTAATGACCTCTCGGGATAGCGCAAAGTGGATTCCCTTTTCTTCGCCAATTCCCCCTGAGTGTTTGGGTGCATTGCAGCCCAGTGCGGATGTTGTGTTAAATACTTGTTTTAGCGCTGAACTTGCAGAGCGATTTGCAGATGCGCTACCCGAAGACACATCGATCATTGCTCCTGAGGGGGAAGTGTATTGTCCCGTAAGGATGCAAAATGGGAGCTATAGTCTCATTACAGATGAAAAGGGGATTCGTCAGCTTCGTGGGAAAATCAGCAAAAATGACTAGATTTGTTAAGGATGGAATCCAAAAGCACTTTTGCTTGATTAAGTTCGATAAGCCGCTCTTCTTTTAAATGAAAAATCTTATGCGGGCTAATTGCGTCACATAGATTTTTCAAACTCTCTGTTTGTAAGATGATATGATCGATTTCATGAAGTGATGAAAGGAGATTGATGAATTCATCATCGGGATCAGAGTCTGCCACATAAATAATGAGCTCCTCATTTTTTGGATCGGATAGTTTTCGGATTGTTCGAAAAAGGGCAGTGCTCATCCCTTGGCCCTTATCGAGAACTAAAAGCGAATAGTTTTTCCCTTGCAATACTTGGTGAAGTGCATAGGTATGATTTTCATCAAAGACCTTCGTATCAGAGTCGACTTCAAGAAGCCTTGCTGCAATTTCTGAAAGGGTGATTTGTGCGCAGCCAAGCCTTTCAATCGAGATGCCAGCAGCAATATTGCCAAGTTGAGCCGCTTGGTGGATATTCAGTCCATTTGCGAGCCCAAGACAAATCATTGCTAAAACAGTATCTCCCGCACCAGTTACATCTTTGACCTGTTTAGAGTGGACGGGAAGATCAAAGCGTGTTGCATTTGAATCGAAAATTGAGATCCCTGCTTCAGATCGAGTAATCAAGAGTTGTTTTGCAAGTGGGGTCAATATTTTAGCTACTTGTTCAAGCGGTGCATTAGGGGGGCATTTGGCGGCTGTGTAGCTTTCTGATAGGTTAGGTTTAAGAACTGTTGCCCCTCGATATTTTGTAAAATCAGATCCTTTGGGATCAACAACTGTGGGAATGTTTTGCGAGGTTGCAAGCTCTATAGCCGTTGAGATAATACGGTCCGTTAAAAACCCTTTGCCATAATCTGAGATGGCAACAACTTGTACTTTAGGGATCAAGGTTTTTAAGTTTTCTATAATCTCATCTTCTAAGTTTTGTGGAAGGGCAGTGATGGTTTCAAAATCAATTCGGATGAGTTGCTGGCTATCTGCGATGAGTCGGTTTTTGACTGGTGTGATGTAATTGGGTTCGGTAATCAGGTGGGTTGTATCTGTTTCTTGAAGAAGTTTTTGCAGCTCCCGGCCTTCTAAATCATTTCCGATGCGACCCATTGAAAATACTGTGGCCCCTAGCGCTTTTAAGTTCAGCGCAACGTTGCCGGCGCCTCCTGGGCGCGATTCTTTTTTCGTTACTTCTATGACAGGGACGGGGGCTTCGGGGGAAATCCGTTTGACTTTGCCTGTCGTGTAAGTATCGAGCATGAAATCGCCGAGAACAAGGGCTTTAAAGGGTTGGAAATTTCGAAAAGTTTTCGCAAGCTTTACCATCGAGCGCCTTTAGTCAGGTATTGCTGCACATACTCTTCTACTGCATGCTCTACTGGTAGGGTAGAGATATAGGCGGGATTTGATGAGAGGGCTGTATGAAGCTTGCTCATCGTTGCGCAGGTATAATTTTGGTATTGTCGGGCCAATTGATGAGGCATGTCAATGTATTCGATATTGGCCCTTTTTTGAAGAGCTTTGAAGAGCGATTCAGCTAAGATGTTCCAGGTAGTAGGTCTACCTTGTCCAATATTGTAAATGCCGCAAACATGTTGAAATTCAGGATCGAGGAGAGCGCATGTCATTTTTACTGCATCTTTGACGTAGATAAAATCGCGCATCTGTCCACCATGAAGATATTTCTGATGGTTTGATTTGTAAAGGTGGATGACCCCTTCATTTTGCGCTTTATGAGTCATTTTTAAAACCATCGAGGCCATGTGTTTTTTATGATATTCGTTAGGCCCGAACACGTTGAAGTATTTTAACCCAACCACTTTATTCAGTACGCCACGTCTTTTCATCCAAAGATCGACTAAGTGTTTGGAAAATGCATACATGTTTAAAGGTTTTAGGGTTTCAAGTGTTGACTCATCATCGTCAAATCCAACTTCGCCATTTCCATAAGTGGCAGCAGAGGATGCATAGATGAAGCGGACATTTTCATGCAGCGCCCATTCGGCCAAACGGATTGTATAGCGGTAATTATTTTCTAAAAGGAAATCAGCATCTGTTTCTACTGTGTCTGAGCACGCGCCCATGTGGAAGATGGCTCTCACACCATTTTTGTTTTCATTAAGCCAGTTCAAAAGCTGATTTTTTGAAATGATATCAATGAATTGTTTTCCAACAAGATTTTTCCACTTGTCGCTATTTTCCAAGTCATCGACGAGAAGGAGGTTGAAAATTCCTTGGTCGTTGAGATGACGGATGATGCCTGAGCCGATCATGCCGGCTGCGCCAGTAATTACAATAGTCATAACCAAAGAGATTAACAGAACTGGTTTCTTATGAGCAATACCAAGATAGAGATCTGCAAATCGAATGGAAGGGATAAAACGTGACGCCTTGAATCGGTTTTGGTTTGCCGTTTAGACAAAAAAGGGCTGTGCCGCTGCCTGTCATGATCACATTTTGGAACTGTTTTTGTAGATGAGCTTTCAGTGTAGCTAAGCGAGGTTCTAATCGAAATGCAGGAGCTTCAAGGTCGTTAAAGTAGGGAGACTCTGTTTGGCTCGATTCATCGATGCGGACATTTTGGTAAACAGCAGGAGTAGAAAGTCCATATGAAGGCTTTGCGATATATCCAGAAAGAGGGGGGATTGAGTAGGGATCGAGAATTTCGCCTCTTCCCCTACAAAGAGCTGTCCCTTGAGAGAAAAAAAACGGAACGTCCGATCCAAGTTTCGAACCCATTTCAATGAGCTCGGGGAGAGTTGCAGGGCGATTTGTGAGTTCGTTCAGGGCCCAAAGCGTTGTTGCTGCATTGCTGCTACCGCCGCCTAGGCCTGCTTCAACCGGGATGTTTTTCTCGAGATGGATATGGAGCGTTGGGGTGGGGAAATGGGCTTTAAAAAGGGTGAGGGCTTTATTGATAAGATTAGAGTCATCGGTTGGAATTGATGGGTCTGTGCAGGTGAAAATGTCTTTTGTACTGGGAGAAAAAAAAAGGCGATCGAATAAATCGATCGCCTGAAATAAAGAGACAATGTTGTGATAACCATCGGGCCTTTTCGATAAAACCCGAAAGAATAAATTTAGTTTTGCAGGTGATGCAAAGCTTTTATTCTGGTGTCTCAGTTTCATTTTCTTCTGCTTTAACAATCGGTGCTGTTACAGCCTCGATTCCCGCTGCGTTTACCCCTTCCGGAATAATAGATAAAGAGCAAATTGCAGTGATTTCTTCTTTTAATTTAAGAGAAATCTTGTGGGCGCCAGTGACTTTAATCGGCTTAGTAACAAGAACCGATTTTTTCTCAACTGGGAGTCCTTTTTCTTGGAGAAGCTGAGCAATATCTGCAGCAGAAACTGAGCCGTACATGTGACCTTCTGGATCCACTTTAACTCTGATTTCAATTGGAGTTGCTTCAACTTGCATGGCAAGTTCTTCTGATTCCTTACGGTCGATCACAGCTTGCTTTTCTCGTTCAGCTCTTAAAGCTTCTTGCTTACGGAGCGTATTTGTTGAAGCTACGACTGCAAATCCTTTTGGAAAGAGGTAGTTGCGAACATAGCCAGGCTTTGCTGTTACGATTTCCCCTTTTTTACCAAGGGAATCGACGTCTTGGAGCAATAGCAATTGTTGTTTCATCAGTTCTCTCCTATTCTTCTGCTACGAAAGGCAAGAGCGCCATGTGACGTGCGCGCTTAATCGCTCTTTTCAGTACTTTTTGGTAATAATAAGATACACCTGTAATGCGACGTGGTAAAATTTTGCCGCGCTCAGTGATAAACTGTTTCAAGGTGTCTGTATCTTTGTAGTCGATTGTTTCAGCCTTGCTAGCAACAAATGGGCATGCCTTTTTCTTTCTTGAGAAAGGGGATGCGTCTGCGCTTTGAGGTCTTGATGCAGAGTCTTCTCTTTGCTGAGGTTTTCTTCTTTCTTGCAACATGGTTACCCCACCGACTTTAAAGGTTGAAATTCTAAAGTTTCTAGAACTTTTTCAGCACGCATTGTCATGAAGCGGATTAAATCTTCATGAAGGTGGTACTCTTTCCAAAGTTCGGCAATAGATTGTGTCAAAGTTGTGAAGTAAACTACGTAGTAGTAACCTTCGCGCTTTCCGTCGATTGTGTAGGCGAGTTTTTTGCGCCCTTGCTCGTGGATTTTATGGATTTCGCCACCTTTTTCGGTGATTCCATCGGTAATTTTATCAAAGGCTTTCTTGCGAGATTCGTCGCTTAGCGTAGCGCTAAGGATGTACATCCCTTCGTAGAGCCCCTTTCTCTTGTCTTTATTCATCTTTATCTCCAATGCTCGGAGTCGATGGATTTTTATTAGAAAAATTCATCGCACTGGTTAATCCTTCATCCAGCCAAATTTCAACGGCTTGGACAGCTCTTTCCAGAACGCCTGGAAGGAGTCGTTCTTCCTCTTGGGTGAATTTGCCGAGTACGTAATCGACTAAATCACCCTCTGAACGATCGCCAACACCTATTTTAAGGCGCGCATATCTGTTCGTCTGCAAACACTCCTCAACGCTCTTCAGGCCATTATGACCGCCAGCACTGCTGTTGATTCGGATTCGCAGCTGTCCCAAGGGAAGTGCCACATCATCAACAATGATGATGAGGCGGGACAAATCAATCTGGAAGTAGTGCATCACTTGCGCTACTGCCTCACCGCTGAGATTCATGTAGGTCAGCGGCATGAGTAAAATTACAGGGTCATCGCCAATCCTACCTTCGGCTAGAGACCCTTTAAACTTCGTCTGTTTTTTAAATTCAAGCCCATGCTTTTTGGCGAATTTAGTAACAGCTTCAAAACCTATGTTATGACGTGTTTTGTCGTAGGTTTTTCCGGGATTCCCGAGCCCTACAATCAAACTACGCCTTCTTCGGCTAGTTGAACTCTGACTTTCTTCGTCTTTGCTCAATGGATCCTTAGTGGTTAGGTTCCAGCTTTTTTGCCGATAATTACAGCCACTTCATTCAGTTTTCCCAATGGACGGACGTTTTCAGGCAATGGGATATCAGAAAGTCTTCTTGATTGAGCGATATTTAAATCGGTTACATCAACGATGAACTGCTGAGGAATGTGTTTCGGCAAGCAAGATACTTTCATTGAACGGATCACTTGGCGTAAAAAACCACCTAGCTTCACTCCAACGCAATCGATCACACCATGTAATTGAATAGGCACATTGACTGTGATGGGTTTGTCTTCTGTCAATATCGCAAAGTCAATGTGAAGGAGATCGTAAGTTGCAACGTGGTATTGCAAGTCTTTAATGATCGCTTTGTGCTTATTGTTTCCTTCGTGAAGTTCGAAAACAGTTGTAGACAAAAGACCTGGTTTCATATTGCGAAGGATTGTTTGGAATTCTTCAGCTTTAATGTGGACAGGAGTTGTATCTCCGCCTTGGCTGTATAAAATTCCTGGGATGTGTCCTTCACGGCGCAATTTATTTATTATGCCTTTTTTCCCAGTCGTTCTTTTTTGTACTTCAAGTTTCATATTTCCTCAGATTCTAACCCTTGTCGTGCAGCCCTCTTGGACTGCGCTTATTTAAATAGCGACGATATCGACTTATCTGCTGTTACATTTTCGATCGCCTTGGCAAGTAAAGGAGCAATTGTTACAACTTGCAATTCCTTTGCTTGTCTCGATGCAGGCACCGAATCTGTGATGAAGAGCTGATCAATTCCCTTCAACTTTGATGAGCCCATTAGGAGGGCATGTGTCACAACAGCAAATACGCTTTTCGCGCCTTCTTGTTTACAAATTTTCGCGGCTGTTTCCAAGGTGCCTCCCGTTGAACAAATGTCATCTACGAGAATTACCTGTTTGCCTTTGACGTCTCCGATAATGGCGTTGACTTCTACGCTTCTGCCATTAACTCGTCTTTTATCAACAATCGCGAGATCTAGCTTTAAATCTTCAGCAAACTTTCTGGCCATTTTGTTGCTCCCTACATCTGGAGAGACAACCACGGCGTCTTTTAACTTTTTTTCCTTCAAGGCTTTTACAAATAAAAGCCGAGCATGCAAGTGGTCAACGGGGATGTCAAAAAATCCCTGAACCTGCTCTGTGTGCAAGTCCATCGTTAAAACACGGGTTGCTCCAGCTTTTTCGAGTAAGTTAGCAACCAGCCTTGCTGTAATCGGTACGCGCCCCTTCTCTTTTCGGTCTTGGCGGGCGTAGGCAAAGTACGGAATGACCGCCACGATGCTCCTCGCTGAGGCCCTTTTTAGGGCGTCGACCAAAATAAAGAGCTCCATCAAATAATGATTGGGTCTGCGCGCTGGCGATTGTAACACAAACGCGTCTTTTCCTCTCACATTTTCGAGGATCTGGACACCGATTTCTCCATCGGGGAAAGACTCGATAAGAACTTTACCTAGATCCACCCCTAGAGAAGAGGCCACATCTTTAGCCAATTCTGGGTGGGAAGAGCCGGCAAAGAGCATAGTGGATCGGGTCATTTGTTCTCTTAAATTTGGGGCGGAAGGATTCGAACCTCCGAATGGCGGTACCAAAAACCGCTGCCTTACCACTTGGCGACGCCCCATTACTAGAAAAAATCAAGGAACCATAATAGCCAAGAACCTAAATATTTTGCAAGGAAGACCCATGTGCGCTATATAAAAAAATATGCGCATTGTTCATCTCTCCTCTGAATTTGCTCCGATTGCCAAAGCAGGCGGCCTTGGTGAAGTCATTATTGGCCTCTCAAGAAAGCTTGTTAGATTGGGCAATTTTGTTGAGGTTATCATCCCAAAATATAACTTTATCGACTCCAATAAACTAAATAATTTAGAGGTTGATCTCCCTGATTTTAAATGTCTTGGGCATTCAAATACGATGTGGAAAGCGGGTGTTGAAGGGTGCGCTTTGCATCTTTTAGAAGATCACCATCCAGCAAAGTATTTTCAGCGCGATGAGATTTATGGTTTTGATGATGATATTGCCCGTTTTACGTACTTTTCACGTGCAGCTTTAGAGTATTTGAGGCTCAAGAATGAGCCGATCGACGTCCTTCACCTTCACGATTGGCACGTAAGTCTTTGTGCCCCCTTAGTCAAAGATCTTTTTAAGGATTTAATGGTCAAATCGGTTGTTTTATCCATTCACAACCTTGAATATCAAGGAAAGTGTGCGGTCCACGACCTCGATTTAATAGGGATGAATGGAGCTGAGTACTTAAGAGCTGAAAGGCTCATGGATGAAAATCCCAATTTTCCCCATTCAATTAATTTGTTGAAGGGGGGAATTGTCTATTCAGATGCTGTGATCCCCGTTTCACCAAGCTATGCAAAGGAAATTCTTTTGCCTGAGTTTTCATTTGGGCTTCAGTCTACTTTGAAAAAAGCGGCCCATAAGACACGTGGAATTCTCAATGGGATCGACACAACAATTTGGGACCCTTCGAAAGATAAGAGTTTGGTGTCTACGTATTCTCTCGAAACAGTTACAAAGGGAAAACAAAAAAATCGGGAGTCATTTGATCTTGATCTGCATAAAAGACCTTGGGTTGGGGCCGTGACACGACTTGTTCCTCAAAAAGGGCCTGATCTTATTATTGAAGCGATTGAAAAGACAATAGAGTTGGGAGGGACTTTTCTCCTTTTGGGTTCTTCACCTATCGCGGAAATACAAGAGCAATTTAATCAGGTTCAAAAGAAGTATCAAGGCAACCCACAAGTTTTACTCAACTATAATTATGATGATCAGCTCGCTCACTTGATTTATGGAGCGCTCGATCTACTTTTAGTTCCTTCGCGTTTTGAGCCGTGTGGATTGACGCAACTCATTGCAATGCGTTATGGAACGGTTCCTATTGTTCGTTCAACAGGCGGGCTTAAAGATACGGTTTTTGATTGTGATGATCCCAGTGTCGCTGTCGAAAAGCGAAATGGGTTTACTTTTGCAGATTTTACAAAGAAAAGTATGTGTAGCGCATTAGAAAGAGCGTTTCACCTTTTCCGCACAGATCCAACAAGTTTTCATACGTTGATTCGAAGGGGGATGCAAAGTGATTTTAGTTGGAAAAAGCCAGCTCTTGAATACCAGAAGATCTACGCGCAAACATCTATGAAGAGCAAAGCCCCTCAAAAAACTCTTAAAGAGCGGATCGATCGTCTTGCAGATACTGCTTAAAAAGCTTTCTTGATGTAAGTCCAATTAGCGTAGACATAATCAACGACAGAAATTGCGGTGTAAACCGCTGAAATTGCAACGGCGATAAAACTGATTTGCTGAAACAGTTCTAAAGAGATAATCCCAAGCGTATAGGGGATCATCAGTGTTATGATTGTAAAGGCAACAAGCGCTTGTAAAATCGCTTTCATTTTGCCGCTAAATCTTGCAGCGAGTGCCACCCCGCGCAACGCGCAAAGAGTTCTGAGTGTGCTGACAAAAAAATCTCGATATAAAAAAACGAGTACGAGCAAAAGGGGAAGCGCTACAAAACCTTGCGTAAATGTTAAAAATAGCGAGATGTGTGTAATGCTATCTGCCATCGGATCGAGAACTTTTCCTAAGTCTGTGACCTCATTTCTTTTCCTCGCGAGCATTCCATCTAGAACATCGGAACATTCGCAGATAGCTAAAAGGAGTAAAAATATATAGGGGAGCCAGGTGAGGGGAATTCCAAACCATTCTCTTTCTAAATAGAGGATTGGAAAGATTGGGCTTATAAAAATCCTAAGGAGAGTTAAGTAGTGCGATGGGTTCATTCCAAAAAGATTAAAGGAATGATTCCCTTTTTTGCAAAGTAAGTTCTCAAATAAGGGAAAAACTTGGCGAAAATTTTATTGGGAGAGGTCCGCGTTAACGAGGGCAAGTTTTTCAGATGGGGCAGCGCTTTGCTCTGGTGCGACGTTTTGTGTAGGAGCTTCTTGTAGGGCGAGTTGTCCGCAAGCTGCAGCAATGTCTTTTCCCTTAGTGTAGCGCCATGTTGTATTGATTCCTGCATCTTCTAAGATAAGGCGGAAATTTTCGATGGTCTCTTTTTTAGGACGATCTAGATTCAATCCTTCAACCGGGTTGTAAGGGATTAAGTTAACGGTACACTGTTTGTCTTTAAGTAGTTTTGCGAGCTCTTCCGCATTTTTCCGGTGGTCGTTGATTTTGGCTAAAAGAGTATATTCGTATGTAATATCTCGTTTGGTGAGTCTTGTGTACTCATCCATTGCCATCAGAACCTCTTCGAGAGGGTACTTTCTTGCATAGGGGATGATTTTTTTTCGGATATGCTGATTAGGAGCGTGTAGGGAGAGAACCAAATTCACTTTAAGTTCTTCTTTTGCTAAGCGGTGGATCCCTTCGACTACGCCAACAGTTGATACAGTAATTCGTCTTTGAGAAATATTGAGCCCTTCCGGCTCGTGGAAGATCTGAATTGCCTTTACGACAGATTCGTAATTTTCTAACGGTTCGCCCATTCCCATAAAGACAATGTGAGATACCCGTTCCCCTTTTTCTTTGAGGAAGTGGTTGATGTGTAGAACTTGTTCAGTAATTTCTGCAGGACTTAAATTGCGCATAAGACCTTGTCGTCCCGAGGCGCAAAAGGCGCATCTCGCAGGACAGCCCACTTGGCACGACACACAAACTGTTCTTCTGTCACCGGACAAGATCAAAACAGATTCAACGCGTCTTTGATCGGGTAGTTCCCAAAGGAATTTAATCGTTTCTAGATCTTCTGATTCTTGAGTTTTAAGGAGCTTAAGAACGGGAAAAGAAAATTGTTCTGCTAATTTTTCTCGGAGATCTTTGCCAACATTTGACATGTCGGTAAAATTCAAAGCGTGTTTGGTGTAAATCCAATCAAACACTTGGCCTGCGCGAAACGAGTTTTCCCCGTTTTCTCCCATCCAATTTTTGAGCTCTTTTAGTGAAAATGAACAAATTTCTTTCATAGCGACAAAAAGTATAGCATAATCCGACAAAAAGGGGATAGTCATGCTTGTAAATAGTTTCTTGCGCTTCATGGAAATGTTCTATGGATTTTTTGTAAAAATTGGATCTAACTTGCAGAGCGTCTTGCTCTTATATGTGCGTTTAACATGGGGTCATCAGCTCTTTTTAACAGGGCTAGATAAGCTAAAAAACATAGAAAATGTTGTTCAATTATTTTCTAAACTGCACATCCCGGCGCCTACTTTCCACGCATATGAGGTAGGAATTTTTGAAATGGTAGGGGGAATTTTGCTTGTTTTGGGCTTCGCATCAAGGATTATTACCATCCCATTGATCGTGATTATGATCTCAGCTCTTTCGTTGGCCCATGCTGAGGCGTTGGCGGGCTTTCAGTTTGTGATCAGTCCTCAGACTTTAGTGCTCCAGACACCGTACCCTTTTTTATTTACAGCGTTAATGGTCTTTATTTTTGGTCCGGGTAGAGTCTCTCTCGATGCTTGGCTTAAGCGTTGGATTAGCCATCAGCCTAGATTTTAGTTAGAGGGTGTCTACAAAGTGAGGTTCTGACGATTTTTCGGTTCTTTGGAGTCGAAAAGAGGCCAAAATAATCCTATAAATCGAAGAAAAATTTTATTAGGATAGGTTCTTAGAGCTTTTACAGTCTTGTGGATTATAATTTAGCTTTGTGTTAAAATTTCCGTGTTAATTTCTTGGAGATTTTGTGGCTGTAACTAATTTTACCCCTTTAAATTTTTTTGTTGCATGTTCTGCTCCCATCATTAATCCCCTGCCAACCCCATGCATTGAGGGGGTTGCGTTTTATAAAAAAAAGATTGGTGAAATTAAACCTCAAGACTTCTCCTCTTCCGTTAAAAGGATAGAGTTTTTTAATCCAATCAGACAACGGCATGAACAATTCGATCCACAGATTTTAGCTAATTTGATCGAATGCGGGTTGAATGATAGAAAGTTAGTTGCGCTCTGTCAGGCTAGTTCAAATTTTGAGTATCTTTATAAATCGGTCAATCATCTTGTGCAAGATGTCCTTGCTCATGCTGCAAGAATGTATGAGAACCAGCTTGAAGGGGTTTGGCGTATTATAGAGATCCTTGCAAACAAAGAATTAAGCGCCACTTTACATAGTGAAAAGGATGTTGAGATCGGTAAAAAATCAACAAGGTCTCAACCCTCTGTTGCAATGATTCTCGAAGGAGGAGGTCGTCGGGATCTCGATCTACTCAGGACAACAATTCCCCGAATGGTAACCTTGGGAACTCTTTTAGAAAGTCATGATATTGTTAAAATTAAGCATGTGGATACATTTGCTAAAATGTGTGACACAATTAGTAGAGAAGCATTGAAAAACCTGCAATATTTGATGATCACTTCGCATGGCTCGCAATCATCATTAGGAATCAATAGCGATTTTCATGATAGGAATGTAAATCTAGGGATTTGGAGTCATTTGAGAAAATGTGTTCAAAAACTGCCCTCGACATCTGTTGTTGTTCTGCATGCATGCTCGTCAGGAGTCGGTAAAGAGAGTGGTTGGAATATGGCAAATGCCTTTGCATCAGCAGTCCCCCCTGGGGTGCAGGTATTTGCCCCAGAAGGTATTTTAAGTTTCGTTACTTTGAGTAAAGAAGCTCAGTTCTCATCACCTGTTTTGAAATATTGGACAATTGAGGGATATATAAAAGAAGAGCCCCTTCAATCTTATCATGTAACAGCGGGAGATAAAGCGCGTCATTGCTTATCTGACAAAATTTCATATCTTTCGTTTTGTAATAGTCGCCCATTGTTGAAAGCAAAGCAGGGAGGAGACCATTTTTCATACAGCCGAAAGTTTTACTCTAAATATTATAATAAGTGGCAAAAAATAGGGGAAAAGAGTTGGAACTTTTTGGTGAGTAAGAATTTTTCAAATGCGCATCTAGAGACGATTTCTAATTCCAAGTGGAGACTTGGGGAGTTTTGTGAATATGCGGCGAGCAAGCACCCTCGTTTAGGACCCAAAAAACTCATAAAGATGCTGATTTTAAATAAAGATCACAGAGTCGACTTGTAACCGAAAAATCGACTGAAACTTCATTGTGGGATAGTCTCAAGAATCTCTTCTAGAAGTGGACCCAAATCCTGATTTATTGATCACTTTTCCAAAAGGCTTCTTTGAGAAACGCTGTGGTTCTTCGAAAAAGCTGTGAGCGGTCTTGTAAAAAGACCCATTTAAGGGTGTGGAAAAATCCGAAGTGGCGATAGAGGATTCTACACGATTCTTTGATGGGTACAGTTCGATGGTGGTCTGAATCGATCAGGACTCTACGGCAATAGACCGATTGGGTCTTTTTGTCGTGGAAAAGGCGGCAAAGGAGATCCATCGCCGGACACTCTGTAAGTCCTTTATCAAACCCTCCTAATTCAAAAAGTTTTGATTTTAAAAACCAAGGGGAGCGGGTCGAAATAAAGTCGGCAGAAGAGATTGTTCCGCGGTTCAGTGAGTTGGCATAGACGAGGTGGGGCTCATTTGCAATGAGTGTTGAGAGAAATTCAAGGCCGTGCTGAGAAATATAGCGATCGCCCGGCTCGAGGAACTGAATATACTTTCCTTTCGCAAGGCCCAACCCTTCGTTCATCATCTCTGCTAAGTTGTGCCCTTTCGTATTTCTTGTGGTGATTTTTAGATCGGGGTAATGATCTACGATCTCTTTGAGCATGCTGGATCCTTCTGCGTCCAGGAGGAGAATTTCAAAAGATCCTTTTTGACTTTTGAGGTTCTCGAGGGTTGCGGGGAGCAGGTGTTTTTGCCCTCTGCACAAAATGATTAAGCTAAAGTCTTCCATTTGATATACTCCGATCCTAAAGTAACGGCTAATTATGTCCCAAGTCAAAAACATCTCTGACTCGCTAAAACCGATCGTTGCTCTTTGTAAAAGAAGAGGATTTATCTACCCAGGATCAGAACTTTATGGTGGGTTTGCGAACACCTATTCATTCGGACCCTATGGAGCTCAACTTAAGAAAAATCTAAAAGATCTTTGGTGGCAGACCTTTGTTCAAAAAAGACGGGACATGGTAGGTCTCGATGGCCCGATCCTTCTTCACCCTAAAGCTTGGGCTGCATCTGGTCATTTAGAAGGGTTTAATGACGCCCTCATCGATTGCAAAGCTTGCAAGGGCCGTTTTCGTTGCGACCATTTGATCGAAGAGGCTCTAAAGCAAGACGCAGAGGGGCTAACCATCCCTCAAATGACCGATCTCATCCACTCCAAAAAAGTGAAATGCCCGAAGTGTGCTGCACAAGATTTTACCGATGCACGCCACTTCAATCTGATGTTTTCGACCCATATGAGTAAAACAGGAGCAGATGGCGATGTGGCCTATTTGAGACCTGAAACTGCGCAAGCAATCTTTCTCGATTATAAAAACATCGTCGACACCATGAGAGTAAAAATTCCTTTTGGTGTTGCCCAGATAGGAAAAGCATTTCGCAATGAGATTACGCCAGGAAACTTTGTCTTTCGCGTCATCGAGTTTGAGCAAATGGAGATCGAGTATTTTATTAAAGAATCGGATTGGGAAAGACTTTTTGTCGAATGGCTTAAATCGATGCATGATTGGTGTAAGCTGATCGGTCTAAATCCTGCCCGCATTCATGAAAAAGAGCACCCAAAAGAGCAGCTTTCCCATTACTCAAAACGGACAGTGGATCTCGTCTACGATTTCCCGTTTGGCACCTCTGAACTTTATGGTCTCGCATACCGAACAGACTTTGATCTTAGACGCCATGCTGAATTTTCTGGGCAAAATCTCGAGTACACAGATCCAGAAACGCGCGAAAAATTCATTCCGCATGTTCTCGAGCCTACCTTCGGAGTCGAAAGGACAGTGCTTGCCCTTCTTTGCGATGCTTATGATGAAGAGCAGCTTGAAAATGGTGAAATGCGCACAGTTTTACACCTCCATCCTCGCATAGCTCCTGTAAAAGTTGCCGTATTTCCTCTCATGAAAAAAGATCCGTTAGGTCCCAAGGCAAAAGAGGTGTTTGATCTGCTTCAAGAGATGACGGCTTGCGAATATGACGAATCGGGCGCGATTGGTAAAAGATATCGTCGTCAAGATGAGCTTGGCACCCCATTTTGTGTGACTATTGACTTTGAAACGATTGAAGATGGAACAGTTACTTTGCGCGAACGTGATTCGATGAAACAGGAGAGGGTTTTGATTAAGGATCTAGTACAAATCCTCGCTCAAAAGCTGGCATGACCAGCTCGATCCATCATGGCAGAACTTAATCAAGCAAAGGTTGGGAACTTGTCGAATCAAGGGAACTTCAAGCAGCTCGCATAGAGCAATAAAAAGTCTTCCGTGCGATACGAGAAGCGGCTCCCTGTGGATTTGAAACGCTTTTTCAAGACCCTTTTTGAGTCGCTCTTTCATTTCTGTCCTTGTTTCAATGCCTAAAGGGGGCACGAAATCTGGATTTAACTCCTCATGCATTTCAAATTCATACATTTGAGAGCTGGATGAGCCTTGCATATGGCCCCAGTTGCGCTCTTTGAGCTCCTCAAGAATCTTAAAGGGGACGGTTGGATGGTGCTTATGGATCATTTGAGCTGTCCGTAAAGCTCTTGTTAGAGGGCTTGTGCAGATGCACTCAAGCGGAAAAGAGGCAAGTTTTTGAGCGAGTAAAGTGGCCTCTTTCACTCCGTTTTCACTTAAGTCGATGTCTATTGTGCCCTGACAAAGCTTTTTTTGATTCCAAGTGGTCTCAGCATGCCGAAGAAAGTAAAAGGTCTTCCCATGTTTTTTCATGAGAGCAGCATAGCAAAAGCGCTTTTTTTTAGTCTCAGGGTAAAAAGCGCTCTTCAGGGCCCTCTTTGGGCATCTTTAACTTAAATTGGTGCCGATGTTCGGCAACCCAGCGATAAAGGGGATCTAAAAGAAAACCGGGTAAAAATGAAAAAACTCCAACAAGACCCCACCCATTTCCTGTGAGCCAATAGATCCGCAAAACTGCCTTGGAGCGGATCCAAAACCTTCTCGATGTACACTCATAGTTTTCGACTAAAATCAGGCTGTTCGCATTTTTGAGATGCGCTTGCGGCCCAATTAAAATGTCTTTGGCCGTCTCGCCATTGATGGGGGCAAAAAGAAAATGCTTTTCTACATCATTTTCGATGATATGGCGCACCGACTTTCTACAAAAAGGGCACTCATGGTCGAAAAAAACAAGATGTTCATACATGGTTTTAGATTATCAAAAAGTAAGTATGTGTCAATTATTTTTAGGATAAGGCGGTTTTGTATATAATGGGATAACTTAATGAAGTGGTGTTTCTTTATTTTGACTTAATTTCCTGAGTCATGTATTATAAATGTTTTAATTTAAAATGGATGTTTTAAATGTCTAGTCTTACAGCTCTGCCACAAGAACTTCAGGCCGAAACTTTCTCATTTTTATCCCTAAAAGAGATGGCAAAAGTGGATGAGGTGAGTAGGGACTCTCATAAGCGTATATCAACTCTTAAAGATGAGGCCCTTAAGCAGATCCGTCAAAATTCAAGCGATCGATTTTTAAATGCAATCGTCATAGATAATCCCAATAAAGATCTACGAGGAGTGCTCGAAGTTGCGAGGCGCAAGATTTTTGAGGGTAGCGCTTATTTTACCAACGAGGAAAGAGCTCGGGCAGGAATTAACCTCAACGAAGATTTTGATCGCTTATCCTATCAAAAGATCAACAAACAAGGTGAGCTAATTCCAGACATTTTATTGTGCCGCTTTTGGGATGTGGTTTGCAAATACGAAAATGACAGGCAAGAGTTTTTATGGGATAAAGGGGATTTGCCGATTCTTGAAGGGCTACCTTTAGAAAAAAGAGCTGAATCTATCCGAAATTGGATAAACGATAATCAAGAGCAAATAGACAAAATCACGACATTTTATCCTGACTCTGATGGGATTTTACTTCTTCCTCCAGAATTTTTGAAGTTCAGAAACATTTCTGATGATGAGTTTGTCCAATTAGCTGGTCTTCAAGCAGGGTATAGAAATGCGACCACATTTAAAGAAATGCTCGACTCAGAAAGAATGGTGAGTTTGACGGATGATGAGTTTGGGCAAATTCTTTTTATTGCATCTCGTGCAGGTAGCACAGGTGTAGTAGAGCAGATGATGCAATGCGAGATTCAGCCCTCATATCTTTTCCAAGCCTATATGGCAGCAACCCATAAAAATTATCAAGAAATTGCCTCTATGCTCAAAGAGTCTTTGCCGGTTGATGGCGTCATCCGTAAAGATGCGGATCTAGCTTGCATTCGAGTACATTTTGAGGGGGACAACAAAGAGCTTGTGAATCAGATCCTAGACAGCAACGTTTATGAACCTCAGTCTGGAAACTTTTTGAAGGCAGTATTAAATTTTAATTCTGAAACAGGAATTGCTCCAATTTTATCTGAGATCGACCATGCATCTGTAAAGGATTTAGTTTTAGCTTTGATCTTAGCCTCTATCGATGAGCAAGAACGTGTTATTGGGGAGATTGTAAGATCTGATCGAATCGCTCGATTAAGTGAGGAAGATCTGTGCCGCATTTTTGCAGGCGTGCTTAGAGGAGGGGCAGTGATGGCAGCTAATGTGATCATGGATCTCGATAGATTTAAGAAAATGAGTGAGCAAAATTTAGAGTTTTGTTGGAAAGTCGCGATTGAGACGAATCAAGGATATGTAAGAGAAAAAATCCGACAAATCATCGATGAGCGACAACCTTGTGTTTTAATGTAGTGTGTTTTGGATCACAGCTCCACCTAAACACAGATCATTTTGGTAAAATACGACCGATTGGCCAGCAGTGACCGCTCTTTGCGGCTCATCGAATTCAACAATTCCCGATTCAAAAAGTGTGCAAGGTGTGTCTACTTGACGGTAGCGCACTTTGGCCGTGCACCTCAAAGGATAGGTGGGCTCTTCAGCAACCCATGTGAAATCACGGCCCTGAAGTGCACTTGAAAAAAGGGCGGGGTGATTTGCCCCTCTTTCCACAAATACAACATTTCGTGCAGCGTCTTTTCCCACAACATACCAAGCATCGCCCTCTCCGCCAAGGCCCATCCCCTTGCGCTGCCCTAGCGTGTAAAACGCAGCTCCATCGTGCTTGCCTACGATCGTCCCATCAAGCGTTTCAAAGTTACCTGGCTTTAATGCAATATACTGAGATAAAAAGGGCCTAAAGTCCCTTTTTCCGATAAAACAAATGCCAGTGCTATCTTTTTTTTCAGCCGTTGCCAAATTGTGCTGCCTTGCTAAATTGCGCACTTCACTTTTTTCTAGATGGCCGATGGGGAAAAGGACTTTGCGAAAGGCCTCTTGCTTGACTGCGTGTAAGAAATAACTTTGGTCTTTATTCGGATCAAGACCCCTTAAAAGTCTCGATTCATCGTCTAATCTGCAGTAGTGGCCTGTTGCGAGAAAATCGGCGCCTAAAGAGAGGGCTTTTTCTAAAAAAACTTTGAATTTGATCTCTCGATTGCAGAGGATATCTGGGTTGGGAGTTAGACCTGCCTGATAGTCAGCTACAAATTGGGAAAAGACCGATTCGCGATACTCTTCTACAAAGTTGACGCTATAGTAGGGGATATCGAGCAATTGACATACCCGGACAACATCTTCAAATTCACTTGTTGCTTTGCAAGGGCCCTCTTCTTCCCAATTTTTCATAAAAAGGCCAATCACGTTGTACCCCTGCTGCTTTAATAAAAGCGCAGAGACAGACGAATCGACCCCTCCAGACATTCCTACGACAACTGTTTTCATAGGCAAAGAGTATAGACGATGGGCAATTTGAAAACCGTATAAAAATAAGGCGGGAGAGGTGGGAGGCCCGCCTCTCTAGGTTAATTATTTTGACTGTCTTGTAACAAAAACTTTTTTAGGGAGGCTTGGTTAAGCCCCCCCTTGCATCTTTTTCGCTGATTTTTTACTTTTCTCGAAAAAAAATTGATGATTTGGGGGTGCGGGGGTACCCTCGCCTCTGTGGTATCTATCTCTCTTGGTTTTAAAAATGTGTTAGCTCAAGGCGCTCGATCCTCTCTTCAAGGGGGGGATGTGATGCAAAAAGACGCAAAAGCCCTTTTCTCCCTTGATGTGAAATCTTAAAGGCCGCCATCGCCGGATTTTCCCTAGGATCTTTGATCTCTTGGAGCGAACGGAGCGTCTTTAAAGAGGAGATCATAGCAGCTTTTCCCGCTAGTCGCGCGCCTCCCGCATCGGCTTTAAATTCTCTGTAGCGCGAATAGGTAGCTACGACAATAGAACCTAAAATCATAAACACAACTTCAAATAGGTAGACAAACATGATGTAGCTCATGGTGCTGCCACTTGACGATTGTCTATTTTTACCAAGGCCAGAGAGGGCAAAAGCCAGGACTCTAGCAAGAAACATGACAAAGGCGTTGACGACACCTTGCAAAAGGGTCATGGTCACCATGTCACCATTTGTGATGTGAGTGATTTCATGGCCGATGACTCCTTCAATTTCGGCCTCTTGCATGCGGTTGATCAGCCCTGTTGAGACGGCAACCAAAGATTTGCTCTTTGTAGGCCCTGTTGCAAAAGCATTCACTTCGTTAGATCTGTAGATTCCCACTTCAGGCATGGTGGTTAAGCCCGCTTTGTGAGATAGGCGATGGACCATTTCAAGAATTTTTCTCTCATCGGGATCTTTGGTGTGTAGATCGATCGGTTTGATCTTCATCATCCATTTTGCCATCACTCTGGATAAGGCAAGCGAAATAAAGGCTCCCCCCATGCCCCAAATAAAACAGAAGATAAGGAGCGATTGGTAATCGATTCCGTAAGCGCTAAAGTAGGGGCGGAGGTTAAATAGGTTAAAAATAAAGGAGATCATCAAGACGACGAGAAAATTTAAAACGAGGAATAAAAATACTCTTCTTACCATAGGACATTTCTCACGTTATTCTTTAGAGATGATTTTAGCTCAACTTGAATTTCGATTGCACGAAAATTTCATTTCTGTCATCTATTCGTTATAACTTTGAAAATGTTACAAAAGTTGCTGACAAAGAGAAATTTAAATGAATAAAATCGTTAACGCAGAAAAAACAATTAAAAAAGCTTTGGGAAATGATTGCGCTTGCTACGTTTTAATCACGTGCACAACCCCATCTGCTGATGGAAACATGCAAGTAGAGCTGAATTACGAAGGTGACGAGAGTTTAGCTGCATTTCTTGTCGATAATGCAGGCCAGGTTTTTGAAGATCGGGTAGCTCGCAGAGAATCTAGGTGACATTCACCCTATAATTTTTTATCATCAAGTTTATGAACTTGCTTGCCGAATTAAAAAAGTGGATCGAAGTGCATCGCAAAACCATTCGCGATGACTACTTTGATTTCTTACGCTTTAAATCTATTAGCGCAGATCCTGCGTTTTCTAAAGAGATGTTTAAGTGCTCGGAGTGGCTAAGTGGTTATATTTCTCAAAAGACCACAATGAAATCGGAATTGCTTAAGACAACCACTTTCCCCATCGTTTACGCAGAAGATTTAAGTGCTGGGCCAAAGGCAGCAACCATATTGATTTATGGCCACTATGATGTGCAACCGGTCGATCCACTTGATCTTTGGAAATCAGATCCGTTTGAGCCGACAGAAAGAGAGGGGAAAATCTATGCTCGCGGCGCCTCGGACAACAAGGGACAAATTTTTTATGCAATCACTGCAATGCGGGCGTACAAAGAGTTAGGCATTCAACTTCCGGTGAATATTAAATTTTGTATCGAAGGGGAAGAAGAGTCTTCGAGTGTCGGACTATCTGTTGCGTTGCCAAATATAAAAGAAAAACTAAAAGCAGACGCATTGCTCGTTGTCGACTTTGATCAATATGACCCACAAACGGCTGCAATTAGTTTAGGAGCCAGGGGAATCGCTGCTTTTGAGGTGATGTTAACGGGATCGAATAGTGATTTGCACTCAGGAGTTCATGGTGGGCTCGCTTACAACCCAAATAAAGCCCTAGTCCAATTGCTTGCAAAGTTATGGGATGAAAACGGGAAAATTGCTGTGAACGGTTTTTACGACGATGTTGTGGAGACGACAGATGAAGAGCGGAGTCAATTTTCTTTTCGGTACGATAAGAAAAGCTATTCAAAAGAGTTTGGCATCGATGCAATGGGTGGTGAAAAGGGATTGAGCCTTGCGGAAAACAACGCGTTTCGCCCAACGCTTGAAATCAATGGGATTGCAGGCGGATATGCGGGATCTGGTTTTAAAACAGTGATTCCTTCACACGCGATTGCAAAAATTTCATGCAGGACTGTTCCCAATCAAGATCCAGAAAAATTAGCAAAGCTTCTGACAAAATTTTTGAAAGAACACGTCGTAAGTGGAATGAAAATCGATGTGAAATATTTAGGGGGAGAGCCTGCATTTCGTGGCTCTTTTGATTCAGACTTAGCAAATGCTGTGAGAACTGCAGCAAGTGAAGTTGTTGGGAAACCTTGCAAAAATATTCTTAGTGGGGCATCTATCCCAATAGTGGCTAAAATGAAACAGGTGCTAGGATCTGATGTAGTTGGAATGGGATACTGTTTACCGTCTGACGATATTCATGCACCCAATGAGAATTTTGACATGCAAAGGTTTGAAAAGGGATTTTTAACAGTAGCTAGGACATTGGAATTGTTATGATACAGCGTGCCGTCCGATTTTTGCATAAAGAGCCGACGATTTGGGGACCGCTCTCTTTGCTTTGCACTGTTGCAATTGCAGTGAAGACTGCAATCCCATTTGATCTGCTTTTTTTAGCAGCAGCAGGCCTTTTTCTTTCAGCTAGATGGCAATTGCGTGGCTTTTGCTACTCTTTAGCTCTTTTGGCCGTTGTAGCGGTAGCTAAACACGCTTTTGTCGTTACAGATCACCTTTGGCAACTTGGGATAGAAGGATCGCTCGCTTGTGCATTTTTCATAACGGCTGTGTCGTTTGAGCAAGGAGCTGCTTGGATTGAGTCTCTTGAATCACAAATGCAAAATAAAAAGGCTGCTTTAGAAAACATTGAAGAAGAGCTTGAAAAGGTTCAACAAACTGCGCAAGAGCAGCAAATTGTATTTCAGGAAAAAGTTGCAACTCTACAAAAAGAGCTCGATGAGATCCAAACAGATCACTCTTCCATTCTGATTTTAAATGAAGTTCTGCGCAAAACTTCAGCGCGCCACTTACAAGAGTGTGAAACGGCCAAGGCAAGTGTATTGGATGTCCAAAGGCAAAAAGAGCTTTTAAAAGCCGAATTTCTTGAGTGTAAACAAGAGCTTTCTCGTTTAGCAAGCACGGATGCCGTTGCGTTGCAAAATACGGAGCTTATGAAAGAGCTCAATCAAGCAAGATATGTTACAGAGCAGACAAAGCTCATCAATGAAACTCTCGCAAGGCTCTATCTTAGAGAAAGTCTTAAGGCAAAAGAGATTGATAGCGAAGCTGCGTCTTTAGCCGATCAGTTAGCAGCCGCCCACAGGGAAGTGAGACGAATTGCAGAGCCTCTTGAAGAGACTATCGCTCAGCTGGAAAATCAAGTTGCATCTTTGAGCTTTGAATTTGAAAAAGCTAACCAAGAATCGAACGAAACGCGAGAGAAATTACTCGCCTTAAATGAAATTCGATCAGAGAGGAATTTCTTAAAGGAGAGACTCTCTCACGCTGAAGCTGAAATTGCTATCTTGCAAGAGAAGAAGCCGGTAGTAGATCCTCTTGCAGAGGAAAAACTTCGAGCAGCGCTTCAAGAAGTTGAGACATTGAAGCAGCAAGCAGTGGAGCAAGAAGGATTGCTGACACAGAAGCTACAAGAAGCTAAAGGATCAATTGAACACGCAGTGGAGCAAGAAGCATTGCTCTCAGAAAAGCTTAAAGAGGCGATGGGTGAAATCTCCTTCTTAAAGCAGCAAAAATGTGACCCTGAAATTGCTGAACAACTCGATTTTGCTCAAAGAAAAGTTTATGAACTTTCTCAAATTGAACCACTTTATAAGCAGTTGAAAAAGCAGTTTGAGGAGAAAAATCAAATTCTTCATAAAACACGCGCAGAGCTTTTCAAAGCGGATACCGAATTGTTAAGAATCAAAATGGATAAAGAGGCGTTTGATTTGGATGCCTTGCCAAAAGAGGTAGAAGCTGAGCTTAGTAGCTTGTGTAAAGAGGCCTTAGCCCTTGAGGAGGAAAATCTCGAGCTTCAAGAGTTGGTAAGCACCCTCATTCAACATCCGAAAGAGGCTGAAAAGCCAAAAAAAAAAGTGAAAATGAAGTTGAGTCCTGATCAAAAACTTCTTTTTTAAATCAGTGTAAGAATTTCGTGACCAGTTTCCGTAATGAGAATTGTGTGCTCCCACTGCGCTGTAGGTTTGCCGTCTTTTGTTCGAACTGTCCAACCATCTTTAGGGTCGATCACGCCGTCGCGCACGCCTGCATTGATCATCGGTTCAATTGTGAAGGTCATCCCTGGAGCAAATGGGATGGTTAGATCGTTATAGTGGTGAGGGATTTCGGGAGCCTCATGGAATGCAATTCCAACTCCATGGCCAACGAATTGATTCACGACAGAGCACTTATGCGCCCTTGCATGCTTTTCAATCGTATCGCCGATTTGCCATACTTCATTGCCCGGTTTACACATCTTAATGGAAAGGTTTAAACACTGAAGAGAAACATCGATGACTCTTTGCTTTTCTTCGCTAATTTTCCCAATAGATACCATTCGGCTGCAATCGCCAAAAAAGCCGTCTACAATGCAAGAGACATCGATGTTGAGGATGTCGCCTTCCTGCAACGGTCTTTTGTCTGGAATGCCGTGGCAAATCACTTCATTGAGGGATGTACAAATTGATTTTGGATAGGGAGGAGAACCGTAACCTAAAGGTGCAGGAGTTGCATTTGCTTTTTTATGCAGCTCTCGGGATAGTTCATCGAGTTCAAGAGTCGTGACCCCCTCTTTCGCATGCTGACAGAGTTGATCTAGGATGCGTGCTGTAACTTGGCAAGCATGCCGGATTTTCTCAATTTGCTCGGGCGTTTTTAAAACAATTCCGTAGGCAGTCAAATACTGTTTGCTTAAAGCTGGGCCTGTTGGGAGCCGAGGGTAGTGGCATTTTTTCCACTTTTGCCCACTTCCGCACCAACAAGGATCATTTCTTCCAATCATACGGTTTATTATAGGGGGTAAAGGACTTGGTGTAAATAAAGACCATGTGCTGGCGCTGTAACGCCCGCTTTTTTTCTATCGCGCAGGTGCAAAATCGACTTGATCGAATCTTTTGGGAGTTTGCCGCACCCAATGTAGGCAAGAGTCCCTACGATATTGCGCACCATTTTATATAGAAAGCGGTCCCCCTGAATGGTGAAAAGGCCATTTTCAAATTCAATTGATTCAACGGTGCAAATGGGGTTGAGCTTGGGTCTATTTTCCTCTTCATTGGCAAAGGCTGAAAAATCATGAGTTCCAATGAGCTGTTTTGCAGCCATGCGCAATCGTTCAAGATCTTGGGGGTAGTAAAAATGCCAAAAGTAGCGCACTTTTGTCGGGTCTAAAATAGGGTCTAAACACATTTGGTAATGGTAGATCTTCCCAACGGAGTCTAACGTGGGATGGAATTGACAAACGATCAGATCGATGACCCGAATGTCTGCTGGCAAAACGGCATTGAGTCTGTTTTTTAAAGTGTGAGGATCTATCGATTTTTCTAAGGTAAATTGTACAACTTGTCCTACTGCATGGACGCCGCGATCGGTTCTGCTGGCAGCCTCTGGTATGACAACTTCTTGAGTAATCAGCAAGATTGCCTTTGCAAACTCTTCTTGAATTGAGGGTCCCGTGCTTGTTTTTTGCCAGCCAAAATAGTTTGTTCCATCATAGGAAAGGACAGCTTTGAAGGAAGAGGACATATAATTTATGTTCCGGGAGAGTGACGCGCCATAAATGAGCCGAGCCCACTCATAAACATCTGAACAGCAATTAAGATTAAAATGAGCCCCATTAAACGCTCAAGGGCCAAAATACCTCTCCAGCCGAGCATTTTTTTCAAAAGGGAAGAGCCTAAGAGGATGATCAGTGAAGCGATCCAGGCGATTAAAATGGCTCCCATCATCACCCAGTTACTCGGCTCTTGCTTGGAGTAGATCATGACTGCAGCCAATACAGATGGCCCTGCGACCAATGGAACGGCCAAGGGAACTATGAAAGGCTCTGAGTCGTGAGGTAAGTTTTCATTCGAATCATGTGGTGGAGGGAAAATCATTTTCAAGCAAAGTAAGAACAAGATAATTCCACCGGCAATTTGGATCGTATCATCTTGGACGTGAAGAAACTCCATGAGAGCATCTCCAAGAAAATTGAACATGATGATGATGAAAAGGGCGATCAAAAGCTCGCGGAAAATGACAATACGTTGCCTTTTTGGCTCAACACCTTTTAAGAAGCTGATATAAAAAGGGATATTTCCGATTGGATCCATCAAAAGGAAAAGGGCGAATGCAATGGATAACATACTCATATTACTCTATCGTAACCCCTTTTCCTGATTTCGTAAATAGAGCTCTGTTGCCAGCGGGTTAATAGTAATCTTTTCGGATGGTAGCAGTCTCAATTTGGCTCCAAAGGTGCTTCATAAACTTTTTTTGTTCGTCATTGAGCCCATGCAGCGCCAAAATACAATCGCTATTTTTATAAAGGGCCGCTTTTGTCCAGTTTGCAGAGCCTGTAAGGAGCGTATCTTCATCGATATAGATAAACTTATGGTGAAGGAGTTGCACCCCTTGGCTTAAAAAAATCGGTACATTTGCTTTTTTCATGGCCTCTACCGCTTTGGAGCTCGCTCCCAATCCGGAGTGCTTGTCGATAACAATTGTCACCTTTACCCCTCTTTTATGCGCTTGGATCACTTCGTCGACAAGGCTTGGGTGGGTAAAGGTGAAAAGGGCAACTTGGATTGATTTGCTCGCTTTGCGAATCTGTTTTCTTAAGTTGGCAAGAGCGTGGCCTCTTGGGTCGGGAAGGAGCCAGATCTCCATTTTTTGGCCTCCCACTTTAGTAGAGAGATAGCCTGGCGAGAAGGGCTCGTGTTTTTCGAGAAATTCTGCAACAGGGCGACTCACAAAGCCAATCACTAAATTGTCATGCATTCTGAGCGAGGCTGATGTCATGTTTGCAGAGCCGATAAAGACCATTTCTTTATCCAAAATCATGATTTTTTGGTGCATGAGGCCCGAATTTTTGATCGGGTAGATACTGCCTCCACGAAGGTATTTATAAACCCTTGAAGAGCCTCCGATGTCATAGAACACTGTTGTGGGGATTTTGTGTTTAATTTTGTGTGCGAGGGCGCCAAGGATCGCTCTATCGCTTAACCCAAACATGACGAGGTGAATCGATGCATTCGCCTCACGAATGGCCGCTAATAGGGTTGCATGGATATCGTTTTGGCACTGGTTAGAATAGAGCGTCGGGGGAGAATCTTTCTTTGGTAGATTGGGGTCGAGAGACTCCCATACAAACCAAGAGGTAAATAGAACGACAATGAACAAAAACCAAGGAAACCGCTTTTTGGGCGGTTTCCTGATGAGGTGAGGGGGGACTTTATAGGTGAGTTTTTTCTTAAACAACCACTAAATTTTTTGGCCGGATTTGCGCAGTTTGCGGATCACAGGACCAATCCCTTTTTTGTCGATTGTGCGTAGAGCTGAAGTTGAAAGGCGCATTGTAACGAATCTTTTTTCTTCAGGGATCCAAACGCGTTTTGATTTTAGATTTGGTAAAAATCGTCGGTTTGTACAGCCGGTAATTTTAAGACCAATCCCTTTTTTCTTTTTTGCGATCCCGCGGAGAGTATAACTCCGGCCTGACGCAGGTTTTTTTCCAGTAATTGCACAGACTCTAGCCATATTAAATCCTAAATCTAAATTGAGTATCCATCATAGCCGACAAGGAGATTTTGATTCAAGCGCTTGTTTTGATTTAAGATGCTAAAATTATTTTTTAAGGCCTGGCTGTATCAGCTTTTCGGGCTCTTACGGTAGATTCCGTTAAGGTGTTTGTCAAAATGTAGGGGTAATCAGGGTCATTGCTAGGTGAGGCCTTGATTTCGACTGCGGTAATCCAGCCTTGGGTGATGGGGGTATCTTCAGGGTTGATTTCCCAAAGGGAGTTGTCGCTCAGCCGGATATAGTGGCCATTTTTAAGATTTTCTTGCAGGATAGGGGGCTGCTTTTTTCTGGCGGCAATCTCATTTTTTGAATAATTTTTATCAATCCACTCGCCAAGGGCCCTTTTTTCTTTCGCAGAAAGCTTATGGGTCCCTGTCTTTTTGATCTCTTGGGGACTCATGGTGGAATCAAAAGCTGCAAATATCGCTATGGCAAAAAGGATATACATATGGGTAAGTATAAAAAAGATCAGGCTTCTGGGCAAGCTTGTTGCAGAGCTTGACGCAGCTCTTTAAGGGCTCTTGGCTTGTGCTCTTTAGCGAAGACAATTTTTTCAGCCGATCTTAAATACTTCCAGGCTTTATTGAAATTTTTCCTCTGGAACTGAATCGCTGCAATGTAATAATTGACGGTGGCATCTTTGGGGTTCATCGCAATATATTTTTCTAAAATGGGGAGAGCCTCTTTTTCTCTGCCCATTTGAAGCCATGTTACGGCTAAGTGGAAAACGCCTTGGCGAAAGTGAGGAAATTCTTCGACAACTTTTTCGAGTTTTTTTTGCTTTTCAATAATAGAACTTCTCGTTTCATTGACCTCTGCATAGATGGCTTGAATTGCATCCGCACTTGCATGGCCTGCAAGATAGTCTTCAGCTACGGAATCACTTGTAATTGCATGATCGGGGATAAATCCCTTCACTTTTTTCAGGAGCTCAGCACCTTCTTGCTCTCTTCCCACAAATAGGTAGTTAAATCCTAAAAACATATTGAGGAGATAGTCATCCCCCATGAAAGGTCTCGCTTTTTCATATAGGGCAATGGCTGTCTGAGGGTCGTTTTTATGCCAGCTAACAGCGGCTTGGTTCATAAATGCAAGACCTACGACATGGTGAAGGGTCCGTTTTTGGAGTTTTCTTGTTTCAAGGCCTAGATACATTTCAGAGGGGACATCAATGCCGCGAGCTGTGGTTTCAATGTTTACGATATCTCCGTTCGGAGCCTTATACCTTACATAGATGTGACCTGGCGGAGTGATTGCTTCGAGTTCAAGTCCTAATCGTTGCGCAAGGCATAGATATAAGATAGATACCCCTAAGCAAACCCCTCTTCGGCTATCGAGAACTGAGGGTAGAAAGGTGTAGATATCGATATCTTTTGCATGCAATGAGTGAGGGGGAAATCTAAAGCGCATCTCTGAAAAAATGTAGTCGTTGAATGCGCGAATTTTCTCTAGTGGGGTAGCATCTTCTTTAAGCCTTGCAAAAATCTGTAATGCCATCAGATCAATATTTGCCTCATAGCTGCGGATTTTTTCTTTCTGATCTCCCATTTCAGCTAATAGTAAGGTTCTTGCTAGATCGATCTCTTCTGATGGGAGCTTCACCATCGCATCGAGATCCCAAAGACCGTATCCTTTGAGTTGTCGATTGAGAAGATGTTTCGAGAGCTTGTCGATGACCGCAAGTTGATCCTCATTGAGGACAAGTGCGCTATCTGTCCCAATTCGATTGACAAAGTTGATGAGAGGTTTTGGATCAATAGAGGGGAGCATGAGCTCTGGATCGCAATCGGCGCAGCCACCACTTAACAGCTCCCAGGCATGCATGAGGGCCTGTTTCCCTTCTGTTGTTTTGGGATAAAGCTCGTAAAAAGCGAAGTGTTGCGAAACTGATGTTGGGTCTAATGTTGAGTAAAGCGCTGAAAGAGAAGTGGCTAAGATACAGATGAAATGCATATGAGACTACCCCACTAATAAGTTTCAGTCGATTTTTCGGTTACTTTAGCTAATTTTTAAGGTTTTTTCCAAGGAATTATATCGAAGTTGATATTACTCCTTGGAAAAAGCCTTAAAAATTGGCTGAAGTAATTCAAAAACTCGACGAAAAATATTAGTGGGATAGTCTCGTGTCCCTTTTTTCGTCAGCATATGACATAAGGGACTTTATTAACCAGAGCGGTAAACTAGATTTTACTAGATTCGGTTTCGTACGTAAATAGATCCCAAAGCACCCGCGTAAGAGAGGGGGTTTGTTGGGTTTTTATAGGCTTGATACGCAAAATACACTGCAGATGCGTCTAGAGTCAAACGCGCTGGTGTTTTTAGGCATTGCAACGGATAAATAACGACATTATAGATCCGGTTTTTCACTGCATTCAAGCATGATTTTGTTAGTTTATACGTATATCTTCCACATTCTGAGCTGAGGGTACCCGTGAGAAATAAGGTAGGTTTTTTGATTATGTTTGGAATGTACTGAGAAATAGGAGAAAGTTTTTGCAGTACCCATTCTTCTTTTTTATAATACTCCTGGCATGCCTGATATTCACTTATCTGAGCGCGGAGATCTTTTAGATCTTCTCCAAGAGTTTCTATGTTTCCTTCTTCTATTCCAAAATGTGCCTGTGTAACCATCTTGATTAAAGATACGGTCCTGTCAGAAAACCCCTTTAATTCAGCAACTACCTTTTCATCGTAGGATGCTATGAATCTTAAGTCCTTGAAGCGCTCATTGCATTCAGAGATCAACTTTTCAGCTAATTTCTGAACCTCTTTTTTCTCGGGATCTTGGATGTTAAAAAACCACTTTACCCCGTTAATAGGAGCCCAAAATGCTTTGCTTAAAGAATTTTGTAGGTATTCACAACCATCTTGAATGGCATAGTACGTTGAAATCATAACATCCCTTATTATTTTGCTATATTTTATCACTTTTATTCATTTTTATGAATAAAAGAGAATTATTTAAGTATAGTTTTTATTTGATCTGCAAGGCCTTGGTGCTCTGCGATTTCTTCTAGGGAGGGGCGGAATCGATAGGTCCAGTTTGTAGGGAGCATGGTCCCAGGGTAGTTAATTCTCTCATCTTCTGGGTTAAGAGAGACTAGCTCGGGGAAAATGGCAAGATATTCTTGAAATAAATTGATATGGAAGTAGCTCGGAGTATGGTGGGCTGCATAAAGAATTTCTATACGTTGTTTTTGAGTGAGGATGGGATCAAATGGCCAGTTCATGAACTGGGCGAAAGCGGCAGATTCGGCCGGATATTTTTTCCACCAAAGACCAAAGGGGTCTGAATCATGGGTAGACAGTGTGGTCATGCTGAAGGGCTCATATTCAACGAGGGGGAGATAACTACTTTCAGGGCCATCTTTTTTTTGCCAAGCGACAACTTTTGTTCCGCAAATGCCGAGGCTTTTTAAGACGGGGAAAACTTCCGGGGGAATGGTCCCTAAGTCCTCAGCGATAGGGAGCATCGTTGTTGACTCGAGCATCATCTGTAAGATCTCAGTTCCTTGAGGAACCCATTCTTTGGGATCTGCCGGGATAAAGTAACCGTCCAAGGGCTGTTTGCCGCGAGGAAGCGCCCAGATGCGAAAAAAGCCAACTACATGATCGAGCCGATAGATGTGGAAAAATTTTTCAGCAACTTGGAGTCGCTGCTTCCACCAAACATAATTGTGCTCGCGCATAAAGTCCCAGTTCAGGAGTGGAAATCCCCACTTCTGACCCAATGGATTGTAATAATCGGGGGGGGCCCCTGCTTCAAGATCAAGTCGAAATCTTTCGGGGTGAATCCAAACATCAACGCTGTCTGGGCTAATTAAAATGGGGATGTCCCCTTTAAGAAAGACGTTATTTTCCGTTGCATGTGTATGGACTTGGCTCATTTGTTGAAAGCAGTGAAATTGCAAAAAGGTGTAGAAATCGACTTTTTTTTGCTCGGGTTTTGGGTGACTTTTAGGCCATTTATCCCAGCTTTGCTCTCTGAGTTGGTCTTTTAAGACTTTGAAAAGGGAGTAAGACTCTACCCACTCATTTTCCTTGATGAATTTTAGGTATGAATCTGATTTTGATACTTCGTTAAAAGTCTTTTCATAAAGCGATTGCAGGAGTTTTAACTTTAGGGATAAAACCTCGCTTCGATTGACCCTTTGTTGGTTCGTAAGGGATTGAAATGGTTCGTTAGAAAAGCCTAAGGCGGTAAGACTTAAATAGACTGGGTCGAGGGCGCAAGAGCTAATTGGGTTGTAGGGGCTGTTGTCATCGCCTGTGTCGTTAATTGGAAGCAGTTGAATGCAGTCAAAACCGACTTTTTTGCACCAATCAATGAGGAAAATGAGATCGAGAAACTCTCCAATGCCGCAAGATTGTTTCGTCCGAATGGAAGATAGGGCAATTGAGATTCCATGGTGGGGACGAAGGCCAACTTTTTGCCAATGAGCGTCAGATTTCACTTAAGACCAAAAGGGTTTTGATTTGTCTGTTTTTCTTTTTGTGGAGCCGGCAGTCCACTTTCAATCGCATTGCGCCAGTTTTCCGCCATCATGAGAAATGCTCCGAGAAAACCTGAGAGTCTTTCTCCGTTCAAGACGTGTAAGGGGTACTTTTGAAAGAGAGCAAGGTGGTTGGTATCTGCAAGATAGCCAAAAACAGCTATACGAGGATCTGCTAGCCCATTTTCTTTAAGCGTTTCTTTGAAAATGTTTTCCCTAAATTTTCCAGGAGGAATTTCGACGATTTTCGAAAAGATCCAGAGATTTTCTTGAGAGACATCGAGTTGCAGTTGGATCGATAAACCTTCATGGATTTGGATGCAGCACGCGTTGGAGCGATCGACATGTAGAGCAAGATTGAATACTTTGCTCAGCGCTTCAAGGAGCTCTTGAAATTGTCCGATCATTCTTCCTCGTCTTCAATTTGATCTTCTAATCTTTCGATCGTATCGATAAATGTTTTTAAAAGTTCATCGCGGTGTCTTGGATCGCGGAAGTATTTTGGGGCGATCTGTTTAAGGGCATCGCGCATTTGAGAAAAGATCACAATTTGGGCCGCAGGCTCTTCAGAAATCCCCATGATCTTAGATGTGTGCATGAGCTTGTCTGGATTCATGAAGCGCTCAGCGAGAATCTTTGCGAAAATTTTCGAAATCACTTCGAAGTCAAGTTTTGCAGGAACCATAAGTTCATAGGAGCCAAATTCGCGATGGATCAGGCGCATACGGGACTGAAAGAAGCGAAAAACCCCCAAAATCCCTTGCATCGATCTTGTTTCGTCGACGAGCCTTTTTAACTCACCCCTTTGGATTGAGGGACCTTTAGACTTCAAATCGCTTCCTAGAGAATGAAGCATGAAGGTAATTGCCGACTTTAATTTGTTATAGGGGAATTTTTCAGCGAGTTCATCGAAAAGCTTTAAAGGATCTCTCGGGTTGAGTGTGATGTCGCGGTATAGATCCCTTAAACTACTTGGTGAACCGAGCCCTTTTTCGGCAAACTCTCTCGCTTGAGCGCCCATATTGCGCCCTGCTCTGATCTCTTTGCCCCGATCTTTGTTGAGTTTAGTCTTCGCCTCTTGTGTGGCTGCCATAAGTTGCGCATCGGTTGTTTCGAGGAGAAAATCGAGTGCTTCATCGGCAAGAGCTGCCTCTTTGTAAACTGCTTCCACCTTTTGCAATATATCTTCGGGCGTATCGCCAGCAGATACTTGCGAGCGAAGGATCCTCAATGTTTTTGCATTGAGCTCGTAGTTGTTCTTTTGAAATCTTTCTGATGCTTCATCCACATTTTCGACATCGAGGATCTTTACTTCGGTCTCCTCAGTCTCTTCTGCTTTTGCTTGATTTTTGTTGTGGATATCTTTGAGGTTTTTAAATTTTTGCGCTTGGGCAAGTGGGTTAAATAAAGAAAGTTCGAAGTACTGATTGAGATCTTCTTTGCTCTCAACTTGCATCGCATTTAAAGCAGCAGCTTCCTTTTGGAGTTCTTTAACCCCTTGCTGATTGACCGGAATAATATGAGATATGCGCGAATCGGACATCAAACTCCAGAGTATCTTAACTAACACTTACATAATTGATAGCCATAGATAAGTCAACAAAGGGGTGGAGATTTTTTAAAAGGATCAGGCAAGATGCTTGTCCTTATAGATCGCGACGCAAAAAGGGGGTTTTCATGACTGTTACAGCAAGTTTTTTTGAGCAATACGCAAAGCACCCTCAATACAGGGCTCCTAGAGGCACTGAATTGAACGCAAAATCATGGCAAACGGAGTCTGCATTGCGCATGCTCTTAAATAATCTCGACCAAGAAGTTGCTGAAGATCCCTCCCAGCTCATTGTTTACGGAGGAACGGGTCAAGCAGCGAGAAATCAGGCGGCGCTAGATGGGATCATTGAAGCTCTTTTACGCTTGGAAGATAACGAATCGCTATTGATCCAGTCAGGTAAGCCTGTTGGGGTTGTTCGAACCCATCCCGAAGCACCTCGCGTGCTGATCGCAAATAGCAATCTAGTTCCTCAATGGGCCAATTGGGAACACTTTGAAGAGCTTAAAGCACGTGGACTGATGATGTACGGTCAGATGACTGCAGGAAGTTGGATTTACATTGGATCACAAGGGATTGTTCAAGGGACGTATGAGACATTTGGGGCTCTTGCGAGAAAACACTTTGACGGAAGTCTTCATGGGAAGCTCGTTGTCAGCGGTGGACTTGGTGGAATGGGGGGCGCTCAGCCTTTGGCTGCTGCTTTAAATGGCGCTGCATATCTTGGCGTAGACGTTAACCCTGAACGGATTAAAAAGCGCCTTGAGACAAGATACATCGATCGAATGACCTCTGATTACAGTGAGGCAATTGAGCTGGTTCTTAAAGCAAAAGAGGCTGGACAGCCAATTTCTGTAGGGCTTGTTGGTGATATCGGAACAACGCTGCAAAAGATGTTAAATGATAAAATCATTCCGGATGTTGTCACAGATCAGACCTCTGCGCACGACCCTCTTCATGGATATATCCCAGCGGGATATACTATTGAGCAGGCTGAAGAATTGAGAAAAGATCCAGAACAGTACAAGAAGCTTTCTTTGCAAAGCATGGCAAAACATGTCCACGCAATGCTCGAGATGAAAAAAAGGGGTTCTATTGTTTTTGATTACGGAAATAATCTCCGAGAATTTGCGAAACAGGGGGGAGAGCTCGATGCTTTTGAAATACCGGGCTTTGTTCCCGAATACATTCGCCCACTTTTTTGCGAAGGGAAGGGCCCTTTTCGTTTCGTCGCTTTGTCTGGGGATCCGGAAGATATTTATACGCTTGATCAAGCACTGATCGAATTATTCCCAAACAATCATCACCTTCATCTTTGGCTTAGACAGGCTCGCGAAAGAATTGCATTTCAAGGGCTCCCTTCAAGAATCTGCTGGTTAGGTCTTGGCGAGCGGGAAAAAGCGGGGCTCTACTTTAATGAGCTCGTCCGTTCGGGCAAAGTAAAAGCCCCTATTGTGATTGGCAGAGATCATTTAGACACAGGTTCTGTGGCCTCTCCATTTCGGGAAACAGAGGGGATGAAAGATGGTTCTGATGCAATTGCCGATTGGCCCCTTTTGAATTTGATGGCGAATACAGCAGGAGGGGCGACTTGGGTCTCCTTCCACCATGGAGGCGGAGTTGGGATGGGGTACTCTTTGCATGCTGGAATGGTTGTTGTTGCTGACGGAACAGATAGGGCGAAAGATTGCTTGCAAAGAGTTTTGCATAACGATCCGATGCTTGGAGTCATTCGGCATGCTGATGCCGGATATGAGACAGCCGAAGACTTGCTTGCAAAAGAGGGAGGGGCAGTTTTATGCAACAATTGATTGGACCCTTTTCTCAAGTGCTCACGATGGATCAACTCCCTGCAAAAGGACCCATCTTTGATCACAAGATGCAGGTGATCGAAGATGGGTGGATTCTCACTTGTGATGGAACCATCTCTGCTGTCGGGAATGCGGATGATTTTAGAGGCATGAATGTGCCAAGAGTTATCGTCGATGTTCCAAGCGTTTGTATTCCTGGTCTCATCGATTGCCATACACATATTTGCTGGGGAGGAAATCGATCTCACGAATATGCGATGAAACTTCAGGGAATTCCATATCAAGAGATTGCTGCAAATGGGGGGGGAATTCTTTCGACCGTTTCTGCAACGAGAGGTTCGACTGAAGATGAACTGTATCATTTGATGTTGGAAAGGGCCGAAAAGCTCCTTTCTCGAGGTGTGACAACGTGCGAGGTGAAAAGCGGTTATGGTTTGAGCGTTGATGCTGAAATGAAAATGTTATCGGTGATTCAAAAATGTGGGCAAATTCATCCAATTTCATTTGTTTCTACCTGTCTTGGCGCTCATGTGAGACCGAAAGAATGGGAAGAGAACACAAAATACCTCAATTACCTTCTCGAAGAACTCCTCCCTCGAGCTAAAAATGAGTTGAATGTAAACAGAGTCGATATCTTTGTGGAAAAAGGGGCGTTTTCGGCTCTAGAGGCAAAAAGTTATCTCTTGAATGCAAAAAAAATGGGATTTGATCTTGTCATTCATGGCGATCAGTTTTCGTCTGCAGGATCACGCCTCGCAGTAGAGGTGGGGGCATTAAGTGTGGATCATCTCGAACATATTTCTGAAGAAGATGCCGATTTACTTGCCCAATCAAGTGTTATTCCTGTTGTTCTTCCGGGAGCATCTTGTGGTTTAGGAATCCCTTTTGCACCAGCTCGTATGTTGCTGGATAAAAATTTGCCCGTAGCGATTGCCTCGGATTGGAATCCAGGATCTGCACCCATGGGGGATCTCCTTACGCAAAGTTCCCTTTTGGGAATTTATGAAAAAATGACCATGGCAGAAATTTTTGCAGGGATTACGTTTCGCGCAGCGTCCGCTCTTAAAATGAAAGATCGGGGCATTTTAAAACCGAACATGGTGGCCGATTTTATCGTTTATCCCACATCGAACTACCAAGATATATTATATTTCCAAGGAGCGATGAGACCCTCTCATGTTTTCAAGGGGGGCAATCTTGTTTTTTCATCGCATCCGATCACTTCAGAGGTGTTATGTTAACGGAATTGCAAACGTGGATGAAATTTTATTCACCTCCAAAAAAAAGTGATTGGACGGGAAGAGTTGATAAGGATGTTTCTCAAAGATTTCATGAAATCATCATCTGTCATGATTTAACAGAAAAGATGCCCGAGCAACTTTCAGCTTTTTCACGAATCGGATTTGTTGCATTTTGCTGCGATGAAGGGGTCCTTCGCAATCAAGGGAGAATCGGAGCTGCATCAGGTCCCTCAGCATTCCGGACGGCTTTTGGTCCGCTCCCTCATCACCTTTCTTCATCTACAAAAGTGTATGATTTTGGTTCCATTGTATGTGAGGAAGATGACCTTGAAGGGGCGCAAGAAGCGTTGGGAAAAGTTGTAGCTATTTTGGTGCAAAATGGGATTTTTCCAGTTCTCATTGGTGGAGGACATGAAATCGCGTGGGGCCATTTTCAGGGACTACGGAGTGCGTATCCTTCAAGCTCGATTTCTGTTGTGAATTTCGATGCCCACTTTGACTTAAGAGAAGTTGTCGATCAAAAGGGAACTTCAGGAACCTCTTTTACCCAAATTGAGCAAGACAATAGAAAACGAGATCTTCCCTTTGATTATCTATGTCTTGGGATTCAAAAAACGGGAAATACTGAGGCCCTTTTTTCAAAAGCAAAGGAGCTAAATGTCCAGTATTCACCTGCTGAAGATTTTTTCTTCAATCAGCAAAAAGTTACAAAGCAACTAGATGAGTGGATCAAACGATCTGAAAAAATATACTGTTCGATCTGCTTAGATGTTTTTGGCTCGTTTGCAGCGCCAGGAGTCAGCGCTCCACAACCGTTTGGAGTTCACCCTTGGCAAATTATGCCACCTCTTTTGGCGCTCATCCGCTCAAAGAAGCTCATCGCCCTTGACATTGCGGAACTAAATCCGTTTTTTGATTTCGATCATATGACAGCTAAACTTGCAGCTCACCTTGTCGCAAACCTACTCATTGAGATTCCAGCAAAAAATGCGCTCTAAATGTTTACCAACTTAAGTGAGCTGCACTCTGCCTAAAGGTTGGATCCGAATTTCTGGCACAATTTCTTGATAGGAAACCACTGCAAGCTCTGGGAATTCCCCTTCAATTAGTTTTCGTACAAAGCGTCGTACATCGATCGCTGTGAGGAGCACAGGTGGCTGGCCAGAAGAAGGTGTTGGCTGGATGGTGTTGCGCATTGAGTGGAGGATCATCTGAACAGAGTCTGGGTCAAGCGCAAGGTATGAACCAGCAGATGTTTGTTTGATCGCACCACGAACCATATCTTCGATCTCTGGATCAAGTAGGTAAACGGAGAGGACCGATTGTCCAAGAGAGTATTTGTAGCTGATATAACGCTTGAGAGAAGAGCGGACATATTCTGTGAGAAGAACTGTGTCTTTTTCCGACTGAGCCCATTCGCTAAGCGCTTCTAAGATTGTACGCAAGTCCTTAATTGAAACTTGCTCTTGCACAAGACGTCGTAAGATCTCTGTGAGTTTTTGCAGAGGAACGAGCCTTGTCACTTCCTTGATAAGGTCTGGGAACGATTTTTCGATGAATTCAAGGATAGCGCGAACTTCTTGGATGCCGATAAACTCAGATGCGTACTGTCGGTAGAATTTAGAGAGGTGAAGGATGATCACTTCAAGCCCTGTCCAGAACCTAATTCCAGCGCGCTGCAGGATTTCTTGGTATTTTTCATCAACCCAAAGAGCTGGCATTCCAAGAGTTCCCTTCGAAGTGATGAACGGGACATTGTAGCGGCGCAGCGTCTCTTCGGTTTCATTTGTGAGCAGGTGCTTGAGGATGATTTTACCGCGGACGATCGGCACTTCATTTAAGTGAATGGCATATTCATTTGTGTCGAAGGTGGGTGAATCGGTTCGTACGTGCACACCAGGAAAGCGGACCCCTAAATCTTGATACAGTGCATGGCGCATTTTGGGGATCATCTGATCGATAAAGGTAAGGCCTTGCTTATCTTTGCGGATCATTTGAGAAATTGCAGTGCCCACCTCTAAGACGACGGGGAGAGTGAGTGCGTAGTCTTCAGGTCCGCCGCCTGCAACTGCGTGCCCAGGAACATCGGTGTCCATTGCACTGATGCCTGCTGCAGCTTTTGCCGCGACCCGTTTTGCATTGTACCAAAATACATAGCCAATTCCGCCGATCAGTATGGAAAGGAGGAGGAAAGGCCACGCTGGAAATCCGGGAATTGCTGCCATAAACACTAAGATAATGCCGGCAATCATGAGCGCTTTCGGCTGTTTTAAGAGCTGCTCTGAGATCTCTTTACCTAGGTTAGCATCTTTTTTCTCACTCGAGACGCGCGTTGTTACAATACCAGCAGTGATTGCGATCATAAGCGCTGGAATTTGTGAGACGAGGCCGTCACCAATGGAAAGGAGTGAGTAGATGTGCGCTGATTGAGAGAGGGTCATCCCGTGCATGGTAACCCCGATGATCAAGCCCCCAATGACGTTAATGACTGTAATCACAATGCCTGCAATCGCATCTCCCTTTACGAACTTCATCGCACCATCCATGGCACCGTAGAGCTGACTTTCTTTTGCAAGGCCGAGTCTCAGCTCTCTTGCTTGTTGCTGATCGATGATCCCTGCGCGTAAATCGGCATCGATAGACATCTGCTTACCAGGCATCGCATCCAAGGTGAATCGGGCAGCAACTTCAGCGACCCGCTCAGCACCTTTTACAACGACGATGAACTGAACGATGGTGATGATCAAGAAGACAACGCCCCCGACCACGTAGTTACCGCCGACCACAAAAGTACCGAAAGCGTGGATGATTTCACCCGCATTTGCGTGAAGCAAAATTTGGCGTGTCGAAGAGATGTTTACTCCAAGTCGATACAGTGTTGTAAGGAGAAGTAACGATGGAAAAATTGAGAGTTGGACCGCTTTTTGGATATAGATCGCAACAAAAAGCAGCGTTACAGATACCGATAAATTAAGAGCAATGAGTATGTCGATCACATGGGGCGGAACGGGGAAGATCAACATCATGATGATCGAGATGACAGCGCCCGCTAAGATTAGATCGCTTGATCTTGAGATTGAATTGAGGGCTCTATCGCCACCCAAGATTCGGGAGATATTTTCTAATGCTTTACTCATGTTCTAAAAATTTCCGCGTTTACATCTGGATTTTCCTCAAGTGATTCAATCCATTTCAAAATTTCAGCTACAGCTTCATATGTATCTTCAGGTATATAATCGGAGATTTCTCCTTTACTGTACAGCTCCCTTGCTAAATCTACGTTTCGCATGATCGGGATATTGTTATCGACACCTATTTTAATGATCTGTTCGGCAATATAGCCTTTTCCCATCGTCAAAATAATGGGGGCCACCTCTTCGGGGGGATTATACTTTAGGGCAACTGCGATGTGGGTTGGATTTGTGATGATTGCACGTGCGCGCCGAGCAGATTTTGGCCCTTCTTGATACGCAATTTCGCGAAACATCTCTCTTCTGCGACCCTTGATCATTGGGTCACCTTCAGTATCTTTATACTCTTGCTTGACCTCAAATTTTTCCATTTTCATCTCTGAGGCAAAGTTCCTTTTTTGAAAGGCGAGATCAAATAGACCTACCATGAGGAAAAAGATTCCTACACGGAGCGCTGAAGTAAACAAAAAGTCATGGACAACATGCGCACTGCCGATGATTGGCATCAGAACAGAAGAGATAATTTGAGGTAAAAACTTCCAGATCACGCCGTAAATGATGAGGGCAGCCCCGGTAATTTTGGCAATCGATTTTAAAAGCTCAATGAGGACTTTGAGTTTAAATTTATTTTTAATTCCATCCACAGGATTGAGCTTTTTGAAATCAAACTTCATCGCCTCTAATGAAAAAACAGGCCCTACGACTAGAAAGCTCACTAAAACACCGACAAAGCAAACCATAGCCATGATGGGCAGGCTCGATTCCAAAATAACTTGCAAAGCGAGGTTAAAGTAGCCGCCGACCCTATTTTCAAAATCCCCTTTTGTAGAGGAGGCTGCGCGAAACATCAGAAGGATAAAATTGGTGAGTTTTTCATAGATATAACCGATTGCTGCAATTGTCCCCATAATCGAGACAATAAAAGTCATCGCAGCAGGCATGTCTTGTGCCCTTGCGACTTGCCCCTTTTTGCGGGCGTCTTTTAGTTTTTTAGGTGTTGCCTTTTCGGTCTTTTCTGCCACGGATCCTCAGGTTGATAGAATAGCCGACAATTTAAGCTACGGTCAAGGTAAGAGTTTGAGATTGTTGCCAAGGCTCGCCTCAAAGGTGACAAAGGGGACTTTATCTTTTGGAATTACAGGTTTGAGCCCCATCCGCTCTTGGATTTTTTGTGAGCCAATATTTTGTATGTGTGAGATTGCTTGCACTTTGGTGTATTTCTTTAAATACCCATGAGTGTGTAGTGTCTTAATAAGATTAAGAATCGCATTCCCAATTTCAGTGCCGTACCCTTTTCTTTGAAATTTTTTATTAAGGGCAAGTCCAACGGTAATTGCTTTCTCATCAGTTGGTGCTTTTCGAAGTGAAAATGTCCCTATAAAGGAGCCCCCATTTTTTTCTGTGACTGTATATTGTCCAAGTGGGCTTGCGTTAGCAAATCCATTTTGTTCGAGAAGATCTAGGACGTAATCATAGCTAAAGGGGGATAGATCCCCATTTAATTGATACACTTCAGGATCTTGGAAAAGATCTGCATACCAAGTTTGATCGGGTATTTCAGCAGGCCTAATATGTGTTCTTGCTGTATCGATGGATATGTTGAAGTCTTCATCTGGAATGATCTCGATCGAAACAAAATTTTTGGAAAGGGGAGGGGATATTTTAGAAGCGCCCCAGCTGAAAAAACGATTTGCTAGGTCTATGACAGTTTGAGAGGAGGTGGAGTTGTCAGGTTGTAGGGGGGCCTGTTTTGTCGTTAAAAGAGAAATTGGCCATATCATAGAAAGCGAGTATATACAGTCTTTGTGTTTTTCGTTAAGATAGTTGTCATGACGCTTCTTCTAAGTTGCCAATCTGTGAGTAAATCTTATGCGACACGAGTTCTATTTAAAGATCTCTCTTTGAGTATTTTTGAAAAAGATCGGGTGGGTCTCATTGGCCCGAACGGCTCAGGAAAGACTACCTTCATGAAAATCTTGGCCGGGATCGAGACGGCAAATGAGGGTGTTATTTCTCCGAGAAGGGGTCTGAAAATTGGCTACGTGCCTCAGGAGTGTGACTTTGCAGATCTATCCCCTGAAAAGATATTGATCGATGCAATCGATGAAGATTTGCCCGATTACGAAAAACTCCGTCTTTCTCAAATGTGGCTCAGTAAGCTTGGTTTTAGTGGAGATGAGCCTTCGGCCTCGCGCTTATCTGGGGGCTGGAAAAAACGGCTAGCATTTGCAAAAGAACTGATTTTATCACCTGATCTTCTGTTGTTGGATGAACCGACAAATCACCTCGATATTGAAGGGATTTTATGGCTTGAAAAGTTTCTTTTAAGAGAGGCTCCGACGTACCTACTCGTAAGCCATGATCGGTATTTTTTGCAAAATGTGACAAGCCGCGTTGTTGAGATTGATCCCACATATCCAAAAGGGATTTTTGCAATCGACGGATCATACTCAAATTTTTTGGCTAAAAAAGAGGAGTTTTTGCTTGGGCAAATCCAGCAGGAAAAATCGCTTGCAACAAAGGCTCGAAGAGAAACTGCATGGCTCAGGGCGGGGGTGAAGGCGAGGACGACAAAATCTCAATCGAGGATCGATGAAGCCCATGAGATTTTGGGCGAGCACGCTGACGTATCTTCTCGCAATCGACAAAAAAGGGCAAAGATCGACTTTGCGGCAAGTGAAAGACAGACGAGAAAGCTTTTAAGTGCAAAAAATATTGGAAAAGAGCTAGGCGGAAGAACTTTATTTCGTCACTTGGATTTTGTTTTATCTCCCGGTACGAGAATGGGGCTTATGGGGCCGAATGGTTCGGGGAAAACGACGTTGCTTAAATTAATCAATGATGAGTTAAAGCCAGATCAGGGGACGATGAAAAGGGCAGATGCTCTTCAAGTTGTTTACTTTGATCAGCATCGATCTAAGCTTCCCCTGGATACGACGCTTAGAGAGGCGCTCTCTCCGAAAGGTGATTATGTCACGTTTCGGGGGCAAGAGATCCATGTAAATGGGTGGTGTAAACGGTTCTTATTCTCCCCTGACATTCTCGATATGCCGATTGGAAAGCTCTCTGGCGGAGAAAGGGCCCGCATTTCGATTGCCCATTTAATGCTCCAAAGCGCAGATCTTTTGCTTTTAGATGAACCGACGAATGATTTAGATATACCCACTCTTGAGACCCTTGAAGAGAGCCTTATGGAGTTTCCTGGAGCAGTTGTGCTCATTACACACGATAGATGTATGCTCGATCGAATTTGTAATTGTATGCTTGGATTGGGAAATACAGAAGAGCCTGAAATTTTTGTCGATTATTCGCAGTGGGAAAAATCGCAAAGCAAAAAAGCTCCTAAAACTGCAGAGAAAAAACAAGAGATCAAAAAAGTGAAGGGCAAGCTTTCCTATTTAGAGAAAAAAGAGTACGAAGAGATTGAGGGGAAAATTGCAAAGCTCGAAGGGGAAGTAAAAGATCACAACCACCTTTTAGAAAAACCAGAGTTTGCTATGGACCCACAGAAGCTATCTGAAGTCTGCATGACGATAGGGCTTTTAGAAAACCAAATTGAACAGCTATATTTGCGTTGGGAAGAATTGGAGAAAAAATTGTTATGAAAAAAAATATTGGGACACCAGATAGGATTTTTCGACTCGCCATTGCTTTGGCTCTTTTTGCATACGCCTACTTTAAGATGAGCTTGCTCGCCCTTATTTGTAGTTTTTTAAATAGGTTAGAGGTACGCCTAAAACCCTCTTCTGAAGAGGATACTTGTGAAATAGTTCATCAAATAGCGATGTCAGAATTGTTTCCAAGTCAGCCAATGCATAAAGAAGAGGGGTCGAAACCCAAATGGCCTCTGCCTTTAGGTGGATACGAGATAGCTTGGCAACATCCTATTTGCTAGTTGTGGAAGAAGAGGATTACATCGCCATCTTTAACGGTGTATTCCCTCCCTTCTGAGCGAGCTTTACCAGCTTCTCGAGCTCCGACTCTACCTTTAAAGTGGATCATGTCGTCAAATGAGACAACTTCAGCCCGAATGAACCCTTTTTCAATATCTGAGTGGATTTTGCCTGCGGCTTCGTCAGCAGGGGTCCCTTTCATGATTGTCCAGGCTCTTGTTTCGATTTCGCCAGTTGTAATGTAGGTGATGAGATCGAGGAGTGAGAAGGCCTCTTTGATCAGTCTGTCGAGTCCTGATTCTTGAAGGCCGAGTGATTCGAGAAACTCTTTTGCATCTTTTTCTTCGAGCTGAGAGATCTCTTCTTCGACACGTGCGCAAATAGGGACCACGCTTGAGCCTTCTTTAGCTGCATACTCTCGAACCATTTGTACTAAATCATTATCTAGAGCGGGGACATCATTTTCCCCAACATTACATACGTAGAGGACCTTTTTCTTTGTGAGAAAATTGTATTGTCTCGCGATGACTTCCTCTTCCGGTGTGAGCTGGAGTTGGCGCATAGGCAAACTTTGATTGAGGTGTGCTACAGCTTTTTTGAGGAAATCGACAGCTGGCAAAAGCTCTTTTTTGCCCTTAGCTTGTTTTTCGAGGCGGGTAAGCGTGTTTTCAGCCATTTGAAGGTCCGCTAATGTCAGCTCCAAAGTGATGACCTCGATATCATCAATTGGATTTACAGTTCCCGAAACATGAATTACGTTTGGATCTACGAAGCAGCGTACGACTTGGACAATTGCATCTGTGTCTCTGATGTGGGTGAGAAATTGATTGCCTAGCCCTTCTCCTTGAGAGGCCCCCTTAACAAGACCTGCGATATCGACAAAACTGACCGTTGCAGGGATAATTTTTTTGCTGCCAGATTGATCTGAAAGTTTTTTTAAACGGGGATCGTTGAGATTTACAATTCCAACATTTGGGTCAATTGTACAAAAGGGGTAGTTTTCAGAAGGGATCTGTTTGCGAGTTAGTGCGTTGAAGAGGGTAGACTTACCAACATTGGGTAGGCCCACAATGCCACAGGATAGATTTGTCATATTTTGCCTAATAGTTGATTTGCTAAATTCAGATTTCCATCAGCTATGGCTGTACGGATTCTGGATGAAGAAACGGGTTTTCCGTCGATGTATAGTTTAGGGATGTATTCTACATGAATTTCTTTTTTAGCGGCAAAGGCACGAACATTTGCTTCGTTTCCTTCGCGATTTTTTCCAAAAGCTGATCCAGAACCTAAAATAATATGAGATAGATCGTATTGTGCTAAAAGTTCATCAAAGGGTGTTTTTGCATATTCGAGTGTGAAGGGGAGGGCAATTACATTGTCTGCATATTGCTGTAAAAGGGTGATTTTTTCTTCAAAGGGGAGGAGTAACTCAGGGGCTGGGGGGTTAAGGATGCTTCTTGGGTGGTTAGAAAATGTTAAGATAGTCGCGTGAGGATAGGTACGAAGCTTTTCTAAAATGACCCTATGGCCTAGATGCACACCATCGAAAAACCCAATGGTCAAAGCTGTTTTCATAGCAGCCTCATATGGGAGCGAATATCGAACTCGGGGGACTTGAGCTTTTCCTGAGAGATACACTGGCCAATATGAAAGGCTCCTGAGCGCGTTCTAGCAAGTTCAATTAGGTGAGCTCCGCAGCCAAGCATTTGGCCGATGTCATGGGCAATAGAGCGTATGTAGGTCCCTTTGCTGCAAGAAACTTCAATATCTACCAATGGATATTGATAGGATACAAGCTTGACCTGCATTTTTACTTGAACCGGTGTCCTTTCGATTGTAATCCCTTTGCGAGCGAGGTCGTAGAGTTTTTTCCCATTCACTTTTTTTGCTGAATACATGGGGGGAACTTGGAGGATTTCCCCTTGAAATGCACTAATTGCTTGCTCTAGTTCGGCGGGTGTGGGGACTTTGTCATTCTGTGAAGTAATTTCACCTTCGAGATCAAATGTATCTGTAGATACGCCTAGCTTAAGAGTTGCACGGTACTCTTTATCAGAACATAGGAACTCATCGGATCTACGTGTATAATCTCTTCCAATGAGCATCACCATTACGCCAGTTGCAAATGGGTCGAGCGTACCTGCATGACCAATTTTTTTAATATTTGTTAGCTTTCTTAAAAGGGCGACGAGGTGAAAAGAAGTTGACCCAGCAGATTTGTCTACAAGGAGAATTCCATTATTGTTCACGAGACAATCGCTCATCTTCGATGTCGCTAAGAATCTTTTGAATCTTCAGAAGTTCATCAAGCGATGTATCTAGCTTAAAAGTGAGTTCGGGGAAATAACGGAGTTTTACTTTTTTTGCAGCATTTACTGCGATAAAGCCAGCAGCTGAATTGAGAGCAGATAGGACCTTGATTTTTTCTTCATCAGAGCAGACAAGGCTTATGGAGACTTTTGCATAGTGTAAGTCTGCTGAAGTATCTACGTTTGTAACGGATACAAACGTAGTTACATGCGGATTGCGCACATCTTTTTGAATCACTTCAGAAATAACTTCCTTAAGGAGTGAGTTTACACGGGCAAGTCTATTTTTTTTCATGTCATATACTCGTTATAGATCTTGCTCATGATAGGTAATTTCATAGGCTTGTATGGTGTCGCCTTCTTTGATGTCGCTTTGTCCATCTAGCAAGATTCCACATTCAAAGCCTTTGTTGACCTCTTTAATATCTTCTTTGACACGTTTTAGAGAGGCAATTTTCCCTTTCCAGATCACTTCGTCGTTACGAATCAAGCGGACAAGGTGCTGTCTCTTAATGGTGCCTTCAGTTACTTGACATCCTGCAATGATTCCAAGATGCGATGATTTGAAGACCGCTTTAACAACTGCGGCTCCAGTGTCTGTTTCTTCTTCAAGCTTGTCGAGAAGCTGGCGCATTCTATCTTTCACTTCATCGATGAGGTGGTAGATGACATCTTGCGTGTATACAGCTACTTTTTTCTGCTTAATGAGGTCATCAGCTCTACTTTCGATTCGTGTATGAAATCCAACAATTGTTGCTTTAGAAGCAGCAGCTAGCGCAATATCAGATTCTGAAATTTCACCTACATCTGCACTCACTATCTCAATCCGAGCCTTATCAGAGCGGATTTTCATGAGTGATGTTTTAAGGGCTTCCAGAGATCCTTGAACGTCTGCGCGTAAAATGAGAGGGAGAATTTTCTTCTCGCCGCTCTCTTTTTTCGCCATCATCTTCTCTAAGCTGCCTAATTTTGGCTTCGATGCATATTCTCTGAGTGCACCTTCCGCTCTAGCAGCAGCTAGCTGGCGTGCTTCTTTCTCATTTTTCACAACGATGAATTCGTTTCCAGCAAGCGCCAATTCAGAAAGACCTGTAATTTTAACAGGGGTAGATGGTCCCGCCTCTTCGATCGCTTTGCCGTGATCGTTTTGCATGGTCTTGATTCTTCCAGAGTAGTGGCCGAAGACAATTGCATCGCCTTTTCTAAGTGTCCCGTTTTGTACTAAAACAGTAGCTACAGCGCCGAGACCTTTATGCATTTCTGATTCTAAGATTGTTCCCCGTGCACGTACATTTTCATTTGCACGCAATTCGAGGATTTCAGATTGTAATGCAATCATTTCGAGAAGTTCTGGGATCCCTTGACCTGATGATGCCGAGCAATTGACTGTGATTGTGCTACCGCCCCACGACTCAGAAAGAAGATCTCTATCTGCAAGTTCGCGGTAAACTTTTTGAGCGTCAAAATTTTCTTTATCCACTTTGTTGATAGCAACCAAAATTGGGACATTAGCCTCACGAGCTTGGTTAATGGCCTCGTCAGTTTGAGCACGAA
>PFAD01000006.1 GCA_002773795.1 Chlamydiae bacterium CG10_big_fil_rev_8_21_14_0_10_42_34 | reverse complement strand
AAATGGAATGCGCCGCATTATATATTAACCACTCCTCTCTTTTTTTTCTCGGTGTACTCGGTGTCCTCGGTGGTTCAATCTTTTTCTTTTTTTTAATGAAATTGTGCTTAAAAATGGAATGCGCAGTATTATATATTAACCACTCTCCTCGGTGGTTAAATTATTTGGGTTAAGTTATGAAAGTGTTGGTGATGGGTTATGGAGTCAGTGGCAAAGCAGCCGAGAGCTTTTTGAAGGCTCAAGGATGCGATGTCACTGTGGTCGATCGGAATGCCGAAGGTGCGTTGAGCGATCGCCCCGATTTTCCCCTCGGTTGTTTCGATCAAGTCGTTTTATCCCCAGGAATTGCTCCAACTCACCCCCTCGTTCAAAAAGCCCAAGAGATGGGGATCGAAGTCATTGGTGAGATAGAACTCGGATTTCGGAACTTGAAAAATCGCTCTTTTGGCATCACCGGCGCCAACGGAAAGACCACTACTGTTTTGATGACTACCCATATTTTAAATAGCTCTGGAAAAAAAGCAAAAGCACTGGGGAATGTCGGCGAGCCTTTAACAAAGTATCTACTAAGGGCTGATCCAGAGGAAATCTTAGTGATTGAACTTAGCTCTTTTCAATTGGAAACTTTGAAGTCAAAACAGCTGGAAGTGGGACTTGTTTTAAATATTACTCCAAATCACTTAGATCGATACAGATCCATGCAAGAATATGTCGAGGCAAAAGCTTTAATTGCTCGGTGTTTAAAAGAAAGAGGAGAGTTGTTTATTTCCTCTCAAGTGCATGAAGAGTTCGGTTCATTTTTTCAAGGCGCAAAAAATTTTGAAGTTGATCTGTTAAATGACTTTGGATATATGCAATTGGAAATGGCTTCGAAACAAAGTGCTCAAGCAGCTTATTTACTATGCAAACGATGCGGCGTCACTGATGTGGAATTTTTAGAAGGGCTTAAAACTTTTAAAAAACCACCGCATCGCATCGAATGGGTAGCGGAAATCGACGGCGTGTCGTATCATAATGACAGCAAAGCATCGAATATCCATTCGGTTATCCATGCTGTGAGACAATTTGAAGGGCCAATTGTACTGATTATTGGCGGACTTCACAAAGGCTCATCGTATAGGCCATGGATCGAATGCTTTGAGGGGAAAGTGAGAAAAATAATTGCCTATGGTCAGGCAGCTCCTATTATGGAGTATGAACTTGCCCCGTTGTTCGATTTTCAGTTGGTGGGTCAATTTGCCGACGCCGTTAGGTGCGCAAAAACTGAGGCGAAAAAAGGGGAGACGGTCCTTCTTTCGCCAGGATGCTCGAGTTACGACCAATTCAAAAATTATGAGCAACGCGGTGAAGAATTTAAGCGTCTTGTGAGGGAACTATGAATCGGAAAAATACAATCTTGATTGCAGTCATGATCAATGCAGGATTACTCGCGGTGCTGTTTGTTGCAGCGTTGACAACTCAAGATGAGCTAACGCAAGAAGCTCCCATGGTAGCTGAAGCGCCTTTAACTCTCCCAAAGTTTGACGACTCCGCAGCCTATAACGAACTCCCTTTTATGGCAGTGCAAGAACAGGCAAAACAAGTAGAGATCCCCTTAGTTATCCCAGAGCCCGATCAACCTCTACATAAACTCCCAGCTATCGTTCAAGAAATTCCCGCTGTTGCAGCAAAACCCGCCGAGCCGCCAAAAGTTCAAGAGCCATCAATCCCTCAAAAAGAGATTGTTGTGAAAAAAGGGGACAACTTAGAAAAAATTGCGAGAGCCAATGGGACTACAGTTCATGACATCATCAACATGAATCATCTCAAAAATACCTTTTTGAAAATTGGCCAAGTTCTGAAGATACCAACAGAAAAAACATTGGATAATGCAGTAGCTAAGAAAAAAGCCGATTTAGGCCCCGAGTACTACACAATGAAAGTGGGCGATAACCCTTGGGCTATCGCAATGAAGCACCACATAAAGGTTAATGAACTTCTTCGGCTTAATGGCCTGAATGAAGAGCGGGCGCGCAAGCTGAAACCAGGCGATCGACTCCGGATTCGTTAAATGTCACGCGCAGCAGTTTGGCTCATCGTTTCAGCCGCTATCCTTTTCTCCGTTGGAGCAGCAATGGTCTTTAATACCACCGCTGCTGAAATCATCGATCGCTCTTTGGAGACGAGCACGCATGCAGCCCTCCTTAAACAAATTGCCTATAGTTTAGTTGGGATTTGTGGCGGAATATTCGTCTATCGATGGGGATATGCCAATCTCATCCGCTATAGCTTCCCCTTTTTGATTGCTGCAACGTTTCTCTTAAGTTTAGTTTTTGTCCCAGGAATTGGGCAATCAATCAATGGAGCTAGGCGCTGGCTGGGCATTTTTGGCCTCTCTTTTCAACCCTCAGAATGTGTCAAAATTTTAATTCCAGCTGCTTTTATCTATTGGTATCTAAAGCAAGAAAAACCGATCGCCTTGGCCCCATTTTTACGGATTTTAACATGGCTTTCAATACCGATTGCTTTGATTTTATTTGAGCCAGACAACGGAACTACATTTATTATTTTTCTCCTTTTTGTCTGCTTGTTTTTCTTAACCCGGATCCGTTTGCTTTATTGGGCGCTTCCTTTGCTTGGGTTATCTGTTTTAGGATCGCTTGCAGCGTATCAAATGCCCCACGTACACAACCGAATTCAAGTCTATTTGCATCCGGAGCTCGACTTGAGAGGGAAAGGGCATCAACCTCATCAAGCAAAGATTGCCGCAGGCTCAGGACAGCTTTGGGGAAGAGGTTTTGGCGAGAGCTTACAGAAGTTGAACTATCTGCCAGAGGCGAGGAGCGACTATATTGCAGCAATTTATGCCGAAGAGATGGGCTTTGCAGGTATTTTAGCTCTCATTTCTCTTTATATTATCCTTGCATCAAGTGGTTTTGTCATTGCTATGAAAGCGCAAGACAAAGGGGCTTTTTTATTGGCCGCTGTGATCACATTTTTGATTTCTATTCAGGCATTTTTGAACTTAGGAATTGTTTCAGGATTATTGCCGAGCAAGGGGATGACGCTCCCATTTTTTTCCCAAGGCGGAAGCTCTTTAATGGTTAACATTATCGCCCTTTTTATCTTGCTCGATATTTCAAGGAAGCAAGCATGCTTAAAGTACTAATTGCAACAGGAGGGACTGGGGGCCACCTTTTTCCTGCAAGGCAGTTAGCCGAACAAATGAAAGACTGTGAACTTCTTTTTGCAGGTCATAAGTTACAAAGTTCCCCCTTTTTCGATCGAAAAATACCCTATTGCGAGATCTGTTCTTCAGGATCGAAAAAAGATCTGTTTTTATTACTCAAGGGGATGTGGCAATCTCTAAAGCTTATTTTCCGATTTAAGCCAGACGTAGTTGTAGGTTTTGGTAGCTTTCACAGTTTTCCTGTCCTTCTGGCCGCCGCTATTTTAAGAAAGAAAATTGTCCTTTTTGAAGCAAACTGCACGCTCGGAAAAGTGAACTGGTTTTTTGCCCCTTTCGCAAAAAAAATCGCATTTCAGTTTTTGGTAAAGCGTAAAAAGGCAGCGTATGTCCCTCTTTTACCTTGGTCTTTGAAGCAAGTCGAGCCTAAGAAATATCCAAAAGATCCCAAAAGGGTTTGTATTTTGGTTTTTGGAGGCTCTCAAGGCGCTGCATTCATCAATGAAACCTTTTGCAAGGCTGCAAAACTTTTAACGTTCCCCTTTGAGGTCATTCACTTAACGGGGAAAGAAGACCCTAACATAGTGTACGATGTACCCTCTGTTGTAAAGCCCTTCGAAGAGCAAATGCAAGCAGCTTATGAAGCCGCTGATTTAGTCGTGAGTAGATGTGGGGCAGGAACCACAGCCGAGCTCATCCGATATGCAAAACCGGCTGTCTTGATTCCTTACCCTTATGCCCACGATCACCAAAGGAAAAATGGGGAGTATCTCAAGCAAGGAGCAAGGGTATTATTACAAAAAGATGCGACACCAGAAAAGCTTAGCCGTGAGATTGAGCTTTTAAGAAATAATCTTGAGGTCCATAAATTAGCATTAAAACAGGTTGCTCTCCCTGAAACAATAGAGTTTGGGAAGCTTGTTCGATCTGTAGGAGAAAAAAAATGACGTACCACTTTATTGGTTTAGGTGGAATCGGGATGAGCGCTTTAGCGCGTGTTCTGCTGCAAAGCGGACAAAAAGTTCAGGGTAGCGATGCTAAAGAAAGTGCCCTTTTAAACGCATTGACTCTTGAAGGAGCAAAGGTTCAGATCGGTCATAGCGAAGAGGCTATAAAAGATGCAGTCACTGTGATTTATAGCACCGATATCAAAGAAGACAACATTGAACTGATCCGGGCCAAAGAGGCTCATCTACCTATTTTGCACCGGTCGGACCTTCTTCATGAACTCATGAAAGGGAAAAAAAATCTCTTAGTTACAGGTACTCACGGTAAAACAACGACAACGGCGCTCCTTGCTTCTGTGCTAGTCGAGGCGGGCCTCGATCCTTCATTTGTCATCGGGGGAATGATTCGGTCTTTAAATACGAATGGCCGGGCTGGGAAAGGGGACTACTTTGTTGCAGAAGCAGATGAAAGTGATGGTTCATTTTTAAAAACGGCAGCCGAATATGCGATCATCACAAACTTAGAAGATGACCATTTAAATTACTGGGGATCATCAGAAGCATTAGATGGTGCATTTGAAAAGTTTATCAAGCAGACGCAACACCTTGTTTGGTGCTGCGATGATGAAAGGCTTGCAAAGTTAGTTCCAAAAGGTGTCTCGTACGGTTTTTCCCAGCATGCCGACTTTCCAATCCATCATTTCGGACAAACTCAAGCTGGAGTCGTCTTCGATCTAGGTCCTTATGAACAGATAGAGTTGAATTTATTGGGCCGTCATAATGCACTCAATGGTGCTGCGGTATTTGCCCTTGCCCTTTTGCTGAAAATCCCAGAAGAGGTTGTACGGGTCGCCTTTAAGAAATTTTCAGGAACTGGCAGACGCCTTGAACGGATAGGCGAAAAGCATAAGGTTGCAGTTTATGATGATTATGGACACCATCCGAGAGAAATAAGGGCAACTTTAAAAGCGCTGCGCGACCATGTGCGTGAGAGGCGTCTCATTGCCGTTTTTCAGCCTCACCGCTTTAGCCGAGTGCGCGATCTTTTCGAAGAATTTATCAATTGCTTCGATGATGCAGATATCGTTGTCATGACCGACATTTATAGTGCAGGTGAATTGCCCCTTTCAGGGATCACAAGTGCAGCGCTTTATAGCCGGATGAGAGAAAAATTTGGTTCAAAGGTCCTTTTTTTCCCTCGGACTCATTTAGAATCGGGCGTGGCCCAGATCTTGAAGCCTCTCGATGTCGTTTTAACCCTTGGTGCAGGTGATGTGACCAAAGCAGGGGATCCTATCCTTAATCAATACGCAGAGAGGGCCCCAAAACTTAAAGTGGGCATCTTATTTGGGGGCACATCACCCGAACACGCAGTTTCTAAAATGTCAGCTTTAAATATTGCCAAAGATCTCGATGCTACAGTTTATGACATACAAGTCTTTAAACTTTCGAAGGATGGGCAGTGGGGGTTTGGCTTCGATGCGGAGCTATGTACAACGGGTCCCAAAATATCTGCAGAAGTGCTTCAGGAACTGGTGAAATGTGATGTTTGTATTCCTGTCTTCCATGGAACGCAAGGGGAAGATGGGATGATTGGGGGATTTCTCGATACTTTGTCTCTCCCCTATGTTGGGTGCAATTATCGCTCAGGTGCTATTTGCATGCATAAAGCTTGGACAAAATATGTCGCACTGAACCACAACGTTGCAACAGCCCCATTTTTCGAGATGGATCGATTGACGTACAAAAAGGACCCAGAGTCCCTTTTGCAAAAAATTGAGGAGAGGCTTGGATTTCCTGTTTGGATTAAACCGATTCACTTGGGATCTAGTATTGGTGTGAGTCGGGCGGCAAATCGAGACGATCTTGCAGCTTCTGCGAAATTAGCTTTCGAACACGACGATGTGATCATAGTCGAAAAAGAGGTGATTGGAAGGCAGATCGAATTTGCTGTTTTAGGAAATGATTACATCCAAATTGCGTTGCCAGCAGAAATTATGAGCGATGGCGCTTTTGTTGCTTTTGACAAGAAGTATGGCGAATCTGCTATGCAAATTCAGGTCCCCGCATTCCTATCAGAAATTGAAAAACAGGTGGGATTTGAACTTGTTGAAAGATTGTATCGGGCTTGTCGGTGCAAAGGACTTGCCCGCATCGATTTCTTTTTAGACCAAAAGGGGCATTTTTGGTTTAACGAAATCAACCCGTTTCCAGGCTTTACCGATACGAGTGCATATCCTAAAATGTGGCAAACTACTGGGATGAGTATGGAAAAGCTGAACGATGAGCTAATCGCTTTAGCGATGCATAACAGCCGCCAATTGAAGGTAAAGTCATGAGTACTTGGAGTATGAAACAGGCCCTTTTTTGTCTTGTAGGCTCGACTTGCTTGACCTTGTCGGTAAGCATGGGCGGATATTGGCTTTGGTCAAAGCACCAAGATAAACGGCTGAATAGCGATGAATATAAGATCCTGTCCATTGTCCAAACAGGGCCTGAAAAAGAGGCCTTAAAAAGCGTATATTTAGCAGAAATTTTAGGGCTCTCTGCCGACAATCCTACGCCACTTTATGCTTTCGATATGAAAAAAGCGCTCGCAAAGCTTCAAGCATCTCCTTTGATTGCAAACGCCAAAATTAAAAGGGTAGCCCCTTCAACTCTTTATATCGATTATGAGGTGAGAAAACCTGTAGCTTGGGCTGCAGATTTTCAAAATATGGCAATAGATCGCGAAGGGTTTTTATTCCCTGTGACCCCGTTTTTCTCGCCAAAGCACCTCCCCGAAGTCTATTTGGGCTTGCCCGACTTTTCTGGTTGGCAGGTGAAAGGAGCTAAGTTCGATCTCGCACTTGAAATCCTCCAGTTTTTAGAGGCGGCTCCCTGGAAAGAAGGGCTTAGGATTAAAAGGATCGATGTTTCTAATGCTTTTGCTGGAAGCTTAGGCCAAAGAGAGGTCGTCTTGTTTACCGAAGAGGAGATGTGTTTTCGCAAAAGCGAGCGCGAAATCATCTGTACTTTCCCTAAGATTTTACGCATTGCACCCAAAGACTACCCCCAGCAGTTGGGCAATTTTTTTGCTTTGAGGAGAACGATGATGGAAGATTACAGAAAGCAACTTTCTGCAATCAATGAGGGGGGCCGTTTCGCTCCAAGGATCATCGATTTGCGCCTGCCGCAACTGGCATTTGTCGAAAAGGGATAAAAAAAACGTAAGATTTTTTTTTACAGGGAAAAAGTTCTTCATTTCAATCGCGCTATTTTCTATGCTCTTCTTCTATAGGAGTAAATATATGGAAGAATTTGTCGCTTACATCATCAAAAATATGGTCAATGAACCCGACCAAGTAGATATCCGTGCTGTAGAGGGTCAAAGCGGCCTTTTAATTGAAATTCGTGTAGCTTCTGAAGATATTGGCAAAGTTGTGGGCCGCAAAGGAAATGTGATCCGTTCGCTTCGTACCTTAGCTATGACTATTGGGGCGAGAATGGGTCGTCGTATTCATTTAGAAATTGTTCAATAAGAGGGTTTTATGAGTGCTGGTTTACGGATCGAGTTAGAAGAGATCGAACATCGCGTGATCCTTCGGATCGATGGGAGGCTAGATGCTGCATCAGCACCAATCCTCGATAGAAAAATGAGCGATTTAATCGAAGAAGATCATAACCTTTTGATCCTCGATTTTACGCAAATAGATTATTTAAGTAGTGCCGGAATGAGAGTTCTTTTATCCGCTGCTAAAAAACTTAAAGGTAAAAAAGGGGAATTAATCCTCTTTGCAGTATCAGATGATGTTGGCGAAATTATTAAGATGGCTGGATTTGATAAAATCCTCCACATCGTATCATCTGAAAAGGAAGCCTTGCAGTTCAATAAGTGAAAAGCGCAACTTTAACACGTGGCCAAAAGGTCCCTGTCACTCAAAAACAAAAAGTCCCTCCGAAAGACAAAAAGAAGAGGGTCCTAATCATCGCTGGACCCACTGCAGCAGGAAAAACGCAGCTCTCTCTTTCGCTTGCGGCAGCTTTGGGTGGAGAAATTATTTCTGCCGACTCGATGCAAGTCTATCAAGGGATGGATTTAGGTACGGCAAAAGCTTTACCTGAAGAAAGATCCCTCATTGCACATCACCTCATTGATATTTGTCCTGTGACCAATCCCTTTAACGTCGCTGAGTTTTATAAACACTCTCAAGATGCATTTCGAGAGATCATGGCGAGAGAAAATGTTCCGATCGTGGTCGGTGGGTCTGGATTTTATATCCATGCGCTCCTCTACGGTCCTCCCGCAGGTCCCCCTTCAAATAAGGAGGTGCGAGAGCAACTCGAAAGGCAAATGCATGATTTAGGTCCTGAAGTTTTATATGAAAGACTCCAGATGTTTGATCCAAATTATGCAGCAACGATTTCTGAGTTTGATCGACATAAAATTATCCGTGCTCTAGAAATTATGGCCCTTTCTGAAAGGCGTGTGAGCGATTTTCCCAAGGCAGATAAACTCCAAGAGCAAGAGTATGACTTTCGTTGCTGGTTTGTTTATTACCCAAGAGAGCGGCTCTATGCACGTATCGAGCAGAGATGCGAAGAGATGGTCCGCAAAGGGTTTTTGGATGAAGTGCGTCAGTTGGAGCAAATGGGCTTAAGAGAAAACCCGTCAGCTGCACAAGCGATTGGGTATCGACAAGCGTTAGAGTATCTCGCTGGCCCGCAAAAACCTGAAGATTATAAAAATTTTCTTACTGAATTTAAAAAAGCGTCTCGACACTATTCGAAGCGTCAGTTCACCTGGTTTAGAAAAGAGCCACTTTTTAGATGGCTTAATATAGACGAGCATCCAATCGAAAGATTGAAGGAGCTGATTCTTCAAGATTTTGAACAGGGCGATTAAAAAACAAAGATATACCGAAAACAACCCGAAGAATCGCTTGCATTCAAAAACCCAATCGGTTAAATTGCTATGTACATTCTCACTTTTTCAAGGCTATAAACTATGATTTCTTCTCCAGATTCTTCTGAACTTGCACCACAAACTTCCCAACCTGAGATTAGGGAGGCTAGAGAAGAGAGTCCGCTTTTTAAAGAATTTTCTGAAAAGCTCGCTCTATTTCCTACCCCTGAGGAAAAAGTTGCCCATGGCCTTCAGTTCATGCGCGCCTCGATCTCTCAAGAGGGGAGCCCTCGATTCAGAGAGTTTTGGGAAGCGAGACGTTTAATCCTCCCGTTTTTCAAAGAAAATTTAGGTTCTGCCATCCGCTCAAAACTTTGGGCTGAGTACGTTGAGCTCACAGTAGAAGCTCGTAGACTCAAGGAAATTTTAGAAGAGCAGAGTGCATTTGCAATGGAACAGATCGACCTTGCGATTAAAGCGCTTGAAGGTGATGTAGAAAACTTCCCTGCCCTTTTAGCAACGACAGGGGAACTATCCTTCAATCAAGGTTCTGAAATTGTCCGCCACAAAGCAGCTGTTTATAACGGCATTCAGCGCGAGCTAAATTTACTCAACACTCTTGCAAGCAGACTCAACGGTCTTCGCAAAGAGATTATCAAAACCGACATGAGAATTCGCTTCAAAACGAAACTCTTCAAAAGACTCTCTGATTTGGGCGACAAAATTTTCCCTAAGCGCAAAGAGTTAATCGAAGCGGTCAGCACTGAATTCGAAAAAGACATCGACCATTTTATCGCATCGCACTTCCAAGGGGAAGAGATTGTGGGCGCTCCTTACTATGCCCTTCGCGAAGAAATTAAAGGCTTGCAGTGCATGGCGAAACTATTCACTTTGAATAGCGGAGTCTTTACGCGAACACGCCTTAAGCTTAGCGAATGCTGGGACAAGGTAAAAGTATTAGAAAAAGAGCGTAAAAAAGAGGTTCTCGAGAAAAAACAAGCCTCTTCTGAGCAAAGACAGGGGATCCAAGTCCAAATTGATGCCCTCAAAGAAACTTGCGCTGAAATGCCACTTGCGGATCTCAATGTAAAGATCGAGGAAATTTCGAATGAAATGCGCTCAGTTCAGTTACATCGAGATGATGTGCGCTCTTTAAGAGATGATCTCAACCAATTGCGCGCGCCGCATCTCGCAGCTCAAGAGCAAAAAGCAAAAGAGCTCGAAGAAGCTGAAAAAGAAAAACTCCGCATTAAGCGTGAAATGATTGTTGCTCTGAAAGAGAAAATTGCAGACCTTTCAAAAACTGGGGACGCGATGGAGCTAGAGGCTCTTGTTGCAGCATTTGACGAAGTTCAAGCTCAGATAACAGCGCTTGAAATTTCAAAAATGGAAAAGCAACAAATCGAACGACTTCTTCGTCCATTAAAGGATCTCGTTGCCGACAAAAAAGAGCAGTCTCTTGTCAACTTAAGTGAAGATGATAAAAAGACACTTGAAAATCTTCGGGTTGTTTTAAAGCAAAGAAAAGAGCGACGTCAAGAAGTCAAAGCTCAAGTTGAGATCTACCGTAAATCACTAGGTGGATCAAACCTTGACTTCGAAAAAGCGATGCAGTTTCAAGAGCTACTTGAACAAGAAAAAGAGCGCCTTGAAAAAGCAAACGCGGGGATCGAAGAGATCGAGCAAAAAATTAGTGATCTCGAAAGCTAAATAGCCCCTCCACACATTTTATCAAAGGGCAGCCTAGATTAGGCTGCCCTTTTTTTTATCTTTGACAACCCTTTCCCTTTTCTGACAAATTGTAAGTCCAAACAGGGAGCCTTGGATGAACGCTCGTTCAGATGCGATTCGGAAGATTGGAAAAAGCGGCAAGATTTCATCTCACTCAAATCCGCAAAACCGCGCCCATCAATTTGGTCAAAATGTATTTCATCGCGGCCTTATTGAGAAACTGCCTAAAAAGGCTGCGAAAAACTGGCTTGATGTCCTCGATGGCGTGGGGAAATTGGACCTTGACAATGCCGATGTGATTGCTGAATCGTTGAAAAACTGGGCTATTGAACATGGAGCTACTCACTTTACCCACTGGTTTCAACCCCTTACAAATGCAAGCGCTGAGAAACACGACGCCTTTTTAAGTTGGAGCACTCATGGAATGGTCCTTGAAAAATTTAAAGGAAAAGAGCTTCTTCGTGGAGAGCCTGATGCGTCCTCATTTCCTTCCGGGGGGCTGAGAGCAACCCATGAAGCGCGCGGATATACAGCATGGGACCCAACGAGCTTTCCCTTTCTGTGGGAAGGGGGGGATGGATGTACTTTATGCATTCCAGCTCTATTTTTTAGCTGGAAAGGGTCTGCGCTCGATCATAAAATTCCCCTTTTAAGATCTGAAGAAAAACTCAATCATGTTGTTCTGAAATTACTGGATCTATGCGGACAAAAAGCAAAACGGGTTTACTCAACTCTTGGAGCAGAACAAGAATATTTCGCAATTGATCGGAGTCTTTTTCTCTTAAGACCCGATTTGTTACTCTCTGGTAGAACTGTTTATGGGGCAAAACCTGCTAAAGGACAGGAATTAGAAGATCACTATTTTGGGGCCGTAAAGAATCGCGTTATGGCTTATATGCAAGAGTTTGAAGATGCAGCCATAAAGCTCGGCATTGCTGTTAAAACCCGCCACAATGAGGTTGCCCCCGCCCAGCATGAAGTGGCTCCTCTTTTTGAAAGGGCCTCTTTAGCTGCAGATCACAATATTTTGCTCATGGAGCTCATGCGTAACTGCGCATCAAAACATAACTTGGCCTGCCTTCTTCATGAAAAACCATTTAAAGGCCTCAATGGTTCGGGCAAGCACAATAACTGGTCAATATCAACAGATACGGGCCAAAATCTGCTCGATCCTGAAGAAAATAGCCTAGTCTTTCTTATTTTATTAACAGCAATTTTACGTGCTGTCCATCAACATTCTGCCCTTTTGCGAGCAAGTATTGCCTCAGCGGGTAATGATCATCGATTAGGTGGAGCAGAGGCGCCTCCAACGATTTTGTCAGTCTATCTTGGAGATGCGCTCAACCATATCGTTGAGGGGATTGTCCATGGGAAAACAGGGGAGTTGAAACTTCGAGCTGTGGACTTAGGTCTTTCGTCATGGCCGCGCCATGAAGTGGATGCATCGGATAGAAACCGCACCTCATTTTTTGCCTTTACTGGGAATAAGTTTGAGTTTCGAGCAGTTGGATCAACGGCGCACTGCGCACTTCCTATTTCTACAATCAATGCAATTGTGGCCGATAGCTTGCAAATTTTGCTCGATGAAATTGCAAGTGAGGTGAAAGATCAACAGCTCTCAGGAGAGGCCCTTTTTGCAAAAGCTCTTCCCGTCTTGAAAAAAGCGCTCAAAGGAGCAGAGCCCGTCCTTTTTAGTGGAGATAATTATTCAGAGCAGTGGGAACAGGAGGCGGAAGCGCGAGGCCTCCCTAATATTAGACGTAGCTTTCACTCTTTTGATCAATTTATTGATAAAAAAGCGATCCGTGTTTTTGAAGGGATTTTAAGTGAAGAAGAGCTCCATAGTCGCTTTGAAGTGATGGTCGAGCAATATGCAAAATCGATCAATATCGAAGCGAACTTGATGGTGGAACTATTTCAAACGCAAATTCTACCCACGGCACAAAAAGATTTTTCGGAAAGAGGAATCGCAAAGCAATATAGCTCTCTCATCGATGAGGCTGTTGAAAAGACGGAAGAAATTAAAAAAATGCAATCGCAGCTTAGTGATATGGGATGGGAGGCTAAGGCGAAAGTCTTTTGTGAACTCATTTCACCTAAAATGGAAGAACTACGCACCCTTGTGGATCAGTTAGAATTGATCGTAGACGATGCACTTTGGCCACTTCCAAAATATCGGGAGCTATTGTTTGTCATATGATCGGATTTTTTGGTGGTAGTTTTGATCCTATTCACTTTGGCCACCTCACTTTGGCCATCGACATGCTGGAAACGTACAAACTTGAAAAGATCCTCTTTTGTCCCGCTTTCTGCTCACCTTTTAAGTCGGAAAATCCCCCCAAAACATCGCCTGAACATCGTCTTACAATGCTTCAACTTGCGCTCGATCATCCCCAATTTGAAATCTTAACGCTCGAGTTGGATCGAAAGGGGAGCTCTTACACAATCGATACGATTCGCGAGCTTCAAATCAAAGGACTTCGATTGATCCTTTCAGAAGATGTGGCAGAAGATCTCGAACAATGGAAAGAGGCTGAAGAATTAATCCGACTAGCGCCGCCTCTCATTGGGCCGCGCACCTTTATATCAAGCACCTTGATCAGAGATCGCTTGAAGAAAAATCTCTACTGCAAACATCTCATTCCAGCTAAAGTTCTAGAATATATCGAAAAGCATCAACTCTATCGCGCTTAAGCTGTGCTTGGGATTGGGTTGTCAGTTCTTTCGATTGCGTAATAGCAATAAAAACTGGCCGCTACATAATAGAGCAATGAGACGGCTAACGCCTCATAAGCGAAGATTTCGAGGGCAATGGCTACAATGGACAAGGCGGCAGACAATAGATTGCGCGCCACATCGGCAATTAGGTATTCATTGTTGAGTTGAGTTTTTGCAGCGCAGTCGGGTTGCTTTCGCAGGTAAAGCCACACAACTGTGCGTGAAGCCGTGCCGATAACAGGGATGTATGTGGTATTTTTCATGAAAGAAGAGTCGGCGATTCCGTAACTCTTTGAAGCAGCAGTGACCATAAATTCCCGTATCTCAGACAAACAAAAGTTTGTTTTGGGCACGGATTATAAAGATTTTCTTAAAATTTTTGCAATCCTAAATTTCTTAAGTGAAGAGGAGCTACATTTGTAGCCCTCACGTCTTAATTTTTATGACAAAGGTAGTTTTAAGACTTCACTGTAAAGATTTTTGTCTTTGGCTGCTTGTATTAATGCGTTAGTACATTTAATTTTCTTATTCTTAATTGCAAAATTGATTGGATGCATATTACTGAAGTGAGTGCTTAATAAAATTTCCCTAGCGACATCCTTAGTCATCCTTTGCAGTATTAATTTTAATGTTGCTGCATCGTCAGATTGTATTGTTGTCTCAACAAGTTCTACGAGTGGACGACTTACGTCTATTTCAAAATTTTCTTTTGCGCATTCTAACTTATTTTTTTGTCTTACTAAGTAAGTATATAGGTTTTGATATATTTCATATTCTTTGCTATTTTCCCCAGAAATTATATAGCTCTCAGTAGACTTTTGGAGTGCAAAATCTATTAGAGTTATACCCTTGTTTAATGCAGTTAAAAATTTAGGGTTTTCCTTAAGTGAAAGGTCTATATAGCATTTTGCTGTGTCAATATCTCCCTCATTTATTGCAGACTCAATGAAACCTCTTCGGTTGTTATGGTTTCTGTGAAGTTCTTTGAAGGTTTCGACGTCATTGTTTTTTACTGCGTTAAAGAGATTAGTTAGGTGTGTGCCTTTGATTTCTATGTCTGCACTACTCCTGAGCAAATTTTTCAGCCTTTTTGTTGCGGAGTGATGCGCTAAATAAGATGTGATCAGCTTAATCCAGCCTAGAACGGGTATACAAACGTTTATGACTTTATCTAAGGTCGTAAGCGAGCTCCAGTCACCCTTACTGTATTGGTGTCTTGCCTGATTATATAGGTCTATGGGGTTATTTTTGTTAATATTAATTCTGTTTAGTTCGCTCATAATTACCTGTTTGTTTAATAATTATATTATACATGTTTTTTTAGTTAAAATAAAGTATTTGCTTTGCTGTATTTCTGTAAGTTGTTTGCTTTTAGTGGCTTGAGATTTTTTAGAGTGCTGGCGAATAATGGGATAGCTTAAATTAGGTGGTTTGTACGAGGAAATTGAGGGGATGGGTGTGCTTTTTTATAAAAAAGATTTAGGGCTCTTGAGGCCCTAAGCGTAAAAGAGCTGGACTCGATCTAGACGATTGAAGTATACTCACGTTGAAAATTTCGCTTTTGAAAAATGTGCCCAACTTTTTATTTTGCAGATTATGAATAGAACCCCTTTAGAGACTCTCAACGCAATCGCTCAAGTCATTTATGACAAGAAGGGGTTCAATATCCTTGCACTTGATGTACAAGGAATGTCTAGCATTACTGATTTTCTTCTTATCGCTGAAGGGAATGTCGATCGGCATGTCTCCTCCATCGCTCGAGCTGTTGTTGATGAGCTCGATGAAAGAGGGGAAAACCCTGTTCACGCCGAAGGGCTTAAGACAGGTGATTGGGCTGTTTTGGACTGTGGTGAAATCACAGTTCATATCTTTAGCCCCGGCCTACGCGAAAGATATTCTTTAGAGCGTCTTTGGAGCGATAGCAAGATCGTTGATCTTGACATCGACGTCTCCAAACCCGCCATGGGATGAGCCTAAAGCTCGACAGGCCTTCACAATTTAAAAAAAGAAGAAAACAATGACATTTCAATTATTAAATGAAAAAATCCAAAAAGCAATTCAGGATTTAGGGCACACAACACCTACTCCAATTCAAGAACAAGCTATTCCTAAAGTTTTAGAAGGGTGCGATTTACAAGCCTCTGCTCAAACAGGAACTGGCAAAACTGCTGCGTTTATTCTCCCTGCATTGAACAAATTAGCAACCCCTGCTCCAGGAAGAGGGCCTCGCGTATTAATTCTCGTTCCAACGCGCGAACTTGCAATGCAAGTGGCCAATGAGTCTGCTAAGTATAGCAAGCACATGCCTCATATTAAGACGGTGTGTATCTACGGTGGAATGCCTTATCCATTACAAAATAAGCAGCTCGCAAAGCCCTATGATATTTTAGTGGCAACTCCAGGTCGTTTGATCGACCATATCGAAAGAGGAAGAATTCAGTTGTCCCGCGTTGAGATGCTCATTCTCGATGAAGCGGACAGAATGCTCGATATGGGATTTGTTGAGCCAGTGGAGCACATCGCTTCTTTGACACCAAAAAATCGTCAAACATTGCTCTTTTCAGCGACTCTTAAAGGAAGCGTGATGAGTCTTTCTCGTCGTCTTCTCAATGATCCGTTGCAAATTTCGATCGAACCTGACTACTCAGCTCAAGCGAGCATCGAGCAGCAAGTTCACACAGTCGACAACATCGATCATAAGTATCGTCTCTTAGACCACCTTCTCAATGATGCAGCACTTACACAAGTGATTGTGTTTACTGCGACGAAGCATCAAGCTGATCAGCTTGCGGATAAGCTTTGTGTCGATGGCCATCCAGCAGGCGCATTGCACGGCGATATGAACCAAAGACAAAGAACAAGAACAATTGCTCAGCTTCGTAAAGGTGCCATTCGGATCTTGATTGCAACAGACGTTGCTGCAAGGGGAATTGATATTCCTGCGATTAGCCATGTCATTAACTTTGACTTGCCGATGAGCGCTGAAGACTACGTTCACCGCATCGGTCGAACAGGTCGTGCGAAGGCGTCAGGAATTGCCCTTTCATTTGCGGCTCATAGAGACCAAAGAACGGTTCAGCAAATTGAAAGATTTACTGGCAAGAAGATGACTCCGATTGTAATTCCAGGTCTAGAGGCTAAATTTAAGCCTCAGTTTAAACCACATAAAAAAAGCTGGGGACCCCCACGCCGTAGGTTTAGATAACCATTGCCGGACACGCCGTTTTTTGGTATGATATTCATACTGAAAATTAAAATTTTAGGTTGATCATGGCCAAAAAACGGATTGTTGTAACGGGAATGGGCGTTGTCTCTTGTTTTGGGAACGACGTCGACTCTTTTTATGACCAGCTCTTAGCAGGAAAAAGTGGAATCGGTCCTATTCAAGGATTCGATTGCTCTGAGTACCCGACACGTTTCGCTGGCTCTGTTCGCGATTTCGATACGGGCGAGTACATGGATAAAAAACAGGCTCGTAGAGTAGATCCGTTCATTCGCTATACGATGGTAGGCGGAAAAAAAGCTCTCGAAAGTGCAAAGCTTGACGCAGACGCGCTCGGTAAATTAGACAAAAATAGATGTGGAATTGTTATTGGCTCCGGAATGGGCGGGATGACCGTTTTTTACGATGGTGTCGAGACAATTTTAACCAAAGGCTACAAGCGTCTTACCCCCTTTTTCGTCCCTTACATCATCACTAATATGGGAGGAGCTCTCCTCGCCATTGATCTCGGTTTTAAGGGGCCGAATTTTTCTATTTCTACCGCTTGTGCAACTTCTAACTTCTGTATCCACGCAGCTGCCGAACAAATCCAAGAAGGGAAAGCCGACTTGATGCTTTGTGGGGGAGCTGAAGCCCCAATTAACCCAATTGGTCTTGCTGGATTTGTGGCCATTGGCGCCCTTTCTACTAAAAATGAAGATCCAACTAAAGCGTCTCGCCCTTGGGATCAAGCAAGAGATGGTTTTGTGATGGGTGAAGGTGCTGGCGTTCTTGTCCTAGAAACCCTAGAGCACGCATTGAAGCGCGGCGCCCCAATCTATGCTGAGTATCTAGGCGGCGCCATCAACTGTGACGCTTATCATATGACATCTCCTCGAGAAGATGGAGCGGGAGTTGCCCAATGTATTGAAGATGCTATTGAGGCTGCAGGCATTAAAAAAGAAGAAGTTAACTACATCAATGCGCATGCAACTTCTACTATTGCGGGTGATTTTTGTGAAATTGAGGCGATTCGTAATGTTTTTAAAGAACAGATCAAAGACATTAAGATCAACTCGACAAAATCGATGACGGGACACTGCTTGGGTGCTGCGGGTGGGATTGAAGCGATTGCCACAATTAAGGCAATTTTAACAGGTAAGCTTCATCCAACGATTAATATGGAACATCCAGATCCATCTTTAGAGGGGATCGATGTAATTCCTAACGTTGCCAAAGAACACCAAGTTAAGGCGGCCCTTTCCAACTCTTTTGGATTTGGTGGGCATAATTCGACGTTGATATTTGCGCCATATAAAGGATCCTAAATTGAGACAAGATGAATCATTCGGCGTCATCCCCTTTTCAAAGGCGCGGGGGAAATGGGAAGTCTTTCTCATTCAGCACAATCGAAGTGGCTATTGGGGATTTCCAAAAGGGCACGCAGAGGCCGATGAGACTCCTCAAGAAGCTGCTTTTCGCGAGCTGAAAGAAGAGACAAATCTTGAGCTCATCCAACTTATTAAAAAAGATCCTATGATGGAGCAGTATACCTTCATGATGGATGGAGAGAGGGTTTACAAGCGGGTGTTTTACTTTATTGCAGAAGTTGGCGGCGAAGTAAAACTTCAAACTGAAGAGATTCATGATGGAAAATGGATCCCTTTGCCAGAGGCAACTGTGCAAGTGACTCACCAAGAAGGTAAATCACTCCTCGCTCAAGCCAAAAAAATGCTTCCAAAGTGCTAGGTTATGTTTTTTACCAAACGAAAAGCGCAAAATGGCCCCGTTCAACCGACGATCGAAGTTTTTGTCCGTTATTGTAATTACTCTAAAGCTAGCGCCCACAAAAAGCGTCCCTTAGATTTTTCTCATGAGGCGTGCTATCACAACTTAATGGCAGGGATCGACTCTCGCGTTCATATCACCTCCTTTCTCGATGTTGCTAAAGAAGGGGATCACTTTATTCAGGGAAAAGCAATCGAGATCAATGAAGGGACCGAAGCAGGTTCTTTTTTGCGGATGCTCGAGCATGTAGAAAAATTGGACTTACATCCGGACACGATCATTTATTTCCTCGAAGATGATTACCTTCATAAAGAAGGGTGGGTCGATATTCTTTTTGAAGGATTTTCTTTAGATGTCGATTATGTCACGCTTTACGATCACCGCGATAAATATTTCGATTATCCAAAATTAACATCCAAAATTTTCTTGTCTAAATCGTGTCACTGGAGAACAACTCCTTCTACAACGAATACCTATGCAATGCGCTTTGGTACGTTAATGAAGCATTTGCCGATCCACCGAAAATTTTCTGAGAACAGAAAAATTACTGCAGATCACGATAAGTTTTGCTGTTTACAGAAGAAAGGCGCTATCCTTGTTTCACCAATACCTGGCTGGTCGACCCATGCCGAACCGGAATTTGCTTCCCCATTTTTTAAGGAGACTTTATGCAAGCACTAACATTAGAAAAAACAACAGCTAGAGACTTTACTCTTGTCATTTTAGCAAGCTTTCTCATCAGCTTATTTGGTCAACTATCAATCCCTTTGTGGTTTTCACCCGTGCCAATTGCTACGCAAAGCGCGGCAGTTCTCCTTGTAGCGGCTCTTTTAGGGTCAAGACGGGGTGCAGCTGCCACATTTGCCTTCCTTGCGCAAGGAGCTTTAGGCTTGCCTGTATTTTCAGGTGGTGTAGGTGGTATTCAATGCTTTTTTGGCCCAACAGGTGGTTATCTGATCGGCTATCTAATCGCAAGCTACGTTGTGGGATATCTTATTGAAACATACAAAAGACCCTTTACAGCTCTTAGCGTTGGAAACTTGGTCATCTACTTTTTTGGCGCAAGCTACTTAGCTACATTTGTCGGCTTTGGACAGGCTCTTCTTTTAGGCGTTGCCCCATTTGTTTTGGGCGATCTATTAAAGATGATTGTCAGTCTTAAACTTTTGCAAAAGCTTAAGACTATTAAATAATCCTTTTAGTGGGCGTAAACGCGCTGCCAGTAAGGGTGGGAGAGATCTTTTTCGTAGCGATCTGCGATCGGATCGTAGATTTTTGCTGGATCTAGATTCTCTCCGTAATATCTTTGTAGATATTTTTCGACGTTGTTTGGAACAAAGACTTCAATCCCATCAAATTGCGCTTTTTTGAGGGGGAAAACTGTTTCAAAAGCAACGGGGACTTTAAACCGTCTTTCTCTCACTTTCCACCACTCTGGGAAAAATAGATTACTTTCGAGCGCTAGGATGTATGCGATTTGCCTTTTTTCGAGATCAATATCAAAGTGGTAGATGTCAATGAGTGTCCCCGTTTTCCGAACGTATACTTTCATATAGCTGTCGGGTCGCTCTCTTGAAGACCAATCTTGGACGATATATTTTTTCGGATCGAGTTGGTTTAACGCGTGCTGTACATTTGCAAAATCGGGGGCAAGTACTGCAATGTCAATGTCGCCATCCCAGGGGATGACTCCGCTATAGCGATAAGCTCCGAGACAGGTTCCGCAGTCGACCCACCATGGGATTTGCGCATTAGTTAGAATCGCTGAGATATCTTTGAGCGCCTCTTTTTCAAAAAAAAGGGTCATCTCATCTCCAGGTCTTCTCTTGTAGCCTTGTGCAATGAGCTTTTCTTTTGCATCACCCATTTCTATTCCTAATTGATGGTATAGCTCAAAATGGGGGCGAGATCGGGCCGATTGTATATCGTCGAGGAGAGAATTGTAGCGCGTTGCAGACTCGGAGTTAAGCATTCCAAGTCCTTTGACAGCGGTACCAAGGACTAAACTTGTTGGAAGGGCAAGGACGCTTGATGTTGCCTTGATCCAAAATCCGTGATTGTAATCAAAGCGCTGCTTGAGCTCCCAAGATCCATCTGGAAGCTGTATTGCTTCTTTCCCCGCTAGGAGATACTGGACGGGGCTAAGCATTGTGTTTCCAACCCACTCTAATCCACTTGCATTTTGTACTGATGTGTTGATGAACGTGTTCGAGCAGAACCCGAAATAGGTACATACTAAAGGCATAAAAAGTGTCATCATTGTGTCGACAAAAAAGTCCCAAATTCGGTCTATCATTTCGTGAAAATCCTTTCAGTTATGCCAAAATCAAGGCAAGCGTATCCATTTTTGCAGTTACGGCTGGTTCAGTTGAGCTATGGATGCTAAAAGAAAAGACTATCTGTTTGCAAACATTTTTTCTTGATTTCTACTCCCATTTTGCTGAACCTAGGCTTTACTTATGAAAAAGTTTGTCCTTTTTCTTTTCTTATTAGCAATCGTATTCGCCGGTTCGTTTACGGTTGCGCAAAATTTGAACAAAAAATATGTCGAGCCCGTGCAGCTCACACAGCCATTTGCATTTAAACCGATCCCTTTTCCTTTAAAAAACCTGCCATTCACATTTGTCATTGTAGGTGTGAACAATGGGGCAAGTGTTGCGAAGACCCTCGATTCTGTATTTTCTCAAAACTATGAGAACTATCGTCTGATTTATATCGATGATGCCTCAGACGATGGGAGCTTTGAGCTGGTTCGCGATCTTATTTTTGATAGCGGCCATTTAGGAAGAGTGACTCTTGTTCAAAACGAAAAAAGGCTTGGAAAACTGGCTAACATATGTAGAGCTTTACAAACCTGTGAAGACCCAGAAATTGTAGTCGTCTTAGAGGGGGAAGATTGGCTCGCTCATGAATGGGTGCTGCAAAAGTTAAATTCATATTACGCCGACTCTGACCTTTGGATGACATATGGCCAGTATCGCGATTTTCCTACGTACCAGCTTGGAATTTGTCACGAGGCAAAAGAAAACCGGGCCCGCTACGAACCTTTTGGTGCGTCTCACTTGAAGACATTTTATGCGGCCCTTTTTAAAAAGATTCGCGAATCTGATTTTATCTCTGGAGGGGAGTTTTTGCAAGGATCTGCGGATCTTGCCTATATGATTCCAATGCTTGAGCTTGCAAATGGACACTGCCAATTTATCTCGGAAACCTTGTATATTCATAACCGACAAACAAATATCTGCGAGGACAGAGAACTACAAATGCGCTCTGAAAAATTTATCCGCTCTCTAGATCCTTATCCTCCACTTACTGCTTTACAGGTGAATCTATGTGGCGAATCGTCGTAATTTTTCTCGTAGCTCTGGGAGGGTTTTGGTTAGGAAAAGAGCCTAACGTAGTTGAAAAGAAAGAGGCGGTTGCGCAAGTTTTTCCAGAGAAAGAATTTCCCGTAGCTGAGCATAAATCGTTTGTTGCCGTTGTTTATGCCTACAATCAGGCCCTTTGGTGTGAGCGGACGTTAAAATCGATTTTCGAACAAGACTATGACAACTACCGAGTGATATTTGTCGACGACGGCTCGACAGATGAGACCTTTGAAAAAGCAAGTCAGTTCATTGTCGATAACAATCAAGAGCAAAAAGTGATCCTCCTTCGCAATGAGACAAAGCTCGGTCAAATTGCAAGCCTTTATAGAGCGATTGACAGCTGTTTAGATCGGGAAATTATCATCCCTATCCATGGGAAAGATTGGGTGAGTTCTCCGATTGTATTCAACCGGCTCAATGCTGCCTATCAAAATCCAGATGTTTGGATGTGTCACGGCAGAGCCATCCATTACCCATCCTATGAGATTGAAGAAGGGGCCCAACCTTCTTATTACGCCGCCTTATTTAAGCAAATTCATCTAAAACACTTGTATTCCAAGGGGAAATTTGCAACGAATTCTCAAGCTTACTTAAAGCCACTTCAAGATCTCTCTGGCGGCCGGATTTTGCAACTGAAAGAGCCTGTTGCATTTGCCAATGGATCAAGTCCGTCTATATTGCAAGAGCCTTTAACCGATGTAGTAAGCTACAAGCCTCTTACTGCCTTTCCGACAACAAGAGCTCAAGCCGCGGCAGACATTTTGATTTTCTCCTTCGATCGCCCCATTCAGCTATATGCATGTCTCGAGTCGGTGCAAAGATATATGACCGGTTTTGAAAATTGTACGGTCCTTTATCGAGCAAGTGATGCGAAATACGATGCAGGTTATGAAAAAGTTAAAAATGCGTTTCCTCAAGTTAGCTTTGTGGCTCAATCTAAAAAAGATCCCAAACACGATTTTAAACCAAATGTCCAAAAAATCCTTTTTGATTCCAAATCTGAATACATCCTTTTTGGAGTCGATGACATCATTGTAAAAGACTTTGTCGATCTCTCTTTATGCATGCAGCAGATGGAAAAAACGGGAGCTTACGGATTTTATTTGCGAATGGGACGTCACATTAATCATTGCTACCAGTTCGATCAGCCTCAAGCAGTTCCGCCAAGTCAGCTCCTTAGCGTTGGGATTTATGCCTGGGACATCGAGACAGGCGAGCTTGATTGGGGATTTCCCAACTCACTCGATATGACGTTATTTAAAAAGAGCAGCTTGAAAAAGGCTTTTCTAGAGTCCAAATATAAAACCCCAAATAGCTTGGAATTTGTCTGGGCGAAAGAGTACGCCCCTAAAAAAGCGATAGGGCTCTATTTTGAAAGATCTAAATTGGTCAATATTCCGATGAATATCGTGGGAAAAACAGGAAACCCACACATGAATTATCTCAACACGGAAGAGCTACTTGCCAAATTCAATCAAGGATTAAAAATCGACATCGAACCACTTTACAAAGTGGAAAATAACTCTCCGCATGTCGATTACATCCCAGAATTTGTGATGCGCTAGTTGTGTTTTTTGGGTGGTGAAGTGTGTCGGGCAATTTCGTGAAATTTCACGACAGCTAACATTACAGTTTTACCGGCACTTTTTTCTGTGGGCTTTTGGGTTGCCTTGTGTGCAAACTTAAGCATTTTCTTAGCAGCTCGAGAGTTTGGGCCGTTGACCACTTCCTTAGCTACACTATTTACAGCATCAGATGTAGAGAGTAATTGACGAGAGCACTTCACCTCTTTAGGCCCCTCCGAGCGTTGATGTCCGCCTGGATTTACTGGTGTAAGCATAAAAGACTCCTGCGTTAAGTAAATATTTACGTATATACAAAGGAAGTTAATTTGTCTAGTTGTTGATTGAACCGCTCCGGTTGATAAAGATAATCTCCTTATTTTGATTCTATCATTTTGATAATGAATGTTTTATGTTAAGCAAGAAAAGTGTGGAAGAAAAGGGGTCAGAAGAGGTTAAATAGAGGGGATGTCGTATTTTTTTTGGCTTATTATTACATATCTTGTTAGAGGTGTATTGTCCCTTCGTTACCGCATTGAGGTAAAGGGATTAGATACCCTGACCCCCGAGCGCTTAAATCGCAAGGGAGGGGTCCTTTTCTTGCCGAATCATCCTGCGCTAATGGATCCTTTGATCGTCTCTGCTTGGCTTTGGCCGAAGTATCGGATGCGCCCTATGATCATCGAGTACATGTTCAATCAAAAAATTCTTCAATTTTTTAATGGAATTATCCGAGGGATCCCCATCCCAAACTTTGAGTCGGGTGTAAATGAGTGGAAGCTTAAGAGGGGGCAAGAGGGGATTTTAACGATTGCCGATGGCTTGAAAAAGGGAGACAACTTTCTCCTTTACCCATCAGGACAGTTAAAAGCTTCAGGCAAAGAACTAATTGGAGGCTCTTCGGCAACTCACGAGCTTTTAGAAGAGTGTAAAGATGCCAACGTTGTCCTCATAAGGACGACTGGACTTTGGGGAAGTAGTTTTTCACGAGCCCTTTTGGGACGGTCTCCAAGTTTATCTAAAACTCTCATTGAAGGGGCAAAGACCCTTTTAAAAAATTTGATCTTTTTTGCACCACGAAGACGTGTTTTGATTGAAATAGAGCCGAATCCACAGGATCTGCCTCGAGGTGGAGCAACTCGTATTGAATTAAACAGATACCTGGAAAATTGGTATGATCGCTATCCAGATGAACAGGGAAATATCTCCGAAAAAGAACCTGTAACACTTGTCTCTTATAGCTTTTGGAAAAAAGATCTACCTGTTGCATTTAAGGCCCCCGATAAGCGCAATAATGGCGAGATAAAGGTTCCAGAGGAAGTTAAGACGAAAGTCTATCGTGAAATAAGACGTATTTTAGAAAGACCTGAGCTGGAGATCCAGCTAGATACAAATCTGGCTTTTGATCTGGGGATGGATTCGTTAAATATTGCTGAGTTTATCGCGTTTTTGACGAAGAATTTTGATATTGGCCAGCTCCACCCTGAAGAAATTGAGACTGTGGGTGATGTTTTTCAAATTATTGAACAGGGAAAAGAGGGGAGAGCGCCTATTCGCGAACCTGTTACATTCACTTTCCCTGAGGAGAAAAATCGACCTGCTCCCGCCCCTCCAATTGGGAGAATTTTGCCGGAAGCTTTCCTTAACTCATGTCAACGTTTGAATGGCTTTTCTGCCTGTGGCGATGATCTTTTAGGTGTTTTAAGTTATCGAAAAGTTAAAAAAGCGATCCTTGTTTTAGCTCAATATTTTAAAGGGTGGAAAGAAGATCGCGTTGCAGTAATGCTCCCCTCGTCTGCTGGTGCCTACATAGTGATCCTTGCTCTACAAATGGCGGGAAAAACCCCAGTAATGCTTAACTGGACTTTAGGTCCTCGGTATCTCGAAGAGATGATGAAGATCAGTAAGGCAACAAGGATTGTGAGCTCATGGAAGTTTTTAGACCGTCTTGCTTTTGTCCAGTTTGGGAAGTGCGTTGATCAATTTGTCCTTTTAGAAGATATCCGTAAGCAACTTACATTGTCCATGAAGTTGCGCGGAGTATTTCTTTGCATGTGTTCTGTTAAACAAGTTATCCGTTCGATGGGACTTAATCGGGTGGATGAGAACGACCCATGCGTCATTTTGTTCACTAGCGGAACAGAGTCTGTACCCAAAGGAGTTCCTCTATCTCACAAAAACATCATCTCTAATCATCGAGATGCATTGCAATGCATGGTGTTTAATGAGACCGATGCATGCTATGGTGTTTTGCCACCGTTTCACTCATTTGGATTTTCTGTAGCTGGGTTGCTCCCATTTTTTGCGGGGCTTAAAATCGCATTTTACCCAGATCCGACAGATAGTTTTGCTCTCGCTGAAGGGATCAATCGTTGGAAAATTACCCTCTTTATCAGCCCTCCAAGTTTTTTAAAGCGGCTTTTTCAAGCTGCAAAGATTGAACAACTGCAATCTGTTCGCTATTTTGTGTCGGGCGCGGAAAAAGCCCCTGAAGAGCTTTTTGAACGGGTTCGTAGTTTAAATACGGGCGCAAAACTCATCGAAGGGTATGGAATTACTGAGTGCGCGCCGATGATCAGCTTAACGCGGCTTAATTTGCCCCCAGTTGGTGTGGGCCGCCTCTTGCCAGATATTGAGATGATCACAATCCATCCAGAGACCCTTGAGCTTTTACCTTCAGGATCGGATGGGGAACTTTGCTTTAGAGGGCCAAATGTATTTAACGGCTATCTCGACAATCCGAGATCCCCATTTATCGAAATTGAGGGGAAAAAGTGGTATCGGACAGGTGATTTGGGTTACTTAGATTCTGACGGCAATTTAATTATTTCAGGAAGGCTCAAGCGCTTCACGAAACTCGGTGGTGAAATGATTAGTTTAGGGGCGATTGAAGAGACTCTAGCTAAGCAGCTCATCCAAGATGGACGTATATCTGCAGATGAGCCGTCAATTGCTATCTGCGCAGATGAAAAAGAGGTGGGCAAAGCTTCTCTTATCTTGTTTGCCACAATTTCAATTCAAGTTGAAGAGGTGAACCGGATTTTGCAGCAGGCGGGTTTTAGTAATCTTGTTAAAATCTCAAGTGTAAAACAAATCGAAGAAATCCCTATTTTGGGAGCAGGGAAAACAGACTATCGTACTCTACAGGGGCTATGCTAAAACTTTTTAACACACAATCGCGCGAAAAAGAGCTAGTTCACTCGCACAATAGCCACATAAAAATGTACACGTGTGGCCCTACAATCTATGATTTTGCTCACATTGGGAACTTTAGAACCTATGTTTTTGAAGATCTCCTTAGACGCGCGATTCAACATTTTGGCTTTAAAATTGAACAAGCGATGAATATCACCGATATCGATGACAAAACAATTCGTGGCGCGCTTGCGAGAAACATACCCTTAAAAGAGTATACTGAGCCTTTTAAAACTGCTTTTTTTGAAGATCTCGATGCGCTCAATATTCAAAGAGCCGAACATTACCCAGCAGCAACCGATTATATCCCTGAAATGATCCAAATGATCGAGCAGCTTTTAGAAAAAGGGTATGCCTATAAAAGCCCGAATGGGAGCATCTACTTTTCTATAAGACAATTTTCGACCTATGGACGATTATCTCGTCTTAAATTGGCAGATCTCAAAGTTAATGCATCTGGCGATAATCAGGCGGATGAGTACGATAAAGATAACATTTCTGACTTTGTCCTTTGGAAGGCATTTGATCCCGAAAGAGACGGTAAAATCTTTTGGGAAAGTCCTTTTGGGAAGGGGCGGCCAGGTTGGCATATCGAGTGCTCCGCGATGGCGAATAAGATTTTGGGTGAAACGATTGATATCCACTGCGGTGGAGTGGATAATATGTTCCCCCATCACGAAAATGAAATTGCCCAATCGGAGTGTTGCTCTGGGCAGCGCTTTGTCTATCAATGGGTTCATGTAGAGCATCTTCTCGTCGATCATAAAAAGATGTCTAAGAGTTTAGGGAATTTTTATACGCTGCGCGATCTTTTGCAAAAAGGATATAGCGGGTCTGAAGTTCGTTACCTACTTTTGTCTACACACTATAGGACACAGCTGAACTTTACTTTTGCGGGGCTAGATGCGGCTCGATCAAGCCTGCAGAGGATCGAAGATCTTATAGAAAGGCTTCGCTCTGTTAAAGAAAGCAAATCGAGCACAGCTTCAAGCGAGAGGGCAAAAACCCGATTTGATGCGGCGCTAGCAGATGATTTAAATATCTCATCGGCACTTGCCGCTCTTTTTGATTTCCTTCGTGAGCTCAATGTCTTAGCAGATCAGGACAAACTGGGAGTAGAAGAGGCGAGAGAAGCTTTAAAGCTCTTTGAAGAGTGGGACAAGATATTAGGAGTTCTCCCTTTAAAGAAAAAAGAAGACGAGATTCCCGTCGAATTGACCCGTTTGTTAGAAGAACGGGAAAAGGCGCGGAAAGAAAAAAATTTCAAGCAAAGCGATGCGATGCGCGATGCGATCCTTTCTCAAGGTTATGTGATTGAAGATACCCCCAAAGGCGCGAGGTTAAAAAAATTATGAAATCAAAAAGTACACCGGATGAGCGGTTTTTAATTAAACTTTATCAAACTGCGATGGAAGGGGGAGATCCCCATGCCACCTTTGATTTTCGCCCGATTGCAAAAATGATTGGGCAAAAAGAAACTGCGATGAAAAATATCATAAAGCACTTAGCGCAGGCAAATTTTGTGAAAAAAGTTGGCGATACATGTCTATACCTTACTGAACATGGATGCAATTTTGTCCTCGATGCAATTGAAAGGGGTATTTGATCATGTCTTCTAGTATTCCAACTTGCTACTTTTTTGCTCCGATTCCAACAGACCCTATCGAACATCATGAGAGTTCAGGTAGAGGTCTTGATGATCTTTTGCCTGGTGTCCATTTCAGGGATTCTGAAGATTTAGAGCACTTTGATGAGATATATGCTGAGCTCGCCCCCCAACAAAAACGTGCTAAGATTTCTTCTGAACCAACGCTTCCCGGATTTGTTAACGGGGGAAATCAATGCTTTTTAATTTCTTTAGTGCAGATGATTGCATCTGAGCCCCTTTCAAGATCGAGCTGCCAGGAACTTTTAGGTAATATTCACCCTCTTAAAGTTGTTTTAAATGAGTATGTTGAAAAAAAAGAGCAGAAAAGCTCAAAGCCCATCAGCTTACAAAGTCTTTATCAACTATTGCCCGATGAACTTCAAGATGGAAATCAGCACGATGTACATGAGGCTTTTTTAGCTCTATTCTCAGATCTAAACGTGTTCAAAGATCCCACTTTTGAAAAAACCTCATTTTATGGGGCGCAAGAAACAGAATGTGGAGCAAGTAAACCTGAGCTTACCCAAATTTCAGTAGCTCTACCTGTTGATGAGGAGCTTCCTATTCAAGCCCTTGTTGATCGCTTTTTGATTGAAGAGTTTAGCGAGGGAGATTGCCAAGTAGTGCGAGGTGACGAACGGTGTAGCATCAAGAAAAAAACAAAAATGTTTGAATACGCCCCGTCAAATCTTTTTGTGCAGCTGAATCGATTTTCATTTTTAGACACGGGTGAAACAGTCAAAAATTCTACGCCAGTTCTCTCAGCTCAAAAAATTGAGCTTCTTAAGGGGAAAAACTACCAACAACAGGATCAGCTCAAGGCGACTTACGAGCTTCAAAGTTTTAGTTTGCACATTGGTGGGAACACAGAAGATAGTGAGCAAACCCAATGTGGCCACTATGTAGCTTACGTAAAAACGGTTGAAGATGGCGTTAATAAGTTTTGGTTTTGTAATGATACCTGTGTTGAGGAAGCTACAGAAGAGGAATTTAATTTTAATGCACAAAGCGCCTATTTTTTACGCTATGTAAAGTCATCTTAATCGATCTGTGCTTTGTATATATTTTTTATAAGTGATATACATCTGTTAAAGGTGTGGTCCTTATGCGTCTGTCTTTTGCTATTTGTTGTTTAGTGGCTTTGTCAGCCTTTGCGAATCCCAAAAAGGCTTCTGTAAAAGCTGGAAAAGCCTCCATTATTGAGAGAGGCTCGACGCTTGAAATTCGTGTTCCTGATCGAGCTGTATTAAATTGGGAATCATTTTCTATTCAACCTCACGAAACAACCCGCTTTCATCAACCTTCAAAAGATGCAGCTGTTTTAAACCGAGTAACAGGTGCTGAAATCAGCAAATTGATGGGTAAACTCCAAGCTGATGGAAAAGTCTATTTGATCAATCCAAATGGGGTGATCATCGGCAAAGATGCAATGATTAATACCGCAGGCTTTTTAGCATCAACTCTCGATGTGCAGATAAAGGGCTTTTTAGAAGGGGGAAATTTAGATTTTTTAGGGAAAACCTTTGGGAAAATTGAGAATTTAGGAACCATCATCTCCGCATCAGGCCCTGTTGTCTTGCTTGCTCACGAAGTGAAAAATCAAGGGACCATTGAAGCTCCTCATGTCTCAATAGGAGCAGGCTCTCAATTTTTGGTGAAACCAACAGGTGAAACGGAAGTTTATATTCGCCCTGATTCGAAAAGCTATATCGACAATGAAGGGGCGATTAAAGGGCTTGTTGTTGAACTTCAAACAGATGGAGCGCAAGCGCTTGCGATTAATCACGACGGGGTCATCCAGGCAAATCGGGTTGTGAATGAAGGGGGGAAAGTTTTCTTGCGCGCATCTGAGGGGTCTGTGTTTGTTGGATCTGATGGGCTCATCGACGTCAAAGATGGACAGGTGCACATAGACGCGCCAAGCGTCAATATTTGTGGGAAAATCAATGCGCCGGAAGATCAAATTTTTGTCAAAGGGCAATGGTTACAAGAGCCTGAGAAAAAAATAGATGGCTTCAGTGCATTTGGATTTTCGCTTTTTGATTTAAACGCTCCTTTAATTGCTGCCGTTACCTTTGCGGTTGGCGGCGGCGATGTAGTTGTTACTTCTGGAACGAGTTGTACAGTCCAAGACGCGCTTGTCTTAACGGGAACTGGAAATGTAAATTTAGCTTCTGGAAGTGATTTGTTAGTGAACGCGACTGTGACTGCAAATAATGTTAATTTATCTCTGAATGCTGGACAAAATCTTGAAATTGCAAATGATATCACAAGTGCAAATGGGACACTTTCTCTTTTAGGCGGATTTGATGTGAATGCAGAGACAGCCGTGTCTATCACCACAACGGGGACAGGTGATATCAACTTGGTTGCAAGTAATAATTTCCCAAGCCCTCTTATTGGGATCGGGGTGATTAATATTGCAACGGGATCGACCCTTACGACATCGGGTGGTAATCTTAGAATTTATACGATCAATCCTAACTTAGATACATATCCTGCATCGATAAATGGTTCTGTTCCACCAGGGACTCCAACGCAATATACCTACTATCCAAATGGTACAGGCGGCGTTCCCTTTCAAATTTTCACAAAAGGGGTTTTTGTCCCCTCAACGCTTGCGGCAGAACAAGCTACTGCAACTTCAAATACAGGATCGCTTACCAATCAACAAACAGCTGAAGAAGCGACCCAAGAAGATAACCCATCTGACATCGAAACACCTAGCGGTCTTTCTACAAAAAATGCGGCACCATGTCAAGGATGAAAATAATGAAGGTATGGATCTGCTTTTTTCTTTTCTTTTGCCCTCTTTTTGTCGATGCCAAATGTCAATGTGTCGATGGCGAAGGGTGTCTTAAGGGGATCATTTTAATTGATGCCAAAGAAAGTATTGATGATGTTCCAAGAGTTGAAGGGATCCATATCGAGGTAAAAAAAATTGATCTCGAAGGTATCCAAGAGGTACTTACCCCTTATCTTTGTAGCAAATTAGATCAAGAAAGAGTTCAAAATATTAAAAATGCGATCCTCGACTTCCTCACACAAAGAGCTCTTTTAGCAATGGTTATTATCCCAGAGCAAGAGGTGAGCGATGGGATCATTGCAATTGAGATTCTAACTGCTACTGTTGAAGATATCCATTATGAAGGGCAGCACTGGTTTTCAAAAGATGTAATCCAAAATCAAATCACAATGAAAGAGGGGCAGTTACTTGATCAAAATGCGCTTCTTAATGATTTGGCATTTATCAACTTAAATCCATTTTTAAAGACCAAAGTGATCTTACTTCCAGGAGATGAGCCTGGATCTACCGATGTTGAGTTTTTAACCCAAGATCGGTTCCCTTTTTACTTTTTTGCAGGTGCAGATAACAATGGGATTGTTTCAACTTCTGCTGCAAATGTATTTGCAGGCTTTAACTGGGGCAATGCGTTTGGTATTGGGGATGTGATGAGTTATCAATATACCGCATCTCCCGATTTTCACAACTTGCAAACCCATGTATTTGTTTATACTTCTAATCTCCCTTGGAAAGATATCTTAACACTGTATGCAAGTTACGGGCAGATTTATCCAGATATTGCCGACTTTCGAAGCGAGGGGAAAACAGCGCAAGCATCAGGGAGGTATAAATGGCTTTTACAACCTTTATATCGCCCGTTTAAGTCCCAAGTTGAGTTTGGCTTCGACTATAAATACTTGAATTCGAACCTTTTTTTCACAAGTACGACAACTGAAGTTCCCATCACCATTCAAAGTATCAATATTACGCAATGGGAAGGGGCTTACACTTTGACCGACTTTTGGGGGCCTCACCAAATTACCTATCGAATAGAAGCATATGCATCTCTTTGGAAAGATCTCTTTCCCGATCAGACCGATTCGGCATATCAAGCATTAAGGCCAAATAGTTCTGTCCGCTACGCGTATTTGAGGCAATCTCTCGGTTATCGCTATATGTTTTGGGATGATTGGAGTCTTTTCTTATATTTAGGTGGACAGGCAGCTACTGGGCCATTACCGTCGAGTGAGCAGTATAGTCTTGGAGGATTTGACTCGATCCGAGGATATGAGCAGTCTCAATTTCTCGCTGATAATGCGGTTAGTATGAACTTTGAGTTCTATTTCCCGACCATTGAGACAAAAGGAAAAATTAAGAGTAGAACCACATTCCTCGTATTTTACGATGTTGGCTATGGGAAAAACTATCAACCAGCTTCCCCTGAGTTTTCAGATCAGTTTCTGTCGGGCGCTGGACCTGCTCTTCGCTTTGAGGTGGAAGATAACTTTTCTCTCACTGCCGATTATGGTTTTATGCTCCATCAGATACCGGGGTACTCCTCAATGGGGAGATTTTATCTAACTGCACTATTTGGCTATTGATGAAAAAGATTTGTTTGATCCTGTGTTTGTTTTTAACGATTAGCGTTTCAGCTAGAGAAATGGCAGGTAAAGTGGTTGCGATAGAGGGGAGAGCCGTTGCAAGAAATCCCAATCGAAAAGATCGGACACTTTCTAAGGGATCTCCCATTATGACGGGGGAAAAAATCGTTGTTGGCGCTGACTCTAGGGTACAGATTAAATTCACAGATGATGCTGTTTTAAACCTGATTCCCAACTCCGAATATGAAGTCCAAAACTATAGTTACGGATCTAAACGGACTGCAAATACCTATCTGGGGGAGATTTTTAAAGGGGGATTTCGGCATCTAACTGGTAAGATTGCAAAAGAAAATCCGGAAGCTGTCACAATTAAAGGCCCCACAGTAACTATAGGGATTCGTGGTACGCTCATTCAAGCAGTTATTGCAAGAGGTGGCGCTATGTTTATAGGCTGTGAATTTGGAATGATTACGGTTGTATCCCCAAAGGGGTCAATTTCACTTGGACCAACCCGGAAATTTCAGTACTCAGAAATTTCCCCTCAAACACTGTCGCCTCGTGGGTTAACAAATTTACCAGCTTCTTTATCTTCGACTAGGTTCGTTCCGCCACGGGGGGGGATACCTACAATTGCTCCAAAACCTGTTGCTCCGGCAACACCAAAAGAAGGGGCACCTTCAAGAGAGTCCACCGCTCCTGCCCCTCAGGCTAAAGAACCAGCGGCTCCTGCCGAAACAAATACGATTAAAATTAGTGGTGGATGTTAGGAACTTAAGTAAACAATGGCCTACTCAAAAGATTTTACTTTCCCCTTGCGTGCGACACTTGTTTCTGCGGTTGTTCTCTCTGCCACCCTTTCCACATTTTTTACAGTTGGAATCGTAGGTATACCCTCCTATTATTCTGCAAAAAAAGCGAGTCAAAATCTTTGGATGGATCTTGCGAAACAAAGCGCTCTGACGGGTGAAGAGCAAATATTGAGATACTTTCAAAGCGCCCCTACTTCTCTTAAAATGGTTACAGGATTAATCGAAGAAGAAGCTCTTAAAATCAACACGCGTGAAAATATTTTTGATATTTGCTACCGGACTCTTAAAGAAAACCCAGAATTTACAACTGTGTATTATACAACTGAGTCGGGGGATTTTTTCGGAGTTCTTAAAACGGATGATTTGTTTACAGCAAGTTTTCGAACAATTGGAAAAGATGGCAAAACTAGGGTTGAAGATTATCAAATAAAAAATGATCAGTGGGAAAAGGTTTATGAGGAACTGTCTGATTATGATCCTAGAAAACGCCCCTTTTGGGCGACAGGTAAAATGCATCCAGGCGGAGCTTGGACTGATGTTTACCCGTTTGCTACGACAGATGAAAGAGGGTATACATTTGTCTTAGCCCTTATGGAAAATAGGGGGGTGAAGGGATATTGGGCTGTCGATTTTCAGATCAATTTACTCAATGAGTTCATCCGTTCGCTAAATATTGGCGAGCATGGAAGTGTCTATATTATTGAAGATAATGGAAAAATCGTTGCGCAAACAGATTCTCAGATTCCTTCAGAAGTGATCGATGCAGCTTGGGGCAAATTGATTGGCAAAGAGGAAAAAGGGGGGTTTGTTGAAGTGGGTCGCCATATTTTTTATATTAACCGCTTCCCAAAAGAGTCTCAAATTCCTTGGAATCTTGTGACTGTGATTCAAGAAAATGATTTTTTAGTGCCGGTACGAAATAAGGCAACCGCCTATTTAGCTTTTGGAATCCTCCCTCTTCTTGCATTTTTAATGCTTTCATCTCTGTTTTTCAGCCGGATATCAAATCGTTTAAAGGGGATTGCTCATGAGATGGATAAGGTTGGCGAATTATCTCTTGAGACACATGGAAAAGGGGGGCGGCGCTCTCGCATTAAAGAGATCAATATTATGGAAAGGTCTTTGCAAAAGATGAAAATTGGCATTCAATCTTTTTCAAGATATGCGCCCGTCGATCTCGTGAAAATGCTTTTACACTCAGGTAAAGCTGCGGAACTTGGCGGCGAAAAGAGAAAAATCTCAGTCTTTTTTGCAGATCTTTCGCAGTTCACCTCGCTGTCAGAGCTGATGGACGCTGATAAAACGGCTGAAATCCTAAAAGAATTCTTAAGTATTGCAAGTGTTGAAATCCATAAAGAAAAAGGGATTATCGACAAGTTTATGGGAGATGCTGTGATGGCGCTTTGGGGAGCCCCTGAGCCATCGGAAAACCATGAACTCAGTGCGTGTCGAGCTGCTCTTTCATTAAAAGACCTTACATCTAAGCATCCGATGCTTAAGAATAAAGTGGGGATTAACTCTGGGACCGCGCTGGTGGGCAATTTTGGCTCAGAGGAGCGGATGGATTATACGGCCATTGGCGATGCGGTCAATATTGCCGCACGCTTAGAAAAGCTCAACGCTTTTTACGGTACGACGATTTTAATTGGGGAAGATACTGCCCAAGCAGTAAAAGATACATTTCTTATTCGTCCCATTGACTATGTTGTTTTAAGAGGAAGAAAACAATCTCATCTTATTTATGAGCTCATCGATGAAAAACTTAAGGCAACTGAGCAAATGCTCAAGGGGATTTCTACCTATGAATCTGCCCTTAAACTTTATCTCGATAAAAAATTTGTAGATGCAATTGTTTCATTTGAAAAAGCCAATCAGCTTTTTGGAGGCAGTGATATTGCCTCTTCTATCTTAATTAAACGTTGTAAAACGCTGATTTCTAATCCGCCGCGCGATGATTGGAACGGCGTGACCCTCTCAGAATGATTAGCCCGCGCTAATTCTCTTGATAAACTTAATCTCTTCCATCGAATTAACAATTTCTAAGATGGCTTGGTAATCCAGAATAAAGAAAAGCGTTGCGCCAATCAATGCATGGGAAACGCAGACTCCAACAAGAGATTTTTGTTTTTCAAAGAGAGCCCCCCAAAAGAGCCCCAGGAAAAAGCTGATGATGGCAAGCCAAAAACCTTTAACAGTATGGAGCATCTGAAAAACTAGGTTTGAAGAGAGTATGGCAAGAAATACGCGGTTGCGGCCCTGAAAAAAGTTTTTAAAACAGCTTTGTAACACACCCCTTACGATAAATTCTTGGGCGGGGACTAAAAGAATATAGGCAGCTCCAAAAATCAATATGGATCGGTAATTGTCAATAATTGTTTGTACGGGGATGAGGGAAAGATCCTTAAACTCTGGAATGTTCTTAATAAGGATTAATTTTGCAAAAAGGCCAAGTACTAGAATCGGGGTCGAGCAAATAACGCCCTCTAGAGCATAACGAGCCCAGTGATTCGTTGTTAGCCCATAGAAACTTAAAGGGTACTTAGAGATTTTAACAATATAGGCGCACGGGATAACAAAGAGGAATAACATGGCAGATGTGAATATCGGGTCAGCGAGGTCTTTTCGGGTATAGAATATATCGATGATTTTGGCTACATTGAACCAAATAGACATAATAATGAATACAGCAAGGAGCATTTTGCTTGTTTGCTCATGCAAATCTAACATGTTGATTTTTTCTCGAAGCGATTCAATTATGCTTGTGTCTGCTTTTCGAAGGTGTTGACTGACTTTTTTGGCGAGTAATGCAAGCACTTTTAGATAGGTTTTTTCTTCTGTGGGTTCTTTTTTAAGTCTGTCTAAATCAAGTGCTAAGACTTCAGTAGGCTCTTGAGGTTGGACAGCTGCGGATCGGATCTCATTTTCAAGGTGAGCCATTTCTCCAAAGTAATCTCCAATATGGAGAGTTCCTAATTCTTGGAACTGTTTTGACTCTTTTTCTTCTTTGAGGATTTTTGCTGAGCCCTCTTTAATAATATAGAGTTCTCGGCTTTGATCACCTTCTTTGAAAATCCAATCACTTAAAGAGAATTTAATGACTTTAATATAAGGGATGATTCTTTTAACTTCCTCAGTGCTTAGATCTGAAAAAAGTTCTGTTTTCTTGAGAAAGAGTATGAGTTCTTCATTATCCATAGGACTGCCGCGTAGTTAAATTCCGTATACTCTATGGAAAGATCTTTTGCAATAGGAGCATTTCTTCTTGTAAAAATTTGACCTATTCTGCAAAGATCCGTCATCATGCGTAAGATTTTCATCCTCTTTTTTGCTGCTGCTTTTCGATTTATTTTGTCTCTTCGGTATAAAATCGAGGTAAGAGGCTTAAATGAGATTATTAAGAAAAATAAGGATTTAGGTGGTAGTGTATTTATTCCAAATCACGTCTCTTTTGTAGATCCTGTTCTCCTTTTTTCACTTGCCTGGCCAAAATTCAAGATTCGTCCCTTAGTTGTTGAGTTTATTTCGAAGTATCCGCTAGCGCATAAGAGTCTTAAAATGCTGCGAGCTGTGCTCATCCCTGATTTTGAAACATCTGTCAATCAGTACAAAATAAGAAAAGCACAAGTGTCCATGGACACAATTTTAGATGGGATTGAGAAAGGCGATAATTTTTTGATTTTCCCAACAGGCAAATTAAAGAATCAGGGCAAAGAGCAGCTTAAGGGTTCCTCTGCCATTTATGAGATTCTTCAGAAGCAAAAAGACATTCACGTTGTGTTAGTGAGGATTTCTGGTCTTTGGGGGAGTAAATACTCTAAAGCTATCACAGGAAAGTCTCCCGATTTTTTGAAAGTTGTCAAAGAATCCCTTTTTAATTGTCTGAAAAATTTTATCTTTTTTACCCCTCGCAGACACCTTGTTGTTGATTTTGAGTTAGATCCCAAAGAGCTCCCTCGCCAAGGTTCTAAAGTCGAGGTCAACCAATACTTAGAAAAGTGGTTTAACCATTATACAGATGATGCGGGCCAGATTCATGAGTCTGAGCCTTTAAAACTGATTCCTTACTCTTTCATCTCTAATGAGCTGCCTCAAGCTGCGCCCCCAAAAGAAAAAAAGTTAAACTATGTAAATGATGTGGTAGCGAAAGAGATCGAAGAGAAAATTGCGAAAGAAATTCGAAAAATCCTCGATCATTCCAAATTAACCGTCTCTGCGGATTCCCGTTTAGGGGAAGATCTTGGGATGGATTCATTAAATATAGCAGAAATTGTCTCTTGGATTTTCAAAAACTATCCTGTTGATACCGTCTCATTTGATGAACTCCATACAGTCCGCGATCTCGTAGAGCTAGCCGAGGGGGCTGAAGGTGAAAAAGATGAGACTAAAGAAGAAAATCAGGACTCATGGCCAGAGGAAAAAAATCGACCCGATCCAACTTTTGTTTCAGGTTCAACCTTTCAGCAGGCATTTTTAAATATCTGTGAGAGGATGGGGTCCTCTGTTGCAATGGCTGATGATATAAGTGGCTCTGTTTCATACAAAAGGGCAAAAAAAGGGGTTTTAGTTTTGGCTGAGGCCTTTAAGGAGTTTCCTGAAAGTCATGTAGCCGTTCTTCTACCTCCATCTGTTGGTTCAACTCTTGCGATTTTGGGACTTCTTTTTGCCGGAAAGACTCCCGTACTTTTGAACTGGACTCTAGGTCCTAGCTATCTTGAACATATGATGAAGCTTACGGGGGCAAAAAGGGCGGTCAGCTCTTGGCGCTTTATGGAAAAGGTCAATCATGTCGATTTTGGCTCCGTTGCAGACCAGATCGTATTATTGGAAGATATTCGAAGCAATTTAACGTTAAAGATGAAGCTAAAGGGCCTTTTTCACTCCTTTCTTTCTTCTGCAAAAGTTTTGAAAAAGTTAAAACTCGATCAAATTGATGAAAATGCTAACTTAGTCATTTTGTTTACAAGTGGAACTGAAGCTAAACCAAAAGGTGTTCCCCTTTCTCACAAAAATGTCTTATCAACGATCTACAACTGCTTTTGGAATTTTCACACTGAGTGCAATGCTAAGACGGTAATATATGATATTTTACCTCAATTTCACTCTTTTGGTTTTACAGTGAGCACTTTCGTCCCTCTTTTTTCTGGAATGCGAGTTGCATTTTTCCCAAATCCGACAGACAGCTTTGGTGTTGCTAAAGGCGCTAAAAGGTGGCAAGTTACAATTTTCCCCATCGTACCCAATTTTTTAAAAAAACTATTTCAAGTTGCAAAGCCAGAACAGCTCGAAAGTGTCCGTTTCTTTACAACAGCTGGTGAAAAAACTCCAAAAGAGCTCTTTGAGACTCTTTCAAAAATGAAGCTGAAAGGGGAAATTTTAGAAGGCTATGGCTTAAGTGAGACCTCTCCTGTGATCTCTTTAACACGTATGCATAAAGAGCCAAAAGGAGTCGGTGAGCTCTTGCCAAATATAGACGCAATTACGATTCATCCTGAAACAGAAAAACCCCTTTCTAAAGGAGAGACAGGTGAAATCTGTGTCCGAGGGCCGAATGTCTTTAGCGGCTATATTGGGGCTACTTCGTCCCCATTTATCGAAATTGAGGGTAAATCTTGGTTTCGCACCGGCGATATCGGGTATTTAGACAAGGACCAAACGCTTGTTTTAACGGGAAGATTGAAGAGATTCATTAAGCTCGGTGGAGAGATGATCAGCTTAGGTGCAATTGAGGAGGCGTTAACGACTGAATACAAAAAAAGGGGGTTAATACGTGACGATGTTCCTTCTTTGGCCCTTTGTTCAGATGAAACGGATAGCGAAAATCCTAAGTTGATTCTCTATGCAATTTTCCCAGTTGAAAAAGAGACGGTTAATGATCTGCTAAAAACCCTTGGATTTAGCAATCTTGTTAAAATTTCAGCAGTTGAGAAAGTTGATGAAATTCCCGTAACGGCTACGGGAAAAACAAATTACCGCTCTTTGATCGGAAAATGATCTTTTATGCATCTTCGGGGCGCATTAACGGGAAGAGGAGGATGTCTCTGATCGAATCGGCGTTCGCAAAGAGCATCACAAGACGATCAATCCCAATTCCAACGCCACCAGTAGGAGGCATCCCTTGACAGATGGCTTCCACAAACTCTTCATCAAGAGGGTTTGCTTCTACGTCCCCTTTTTCCCTTTTTTCTGCTTGGCTTACTAATAGTTCGCGTTGCAATTCAGGATCGTTGAGCTCTGAGTAGGAATTACACATTTCTCTGCCCAAGATAAAGCTCTCAAAACGCTCGACAAAGCCTTGTTTGCGGAGCTCTGGATCTCTATGAGGCTTGCAGAGCGGGGTGGTTTCAATTGGGTGGTCGATGATGTGATGGGGCTGAATGAGGTGTTTTTCCGCAAACTCTTCGAAAAGCATCGAAATGAGGGCGCCTCGAGGTGCATGTTGAACCCCTTTTGGATCGATATGGGTCTCTTTCAGTAGCCTTGCTTTCATCTCATCGTCTGTCATTTTGTCGACATCGAGGTGGGCAAAGGTCTTGATGGCCTCTTTCATCGTAAGTCTTGCCCAAGGAGCTTTGACATCGATTACGATCGCTGTCGATTCATCGTCTGGGGTGACTCTGATTTTTGTGGTTCCGAAAAGATTAAGCGCCACCGTTTCAAAAAGATTTTCAGTGAAATCCATCATGTCGTTGTAGTCCCAGCCAGCGGCATAGGCCTCGAGCATGGTAAACTCTGGATTGTGGGTTCTGTCGATCCCTTCGTTTCTAAATACTTTGCCGATCTCATAAATTTTTTGCATGCCGCCGACAATGAGTTTTTTTAACGGAATTTCAAGAGAAATTCTGAGATACATGTCTTGGCTTAGGGCATTTAAGTGGGTGATAAAGGGCCGGGCTTGAGCTCCACCGTAGCTATTTTGCAGTACGGGGGTCTCTACCTCTTCAAACTCGCGCTCTTCTAGATAGTTTCGGATAGAGAGGAGAATTCTCGAACGGTTCCGAAACCTTTCGAGTGATTCTGGGTGGGTAATTAAATCGAGCCATCTTTTACGGTAGCGCACTCCCTTATCGACAAGGCCGCTATGCTTATCTGGCAAGGGGAGTAGGGATTTACAAAGGAGAGTCACATTTTTGGCAAAGATGGTCAGTTCCCCTTTTTGAGTCTTAAAAAGGTGTCCTTCAATGCCGATCATATCGCCTAAATCGAGCTTTTTTTCGATGAATTTGATTGGCGTGATCTCATCTGTTTGTGCAAGTCCTGCAACTTTTGTCAGATCGCGGTTGCACATGATCTGGATTCTACCCGTCTCATCTTGGATATGGGCGAAGGCATTTTTCCCCATGGCGCGGAATAAAACGAGTCTTCCCGAGACAAAAACATGCTGCGTATTGCCGGAGGCTGCATCGTCATGATGTCCAACGTCTTTAGTCTCTGCATCCAGAGTAATTTGGGCGCATTTAAGTGTATTTACATACTTAGGAGGGTAGGGATCGACCCCTAAAGCCCTAATTTCTGCTAATTTGCGCGTCCGGTTTTGAAACTCTTCGTGGTGGTGGTACTCTGGAATAGGAAAATTCATAATAAATATCTCGATCGTAAGCCTATAAATTACTTCTTCAAGAGGGTTTTTGTCTACAGCGGAGATAGGGGGAAACTTTTTTTATAAGCTTAATCTAAAAAAAGGGACATCAGTCCAAATTTTAGTGGTTGCGGCTATGTTGTTTTCAGGGGTGGTGGTCTCTTCATTTTTTTGAGAGCATGTGTGTACACAAGATTTGAAAAAGGGGTGCTTAAGCGTCTCTTCCGCTGTCATTCTTTTTTCTACATTAGGTTCGAGTGTTCTTAAAATGAGATCTTTAAATAAGTTAAATAACTCTGGGTCCATTTCATAGGTTTGTAAGCTGTCGATCAGTTCCTTTAAAGACCTTGTTGCAACAAATTCGCTATACACTTGAGGCTTACAACCAAATCGAGCTATAATTGAGCTATAGATCTCGTCGTCAGTTGCTCCTGGGAAAATGTGTTTTTTATAGATCAGCTCTAATAGCGTGCAGCTGGCTGCCCAAACATCGCTTTTCAAAAAAGTTTTTCTTAATCTAAATGTTTCAGGAGGGCGGTAATGGGATGAAAATTTGACGAGGGGACTAAAGTCTCTATTGAGCTGCTCTGAAATGCTGAAATCAATTACATTTAATTTTTCAGATTCATTCAAGACAATATTGGATGGTTTAATATCTCCATGTAAGATGTTATGCTTATGAAGATCGCTCAAAGCTTCAAATAATTGAATCCCAATTTTTTGAATTTTTTTAAGAGAGGGCATTTTTTGTAAATGCTTTGGGCTGCAAAGATAAATGTTTTTAAGACTCAGCCCACCGTTTAATTGGACAGATGCATATCTTTGCTCAGTCATGCAAAACGCGTCTATCTGACGGATGACATGACGCATATGATGAATCTTTGCAAACTCCAAGATATCCAACTCTTTTTGAGCGCAGTACGATTGCCAAAGGACATCTTCCTCCGTATCTGCTGCACTAGCAGGGCTTGAGTACTTGATAAAGCACGCTTCGTCTGATGTTTTATAAAGTCCTCCATATGAGCCTTTTTGTACTTTGCCATGAATGACTACGGGCGGGCCTGCTTCATATTTTTCCAAGTTAGATCTAAATTGATCTTCACTTACGTTCCAAGCATTTAAGGGTAGTACAGCCATATTCCTCCAGAAAAACGGTAAATGTATGCCAAATATTTGTATTTCAGCCAATTAGAAAAAAATGGTACAAGAAATGGGTATGCTTGTCGCATCTGTTACAAATCCCGATGAGATCGATCAAGTCAGCCATATGGCTGATATAGTGGAGCTTCGTCTCGACCATTTCCCACTTACAAAAAGGCCCAAGTGTCCTGTCATTTTCACATTGAGAAAAAAAGAGCAGGGGGGAGCTTTAAAGATAAGTGAAGAAGATCGGCTTTTGCAAATTGAAAAGTTATTGGAGCATTTGCCCGATTATTTCGATATCGAAGCGGATACAGATCCTAGATTTATCGAAAAAATTGCCAAGAAATTTCCCAAAGTAAAACTGATTGGATCTTACCACGATTTTGAGAAAACACCTTTAGATTTAGACGCTCTTTTAAAAGGGATGATCAATCCCCACTTTTCTTTCTACAAGTTGGCCCTTCAAGCGCAATCAACCCTTGATATGCTTCGCTTGATGAGTTTTTCTTTGAGCGTAAAAGTCCCCTTTACAGCCATTTCGATGGGGGAGTATGGGGCCCCTTCGCGCATTTTGGGTAAAATTGTAGGCAATGCATTTGATTATGCAGGTTTAACTGAGGACCGATCTTTGGGTAGATATAGTCTTCAAACTCTCAATGAGCTGTTTCACTATCGTAAATTAAACCAGCAAACGCTCATCTATGCACTCATTGGAGATCCCGTAGAAAAAAGTGAGGGACACCTTTTTCACAATCCACGCTTTGATCACAATGCTGTTTATGTGAAGTTGAGACTACTGGGTGAAGAGGTTCCTGAATTTTTTCAACTTGTGAAAAAGCTTCCCTTTGGCGGTCTGAGTGTGACAATGCCTTTAAAAGAAGCTGTCTTTTTACAGATGGATGAAGTGACCTTGGATGCGAAAAAAATTGGATCGATAAATACCGTGACGTTTGGGCATGAAAAGGTAATGGGAAGCAATACAGATGGAATGGGCGCCTTAAATGCTCTTGAAAAGCACACCCAAGTTAAAAACAAACAGTTAGCGATTCTTGGGGCAGGAGGAACTGCGCGCGCTATTGCTTTTGAGGCTAAGAGAAGAGGGGCGATTGTAAGTATCTATAACCGAACAAAAAGCCGGTGTGAAACAATCGGAAAAGAGCTTGGGTGTGACGCCTATTTATTAAACGAGCTACAAGGATATGACATTTTGATCAATACGATCCCGGAAGATATATCTATCATGCCCATTGCCAATACTTTTGTGATGGATGTGGTATATAGCCCCAAAGAAACCGCTCTTTTAGCAAGGGCAAAAAAGCAGGGCTGTAAGTGCGTTTATGGCGAGGAGATGTTTATTGAGCAGGCCCTTTTGCAACAAGCTACATGGTCCTTAAACTTCAAGAACAATCCTGTAGCGCGCTTGGTTTGATTTGACCCTTTCGATTGCTTTGTTCACCTCTTTTAAGGGGAAAAGCTCAATCTGAGGTTTTACGAGATGTTTTGCAGCAAACGAGAGCATCTCTTTCATGACGGGCCTATTGGCTGTAGAGCTGCCAGTGAGTGTTTTTTGAAATGAGATCAATTGCCCCGTATCGATTGTGGCTGGTTTTAAAGGTCTTCCCACAAAGCAGAGAGTCCCGTTTGGTTTCAGTAGTGAAATGACTTTATCCCATTCAAGATCTGCTTGTACGGTCGACAGGATAAAATCAAACTGTTTGGGGCAGTTATCGAGGGTGAAAAAATGATCAGCACCAAAAGATTTAGCCTCTATTTCCTTGTTTGCGCTATGGGAAATTGCGCTCACACCACATCCAAGCGCCTTTGCAAACTGTAGAGCGAGATGACCTAAGCCTCCAATGCCAATGATGGCTACGCTTAAAGTTTGCCCAGAGCAATAGCGCTTAAGCGGGGCGTAGACGGTAGCACCTGCGCAAAGTAGTGGCGCTGCATGAGCTGAGTCGAGCCCATCTGGAATGGGAAACGCAAATCTACTATCGGCTACCATAAAATCGGCAAACCCGCCGAAATGGCCGTTACAGGTCGTCTTCTTATTCGGGCAAATATTTGTGTCATCAGTTTCGCAAACTGCGCAATTTAGACAAGCTGACAGGAGCCAGCTGACTCCCACCCGATCGCCTATTTTTAGGTCATTTACTTGAGATCCTCGCTCTTCAACGATTCCGATCACTTCATGGCCCGGAACGAGGGGATATTGAGATTTTTTCCAGTCGTCATCAATCAAGTGGATATCGCTATGGCAAAGTCCGCAGTGGGTTACTTTTAAAAGGACTTCATAGGGATCTAATTGGGGCGCGTCATAAGCAAAGGGAGCCAAAGGCTCTTTGGCATTTTTTGCAGCAAAAGCATGAATTTTCATAGGCAATACATTGCCAAAAATAGGCAATAATTAAAAGGGGAGTATTGCTAGTAGTGAAATCTACTTACTCTTTTGAGCAAGTTTTGCAAAACATGGTAGTTGGTTTGAGTTTGGACGGAATTGATTGTGACCGATTCGCCAATCACGGTAGCATCGGTTGGAAAACGAACAATAGCAAAGTCGTGAAGAAGAGAGGGGACGATACTAAAATTCGATTCAGGACGAATGAGGATATCGAAGTTGAAAAAAGAGAAAAAATCCTCGAGGACATTTTTCTTGTGACTATTGGATTTTCTATAGCCAAACTTTACGAAGTACTGCGAGGGGATTTCAGCTTTGAGTTGATCGGCAAGTTGGGAAGGATCTTTTGCGTCGGTAAATAGATGGCAGTAGACTCTTTGATTAGGAAATTGGCTCAAGATCTCTTTGAGACTCTCGGTGTAGAAGCTAAAGGGGGGGAGTTTCAAGGGGAATGTGAGTCGAGTACCAGCGCTGTCAAAGCCCCCCCCTTCTCTGATATGAATGGCAATATTAATCGTGTTTTCGAGGGGATGAATCGTTTCGATTTTACTTTGAGGTGCAATCAGTTTTTGTGCGAGATTTCGAAAATTTGGATCTTTCCATTCGACTTGAAAATAGGACCAGTTTGCTTGATTTAGCTCCCACTCTACTTCGGGAAAGTAGGGGCAAATGAACATTGTGGGATCAGTTCTATCCAGATCCAGGACCTCATTTTGTAAGACAATGGGGGTTCGATTGTTGTGTTTCACATCTTTTTCGAGCCAAATTTCACGCGTGTGTAGTTTGAGTTCAGAGGAGTATTCAAATGTTTTGTAAAGGAGCGGAATTTGATATTGGTAAGAGAGCCACTTTGCATGTAAATAGGAGAGGAGCGCATCTCCAAATCTTCCGTAATATTCATAAGTGATCGCATGATTTGCCCCCGAAAGAATAAAGGGAAGAAAAAGGAGAGAAAAGATCCAATTTTTCATTAAAAAAACGTCGAAAGTGGGTCTACATCAATTTTTGCTTCGATACTTTTAAGTTGATCGATGATGGGGCCAATTTTATCTGTTTTGATCAAAAATTGGAAGCGATAGAGGTCTTTTACTTTGGCGTGGCCCGAAGGAGTCACTGGTAAAACTTGTGTTGGAGCTTTTAGTTTGAGCGATGAGCGGGCCTTTTCAGCTTTTTCTTGCGCTACTTTCGGGTCGAGATCGGTGAAAAGGAGTTTGATAAGATGGCAAAATGGGGGATAGCCAAAGGTGGATCTTTCTTCAATTTCGGCCTTGAAGAATGCGGGGTAATCTTGCGCTGCTGCCAAATGGATGGTTGGATGATCGGGGAGAAAAGTTTGAATAATCACTTCTCCTGGAAGCTGCGCTCTCCCGGATCTTCCTGCAACTTGGGTGATGAGCTGAAAGACCTGTTCAGGCGATCTGAAGTCGGGGATACAAAGCGTAGCGTCGGTGTTGAGCACGCCCACAAGAGTGACAGAGGGGAAATGAAACCCTTTAGCAATCATTTGTGTGCCGATCAAAACATCTGCTTTATGGGCTCTAAATTGCTTGAACAAATCTTCATGGCTATGTTTTTTCGTTGTCGTATCTCGATCCATCCGAAGTGTTCTGATTTCGGGGAAAATAGCATGTAGCGTCCTTTCGACATGTTCTGTCCCAAATCCTTTGAACTGTAAAGATTCTGCGCTTTGGCAATTTGGGCAATTGCGCGGTGCAACTTGTTTGTAATCGCACAGGTGGCACTGCAAAAGATGCGCTTCTTTATGATAGGTCAAAGAGAGATCGCAATGGGGACATTTCATCACGTGTCTACACGAGGCGCATGTCTGCATTCGGTGGTAGCCACGCCGATTGAGAAAAAGGAGGGTCTGTTCTCCTTCTTGGAGCCTTTTTTTAATTCCTCTGAGGAGCTCATCTGAAAAGTGGGTGAAGCCTCCTGCGAGTTCAAAGGCTCTTTTCATATCGATGATTTTTACACTGGGCAAAAGCGCTGATGTGGCCCTTTTTTTTAGCTCGTGATAGTGGTATTTTCCCACTTGGGCATTGTAGCGCGATTCAATCGATGGGGTTGCACTCCCCATAATGATTGCGCAATTTTCGAAATGGGCTCTCATGACTGCTGTGTCACGTCCATGGTAGCAGGGCATTTCGTCGCTTTGTTTATAGGAACTGTCGTGTTCTTCATCGACGATGATGAGTCCGAGGTTTTGTGCAGGGCAAAATAGTGCAGATCTTGCGCCGATCACAAGTTTTGCATCGCCCCTTTTCAAGTCTTCCCAAGCAGTTGTCCTCTCTCCGAGGCTGCGACGGTGGTGCAAGATGGCAATTTTTTGTGAAAAACGTGCCTTAAACCGCTCAATTGTTTGCGAAGTTAAAGAAACTTCAGGGACTAGCATGATTGCCGATTGATTTTTCTCTAACGCATGGGCGATGGCTTGCATGTAGACTTCTGTCTTGCCGCTTCCAGTAACCCCATAAATCAGGTGGGCAGAAAATTGTTTTTTTTGCATGGATTGGACAATGGCATTGAGACACGTCTCTTGTTCGTCATTGAGCGTCTTTGGGCTTGTTCTGAAAAATTCTTCTTCCAATAGAAGGTCGTCATCGGTTGTGATACTTTGCGAGGTGATGAATTTTTTCTTCAGGAGGGTGGTAACAGAGCTTTTTGAGCCCTCGAGATCTGTTAAAAAGATCCCCTTACTCGAATTTAAAATCTCCTCTAGGACTTGCGCCTGTTTTGGATTTTTGATTCGAAGTTCTTCAATGGCTTTGATGCATTCGTTATGCGTTTTTGCAACTTTTAGAAAGATTTGTGTTTTTTGTTTGACCTCTTTACGGATATTGACAGGGATGAAGCTTTTGAGCACCTTTTGCAAAGGAGCTGCATAGTACTTGGCCATCCACTGAGCCAGTTTCCATAAAGGTTCTGGAATTTCTGTTTCTTTTGAAATAACTTTTGCAATGGGCTTTACAGAGGGCCAGCTCGTTGTGTGTTTAATCTTAGCGATCGTCCCTTTTTTAAAAACCGACTTTAAAGGAACTTCAACACGCATCCCAACTTCAATTTTGCCCCAAAACTGCTCTGGAACAACGTAGTCTAAAGGGCGCTTTAAGTTTTGATCGAGGAGAACTTCTACGAAAACTTCTGACACAAAGCCTTCCAAAGAGATCGTTTCAATAGAGGATCTTTTAAATAAAGGGATAGGTCAGGCAGCAAAAAGAGGGGAGTATTTCCTAACATTCGCATCCCTTGCGCAGGGGTTTCTTTATAAAACTGCATGAGTCCATTGAGCTGCCATAGAGTGTAGTCGCAAACGATGATCATCTTTAGCTCGGCAACGGATAAAAAAGCTTCCCACTGCTTGTCTTTTTCAATCCCTTCAGCGTGGACGATTTTTGCAGGGCCAAAGTAGATGTCGATCGCTTTTGTAATTTGTTCTAAAAGCGCTTTTTGCTCTGGCGGTTCATGCAAAAGCAAGATCGAGATCGGCGCGGTTTGATTTTTGGTTTTCCACCTTTGGGCAATTTTTTGAGCCGTTGCATCACTTGGGATCTCATCGATGATGGCAAGTTCAGGGGCAACTACAGCTAATAGGTTTCTGATTGTAGACGCGATGAAAACAGGTTTTTTTAAAGGCTCTTCGACCTCTTTTTTTTCAACCGCTTTTGCGATAACCGGCTCAGACTTAAAAACGGGCGTTGATTCTTTGATAACTGGGGGGGGAGCTTGGATTTCAATGGGAGGTTTTGCAACAGCTTTTGGGATCTCTTTCGGGATTACTGGTGCGAGTGATTTTTTAATCAGTGTTTTTCGGAAGAAATCGGCATCTTCAGGGGATGCAAAAATATGCGGCCCCTCTTTACGGACAAGATCGAGAAGGAGGTTTAATGTTTCGCTGGAAGGTGGCATGGCGTCTCCCATTCGATCGCGTCAATTAGCGGCTCTATACTTGAGAGAAATGTTGTAAATCCTCTTCGTGTAAAGCCTTCAAAAATAGCTGTGCGAAGTTGACCGTGACCTGCTGGGAAAAAACTCTTTAAAAGATCATCTACCCACTTTTCGCCGAGATTCGAATTGAGCTTTGCTTTGTTTTCAACTAGGTAGATTAATACATTTTCATCGAAACGGGCTTCTTTTAAAAAGGGGGAAAATGCGTGAAAAAATTGGCGTAATTGGTAGTAGATGTTGGCAAATAGTTCCAAAAATTCAGTGCGAACTTCTTCAAAAGTTACGCTCATTTTTTTCCAACTGATCATTTTCGATCTTACTTTCAAGATGTCATTTCTCATTTTTTCTAAAATCACAAGAACTTCATTATCGCGTATATGAGACGCTTGTAGCAAGATTTCTGAATAAAAGCAAAGTTTGTCGAGCGTGCTACTTTTTTGCATAAACGGATTTTCTAAAGAAAACAGGAGAAACTTTTCTAATTTTTTAGAGACATGGGCAATCCCATCTTGCAAGTTGTATTTATGTATTTTGTCGAGGGTTTCATGGTGTAAATCTTTGAGTAAGAGGAATGAATCGATCAATCCTTGCAAGATAAACTGGATGCTAAGGGAGCGTGCTACGGGGGGCTCGAGGTTGGAGGGAAAAATAGGCCAAGGATTTAGGCTGCGCATAAAATCCATTTTTTGTGAGACGAATAGGCTACCATAAGTTCTTAAATGTGAAAAGAAAAACTGTGAAATAGCCGCCCAATTGAAGGGCGGCTTATATATACACAAATGAATTCAAAAACCAACTTTTGAGTTAGTTTGTGTATATTTGTCTGTCAACTAGCAGCTATCTGAATGACCGCATCTGTTGTTTGTTGCACAGTAATGCGAATGATTGCAATTATCTGTTTGGTTGCAATTTTCACAGGTATAGTTGCAAGTGCAGCTATGTGAATCAAGTTTAAGTGGCTGTTTGCTCTTTGTCTTAACTGTTACATCGAGATCATAGAGGTCTTGGACTTTGGCAATGCTACTTTTGGTGTAGGCGTCAGTGCCTGCTTTTTGGGGTTGAACAGGGGTTTGCTCAGTTTTTTCAATTTGTGTTTGGCCAAATATCTTTTTGATTTCCATAACACTCTCCTAGGGTTGGTTTTTTTTCCACAAAGTTGTTTTTTTGTGGCGGCGCACATTCTAAATATATTCTTGATAAAATCACAATGATTCCTTTTAAAAATTTTATTGAAGCTCCAAAATCGAGTGTGATATAACCTGCTGCACACGTTTAGAGAAAAACTTAGAAAAAAACTTTGAGGGATGACTTTGGTTCATACAGATGTCTATTTACAGATTGTGCACGATGTCAGTATGAACATGCGCGATCCTGAAGCTGTTAAAGCGATTGCCGATGATCTAGAAAATGTAAATTCTTCTCCTTTTTTTCCTCTTGCAGGAACGACATGGAGCGATCTTTCTTTGACAAATGGCTATCCGAGCTTGTTGCTCCTTTTCTCAACACTTGAAAAGCAGGGGGTGATTGAAGATGGAGATGCAATTGCTCATAGCTACGTCCTTAAAATCAAAGAGGCCATTGAATCTGAAGGGTTATTTCATCTCTCCTTATTCGGTGGAGTCTCAGGGATTTGTTTTGCCCTGAATGAAGCTTCGTGCCAAGGGACCCGCTATCAGAAAATGTTGAACAGCCTTCACTCTTTTTTGCTCGATCGAATCGATAGCTTGTATCTTGCTCCTTTAAAGAACAATCAGCAGAAATTGATTCCTACATCCCCAACTCTTTATGATCCGGTGCAAGGGGTTTGTGGTATTGGTAGATATGCATTGGAAAACCTATCTCTCCCACCCTTTTTTGATGCAGCAGAAAATATTGCAAAAGCGCTCGTTGCACTGAGCAGGCCTTTGAATTATGGCGGACAGAGCATTCCTGGTTGGTTTCTTTCTCCTCTTGATACGCTCAATGCGCGGAATCGCGAAACTTGTCCCAAGGGCAATTTTAATTTAGGATTGGCTCACGGTGTTACGGGAATTTTGGCTTATCTCTCGATCGCTTTTCTTCGCGGCATCCAGGTTGAGGGGCAAAAAGAGGCTATCCATACAATTTCAGAGTGGATTCGAAGTAAGGCAATAACCCACAATGGCGCTATTTTATGGCCATATTACATTTCGTGGGAAGAAGAGTTAGAAGGTGCAACTGCAGTCATTAATGGCTCAAAAGATGCCTGGTGTTATGGTGTTCCGGGAGTTGCTAGAACATTATTTCTTGCTGGAAAGGCGCTAGACTGCGAGAGCTTAAAAACATTTGCGGCAGATGCTTACCGCGGAATTTTTTCCCGAAAACAGAAAGACTGGCATCTTCCTGGGCCTACTTTGTGCCATGGTATTTCAGGACTGCTTTTGATTACGCATGAAATGTCTAAAGAATCTGGGTGTGAAGATCTAGTTCCAAGGGTAGATGAACTTGGGGATACTCTTTTATCAATGTATCAGCCGCAAGCGCCTTGGGGATTTAAAGATGTAGAAATAGGACGTGATGGGAAAGCATGCGAGCTCAACAAACCGGGATTTCTAGAAGGGACAGCTGGAGTTATTTTAGCTCTTTCCTCTTTATCTGAATCAAGAAGCAACTGGCACTTACCCCTGTTAATCCATGAATGAACCCCTCTTTACTCCAGCCCCTTTTTTCTTTTTACGCTCTCCTCGTTGGGCGCTTGAAGACTGGAGTAGAATTCTCCAACAGAAAGATTGGGTTAAAGGCATTTATCAGCTTTATGACTCGGATGATCTTTTACAAGAGGCTATTGCAATCGCCTCTCCCTCTCTTCATTTAGCATTGCAGACAAAAAAGCAAAAAACAGAATCTACTGCAATCAGTCTGCTCAATTATGCTCTTCGGATGGCAGCGCGCTCTATTCCCTTTGGCCTTTTCTCCTTTGTTGCAACAGGTTCATGGGACCAAAATACGGAGATCTCTTTTGATTTGAGTAAAGTATCAAAAAGGGTAAGACCCGATATGGCGTGGATCTATGCCTTTGTGCAAAATTTATACGAAGACGAAACTTCTTTTCCTCACCTACAGGTTCATACGAATCCATTGATAAGATCTACGGATGAAAGAGTTTTCCTCGACTATGTCTGTCAGGAAGAAGGTGAAGGTGAAACTCCTATTCAAACATTTTCGATTCGCTCTACAAAACTTGTTAAGGCAGCCCTTCAGGCTGCAAAAGAGCCAACGACACCAAGTTCTCTATGCAACACCCTTTTGTCTATGATTGATGGTCTTGAAAGGGAAAGGGTTTTAGGAGTTATTCGAGGTCTTTTTTCACAGCAGTTTCTTCAAGCGTCGTATCTCCCGTCGCTTCTCAGCATTTCTCCCTTTAAAGATCTTGCTGCACGGTTGCCGTTTTCTGCAATGCTCGATCGTATTGCTAGGAAAATGGGTGAAGATAGAGCTACAGTTCAAGATCTGCAAAAAGAAATGGAAGTGTTAGCATCTGCTAAAACCTTTTTGCAAGTAGATTCCATCTATCGAGGAGCTCCGCTAAAACTGCACCAAAATGTAAGTGAAGAGCTGGGAGCTGCAGCAGAAGTTCTGTGGAAAATTTCGCCCCCCAAAGCGCTGCCGCCTCCCTTCCAGGTGTACCACGGAAAATTTCTTGAGAAATACGGAACTCATCGAACTGTTCCTCTTTTAGAAATGTTGAGTGAAGAAAAAGGGCTCGGAACGTTTGAAAACTCTTTAACCCTACCTAGAAAAGCTTCTTTATTTACCCTTGAATGGGAGAAATGGCTTCATCAGAGGTGGCAAGAGTGCCTGCACGATAAAAACAGCGAGATTGTTCTTACTGAAGAGGTCATTAGCCAGCTTTATTCACTTGCCAAAGAGGCTCCTCACGATCCGCAAGAAGCTCTCCTTTCCATGGATCTTTTTTGCAAAATCATCACTGATTCGCAGGAACAAATCGATCAGGGCAACTTTCATCTCCATTTTGTTCAACCCACTTGGCAGGGCGGCAGTTCAATCGGACGATTTATCGATGTACTCGATGAGACCTCTCAAGAGCAATTTAGACAGTATATTCAAGCTGAAGAGGCGCTAGAAAACGAAACGCTTTTTGTTGAAACATCTTATTGGCCTCGAATGGGCCATAGCGCAAATGTAGCTGTAAACCCATGCTTTAGAAAGTATCGCCTAGATATTCAAGATAAAAGTGGGAGTACATTTACACTAGAAGATATTTACGTTGGAGCTAACCTAGAGCGATTTTATTTTACCTTAAAAGAGGGGGGACGTGAAGTCGTTTTTCGTATCGGAAATCTTCTCAACCCGTCATTTGCCCCAATCCCTCTACAGTTTCTCAGAGAAGTCAGTCATGCCAAGTACCAATTAATTCACCCCTTTTCTTGGGGTTACTTAAAAAAAGAGGCGATGTATTTGCCAAGAGTCCGTTTTAAAAGGACAATTCTCTCTCCAGCTCAATGGAAAGTACCTGCTAATTTTTTTGAAAATGTGCCCAAAGATGAGCTGATCTCAACATTCACTTCATGGGCAGATCAGTGGAATTTGCCGAGGCACTGCTTTCTCATTCGATCAGATCAGCAGCTGCTGATCGATAGATGCCATGTTGCACATCTTCAAGAGATCAAAATAAAGTTAAGTAAGGGAGAGTCTTTAGAGTTTGTCGAAAAAATAGGTGAGCCGTGGGCTCAAAGCGAAAGGGGACATCACTTATGCGAGATTGTGATCCCATTTTTAAAAAACCAAGCTTACAGACAAAAGAAATCTTTTAAACCCGCTCCTTACTTTCCCATATCTATGGAAGAAAGGGTTAAATTATTGGGAAGTGAATGGATCTATCTCAAATTATATCAAGAAGAAGAGGGGACTGATCGATTTCTAATACAGAGCCTTTTTTCATTTGCCGAAAAAATGAAACATGAGAAGAAAATCTCAAGTTGGTTTTTTATTCGATATCAAGATCCCGACAGCCACCTTCGTTTTCGAATGCGCCTAACAGATCCCCAAGCTTTGGCTGACGTTATTTTTGAAATCAATGAAATCTCAACACAGTGGCTTTCATCTGGGCTCGTTAAAGACCTCTTATTTGCAAAATATGAAAGGGAATTAGAGCGCTATGGTGGACCTCGGTTAATTGAGGCCGCTGAATCTGTTTTTTGTGCGGATTCTCTTTCAGTTGTTCACCTTTTAGAGAATTTTCCAACCAAGGTTCTCCCAGCAGCAGTATTACATGCAATAAGTGCAATTTGTTTTCTCAAAGGCTTTGGACTTGATTTATCTGAAATGTTTAGCATATTGAGCACAGAAAATCGTTCTGAACTAAAGGGATTTCGTGAGCATAAATCTCGCTTGATGGCCTTAGTGGAAGCCTTAGAAAAAGGAAATTCTACAGAAGATATTGAACCCTTTACTGATGCTATCGAAATAAGAAGAGAAGTTCAGAGCCATTTCTGCTCACAAATGGAAAATTTTCCAACAGCTTCACGACTTACAATTTTTAACAGCATGCTTCATATGCACTGCAATCGCTTGGGGTGCAGTACAACCAATGAGCTGAAAGCCCGCCTTTACGCATCTCATGCTTTAGCTATCACAATTCGTCGTCAAAATCATAATTTTGCCACCAATAAGTAAAAAAACAGCTCTTTGATGTTGATTGCAAATCCATATCTATTGGATAAGTTATTTGAACCAAAGGAAAAGCTTTCTCATGAATCTTCACGAGTATCAGGCAAAAAAAATTCTAAAAAAATTTGGGGTTTCAATCCCCGAATTTGGCGTTGCGTCTTCCGTTGAAGAAGCCCAGAATGTGGCTGACAATCTGGGGCTAGCGGAGGCGGTTTTAAAAATTCAAGTTCATGCGGGTGGCAGAGGAAAAGCCGGTGGCGTTAAGTTTGCAAAGTCTCGCGAAGAAATAGCAAGTGTTGCAAAGGCTCTGATCGGGATGAAAATGGTCAATCAACAGACTGGACCTGCAGGCGTAGTGGCAAGCTTAATTCTCATCAGCAAGCCAACTGACATCGCAAAGGAATTTTACCTCGGAGCTGTCATCGATCGCGATCAAGCATGTCCTCTTTTGATTGCATCTCCTGAAGGGGGGATGGAAATCGAGGTGATTGCAGAAAAATCCCCTGAGAAAATTTTAAAGATGCCGTTTGCTTTTGATGGAAAGCTTAAGCCCTATCAATTACTCCGTTTAACGAAATTCATGGGGTGGAGCGGAGATCTGGCCAAAAAGGGGGCGCAATTAGCTCAAGCAGTTGCAAAATGTTTCATTGAAACTGATGCATCGCTTTTAGAGATTAACCCATTGGTGCAAACTCCAGAAAATGAAATTGTTGTGCTCGATGCAAAGCTGAGCATCGATGATAACGCTTTTTTTCGCCAAGCCGAGCTTCTTTCCTACTACGATCCAAGTCAGGTGTCAGAGCAAGAGGCTGCAGCAAAGGAATTTGATCTTGCCTACATCGCGATGGACGGAAATATTGGCTGTATGGTCAATGGAGCTGGCCTTGCAATGGCTACGATGGATATCATCAAGCTGTACGGTGGCTCTCCCGCGAATTTTTTGGATGTGGGAGGGGGCGCTTCAAAAGAAAAAGTTTCTGAGGGCTTTCGCATTATCTTAAGTGACCCAAAAGTAAAAGCGGTATTGGTTAATATTTTTGGGGGAATTATGAATTGCGCCACTTTGGCGGAAGGGGTGATTCATGCTTGTAAAGAGCAGCAGATTAAAATCCCGATTATTGTCCGGATGGAAGGGACAAATGTTGAAGAGGGGAAAAGGTTATTAAAAGAGAGCCATTTGAAAATTATTACGGCTGAAGATTTGAAAAAAGCAGCAGAACTTGCCGTCGATTCGGTAAAGAGGGGGCATTGAGATGGCGATTTTAGTGAATAAAAAAACAAAAGTCATCGTCCAAGGCATTACTGGCCAATCGGGGAAATTTCATGCGGAGCAGTGTAAAGAATATGGGACGCAGCTCGTTGGAGGGGTCACTCCTGGAAAAGGGGGCGGTGAGATTTTAGGAGTTCCTATTTTTGATACTGTGTGGGAGGCGAAAAAATCGGTCAATCCAGATGCGACCCTCATTTTTGTTCCAGCTCCCTATGCGGCAGATGCGATTCTCGAGGCTGAAGATGCTAGAATTTCACTCATTGTTTGTATTACTGAAGGGATCCCTGTTCGCGATATGCTCGAGGTAAAGCGAGTAATGAGCCGTTCTAAATCGAGATTGATCGGACCAAACTGTCCTGGAATTATTACCCCAGGAGAGTGTAAGATTGGGATCATGCCAGGCTACATTCATAAGCGAGGAAAGGTCGGTATTATTTCTAGATCAGGAACACTCACTTATGAAGCTGTCTGGCAAACAACACAGTTAGGTCTCGGACAGTCAAGCTGTATCGGAATCGGTGGTGACCCATTGAATGGGACGAACTTTATCGATATGTTAAAGCTATTTCAAGAAGATCCTGAAACCGAGGGGATTTTGCTCATTGGAGAAATCGGGGGCGATGCGGAAGAGCAAGCTGCTGAGTGGGCAAAGCAAAATTGCACAAAACCATTGGCTGTTTTTATTGCTGGGGCCACAGCTCCAGCTGGAAAGAGGATGGGCCACGCGGGTGCGATCATCTCGGGCGGTAAGGGAACAGCTGCAGATAAGTATGCGGCTTTTGAAAAAGCGGGTGCAATGATTACAAAAAGTCCTGCAGAGATGGGCTTAGCCATTCAAAAAGCGATGAAACAATGATTGAATTTTCAGGACGTATCCCTTTGTCTATCCACCCTTTCTTTTGGGTGTTTGCTGCCATGATTGGTTGGCTTGTATCTCATAGTTTAGCCGGGATGCTCATTTGGGTTGGTATTATTTTAGTCTCTGTTATCATCCATGAGTTTGGCCACGCATTGACCGCCGTTTTTTTTAAGCAAAAGGCACGTATTCAGTTGATTGCCCTCGGGGGTGTCACCATGTTTGAAGGGCCGAAGCTGAAGTTTTGGCAACAATTTATCATCACATTCAATGGGCCTCTATTTGGTTTTTTTCTCTTCTTGGGTGCGACGGCTCTTTTACAGTTCTCATGGCCTCCACTCATTTACAGCATTTTGAAAACAACACAATATGCGAATCTTTTTTGGACTGTGGTGAATCTTCTCCCCGTCTTACCTCTCGATGGGGGCCAGCTTTTGCGGATTGTCCTTGAGGGGATCTTTGGAATCAAAGGCTATAAAGCATCTTTATTAATTGGGGCTGTTTTAGCAGCTTTGATCTCTTTTTATTTCTTTATGATCCAAGGGTTTTTAGTAGGGGCTTTTTTCTTTCTTTTTGCCTTTCAAAGCTTTGATATGTGGCGAAAAAGCAGGTTTGCAACGCGCGATGATCGAGAAGAGGGCAATAAGCAGCTCATGATTCAGGCAGAGCAAGCTTTGCAAGCTGGGCAAAAAGAGGAGGCAAAGCGTCTTTTAGAAGAGGTAAAAGATAAGGCAGCGGGTGGCATTCTCTCCTTTACTGCAGCGCAGTACTTGGCCTTTTTAGCGATGAAAGAGGGGGAAAAAAAGGAAGCCTACGATCTACTTTTGCCAATCAAAGAGCATTTAGCAGACGATTCTTTATCTGTTTTGCATGAACTTGCAGCGATGTACAGCAATTTTGATCTGGTTGCAGAGCTATCTACGAGATGCTATCAAACAGCACCAAGCTTAAAAATGGCTCTCAATAATGCGCGCGCTTTTGCGCATCAAAAAAAGGCAACACCTGCAGGCGGATGGCTACAAACTGCTTGGCAATATAGTAATTTTGATCTCAATCGCACTCTTAACGAAGAGGTGTTTTTAGCTCTCAAAGACGACCCTGATTTCAAAGCATTTATCGACCAACTTAAATGAAATACCCAATAATCTCCCTTTGTTCTCTCTGTGTATTGGTCTCGTCTTGCTATAGCGGATCCGAACAGTTTGTCGTCCACTCATTGAGCCCTCAAAAACAAAAACAGAAAATGGCTTTTTTAAAAAAAAAGCTAGCGATAGCTGAAAACGAGAAAAAAAAAGCCGAAGATGAAGTGCAAAGATTAGCAGATGAAATCGATGCAATCCAACTTGCTTTAATCCGTAGACAAGTGGATCTCTACGATCAACAAGAAAAGAAAGTAGCTAAACTTTTCTTAGATGAAAGAGAGGCCCTTTATCAAATGATTCAAACAGGTCCTTCCCCCTCTGCTTTTGAGGCGCAAGTAGAGCTTGATCGAATCTTAAGAATCATCACTGCATACAGTGATGATTCTTAGAAGTTGGCAAATCTCTACCGATTTCCTAATTTGATCGTGTAGTAGCGCTGGTAGTTTTGATGGCGTACAATTAAGATGATGTACTTCTTGTCGCCAAGTTCTTGTAGCGCTGCTTCAAATTCACCCATGGTTTTGACCGGCTTTTGGTCATTCCAGTCAACCGCTACACCTGTGATCAAAAATGTGGAGCGTAAGCCAGCCATCGCAGCTGGGGAGCCTGGTTTCACTTTGGAAATGACCACACCTCCTACATCGGAGGAATATCCAAGTTTGGAGGCAAGTTCAGGAGTGAGGTTTTCAAGCTCAATTCCAAGTTTTTGTGAAAGTTCAGCAGAGCTTACTTCGCCGTCATTTTGACAGCCCAGACAAACCGTCAAGGTCTTCACTTTGTTGTTTCTTAAGATTTTGAGCTTGATGTCAGATCCTGGCGCCATCATTGCAATCTCATTGCGGAATTTATTGAGATTTTTTATCGGCTGATCGTTGTATTGGATGATGATATCTCCTTGTTGCAGACCCGCTTTTGCAGCTGGAGAATCTTTTACGATATCTGAGATCAAAATTCCTTCAGGTTTATCAAGACCCAAGGCATCGCTCAACTCTTTGTCAATGGGTTGAAGGATAATGCCGAGATAGGCCCTTTTGACCGATCCATTTTGCATAATTTGATCGATGATCGGTTGGACCATTTTACTCGGAATGGCAAGGCCAATACCCATGTAACCGCCCGTTCTGCTAAAGATTGCTGTATTTACTCCAACAACTTCTCCGCGAACATTCAATAAAGGTCCTCCAGAATTTCCTGGATTAATGGCCGCATCGGTTTGAATGAAGTCTTCATAGGGCGCAATCCCTAAGTCTTGTCTCCCTTTGGCGCTCACAATCCCTTTTGTAATGGTCCCTTCGAGACCAAAGGGGTTTCCGGCAGCAACAACCCACTCGCCAACCTTTAGAGCATCAGAGTCGCCAAATGTGAGATATGGGAGCGCTTTTTCTTCGATTTTAATGACAGCTAAATCCGTGCGAGAATCGGTCCCTTTTAAAACAGCTGTATATTCACGTCCATCATTTAGAGTGACTGTAATTTGTGTTGCATCTTTAACGACGTGGTTATTTGTAACGATATATCCGTCGGGACTCACCAAAAAGCCCGATCCACCCGCTGTTTTTTGCTGGGGTTGTTGCCCATATTGTTGTCCGAAGAATCGCTTGAGATAATCATCTCCAAACATATCAAAGGGGTTGGCATATTCTTGTCCGCTTGCAGAGACGATGCTCTGGATAGATACGGTTGCAGGTCTTGCAATATCGGCAAGTTCAGTAAATGCTTCTGAGATTTGTTCGAGTAGGGTCGTTCCTCTTGTAGCTTGAGGCGATGCGCTTATAAATCCAGAAGTGGTAAGAGCGAGTGCTCCAAATAGAATGGTTATCGATTTTTTTGACATATAAACACCTACTAAGATCTTGCAAGTCAGCATATAAAATTGACCTCAAAATCTCAATCGTTTTATAGTGCCTGCGCAATCTTGGAGTTTGTGTGAAAAAAGTGTGTTTATTTCTTCTTCTTATAACAGCATCTTATGCAGATGAGTTTTCTGGCGAGTTAGTAGCTAAAATTATCCCAAGTGAAAATCAGGGTTATTTCATCCTTTCTGATGGGACCTATTGGAAAGTAACCACTTTTCAAAAAAGGTGGAGAAATCCTTTAGAGTGGCTAGTGGGAGATGAGATATATGTCCCGGAAAACTATGAATCGAGCTTAACGGATTGGATATTTGGCGATGAGTTTGATGCCTATCCAAAATATGGCAATTTGCGTGTGAATGAAGAGGATGCATCGAATATAAAAGAACTCAAAGAGTGCTCCTATCTTCTAGTAAATCCGAGAACGGAAAAAATCCTTTTTGCAATCCCTTTGCATCCATCAGATTTCGTTTTCGAATTGTATAATGAGGGCCACGATAATGGCTATCGATCGGGCTATTCAGCGGGGAGATCCGATGGCTATAGTCTTGGATATTCTACTGGTAGGACTTTGGCCAGTTGGGAAAGACTACAAGACGGAGGTTAATTGCCCACTGTTCGTAGTAACGGTGGCGAGCTATTTAAACGCTCGTCACCGAGTAGGGAAATGATTACTCTTCTAAACTTAGGAGGGTCAGTTTTGTTTTGAGCTTTTTTTGCTCTTTATCAAAGAGATTTTGCCCTAAAAATGTGACAAGAGTCCCTTCTTTATTGAGTAGACACTGAGAAAGGGCGTTGGCAACCTCTTCTCTTGTTGCGGCCAAAACCCGATTTCGAAACTCATTGCGCCTTTCATAGGTGCGTCCTGCTCTTTTCCATGCGTAGGCAAGCATGGCTCTATTTCCTGGAGCAATAGGGGCGTCAAGAGTTTGTAAAACTCCAAGTTTTGCCTCTTCAAGTTCGCGCTCATCAAACCCTTTTTTCGCAATTTTTTCGAGCGCTTTATGAAAGGCATCGATCGATCTACTTAGGTGCGGATCTCGGTAAGCGTAAAAGTCAAAATTTCCCGAACTAGGTGTGTAGTTCGCCCCACTTCCATAGGCGCCCCCTTTTTCCCGAATCTCTTTATGCAAGATGATATTTTCCATCAGCTCGGTCGAGATAAGAAGCAAGGCTGATCGGGGATCGCGATAGGAAACCGTACGCATCCCAAGGGCTGTAAAGGCAACGGGTGCTGCAATGATTCGCGCCTGATTTGGAACTTGAGGTAATGAGTACTTACCTGTCCAAGGAAGGTAACTTTTGTTGGGCTCTTTTAGGTTGTAAAAGTTGCTTTTTTCAAGCTTTGCAAACTGGTTTTCATCACAAGTAAGGATGAGTTGCGAATTTTGTAAGCCGAGCACTTTGTTTGCGATTTGTTTAAGGGCATAGATGAGCGCATCTATTTTTCCCTTACTCCATCTTATGACCGATTGATAGTAGGGCAGTCCATGCCATAGATCTTGGACGTACGAGGGGACTGATAGCCCCTTTAAAGATGTTTGAACAGCGTAATTCATGGAAGCTTTTGTGAGCCTGCTTTGAAGTTCAGTCACATGTTGATCTAGCCACTCTTCGATGCGCTCTTTATCGTCAAAATCGATCTTTTCGATACAGTCTGAAAATAGATTAAAGAGCTGTTCGCTATTGCGATAGAGGGCCTTTCCCCTGATTGCAAATGTGGGGAGGCATACATCAGGATTGTCATGAGTTACATGCAGAGAAAGTGATGCGTCAAATCCGCCGGTGTAGAGCTGCTGATACTCTAAAGTTTCTTCATAATTGCGGCTGCCAAAGCCTAGTTCAGGGAGAATTTTGGCAAATAGGGAGAGGAGAGACAACTCTTCATCTTTTAACTCGGGGAGATCATAGACTAGATCGACGTACAAAACCTGATTCGTAAAGCATGCGTGATGAAACAGGTTCCCTTTTCGAGTAAGGGGGAAGTCTCTAAGCTTGGATGGGACATCTTTGAGCGTGACTTTCGGAAGACAATCAAGGGATTGGCTCTCTACTTGTTCTTGGTAAGCGGCAAGTTTTGCAGTTTGCTCGACAATTTGTTGTTCTTGTTTTTCTGTAAGTTGAGATCGGATTTTTTTTAACCTGTCCAATTCCTCTTCTCTTTCCTCATTTTCTAAGTTTGGATCAGGTTTTAAAGTGAGGCGGACAAAGTGGGTGTTGTCTATGAGGTGTTTTTTTAAGAGATTTGGTAAGTAATCTGGGTCTTTAAGCCTTTCCCTAAGCTCTTCAAAGAGGCTATGAATCACAAGGGCATTTTCAGGTTCGCTGCCATGTTGTTTGATCAAAATAGCTCTCATGAAAAGGGTGAGTCCAAAAGGGACCCCTTCTGCTCCAATTTCTGTCCTTTCAAATTCGACTTGGTGTAGAGCTGCCTCAACTTGTTCGGGGGTGATTTTTAGCTGAGTTAGCGTTTTGAAAAGGACCTTTTGCAGCGCTTCTGCATCTTTTTCATCACACCCTTTACAGACAATAATCCAAGGGATTTCACTCATTTCTACGTCGAGACCAGAGTCCACTTGGGTGCAAAGTCCCGATTTGATCAACGCCATAGTTAAAGGCGACGCATCGGTGTCGGTTAAGATGCTTTCGAGAACGCAAAGGGCGAGAATTTCACTTTGATTAGAGATGTGTGTTGTGAGCCAAGAAAATGAAATTTGGGACTTTTTCTCTAGCGATTCTCCCTTGGCAATGGGATATTTATCCTCTTTGATAATTGGAGAATCGAATCGCTTTTGTAAGGGAAGTGGAGGGAGCGCGGGAACTTTACCTGCACCTTTTAGAGACGGTTCGATGAAGTCGAGATGTTTTGTTATGGGGAGATTGCCATAGAAGAAAAACAGGCAACGAGAGGGGTGGTAAAAATCGCGATGGAATTCAATGAGTTCTTCATAGCTAAGGTTTGGGATTTCTTTCGGGGAGCCACCTGAGTTATGGGCGTAGGTCAAATCAGGGATGAGGTGCTTCGAAAGTGCTTCCCATAGACGCGATTCAATCGAGCTCATCGCTCCTTTCATCTCGTTATAGACAATCCCCTGGTATTGCAATGGGCCTTTTGGGTTTTTGGGATCGACAAACTCGAGGCGATGGCCTTCTTGAAGAAAGCTTGTGTGCTTTAGCTCGGGATGAAGTGTAGCATCCAAATAGACTTCGAGTAGGTTATAGAAGTCTTTTTCAACTTGAGAGCTCGCTGGATAGCATGTGAAATCTTGCCCTGTGAGCGCGTTCATGTAGGTGTTCAAGCTTCGGCGTGTCATCGCAAAAAAGGGGTCTTTTACAGGGAATTTACGAGAACCGCAAAGGACGGTGTGTTCTAAAATGTGGGCCACCCCATTTGAGTTATAGGGGAGCGTTTGGAAGGAAAGACAGAATAGATTTTCCGGGTCTTCATTCGCGATATGGGTCACTCTTGCCCCTGTTGGCTCATGGACCAATTCAATGAGTGTGCTTTTTAGCTCGTCGAGGGGTAAGTATTTAGTGATGATGAAGTTTTTGTAGTTTTGCCCAACAGCATCTAGAGGAGAGGTTTTTTTAGTCATAGTGTTCTTAAAGATAACACTTAAGAGGCTCATCGTCGAGAAAATTTAAAGATATGGGGCGCTTATTAGAGGGAACGAAAGCGCCCTGACAGTTATTTGCGTCTTTTTTTAGATGTAGCTGCCATTCTTGTACACTCTCTTTGCATGTAGTTGCACTCTCCGAGAAGTAAAAGTAAGTTGCTTTGGTCTTTGACCAAAACTTTTGCAGGAGCATTTTTCTTCACGTTATTCCGAAGCTGTATCCACGCTTTTTCCGCTTTTGTTTGGAGCTCTTTATATGCTTTCCAATGTGCTTCGTGGTTAAACGTGTCTGTTTGAACTGCAGCTTTTTTCGCTTTGCTCTTAACTGATTTGTGCTTAAGAGTTTTAGTGGATTTTTTTCTGCTTGTAGCCATGAGGTTCCCTCTTATGTCTTTAATCTGATTATATATAATTATCTTTATTATGTTAAGAGGAATCTATATTAATTAAATTGCAATGGTTTAAGATGTGCTTTGTTGGATTGTTTTACTGATCTTTTCTTCGTTTTTTAAGATTTCCATCAGTTCGTCGTGTTTTTGAGCGATTTTTTCTTTCAGCAATTCGATTTGCTTTAAAGTAGACTGAACTCCTTTAGAATCTAGCTCTAAGGAGTTTTCTGGGAGCTGTTTCATGAGGGCGCTAAGTGCGTCGCGCTCTTCTTTGAGTTCTTTTTTTATGTGTCGGCTTTTGTCTTGTAGTGAGTTAACGGTGATATCTGCTCGATTTTCGATGCACTCTTCGGCTTTAACAATTGGTTCTGGGTCTTGGTTTTCCATAGTCTATCTTGGTTAGGAGAGCTTTTCCAATAGGATTGTAGCTCGGGCTTTTAGCTCATCTAATTCAATTCGATCCATTTGCACTTGTGTTACGAGCATGCTGTATTGAGGATCGCTCGATGGGAGTTCGTTGATGAATGATTTCATCAGTTCAATCCGTTTATTTAAAAGGACCTGTTCCGCTTGATTTACGTTTAGCTCTTTCTGTGTGAGCGATTTACTGTCTTTTGTCTCTTGAACAAATTCCGTTTGCTTTTGAGGATTTGAAAAATTAGGAGATGAATCTTTTTTTGGAAATGGTTGCATGTGTGTAATTGGGTTGTTCTCCTTAATTGTATTGTAATTTTGATTATCAATAAATAGAAAGGTGTAATGTTATAATTGTTAGAGGATTGAGGACAGGAAAATCTTTTGCAAAAAACAAATGGACTCTTTAGAATCCGAGCTCAAGCATAAGTAAATCAATGGAGGTAACTATGCGTTATTTAATACCTTTTTTCTGTCTTTGTGGATGTGTATCAGGGTACGCTCAGGAATCTACTGAAGCTCCTGAAGAAGTTGTGATCGTTGAAGTTGAAGAGAGCAAAGAAGTTGCTGTTGATTCTCAAAGTTCAGAAGAAGAAATTGTAAAAAGCGAAGAAGATTGCGGGAAACCACAATACTAATTGCTAAAATGCTCCCGGCTCTTTCGAGCCGGGGCAATTATCTATTGCCAAGTTAAGTTCGAGGCAGACTGATACTCAGTCACTCGGGTTTCGAAAAAGTTCTTCTCTTTACCCAAGTCAATTGTTTCACTCATCCATGGGAATGGATTTTTAGAGCGGTAGATCGCTTTCAGTCCGATTCTTTCAAATCTCCTGTCGGCGATATGCTGCACGTAGTCGCGGAACATAGGTGCTGTAAGGCCTAAAATACCTCGAGGCAAGCAGTCTTCAGCGTACTGAATCTCAAGTTCTACCGCCTGCTTGATTTTGTTTGTCATTTTCTCTTGGAACTCGGGAGACCAGAGCTCTGGATTTTCTTCCTTGATTCCATTGATTAAATCGATTCCAAAATTCAAGTGGGTCGTCTCATCTCTTAAGATGTATTGGAACTGTTCCCCAATTCCTACCATCTTGTTTTGACGCAAAAATGAGAGGATCATCGCAAAACCACTATAAAAGAAGATCCCTTCCATAATAATGTAGTAACCGATGAGGTTTTCCAAAAACTTCTGAGCCCCTTCAGGGGTCGCAGTTGTGAAATTAGGATCTAAGATCTCTTGAGTAATATCCATTTCGAACTTGTCTTTTTGACTGATCGAATTGACCTCGTTATACATGTTGAAGACTTCCCCTTGATCTAAGGTTAAAGACTCAACGATGTATAAAAAGGCATGTGTATGGATCGCCTCTTCAAAAGCTTGTCTTAGGAGGTATTGCCTTGCCTCTGGATTTGTCACATGGCGGAAAATTGCGAGGACAATGTTATTGCCCACTAAGCTTTCTGCTGTAGAGAAGAAACCCAAATTACGCATGATGACCCGTCTTTCATCATCGCTTAACTGGTTCGATTTCCAAAGTTCAATATCTTTGCCCATTGGAACTTCATTCGGCATCCAGTGGTTTGCACATCCGTTTAAGTAGTGCTCCCATGCCCAGTTATATTTCAAGGGCATCAGTTGATTGACATCGACTGCATGGCAATTAATCAGTCGCTTTTCAGCGACGTTCACTCTTTTTTCTGCGTTTACTGGCAACTTTCGCATGCTTCACCTAAATTACAAGCTTGAGGTTTATTTTCGTTTCTATCGACTACAATGTTGCTTGAAGAAGATTTGTTTTTCATCCATCGAGGCTGCAGGCCGCGCTTGTTCACATCGATAGATGATTTTTCGATCTGGGTGGCTCCCATTGATCGAAGGTAATATTGTGTTTTCAACCCTTTTTCCCAACCAAGCATATACATTTGGTTGAGTTTTTTCCCGCTTGGTTCTGCGAGATACAAGTTGAGTGATTGCCCCATATCGATCCATTTTTGACGGCGAGCCGCACACTCAATGATCCATTCTGGTTCAATTTCAAAAGCGGTTAAAAAGAGATTTTTGATTTCTTCAGGGATCCTTTCAATTTCACGAATGGATCCGTCGAAGTATTTCAAATCATCGATCATCTCATCGTCCCAAAGCTGAATCTCTTTCAGTTTTTCAACGAGGTGAGGGTTAACTACTGTGAACTCTCCAGAGAGGTTCGATTTGACAAACAGGTGTTTGTAGATCGGCTCATTTGAAGGGATCACTCCAGTGATATTAGCAATGGTCGCAGTGGGTGCTATGGCCATTGTGTTGGAGTTGCGCATTCCGTATTTTTTGATCGACTCACGAATATGGGTCCAATCCATCTTGCCGCCGCGATCGACATCTACTCTTACGCCTCTCTCTTTTTCTAAAAGCTCGATGGTATCAATCGGCAAATAGCCTCGATCCCATTTTGAACCTTTATACGTAGGATATGCCCCTTTTTCTTGGGCAAGCTCTGTTGATGCCAAGATTGCATAGTAAGAGATGGTTTCCATGCTCTGGTCTGCAAATTCGACTGCACTGTGGCTTGCGTAGCTGATATTTTGGAGGTATAGGGCATCTTGAAATCCCATCAATCCAAGTCCAATCGGACGGTGGCGCAAATTAGAATTTTCAGCTTCTTTAATCGGATAAAAATTAATATCAATTACGTTGTCGAGCATCCGGATGGCCGACTTGACAGTTTGCGCTAAAGTCTTTTCATCTAGCCCATCTTTTGTCACGTGTTTTGCCAGGTTAATTGAACCTAAGTTACAAACAGCTGTTTCATCTTTAGACGAATTGAGCAAAATCTCTGTACAAAGGTTTGAGGAGTGGACAACGCCCACGTGATCTTGTGGCGAGCGGATGTTCGATGGATCTTTAAATGTGATCCAAGGATGGCCCGTTTCAAAGAGCATGCTCAACATTTTGCGCCAAAGCTGAACGGCTTCAATTTTTTTGAAGAGTTTGAGTTTTCCCTCTTCAACCATTTTCTCATATTCGCAGTATCTTTTTTCGAAGGCGCTTCCATACAGATCGTGTAGATCAGGGACATCATTTGGGCTAAAGAGAGTCCAATTCCCATTTTCTCTAACGCGCTTCATGAAAAGGTCTGGAATCCAGTTTGCTGTGTTCATGTCGTGGGTGCGTCTTCTTTCGTCCCCTGTATTTTTTCTTAGCTCCAAAAAGTCTTCGATGTCGAGGTGCCATGTCTCGAGATATGCGCACATCGCCCCTTTTCTCTTTCCACCTTGGTTGACTGCAACAGCTGTGTCGTTTGCCACTTTAAGGAAGGGGATTACTCCTTGAGAAGTCCCGTTAGTTCCTTTAATGCGAGCTCCAGTGGCCCGAACATTTGTCCAGTCGTTTCCAATTCCACCTGCCCATTTAGAAAGCTGGGCGTCATCTGCTACAACTTTAAAGATGTGGTGTAGGTCATCGTTTACTGTTGATAGATAGCAAGAGCTGAGCTGTGAATGGAGCGTGCCAGAGTTAAAGAGCGTAGGTGTGCTCGATGTGAAATAAAATTGCGATAAAACGTTATAGAATTCGATCGCCCGTTTATTTTTTTGTTCCCCTTCATTTAAGCAAAGGCCCATTGCAACGCGCATCCAGAAGATTTGCGGTGTTTCTAGTCGTCTTTGCTCGTGATGGATGAAATAGCGGTCATACAGTGTTTGTAGTCCGAGATAGGTGAATAGATCATCATGCTCTAAATTCATTGCGGATGCGAGCTCATCGAGATCGAAATCGAGCAATTTGGGTGAAATTCTCTCGTGATTGATCGCCTCTTTAATGTACTTTTTGAAATAGAGCTTATGTGCTTTCGGCAAAGTCGAATCGGAAGCAGGAAGGCCCATTGTTTCTCGATAAAGGACATCCAAGAGGAGGCGAGATGCAACCTGTGAATAGGCAGGCTCAATTTCAATCTTTGATTTGGCAGAAAAAATGTTGGCAAGATCCACTTCTTGCTCTTTCATCCCAACATAAAATTGAGAGATAGCCGTCTCTAATAACTGATCGACAGAAACGAGATTTTCAAGTCCTCTACATGCATAGGCAAGTTTATTGCGGAGCATGACTTCTGTAATGGTGATTTTTCCGCTATCGAGTGTGGTGATTTCAAACTGTCTTACAGGTGCATTTTCATCATGGGTCGAATGTAGCGGCTCTTCGCTTTGTGTTTTTATCGCTCGATAGAGGATGTAGTTTTTCGCAACATCAAAATACTTTTCACCCATTAACTCTCTTTCGATGCGGTCTTCGATCATATCGATATAGAGTAGATCTCCTTTGGCCGCAAGATCTGCTACTTCACCAACAATTTTTTGTGTGAGGATATTTACGGCAGCGATTACTTCATCCGTTGTTTGTTCTTCAATTTTACGCGCTCTACGGAAGGCCCGTTCAATAGAAGATGCAATTCTCATTGGATTGAAGCGGGTGGGCGTTGTTTTGTCTTTTCTGTAAATTTTGAGGTTTTGTGGAGAGCCTTCGCGCTTTGCTTTGCGGCTGTCTCTATAGATAATATAGTCGCGGGCTACGTCGTGGTGTCCATTTTTCATGAGACATACTTCTACAACATCTTGGATCCCTTCAACAGTTAAGCAGGCTCCTTTCGTAGCAAGACCTAGGACCTGCTTTACGACGATATCTGTAATACGGCTCACAATTTGTTGCTGCTCAGAGTCTAGCGCTTCATTTTGTTTTGTATCGCGAAATGCCGATTCAATTGCATGGAGAATCCGGTCTCTGCGGAAAGGGACCAAAGTTCCGTTGCGCTTTACGACTGTAAACTGAAGTTCTTTAGCCGCCCCTTTTTTAGAGCCACCAGATTTTGGAGCCTCTTCTAAAAATGAGGTCGTTGTATCATGAGTTGTTTGTCTTTTCATAATCGCCCTTAACTAAGATGTATTTAAATGAAAAAAACCCCTTTTAAGGGCTTTCCTTTATTTTATCTATTTCGGCTGCATCTACCATATCTAGTAGACCGTGCCACCTTCTATACACTATATATTGTAGTTTGCACTTTCGTGTCTATAAAATAAAAAGAAAATTTTTTGCTCCATAGAGAAGTTGTAGAACGGGTGAATTTTTAAGCTCTTTGAAGGCGATTTTTATAAAATTGCTCCAGAATCTTTGGATATGGTATTTTGAAGATATGAAACGAGTCTATTTAGTTCCAAATATTGTCACAGCGTTTGGTCTTGCCTGCGGATTATTTGTGATTTTTAAGATCAATATGTTGGAGCCTGGTTGCGGAGACTACGAAGTTGTAAGGACTTCGGCGATATTGCTGTTGGTTGCGGCCTTTGCCGATTTTGTTGATGGCGCTCTTGCTCGAGCGATTCATGCCGAGAGTGAATTCGGTTTTGTCTTTGATTCTTTGGCAGATGCGATTTCATTTGGTGTAGCGCCGTCTGTTCTTATGTTGAAAATGCTTTGTTTAGAGCAGGGGAGTTTTCTTTCTTTTTTCGGAGCAACAGGTGCTATGGTCTTCTCTCTTTGCGGGGTACTGCGCCTTGTCAGATTTAGTGTGAAATCTTCTGAAGCTAAGGGGAATGTAGAGCTACAAGCCGCGCAGAAGAAGAATTTTACAGGGCTTCCAATCCCATCTGCTGCCGCGGCTGCTGTTTCAGCGAACCTATTTTTCCTTTCTCCATTTTTTCAAAAATGGGTCGATCTTTCGAATCAGAATCGGGCGATTATCTTGTCGAGCATCATGATTATTTTGGGATACCTAATGGTCTGTAGGTTGAAATTCCCAAGTATGAAAGTGTTACATTTTAAGATCCCTTCGTTTCATCTCGCATTTTTATCCGTTGTAGTGGCTGTCTTCGTCCTCTATGGGATCCTCTACTTCTTTGCTGAGATTTTGGTTCTATTTTCTTGGAGTTATGTTCTTTTGGCTCTTACTTTGTCTTGTATTCGCCTCCTTGCCGGGAAAAAGTCGAAGACCTTGGAAGATTTTGAGCCTGAACCCGATGACTTTGATAGCGAATGACATTTTTAGCCATATTAGTTTTGTTCGGAGGATTTGGTGCTCTTTGGTATTCGATGCAAAAAAAAGTCGAAATGACCCAAAAGCAGATGCAAGATTCGTTTAAAGCGCTCTCCTTTGATGTGTTAGAGCAAAGTGGCAAGCAGTTTTTAAATCTTGCCGATGCGACTATGCAGCCACTTCGAGAATCGATGAAGTCCTTGGGAGAACATCAAAGAGAACTTGAAAAAGTGCGCGTTGGGGCCTATGGCGCCTTGTCTAAACAGATCGAAAGTCTTGTCCTTTCAGAAAAAGAGCTTCGGACTGAAACAACTCGTCTTGTTCAAGCATTGCGTTCGCCGCAAATTCGGGGCTCGTGGGGAGAGGTGCACCTCAAACGTGTCGTCGAGCTTGCTGGAATGATCAATCATTGCGATTTTTATGAGCAAAAAACCTTTGGATCAGAAAAAGGGGCCTTGAGACCCGATGTTATTGTCCGCCTTCCAGGGCAAAGATGCATTGCTATCGATGCGAAAACACCACTTAACGCCTATCTCGATGCAGCAGATGCGGGCGATGAGACATTGAGAAAGAAAAAGCTCCAAGAACATGCGGTAGCGCTTCGCAAGCATATGAAGGATCTTTCTTCTAAACAATATTGGAAAGAGGTCGATACAGATCCAGAATATGTAGTTCTATTCTTGCCTGCAGAGGCTTTTTTTAGTGCAGCGCTTCAGGCAGATCCAACGCTGATTGAAATTGGGGCGGATCAAAACATCATTATTGCAACACCTACTACGCTAATTGCGATCTTAAGAGCCGTAGCCCATGGGTGGAAGCAAGAGAGTCTTTCTAAAAGTGCGCGAGAAATTGCTCGAGTTGGACAAGAGCTCTATGATCGGATCGGAATAGTCTGTGATCATTGGAATAGGGTGGGTAGGTCCTTAAACACGGCTGTGGATAGCTACAACCAAAGTGTGGCGTCTTTAGAATCGAGAGTTTTAGTAAGCGCAAAAAAGCTTAAAGAGAGTGGCTCTTTGCTCAAAGAGCTCCCCGAATTACAAGGTGTTGAGAAAAAAGCCCGCGAAGTTCAGCTTGTAGATGAAATCTAAGGCTTTAGCCTTTTTGCTACTAAATTCGTAATTTTAGAGAATTGATATAGAGTCTCTACAGATAAACTTCCCGATTTTTGTAATTTTAGATAATCTTCTTCAAGTTCGATTTTTTTTGCTAATATTTTGGGGATTGATAAAGCATCTATGTTCTTAATCAGATAATCTGCATGATTTTGGTATGATTTTATTATTTCTTGTGAATTATCTGATTCTTTTTTAGAGAGACAGGATAAAATGTTTTTTAACATTAAAAATTCTCCATAATTAGGAGAACAATTGTACTATAGAAGCTTGATCTTTTCAATCCATTCGTCGGGAATAGATGCTTTTTTCCGATTTTCTTCAAAAACGGTAAAGCCTTTGGCTCGTTTTGGGCTAAGTTTTGGATGTAGGCTTGAGATCCAACTATCCCAAGCGCTATTTTCCCCTTTGAATTTATTGAGCCAACTATAGCCAAAGGAGACGTGATTAATCTCATCTTTAAGGATTTGGGCCATGAGGGTTGCGCTCTTGTTATCGCCGAATCCAGCAAAAGATCTTCCATATAAGGGGGCAAAGTCAAGATTGGCCATCTCGAAGGTGAGGCTCATTACACTGACATATCTTATGGGTGAGGTAAGATAGGGGACATGGTTCCAAAAATGCTTAAAGAGGGGAAGCTCGCCAAATTTAAGACCCATTTCCTCCATCCTTTTCATGTAGAGCAATACGTGTCCTTGCTCTTCTTTCAACGTATGGGCAATTCCTTTTCGAAATGCTTTGGGGGCATCTGGAAAGGCGGTAAGTGCATGAGCCATGATCTCAACTGCCAATAATTCGTGCCCGGCAAAGCGGTGAAGACAAACGGCTCGATTATCTTCGCTGTTTAGGTTTTGAAAATGGGGGAGTTTTTGCTCTTTTGTCCGTTTATTAAACCCCATGCCAATGGGTCTGATGGGCTCGTTGAAGGTTAGCGGCTCGCCAGGCGAGTCATCGGATAGATGGTCGGGGCAAAAGAGTTTTTCTTCTAAGGTGTCGGCGGACAAAATACGTATTGCCCACTGTCTAAGTTCCATGGCGCTGTTTCCTGTAGGAGAAAAGGGAGCGCGGGGAGGTGATTTCCCCGCGATCTAAGATGGGATCTATTCTACGCTAAAGACGTAGTAGGCAGGGAATGCAAAGTGATTGTTCGGTCTTGGCGCTGCCAAGAGAGTCACAGTTTTTCCTGCGAACTGATCGAGATCAATTTGTGTGCTGTACAGATACGCAACAGGTGCATCTTCAACTCCACGGAGAATGAAGTCGCCTGGCTTATTTCGCACATCATATGTATAGCGCTCAATTGTACCTGTTAACACAGATGCATTTGCTTTTTGCTCGTAATAGTAGTCATCAAACGTTTTGCCAGCGTGGAAAGCGGTCCAGCTTAAATAAAGCGATTCTTCAAGTGTATCCCAAAAGCCGAGATTGTCTTTTTTCTGACTTCTTTTGCTCCAGATCGTTGGGTCAACTTTTGCAACGCCTTGTTCATAGAGTTCTGGGGATTCGGCAATGTGTTTCGCTCTTAATTCTTCTTTAGCTGTTGAAGATAGATCTGCTTTAGATTCGAGAAAGGCAATTTTTTTGTTAATGTAGGTCTCTTTTAATAGAGAGAGTCCCTCTTTTGCTTGAGTGATTGCATCGGGAAATTCAGAGTAATTGCGGATGATCGCCTGAAACTGCTCGATTGCGTGTTGAGGCGCCATCTCTTCGTAGTTTTTTTTGCACTCAGCTTCGGCATTTATATATGCAGAGGTCAAAAGCTCTTCAACTTGGTGTTTTTTTCTCTCTATTTGAGCTAAGAGCTCAGGTCCACCTGCTTGCGCAACGTAATCTTTTGCAACGTAAAAGCGACTTGTTTTTGGGGGGGCAATTTCAAGCCATTTATGGTTGATTGAGCAGACTGTCCCTTCGACTTTGTCACCCGCCTGTAGTTGTCCGATAATGGGGGCGTCGATATGCGGCTCTAATCGGACGTTAACTCTGTTTGCTTCTACAATATTGTCGAGAATGTAGCTTCGGAAGATGTACGCTTTAGTGTCTTTGAGTGGTTCAATTGCAAAAAAATCCCCATCTTCGCCGACAACGAGTAGCATGTCGTTTTTATTCATTTGACGCACGATTGGACTGTCGAGATCGCCCTTGGCTCGGATGCGCACTTTGTTTGCAGTGATTTTCCCGGTAAACGGTTTAAAGCTTTCCGCTTTTTTCCCTGAAGTTTGTGCAGCCTCTATAGGTGGTGCAAAACTAAATGTAGCAATTGAGAGAAGACAAATTACGCGTGACAACATGATGATACTCCAAACACAGTTAAGCAAAATACTATTCGCTAAAGTGTATATACGGCAAGTTTTTTGTGAATTCAATTATTAATGAGCGGCTACATTCGGTAAACTGAGTAGTTTGAATGTAGCCGAGAATTTGTCTCTAGGTGTCTAAAACTGCGCGGATATGTTCGCAGTTTTTGGATCCACATGTACAGCCAAGAGGCTCGCCAAGAAAGACGTTATACTGTTCGTTTTTGTCTAATAGATTTGTAACAATGTAGAGTTTTTTATCTGTTTGCGCAACTTCCCAGTTTTTAAATTTTAGGTCTTCATCGCTTACTTCTTCGATAAGTTCTTCGGCGGGGTCTAAACCCTGGAGCGATCTAATGACTTGGCAATACACACAGTTGCAGTGAGGCTCTGCTTTTGCAAGTTGGGATGTATCATCCAAACCAAACGCGCGAGCAACCATCGTGATTTTTTTCAAAATCGCAGGAGGAAGAGGGGGGAGCCCTGCTTGTTCAGGGTTGTGCTCCATCGAAGCTCCGAGAGATGTAAATGGATTGTCAGAGTTTGTGAGAAGGCTTAAGTTTAGGGGGCCTTCAGAGGGGCTCGAAGTTTTGGATGCTACGCTCTCTTCAGCTGATCTTGCGTGCGCCTCAAAAATCTCAGTGACTGTCCTTTTATCAAGTCTTGGAACCTCTGCTTGAACCCCATTTTGGAGGAGGACGATAAGGGTATAAGAGCCCCTCTCTTCTCGGACGTGAAGAGATGAGATGTTATTCCAAGTTGTTGAAATATAAGGAGGTATGCTTAATATATTGGATGTGATCTTCATAACTATCCACTCATAATTTTAGTTTTATTATACCTGACCCCTTCCGATTCGTCAAGCAGGAATTAGCAGTCTGACCGCCTGTCTGCTTATGATGTGTGCAACATACTGACTATTAGTAGTGTAAAACAAATTCTTGCAATCGTTGGCATGAAGTCCTATAAGGTGAAATTTGGTGCAAAGGAGGTTGGCTCGCCCGAGTGAGCATCTACAGAATAGCCAGACAAGTTGCTTGGTAGATGGGCACGCAGAATCTAAATTTTTTTAAGAAAGAATATTAATAGAGGTGTCTGATGATAGTGGCTCAAAAGCCAAACCGAAACAATGAAGAAGGTCTCTCAGAGGGAAAAAAAGTGTCTCGAAAAACTTTTGTAATTGATACGAATGTACTCATTCACGATCCAACAGCGATCCAGAAATTTCAAGATAATGATGTGGTGATACCGCTTACAGTTCTTGAGGAACTAGATAGTTTGAAACGCTATTCAGACGAATCTGGAAAAAATTCTCGGGAAGTGATTCGGTATATCGACTCATTAAAGGCTGATAAGACGGGAGACTTGCATAAAGGGATCGTCATACCAGAGGGACCTAAGGTTCGGATCTATTTAGATGCCAAGCCAGAAAGGGTTGAGGGCTTTCCTCTACCCATGGATCGGAGCTCAAACAAATTTCTACTCATTGCCTATCTTTTAAAATCTAAAGGTGAATCTGTTGTTATTGTTTCGAAGGACTTTGTCACTCGGGTCAAAGCAGAAGCGATGGATTTGGAGTCAGAGGACTACGAAAATCTCAAGGCATCTTACCAAGAGATCTATAAAGGGTTTCGGAAGTTAGAAGTGCAGAAAAGAGATATCGATCTTTTTTACAAAGATGGAACTGTACCTGTAACTGATGGAAATTTCCGTCCGAATGAATATGCTCTTTTAGCATCGCCTGAAAAATCGTCAGCTGTTTGTAAGTATAGCACTAAGTTAAACAAATTAGAGCCACTTCTTCCAATTACTCGAGATATTTGGGGGATTCAGCCTCTCAACGTAGAGCAGCGTTGTGCCATTGATCTACTCATGCGAGATGATATCCAATTGGTTACCTTAATTGGTCCAGCTGGTACTGGCAAAACGTTAATGGCGTTAGCTTGTGGGATGCGCAAAGTGTTTGATGAAAACACGTATTCTCGAATTTTGATCTCAAGACCGATTGTACCGCTTGGTAAAGATATCGGATATCTTCCTGGGACAAAAGAGGAAAAGCTCTATCATTGGATGCAGCCAATTTATGATAACTTAGAGTTTCTTTGCTCCACAACAAGTGGTGAAGGCAATGGAGCTGCTACGTTAGAGTTTATTATGGAAAGTAAGAAAATCGAAATGGAAGCTGTCACCTATATTCGGGGAAGATCTTTACCAAAGATGTATATGATCATCGATGAGGCGCAAAACTTAACGCCGCATGAAGTCAAGACGATTATATCCAGAGCGGGTAAGGGGACAAAAGTCATCTTAACGGGTGATGCAACTCAGATTGATAATCCTTATCTTGATCAAGATTCAAACGGTTTGACTTACATTGTCAACCGCTTCAAGAAACATGCGATTTATGGTCATATGTTCTTAGAAAGGACAGAGCGCTCAGAGCTCGCATCAATTGCAGCCGAAGTTCTGTAATTGTTGTCTTGATTAGTTATTTATCGATAGCCCTCACTGAATAGAAGTGGGGGTTTTTTTTTGGACAAAAAAAAGACCGAGATTTTCATCTCGGCCAGTTTCTTTAAGAGAGAAACAACTTAAATTTTCTTAAGATGCTTGCTGATGGCTCCTGCCATTTTAAGCATATCGATTGGTTTGCTGCCCAATACTTCAGCAAGCTTTTTGTCTGGGCAAATGAGGCGCTTGTTTTTAGCATCTTGGAGTTTTTTGGCTTTAATGTAGACCCACAATTTTTTTACAACTTGAGGACGTGTTGATTTTTTTGCACCTACGATCTCTGCAAGCGCTGGAGACAGCGAGTAGTTGAGCTGAGTCAATCCCGATGTTCTTTTTGTTTTTGGTCTAGCTGCTTTTTTTACTTTCGGTTTTGCTTTAGCTTTAGTTTTGCTTCTTGCTTTAGCAACTTTTTTTGCTTTTCTTTTGACTGCCATATTTCTTTCCTTGTTTTCACCGATTAGGAATGGTTCATTTCCAAATCTTCTACTAGTTGGTGTAAAATCTTTTTTGAATTCGCGCAAGATTTTTTTGCAAAAATAGATAAGAAAAATGTTTTAAGAAGTGATTTCTTTCAGAAAATAAGTGTAAAGAGTATAGAGAAAAATAGCGAAACGAAGAAAGTGAAAAAATTTTATGAGATTTATGATTATAAATAGAAAATGGCTACCCCTTTTTTTTCTTATTTTATCATTTCTTACGTATTTTCTTCTTCCTCCAGAGATTTCAGAAGTAGGAAAACGTGTTATTTCAGTGTTTGTTTTTGCGGTTTTTTTCTGGGCATTTGAGGCTGCACCACTGTATGCAACCTCTTTATTGGTTATTGTTTTTCTCTCGTTTTTTTTCATTGATTCTGAAGGTGTGAGGCAGTACGAGCTATTTTTCTCTAGTTTTTCCAACCCTCTTATTTTACTTTTTTTTGGGGGATTTGTCCTTGCGGCAGCTTTAAGGAAACATCGAGTTGATGAATTTGTCTTATCAAAAATGATGTATTTAGTGGGAGATGGTTCCTATGCTGTTTTGGGGGGTATCCTTTTCACGAGCGCATTTTTTTCACTGTGGATTTCAAATACGGCAGCTGCCGCGATGATGTTAGCGGTTTGTAAGCCTCTTTTCCAAAATCTCGCTAAAGAGGACTCTTTACGGAAGTCTCTTCCCTTAGCAATTGCTTTTGGATGCAACATTGGAGGGATGGGAACTCCGATAGGATCTCCTCCAAATGCGATTGCCTTAGGTATTTTAAATGAATATGGAATCAATATTGATTTTATAGGATGGATGTATATTGCGATTCCGTTGGTTATTCTCATTTTGGCTTTCGTCTTTTTTCTGCTTGTTCTTTTTTTTCCTTTGAAAAGCAAAACAATTGGCAAAGCAATTGGTTTTCCCTCTTCATTAAGTCATGAAGGGTTAAAAACTGGGGGGATTGCTCTTCTGATGATTTTCTTTTGGCTTTCTGGTGGGTGGCATGGAATTTCTGAAACTTGGGTTGCTCTT
>PFAD01000014.1 GCA_002773795.1 Chlamydiae bacterium CG10_big_fil_rev_8_21_14_0_10_42_34 | reverse complement strand
TTTGCGAACAAGATCCATGCTGCCCAGCTTGGGAAACTCCCGTACTCAATGCAGCCTATAATTACTCTGCGCGCCCTCAAACGAAGTGTTCTTGGGATCTTTATGTAGATGCGAGTTTCGTCTACTGGCAGCCCATACAAGAAAATATGGAGCTAGCTCTTTCCAACTCTTTGTCTGGAACTGAAATCAACGGATCCATGGTTAATATGGCTTTTGACTATAAGCCAGGCTTTAAAATTGCTATGGGCGGCTATTTTGACTACGATAATTGGGATCTGAGTGCCGAGTACACCTGGTTTCACTCCAATCAAAGTAAAAACACAGAAAACCTAACAGGTGGCGTTCTACTTTCCACATGGCAACACCCATTTGCCGCTGGTAGCTTTACAAAGCTAACCGAGAAGTGGAACTTAAAAGTGGATCTTGCTGATGTTGATTTAGGAAGATGGCAATACGTTGGAAAGAACTTTACGATTCGTCCTAACATCGGTGCAAGAGGCGCCTGGATCAGACAAGATGTTTCTGTGATCGGGATGGTAAGCACACTAAATACAAGTAATATTACTGTTAAATCACATTCATGGGGACTCGGAGCTAAAACGGGAGTTGATACAAATTGGATGATCGGCTCAGGTTTTAGAGTCATTGGGAATGCAGAAGCAGATCTTCTCTTTACAAACTACACAGGTCTTTCTTATCGGAGCCTATTGCCGTTCACACCAGCAAATGACATCTTCATCAAGCAAAAAAGTGTCTATGCTGTAAAACCACACTTAGATCTAGAGCTCGGCCTTGGCTGGAGCACTTATCTTGATTGCAACAACTGGTATTTAGATTTTGCTGCAACCTATGAGTTCCAGGTGTTCTTTGACCAAAACATGTTTCGCCACTTCAACGACGATCAAATGACTGCAAGCAGCCGATTGCCAAATGGCAACTTGTATCTGCAAGGTTTGACTCTCACAGCCAAACTCGAGTACTAATCGATATTGGGCAAGCTACAAAGTAACTGTAGCTTTGCCCATTTCTACTTATCGAATGATCTTAACTCTTGCGATGTAAATATTGGCGTTAGATAAAACCATTACCTCTTTGCTTATCACCACGCAGTTGCTTTTTGCCCAAGATCATTGCGCATCAAAGCTTACTTGCTCTCCAAAAATAGCTCAGAATTGCAACGAAGATTCATCTCAGTCAACGCAGGAGCCCCCTTTGCTCATTACAGGATACAACTATCCTGCTTGCCCTCAAATACGGTACTCTTGGAACCTTTATCTAGATGCAAGCTTCATTTATTGGCAGCCTGTTCAAGAGAATATGGAAATCGTATTTTCCAGCAAAACACCCCCCCCAATACTAAATGGGATGATGGTCAATATGGACTTCGACTATAAGCCTGGATTCAAACTGGGCATAGGTAGCTATTTTGACTATGATCATTGGGATTTATATGCTGAATACACATGGTTTCATTGCAATCAAAATCAAAGCGTAAAGGTGTTACCCAATGGAGAGTTATACTCAATATGGCAACATCCAACAGCCCAAAGTTATTTAACGAATGATCATGAGAATTGGAATTTGAAGATTGATATTGGCGATCTTGATTTAGGAAGATGGGGATATGTGGGCAAAAACTTCATTATACGCCCCTTCTTTGGAACTAGAGCTGCTTGGATCCGTCAAAACGCAAAGATCATCTCAACGTTGGGGCCTACGTTTGTCTCAAGTGTAGTAACCGTTAAATATCATTCTTGGGGACTTGGAGCGAAAACGGGTGTTGATACGGAATGGAAAATCGCTTCTGGTTTTAAAGCTCTTGGCCGCGCAGAAGCAGATCTCCTTGTTACAAACTATTCTGGACTCTCTTTTGATAGTATTTTGCCATTTTCTCCTGTAGACAATATCAAGATCAAACAGAAAAATATCACTGTAGTCAAGCCTCATTTAGATCTTCAGCTAGGTCTTGGGTGGAGCACTTACTTAGATTGCAACAACTGGCATTTAGACTTCAGTGCAACCTATGAATTCCAAGTATTTTTTAACCAAAATATGTTTCGCCATTTCCAAGATCACGTGATGACGGGAAATAGTAGATTACCAAATGGAAATCTCTATATTCAAGGGCTGAACCTTTCAACAAAACTCGATTTTTGAGTTTATTTGTGTATATCTTTAATGAGATTTGCAACAAGACCTGTCCACCCATTTTGGTGTGAAGCTCCGAGACCGCGTCCATTATCCCCGTGGAAATGTTCATGAAAGAAGATGAAATCCTTAAAATGGGGATCTTTTTGAAATTTTTCGTAATCGCCAAAGACAGGCCTGTTTCCTTTCTCATCTTTTTTAAAGATATCGATCAAACGATCTGAAAAGGATTCAGCCATCTGGTTTAAATTCACGGCAGGCTCATCTCCAACTTGTATTAACATGTCATTTTTAAACACCTTTCCAAGCCGCGCCAACGTATCAATCAGCAAGAAATTAAGAGGAAACCAAATAGGACCACGCCAATTTGAATTGCCCCCTTTTACCCTCTCAGTTGATTCTCCCGGTTCATAACCTAAACTATTGCCGTGCATCTTTGCCGGATTCTTTTCATGGTATTTAGAAAGACTTCTCAAGCCATAATCTGAACGAAATTCATTCGGATCCCAAATATTTTTCAAAAACTTTTGAATTTCTTCTGCGGTCATTAGGCCAAATAGATGGTGTGACCCTGTATCATGAGGGACTTTCTGAATGCACTTTGAGACTAAATCTGCCCGTTTTTCTACCATCCACTCATATGAGTTATAAAAATGGGGGAACTGTTTAAGCTCGTCTTCATCCCAAAAATCACAAGCGAAAAAGGGGACAATACCAACGAGTGAGCGGATTTTAATTTCTTCGGTATGGCCATCGGGATAGCGCATATGACTGTAAAAAAAGCCATCTTCTTTATTCCACATATCGTAAGAGCGCCAATACCCTTTCCTCATAGACGCTGTTACAAAAATAAAGTGTTGGAAAAACTTTATGCCTAATCCTTCATAAATTGGATTTTTCTTCGCTAACGTAAGGGCAATTCGCATTAGATTTAGACAAAAAAGAGAAATCCATCCAGCACCATCTGCTTCATCCACTAAAATTCCAGCAGGCATTTTTTGGGAGCGATCAACAAAAGCAATGTTATCCATTCCCAAAAATCCCCCCTCAAATATGTTATTTCCAAGACTGTCAACTTTGTTTACCCACCATGAAAAGTTGAGAAGAAGTTTATGAAAACACTTTTCTAAGTAAGGGTAATCTTCAATACCCAATTCCCTTTTTTCATATTCAAACAATTTCAAAACGGCCCAAGCTTGAACTGGGGGATTCACATCGCTAAATTCCCACTCATAGGCAGGAATGGCTCCATTTGGATGTTGAAATTGATCAAATAGCAAAAGCCACAATTGATTTTTTGCAAAATGGAGATCGACGAGAGAAAATGCGAGCGCATGAAACGTTAAATCCCACGCAGCAAACCAAGGAAACTCCCACTTATCAGGCATTGAAAAAATGCGATAAGAGACAATATGCCGCCAGTGAAAATTGCGGATCCACCTATGAGACTCAGGCGGTAAAGCATCAGGATTATCACCTTGCAACCATGTCCCTACATCATAGATATAGATTTGCTTATTCCAGATCATTCCCGCTAGAGCTTGCCTTTGAACTAATTTTTCATCTTCGCTCGCAGATTTCGGGTGAATTGCTTGATAAAACTGATCTGCCTCTTTTTTTCTATCGGCAATCACTGATTCAATGTTCTTTAATGCATTTTTCTTCTTTGTATCAGTCAGGCGCAAATAGACTGTAACGCTTTGTTTAGCTGGAACTTGAGGAAAAAAGTAGTGAAGTGCCGACTTTGTCCCGATGCGCTCCGGATTAACCGCTTCCTTTTCTCCCTGAATCACATAGCGGTGAAAAGCATCCTTGACGTAAGGCGTTTCATTCGGTTGATTCCAAAGGGCCTTCATATTGCTGTCATTGTGTGTAAAAAGGGGCTCTGCGCCAGCTGTTGCGTAGAGATAACGCGTTCCTAAATAGTAGTCAAAAAGGAGGTATCTAGGCGATTTAAGATCCTTTTCTTCAGCAACCAAACAAAGTTCATCCCCTTTTTCCAAAGATATTTCAGGAACGCCTATTCTTTGCTTTCCCCAAGACCACTTATTCCGAAACCAAAGGTGGGGTAAAATATGCAAAGGAGCTGCTTCAGGTCCGCGGTTAAACGCCTCAATTTTTATACAAATATCTTCAGGACCGTCTTTCGCATACTCGATAAAAATATCAAAATAGCGATCTTCATCAAAAAGGCCCGTATCGATGATCTCAAACTCCCGTTTCGCAGCGCTTCGGTGCTGATTTTCAGAAACTAACTTGTCATACGGATAGGCTGCGTGAGGGTATTTGTAGAGATACTTCAAATAGCTGTGAGTTGGCGTTGCATCGAGATGATAATAAAGTTCTTTAACATCTTCTCCGTGATTGCCCTCGTAACAATTTACCCCAAAAAGCCTCTCTTTTAAAATTGGATCGGCTCCATTCCAAAAAGCGGGAGCAAAAAGGAGAACTTGAAACCGGTCTGAAATCCCTGCGATTCCATCTTCACATCTGCGATATGTACGCATACGCGCTTGGTCATGGGTAAAATAGTTCCAAGCATCCCCATCTGCGCTGTAATCTTCGCGAACGCTTCCCCAGCCTCTTTCAGAAACATAAGGTCCCCATTTTTCCCATACAGGTACTTCTTTTGAAAAGTCTGTTTTTTTATGTTCTTCTAAACGCTTAGACTCAGGATTCATAAGACTCCGCATAATTTGCAGCGCCGAGAAGCGCAGCATTATCGTTCAAAACGATCCAAATCGGGATCGTTTCCAAAAGATCTTTGAATCTTCCTTTATTCAGAAAAGAGGCATGAAATGCCCCTTCCTTAATTTTGGAGATAATCCGCGGAGCAATCCCTCCACCGATATAAAATCCACCCAAAGAAAGAAATTTTAAAGCCATATTGCCTGCTTCTGCTCCATACAAAGATACAAACCATTCAATCGCATGAACACATGCCTTATCCTTGTTTTGACATCCCCACTCAGAAATCACTTCAACAGGATTACGTTTTTCCATCTCGGCTTTGAGAGCGGGCGATAACACCTCTCTACCTGTATCGATCAAAAATTGGAAGAGAGAATGTATACCCGGTCCTGATAAAACCCTTTCATATGAAACGGTTCCAAACTGCTTCATCAGATAGACCAAAAGCTCAATTTCAAGAGCATTTCGTGGAGCAAAGTCGGCGTGTCCCCCTTCACAGGCAAAAGGGCGATGCTCATTTCCATCCCAAAATAACCCAGCCTCACCCAATCCGGTTCCTGCAGCAATTAAGGCTTGATTCCCTTTTTGATGGACCCCTTCATGCAACAAAAATAGCTCCCCTTTTTGCAACATCTTTAAGCCATACGCGTTTGCTTCCAGATCGTTCAACAAGTGAACTTTGGGGATTTTTAACGTTTGGCTAATGTGTGCGGCATCGATATTCCAAGGGAGATTTGTGATTTTGCTTTTTCCGTCTCGAACAGGACCTGCAACACCAAAACAGGCCTTGAGCACCTGCTTATCTTGTAAAAATTCAGAACAAATATCTTCCAAACACTTATATTTTGCGCTTGGAAATTTTTTTTCCTCACCAAGCATCTTCCCGTTTTCGAAAAGAGCAAGCCGAGTATTTGTTCCTCCGATGTCGCCAGCTAAGATCATTTTTCCCCTTTTTTCGCATTGAACCAAATCTCAACATTTATTTCTGCCTTGACGAGAAGAAAAATAGATTTCATTCTTATATTCATACATTTCTTAAGGAGGAAACCATGAGTCAACAACCCGATACAGGGAAGAAAAAAGCCCTAGAACTTGCCATTTCCCACATCCAAAAACAATTTGGAGACGGAGCCATCATGACGCTTGGAAAACACTCTGCCGCACACGGCATGAGCGTCATCAAAACAGGAGCCATCGCACTTGACATCGCACTCGGCATAGGAGGGATTCCTCGCGGCCGTATCGTCGAAATTTTTGGACCAGAGTCTTCTGGTAAATCCACACTTGCCACTCACATCGTCGCAAGCGCCCAAAAAAATGGGGGCCTTGCAGCCTACATCGACGCTGAACATGCATTAGATCCCGCTTACGCTGCGAGAATCGGCGTAAACATCGATGATCTAATGATTTCGCAACCAGATAATGGCGAAGAAGCACTCAACATCGCAGAAATGCTCGCTCGCTCAAACGCAGTTGATGTCATTGTGATCGACTCTGTTGCAGCGCTCGTTCCGAAATCGGAGCTCGAGGGGGAAATTGGCGATCAATTTATGGGACTTCAAGCGAGAATGATGTCACAGGCTTTGCGTAAACTAACAGCAACACTTGCACGCAGCAATACATGTGCAATCTTCATCAACCAAATCCGCGAAAAAATTGGTGTGATGTTTGGAAATCCCGAAACGACAACTGGCGGTAGAGCTCTTAAGTTCTATGCGTCTATCCGCATGGATATCCGTCGCATGGCTGGAATTAAAGTAAATGACAGCCCGACAGATATCGGCTCGCGCGTTAAAGTAAAAGTTGTAAAAAACAAATGCGCGCCTCCCTTTCAGGTGGCTGAATTTGACATCATTTTCAATGAAGGTATCTCACACGTTGGATCACTCATCGACGTTGGCGTTGAATGTGGCGTTATCGATAAGAAAGGGACGTGGTTTAGTTACCAAACGCACCGCCTAGGACAAGGGCGCGAATCGGCTCGTGAAGAGTTAAAAAATAACAAAAAAATTGCGGAAGAGATCGAAAAAGCGATCCACGAAAAGCTCAATGCAAAAAAACAAAAGCCTGTAGAGGCTCCCGCAGAAGTTTAATCTCAAGGGGCAGCGCTCGGCGCTGTCCCATACTCTTTTAAAAATCGAACCACTTCTTGAAAAGACTTTGTCCAAAGTCCTAAGCTCTTCAAACTTTCTGTAAATAAAGAGATCTCCTCTTGAAAAAGACGAAACGCCTCCTCTCTACCACAAGCAGCTGCAATGTTGATCGTCCCCACGTCTTGCACGCCATCGATTAGATCATCGGCAATCTGAAACGCCATCCCCAGATGGTAAGCGCATAGCTTTACCTCTTCCAAGCGATCTGAGTTGCCACCCCCAAAAATCCAACCAAAAATAAATGAGATCTCAAAAAGAGTAACAGTCTTTTGGTATAAGATCTTTTTGACCGTCTCTAAGCTCTCATCTGGTGGGTAAAGATCGAGAAACTGCCCATTAGTCGCACCAGCAATCCCAGCACAACGGGTCGCCGCCTCTAAACATAACATCGCATCCGCATCGGGATTCATTTTACTATTTCGATAAATCCCGCCATAACCTTCGGCAATGAGCGCGTAACTTGCCAATATGGCAACACTTTCCCCGAACTCTTTATGTAGCGAAGGATGATTGCGCCGTTCATCGTCATCATCCATGCAAGGCAAATCATCGGCGATCAAAGACGCAGTATGAAAAAATTCGACGCTCAAAGCCACTGGCATGACATTTAAGCCACGATCTAGCGCATCTGCTATCATCACTACTAAAATGGGACGAAGCCGTTTACCGCCATTTAAAAGGGCATACTCGCACGCATCGCGAAGTTGATTTTTTTCCCCCATCTTTTCGATAAAAAGACGTAGTTCACTTTCTACTTGGGAGCGGAAAAGTTCGATTGACATACAAGCTTCGTTAATAGTTTTTTTTCAATAGGCTCAATCCCTTTAACGCTCACTTGCGATCCCTTAGGGATAAAGCCTTTTAGATTCATGAGCGGATGAGAAAAACACTCTCGGCCAACAAGTGTTCCAGGATTGAGAACTGAGTTGCAACCGATTTGAACAAAGTCTCCCACAATAGCGCCAAATTTTTTCAATCCAGTCTCTATTTTCTCACCCTCGAGATGCACCGTGACCTGACTCCGATCCAGCCGTAAATTGGCACACTTAACGCCAGCGCCTAAGTTGACAAAGTTTCCTAAAATGCAATCACCGACATAGACAAAATGAGTTGCTGCGGCGCCATCTAATAAAATACTGTGTTTAAGTTCCGCACTATGGCCAATATGACATCCATCGCCACAAATCACAGATTCGCGAAGATAGGCGCCATGACCAATAAAACAATTTTTTCCAATGATGCAAGGCCCTTTGATCATAGCGCCAGGCTCAATTATCGTCCCAACTCCTATCGAAATGAGCTCTTTATTCTGTAAAAACACACCTTCAGGAATCTCGATTTCAATTTGGCATGGATTATTTTTTTCCAAATATTCATTTAACGAAATCAGAGCAGACCAGACAAAATCTTCTTTTTGCCAAAGGGCTTTATGCGCAAATCCTTCTAAAGAGAAAAAAGTTTCGAGGTTTTTCACGTTTGCCAGTATACCAATCGAGATCACAAGAACATAGGAATATTTATATCTTTATATATAGAATAATCCTCTTCTTCTGTTTCTGTGGAAATGTTGATAGAATAGGGGAAGCCCATAGGAGAAAAGAATGGTTCATAACTTGTCAGTAACCTGTTCACAAACCCTCACTTTTGAACAACCCATACATTTGTCGACAACTTTTGAACACCTTGTGAACAGCTTATGAACAATCCATCCACATGTCCCCATTTTCCCCTCTGTTCTGGCTGTACGCTGACAGATATTTTCAATCCGCCCGTATGGCAAGATGCGAAGGAGTTTTTCCGCGCGCACGACATCGAACCCCTCCTTCATACATCGGGATTTTCTCAAACCCGTTATAAGGCAAAACTGGCCGTGCGTCCAGGCCCCGAAATCGGCCTGTTTAAAAAAAATACACATGATGTTCTATCTATTCCAAATTGTCTGATCCACCACGATCCAATTAACCGTGCAGTTGAAATCATCCGTAAGGAAATGATCTCACAAAAGATTTCCCCTTACAACGAAACAACACGCCTTGGACAAATTCGATACATACAGCTTTTTGTCCACCGTACCACAAATCAGATTCAACTCGTACTCATTACAACAGAATCGTTAGAACTCTTTTGTAAAAGCCTCCTCAAATACGATCTTTGGCACTCTATTTGGCAAAATATCCACCCATCTGCAACGAACCGAATCTTATCGGATAGATGGGAGCAAATCTATGGAGAGCCCTTTTTGTGGCAGCCCATCAACGATCACCTCATCCCTTTTCATCCGGGGGCTTTTGCCCAAGCAAACCTTCCGCTTTTTGAAAAAATGATCCAAAAAATTCAAACTTGGGTAAAGCCAAATGATAAAGTCCTCGAACTTTATGCAGGCGTTGGGGCAATCGGGCTTTGCCTTTCGCCTCTAGTCAAGCAAATCACTCTCGTCGAAAATAATCCATATGCCCATCTTAGCTACCAACAAACTCCAAAGCCAAACATCACTTATCAATGCACCGATGCAAAACTTGCTGATTTCACAAATTACGATCTGATCATCGTCGATCCTCCCCGTAAAGGGCTCGATCCAACCATCCTTCCCAAGCTTGAATCCCCACAACTGATTTATATCAGCTGCGGCTTTGAGAGCTTCAAAAGAGACGCCCAAAACCTTCTTTCTATAGGCTGGAAGCTCAAAGAGGCCCACGGCTATATCCTCTTCCCGGGGACTAACCACGTTGAGACCCTTGCCCTCTTCAAAAGACCGACGAGTTCATAAGAAGCTAATAATGAGCGGATTAAATAGGTTTCTTGCTGTGCGGACGATTAATGTGTAATTAAGGTGAAATTTTTGGTATAATATTACTTGTAATTAATAAAAAATAGGTAATAACATGTCTGTGGTAATTCCAGTTAAAGAGCAAACTCCTTTAAAACAATTTCAGTCTTTTATGGGCGTACGAGAACATACATATGGAACCGACTCATGTTTTGGCGGAAGAAATGTTACAGCTTTGCTCGTTGAGGATGGCGTTGCAAAACCTGTAACTTATTCTTTTGATGAATTAAAACGTCTTTTTCTGTCCCTTGAAGATGATGATGTGGGAGTTGAAGATTTTGGGATACAAATTCAAAAGATGGATGCAGAGTCCCTAGATAAATTATCTCACGTTTCATTATTTTTTGAAACGATGCGGGATTTATTTAAGTGTATGGGATCGTTTTGTACAAAATCACTTGATGAACAAGTTTCTCAAAAAATTATCGACGCATCACCACAATCACAATTTGATGCCATGGCTCAAAGTTTATTGCGACATGGTTCTGAATTGCAACAAAGCCAACTGTGGTCTATGCCAGAAGAATAACAGAATCTATTGTATTAAGATAATTCGGGCGCTCACTTTTTCAAAAAAGTATTCTTTGAGCGCTCTATATTTTTTTCCATCTTGATTTGCCTCACTAGCAGCCTTTTTCTTAATTTCAGCATATTCATGTGCCATCTCTGGATGAGTTCTTAAATAATCTCTGAACCCGATGAGTTTTTTCCATTCATTACTTTCTGGATATGTTAAATGGACGTGATATCTTCTCGTTCCTTCTTCGGGATCAGGTAAGTAGATTATGAAATAGTAGCGATCTTTCGTACTAAAAGTTGGCCTAAATTCATACCCCAAACGAGTGAGTTGCTGCGTTACTAAATCTAGATCTGCTTTATTGACCGCAATGGCAATATCGATAATCCCTTTCCCGCCTAAGCTCGGGACCGCGGTGCTGCCCACATGTTCAATAGTATTGGCCGCACCTAATGCATCCTTAATTCGCTCCTTCTCTCTCACGAAAAGTTGGGGAAATATTTTGCTATAGGGGTTGAAAGAGTATTTATTCACGACTTCTCGGGGGTATTTTCTAACGAGTTTACAGGAAAATAATAGATAAAACAAGGAGATGTATGTTTGATTTGAATCAAAATATCCGGGTGGTTTAATGAGTATAGAAGGTAAATATTTTATTATTTTAATTGCGCTAATTGTTTTTTCTGTTTTGTGTATTTTTTTTACCTCTTTTTTGCCGAAACCCGCCAAGAAGTGGTTAGAAAGTGACGTAAAAAAAATGTCTCTATTGATTGGATTAACGATGATCGTGTTGTTTCTAATCGTCCTGGCTCTCTAGCTAGAGATAAAATAGGCTTATTTTCAGCTTCAGAATCAGGGCGTGTTTTTCCTTCAACTACTTCATTAAAAAAATTCTCGACTTGGTTGAGAAAGTATTTAAAATAAACGCCCATTGAATTCGTAACCTAGAGGATGGCTCTGGTAGCGTAAGTGCTGGAGTGAGTCACGATGATGAAAATGAAGCTAAATAGATGGGGAATAATTCCCCTTCTATTTATTCTGAGAGTTGATGAAGCTTACCTCCTTTTACTTTTTTCTTGTTTTAGTATTTAGCGGCTGTGACCTTGCCCCCTTCTTTAGTCCAGTACAGAGGTAGCGGACAAGAACTTAAAGGCTTCATATTGAAGAAGCTTCAACGTAGGCTTTTTTGTTTTTGAAATCTAAGAATATGTGTCGTTTCATCAAAAAATCTCTCCCTAGAATCCCATCAAAAGGGAATGTCGGGTCAAGGTGATACATGCGGAGATTAAAGGGGCCCAATTTTTTGTTTCCAATTGAAAATTCATTCGAGATTAAAATTGGATTGGTGGTTTTCGTATATTCGGAAGGAGGATTGAGAAGAGAAATTTTTGAGCCGGTATCTATGGAAAACTTTTTAAGACCAAGATCTGTATTTATTGTTACCACAATGTGAGAATTACAGTATTCTAGTGGCGAAACTGCATAATTGGAAAAAGAAATTTGGAAAACTTTTTTATATTCATCTAAATCCCTAATTGCAACAATTCTTGAGGCCGGAAAGTCTAGCAACCAAAAATCGACGCTTTCAAATAGTTTGGCACCCATTCTCCCACACAGCATTAAAGCTTCTTCTCTCAACTCATTTGAAATAGGTGGTGTTAAAATGGACCCTTCTAAAATAAAGGACAGGTTTTCTTCAATTACAGGAACCTCAGATAGTTTGATTTTTTCTATCTGTATTCGATCAACTTTAAAATAAGGGGAAGTATAATGATTTCCTTTAAAATCTACTGAACTAAAGCTTCCCTTTGGGGTTTTACCCTTAATTTTTTCAATTTCATGTGAGCGCAGAGATAGATAGTTTGCTGCGCCTGAATCAAGCGCTACGGGCAACAACTGATTTTCAATTTTCACGTTCATTTTGGGTATGCCTGATTTTGAAAAATGAATGGGAATTTCAAACCAGAGTGATTTTTCCTGAATGAGAGGGTAGAGGCACATTAAGAAAAAGATGAAGATGGCCCAAAACGGCCATCTCCATTTTTTTGAAGCGCTAATCATTGTCCCAACTTATTCCAACTTTGGCTTTTCCAGAAACCTCTCCATCGGTGTTGATGCTTCCTTGAGCCGTGATCGATATGTTACCGTCCTCGGAAGTGTGAGTAATATCGATTGTCGCTGTTGGTTGTCCTCCTGGTTCTTTCGAAATGTCTATTGAGGCCTCCCCGCTCATCGGCAGGATTTTTTCGTAAACATGTTTAGAATGTGGGGTCGCGAAATTTTTAAATAATTCAACTCTTTGGCAAGCTTCTTCAATTCTTCTTTCATTCCACGAGACTTGGGAACTATAAGTATTGAAAAGATCATCATATTCTTCAGAACCTAATGACTCAATCAACATGTGAACCTCCTTGTTTTTTCAGAGCAGGTAATCTTGAAGAATAAAATTTTTTTTAACAAGATTTTAATCTAAATGAATAGAAAAAGGGATTCTGCCAGAGAGAGCAGCGAAGAATAAATCAAAAAGCTTCTTCTTCTCTACAAAGGGCTATAAAAAAACTAAACAGAAAAGAGGGGTTTATTCTAAAGAGCGGATTTAAGCGCAATATCCACTGTGGCTATATCATCGGGAGAATCTCTTCCCTAAAATATCGGCTAACATCTTTTAGGGTAGAACGTTTTGTAGGATCGACCTGCAGCATAGAGTAAATCATCCTAGCTACAGGAAGTGTAAATTCCCTTTGTTTCACCCTGATGTTGATGGCATTTAGGTGTTGTAATACATTTATCTCCAGTTTTTATGGTTTGGAAAAGTATTTAGATGTAAAACGGTAATAGATAGATTGTTTTTTCGCAATCAGAAGAGTCTTTAACAATTAAATGGGCAAAGCTCCAGTTCTTTTCATGGCTTTGCTAGACCTTTTTTTCAAATAGTCGAATGGGCGGGGAAAATCTCTGGGGGGCCTCCTGAAGAGTCTTTAGTTATTTCTTCCTAAATTGAAATTCCAGAAGTCACTCAATATAATATAAACTACTAAGGATAAATTATTTATGAAAAACATACGACCTTAAAATGATTGGCGTTTATTTAAATTAAAATATTTGTTATAATATTATAAATGATTAATAGAGAGGGTGTTTATATGTCTTTTGTAAATATGTGTCCTGTAAGTGATTTGGATTTGTTTGAATCTTTTGTGGGTGTAGAAAATCCCACATATGGGACTGCATCCTTTTTTGGGGGCAGAACCGTTACTGCAAACATTATAGGCTCTGATAAAGTGATGCATTCTGTTACATATTCACTTGACGCTCTAAAGCGCTTTTATCTAACTGTTGAAGACCAAGCTGATGGAAAGCTTGCTGAATATGGAGAGAAGATCCAAAAGATGGATGGTGAATCGTTAGAAAGTTTGTCTTGTATTTCGTTGTTTTTTGAAGCTATCCGGGATTTTTTCAAGAGCATTGGATCGTTTTGTACAAAATCTCTCGATGAAAGATTTGATTCAAAATACCTTTGTGCACTTCAAAATAATCGAACGAACACTCTTCTGGCTCCTCTTTTGCCAGTAGAATCTGATTTTCCTGTAACTTTGCGTTGAAATTAGTGTTTAGAAAAATAATCCAAAAGCCTGACGAACCCTCACTCATGGAGTTAAGTTTGTTTGACTTGGCAAGCAAGCTAGTAGGTCAGGAAAAAGCGCAAAGTCAATTTTAGAAAAATTATTTCTTGGCGAGCTAGTGCCGAGGATCTATCCGCCACATGTCCGCCACAAATGGTAAAATTCGAGCTTCTTAGGATAAGAGAATTTTCTTAAATCGCTGATAATAAAAGAATCTGGGTGATAGGATTCGAACCTACGACCTCTTGCACCCCATTTAAACCACATGGAAGAAAACAGGATCAAACGAGTTTATCAGCGTTATGGTTACGAAGTTGAAATGCGTCAAGCATGGGAAAAATTAGGAGAGAAACTGAATCTCCTGATGGAGGTGACGCCATGACTAGCACCTTCAAAGCAACTATCCCCCCAGGCTTCTCCAATTCGTTCAAAAACACTCCATTGGGAAGGCTATCGCTGAATTGACTGGCTTTGACCTTGAGAAAATCTTTAGGCATTGTTTTTTAGAAGTCCCCGACGAATCTTTGTCCGGAGTCAGTTGGATTGTCACTTGGGCCTCTGATGATTTAAACATCCAACCAGAACACGTTTACACTATCCAGGTTTTATTGAAATTGGTTTGGCTTTACTCAGAACAGTCAGACTCTTCGTTAAAAAGCATGGTTGCCCAAGAATTGGCGATATTTGAAGCTGGGATGAAACTGGAGGCAATCAGGCGTCAGCAAATCAAGGCAGCCCAAAAAGAACGTCCTTGGCCAGCTCTTGATCTATGGATCAGTAAAAAGCTCAAATCCAAAACAAAATGGACAAGCGCAGTGCTGTGGGCGGCCTTACCACTGAGCCACGACGGAGATCCCATTTATCAGGATGGGGAGAAATTACACTGTTCTCAAGGGAATCACAACTCAATCGGGTATCGAGCATTTTGCGAGCATATCAGAAGACAGCGTGAAAAAAGTAAACAGCTTTAGACATTCTTAATTCTACATTCAGAAAAAGTGAATTTTGGATATAGTAGGTCCTCTGCTATGAAAATGAGAGGACGAATGTGCTATTTATTGAATCTGACTTTAGCTCTCTTTTTCTTTCTTCAGGCCCATGCTGTGGAAAGTTCCGTAAACATAGCTTACTTAGAAGCAAGAGAGAATGACCCAGAAAGTATTATCGAAAATGTCAGCACGATCCACGGAAATTACACAGATTATGAGATTGATCTTGTCGTACCGGGGCCTGACTCCCTTGTTCTTTCTCGATTCTACAGCAGCGAAGACCCCCTCTTAGGAGGCGCTTCTTTAGGTGGCTGGCGTTTTCATCCCCACTGTTTTTTATCTATCCAAAAAGAAGCTCGACCCAAAACTTATACGACCGCAGAAGGAAAATTCGATTACACCCATATTCTTATAGGAACGAATGAGGGAAGTATTTTAACTTATGCCGGTTGGAAAAATACAACAAACCCTGATGCTCGTTCATTATTTAAAGTCGATGTAGAGGGCAGTCTATTAGGACTTGCCAATACAGCACGAGGCAATATTAATGCCTGGACAAATCAGAAAAATAATCAACTCTATTTCGATGCGCAAAGCAATTGTTATGAGCTCATTTTAAGCACTGGAGGAAAAAGAATTTATGTGCCTGGTCCATCTAACTCAGACCTGTACCTTCTTCAAACAGAAATTCTTCCAAGCGGCAACAAAATTTTCTATGAATACGAGGGTACGGCTCTTTGTCAGATCAAAATGACAAATGCATCGGAGGAAAAGATTCTCAGCTGGATTAAGATTCAATACGGCCCTGTCATCCATATTGATGCCAGTGATGGGAACACTGTCGATTATCACTTTCAGCAAGACCAGCCTCTTTTATCGGAGGTGATCCGATCTGATAAACCTGCCTTAAAGTACCAATATCGAATTGTAGATGATCGTCCTCTTCTTATAAAAAAGGACCTTCCTGAAGGACGTTTTGTACAAATCGATTACTATTCCGACGAAGAAAATAAAAATAAGGTTGAGTCAGTAACAACCCCTGCTGGAATATGCGGCATGACGAGTACCCGATTTACCTACACTACGGAAGAAGATGGCTCTGGATTTACACAAGTTGACGGACCTTTAACGCGTATTGCTATCTACCGATTCGACGATCAATTGCAACTGACTGCAACAGAACAATACTTGAGTAAAGAGCTCATTAGAGTTCATAAGAAAACCTGGGGTAAGAGACAAGATGCTGGAAATATCATTACAACATCAGTGGAAGATGGAGCCGGCGCTGCCTATTACTTCAAAAGCTTTGCTTATGATGATAGCGGCAATATCGTTGAAGAGAAAGAATATGGCAATTTAACAGGGACCCATTCTCAGCCCTTGCGTCTAGATGAAGATGGAGTTCCGGAATCAGGTCAAGAATCGCACACCAAAACATATTCGTATCGGAGAGTCAAAGACCTGGATATTGTCAGCCAAAAAGATCCTAAAGGCAGCTCTGTCAAACTGTTTTACAAAAAAGGCACTGGAATTCTTTTCAAGAAACTCCTCTTGGAGAAAAAAGAAATCAAGAAGAGATGGTTTTATCATTACAATGATGATGGAGCCCTCATCCAGACTGTAGTCGATGATGGGGATGAAGAAGATTTTGACTCTCCCTATAATATTCACGAAAGACACATTACAACGATTACCCCTAAGCAGGAGCTTCCGAACGTAGGAGCCTCTGAGGTTGTAGAGGAAAAGTATCTAGATCCTAAAAAAGGACAGGAGATTCTCTTAAAAAGGAGCGTATTTGGCTTTGACTCGCATGGAAACGTCAAATCAATAGCAGTCCATGATGCCAAAGGAGATCATCGCTATACTTTAAAGAAAATCTACGAACAAGGGTTGCTCGTTTTAGAAACAGATCCTCTTGGAAATGAAGCCCGCTATACCTATGACGGCAACCAAAACCTCTCTTCAACAACTCATTCTAATTCCAGCCTCTCGTTTGAGTATCGATACGATTTAAAAAATCGCCTAACCTACATAGGTGAAAAAGATGGGAAAGGACATTGTTTCGAAACTCTATATACCTATGATGCTGCGGGGAATAAAATCTCTGAAACAGACCGCTTTGGCAATAAAACAGTCTATATTCCCGATGATCTCGGCCGTATTGCTTCTGTGAGCTATCCTGAAGTTCAGACAGATGAATGCGCTTGGACTAGGCCCATCTGCACTTATGGCTATGATTTATTTGATCATGTCATCAGCATTACAGACCCTCAAAACCAAGTGACTCAAAAAACATACACGGTTCGTGGGCAGCCAACCTTGATTCTTTATCCCGATGGAACGAAAGAGCTATTTAAGTATGACCCGGAGGGCAGTCTTCATCGGCATCTAGCAAAAGATGGAATCATCAGAGTTTTTGAGTATGACTACCAAGGGAGGCTTGCGCACGTAGAATATTACGAGCGAGGAAGCAAAGGGAAAGAGGATGGTTTTAAGAGAGACTATTATGAATACGATACCTTTCACCTGATCTCCCATGAGGATGTTGAGGGAGACAAAACGACTTACGCCTACGATGGAGCAGGCCGTCTTGCAACTCAGACCAAGGACGCTCAGAAAAGGGGGTTTATTTACGATTCTTTAGGAAGAACTTATGCTACCAAGAAATGGAAGTCAGCTAAAACTTTTACTCTTGAAGTCAAAGAGCATGATCTTTTGGATCGAATCACAGAGGAAAGAACCGAAGATACCCAAGGGAAAGTTCTTTTAAAAAGCCGCCGCATCTATAACGATGCGGGTCAAATTCAAGAGGTCATTGGCTATCCCGGAGCTCAAGAGAGTATCCTTGTTAGGTATGATTATGATGACTTCGGGCGTGTTCATGAGATTCGGGACCCTTTTGGATCGATCACTAAAATTAACTACGAAGATCGCTATATCAACGAATGGGGCCAAAAAGTCCTAAAACGGACCCAAACAGACCCTGTTGGGACTCAAACAGAGGAGATCTTTGATCCTGCGGGTCGTTTAGTCAAAACGACAAAGAAAGACAAAAAAGGACAGCTTCTTGCTGAATCCGTATTTTTCTTTGACTCCGTAGGCAATCTGAACCTAGAGAAAAACGCTGTTATTGCTAATGGAGAATCCTTAAGAACATATAGAGCCAAGGAATCTTATACAGCGAGCCATCTCAAGTCGAGGGCAATAGCCGAGGGAACTTCTGAAGAGAGGACTTTCGGCTGGGAACACGACGCTTATGGCAATCTCTTTACCACAACGCTCCCAGGAATTACAGAACCAATCACTTATCGATACGATCCTGAAGGAAATATGCAATCTATTTCCTATAAGGGCGAAAACGAAGCCAAAAAGACAACTTATAAACTCTCTTTTGACAAAAAGAAGAACATTAGAGAGGTCGAATTAGGTAAATCAACGGTCTCTTATAAGTTCAGCCCAAATAATCTTCTCAAGTCTGAAACGGTGAAAGACGAGTTTGGTCCCTATCGAATTAAGCTTGTCTATGACGGAGAAGGGTGCATTAAAGTCATTCATCTGCCAGACGGCTCTTTAATCAAGTACACTTACGAAGGGCCATTTGTTAAGTCTATATCGCGGCAATCGAAGGAGAAAAAAGAGTCGTATAACTACCGCATTATCTCCCGCGACCAAATGGGACATATTCTGGAAGAAGTGCTCATTGGGCACGCCGGAGCAAGAAAACAAACTTGGGATATAGCTGGTAGAAGAACTGGAATTTTTACTGATTTCTTTTCAGATCAAGTGCCAGAAGGTGGTTACGACCATCTTCATAATATCAAGAAGAGAACCGTAACTCTAGATGGCGAAAAGCACAGCGCTGAGTATGACTATAACGCTCTTAGTGAGCTGATCTATGAAAAAGGCGAAAGAGAACGTACATATGCCTATGACTCGTTAGGAAATCGGCTTAAACAAGACGGAGCTTCCTATAAAATCAATGATTTAAATCAAATAATAGAGGCAGAAGGGGAAGTTTTCAGCTTCGATCCTGTAGGAAATTTAGAAACCAAAACTTCTCTTGAGAAAACATGGAATTTTCAAACGAGCCCCTTAGGCCATCTGATCTCTGCTCAAGATCCTAATCAAACAACTGTCGCTTTTACCTATGATTTAAGTGGAAAACGCCTCTCAAAGAAAGTCGAATCTAAAGGCAAAAAACCAAAAATATACCGTTATTTTTACCTCGGGCAGACAGAACTAGGCTGCCTCGATGAGAAGGGAAATATCATTGAGCTGAAAATTCCCAGTAATCCAAATGATCCAGAACCCTCGCCCAGTGTGGCCATCGAGATCAAAAAAGAGACATATGTTCCTCTTTATGACAGTCAAGGGAATGTCGCGTGTCTTATCGATCCTGAACGCCGTGTTGTAGTGGAAAGCTACCGCTATTCTGCTTTTGGCGAAGAAGAGATTTTTAACCAAAGAGGCAAGAAAATTACCGACTCTGCTCTTGGAAATCCGTGGAGATACAAAGCCAAACGAATAGATTCCGAAACAGGGCTTGTCTATTTTGGCAAACGTTATTATTCTCCCAAGATAGGAAGGTGGATATCTCCCGATCCAATCGGAAGCTTAGACGGTCCCAATCTCTATCGATTTTGCCGCAATAACCCTTTGAAATTTGTCGACTATTTCGGTCTTGCCTCTGAAACAGGCGGTGATGAATTCTGTGAGTATTTTTACGGAGAGTATGAACCCTACTGCCATTGCGAACAGCATCGCGATTGCAAGCGAGGAGGAGATATTCGGAATGTGATTGGAGGAGCAGGTTTAGGCGTTTCTAGTTTTTTCATGGGGATCTTAAATCAATTTGCTGAAGCAGGCTTTTTAGCCACAGCTGATGATTTTGGCTTTGATCGTACTTTCAAAGCTGAGATGCATGATGCTATGGAATATTCATTGGATCAGCTCCATGACGCGTGGAATGAAGGGCTCGTCTCTGCTATCAATTTCGATCTGCAAAGTGAAGACGCTCATTTTTATGAAAATGGTGCCTATGTGGGATTAATTGCTCTTGATGTCCTTAGGGGGAATATTAAGGAGATAAAAAAAGGACTGTCATTTTTTAGGAATCAAAGACATGTGGAATCAATAGTTGACCTATCTTCAACAATAGAGCGGATTCAAAAAGGCATTAAATTTCCACATAGAAATGATGGAACTATTTTCAAGAATCGCGAGGGGTTGCTACCCAAGAAACATAGTTCTTACTATCGAGAATATGTACACCCAACTCCTGGAATCGAAGGACCTGGGCCTCGGCGTGTTATCATCGGAGAAAATTCTGAGATGTTTTATTCGCCAGATCATTACAAAACTTTCATCAGACTTTAAATAATAGGTATATATGTTTTTGTTTTATTCAAGAAAAGAAGAAATAAACAATGATGAGTACGATTTAGTCGTGCATGTTAAAAAAGGTATTAACAGTAAGGATGAACTCTTTGAGATATTTTCTTCCAACCTACAATTCCCCACATATTTTGGCAAAAATTGGGATGCATTTTATGATTGTTTGTGCGATTTAGAGCATCTTCATAAAAAAAAAATTCTGATATTGCACGAAGATCTTCCGTTCAAAGAATCAGAAGAAGAAAGAAAAATTTATACTGACTGTCTTTCCGACGTTGAATTCTGTCGCTCTTCAGACCCAATTTATGAAATTGATATAGCTTTCCCTCGGATGCAAAAAAACAAAATTACAAACCGCCAGATATAAAAGGCTTTGTTCCTCGCGGCATTGAAGAACTCGTTGCCTTGAAGGCGAGAGATTCTCCGCGCAGGTATGGGCGGTAAGTTCCTTGCCACAGCTGGGCAGATGGCTCGCTTCGATCCGCGTCTTGAAGGACGAGGACCTTCGTCGAGCAGCCCGTTCAATGTAAAGCGGCTTTACATTTGGTCGAGGACCTGTTTGGCTGCGTAGGTGAGATGAGATCCGCACCCGCTCTTTTAATGCTAAGGAACGTTTCGTAAAAAACCTTAGGCCCATTCAGCCAGCCAGCTTGATGCGCTGCCATCACCATCGAATATTCACCGCCGACGTGGTAGGCGGCAATGGGCCGTTTAGTTTGCTCTCGGAGCTTAGAAATGATGTCGAGGTACAAACTTGCCGGCTTAACCATCAGGATATCGGCCCCTTCTTCCTCATCAAGCGCCGCTTCAAAAAGAGCTTCTCGGGCATTTGCCGGATCCATTTGGTAGGTTTTCTTATCTCCAAAATGGAGCTTTACATCAAGCGCCTCTCGGAAGGGGCAGGGTCACCAGATTTGCATAATAGTCCTTCGATACACGATGTTGCTAATGCGCATCGGCTATGCAAGCCAAATGTCAATTCTTATGCGCTATCCACCACCCATCCACCACCTGAGAGAAAAACAAGCGGTTATGATGGTGTTGACTTTGATCGTAAGTCATTTATAATAAAAGAATCTGGGTGATAGGATTCGAACCTACGACCTCTTGCACCCCATGCAAGCACGCTAGCCAAGCTGCGCTACACCCAGATGATCTGACAATACCGCCGCAAGACCTTCAAATTGGATCTCGGACTTCTTAAATTCTTTAACCCCGTGACGGGCACACTCTTCGATAATCTTTTCTAAAGAATCCCCAGGATGAAGCTCCAGTGCTGTAATATCTACTGAAATCGATGCTGAAAAAACAACTCCATTTTTAAGCCCCTTCACTTTGAAATTGGCGAAGATTGCGTCTTTTTTACGTGTGATATTGGTGAAACGGATTACGTTATTTTCAGCTAGATTTTTCAATTGTATTCTCCAGGGGTAGGGTAAGAAAGGCTAAATCTTAGCCCTTCATAATTCTTTCTGTCAATCATGTCCTTTGCCGAAAAAATGATTCGCTGGTAAGCTCAACTTCTTATGGCGATTGTCACAGAAAAAGTTCCTCTCATTGAGCAAAGCTGGCTTGAACATCTTCTCGATGAGTTCAAAAGCCCCTACATGCGAGAGCTAGAAGCTTTTTTATCGAAAGAGATCAGTTCCGCTGAGGTATATCCCCCAATGGACCTGGTTTTTAACGCATTTTGTCAAACTCCAATCGATCAGGTTAAAGTTGTGATCATGGGCCAAGATCCCTATCACGGACCTAATCAGGCTCATGGATTATCGTTCAGCGTCCCTAAGGGAGAGCGGATTCCCCCTTCTCTTCTAAATATCTACAAGGAAATTCGGGATGATTTGGGGATTGAGATCCCTAAACATGGGTGTCTTGAAGGCTGGGCGCGTCAAGGTGTGCTCCTTTTGAATGCAACTTTAACCGTAAGGGCGAATGAGGCTAAATCTCATCACAATAGGGGCTGGGAAAAGTTTACCGATCGAGTTGTCGATTTGCTTTGTACAAGAAAAGATCCGATTGTTTTTATTTTATGGGGCAGATCGGCTTATGAAAAATTTCAGCACATTTGCACAAATGCATCGCACCATCTTGTTTTAACCTCACCTCACCCATCTCCCCTATCTGCTTATGCGGGTTTTTTGGGTTGCAGACATTTTTCAAAAACAAATGCATTTTTGAAAAAAGTTGGAAAAACACCAATTGATTGGGCCGTACACTCATGATGACTAGAAAGAAAAAAGCCTCTTTGATTGCGGTGTACTTCACTTTTTTCATCGATAACTTAAGTTGGGCGATTGTTTTCCCAATTTTTGCCCCATATTTTTTAGATCCTGGAAATGTCCTTTTTTCTCCCGAAGTAACTCTTGGTACGCGGACAATGATTTTGGGAGTTTTTCTCATGGCATTTTCTTTAGGACAATTTTTCGGTGCGCCAGTTATCGGTGAATATGCGGACAAGCACGGGAGAAGAAAAGCATTAATTTTGAGCGTTTTTTTTACCCTTATTGGTCTTTGTTTAAGCGCGTGGAGTATGCACGCCAAATATTTAGTTTGGCTTTTTGTGGGTCGTCTTTTAACGGGAGTTTTTGCAAGTAGCAATTCGGTTTGTTTAAGTTGCGTTGCAGATTTGAGTGATACGGAAAAAACAAAAGTCAAATACTTTGGTTATTTGTCTATGATCGCGGGGTTAGCTTTTCTCGTGGGCGCTTTTGTCGGAGGAAAGCTTGCCGATAAGACAGTGGACTCCTCTTTTTTTACGGCAGTTCCCCTTTGGCTTGCTGCCGGACTTACATTTCTAAATTTTCTTTTTGTTTTGTTTGGGTTTAGGGAAACTACTGCAATTCATCCAAATGCACGATTTCATTTGATGCGAGCATTTCAGGATATTAAAACTGCCCTAGAAACAAAAAAAATTAAAAGAACATACCTTATCTATTTTTTATTCCTTTTGGCTTGGATTATTTTACTCCAGTTTTTCCCGGTATTAACGGTTCAAAAATTTGCGTTCACAAGTTCTAACATTGGCGATCTTGCACTTTTTATTGGCATTTGCTGGTCGATGGGATCGGGATATTTGAATAAAGTATTGGCTAAGCATTTTAAGTCATCGATAACTTTAGAGGTATGTCTTGTTGGCTTTACAATCCTTTGTGGATCCGTAATATTTCCTCACCACATCTATGAGCTTCTTCCCATTTTAGGTATGTGCGTAATTTTTGGCGGGATTGCGTGGCCAATTTGTACGGGGATGATTTCAAGCATGGCTCCTCGCGAAATTCAGGGGAAAATTTTAGGAGTGAGTCAATCTGTTCAATCTTTGGCAATGGCAATAGGGCCTGTAATAGGTGGTATTGCTTATGGAATCTCTCTTAATTTAACCTTTCTGATTGCCTCATTTTTTAGTCTTGTTGCCGTCATCACTTACTATTTTATGTTGAAACATCGGTAGTCTTTTGCTTATTCTCTCAAAATATGCGCAAATGGATCGATGAGATGTCTGACTACATGGAAAATCAAGAAGAGGTTTTCCCATTGCCTGACGACTTGTCTGAAGAAATGCATCAAGCAGCTTTGGAAATGGACTTTTTGGTTCAAGCAGCTGAGCAGTTACAAACAGCATATTCATCAATTCTTGAAAAAGTAGAACATGTCAACACGTGAAGAAAAAAAAATTACCATTCAACTACCTCGTTTAAAGTGGCGCGCATTTTTAACGATCCGCTTTTTACTTCTCCTTGGTGCAATATTTTTCGCCTCTTTCGTGGGATATTGGTACCAAAATATTCGTCCCTATCTTTGGCTTTCTCATGCGCGCATTGAAGCATTTTCCACCGTTTTAAGCAGTGATGCAGCGGGACGAATTGCTGAAATGGGCCCGCAAGAAGGAGAACGTGTAAAAAAAGGACAGCCTCTTTTTTCTTTAGATCGCGATCTTGTATTAGCAAAACAGTCTCAAGCTAAATTTATCCTCGATTCGCTAAACAAACAAGTTGAGATAGAAAAAGAGCGGATGGGAAAAGCAATGGAGGCTTACTTGACTGCATCGAATGATCTCGATCTTGGGATTGGCTCACCTGATGTTATCCAAAAACAACTTTCTATGATGGATGAGGCCCAAGAAAAGTCAGAAATCGCACTTTCCAAAATCGCAGATGCGGAAAAAGATTTAAGGCTCATCAATCTTGAGCTGAAGAAAATGACAACAGTTGCCCCATTTGACGCAGTTATTCTTAAAAAAGCAAAAAATCCAGGAGCAGTCGTCTCTTTTGGTGATCCTGTTTACACCCTTTGTAAGTCTGATCCTCTTTGGATCGAGACAGAAATAAGAGAAAGTGACATTGGGCAAATTAAAGTGGGAACGAAGGCCCGGATCTGCCTTACCGCTTACCCAGATAAAGAGCTTGTCGGCGCAGTTAGCTACATTGGCCCTGCAACTGTTGCGAAAAGTTCATTTCTCCCTATTTCTACAATCAATCAGGTCATCCCCATCAAGATCTCTATCGAAAATCAGGGAATTGAGTTAAAGCCGGGCTTGTCAGCAAAAGTGGCGCTGAAAGTTCGTTGAGCATTGCCCCATTTTGGGATATACTCTTCGCATATGCAACTACCCCCCAAGCTCCAAGAGGCAATCGATCAGATTGCCCAACATAGCCCCTCTTTAAAAAAAGCGAGAGAGGCATTATCACAAGGCTATAGAGAGGGACGAGCCTCCCCATTTGCCGATGAAGCGATGCGCCTTGCTTACCTTGGCTCTAGAATGCCAGCAACCTACGCGGCGATCCATAAAGTCCTTCAAAACGTCTCTTCTATTCACCATTTGCTAGATTTAGGGGCAGGACCAGGAACTGCTTCTTGGGCAGCTATTGATCTTTTTCCAATGTTGGAAAAGATCACACTTGTTGAAAAGAGCAAGGAGGCAATCGCTTTGGGACAAACTCTTGCTAAAAGCTCAACAAGTCCCGCTTTACAAACGGCCCTGTGGCTCAATCAATCAATTACTGACCCCATTCCTACGGCAGATGCAGCTATTTTGTCTTATGTCTTGAATGAGGTGAAAGATCCCCTCTCTTTGATTGAAAGCTTTTGGAATGCAGTAGATCTACTCATCATCATCGAGCCGGGAACACCTAGAGGTTTTCAGCTCATTCGAAAAATCAGGCAAAAGCTGATCGATCTCAATGCTCATCTCATTGCCCCTTGCCCCCATGCTGCGGCTTGCCCTATCCAAGGATCCGATTGGTGCCACTTTTCAGCTCGCGTTGAAAGAACCCGCTTGCACCGTCTTTTAAAGGAAGGCTCTTTGGGCTATGAGGATGAGAAATTTTCCTACGTCATCGCATCAAAAACTCCTTGCGCCCCATTTTCATCTCGCATCATCCGCCAGCCACAAAAACAGTCTGGCTTCGTGCGACTTTCTGTCTGCGCTGATTCGGGCAAATTAGAAGAGAAGACG
>PFAD01000002.1 GCA_002773795.1 Chlamydiae bacterium CG10_big_fil_rev_8_21_14_0_10_42_34 | reverse complement strand
TTTTTTCCCCTCATTTGCTCTTTTAGCGCTTTGTTGGTTTTTCCTTTTTGTTACCTCACTTCTCCTTTTGGATGTAAATCTTGCATTTCCAGGTGAAATCAACCTGATTACAATGGCTGACCGCACTCTTGGCTTTTGGGGAAAAGCGATTTGCTGGATTACCTATCTCCTCCTCCTCTATTCCTTAACTGCGGCCTATATCGCTGGCAGCGCGCCATTATTTATGGATCTTTTTCGTTGGATTACAGGTTTTGATGCACCCGCATGGTTCGGCCCATTTCCTTTGCTGATATTTTTTGGTCTTTTTGTTTATCTCGGGACGCAAGCAGTTGACTGGGTCAATCGGCTCCTTATGGCAGGACTCATTCTCACATATTTCCTCCTTGTTGCCTTTTTGCCAGCTCATATTCAACCCAACTTGCTTCAGCACATTGATACAAAAGCGATGTGGATTGCAATTCCTGTCCTTATTACTTCGTATGGATTTCATATCATTATCCCAACGCTCACAACCTACTTAGATCATGATGAAAAAAAACTACGTCTTACTTTGTTAATCGGTAGTCTCATCCCATTTACAGTCTATGCTCTATGGGAGTTTTTAATTCTTGGTGTGGTTCCTCTTACAGGAGAGCACGGTCTTACTGCTGCATATCTAAATGGACAAACTAGCGCAAGCTCACTTGCTTATATTCTCAACAACGCCTGGATCACGAATACTGCAAGAACCTTTTCATTTTTTGCGATTCTCACCTCTTTTCTTGGAGTTTCATTAAGCTTATCTGATTTTTTGACAGATGGATTACATATGAAGCGCTTTAGTTTTGGGAGAGAACTTGCGTGTTTGCTGACCTTTACACCTCCTCTTATTTTTGTGCTTACCTATCAAAGAGGGTTTATCGTGGCATTGCAATTCGCGGGGATTTTCGTTGCGATCCTCCTTTGCATATTACCCGCTGTGATGGCATGGAAGCTGCCACTTTACAGGACGTTTCGTAGGCGCGCGCTCCTGATTACTGTGATCATTATTTCCTGCATGGTCATTGGTCTTGATGTTTTAGAGGAGATGGGTATTTTGAAAAATTTAGTTAGTCCCTATTTGAATTTGTGAGAACATGAAATCATGTTTAAACTAAAATCAAATTTCGAGCCTACAGGCGATCAGCCAGAGGCGATTAAAAGGCTTGTTTCTGGAGTAAATTCAGGAAAAGATTCTCAAGTCCTTCTTGGGATCACCGGATCTGGCAAAACATTTACAATGGCAAATGTCATTCAAGAGTGTTCAAGGCCTGCGCTCATTTTAGCTCATAATAAAACACTCGCTGCTCAACTTTACCAAGAGTTCAAAGGCTTTTTCCCAGACAATGCTGTCGAATACTTTGTCTCCTACTATGATTACTATCAGCCGGAAGCGTATATTGCTCGAACAGATACCTATATCGAAAAAGATCTCGCTATTAACGACCGTATTGAAAAGATGAGACTCAGTGCGACGCGCTCCTTGATTGAAAGACCTGATGTGATCATTGTTTCGTCTGTCTCTTGTATCTACGGTCTTGGAACACCAGAGTATTATAGCCAGATGCTTTTAAACTTGGCTGTAAAGCAAGAGGTACGCCGCGATGACGTTCTTTTACATCTCATCGAGCTTCATTATGAAAGGAGCGATTATGACCTGTCTCGCGCAACGTTTCGGGCTCGAGGCGATATTTTAGAAATTGTACCCGCATATGAAGATGAACTTGCTTACCGAGTTGAATTTTTCGGCGATGAGATTGAGCGGATCAGTGAAATTGATCCGATTACCGGAAAAGTGAGACAAAGGCTAGAAAAGATCACGATTTTCCCTGGTTCCCATTATGTAACGCCAGAAAATATCCGCTATCAAGCAATGGGTACAATTCGGAAAGAGCTCACAGAGCGCATCGCCTATTTTCAAAAAGAAAATAAGTTGATTGAAGCGCAACGGATCAAAGAGCGCACCAATTATGATTTAGAGATGATCCGGGAGATCGGATTTTGCAAAGGCGTAGAAAACTATTCGAGACATTTTAGTCAGCGCAATCCTGGAGATCCTCCCCCCTGTCTCATTGATTATTTCCCGAAAGATTTTCTCTTTTTCATCGATGAATCTCACCAAACTTTGCCGCAACTACATGCAATGTACAATGGGGATCGCTCAAGAAAACAATCATTGATCGAATTTGGATTTAGGCTCCCTTCTGCATTTGATAATCGCCCCTTAAAATTTGAAGAGACTTACGAAAACTTTTTCAGACAGGTTATTTACGTATCGGCGACTCCTGGAAAATGGGAAATTGAGCAGTCTGAGGGCGATATCATCGAGCAGATCATTCGCCCAACAGGTCTTTTGGACCCAGAAATTGAAATGCGACCAGCTCAAGGACAAGTCGATGATTGTCTTGACGAGATTCGCAAAGAGACCGAACAAGGTGGTCGTGTTTTAGTGACAACGTTGACGAAAAAACTCTCTGAAGATCTTTCAAAATACCTCAATGAAATTGGCGTAAAATCGAAATATCTTCACTCTGATATTGATACATTAGAGCGGATGCAAATCTTAAAAGCATTGCGCCTTGGGTCATTCGATGTTCTTGTTGGAATTAACCTCCTTAGAGAAGGGCTTGATTTGCCCGAAGTTTCGCTTGTTGTGATTTTAGATGCAGATAAAGAGGGCTTTTTGCGCTCTGAAACGGCGCTTATTCAAACATGCGGTAGAGCTGCACGAAACGTGCGTGGGAGAGTGATCCTTTATGCTGATAAGCAAACAACTGCTATCCGAAATACAATCGAGATTACAAAAGCGAGAAGAGAGCACCAAGAGGCGTACAATAAAGAGCACAATATCACCCCGCAAAGCACTAAAAGAGGCGATGTTGCAACTCTGGAAGAGACATATGGGCTTGTCGATGAGAAGACTGAAAAACCGGAGTTAGAGCATCCAGACATCGCTGATCTCGAATCAAAAATCAAAGCATGTGAAGTAGAGATGCGTAATGCTGCTAAAGAATTGCGCTTTGAAGATGCCGCACGTGCGCGCGATTTGATGCGCTATTATCAAAATCTTGAAATGCTAAAAATCGACAAAGACTAAGAAATTACAATACAAGACCCCAAAAACTGATCCAGTTTTTGGGGTCTCTAAAGTAAATGTAAACCGGCTTTACATTTGTTAGAAGTTAGCGAACTGATTTAGGCGGATAATCTTGTACGCGTTGATGAGCTCTTTAATCCCGTCGTCGAGACTTTTTTGAGGCTTCCATCCAAGATTTTCGAGCTTTTCATTGCTGACAATGTAGTCGCGCTTATCTGGATCTTCTCCGATTGCTGCATTATGAATGTATAGCTCGGGAAGATAAGTCTTAATTTTTTCGCAAAGTTCCCTTTTGCTTAAATTCGCATCTGAGAGGCCGACGTTATAGGCTTGTCCTCTCATTTTATCAAAATTTTGGATGCCGAAGAGAAACGTGTTTGCGACATCTTGGACGTGGATGTAATTTCTTTTAAAATGCTCTTCAAAAAGGACGACGGAGCGGTCGTGACAAGCACGGTAAGTGAAGTCGTTGACCAAAAGATCGAGTCTCATGCGCGGAGAGACCCCAAAGACTGTCGCAAGGCGGAAGCAGACAGCTCTATTTGTCGCTAAGAGCTCAGATTCAATTTGAACTTTCAACTTGCCATACAAAGAGATGGGGTTTAGAGGGCTGTTTTCGGTACAAGCTTCATTCGAGGTGCCAATTCCATAGCCGCTGTTTGTGTTTGGGAAAAGGATTTTTTGAGGATCTTTGGTGTGTTTGATAATCAGTTGGACGGCGTCATAGTTCACAAGTTTTGAAAGTGATGGGAGCATTTTACAAGCAGGGGCGCCTACAATGGCTGCCAGCGGGATGATAATGTCTGCTTTGGCTAGGAGTTTTTCCATGAGCGGTTCATCTGTTGCATCACCTTTTACAAAATGAAAGTCAGGATGGCTAAAGCAGTCGAGTAGAGTGACTTGTTTATACATTAAATTGTCGACGACGGTTACTTCGTAGCCTGATTTCAGAAGAAGCGGGGTGAGCATAGAGCCGATATATCCAGCTCCACCGGTGATGAGTACGTGTTCTTTCATATGGAGACCTTTGCGGTGAGAAGTTGTTGGGCTTGTAAGTAAGATTCTTTTGTTCCGATATCAATGAACGTTCCAGAACAAGGATAGCTTAAGACATTTTTATTTAGCAGGTGAGGAAATACCTCTTTTTCCAGGGAAAAAGTGGGACCCAGATCAAGATTTTCGAATAGGTCACGTTTCATAAGATAGATCCCTGCATTGATCCAACCAGGTTCAACATTTAAGGATTTTTCTTGGAATCCCACGATTTTATTTGTTTGAGAATCTAGGGTAAGTCTCCCGTAGCGGCTTGCATTTTCAACATGAACTGATGCAATGGTAAGATCGGCATTTGCATTTTGATGCGCCTTAATAAATGGCTCAAAAGAAAGATTGAGAAAAGAGTCGCCATTTAAAACTAACAGGTCGTTAGTTGTTGTTTTTTGCAGGGCGTGCTTGATTGCACCACCTGTTCCTAAGGGGGTAGTTTCTATAGAAAAATCAAGTGGAAGGGGGGAATTTGTATAGTAGTCGATGATTTGCGACGCTTTATAGCCAACTGCGAGGACAATTTTTGAGGCAAACGGCAACTGATTTAGGAGGAGATCTAAAAAAGGGGTTCCTTGAATGGGGGCGAGGGGCTTTGGTTTGTCGGGAACTGTTTCTTTGAGTCTTGTTCCAAGTCCGCCTGCGAGCACAATGCAGTCGATCATGAAGAGTCCTTCATATAGATAATTGTACTCCCTTCGCTTTCGAAGCGAAACTTTACCTCTAATAATCCCTTAAGAGCTTCTCTCACTTTTTGTTGTTTATGCGGAGGGACTAATAGCGCAAGAAACCCGCCGCTTCCCGCTCCGCAAAGCTTGCCGCCGTATGCGCCCGAATTTAGGGCTGCACTATAGGCTTGATCGATGATTGGGTTGGTGATTTTTGAGGAAAGCTGCTTTTTAAGATTCCAGCTTTCGTTGAGTAACTTCCCAAATTCGCTGACCACTTTGTCGGGATCATTTTTTGAGCCCATCATCTTTTCGGCTTCAAATACCATGTCGTACATCAGTTTTAGGTATTCATCATTTGATTTGTCGCTCGTTTTATGGATCTGCTCGAGAACAACTTCACTGGCAAAACGGGTGAGCCCTGTGTAAAAAACCATCAGATGCTGTTCTAATTGTTGAACGGCAGCTTGAGTTGTAATCACAGGTCTTGCTTTGATGTGAGAGGCATTGAACTCAAAAATATTTAAGCCTCCATGGGCCGCGTGAAACTGATCTTGAGAACCGACATTTTCTTTGATGAGCTTTTGTTCGACATGACATGCTTGCGTAGCTAGATTGTAATTTGGAATTTTCTTCCCTTGAAGAGCATAAAGTGCATTGAGGAATCCAACGGTAAATGAGGAGGATGAACCAAGTCCAGTTTTAGCAGGGAGATCTGAAAAGATATGGATATCTAAAGAGCCAGAAATTTTTAAGAATTTCAAGCATTCGCGGATGCTTGGATGCTCGATCTCATCAACTTCTTTTACAAGCTCTGTTTTGGAATAACCAATACGGATCTTATGATCAAAAAACTCACTAAGAGTGTTTACGCTCACATAAGTATACTTATTGATTGTTGTCCCCAGAACTGCACCGGGATGCCTTTCATAGTAGCCCGGATAGTCTGTTCCTCCACCAAAGAAACTAATTCGAACAGGCGTACGAGAAATAATCATCCGTTGTTCTGAAACTTCAGGTTTTAAGAGGGAGCTGAGCAGTTCTTTTTCTTCGCGTGTTGTTGTCGTCATGGTCAATGACAATATGTGAAATGAGCTTTTGCTGAAAAGTGTTTTTTTCCTTATCCTGGTGCACTTGCGATAATTACAAAGGAACTTCGATGAGATGCCGTGTATGTGATGGAAATGACTTTAGTTTAGCCGTTGATCTGAAAGATCAACCCTGGGGAAACCACTTTTTGCAAAGTAGTGAAGTGGGAAATGAGCCATTTTACCCCTTACGCGTTGTTTACTGCCATACATGTCAGACAGCTCAACTCGATTATACTGTAAAAAAAGAGGTGATGTTCTCGGATCACACCTATTTGTCTGGAGTAACGCGCTCTCTTTACGACCATTTTCAAAAGATTGCAGAAGAAGTAGATTCCCGATTTTTTGCAGACAAAACCAAAAAAAGGGCGCTAGACATTGGATCAAATGATGGAACTCAACTTCGTTGCTATCAAGCACTGAACTATGAAGTTTTAGGAGTTGAGTCATCCAAGCGCATCGCTGAAACGGCAAATGAACAAAACATTCCAACGCTGAATGCTTTTTTTAACTTAGATACTGCGAAAACACTGAGTGGAAAATTTGATTTGATCAATGCCTCTGGAGTTTTTTTTCATTTGGAAGAGCTTCACTCAGTAACCGATGGAATTCAGTTTCTTTTAGATGAGAATGGAGTTTTTGTCGTTCAGTTTCTTTACATGAAAAGCATCATGGAAAATACCGCCTTTGATCAGATTTATCATGAACATTTGCTCTATTA
>PFAD01000001.1 GCA_002773795.1 Chlamydiae bacterium CG10_big_fil_rev_8_21_14_0_10_42_34 | reverse complement strand
GACCGATCAACGCATCGGCAGCTTCCACCGTTCTTCTTGTCTTCCCAAAGAGATCAATTTCCCAAGAGGCGTCGAAGAGAGCGTTGTAGAGATTTTGAGTTTGAGGGACTTGTAAGTCAAAGGGAAGTCCGCTTAACGTCGAAGTCGTCCCTGGAACGCTCCCCACACTAGGTCCAATTGCAAAAAGGGGTCCATTTTTACTAAAATAGGTCCTAGTTGCATTCACATCTGCACCAATTTTTGGATAAAATGAAGAGGCCGCCATTTGTCTCAAAGCGCGGGCCTGTAAGATATTCGACTCAGCTTCTAACACGTCGTTATTATATTCGGCAGCCATTGCGATGTATTTATTTAAAAGAGGGTCATTAAACTCCTTCCACCACTCAACAAGAGGAGCTGTTTCATCTACTTCCTCATTCGAGACTGTCCACACGTCTGAAATATTGTTCTCAGGCGCTATATAATTGGGCCCTACAGCACAGCTCGATAATAAAATGAAAAACATCCAGTGGGATTTTTTCATTGGATTCTCCTTCGGAAAAACAGACCGGCGCCTACAACATTAAAAACTCCGATGAGCAAAATGGGCCAAAGGTTTTCGAAGACAATTCGAGCTGGGAGAGCTTTAAGAAATAGCCCCTTAGAAATGATGAGCATAAACTTCAAATTAATGAGGTTTGTAACTGGTTGCAACCAGGTGGGCATATTTTCTACTGGGGTTGCAAAACCAGACAAGAGCACAGTTGGCAGCATAAAGATGAACGTGCCGAGCATCGCTTGCTGCTGCGTTGAACAGATTGATGAGATAAAAAGGCCCACTCCACTCATAGAGCTTACAAAAACAAAAAGGCTTAAGAAATATAAGAATAGCGATCCGGTAAAAGGGACTCCAAGAACAAGTGTACCAACTGTGAGCATGAGCGCCCCTTCAAATAAACCAACCAATATCCCAGGAATAATCTTTCCAATGACAATCTGTACAGGAATTAATGGAGAAACTAAGAGCTGATCAAAAGTTCCCAGCTCACGCTCCCTTGCAACCGATTGAGTTGTAACAACAAGGCAAGTCAACATGGCTAAAATAGCTACCAAACAGGGGATATTATACCAAAAATAGATCCGATTTGGATTAAACCAGGTGCGAGGGACCAGATCGACCTTTTGGACGACCCTGCCAACCGTTGCCGTATAGTCGTTATTGTACCTGTTAATGAGCTCACCCGCATAACCTGCTAAAATTTGTGCTGTATTCGTTTTTCTCCCATCACAAATCAATTGCACAGTAGAGGGCTTTCCCGCATCGAGGTTACGAGAAAACTGCTCATCAATTGAAACGACCATAATCCCTTTTTGGTTATCGAGAAAAGGGGCAATTTGTTCCACAGATTTTAAAAAAGTGATCTTCTTATTGAACGTTTTACTTCCATAAAATCTCTCAACTAACTCAAATCCTTGCTCTCCAGAATCGCGATTTAAGATCCCAATTGGGACATCTTTCACATCGAGAGTTGCCGCAAAGGTAAAAATAAAAAGCTGAAAAAGAGGAGGCACCAAAATAGCAATGCGCACCTTTGTATCACGCAAAACAGCAAGCAACTCCTTGTAAACTAACGAGAGAATTTGATTCAATCTAACCTCTTCACTGTTTTACGCATCGTAATCACCAAAAAGACAACCCCAATAATTACAATGGGGACCATATCATACAAAATTAATCGCCAAACATTTCCGACTAAAAACAAGGTCTGTAAACTTTGTACAAAGTATTTAGCCGGGATGATATAGGTGATCATCTGAATCCACTTTGGCATGCTCTCAATTTCAAAAAGAAACCCGGACAAGATATAGGCGGGTAAAAATGCTGAAATCAAGGTGATTTGATAAGCAAAAACCTGGTTTTTTGTTAAAGTGGAGATCATTAAGCCAAAGCTAAGAGAGCAAAATAAAAATAGAGCGGAGACCAAAGTGAGAAGAAGGAGCGATCCTCTTAAGGGGACGTCATAGAAAACAGTAGATGCAAACACACAAATGGCCATAGAAAGCATCCCTGAGAAAAAATAAGGGATAATTTTCGAAATCACAAGTTCATTAGGACTCACTGTCGTTGCCATCAGCGATTCCATCGTCCCTCGCTCCCACTCTCTAGCAACAACAAGCGCCGTTAAAAGAGCGCCCGTAAGAGTCATGATGATCGCTAAAGAGCCCGAGAGGAGAAAATAGTGACTTTCCAACTGCTCGTTATACCAAAATCGAGGTTCGACAGAAACAATGGGAGCCTCCTCAGATAACCCTTCTGTGATTGCCTGTTGAACTCTCCAGTTTTGAATCACACCTTCTGCATAGTTTTGGACAAAATTTGCCGTATTCGTCTCACTCCCATCGGCTATGACTTGAATGGGAGCTATCTTATCGGGCCTATTGCGAAACTGCGTAAAATAGGATGGGACAACAAACATCCCCCGAATATCTCCCCGCTCCAGATCCCCAACTAGCTCTCTTCTATCTCTTGCAATTTTTACATCAAAGTAGCGAGATGCCTGCAATGACTCTGCAAAGCTTTGGGCGTCAGGCGATGTGTCTTCTAAAACAAGACCCACTCTTAGATGGTTCAAATCTAAAGAGACTCCCGACCCATATAAAAAAACGAGAAGGATAGGAAAGAAAATTGTGATCAAAAGACTGCTGGGATCTCGAATGATCTGCCAAAATTCTTTGATCATTAAAGCTCTCATCCGACGCATGCGTCCTTGCCTATTTTGCATCAGCACTCTCTACCACCTGGATAAATACATCTTCCAAAGAGGGGTTCATATTTTGAGGAGATTGAATCTGTTCTTTCAGAGCATTTGGCGTGTCTAACTTAATCAGTTTCCCCTGATAAACTAAGGCAACGCGATCACAATACTCAGCTTCATCCATAAAATGCGTTGTGATCATGATCGTCACACCTTTTCGCACCAACCCGTTGATGTGATCCCAAAACTCTCTCCGAGTAATGGGGTCTACGCCCGATGTGGGCTCATCGAGAAACAAAACTTCTGGGTTATGCATACAACAGCAAGCCAAACTAAGTCTTTGCTTAAAGCCTAAGGGCAATTCTTCAGCTGAGCGAGAGAGGTAAGGCTCTAAATTAAAGATCTGGACCATCTCCTCGAGAGCGGATTTTTTCTCGTCCCCTTTTAAATTATAGATCCCAGCGAAGAAATTTAGATTTTGCTCTACACTCAAGCTCCCGTAGAGTGAAAACTTCTGAGCCATGTAACCAATCCGAGATCTTGCAACTGCAGGAGCTTTTTCTAAATCAAACCCATTGACAATCGCTTTGCCGGATGTTGGATGTAAAAGGCCACAAAGCATTCTAAAAGTAGTCGTTTTTCCCGCCCCATTCGGCCCTAAAAGACCAAAAATCTCCCCCTTTTTAACTTCTAAAGAGATCTGATCTACAGCTGTAAACGCTCCAAATTTTTTGGTCAGATTTTCAGCCAGAATCGAACTTTGAACCGCCTCGCTTACCTCAGGAGCCCTTTCGGCAAGCTTTGATTTTCCACCAGGGCCTCCTCCTAAAATATCGACGAATGCATCCTCAAAGCGAGGAACGCTTTTTTCCATTTTCAAGTTGGGAAGTTGAGGGGAATCTTTTCGCATCACAATGCGCAAATCGCTCCCTTGAATCACACCATCCATGACTCCCTCTTCACTGAGCAAATCAAACAAAAGTTTTCTCCGATCACCCTCAATTTGATTCACATTCCAAACTCTTCCCGCCATTTTAGATGTGAGAGCCTTAGGATCTCCGTTATAGAGAAGTTCTCCTTGATTGAGCAAAAGAACCTGGTTACATTTTTCTGCTTCATCGAGATAAGCGGTGCTCCAAACAACAGAAATCCCCTCCTCAAGAAGCGATCCAACCATCTTCCAAAGCTCCCGTCTTGAAATCGGATCGACACCAACACTCGGTTCGTCAAGCAGAAGAAGCTCTGGTTTTTTGATTAACGCGCAAGCAAGACCTAACTTTTGTTTCATCCCACCTGACAGTTTCCCGGCTAAGCGATCGGTAAAAGCGTTAAGTCCTGTAAAATGGAGCAGCTTTTCAAAAACCTCTTTTCTCGACTCTGCTTCAACGCCTCTTAAATCGGCATAAAGATTGAGATTTTGCTCTACAGTTAAATCCTCATAAAGACCAAATTTTTGAGGCATATACCCTGTAAAATAGCGAACCGCTTCCGCATCTCTAACAGAATCTTTTTCAGCGATGGTGATCGAGCCTTGTGTTGGAGATAAAAGTCCTGCAATCATCCGCAAAAGTGTCGTTTTTCCCGAGCCATCGGGACCAACGAGACCGGTGATTTGCCCTTTTTGAATCGATGCCGTGATGTTTTTTAAAGCGTCAGACAGCTTAGGATTGAATGATTTGCTGAGCCCTTGGATCTCAATCATCAGCTCCATCACCTTTTGAGCTTGAGTTTCACCGTAACAGGCATTCCTTGAACAAGGCCTCGATCAGGATTTTCAACATAAACGCGCAAGCGATAAACAAGATCGGTTCGTAGCTCTAAAGTTTGCACAGTCTTTGGGGTAAATTCAGCAACCGGAGAGATAAATCCCACTGTGCCGTTGTATTTACGTCCATTGTCTGTAAAAACCTCAGCGCTCATCCCGTAGTAAACGTCTCCGAGATAAGGCTCGTCGACAAAAGCACGTATCCAGACGGGATCACTGATCGATAACGTGTAAACGGGATCAGCAGGGTTCACCACAGTACCCGGTTCTCGAATACGAGTTAAAATAATCCCTTCTGTCGGAGCGTAGGCTTTCGTATATTCTATATTGTCCTTAGCAACGACCACGGCAGCTTCAGCTTGCGCCAAATTTGCCCTTAATTGATCACGACTTGACGTAGCATTGTCCAAGTCTTCTTGAGAAACAGCTCCAATATCGATCAATTCTAAACGTCGATTTAAAAGAGTCTGCGCATTGTCCAAACTGGCCCAAATTGCGCCCACATTAGCTACGGCCTCTTGCAGCTGGCTATCATAAGGAGTTGAATCCAATGTGCACATCAAATCGCCAGGTCGAACTCGATCCCCTTCTTCAAAAAGTAACTGACTGACCTGCCCACTTACACGAAATCCTATATCGACTTGACGCACATCCACATTGCCAAAAAGAGTGATCTCATTTCGATCGTCGCCATCTGATCGGACATAAAGGATTGCTAAAGCAATGATTAGCGCTCCCAAACAGATGCTTATAGCGATGGTTAAACTATTTTTTTTCATACTACCTATTATAACGAACATGTAGCTCTATATAAAAAAAAATGCAATAGAATTGGATTCACATCACATAGATATGCGTGTATACTACCCTCAATTGATATGCTGCCTAAAGATCCAAATGGATGTCCTTACCTTCAATTAGCCCCTATGGAAGGGGTTGGTGATGCCTGCTTTCGTAAAGCAATCGGCACCGTTGGCGGCTTTGATGAGGCTGTTCGAGATTTTCTTCGCATTCCAACAAATGCCCACATCAAATCGATTGTGAAAGGGTATAACTCAGAGGAATTAGCCCCAATCCCACTTGCTGCCCAAATTATGGGATCCGACACCGATTTAATGGCTGAAGCTGCCCAAGAACTCGTTCAAAAAGGGGCCAAACGGATCGATGTGAATTGTGGGTGTCCGTCCAACACTGTAACTGGCAAAGGGGCCGGTTCGAGCCTTTTAAAAGAGCCGAAATTCTTGTACGAAGTTGCAAAATCGGTCGTCGATGCAGTCTCTATTCCTGTAACCGTCAAAATGCGCTCCGGATTCGATGATATTTCCCTTTTCAAGGAAAACCTTTTGGCTGTGCAAGAAAGCGGTGCAAAATATGTCACACTTCACCCAAGGACAAAGGTCGAAGGATATACACCACCTGCTAGATGGGACCTCATCCATCAGGCAAAAACTTTGTTAAAGATCCCTGTTGTTGGCAATGGAGATATTTTAAACGTTCAAAATGCACTCGATATGATGAAACAAACAGGTTGTGATGCGCTCATGATTGGACGCGGGAGCGTGATCAATCCATTTATTTTCCATCAAATCCGCGCCCACTTTGCTAAAACCACGTATAAGCCAACGCAAGATGATCTCATGAAATATCTAAGTGTATATTTAGCAAATATGGCCCAAGAAATGCCCGTGCAACTCCAAGTAAACAAACTTAAGCAACTACTCGGTTTTCTTTTCAAAAGGAGTGCAAAACTTTTAGAAAGCCGCATTCTTATTTTAAGATCGAGCCATCCAAACCCAAATTCCCTTTTAGAATATGCAAAAACATTTCTTATCAATTAAAGGTCGGAAGCGACCTTAAATTTGAGCTAGATGCAATTCGATTACGATCGATGAACAAGAGGGATTATCCATTTAAAACCACTTAAAATGATAATCAAACTCGAAATAGCGATAATCAGTCCTATTTTACTCATATCGACCATTTTAAGCGTGCCACAAGAATAAGTCATCGCGTTAGGCGGAGTTGAAACTGGTAGGATCATTGATAAAGAACATGAAAACGCTACAGGAATCGCAATCAATCTAGGATCGACAACAGCCGCCCCTATAGCAATAGGGAGCAAAAGATTTGCAGTCGCTGTGTTACTAATAAATGTAGATAAAAACATTGCGAGCAAACAAAAAACGGCGATAATTATAAATTCCTGGGAAATATCAACTGAAGAGAACATAGGAATGAGTACGTGACTCTTTTCAATAGCAGTCCCAATTGCAAGCCCTCCCCACATTAAAATCAAAATGTCCCAGTCGATTTTTTTTAAGTCTTCAACACCGATTAACCGAAGAGAGGCAAATACCCCAACACCAGCAAGAGCAACCCAAGTTTCAGAAATTCCATGCCACCCACCAGAAAGCCAAAAGAAAATCATCAGAAGAGCAATCCCCCCAGTTTTT
>PFAD01000013.1 GCA_002773795.1 Chlamydiae bacterium CG10_big_fil_rev_8_21_14_0_10_42_34 | reverse complement strand
ACTGAGGATCTTCTCTGCCATTTCTTTGATATAAGATGGCTTGCTCTAAATTCTAAAAATTTCATACTATCCCTCGCTTTCATTCATTTATACATAGGTGCGTTATGTCGATAGAACTTGGATCCATGCAAAAACCTATCATGCCAAAAGAAGAGGAAAAAACCCCGGAGTTTAAGCCGACTGTGTATTCACCAAAGCTCACACCGGATCAAAAAATAAGAAAGCAAGTTCATTTTGCGGCACTTGATTTGGCAGGAAAGAAGAGTTGTGATTATCAACCATTTAATGTTGAAATTCCAAAAGATTTACCTGTGGTGATTTCTGAAATTGTCCCCATGACATCTGTTGTTGCTCAATGTTGGGGGAAGAGAGTAGCGCAACAAGACCGTTTTATAAAGCAGTTTGAAATCTCCTTAAAGGGTGATCAAAAAGGGCTTCTCTTTGGAGTCTTTGATGGTCATGACGATGAAGATCAAGCGGGCAAATTTGTGGAGGAAAATGTAGGATCCTTTCTGCAGAAAATAATTGACGAACGATCTATGGATGCAGTTGAAATTGACGAAAAATTCATCACAAACATCTTTGTCCAACTCTTTAAAGAGATAAGCGATGAGTATAAAAAACAGGGAAAAAAAGGTGGAGCCTCAATCACTTGTGCTTTTTCTTTAGATGACAAAATTTACTTTGCTAATGCGGGGACTTGCCGAGCCATTTTGGTAAAAAAAGAAAAGACGTTTCAACTTACAGAAGACGCTAATTTGCGTAACGAGCGTTTTCAAAAATGGCATGTTCATAAGGGAAAAGAAATCACAGATTGGTGTGGAAAAGTTGAAGTATCCTTTCCAAATGGTATCAAAACGAGTATTGCTCGCGATGTTGGTGCAATCGATGAGATGTGTCACCGACCAAAAATTACTTGTATCTTAAAAGGTGAAGGACCTGATGCTCCAGAAGAGGGGTTAATTTATTATAGCAAGGGTGATTTTGTCGTTCTGGGCAGTGATGGTTTATATGAGCCGGCAACAGTTGATGAGATGGGAAATGCTGTGAGACGATTATCGAATGCGGGTGTATCTTTTCAAAAGATGGCAGATCTGATTGTAACAACTGTGGGGGCCAGCACAAGCAATGACTTTGTTACCATGCTACTAATTGCTCTATGAGTGAGATCGACTCATGAATGATAAATTCCTATTAAGACTTTTGATCCTTCTGGGATGCTGATATTAGTTAATCCCCGCATTCCTGTCATATCAACGATTTGCCACCGACTCGGATCGTGAAGCGTTTGCCAATCGTCTTCTGAGATAGAGTCTTCAAATAATTCATTTTTTGTTAAAAGCAAACATGTTTCAAGTTCTCCCTTTTTTTGGAAAAATCCAGAATGAAATTTTGTAAGGTTATTCTCGGTTAAATCTAGCCATTTTAATGCTGGAAATAAACTTAAAAAGTCAGCGGGAAGTTCTTTTATATAATTTTTTTGCAAGAGAATTTTGGTTGCCTTTGGACCTTTAGATAACTGACCTAAATCTGTAATTTGGTTTTCGGATAGATCAAGGACTTCTAGCTCACTTGCATAAGCTAGAAGAAATGGGGGCAGGCTCGTTAACTTGTTTTTTCCAGCCAAAAAGCCTCTAAGATGAGGGAGATGGTTAATGAATACATTGTGTAGGCTAGAAATTTCATTTTCGGATAGATCGATAACTACGAGATTCTTTGCATGATTAAAAAGATTCGCAGGTAAGATTTTTAATTTGTTTTTTCTAACTATAAGCTGTTTCAGATTTGGACGTGGCTCATCAGCTAGACTGTCTAAGCTGGAAATTTCATTTTCAGACAGATCGAGAACTTCCAAGTTCTCTGCTTGTGCTAAAAGATTCTGTGGTAGTCTCTTTAATTTGTTTCCTCCAGCTAAAAAACTCGTAAGATGTGGAAGCGGTGTGTTGAATAAATCGTCCAAGTTAGGAATTTCGTTGCTAGATATGTCTATTATTTTGATGTTTGGCCAAAACTCAAAAATGTCGGCGGAAATATTGATTAATCGATTGTTAGAACAATTGAATTTTCTTAACTTAGAAGCTTTGCAAAAAGCCCCATCAGGCAACTCGGACAATGCATTTCCCGAGAGGTCAAGCTCTTCTAGATAAGGGAACTCAGCTTGAAGGAAGGTGGAGGGGAGGATCTCTAAGCTAAGGTTGACAAAGCTTATCGATGTTGCATATTTAAGGTTCGTACAAAGGGTAATAAAGCTTTGTGTAACATCTTGATCTGATTCATCGGAGTTTACATTGTGGCTAGGGCTGAAGGTGAGCTCTAAAGTTTTAATCTCTATCCCTTGCACCTTTTTTAGAAAATCAAAAATCGTGGGTATTTTTGTAATGAGCACTTTGGGATCAAAGCTGTGGTCTAGTGTCTTTATTTCACCATTTATTTTTAAAGTAAGTGATGAATTAAAGATTTTTCTGATGCATGATATAACTTCAGGGTTTAATCGCTCATGTTTCATCCGCTCTGCGATTGCATCCGTCACCTCCAATGCTCTTTTAGCAAACTCTGCATAGGGTGAACCGCTTTCTTTTTTCTCCTTTTCCAAAGCAATGGTACTCCATAATTCTTGAATCGGATTTATCTCTAAGACTATGTCCATATCTTCTTTTTCATCTTCTTCAAGGATAAGGCCCGCACCAAGGAACTCGAGCTTGAGGTTTGTCATTTTTTTAAGATGAGCAAGTCCATTTTGAGTAAGCATTTGGCAGAAGTTAAGTCGAACAGTTTTTAACGATTCAAATTTGGGAATAAGTTGAATTGAATGATCTGAAAAAGCAGTGCTGGAAAAGTCTGCGCTTTTAAGTTCGGGCCAATTCGCATCTTGAAGTAACCGATGGACCTCATCTTTAGTAAATTGACTGCATGAAGAGATAGAAATGGACTCAAGGGTTTTAACATTGATCAGAGAAAATAGCCCCGTAGCTGTTAAATTTTTACACTCGGATAAAGAAATTGTCTTCAATTTTGGAAGGACGGTTAAAAAAGCAATGAGTTGATCATCGGTTACCGTAGATTCGTCTAAATTTAGGGTAACAATCGATGAGGAAAATGGGAGTTTTAAAATTTCCTCTTTAGTGTGCAGTAGGGTGGTTGCAGAAATTAATTCATCATTGTCTGTATCTAGGCTTTCTATAGAAGAGCTTGATGGATGATTTTTATTTAACCAACCTAAGTCCAGATAGGTATCTTCATCAGTACCTGAATCCTTAAGTGAAAGAGCTTCAGTATTTGAGAGTAGATCTTCTTCTAAATCTTGAATAGATGTTGGGGATGTGCTTCCCTCATTTCCCTGAAGCAGCTCTCTCATCTGTCTAAGGACGTCCTTCTGAAATGTTCCTTCGAGTTCAGAAATAGAGCTTTCTAACATTTCGTTTGCTCTAGCTTTTATAATTGGGGAATTATGAGGGGATTTTACCAAAGGAGAACTTGCAGCGCTTTGGCTTCTTCCACTCCGAATTTGTTCTAGTTTATCTTCGTACTCTTTTTTTTTTCTTTGAGACTCTAAAAACGTGGCACTAGGCCCAGGTTTCATTATTTCTACTTTTGGCTCCTCAAATATTGTTAACTGGGGAGGTGGTAATCGGGCGATTCTATGTGTAAGAGGACTTCTTGTTTTGCTTTCGGTTGTTGAATCATCGAAATAGGTTGGGTTGGACATGTTTTTTTGAAAGACGTCTTCTATATGGCTTCTTTGCTGAAGGGGAGGGGTTAAAGGTGTTGCTGCTTTTACTCTTTTCGGGATTACTACTTTGTTTGTATCGGCTGGTTTAATGAATTTTTGAGCAGCCACTACTGTTTTAGCTGCAGTTTTAAACTTTGAGGGCTTTTTCTTTTTTTTAGCCGCTGGAGGAGGAGCTGAATCGGGTGTTTTGGGGACTTTCTTTTTCTTTATTTTTAACCCCATCTCTTTAAGTACAGTTGAACGCTGTCCAGGTTTTGATTGAGAAAATGCGCTAGCAGCTTCTTGGGCCTTTATTACTTTTTTAACAACTTTGAGCTTTGGGATTTTGCTTTTTTTTTCTTCGTGTTTGGGTGGGACTGCGGCAGGTGTTAGGCCTGTTCTTGTCCAGACAAGATTAAGTTCAGTAGTAGACATATTAACCTCAAAAATATGCAGGGAGCTTACTGAGATGGTCTAGATTTTGTAAAGAAAATATTTTGTGTCTGTTTAGGAGAGGTGTTGTGTGAGTTCAACCCACTGCGAAAGCGATAAATTCTCAGGTCTTGCATCAGGTCTTGCTCCTATTGCAATAAGAGCTGTTCTTACGTCTTCTTTGGGTAGATCCAATGTGCTTGTGATCATTTTACGTCTTTGTTGAAACGCTTTATGGACAAGGGTAAAAAAGGTGGTCTCATGTACGTCGGGAATTTGTCTTGCGTCAAGGCGGATAACTGTAGAGTCTACTTTTGGTCTTGGGTAAAAACAGCTGGCAGGAACTGTGAATTTACTATGGACATTTGAGTAGAATTGGACGAAAACGGAAAGGGATCCAAAAATTTTAGATCCTGAGTCTGCGCTCATTCTATCTGCGACCTCTTTTTGCACCATGATTGTTAAGCTAGAAAAGGGGTGAGCAAAGATCTTTTCTAAGATCGGGGTTGTAATATGATAGGGGAGATTTGCGACGATTTTGATGTTTGGAGGGAGTCTTTCAATAGGGAATTTCAAAATGTCAGATTCAAAAACTTTGAGCTTTTCGTTTTGAATGGTGCCGAGCTCTCTTGCAAAGACCGAATCCATTTCAACGGCGTAAACCTTAGCTCCCGCATCGAGGAGAGCATGGGTTAAGCTTCCCGGTCCAGGTCCGATTTCTAAAACAGTATCTCCTGGTTTAACTTCTGCCGTTTCGATAATCTTCTTCACGACATTCGGGTCGATCAGGAAGTTTTGTGAAAGGCTCCTTTTCGGCTTCGCGTCAATCCGTTTTAAAAATGGGATGAGATCAGTAAGGATCATTGGAGCGAAAAGGGATGTAGATCTTCGGGAATTATTTTGTCTGCATCAAATCCGTAGCGTTTTCTGAGTTTGTTGAGATAAACTCCTGTTTCCTCAGCTGTGGCTTTTTGAGTCAGTTCATTTCTTAAATGATTTGAGAGCTCTTCAAAAGTAGGTGCGGGGAAATCCGTTTTATCGATGAGATAAAAGATTCGATACACTGTTTTTCTGTCGGCCCTGCTCATTTGGAAAGAGGGTTTTCCGTAGATGCCAGGATGGAGCGTTGCGAGTGAATTTTTGTGGATTTCTGAAAGATCTTGCGTTTTTGCAGAAAACTCATTTGATACGGAGATTTTCACACCGGGTGCTTCAAATTGTTTGAGCTCTTCTTGTAATGTGTCGGGTGTTTTTCCACTTTTTTGAAGAGTTCGGTAAACGCGCTCAGAGAGCATATCGTCGGGTTTGTCCACTCGGATTGTAACGACGCGGTACTTCCACTGTGAATAAGCTGGATTCTCTTTTAGGTATAATCGATACGCTTGGCGAATGTCTTGAGGGGTGACGCTAGATATCGCTTTTGAGTTGACAAACCACCAATTCATCCTATGTGCAAGGAGCTCATTTTTCACCATTTTCCAGGTTTCTTCATAGGTGAGTCCGATTTTATCGAGAGTTTGCATCACACCGGGTCCAAAGCGCTCTTCCATGACTTCGCGAATTTCTCCGTCAGTTACTTTGACCTCTTTGTCCTGTGCATCAGAGATGATTAACTCATGATCGACCAGGTCCATCAAAACACGTTTCCAGCTAGCTTCATAAAACTGATAGCGCGCTAGATTTGAATCGGCAAACTGTGGATAGTTTTGATATAAAAGCATATCCATTTTTTTCTTCACATCGATCATGGAAATCGTTGTGCCGTTTACTTGCGCGAGAATTGTATTTTGCACGGCAATTTTTTGGTCCTGCGAAAAGTCAATCATTGGACTTGCAGCGAAAGCAGTTGTTGCAAAAAGAGAGATGATAAATGTTTTCATAGTGGGAAGAATCATATCAAAGTTTCTTTTTTGAATACAGCAGCAAAAAATCCATCCATGCCACCTTCTTGCGGAAGGAGGGATAAGGGTTCACACACGAGTGTAAGTCCGTGAGTTTTTATGAAGTACTCAACTTGTTTTTCGTTTTCTTCGGGCAAAATGCTGCACGTTGCATAGACAAAGTGCCCATTTGGCAACATGTGCTCAAGGGCATCTTTTACAATTTCTCTTTGTTGGACAACGAGGCGATCGATCATCGGTGCATCGATTTTCCATTTTGCATCTGGGTTGCGTCTTAATGTTCCGGTTCCGCTACAGGGAACATCTGCAAGGACCCAATTCACTTTTTTCTTGGGCAGGACGAATTGGACGTTTTGGATGCCTGCGCGATTGAGTCGTTTCCTAGCCTCTTGGAGGATCCAAGGTCGATTGTCATATAAGTAGATCTGTCCTTTGCCTTGCATTTGGTGGGCAAAGGCGAGGGTTTTGCCACCAGAACCGCTGCAGTAATCGAGGACGTGGTCGCCCGGCTTCGGCTGCACAAGAGCTGCGACGAGCTGGCTCCCTTCATCTTGCACTTCAAAAAGACCTGCTTTGAACTCGGGAAGCGCAAAGAGGGGCTCTCTTTTTTGAAACTGGATTCCCGCTTCCGATTTTTCGCAAGGGGACATTGCAAATTTTTCTTTCCAGCTTTCTAAAAGGGCTTCGCGAGTGGTTTTCAATAAATTTACACGAATTGTCGTTGGGGCTTGGGTGTTGAGGGTGAGAGCGATTTCTTTCGCTTTTTCTGGGCCATAAACGGAGCGCAATCGGTGGTAAAGAAAAGCGTTTACACCATATCTTACCGGTTCTGGGATCGAGGTGTCGCTGCGACATTCCTCTATAGAAATTTCTCGATAGGTGGCTAAGCGATCCAGTGGATGGCCGGTTGAGCAAAAATGGTCGATCAAACTTTCCCATCGAACCATCCCATAAAGGGTCTCTCCGATGGTTCTTCGATCGTGCGCACCGATGCTTTTATGGGTGCGGAGGTATTCGCTCAAAGCGAGATCAAGTGGCTTAGAGCTTTTAGCGTAATCATTTAAGAACGCTGAAATGTGGTGGTCGCAAAAGGGTAGTCTCATATAGGATGATAGTTTACCCCGAATTGGGTATTTATGAACATCATTCGTATTGGTACAACAGTAATTGCAAGATTTTTTATCAGTCTGGTCTTCTTGGCCGGCGCTGTAAATAAAATTTTGCATTGGCACGAGACCGAAAGGTCTTTAATGAGCACGCTAAGCGATTGGCAGGCGCACACCGCATTTTCTGACGGTTTGCAAGATCTCCTTTCGATTGCGATTCCGATGACACCTATACTCCTCCTTGTTGCTACATTTTTTGAGCTGATTGGAGGTTTGTCGGTGCTCCTTGGGATCAAAGAGAAGTTAGGTGCTACCTTGTTAGTTCTTTTTTTAATCCCTACAACTATATTGATCCATCAGTTTTGGTTTGTTGAAGGTCCTATGAGAGAGATGCAGCTTGCTCACTTTTTGAAAAACGTGGCAATCTTAGGCGGGCTTTTGATGATTATTCTTCAAGGGACCGAAAAATCATCTAATTCGTATCCTATGAAGTTCCAATGAACTATTTTTTGATTGCGGCAAGCTTTATTTTGGTTGCATTTGGGCAACCAGCTTGGATTTCAGGGTTTGGAGTTCTCGCTGCTGCGTTTGGGTTTGCCCTTTTCTGGCGTGCAATTCTTAATTATCAATCGCCACGTGAGCGTTTTATTGCATCGGTGATTTGGTTTTCCTGTGTTCAGGGGGTGCAGCTCTCTTGGATGGCAACGCTCGATTATATGGGCCCCTTAATCTTAGTCATGTATCTCTTTTTAATTATTGCGATGGGAGTGCAATTTGGGGTGTTGTCTTTTTTTCTCGAGCATCCACCCTCCTTGCTTCGCTCATTTGCTATGGCAGGGTGCTGGACCCTTTTTGAGTGGATGCGCCTTTATTTTCTCTGCGGATTTACCTGGAATCCAGTGGGACTATCTTTAACCGATTCTCCCTACTCATTGCAATTTGCAAGTGTTTGGGGAATTTTTGGGCTCTCATTTTGGGTCATTTTGGTAAATTTAGTGGCTTTAAAGGCTCTCGTTGAAAAATCGACTCGCCATATTGTTGTTTGGTCATCTCTTGCTTTTTTTCCTTATGCTTTTGGTCTTGTTCAGCAAAGCGTAGTTGAATCTCATGTTCCTGTTTCTGGGAATTTGAGTGTAGCTCTTGTGCAAACGGGGCTTTTGCCCGAACAAAAAGATCAAATTCCAAATTCTCATAGCGCCTATGTTTCGCCGCTGGATCAGTGGCGAAGAATTTTAGAGGTTCTCGATCCAGAGGAAAAAGTGGATCTCATTGTCCTTCCAGAAGCGGCTCTTCCTCTTGGAGCTCACCTTGCTGGGTATGATTTGTCGAAAATCGATCAATGTTTTAAAAAATCGGCATTTGCTCCTTTGAAAGACCCATATGCTCTTTTTTCTAAGGGGGCATGGAGAGTAAGTAACGCATTTTTATGCCAAACACTAGCTAACCAGTCAGGCGCGCATGTAATTGTGGGTCTTGACGATCAAGATTTTACAGGTAAGTACAATGCAGCCTTTCACTTTGTCCCAGGAAATGGATCTTATGAGCGCTATGAAAAGCGTGTTTTAGTCCCCGTTGGGGAATATGTCCCTTTACAAAAGTGGAGAAGGTTTGCTCGGTTTGTTGCAGAGCAGTTCGGGATCTATAGCTCATTTGATGCTGGAAGCGAGGTAAAAATTTTTAAAGCCCACTATCCTATTGGCATTTCGATCTGCCTGGAAGAGACGTTTAGCCATTTAACGCGTGAGTTGCGATTAAAGGGTGCCGAAGTCTTTGTCAACCTCACAAACGATGTTTGGTTTCCAAGATCTAAGCTTCCACAGCAACATTTTGACCATGGAAGAGTGCGGGCAGCTGAAAATGGGGTGCCGATTTTGCGGGCGTGTAATACGGGAATTACTGGAGCAGTCAATTGCTTTGGTAGACAGGTTGCTCGCTTGGACCCTTCTGAAAAAAAGGCAGATGCCCTCTATTTTTCGATGCCGATTCGCTCTTTTCCAACTCTTTATACTTGGTGGGGAGATAGTGGAATTTTAGCGATTAGCGTAGGTTCTTTGGTTTCATATTTCGCGTATCGGAAGAAAAAGTTGCCGTAAATGAGTTAGTCCGTTAACTTTTTAGCTAGAATTTTCGTGCAATGAGGAGTGTTCGATTGGCCGGTTCTGAGTCTGCTGGAATGCAGAAAACCATTAAAAGAGAGGCTTTTGCTTCGGGAGTTGGTCTTTTTACCGGTGAAAAAGTAACTTTGAAAATTTTGCCCGCCCCACCTTTCAGCGGAATTGTTTTTCAACGAGTTGATTTACCGGGGAAGCCTGAAATCCCAGCAAAACTTTCGTTTGTTCGCGAAGCCCTTCGCTGTACCCGCTTGGCTATCGAGAAGGCATCCATCCATATGGTTGAGCATTTGCTTTCCGCTCTTGGCTCGCTTGGGGTAGATAACGCGAAAATTGAAATTGAAGGGCCCGAAATTTTAGCTGCGGACGGTAGTTCTCAGTTTTTTGTCGATCTTGTTGAAAGAGCGGGACTTGAAGTTCAAAATGCTCCTCGGAGATTTTTAAAAATTACCGAACCCATCTATTGGTCTGAGTCGGATGTGCATCTAGTTGCTCTGCCGGCTGATGAATTTCGGATAAGCTACACAATGCATTACCCTCAATCGCCCCTTTTGGGTTCTCAGTTTTATACCATTTCTCTCAATCCTGAAAGCTATAAAAAAGAGATTTCACCTTGCCGTACATTTTCCTTATATGAGGAAATTCTCCCCTTTATTGAAAAAGGATTGATCAAGGGAGGGGGGCTGGAAAATGCGCTCGTCATTAAAGGAGATCAAATTATGAATCCTGAAGGCGCTCGTTTTCCAAATGAGATGGTTCGGCACAAAATTTTAGATCTGATTGGAGATCTTTCCCTAATAGGAATGCCTATTTTAGGTCATATTATCTCCATAAGATCGGGTCATTCTAGCAATGTAGCTTTTGCAAAAGCAATCGCGTCGGCCAAGCAAGTCAACTCTTCCGATCGATGCTTTGAGCGTAATAAGAATTCAGTTTGCGTTCCAATTGGAAGCGACTTAGTGGATTCTGTGTTAACTCAGGAGCAAAGCTCTAATGTGGAGTATCGTTAATGGGAGAAGAGAAGAAACGTCCCTACATTTTCAATGCAAAAGAAATTGAAAAAATTTTACCGCACCGCTATCCCTTTTTACTTGTTGATCGGATTTTAGAGATCAATTTAGAGGAAAATGAGATTCTTGGACTTAAAAATGTAACTGTAAATGAACCGTTTTTTCAAGGGCATTTCCCTGGAGTACCTATTATGCCGGGGGTATTGATTCTTGAGGCTTTAGCCCAAACGGGCGGTGTATTAGTACACCAAAAAGGGTACGTAAAAAAGATTGCTGTACTTTTGAATGTTTCAAATGCAAAGTTTCGCAAACCGGTTATGCCTGGTGACGCACTGCTTTTGCATGCAAAAGGAATTCATATTAGTGGCAATGGTGGAAAAGTAAAGGCGAAGGCCATGATAGGCCAGGTCCTCGCGGTAGAAGCGGAATTGAGCTTTGCCCTTGTAGATAAAGACCAACTGTAACGACTAAATCGGATTTTCATGTCTAATATACATCCTCAAGCTATCGTAGAGCCGGGTGCGAAAATCGGCAAAAATGTCACGATAGAACCTTTCGCAGTAGTAAAGTGTAATGTAACTCTGGAAGATCATGTTGTGATCAAATCACATGCATATATCGACGGGAATACAACCATTGGGGAAGGGACGGTGATTTGGCCAGGCGCCAGCATCGGCACAAAAACCCAAGATCTTAAGTTTCGTGGCGAAAAAACATATGTCGTCATCGGAAAAAGATGCGAGATCAGAGAGTTTGTTACCATCAACTCATCTTGTCAGGAAAACTCAACGGTCAGAATTGGCGATGAATGCTTGATCATGGCGTATTGCCATGTTGCCCATAATTGTGAGCTTGGCAACCGCGTCGTTATGTCAAATAGTGCGATGCTAGCTGGGCACGTAATTGTTGGAGACTGCGCAATTATTGGCGGAATGACTCCTGTGCACCAGTTCTCGCGTATAGGCTGTTATTCCATGGTGGGAGGATTTAGTCGCGTTCCTCGCGATGTTCCTCCCTACACTGTCGGTGGGGGATTCCCTTACAAATTTGGCGGGATAAATATCATTGGATTAAAACGACATAAGTTCCCTCTTGAAGTTCGTGTCGCCTTGAGCAAAGCGTTTAAGCTGACCTATAGATCTGGATTGCATCTCGAAGATGCGATTAGTCAGATTGAAAAAGAGTTAGGATCTCATAGCGAAGTTCAACACTGGATCGATTTTTGCAAAAACTCTAAAAGGGGACTTCTCGGGCTTGAAGGGGTGGCTAATTTAGCCCAAAACGAAAGCGAAGAGCAGTATTTCGAAGAGTGAAAATAGTCTATTTTGGAACGCCTCACTTTGCTGCGGAAGTTTTACGTTTTCTTTTGGAAAATAAGGTCGAAGTAGCGGCTGTGGTAACGCAGCCAGACCGTCCGAAGGGGCGTTCTCTTCAATTAACTTCGTCCCCTGTGAAAGAAGTTGCCGTTCAGGCAAGTCTACCTATTTTTCAGCCCGAAAAGGCCTCACAAGAGATTTTCTTAAGTCAACTTGCAGATGTAAAAGCAGATCTTTATGTGGTTGTCGCATTTGGTCAGATTCTTACCCAGAAATTGCTCGATATACCTCGGCTGGGATGCATTAATGTACATGCGAGTTTGTTGCCCAAATATAGAGGGGCAGCCCCTATTCAGCGTTGTCTGATGGATGGTGAAACAGAAACGGGCGTTGCCATTCAAAAAATGGTGAGAAAATTAGATGCCGGAGATGTGATCGCAAGTTCAAAAATAGCGATCCCTTCAGAGATGACTTTTGCGGAACTAGAAGCAGGTTTAATCGAGATAACAAAACCCTTACTGCTCCAAGTAATTCATAGATACGCAACCGAAATTCCTGAAGGAGTTGCCCAAGACGAATCGCTCGTGACTTATGCATCAAAAATTGAGATGGCTGAAGGTGAGATTCACTGGAATAGAGATGCTGAAGAGCTCCATAATTTGATCCGTGCGTTTTCTCCAAGGCCCGGCGCTTGGGCATGGATTTACTCCTCTGGTGAAAGAAAAAGATTAAAAATTCTTCGCGCAAAATGTGTCCCCTTTAACGGGAAACCCGGCGAATTATCCCCTTCTGCCATTGTTTCTTGTGGCAAGCAAAGTCTTCAGTTGATAGATGTTCAGCCCGAAGGGAAAAAAGTGATGAAAGCTGAAGATTGGCTTCGCGGTCAAAAAAACATTTCTTTTCTACAAAATATCTAATTTTAATTAACCAACTTTGTTTTGAAATAATTGTGTTTATTTTTGTTAATGTTCGATTGTGCTATTATGTTTGGTGAAGGTGGTTGTATGGTTCCTGTGGTTATTAACCAGACTTGGCTAGAGCAAAATAAAAATGCCAATGCAAAGTCAATTTTTGATTATTTATCTGAATCTAAAGGGGCTTTGCGCTCCCTGCAGGCCGTTCAAAAAACAGCTCGATTGACTGGAGAGTTTGCGAAAGGGGTCGGCGTTGAATTAGCCGAGGCGGTGACGCTATTAGATAAAAATTTAAGTACAGGGATTAGCGCCTTAGGAATTCCAAGGCTTCCTAAAGTCACAGCGTCTCTTTATCAATCCTACGTAGATTTTGCATCAAATAGTACTATGTCCTTGCAAAGAAGGGTTTCTAAGGCTGCTAAAACTGCCTTAGATGCAATTTCAGCATATGGATATCTAATCAATTTTCTAACTTTCAGCCCTATTGTCAAAACAGTGACACGCGGGGCAGACCTTATCTATGATTTGATCGATTTGCCAATGGCGTACCTCGATTATCAAACAGCCTCAGATCTAGAAACTAGAGCGGCAGGTGCAGTCAAAGATGCAATGACTCATTCAAAGAATTACTACCTTCTTTCAGTTGCAAGGGTGGTTGCGTCGCTTGCTCTGTTTGTTTTCAGTTTGTCGGCGGCGTATATAGGTGCGAGTACTTTGGCCTCAATTACGGTCAGTTCGTTATCTTTGACTATGACCCTTTTAGGGATTGATAGGGACTTTCACGAAAGTTCAGGGCCCTATGAAGTGATCAAGTTTGATTCTGAAGTTCGGGTTTAAGATTCCTTTACAATAATCGGTTAGCTGCTTATTCTTTCCTCGATTTTTAACAAAGAGGTTATTCGTGGCTGAAGTAACAATCCGTGGCAATCAGTTTGATGCCGCTCCAAATGGATCTTATAATAAAGATTTTTCGACACACTTAGTTGATTATGAAAAAACAACCTATGGTGCTTTCCGCACTTTGCAGTTTTTAGATAAAACGGCTCGACTAGTTGCAGTTTCTCTGAAAGATACTCACCGCTCTTTGTCGGCTTCTTTAGAAGGTATTGCTGGGAGATTAACGTCAGGTTGGGTTGTTCTTTCTGTTCCTCGTCTTCCTGAGGTAACAAAAAAGGCATGGAATGCCATTTTCGCTCAAGCGCCTAAAGTCGGTAATCCTCAAAGTACGGTAGATAAGGTGGATGCTCTTGCTGATTGCGTTGGCACGTGGGGCTATTCATCTTTGCTCGTTAAAAATAACCCTGCTGTGAAAAACCTAGCGGACGTATGTAGTCTAGTAGGTGATACAATTGGGTTGCGTGCAGCTGGCAATGAGTTGGTTTTAGCGAAAGAATATTTGAATGAAGTTAAAAGATCTGACGAAAAAAACGAGATAGTAGAGCAAAGATTTAAGGATACAGCGACGAATGCTCTTCTTAAGGTGGTTAAGTCTGTGACTTCGGTCTTTACTGGGGTGCTAGGTCTTTTGGTGCTTACTTTTGGAGGCCCGGTCCTTCCAGCATTTGCGCTGATTTCTGTTGGCCTGGCAGGAACCGTTGCATCGATTGCAAGTCACTTCTTTAAAGAGACAAGAGAACATCAGTTAGTAGATTTCTCTGCTCTGCGTTATGCCTAATTAAGTTTGATGGGAGCCGTCAGGCTCCCAGAATTTCTCATGAAAAAATCTCTACCCTCATCTGAATGGATCCTTGTATTAAGTCTCATGGTTGTAATGGGGGCGCTTGTTTTTATCTCCAAGGTAAACGTCTATAGATATGCCTCTTCGTTGATACAGGTTGAAGAGAGCCAAGAAATGATTTTGGTGCGTATCTCTGGTGCTGTAACAAAACCGGGCGAATATCTTGTCCCGGCTGGGATGAGAGTTGTTGATGTGTTGAAAAAATCTCGCCCCAAGCCCTGGGCAGACTTGGCGGGAGTCTCGCCTAAAGAATTAGTTGAAAGCCCACTTGATATAAAGGTAAAAGAGTTGGCTGAAATTACAGTTACGGTGTGTGGAGCGGTAACAAAACCTCAAGAAATTACCCTGTCCGCAAGGAGTAGGCTAAGTGATTTAAAGTCAAAAATATCTTTTGAAAAAGACGCGGACAAGAGTGTTTTTAGGAGGAGAAGAGTGTTGAGGAATGGAGAGAAAATTGACGTGCCAAAGAAAACAGTTGAGTAAAATGCAGAGGTTTGTCTATGCTGTCATACCGATATTTAATGAGATTCGTCTCATATGAAATTGACGCATGCCACCCCTCTCCTTTGGGAGTGAGGGTTAAGCGCGTAGGCCAGGAAGAAGCTCTCTTCCGACTCAGCGCGCATGCACTAATATGAATTGGGAAAGGATAACCTATGCCGCTGACATTGATTGGCCTGAAAAAAGGGATGGCGCAAGTCTTCGACCAAGACGGTAAACTCGTAGTTTGTACCGTCATTTTGACAGAGCCTAATACGGTTCTACAGATTAAGCGCAAAGAAACGCACGGCTATAACGGAATTCAGCTCGGTGGCGTTCCGATGACAAAATCACAAGCTGCCCGCGCAAGTAAGCCTATTAAAGGCCATTTCGCGAAAGTCCAAGTTGAACCCTGCAGTGTAATTCACGAATCACGACTAGAAGAAGTTGATCAATATGAGATCGGTCAAAAACTCGATGCGAGTTTGTTTGCCGATGTCAAATTTGTCGACGTCGAAGGTGTGAGCAAGGGAAAAGGATTTCAGGGCGTTATTAAGCTCTTCAATATGGCAGGCGGTCCAGCAGCCCACGGTTCTGGATTTCATCGCCATATGGGATCGACAGGAATGAGATCTACCCCAGGTCGCTGCTTCCCCGGTGGAAAGCGTGCGTCTCGCATGGGTGGTGATCGTAAAACCGTACAAAACCTTCGGGTTGTAGCTGTTAAAGGAAATCTCCTCCTCGTTGAGGGTGCAGTTCCTGGATCGGCTAGCGGTGTTGTATACATCAGAAAAGCGAAGAAGAAGGGGTAAGTCATGGCAACTCTCAAGAAATACGATTTGCTCGGCAAAGAAGTTGGGACTGTCCAAGTTGATGACGCCCTCCTCGAAGGATCTGCTCATCCTCAATCGGTCAAAGACTATATTGTCGCAATAAGAAATAACGCAAGACAGTGGTCAGCAAGCACGAAAGTGCGAAAAGAGATCAACCGAACTGGCAAGAAGCCTCATGCTCAAAAAGGGCAGGGAAGATCTCGTCAGGGTGATTTAGCTGCGCCTCAGTATAAAGGTGGTGGTATCGTTTTTGGTCCGAAACCAAAGTTTGATATTCACGTCCGAATTAATAAAAAAGAGAGAAGAGCTGCGATTCGCACTCTTATCGCTGAAAAAATTAAAGGTGGATTCGTTCATGTCCTTCAAAAAGGGGATATGAAGCAACCTAAGACGAAAAAAATGGCTGAATTTTTTGCTCACATTGAAAGAAGTGAAAAGCGCGTTTTGGTTTTAGGTGAAGCGAATAAAGAACAAATGGGGAACCCTCACGAAAATCTCGTGAAGAGCCTGCGCAATATTCCTAAAAAAGAGTATTCACTTGTTCCTCAGGTAAATGGCTATGAACTAGCTAAATGCCACACGCTTGTCGTGCTCGACTCCGCGCTTGATGAATTCCTTTCGATCTTAGGTGCACAATGAATCCATATCAAGTCATAAAAAATCGCCGCGTCACTGAAAAGGGTCGCGTATTAGAAAATTTAGTAAATGCTACTAGCAACCCTTCCTTGAAGCGCTGTCAGTCTCCGAAAGTTGTTTTTGATGTTGATCAAAAGGCAAATAAAACAGAGATCAGACAAGCTGTGGAAGAGATTTACAAGGATAACAAAGTTAAAGTCGTCAAAGTGAACACCATTAGCGTTGGCCCGAAAGAGCGACGTGTAAGAGGTTTTCTTGGAAAAGCGGCAGCATATAAAAAAGCTGTTGTGACATTCCGACCTGGCGACACAATTGAGACTGGAGCTTAATTATGCCAAAGTTATTTCGTCCCACTACTCCCGGCCAAAGAAAGCTAGTTCAGCCAATTCGTACAGAACTTTCTCCTGGTGACAAGCCAGCGCCTAAGTCGCTACTCGTTCCTAAGAGACGTACGAATGGAAGAAACCACAGTGGACATATTACCTGCCGGCATAAAGGCGGCGGTCACAAGAAGATGTATCGCTTGATCGACTTTAAGCGAGACAAAGAAAATATTCCTGCTAAAGTTGCTGCAGTTGAGTATGATCCAAATCGATCTGCTTTAATTGCTCTCCTCTACTATAACGATGGAGAAAAGCGCTATATTATTGCCCCTCAAGGAATTAAGGTTGGTAGTACTGTGGTGACAAGCGACGAGCCTCCGTTTCAAGTTGGATGCTGCATGAAACTTAAGTTTATGCCACTTGGATCTGTGATTCATAATATCGAACTCGAACCTGGTAAAGGTGCAAAATTTGTCCGCTCAGCGGGTCTTTCTGCACAATTACAGGCTCGCAGTAATGGGTATGCAACGATTCGCATGCCTTCTGGTGAAGTTCGTATGATTCATGAAAATTGTCGAGCAACATTCGGCGCAGTGTCAAATGCTGAGCATAATCTGCGCGTTATTGGAAAAGCGGGACGTTCACGATGGTTAGGCATACGCCCAACTGTACGAGGCGTTGCGATGAACCCTGTCGATCACCCGCATGGCGGTGGTGAAGGACGAGGAAAAGGAAACCAGCCACAATCACCGTGGGCTCAATTTACAAAAGGATTCCGAACTCGTTCGAATAAGAAAACCAGAAAATGGATTGTAAAAGAGCGAAGGTAATTGCATGGGAAGATCGCTGAAAAAAGGCCCCTTTGTCGACCACCACTTAATGGTTAAAGTCGATGTCAGTAACAAAGAAGGCGCGAAAAAAGTTATTAAAACCTGGTCCCGACGATCTATGATTGTTCCGGATATGATTGGTCACACGTTTGATGTCCATAATGGGAAGAAGTTTATCTCTGTTTATGTGTCTGAAAACATGGTTGGACATAGACTCGGAGAATTTTCTCCAACACGGACGTTCAAAGGGCATACTAAGAAGTCAGTAGCAGGGGGGAAATAAAATCTATGCAATTTGCTAGAGCTATTACAAAATATGTACGCATTTCTCCTCGAAAAGCACGGTATGCAGCAGATTTGATACGTGGTTTAGATGTTGAACAAGCTACCTTGCAACTTCTTCACTCGAAGTTAAAAGGTGGAAGACTGATTAAGAAAACTCTTGATAGTGCGATTGCAAATGCGGTTACGCAAATGGACGCAAGACGAGAGACTCTTAAAGTTCACGAAATTCGTATTGATCCAGGCCCGATTTTAAGACGTGCAAAGCCACGAAGCCGCGGATCATCTGTTCCTGTGAACAAGCGGACGAGCCATTTTACGATCGTCCTTACAACTGAGACTGGAGCGAAATAATGGGACAAAAAGTTTCACCAACAGGATTTAGACTTGTTCGTCGTAAGAAGTGGACTTCAAATTGGTTCGCTAACAAACAAGAGTTTGGCGATCAGATTGGCGAAGACAAACTGATTCGCGATTTTCTTGCGAAAAAACCTGCTTGCCAAGGCGCGCCTAAATTTCAAATTAAGCGTATGAGTGGCAAGATTGAAGTAACAATTTTTACTTCAAGACCGGGTTTAGTGATCGGTAAGAAAGGCGCTGAGATTGACATCATCAAGAGCGAATTAAGAAAGCTTACTGGGAAAGAAGTTTGGGTTGAAGTCGAAGAGATCAAAAGACCTGACCTCGATGCAAAAATCGTTGCAGACGGAATTGCAAAGCAGCTTGAAAGACGGATTCCTTTCCGTCGTATTTTGAAGAAAGCTATGCAAACAAGTATGGATGCTGGAGCTGCTGGAATTAAAGTTCAGGTGTCAGGCCGTATCGGGGGAGCAGAGATTGCTCGCGTTGAATGGTATAAAGAGGGCCGAATCCCACTTCATACACTTCGCGCTGATATCGATTACGCGCATGGGCGTGCTGAAACAACATATGGATCTATTGGTGTTAAGGTGTGGATCAATAAAGGTGATGAAATCATCGCTGCACCGAAAGCACAGCAAGCAGTGGGGGCATAACTATGGCACTGATGCCAAAGCGTACTAAATTTAGAAAGCAGATGAAAGGCAAAATGACCGGCCTTTCAAAAGGCGGTACATTTGTTGATTTTGGTGAGTTTGGAATGCAGTCGTTAGATCGCTGCTGGCTAACCGCAAAACAAATCGAAGCTTGCCGCGTAACAATTTCTCGCACCTTTAGCCGTAAAGGCCAGGTTTGGATTCGTGTTTTCCCTGATAAGCCGGTTTCAAAAAAACCAGCGGAAACAAGGATGGGTAAAGGAAAAGGAGCTCCTGATCACTACGTGGCAGTTGTTCGCCCAGGACGTATTCTATTTGAAGTGGGTGGAGTGACACGTGAAGAGGCTCAAGAAGCGCTGCGTTTAGCAGCAGCTAAATTGCCGATCCGTACAAAATTTGTAGACCGTTTGGAGAGGGTGTAATGGCTAAGAAAAAAAAGAAAGAGAGTGCATCTGTTAGTGAAATGGAAGCACAAGTTCACATTCTTGATAGAGAGCTCTTTCAATTACGTAACGAACTTGCTACACAGCGAAAGTTGGAAAAGCCTCATCTGATTAAAGCAAAGAGAAAGGAAAAAGCGCGCATTCTCACGAAGTTGACGCTTAAAACGAAAGAGGCAGTATGAACGACAGTCGCGGCAAAAGAAAAGAAAACATTGGCGTAGTCATTTCCAATAAAATGGATAAGACAGTCACTGTGAAAGTTACGCGCAAGATGAGACACGAGAAATACGGAAAAGTCATCGAACGCTCAAAGAAATTTTATGCACAAGACGATAGCAATGCACTTGAGCTTGGACAAAAGGTGCGCATTATGGAAACCCGACCTCTTTCTAAATTGAAAAGATGGCGCGTAGTTGAGGTAATATGATTCAGCAAGAAACAAATCTAGATGTAGCTGACAATTCAGGCGCTAAAAAAGTACGTTGCTTTAAAGTCCTTGGCGGATCACGCAAGCGATATGCAGGCGTTGGCGACATTATCGTCTGTTCAGTTAAAGAAGCTGACCCTAAAGGGTCTGTAAAAAAAGGCGATGTAGTTAAGGCTGTTATTGTTAGAACAAAATCCCGAATTCGAAGAGACGATGGATCATTGCTTCTCTTTTATGACAATAGTTGCGTACTCATCGATGATAAAAATAATCCTCGTGGAACCCGTATCTTTGGACCTGTAGCTCGCGAAGTAAGAGATGGTGGGTTTATTAAGATTAGTTCCCTAGCCCCTGAGGTAATTTAGTATGAGTAAGTGGATACGTAAAGGCGACCGCGTATTAGTGGTAGCAGGAAATGATCGCGGCAAATTCGGAGAAGTACTCTCGCGCGGTGCAGAACGAGTGATTGTTCAAGGAATCAATGTTAGAAAAAAACATATGAAGCGCACCCAAGAATCCCAAGGTGGACGAATTGTTGAGATGGAAGTGCCAATTCATGTTTCCAATGTTTGTTTGTGCGACAAAGATGGAAAAAAATTAAAAGTTCAACTCAAGCATGAAAAAAGTGGCCAAAAAGACCTCGTACATAAAAAAGGTGCTAAAGGAACTGTTCATCGCGCAGTTAAGAAGGTGAAACATGTCTAGGTTATATAAAAAGTATAAAGAAGAAATTGTAGCTGAGCAAAAATCACGACATCCTGGAAGATGCGCTATGGATCTCCCTGTTTTAAAGAAAGTCGTGATTAGCATGGGACTCGGCGATGCTCTAAAGGACAAAAATGCCCTTTCAGAACATAGCGACGAGTTAGCTTTGCTCTCAGGACAGAAACCTGTAGTTACAAAAACTAAAAAAGCGATTTCAAACTTTAAATTGCGTGAAGACCAACCGGTAGGACTTGTTGTTACCTTGCGCGGAAAAAGAATGTATGATTTTTTTGATCGATTCTGTAACATTGTAGCTCCACGTATTCGTGACTTTCGTGGCTTTGGTAATAAGTGCGACGGAAGAGGAAACTTTAGTTTCGGGATCACTGATCAGCAGATTTTTCCTGAGATCAACCTAGATAAAGTGAAAAGAACACAGGGTATGAACGTTACGTTGGTAACGACAGCTCAGAACGACGAAGATTGTATTGAATTACTGACCCTTTTGGGCTTCCCATTTAAGTAAGAGAGAGAAATATGGCATTTAATGATCCCATTGCTGAGTTATTGACTAAAATACGCAATGCGAAAGGAGCCCAGCATCGATACGTCGATATGAGCTATAGTAAGATGAAGGTTTGGATTTTAGAGGTTCTCAAATCACATGGATTTGTGGAAAACTTTTTAGTGAATAAAGAGAATTACAAGATCCGCGTTTTCTTACGATATACTAGGGGCAGAGAGTCAGTCATTCATGGTTTGACTCGCGTTTCTAAGTGTGGACTAAGACGTTATATTGGGCACGATCGCATTCCGAATGTATTTAATGGAATGGGGATAGCTATTATGTCGACTCCTAAAGGAGTTATGGATGGAGAAACAGCTAAAAACCTAAAAGTCGGCGGCGAGCTGCTTTGCACGGTTTGGTAAAAGGATAAAGGAACAAAGATGTCAAGACTCGGAAAGACCCCTATTCCTCTCCCGAAAGGTGTTGAAATAAGCACATCTAAAGATGGAGCCGTTTCAATTAAAGGACCAAAGGGACAATTAGAATTACAGCTTCCTCCTGGACTGAAAGTCAAGTCTGAAGGTCAAGTTGTTGTTGTTGAGTGTGATGAGAAAGCGATCGCACAGAAAGCTTTTTTTGGACTGTTTCGCTCATTGATCAAAAATAACGTACATGGTGTGTCCGAAGGGTATGAAGTGAAGCTCACGCTAATTGGTGTCGGATATAGAGCGAATGTACAAGGTCAAAAATTAGATTTACAGCTGGGATTTTCGCACCCAACATGGGTAGATATTCCTAAAACAATTCAAGTAGTTGTTGAGAAGGGTACTTCAGTCAGCATCAAGGGTGTTGATAAGAAAGAAGTTGGTCAATTTGCAGCAACAGTACGCGCAATGAAACCACCTGAGCCTTATAAAGGTAAAGGGATCCGCTACGAAAACGAATATGTCCGCAAGAAAGAGGGCAAGGCAGCCAAAGGTAAAGCATAATGGATAAGTCAAAGAAAAACAGAAATAGAGCGCGAATCAAACGAGTATTTCGTGTCCGTAAGAAGTTGCATGGCAGCGCGGAGAGACCAAGACTTTCTGTCTCTAAAACAAATTGCCATATTTATGCTCAACTCATTGACGATGACAACTCAGTTACTCTAGCAGGATTTGGAACTCTAAGTAAAACGAGCACTGTAAAGCGTAAGTCTAAAGAGACGGCTCGTGAAATTGGAAAGCAAATTGCAGAACTTGCAATGAAAAGAAACATCAACTCCGTAATTTTTGATCGGGGTCGCTATAAATTCCACGGTATCGTCGCTGAGCTTGCTAATGGCGCTCGCGAAGCTGGACTGCAATTCTAGAAATAAGGGCAAAAGATGGCAAAACAACCTGAGAAAAGACGTCAGGAAGACTTTGGGACTGAATTTGAAGAAAAGGTCCTTTATATAAACCGCTGCTCTAAAGTGGTAAAAGGCGGGCGAAAATTTAGCTTTTCAGCACTCATTCTTATTGGTGATGGGCAAGGGCACGTAGGCTATGGTTTTGCCAAGGCAAACGAAGTGTCTGATGCGATTCGCAAAGGTTCTGAAGCTGCAAGAAAGAATGTATATAATATTGAAATGGAAGGGACTACTATTCCGCATGAAGTTTATGTCGAATGGGATGGAGCTAAAATTCTTTTGAAGCCTGCAGCAGTTGGTACTGGTGTAGTGGCTGGATCGAAGGTCCGATCTGTTTTGGAATTAGGCGGAGTGAAGGACGTAGTGGCAAAGAACCTAGGTTCAAGCAATCCGTTAAACCAAGTGAAGGCGATTTTTAAAGCTCTACACCAATTGAAAAATAGAGAACAAAACCTCGCTGAACGTAAAGGAGTTCACGCTCATGCATAGTTTATCTCAACTAAAAAATACCTCACGGCCACCTAAAAAGAGCCGACGAATTGGAAGGGGAATTGGATCTAAGCGTGGTAAAAATGCTGGACGTGGTGAAAAAGGTGATAGTCACCGCCAAGGATATAGCAAGCGCTTTGGGTATGAAGGGGGACAAGTACCTCTTTATAGAAAGCTGCCTATCCGAGGATTTACACGTGGAGCTTTTATAAAGCCGACAGCATCAATTTCACTTTCTACAATCCAAGCCTACTTTGAAGATGGCGATACTGTTTCTTTGGTTACATTGCGTGAAAAGGGATTGATTCCTCGACGCGTACCAGGGGGTATTAAAATTTTGTCAAACGGTGAGTTGACTAAAAAAGTGACAATTGAAGCTAAAAATTACTCTGAAGCTGCAGAGCAGAAGTTAAAAGATTTGGGAATTTCTTTTACAAAGGTTTAATACAATGGTCGAAGCGATACGCCGCATCTTTGGTATTCCAGAATTAAGAGTAAAAATCTTATATACCCTGCTTCTTTTAGGAGCATGTCGTATAGGTGCGTATGTACCTGTGCCAGGAGTCAATGCGGAAGCTGCGATTAGCTTGTTCAAGTTTGCAAGTGGGGGAGGCCAAAACCTATTCCAACTCGTAGATATTTTTTCAGGCGGTGCTTTTGCTAAGATGACTGTTTTAGCGCTTGGGGTGATGCCATACATCACCGCTTCGATTATTATGCAGTTACTTGTTGCTTTAGTCCCTTCTCTGCAAAGAGATATTCGCGAAAGTCCTGATCAAGGACGTCGTAAGTTATCTAAGTGGACAAGGATGGCAACACTTGTAATCTCACTTTTCCAATCCGCAGCATTTGCTGGGTATGTGGTACGTGTAAATCTTTCTAGCCCTGGTATAATTGTTTCTCAGTTGGCTGATGTGCAGATTTTTGGTGTGTCTTGGTTGTTCTATCTTACCGTAATGGTGACGATGACAACAGGTACCTTGTTTTTGATGTGGATAGGGGAGCAAATTAGCGAAAAAGGCGTTGGCAATGGAATTAGTTTGATCATTGCCCTCGGAATTTTAGCATCGTTTCCTAGCACAATTGGATCTATTATTAGCCAATTGAATCTAGAGTCACAAGAGGCGGGTCAGTTGACTTTCCCTATGCTGATTGTTTTGTGCGCTTTGTTTGTATTTATTACTGTGGGAACAATCTTGGTCATCCAAGGACAAAGACGGATCCCTTTACAATATGCGAGACGGATTGTGGGACGCCATGAAGTTCAGGGCGGAAACTCACACATCCCGTTAAAAGTTAACTACGCAGGGGTAATACCTGTTATTTTTGCCTCTTCATTACTTATGTTTCCTGCGACAGTAGGGCAGTTTTTAGGCCGTAGCACATGGCTTGGGCAGTTGTCTAACTACTTCCTCCCTGGAACATGGGTTTATATGGCAATGTACATAATGTTAATTCTATTTTTTACATACTTCTGGACAGCTACTCAGTTTAAGCCTGAGCAGATTGCCTCAGATATGAAAAAAAATGGAGCGTTTATCCCGGGTATCCGCCAGGGAAAACCAACTCAAGATTATCTTGAGTCTACAATGAGTCGAATTACACTCGCTGGAGCTGTTTTTCTGGCGATCATCGCCATTTTGCCGACATTAGTCGGCAGGTTAATGGGAGTAGATGCAAGTATAAGCCAATTTTTTGGCGGAACCTCGCTTCTTATCTTAGTAGGAGTTATTTTAGATACAACGAAACAGATTGAATCTCACCTACTTATGAAGAGATACGAAGGCTTTATGACGAAGGGTAAACTTCGTGGACGTTAAACCTTAAATCATGTTATTTTAGACGGAAGGAATTAGATATGCCTAGAGTCATCGGAATAGATATTCCAGACAATAAGCGCTTAGAAGTGAGTTTGACTTACCTTTACGGTGTAGGTCGAAAGCTTTCGAATCAGATTATTGAGAAACTGGGTCTTAGTAAAGATATGCGCGCGAAAGAATTAAATGAAGATGACATTGCTCGTCTGAACGCGATTCTTCAATCAGAATATATTGTTGAAGGAGATCTGCGCCGTCAGATCCAGGGCAATATTAAGCGTCTTGTAGGGATTCAATGTTATCGCGGTATCCGCCACAGACTTGGACTTCCAGTGCGTGGGCAAAGAACGCGTACGAATGCCAGAACGCGTAAAGGCAAACGCAAAACAGTTGCCAATAAGAAAATCTAATAGGAGATAACCTTGGCTAAGCAAGATAAGAAAGCGCCACCTAAAAGAGCTGGAGTCCGCGTCAAAAAGAAAAACGCACGTACTGTGCCAGCCGGGATTGCGCACGTTAAAGCAACATTTAACAACACGACTGTAGCGATTACAGACCTCGCTGGGAATGTAATTTCTTGGTCAACTGCTGGAAAAGCAAACTTTTCTGGATCGAGAAAATCTTCCGCATTTGCAGCAACTGTTGCTGCGCAAAATGCAGCGAAAGATGCGATGGCAGTTGGAATGAGAGAGTGTGAAGTAAATCTGAAAGGCCCCGGAGCTGGACGTGAGTCTGCTGTTCGCGGACTGATGAGTGCTGGACTTTCTGTAAGTATTATTCGCGATAAGACACCTGTGCCACATAATGGCTGCAGGGCTCGTAAACGTAGACGTGTATAAGAGGAGACTAACATGCCCGTAAAGTATGGCAAATTTGAAATGCCAGAAAAAATTAAATTAGATGAAGCTAGTCAGACATCGACATTTGCTCGTTTTATCGTCGAACCTTTCGAGCGTGGATTTGGCCATACAGTTGGCAGCGCGTTAAGAAGGATCATGTTAGCTTCGCTTGAGGCTCCTGCGATTCTTTCTGTAAGAATTGAAGGTATCCCTCACGAGTACATGGCTGCTGAAGGCATTATTGAAGACATGACTTATGTCGTCCTCAATTTGAAAGGTGCGCTAATTCGACGTCTCACTTTAGGAGATGATCATCACCCTCGCGATATTCGACTCGTAACGAAGATGCTTGAAGTAACTGAGGAAATGATTGAGAAGTCTGGTGGATCTTACAGAGTAACCTTAAAGGACCTGTTGGATAAGTCAGATTACGAGATCATGAATCCTGATCATTTGATTTTCACAGCTACAAAGCCGATGAATCGAAGAGTTGATTTGCGCATCGCATCAGGAAGAGGGTATGTTCCATCAGAAAGACATACTAATTTTGATCCTGTTGTTGATGAGATTGTCATCGATTCAGCTTTCTCGCCTGTACGACTCGTTAACTATTATGTTGAAAACACTCGTGTAGGACAAGATACTGACTTTGATCGGCTTATTCTTGAAGTGACAACTGATGGACGTATAACGCCTGTTGAAGCGCTCACATTTTCAGCGCAGATTGGGATTATGCACCTCCAAGTGTTCGAAACAATTAAAGCTCACTCAGTTGTCTTTGACAAAGGCGAAATGCACACAAACAGAGATCGCGATGAAGTAATTGCGAAGCTTGCGTTGAAAATTAACGAAATTGAACTGTCAGTTCGTTCAACAAACTGCCTTGCGAATGCCAATATAGACACGATTGGAGAACTTGTTGTAATGCCTGAGTCGGAAATGCTCCGATTTAGAAATTTCGGCAAAAAGTCCCTTACAGAAATCAAGCAAAAGCTTGACGAATTAGGTCTATGCCTCGGTATGGATTTGAGCAAGTATGGAATCAATCGAGATAATATTAAGCAGATCGTAAGTAATTATTTATCTGAAAAGGCTGGAGTACCAGAAGTATGAGACACGGAAATCACACCTTTAAAGTAGGCCGTACTGGATCACACCGTAGAGCCATGATTTCGAATATGATCAAGTCTCTCATTGAAAATGAGCGAATTGTAACTACTGTGCCTAAAGCAAAAGAATTGCGCCGTCATGCTGAAAAGATGATTACGCTAGCAAAGAAAAATACGCTTGCATCTAAGCGTAATGCGATTGCTTTGTTAAAGGTTGCATTTAACCCTCTTACTACAAAAGAGGCGCGTGACGTAAAAGCTGGTGATAAGGGCGCTTATAACCGCGACCGTCATGTAATTGATAAGTTGTTTGGAGAGCTGCGCTCCCGTTTTTCAGAGCGCAATGGTGGCTATACACGAATTATCCGCAAGGGTGTTCGTATTGGCGACAGCGCGGATACGTGCTATATTGAATATCTCAAATAAGATTTTATCTATGCGTGCCCAACGATCTTTGGGCACGCACATTTCTTTCTTTACAAGCTTCAATCGATACACTATTCTGGCCCTTCAGATTCTGAGGTATGGACAATGGTAAAACGTGTAGCAATTAACGGTTTCGGGCGCATTGGAAGGCTTGTTTTACGGACAGCTTTACAGAGTAAAAATTTAGAAGTCGTTGCTATTAATGACCTAGTTCCACCTGACAATCTGGCGTACCTTTTTAAGCATGATTCAGTGCATGGTACATATGGGAAGACTGTCACATCTGATGGCAAAGATCTCATTGTTGATGGAAAGAAGATATTAGTGACGGCTGAAAAAGATGCTGCACAACTTCCATGGAAAGAACACAAAATTGATTATGTTGTTGAAGCAACGGGTCGATTTACGCATATGGAAGATGCTAAAAAACACCTTACTGCAGGGGCGAAGAGAGTTTTAATCACAGCTCCTGGAAAAGATAGTATGCCTACATATGTTGTGGGTGTGAACCATACACAGTATAACCCTCAAAAAGACTTTGTCCTTTGTAATGCATCGTGCACGACAAATTGTTTGGCACCGCTTTGCAAAGTTCTTCAAGATTGCTTTGGCATCGAAGAAGGATTGATGACAACAGTTCATTCTCTTACAGCGAGCCAACCGACTGTTGACGGGCCGTCTCATAAGGACTGGCGCGGAGGCAGGGCTGCAGGAAGTAATATTATTCCTGCGTCTACGGGGGCAGCTAAAGCTGTAGTCCTATGTTTGCCTGATTTAAAAGGGAAACTCACTGGGATGGCCTTTCGCGTTCCTACACCGGATGTATCTGTAGTCGACCTTACAGTTCGACTTGCTAAGGATACGACCTATGATGAAATATGTAGCGCGATGGACGAAGCAGCAAAAACCAACCTCAAAGGTGTCTTAGCGACGACCGATGAAGAGTTGGTATCTTCAGACTTTATTGGCAGCTCCTATTCTTGCATTTTTGACAAGAAGGCGGGGATAGCATTGAGCAGCCGTTTTTATAAATTAATCGCCTGGTATGACAACGAAATGGGCTATTCACACCGCGTTGTCGACCTCTTGGAGTACATGGTAGACAAAGAATGAAACATCACAACTCCAAAGAACCTATCTTAGTAAAAACTTTATTGAGATTGGATCAGGGCATAACACCTTTAAATTACGGTAACTTAAGTGAACTTTACACGAGAACCTATTATCGAGACGGTCATAACCCCTCGCGAAGGATGCAAGCTAGTCATCCGAAGCAGCAAGGGGAATGGTCAAGAAGACTATTTTGTTGATGCAGTTGAAGTAGTGTCATTTGGGCACTCTTTCTTTTTCCGTTCGCAAGAGCGACCGAAGTCATTTCTAGTCCCAGTAAGCGACTATGAAATCCTAGAGCTTAAAGAGACCCGTATGGTTCTCAAAAACGTTTCATCCGATCGATCGATTAAGATTGGTGGTGGGCGCGAAGCTCCGCCTCGTCCGCGGGAAGAAGTAGTGCAAGATCCAACTCTTGCAGAGTCTCGTCCAGCGCCAGCGCAAGAACCTCGCACAGCAGGGAAGAGAGATAAAAGAAGACGTGGCCGTAGAGGCAGAGATCGCAACGATCAGCCACCAGAAACGCGCGAGCCACAAAATACAGAGCAAAACCATGAAGGGCGAGACTCTGCAGAAGAGAACCAAAAAACCTCGGAGGGGCATCAACCCGAACAGGGACAATCCCCTCAAGCAGAGGCCGTTGAAAAAGCTCCATCATTTATTTCAAAGCTTTTTCCGCCGCCTACGACACTTATCAGAGAGTCTTTAAGTCGTTATAAGCCGACAGAAGTCGAAGGAGAATCTCTCCCAGACACAGAAAAACAAATCATAGAAGAGATCATTTCTGAACAACCAATTCCCATAGATAAAGAATTGGAAAACGAAAGCGAAGAGTAAAATATGAGCCCGCATTCACTGCGGGCTTGCGTGTATCTCTTCAAGATATTAAGATATTACACTTAGTTTCGCTTGGATGGTGGAATGGTAGACACTGGGGACTTAAAATCCCCTGGTAGCAATACCGTGCGGGTTCGAGTCCCGCTCCGAGCAATTTGATGGAAAACTGCTGCGTTGGCTGCGCTCGGCAGTACAAAGTACAGCCGTCGCTTGCCGCCTTGCATTTTCCTCATCAAATCACTCGGAGTCCCTCCGAGCATTTTGATGGGCGATCGCTGCGTTGTGTTCGCTTGCCAGTACATAGTACAGGCGGCGCTCCACGCCTTGCGCTCACCTCACCAAAACGCCCGCAGGAACTCCGAGCATTTTCATAGATAAAAATATTTATAAATCGCCTTAAATTTTCCATTCAAAAACAGTCTTAAAAAATACAAATGGTACGCTGACGGCACATTTCGTGCTGAGTGCTGTAGATAATAGCCTTAAGAATGTCTGGAGTGAAGTGGGGTTTTTCAGCTCCATTAAAAAACAACAGACTCCACAAGAATCCGAGCCATTTTTTAAGAACATTTTACGGAGTTGTACAATCAATCCGCTGATTTTTTTTGGGAGTAGCGCTTGGGATCATGCCTTAATGCTCCATCGTTTACTTTGTGCCAACATTATTTCATGTCGTTCCCATGGATTTATTCTCTTCTTGTTTTTTTAGGAGCATTTGGTATTGTGGAAATAAGAAATTGGATCGAATGGTGGTTATACAAAGACAATGGGCTATTTTGAAATAGAGCGTAAGCTTTCTCATTATTTTAAAGGGCGATCAGTCACTCTTTTGCGTTATGCGATGGGGATCATCTTTTTTTGGTATGGAGCTTTGAAAGTATCCGGAGATAGCCCTGTTGACGAGCTCGTGATGCATGCTCTCCCTGGGATAGAGGATCACATCTTCATTAGCTTGATCGGTATTTGGGAAATGGCAATAGGTGTTTTTCTTTTTTTTAGACGTTTTCTCCGCTATGGCTTGATCCTTCTCTTTCTTCATTTTCCGGGTACTTTTTTCCCCCTTTTCATGCAGCCAGAGGCTTGCTTTACTTGGATACCTTTTGGATTGACGCTGGAAGGGCAATATATCTTTAAGAATTTAATTCTTATTTCTGCTGGGCTCGTGATTTTTTCTACTTTACATAACCAACCTTGCGAAAGAAATTCTCCGTCGGGGCTATCTGAATAGTACATTCCGGCAAACAACTCTCGTCTTCAGGCGAGAGTTGTTTGCCGATAAATGCCTGTATCTCGGCGTCTTCAGTGATGGATAATAGTAGGTCAACTCGAAAAGATTGAATCAGAGCGCGGGCGTAATCCTTATTTTCTATGGGGATCAGGGGATTGAATTGTCCCCCAGCCAGGATAAAATTGAGTTTTAGAGACTCTTGATAGGCGGTCCAGTCGTTTTGGTGAGACACCACCCGATCCGCATGGGGCGAAAATGTAATGAGCAGTTTAATGCATTCGTGTTCAACTCCTAAGCGGTTTATTTTAGATGGAAGCGACCGTTTTTCTAATGGAGCTTTCTGCGATTTTCTTATATGGGATCGCCCCCGGTCATTTATGTAACATAGGCACTCATTGACCTTTAATGAGTGTCTATGTTACATAAATAAACATGAAACGATCTAAGTATCAGCATCTTCTTGACCCGCTTCTCAAAGAGCCTATATTCAAGGCCAGTGAGGCCCGTTCTAGGGGAATTCCTTCTCGAATGCTGGCGCATTTTTGTCAGAAAGGGGTGATTGAAAGGGTTGGGCGCGGGCTATATCGGGTAGCCGAAGCTTCTAGCGGAGTCGATTTTGATTTTGAAGAGCTTGTGCTCACCGCTTCGAGTATTCCTAGAGGGGTCGTTTGTCTAGTCTCAGCGCTTTGCTATTATAACCTGACCAATCAGATCATGAGGGAGTATTGGATTGCCATTCCCAACACCGATAAGAGTCCGAAGCGTCCCCATATCCGAATCGTTCGAATGAGGAATATGAGTCTCGGACTAACAACCATAAAGATGGGGAAATATGAGGTAAAAATTTTTGATCGAGAAAGGACTATTGTCGACTCATTTCGATATTTGAGCGACGAAATTGCTATCAAGGCTCTTCAATCTTATTTAAAACCTTCTGGCGAAAAGAAGGCAGACCTACCAAAGCTTTCAAGATATGCCAAAGCATTAAGAATCAATATTAATAAATACATTGTAGCATTAACAACATGACTCACTCCTTTGAACAGTCATTTAAAAAACGCCTACAGCTCATTGCTAAGGAAAGAAATGTAACTCCTGCTGAAGTTTGGCAAAACGTCATCACAGAAAGATTTCTTGTGCGCTTATGCCGATCTCCTTATCACTCGCATTTTGTCCTAAAGGGGGGAACTCTATTGGCTCGGTATGTGGACATCGGCAGAGAAACAAAGGACCTGGACTTCACGATCCAACGGCTCAGGAATGAAATCAGCGCCTTGCAGAAGATTTTTAATGATATCGTGCGGGTTGAGATTGAAGATGGATTTGTTTTTATGAACCCGGTCATAGATCCTCTCGAGCATTTTCACATGGAATATCCCGGTGCTCATGTCAAAATAGAGGTTCGCTTTGGAAAAGCTAAATTTCCTCTCTTCATCGATCTAGGATTCGGCGATCTGGTCCAGGTGCGCGAGAAGGAGCTTTTACTTCTTTCAAATTCGAAGGGACCCTTGTTCGAACCATCGCTGACTGTAAATTGCTATCCGATGGAATTTGTGTTTGCCGAAAAACTTGAGACGGCAATCTTCCGAGGGGCTGACAACAGCCGGATGAAGGATTTTCACGATCTCTATACTATTGCCAGCTCTGAGAAAATGCTAAATGAGCCAGATACTGCAAAAGCAATCCGTCTGGTATTCGAACATCGTAAAACACCTATTCGATTGCCGATGCAGTTTGATACTTCAGCGCTCGAAGCGTTACAGAAATACTGGGATCGCTACCATAAAACAGCAACGGCTTCAGCTCGATTGCCCAGTCAGATAGTCGATGTGATCGAAGTCGTCAATAGATTTATTGCATGCCATCACTCATAAAGCTTTCCTCCCATAAGAATGTCTGCAAAGACTTTCCAGGCGGGTTTTTCTGGAATCGGCAAACCCCGATTTATATGAATCCATCCACATCTTCTATCCAAGATGCGACTGCGCCTAAAAATGTCTCGATACCTCTACTTTCCCTGGTCGATAAGTTTTCTGTATAATCCTTCTTGAGAGTTCTCAAAAAAGGGATAAAATCTTGCCTTGTTTGGGTTTTTTTAACCTTAGAATATTTCATTCTATTAGTTTTAAGGGAGGGAGCTGGCTTATTTCAACTTTATGGGTTGCTAGGTTTCTAGTTTAAAGCGTTACAGAATTTACCAGCATGGCAATCTTAAGCTGGTGTCAGGAACAGAAAATAAGATGGGATTATATCCAACCCGGTAAGCCTTACCAGAATGGATATATCGAGAGCTTCAATGGGAAGCTCCGTGATGAATGCCTGAATGAAAACATCTTCGTGGATTTGCACATCTGGAAAAGTATCCTTAACAACCGCATTGTTGCAGCGGACAAATGATTGGCCTGTTGGAGCGTGAACAGAGTCTCGAACATTACAAGAGGTGCTGTCGATCACGATAGTGGTATCAGGATCCACAGCGAAGAGGTTGGTAGCGAGAGTTAAAAATAGGATCCAAATGTTAAAGTTAAACATGTGGTCATTTTTTGCTAAAAATCATCTTCGCTATCATCATCGTCTGAATCGATTTCAGCCTGAAAAACGGATGAATTTTTTGATAAATGCCTGATGGTACCTTCGTAAATCTCTCCTGTTTCAGTCTCTATGGTGAATTGCAATATGAGCTTGCGGATTTCACCGGTTATAGTTTTTTGAATGTCGATAATTTCAAAAGATCCAGAAGGATGTACAGATGCTGAACCGGATAATGTAACAGCTATTCCCGCTTCAAAATAGCTATTGAAAGGATAGCGGCTAGAGGTTTTGTATTTACCCTTGCCCAATTCACTTCCAATTGGAGCTGCGAAATCAAATGTCCAGCTCTCATTTTCTCCTTCGATAACTACTTCTATTCCCTCGCCTCCAAGAGGCAAACGGCTTATCTCTAACTTATTAGGCTCGCTAGATAGTAAGGTTGAAGTAGTTTCTCCAGTTAGGGGATCGAATTTAGAAACATAAATAACTGATGGTTCCAGTTTTTTTTGTAGATGTTCTCTGAAGCGAGTTTCAATAGGGATAGAGGAATTGATTCTTACGCTTCCAAATAGAGGTGGTCCAATCTCTTCACATCTTTGTACAAAATTTGCGGCAAAAGCTGTGATAGTTCCTGCGTCATTGTACTCCAGTTCGAGAATTTCGAATTGTCCGCTTAGTCTATTGCACCCACGGTGATCGCTGTCTATTTCAAAACCGGGACAAACGCCAGAAAATGGGTGTCTTTTGGCATTTGTAAACAACCCTATGCGGGGGGGGGCTTTATTGGTTCCTCCAAATGTCAATGACCACCATTCTCTTTTTTCGTTAGAACGGAAGTTTATTCCAATAGCTCCATCGCACCAAATTTGTGAAATTGTAAATGTTCCATCTTCTGGGTAATAGATTTTTTCTCTTCCTTGTCCTACAAAATCTTGTGAATCACTGCTTATAATAAATAAAGCGGTGATTCGGTCGTTGATTTCTTCGTGAGCTTCTATTATGAGTAAAGGCAGAAAAAGCGTTGCGACCATCATTAATAATTTCATACTTTCCCACCTTGTCAATTTGGTATGCGGTTTTTAGTTTACTTAGCAATCACTGAAAATTTCGGCCCTACTTCTGGATTCGAGCGCTTTGTTCGGGGTGATCCTAAAGCTATGTTGTTTTTCTAAGTAAAAAGAAGGTCTCTTATACAACGTGAAAAGAATTTGATCAACTTCCATCTTGATTTGTGGGCCAAATGTGGGTCAGAATCTCACGGAACTTTCGCTAGCTTTTGCTAACAATTGCGTAGATCAGAAGGGTAAAATGGGGTAATTTCTCTATGCAGTTGTTAAGGCGCATATGATAGTTGCGGAGTGGAATTTCATCAATATAAGGTTGATTCAGAGAAATGGGAAAAGCGGCGAATGTAGAATTACTGCCCTTCCAAACTAGGAAGGGCTAAATTTCATTATCTATTTTTGATGCTTCGGTACACCCGAAATGCTGCAAGTAAGATCAATCCCATGTAAATCACGTTCAGAAAAACTGCACCGCGAAAGGCGGGCAAAAATGAGCTTTTAGTTTCAATGATGTGAAAAACGGCCGTACTTAGAGCAAGGAGCAATGCTGCCACTACATTCCAGATTGTCGCGATCGTTCCAATGGCTTCGCCCGTTTTAGAAGCTTCCAGTGTTTGGTTGACTGCTGTGACCATAGCTACGTTGCTAAGCGCCCAATTAATCCCAAGGAGGAAGAAGGGGAGTATTAGGTAAATGAGTGGAGTTTGTGTGCCAAAGAAAAGATGGAGAACAGCTCCAACGAAACCTGAGCAGCACGAAATAAGTAGAAGATTTGCAGAGCCGCTGTACTTCAGGAGTTTGTTAAATGTTAGGGAGGTGAGCACTTGAGCAATGGGGATTACAGCAATAATAAGGCCTATTGTTAATGGAGAAATATTACGCAGGAGCCGTAAGTAGAGGGGGTCAAAAAACATAAACACACCTGCGACAACTCCTCCAATTGCACAGCTTAGAGCTGCTAGAGAGATAATTTTTTCATGGAAGATGTGTAGGCTGAGTAAAGGTGTGGTTTTTCTAAGATCAATAAAGATTAATGAAAATAGCGAGAGCACTCCAAGTGCAAAAAATAGCCAACCAATGAGTGAGCTCCATTCTGATTGTGCGATTGCGATAATCCCATACATTAAGCTGCCAAGGCCAAACACTAAGAGGAAAAAGCCAACCCAATCAATTTTGACTGAAGGGTGTTCTCGGTTGGGAGTTTTTAAACTAAATGAACAAAGGGAAAGCCCGATGACAATCAGAGGTAGGTTGATCCAAAATACCCATCTCCAACTCAGCAGTGAGACAAGTACTCCCCCTAGAAAAGGACCTATGACAAGACCCAAACCGGTACTTCCCCCCCAAATACTGATTGCGCGGACACGCTCATTTTCAGGAAATACGTCGGTAAGAGCCGCCCCTGAGACAATGAAAAGAACGGATGCTCCTAGGGCTTGAAGCCCTCGAAAAAAAATGAGAAATTGAACGTTGGGACTCCATCCAGCTCCTACAGCAGCAACTGCAAAGATGATCGACCCTATGTAGTAGATGTTTTTCTTGCCCCAAAGATCCGCAAGCTTGCCAATAGCAAGCATTGTCATTCCTAAAATAATGGCGAAGACGTTTGCGACCCATTGTAGCTGGAAGATAGTCGTGTGTAGATCAGCTTTGATGAAAGGTAGGGCTGTATTTACAATGGTAAAATCTAGAAATGCGGTAAAAGCTAGGAGGCAAACTCCTGTTAAAGCCCACCATTTATAACGATAACGTTCAGCGTCTGTCACACTACCTCCTAAAACTTCTTGTTATCTAAAAAGGTGCAAAAAAAGTCAATTGTAAGCTTTTTGATGGATGGCTTAGTTCATGCCACAACTCGTAGATCGAAACTTTAAAGTTGATGAAGGAAAAGTTATTACAAACTCACTACTTGTCTTGTGATTGGCATAAATTTTCTTGGTACAGCCAACGCGCTATTGAATCTAAGGTGATGGCCGCAGCAGACGGATGGCTTCTTGGATCAACGCCTTGCCCTACCAAATCAAATTGGACCGATTCAGGTAGGCAAGCTTTGATCACTGCAAATTGATATCCGCAAAATGGTTGATCTGAAACAAATAGAGCGGTACAAGTTTCGGGCGCAATTTTTAGCCAACCAATAATCGTATCTTCTGTATTTGGGCGCTTTAAAGTGCTGCCTTCTGCTTTCATAGGAATAGCTACAAAGACAGAGGGGAGGTTATGTAGATCTTCAGGAAGATTCGCCTCTTCCCATATGATATGTGCTGCTTCAGACTCATTATTTGCTCGATCAAGTAAACCATCCACACGCGGATCTAAAGGGCGATCTCCTGTAAGCCACACAACTTCTTTAAACCGAACGCCTTGCTCCCAAAGCTGTTTCAAATAATCGAGGCGAGACTGCATTTTATGGGTAGTTGCACCAAGAATGAGCGCTTTATCGTAAGATTTGTACAGAGGTTTCCAAGCGGCAAATAGGCCCTGTTTGGTTGCCCAATCCAACACTAAATTCTTTTGACTTAAGGAAAGTTCTGCAACTTCCCATCTTTCTTGGTTCTTTCGGAGCCACTGTTTTTGTGTTTCTTGAATCAGGTCAGCGTCTTCAGAAATTCCTAAAGAACTAACCAGCTCAGCAAGAGCGGTTGGGTCAATTTTATGATCTTGAATTGGAGTGGCAAGGAGGAAGTTACAAAGAAAAGTGGCAAGGAATAAGAGTGTGAATTTTTTCATGGGGCATCTCCAAGTAAGAACTAGGCTATCACTATGGATATTTTAAAGGAATTGTAAGGTTAGGGTCTCGTAATTAGGTTGAAGGGAAATAGGGGCGCGCTTAAGATCCGGTTTGGGTCATCTTCGAGGGGTAAGTGGTATGTTTAGGTTTATTTTTCTCTTTTTATTTTCGGTAGCTTTTGCATGCACTGACTTTATGGTGCAGTCCAAAGATGGTACTTGGGTTAATGGAAGATCGTTGGAATTTGCGATGGATCTGAAGAGTACTCTCAAGGTTTATCCTCGAGGCAAAAGGGTCGTTTCTCAAACTCCTGAAAGGGGAAAGGGAACTGAGTGGGTTTCGAAATATGGGTATGTGGGTGTAAATGCTCTGAAGATGGACTTTTCATTCGATGGAATGAATGAAATGGGGCTTTCTTTCGGCTATCTTTGGCTGCCAGGTGTCACAGAGTACCCTTCCGTAAAGTCTGATGAGATGTCAAAGGCGTTAGATTTTGTCGACTTTGGATCTTGGCTTTTAGGGAATTTTTCAACGGTTGCTGAAGTGAAAGAGGCTTTAAAAGGGGTCGTTGTTTGGGGCCACCCTGTGCCGCCGCTTGGGTTTGCTCCGCTTCACGCAGCCATCCACGATGCAAGGGGCAACAGTCTTGTTGTAGAATTTGTAGCTGGTAAGATGAATGTTTACGACAATCCAATCAGTGTATTGACAAACTCCCCACCGTTTGATTGGCAGATCACAAATTTACAAAACTATGTGCATCTCGATGCTCTCAATGCTCCATCGTATACTTTGCGAGGGGAAAAGGTTGAGTTTCAAGGGCAAGGAAGTGGCCTTTTGGGATTGCCAGGCGATTGGACGCCTCCATCACGCTTCGTGCGCATTGCTACGTTTCTTCGCTTTGCAAAGCCGGTTGTAACTAGTGATAATGCAATCAATTTAGCAGAGCATTTGCTCAATTGTGTAGATGTTCCTCTCGGGTTATGTCGTGAAAAGGCAGCTGAGGGGGGTGACTATACCCAGTGGATTGTCATCAAGGATTTGAAAAATAAAGTTTTCTACTTCCGCTCTTACGAGCACCTTTCTTTGAAAATGATCGACTTGAAAAAGTTAGATTTTTCAAGAGGCTCTGATCGGGGACTTTCTATGGATGTTGGCAAGGGCTACATCGATATGACAAGCACTCTTCAAGGAGTTGAGCGTGGCGTTGTTTTTAAGGATAACTAATCGTTAAGCTGATGATTCCTGCTGCGTACTTTGAGCTGTTGCGCCCATAGACAGAGAACCAACCTCCAGCAATCAGTCCAAGTTTAGGGCTCCAATTATATTCTATGGCGGGAGCAAAGCTTAAGTTGTCACTATATCCTGAGCCAGATGATGCTGGGGTGCCAGAGGCAGTAAGTCCTGCGTTCCCGTGAAATTTGGTCCGATTTGTTGCGCTGTAGACAACATCTAGTGCTGCGACCCAGTTTTCGTTGAAGCTATACTCATAGCCAAAGTCAGCGCTAAAGGTATTTCCAGGTTTCACTTTGCCATTACATCCAAAGCCGCCACCGTACGCATGAAACCCTTTTACGTTAACAACAGTTGATAGTTGATAGCCAAAAAAGCAGCGCACATTCATCGGATGCTCAGTTGCCCAGAGGATCACCTTCGAAAATCCAAGGCCAAATTGGGTTGAATAGGCGCCGGCACCTGTTGCGCTTAAGTTTAGGCCGTTGTTGTTTAAGCTTTTGTAGCTTCCCGTTGGAAAGGTTTCTGAAATTGTAAGCTTTACGGCAGGAGCGTAGAGCGTTTGCTTGTTAATTAAAAAGCCTCCCGTCACGCCGATATCTCCAAAGCCCCCTCCATGATGTCCGTTTTGCCAGTTACTAATCCCTGAAAAGCTCACATTGATATCAAAATTATCTGTAATGCCAGTTTGAACGTTTGCTGTCCCTTTGAGTTGTATTAGGTTGTTTTCAAGCGCAATCGATTTGCGATCCTTGTTAAAGGCTGCGTAATTATCGATCACAAATAGGTAGGGCTGGGTATTGCCGTTTCCAGGAGGCATCATCGAGGCGCCAGGTGTGATTAAGGGGCCTGTATACCAAGGGCTGAAAAGTTTTAGAGCTCTTTGAAATTCTGCTTCGGCATCTTGAAGTTGTACCTCAATTTGTCCAGGAGTTGGGTTGTCTTGAGGAGACTGAGAAAACAGAAGAAAGGGGGTTAATAAAAGGAACCAAACATACGTATTCATAATATTTTTATTTATCTTTTCGTGCATTTTTGGCAAGGACAGAAGAAAGGGAGGATGTTATGTCTGATGTTTCTGGCTTAGGTCCAATCAATCCGCACGACAAAAAGTTGTATGAACAAGAATATAAGCAAAGTGCCGATCTTTTTAAAAGGGCGCTTGATCAATACACCAAATCTCAAAATCCTTACCAAAGAGAAGAGTTTAAAGATGTAATGGATCGGGCTATGCAGATTCTCAATGAGACAGCAAGGGGACTTATGAGAAGCGAGCTTGAAAAACAAAACGAAGAGATCTCTAAAGATTATTCCGTTTTTCAAAAATCTCCAGAAAATTCTGATGCTGCTCAAAAGCTTGGCCAAGATCTCGATAATGCCAAAAAGTCGGTTTGACTTTTGGGCTCTTATAATGGATAGTTTTATCCATGTCATTTTCTTCAGGTTATTTCGGTATAGCTATAGCTGCCATTTTTCGAAATGAAGCCCCCTTTCTAAAGGAGTGGATTGATTTTCACCTTTTAATGGGTGTTGAGCGCTTCTATCTATTCGATAATTTAAGTAACGATCACCCAAAAAGTGTGTTGGAACCTTATCTTGCAAAGGGGATTGTTGAGCTGATTTCATGGCCAATTGAGCACAGTGAGATTTTTGAGTGGAATGAGCTTCAATGTTTGGCCTACGAAAGGGCAATTTTTCTGGCAAAAGGACATGTGAAGTGGCTTGCGATCATCGACGTGGATGAGTTTCTCTTTTCGGAAGATGGCCACATCTTGGATCAGCTTGAAAGGTTTGAAAAATATGGTGGTGTTGGAGTGAATTGGCAAGTTTTTGGAACAGCAAACGTTGGGAAAATTCCTAAGGACAAGCTGTTAATAGAAACGTTGAACTTAAAAATGCCTGTAGAGCAGGGGATCAATCACCATGTGAAAAGCATTGTAAGGCCTGAGCGCGTTTTAGGATGTGACAATCCCCATTCAATGATTTATCGAGATGAGTTTTATCAGGTAAACATGGCCGAAGTTCGGTTTGAGGGGAGACTTTCTCCAACTGTTGAGCTTTCGCCTTTAAGGATCAATCACTACACGTTGCGAGATGAACATTTTCTACTCAATCAAAAGATCCCGCGCCTTCAAAAATGGTGGGGGGGAAGTGTGGATCATTGGAAAATGAAGTATGCAGGGATGAATAAGGTCGAAGATGTGAATATCCACAGGTTCGTTAAATATCTACGTGAACCTGCGGACTAATCCGAAAAAAAAACCTTAAGTTTTTCTAAAAAAGTTTTCTTTCTGGGATGGTTTTGGGGAGATTCCAACCCTTCAAATGAGCGGAGTAACTCTTTTTGCTTTTCGCTCAATCTTACAGGCGTTTCTACCAAAACACGAACGAGCAAATCTCCATGGCCTTGGCCGTGGACATTAGGAAACCCTTTGCCATTTACGCGTAAAAGCTTTCCGTTTTGTGTCCCCTCAGGAATTTGGATCCGTACTTGTTCGTTAAGGGGAGTTGGGATCTCTTTTTTAGCCCCTAATGCAGCTTCTGTAAAAGTGATGGGTAACTCTAAATAGACATCGTCGCCTTCACGGGTAAACGCTTCGTGTTTCTCTACTTCGATATAGACGTAAAGATCTCCCGGAGGTCCGCCTGCTTCACCTGCGTCGCCATAACCGCTCATTTTTAGCCGCATGCCACTATCGACACCTGCTGGAATGCGCGCTTTGATTCGCTGTTTTTCTTTTGTTCTGCCTGCTCCACCACACGTTTTGCAAGGGTCTGTAATCACTTGCCCTGCACCGCCACAGTGGGGACATGCTGATGACATGCTGAAAAAGCCACGACTTTGGTAAACTTGTCCTTTCCCTTGACAGGTAGAGCAGGTTTTTATCCCATTTCTTGACTTTGCGCCAGAACCGCTGCACGGTTCACAGGTAACATAGTTGAGAATCGCAAGTTCTTTTTCAGTTCCGCGAGCAGCCTCTTCAAATGTGACTCTAACCGTGGCTTTTTTGCTAGCTCCTTTGCGAGCTGCACTTTCTTCTTCATAGCCACCGCCACCGCCAAAAAATGAGTCGAAGACAGATTCTCCGCCTCCACTACGGCCGCCAAATGCACCCATGAAGGTACGAAGAGCCTCTTCCATGGATGAAAATCCACCAGGAAAGCCTCCGCCTCCACCGCCGCCCATGCCAGCGCCGCTTAAACCCTCTTCTCCGTATTGATCGTAGACGCGTCGTCGGTTTTCATCGCTTAAAACTTCATAAGCTTCAGAAACCAACTTGAACTGCGCTTCGGCTTTAGGATTGCCCTGATTTCTGTCAGGGTGGTGCTCAAGCGCCTTTTTTCGGTAGGCTTTTTTAATCTCTTCGGGACTGGCATCGCGCGAAAGTCCCAAGGTGGCGTAGAAATCTTTAGCCACTAGTATCCTCTGCGAATCGCTGTTTTGGTGCGTTTCGTAGCAGCTTTAGATTTTAGCCGGCTTTTTACAGATGGCTTGTCATAGAATCGGTGAGCTTTAGCAGCCTTCATGATTCCTTCTTTATCAAGTTTTTTCTTGAGCGCGCGAAGAGCTTTGTCGATCGGTTCGCCGATACGTACCTTTACACTTGGCATTTTCCAGTTACCTCGTTAATTTTGTTAATGAGAATCCATTTTAAACGTTCTTGAGGTTTTCTTCAAGGAGATGAAAGATAAGTTAGCTCAAGAGGGGTATTTTTATCTTCTAAGAAGAGTGTATAAACAAGTTCTGCCACGATCTTAGGATTGGGTGCGCTTTCCCGATAAACGGCATTTGTCGTAAGGCGTTTTTTGATGATTTCGGGATGGGGCGACGTAATGTAAGAAATATTTTGAAGCCGCGGATCAGTGGGTGAAATTAAAATAGGTTCTTTGTCTAAAAGGGCATAAAACCCGCCCATGCGAGCATCGACTAAGACTACACCTTCCCCAAATGAGTTAAGACTACAAAATCCGATAAGGGGGACTTTCCATCCATAGCTTAGGGCTTTTGCAAGCGCTGCGCCAACGCGAATCCCAGTGTATGAGCCAGGTCCTGTTCCAACGGCTACTGATTGGGGGATTTCTCCGTTCAAAAGATTGCTTACTTCTTGGGCGAGTGTTTTGGAAAGTTGCGCTCCGCCACTAAGTGCTTTTGAGCGAAGAGGTGCGCCATTTTCTGAAAGGAGAATGAGCCCTTTTTCGGTGCTTGTTTCGATAATGAGAGTTCTCATGACAGATATTCTACTTGACCGATGAATTTCTTCCCTTTAAAAAGAAATATTAAGAGAGGATGGGTTCATGGAAATATTTTCTAAAGGTCATGCACGGGAAGCGTACAACCTTTTAAAGTTTGTTTTTGTTGTAATTCCTATTGTGGCGGGACTCGATAAATTTTTTGATCTCTTAGTTGATTGGGATCAATTTATCCTTCCGATGTTTAGTCCCTACGGGTCTGCATTGATGATGCTTGCTGGAGTTGCAGAAATTGTCGTAGGTGTTGGAGTCTATTTTAAACCAAAAATCTTTGCCAACATCGCGGCAATTTGGTTATTCTGGATCATTCTCAACTTGTTATCGTTGGGATTTTATTACGATATAGCCTTAAGAGATTTTGGCTTGGCCTTGAGCGCCGTTGCATTAGGGCGATTAGCTAAAGTGTGCGCTTAAGATAAAGCGTTCATTGCTACATTTGTGGCAAGAGTGATAAACTAGATTCCTTTTATGAGGTCAATTTGAAAGACGATTTACCCCCAAAAGAAGAGCCGATTATTCCTGAGGAGTCGATCATCGAACATGATGAGCATGAAGATGATGCTCCGATAAAGGGTTCTGCTCTAATTCCTGCTATGCCGTATCCCGATCAATTGTTTATAATGCCATTGAATCGACGCCCCTTTTTCCCTGGAATGGCTGCTCCGATTGTGATTGAGCCGGGTGAATATTACGAAGTGCTCAAGATCATATCGAAGAGCGAGCACAAGTGTGTCGGTCTTTTTTTAACTCATGAAGAAGATGTCAATATCTACAAAATTGGTTTTGATGATTTGTACCAAGTAGGTGTTGTTGCCCGTATTTTGAGAATTATTCCAATGGAACAAGGCGGCGCTCAAGTCGTATTGAATATGGAAAAACGGGTCGTCATTGAAAAGCAGGTGAGAAGCAAGCACATGCTTGCAAAGGTCAAATATTTTGATGACACTCCTCTTGCACGTCTTTCTCGCGAGCTTAAAGCGTATTCAATTAGTATCATCACAACGATCAAAGAGCTTTTGAAGCTCAATCCTCTCTTTAAAGAGGAGCTCCAAATCTTTTTAGGGCACTCAGATTTTACAGAACCTGGAAGACTTGCTGACTTTGCTGTTGCTTTGACAACGGCTACGCGAGAAGAGCTCCAAGATGTTCTTGAAACTTTTGAAATCGAAAAACGGATTGATAAGGCGCTACTTCTTTTAAAAAAAGAGCTCGATATCAGCAGATTGCAAAGTACGATCAACCAAAGAATCGAAGCGACTATTTCTAAGACGCAGCGCGAATTTTTCCTCCGCGAGCAGCTCAAGGCGATTAAAAAAGAACTCGGGATGGAAAAAGATGACAAAACTGTCGAGACCGAAAAGTTTGAAGAGCGGATCAGACAGAGAAAAATCCCAGAAGAGGCGTTAAAAGTAATTCGTGAAGAGCTCGATAAACTATCCACTTTAGAGGTCCAATCGGCTGAATACGGGGTTGTGCGCAACTATATCGATTGGTTGACCATTGTTCCTTGGGGACTGGATAGCAAAGAGACTCACGATATAAAAAAAGCGGAAAAAGTTCTCGAGCACGACCATTATGGATTGAAAGACATCAAAGAACGAATTTTAGAGTTCATTGGAGTCGGTAAGTTAACAGGTGGTGTGAAAGGGAGCATTATTTGCTTGGTCGGCCCTCCTGGAGTGGGAAAGACGAGCATTGGGAAAAGTGTTGCGAGAGCATTGAATCGTAAGTTTTTTCGATTTTCAGTTGGTGGTATGCGCGATGAGGCGGAAATTAAAGGGCACAGACGCACTTACATTGGTGCGATGCCAGGTAAAATGATTCAAGCGCTCAAGTCTTGTCAAACCATGAATCCTGTCATCATGCTCGATGAAGTCGATAAAATGGGATCAAGCTTCCACGGAGATCCTGCATCGGCTCTGCTCGAAGTGCTCGATCCAGAACAAAATAAAGACTTTTTAGACCACTACCTTGATGTTCGATGTGATCTTTCAAACGTTTTGTTCATTGTAACAGCGAACGTTTTAGACACAATTCCAGAGCCTTTAAAAGATCGGATGGAAATATTGCGACTTTCAGGGTATATCCAGGCTGAAAAAGTTGAGATTGCGAAAAAATACCTCGTGCCGAGAAATCGGAAGAATATGGGGTTAAAAGCAAGCAATATCTCCTTTACAAATGGGGCCTTAGCGCAAATCATTAATGGATACGCTCGCGAAGCGGGTGTCCGAAGTCTTGAAAATTACATCAAAAAGATTATGCGTAAAGTTGCTGTGAAATTTGCGCGAGGGAAAGCTTCAAAAGTTGTGGTTGCGGAAAAGAATTTGTCCACATTCCTCGGTAAGCCGATTTTCACAACAGATCGCTACTACGAAGTGAACCCGGTTGGCGTGACAACTGGGCTTGCGTGGACTGCTCTTGGTGGAGCGACCCTTTATGTCGAGGCGGTTAAATATCCATCGGAAAAAACTGAAATGAAGCTCACCGGACAAGCTGGCGATGTGATGAAAGAGTCGGCTCAAATTGCTTGGACTTATGCGCAAAGCAGCGTGCTTCGATATGCAAAAGATCTCCCATTTTTTGAAAAGTCACAAATCCATCTCCACATTCCGGAAGGAGCAACACCTAAAGATGGTCCTTCGGCAGGCGTGACAATGACGACTTCTTTGTTGTCGTTATTGTTAGATACTCCTGTTCGCAATAATTTGGGAATGACTGGGGAGCTGACTTTAACTGGGCGTGTTCTCCCTATTGGTGGTTTAAAAGAAAAGCTAATTGCGGCGAGAAGATCAAAGCTCAATGTATTGATTTTCCCGAAAGAGAATTTACGCGATTATGATGAGCTTCCCGACTTTTTGAAAAAAGGAATTGAGGTCCATTTCGTCGAATATTATGACGATGTCTTTAAGATCGCTTTTCCTAAACTTTCAATTCACATTAATCGCCTTAAAAAACAGGCGAAAAAAAGCTCTTCTCGGAGACGAGCATGATACCTGTTTGGCTGAGTGAGAAATTAATCGAACCTGAGCTGCTACAGAGTAAGGTAGCAGAGTTAAGAGCGCGTCATCTAACAATTGCTACGCTCAACGGTTCTTTTGATCTCATCCATGCGGGACATCTCTTCATGATTCACGAGGCGTCTAAACAAGCTGATGTCTTGATTGTCGCCATGAACTCTGACGCCTCCATTCAAAAGTATAAAAGCAAAGAGCGTCCGATCATCTCTTTGAAGTATCGGCTCGAGATGCTTGCTGCTTTGCAATTTGTCGATTATGTCACTTGGTTTGAGGAAACAGATCCTTGTGAGATTTTGTCAAAAATTAAACCCGATGTCCATGTAAATGGCGTAGAATATGGGGCGCATTGCGTAGAGGCAGAAACTGTGAAAATAAATGGAGGAAGGCTCCATCTCGTCGAAAGAATCGATGGGTTGGCTACTTCCGCAATCATAGAGAAGATAAAAAAATGCGAGCAATAGGCACTTTTCCAAATGAAAATCACGCCCGCCGTTTTGCGCAGTACTTAACGCATGTTGGCATTGGGAATAATTGTGAAGGCTCTTTTGCTGCAGGAACTGGGCATATGTCCTACCAAATTTGGATCCATGAAGAAGACAAATTGGAGACGGCAACAAATCTTCTCAATGAGTTTTTGAAAAATCCGATGGACTCTAAATTTGATGCTCCCATTCCTGAACCGGAGCCTGTGCCAACTGATCCAAATGAGGAATTGGCAGAAGAGCTGCCTCCTCGTCACTTTAAAAACTTTGTAACAAATTTCCTTATAGCGCTTTGCTGCATGGTCTATTTCTTAAATACGCTCCAAGAAATTCCGTTGAGCAAGCAAGGTTTTCCAGAACAAGCATTTTTGATGACGCCGATGCAGGCTCAATTCATGTTCGATTTGCCTCCCGCATTTGCCCAATTAGAAGAGTCCTTAGAAAAGTTTGGAGCGCAAAATCCTCAGAGTAACCAACCTCCAGCAGGGCTTCTTCAAGAAATAGAATCTGCAAATCAGTCTTCCTACTGGAAAGGGGCTTACGAGTGGGTTGTGAACAAAATAGATGGGACGGATACGTCATTGGGCGAAGGGCCCCTTTTTTCAAGCATCCGTCAAGGAGAAATATGGCGCCTTTTTACACCTGTTATCTTACACCGAGATCTCCTTCATATTTTGTTTAACATGCTTTGGCTTTGGTATCTTGGCCGGCCAATAGAACAAAGGATCGGCCCTTTTAGAATGCTCCTTTTTACCTTGATTGCAGCGATTGGAACGAACACTTTGCAGTATTTGATGAGTGGCCCTTTTTTTATCGGGTATTCAGGAATTGTAACAGCTCTTGCAGGCTTTATTTGGATGCGAGAAAAAATAGCTCCTTGGGAAGGGTATCCATTAAATAAATCGACTGTTTTATTCCTCCTTTTTTTCATTGCTGCAATTTTTGCACTTCAGTTGGTTGCATTTTTCATTCAGGTCTTTACAACGCATAATTTTACGCCAAATATTGCAAATACAGCCCATATCGCAGGTGTTTTTATCGGCGTATTTTTAGCTCGCTTCAAATACTTTGCACAAAGAGTTTGTAAATGAACGTAAGCGCATTTTTCACAAAGCTGGTTCAATTATGAGTGTGCGAGATATTGTCATTCTTGGCTGCTCAAGTCAGCAACCCACCCGTTTTCGAAATCACGGTGCTTATCTCGTTCGTTGGAATGGGGAAGGGCTCCTTTTTGATCCAGGAGAGGGGACGCAAAGACAGTTTATCTTTGCTGATGTAGCGCCTCCCGTTGTAACCCGCATTTTTATCAGTCACTTCCACGGGGATCATTGTTTAGGACTTGGCTCCATGCTCATGCGTCTTAATTTAGACAAAGTGACCCACCCTATTCATTGTTATTATCCTGCGGGTGGGAAGAAATTCTTCGATAGGCTCCGTTATTGCTGCAGCTATAAAGAAAATATCCATGTTGTAGAGCACCCCGTTAAAAAAGGCGGACTTGTTGAAGATGATGGAAAGTTTCGGATTGAGGCTGAATTTTTAGATCACGGCATTGAAAATATCGGTTGGAGGATTACTGAACCCGATACGATTAAATTTCATAAAGAGGATTTAAAAAAATTAGGCATTGGGGGCCCAAGCGTAAGGAAGCTTGAAAAAGAGGGAAAAATCTGTGTGGATGACAGATGGGTTTTGCTCGATGAAGTAAGTCATGTCCGCCCGGGTGATACCTTTTCCTATGTGGTAGACACTCGCCCATGTTCCGAGGCAATTGAGCTTGCAAAAGGGGCAAAAGTGCTTATTTGTGAAAGTACGTATTTAGATGAAGACAGAGCCATGGCCAATGAATATCACCATATGACGGCAAAGCAGGCAGCGCTCATTGCAAAAGAGGCCGGAGTTAAAACGTTAATCCTCACCCATTTTTCAGCTCGTTATAGAGATCCTGAACTACTTGGCGATGAAGCTAGAGCGATTTTTCCTAATACTTTAGTTGCTGATGATTTAAGGAAATTTCCATTCCCTAAATAGAAAGTGTTTATTTCCCTTGCCCTGCATAATTAATCCATAGAGCAATATCATTTACAAATTCTGAGGGTGGGGTTGTCTTATTTGGATCGCATCCATCATTCATCCAGCCTTGTAAATACTCTTCAGCTGTTCTACACGCATCTTTAATGGAAACTTTCGGGTGAGGCGCTGGAGTATTTTTCGCTAATTGTTCGAAGTGACTTTGGTTTTTTTTGATAAAATTTAAGAGCGCTTCCCCTGTTTTTCTTGAAGGGTGATCGTACCATTGATCCCAAAGCTGATTAAACTCTTTTACAGTTGGATCTCCAGAGCTGCCGAGAGGATTGCCTGTTGGTGGAATGGGTGGGATTTGCATGGGTTACTCCTTTTCCTTTCTTCTAATAGTAGAAAGGAAAAAAGTCTACCGTCTTATTCTAGATGCAGCAATTGCAAAGGCGCAGGCAATATTGATCGAGTTTTTTGCTCCGAAAAGGGGGATTTCTACAATGAAGTCCACCTCTTTTAAAGATTCTTCTGAAATCCCATACTCTTCATTTCCCAAAATAAGGGTAAAGCTTTCGGGGAATGTAAATTCAGCTACATTTATTGCAGCATCGCTAGTGTCGAGTGCAATAATGGGGCGAGGAAGTTCAGATAAGGAGACGTTTTGAAAGCATGGGACAAGTTCTGCTCCACCCATAGCTGTTCTTTTTACCTTTTCGTTGTCGATAAAGGGTGTGTTTTTAGCAAAGTAGACTTTGCCAATGCGTAGCGCTTCAACCGTTCTTAAGATGCTGCCTACATTGTAAGCTGAGCGGACATTATCTAGGTAAATCGCGATGTTGGGGAAGTCGAGTTTGGGTGTGTGGTCACCTGTCCTTAAAGAGGGGAGGAGGTTATGCTCTTTTAATGAAAGACCTGCTTGTTGTAGGTGGTAATGATAGCGATCGGCAAGAGTTTTAAAATCTGTGTGCAGGTAAGGATTGCATTTGATCCAGGAGAGCAATGTGTTGTATTCGGTGAAATCGGTCAATTGCTCTTCGTAATGTTTTCTGAGAATCTCAGCTAATTTTTTTTGCTTTTGGAGTGGATCTAACTTAAGAAATTTCTTTTTTGTGAACATGTCTTACCTGTCTGAGTCATTAATAACATCTTCGAGAATCGAGTGATATTTGTGTAGATCAATGATGTAGATGTCATCTGGTTTTTCTTCAAAACATAAAAATGAGACGGAAGCATTTTCATCTTTTAGTTCAAAAAATGTGCCCCCTTTTGTCTCTCCTTCGCATTTTCCTACAATGGTGTGCCCGAAGCCTGCGAATTCATAGGAGAGGATTTTGATATAACGAAATCCGTGGTCATTTGCAAAATCTAGTACTTTATATAAGACGTATCCACTGGATCCAAAAACCACAAGGAGCTGATCGTTTGGGGTGTTGTCATTTGCTCGAATGGATCCAAAGGGAAGTAGAAATAAAAGAGTTTGTAATACCAGTTTTTTCACAGGCACTAGAATACCTATTTAGGCTTTTTTAGAAGTAGACTTTTGCTGTGAGGCTTTGTAGGTGATCTCTGAGAGGAGCAACATTGATCCCTTCAAGTGCAGAAATTTCAAAAAGAGTTGTTGGATCGTAAGGATATTTTTCCTTAAAGGCATCGGCAAGTTCGCGAGCGCCTTCTTGATCAATCTTATTTAGAACTACGCAGAAAGGCTTTTGTAACATTTCTGGGTTATATGCTTCGAGCTCACGCCTTAACATCAAAAACTCTTCAAAACAGTCGCGGTCTTGGTGGGGCGCCAGTTCAATGAGGTAGGTGATCGAAGAGGTTCTTTCAATGTGTCTTAAAAAAGCAAACCCAAGCCCTTTGTTTGCATGAGCATTTTCGATAATTCCTGGGATATCAGCAATGAGGATCCTAGAGAAGTCGTCGAATTCTACGATTCCAAGGTTAGGTCGTAGTGTTGTAAACGGGTAGGGTGCAATTTTTACTTGAATGTAGGCAAGCTTTGAGATCAATGTTGATTTACCAGCATTTGGCATTCCAACAAAACCGATATCAGCAATTAATTTAAGCTCAAGTTCGATCTCTGCGTTTTTCCCTGCAGTTCCATCAGTGCAAACAAAGGGAGCTTGGTGCGTTGAAGTTTTAAAACGGCTGTTTCCTTTGCCGCCAATTCCACCTGCACAGATTTTCCAAGTTTGCCCTTTTTCAGTGAAATCATAAAGGACTTCGCCTGTTTTTGCATCTTTAACGAGTGTTCCAACTGGGATTTTCAGGTAGAGATCTAGACCGTTTTTCCCTTTGCGATTGTTCGCTCCACCAGGAGCTCCGTTTTGAGCTTTGATGATGCGTCGATTGCGGTAGTCTTCTAGGGAATGAACTTGCTCGTCAGCTTTGAGATAGACTGAGCCGCCGTTGCCGCCGTCGCCGCCGGCAGGGCCGCCCTTAGGGATATATTTTTCACGGCGCCAAGCGATGACGCCATTGCCACCTTTGCCCGCCGATAGAGATAAAGAGACTGTATCGACGAACATTGGAGTTATTGCTCAGGTAAGACGGAGACGTGAGTCTTCGCGCTTTTGCGGAAAGAGACGACGCCATCGATTAAAGCGAAGAGCGTAAAGTCGCGTCCAATTCCTACGTTTTTACTTGCGTGCCACTTTGTGCCACATTGTCTTACGAGAATGCTGCCAGCTGTGACGAATTGACCCATGGTCGCTTTGATTCCAAGGCGTTGTGATTTCGAGTCTCTTCCGTTGCGAGTGGATCCTTGTCCTTTCTTATGTGCCATTTGTAGTCCTTGTTAAGCTGCGACTATTTTCTTAATTTTCACACGTGAATATTTTTGGCGGTGGCCAACGGTGCGGCGGGACTTCTTGCGCTTCTTATATTTGAATGCAATTACTTTAGGTCCTTTTGCAATGCCAATAACTTCGGCATGCACTGCGCATTCTGTTAAGTGGGGGAGTCCGACTTTTGGTGCGTTTCCATCGTGAACGAGTAACACTTTGTCAAATTTAACTTCGCCATCAGTGCCCAAGAGTTCTACATCGATCTCATCGCCTTCTTCGACTCGGTACTGTTTTCCACCTGTCTCGATAACTGCGTACATATTTCCTCAAAGAATAGTATAATAATTCCCAAAAATATTACTCGAGTGGGCCCCTCTTTGTCAATCTGTATTTAGACGGGGTGATAAAACCGTCTAATTTGGGGCTTTTCTCAAGAAATTTTTCTTCTTTTTTTGGGGTAAAAGAAGAAGATAGCTTGCTGCTGCCACTAGGGCAATGGTTGCTGATGGGGGCCAATTTAGGGTGTGGGCGATCCCCATGCCAACGAGACTAAATAGTGCGCAAAAGCCAGTAGCCGCTCCCATCATAATGATAAGTCTGCTTGTAAAAAGGCTCGCAAGCGTAGCTGGAATGGTGAGTAGTGCGATGACTAAAATGGTTCCAATAATTTGCATGAGCAAGACGATAGAGACGGCAACAAGGCTTAATAAGAGGAGGTAGAGCCCCTTGGCAGGAACTCCTTGGAGTAAAGCTTGTTCTTCGTCAAAACAGATAGCTAAAAATTTACGATAATAAAATGCGACGATCCCGAGGATGATCACATTGAGTACGGCGAGCCGGATTAAGTCTGCTGTTTGGATCCAGAGGATATTGCCAAACAAATAATTGAGCAGCTCAACATTTGTGCCGGGGGTGATTGAGAGGAAAATCATTCCGATAGCCATCCCTGTCGACCAAATTGCGGCGATGACAGCGTCTTCTCTTTGTTTGTAGTGGAGATGGATCCATCCCAAGAGCAAAGCGGAGGCAATTGCAGTGGCAAAGGCGCCATAGATGGGATCTAACCAGCTGAGGCCATAGCTTCTTTGGAGCCACAAACAAAGTCCCATTCCGCCCAGTACTGAGTGGGCGATGCTTCCGGCAATAAAAGAGATTCGCTTAATCACGACAAATGAGCCGATTACACCAGAGGCAAACGAGGCTAAAAGACAGGCCCAAAGAGCCATTTGGATAAAAATATTATCAAAGAAAAGCATGAACTGCCTCCTGCTTTGTCCCAAGTAATGGTGTGTGATACAAGCCGAGAGCAAAATGTTCGCAGACGTCTTTGGGGAGAAAAGAGCTAACTTCTCCTTGTACGCAGACAACTCTATCGACACGTTCAATAATTGTTTTGAGATCGTGAGTGACAAGGAGAATTGTTTTTTTCCCTTTCATCGATTCGAGTAGCTCAAAAATGACGGCGCTGGAGGCTGCATCAATGTTTGCCGTTGGCTCATCCAAAAGAAGAAGATCTGGATCAGATAAAAGGGCTCTTGCGAGGAGCGCTCTTTGGGCAAGTCCGCCCGAAAGGGATCCAAATACCTTGTGTTTATGTGCGCTGAGTCCGAGTAAATCGATCAGCTGCTTCGCTTTTTCTTTTACCTCAGCCGGATAGGTGCCCCAAAAAGTTGTTTTAGATAAAGCGCCCAGCAAGACAAGTTCATTGAGCGTGATGGGGAAATCTCTATCGGTCCGTTGAATTTGCGGAACGTATCCTATTTTGCCGCTAACCTCAATTGTTCCTTTTGTTGGAGTCAAAAATCCCATAAGCAGCTTGAGGAGAGTTGTTTTTCCTCCGCCATTCGGTCCCATGATTCCGATAAATTCCCCTTTACAAACGTGCAAATTGACCTTTTGCAACACTTGTGTCTCATCGTAGGAGAAAAGGAGGTTGTTGATCTCAATTTGCATAGGGGTCCGCAATTAAATGGGCTAATTTTCTCATCATCTCAAAATAGTTAGAGGAATAGGGATCGATGAGGTGAATGGGTACATGGATTTTTTCTGCGATCAGTTGCGCGCCTTTGTTGTTGTACTGTGGTAGGGCTAAAGCGATCTCCATGCTTTGAGAAACGGCTTCTTGGAGAATCTGTTCAAGATGCTTTGGTCTTGGGTCCTTTCCTTCGTATTCAACGGAGAGCTGAGTGAAGTTATACTCCTTGCAAAAGTAGGCAAAGGCGGGGTGAGAAACCAGAAGGGTCCGTTTTACAATGGGCTTTAAAATTTCGTGAATTTCGAGATCGAGTGCGATCAGCTGAAGACTGAGGTTTTCTAAGTTTTTTGCAAACTGTTCTTGCATCTCGGGGAATTGTTTGCTGAGTGTCTTTTCGATAAGGGCTGCTTGTTGTGCGGCCAGCTTAGGGCTCATCCAGATGTGTCTGTCTAAATGGTCCATAGAGCACTGTTTGCAGCTGAGTTCGTGGACCTCTTCGATGAGACTAATGCCATCGCGCAAATCTTGGACAATTAGCTTGGGGTTATGCTTGTTTAAAACGGGTAAAATTTTATTTTCGAAAGGCTCTCCGATGCGGAACCAGACGAGACCTTCTCCCATTTTGGTGACTTGGTGGGATGTGGGCTCAAAGGAGTGGGGGTTTGCAGCCATCGGTACGACGGTTTTCACCTCAAAGTCTGGGCCCGCAATTTGTTCGGTTAGGAAGCGGTATGGAGCGATGCTGACGAGGAGGAGGGGTTTTGCTTTGGGGGTAGCGGGAGGTTTTCCGCAGCTTGCGACCAAAAGAGCGAGTAAAATAAATCTTTTAAACATATTGCACCCTTAAAACTATCGCTTTTCCCCCCATATAATGCAAGGCGGGAGTTTTAAGAAGTGGGTAAATGAAAATCTTGTGAGTTAACAATGAATTGATTAGAATCTAGTCCCATATTTTATGGAGAGATGTCCGAGTGGCTGAAGGAGCACGCTTGGAAAGCGTGTAAACGTGTAAACGTTTCGTGGGTTCGAATCCCACTCTCTCCGATTTTTCTTCGAAAAAGCGGAGAAAAGAAAAGCCCTCCGGGGTCCCCGAACAACGCGTTCGTTGTTTGGGGTGGAGCTGCTTGGCTTTTCGTAGAGGGATTGACTTCGGTTCGAGGCGAACCTACGCCCTTTCAGGGTGCAGCTAAAGCAGCATCGAAGGCTAAAGTCTTTCGAATTTTTTTCGGTTGACCCCGAAAAAAATCGCCGGCCCGGAAGACACGGGCGAAGCCCGTTGCGAGAGGGCATCCCGCTCTCTCCGAAATAGCAAAACCTCAGCTTTCGCTGGGGTTTTTTTATTTCGGAGGGAGTGGGGTGAGAACCCTTGGGTTCGTTTTGAGCGTAAGCGAAAAGGGGATCGCGCAAAGCGCGATCAGGCCTTTAGGCCCGGAGGCTTTTTAAGCCGCAGCCCATCCCACTCCCTCCGAAATGACTTTGGCAAAGGAGAAATGAGGTTTATGGCGGTTCATTTGAGCAATCTTTTTACCAGTTATTTGGCGCCCGTAGTTCAAGAGGAGCCTGCTCCTTATCCACCCCCAATGCCCGCGCCTAAATCTGAGTGGATTACCCCCTCAGAGCAAATGTTGAAGCTATTGTCTTTAAATGAGATTCATTTTTCAAAGAATAAGCCCTCTTTGTTTCACGATGAGGTGGATGACATTGTTGAGCGTGTGAGGCTTCAAGAGCCTAAAATAACAGCTTGGTATTTGGCTTTAAAGAGACTCAATGCGATGCCTTTAAAGATCCCCCCGTTACCTAATCATATCCGGCAAATCCTCAGAAATAAATGTCCCATCCTGCGCGATCAGAAAAAAGCAGATGGGACCTTTTACACAGTTGGCGATACCCACCATCTTTTTCTCATTCCCCAAGAGCTTCGGAGTTTGAAGCAACTTGAGGGCCAAGTTGTAAAGCCCTATCGGAACAAGTGGCATGGGACGAGGCTAAAACTGTGTGGAAGGGAAAATGATTTAACCATCGATTATCTCGGGTTTTCTGAAAAAGAATCCAATCAACTTGCTAACCAACCCTTTGCTGAAAGTCAGTGGGTTATGGCGTTTGATAGAACTCTTGGTCAGAAAGTGCCTTGGTATTTGGTTGATGAACCCTCAAAAGTTTTACAACGGTTTACGGACGATATAAAAAAAGAGTCTTTCATTCAATATAAAATCCCAACTTTGCAGCAAAGCTATGTGACGAGACTGTTTCATTACGTCTTGAGTGGAAAAAGCCTTTATCAAGATGTTCCTGTAATAGTTGAAGAGCCCGATCTTGAAGAGCCTGCAATGATTCTGCAGGTGGTGGGGAAAAGTGTGTTTGCTGGAAAGTGGGCACTTTATGAAGAAGAAGATAGGATTGGTGTCTCTATCTTGAGACAGCTCTAACTTTTTGGGTGTGCCCTCATAACTTTTTCGTTCTTTTTGAAGTTCTCTAAGAGGGTGTCTACAAAGTGAGGTTCTGACGATTTTTCGTCTCTTTTGAGCCTATTTTCGATCCAAAAATTGTGGGGGCAATATCAACAGGGTATATAGCCCCCCAATTTTGGAGTCGAAAAGAGGCCAAAATAATCCAAAACTTCGACGAACCCTCATTTTGTAGACACCCTCTCAGTTCAATAATGTATTTTTCTGGTTAGAATCGCAAAAAATCATTTTCTCTTAACGCTTATTTATGTATATGGACCTAATAGAACATTTATTCATTCTGAAGAAGTATTTAATGAAAAATAAGGCGGAAGATCCCATCCAATATATTCAAAACCTAGATCTACAATATATTGTGAAAAGGCTTGTAGGTAAGAAAAACTGGGATGAAGCGGAGGCTAAAGACACAGTCCGAAAGTACAAAAACTTTTTAGCGCTTAAGATTTTGGATCCCAAATTAGTAAGGGTTCCTACTCTTGAGATTGATGAAGTTTGGCATGACCATATTCTGCATACCCGAAAATACATGCAAGATTGCGATCGTATTTTTGGCAAATATATGCATCATGAGCCTTCTTCCGGAACGAAAGAGGAAGAGGAGCATCTTGCAGATCTGTATGTAGAAACGATGCGCTCTTACGAGGAAAAATTTCAAGAGTCTTATGGACATGCTTTAGACATAAGTAAATGGTGCACAAACAAGGGGAAACTATGAAAAAATCAAGAGAAGAAATCGAGACGAAAATTAACATGCTCGCATGGAAAGATCCATCTTTTAAACAAAAGATGCTGAAAAACCCAGAAGCTGCGCTAAAAGAGGCGGGATTTAACGTCCCAGCACATGCCAAGATCCATGTTCATGAAGAGACAGGAGATACTTTGCATCTCGTCATCCACAAGGTGCCGATCAATGCAAAAAATATGTCTGAAGAAGAATTGAAAAAAATTGCCGCCGCTCAAGCTCAGTGGCTCTGCGGAGGATAAGCGGCAAATACACTCATTTTTTCAAAGGTACAATGAGAGTAAAAGCAAAAGATCTAAAGATGTAAAAAAATCTACTATGAAATCGCATGAATCTCCCCATTTTTTGAATGGGGAATTTATACATTTTGGCGAGCCAGCATTTCGGCAAAAAGCCCCGCTTGTCCTCCAAGCTCCTCATAGGTCCCTTCTTGAACCACTTTCCCCTCGCTTAATACATAAATGCGGTCGGCGTTCTGCAATGTTGAGAGCCTTTGCGCAATCACAATACGGGTCACGTTGAGCTCTTCAATATTGCTGCTAATCTTTTTTTGTGTTCGATTGTCAAGAGCTGATGTTGCCTCATCAAAAATAAGGATTGGTGGCGATCCAAGAAGGGCCCTCGCAAGGAGCACGCGCTGCTTTTGACCACCCGAAAGATTCACTCCATCCATTTGCACAAAGGTCTGAAGTCCCATGGGAAGATCTTCTAAGAGCTCGTCTAAACCAGATAGGCGAAGAGCCTCCTTAATTTGCCCTTCGTTATAAAGACCTCCACAGGCTAAGTTCTCATAGAGTGGGCCTGCCATCATAGTGCCAGCCTGAAGAACCACTCCGAGCTGCTTGCGGACCATTCTAAGGTCAAGCTTTTCTAGGTCTTTGCCATTGTAGTATATGGCTCCGGATTGAGGTGTTTCAAATCCCAAAAGAAGACGGATTAGCGTTGATTTGCCACATCCAGATTGACCAACAATCCCCACAAATTCATTTGGTTGAACAGTTATATTAATCCCATTTAAAACAGGTGGAAGCTCAGGTGCGTAGCTAAAGACCACATTGTTGAGCCGAATTTCTCCAGTAAGTTTTCCGGGAGTAATTTTTTCTTCGGTCTCTTCAGGCGGTACTTCAATGAGCTCTTTTGTGTTTTCCCATAGAGGGATGATTTTAACCATTTGAATAATCGCGTTATATAGAGGATAAATACTCGACATATAGCTTCCAAACGCAATGTTAAAGGCTAAAAAATTGGGCAAGCTAATTCCCTGAACTCCAATCCATTCAAAAAGGGCCAAATAGACTCCTCCAAATGATAAAATGGGTAACACTTTATCAAGAGAGAACACAATTGTTTTTAGGTTAGAGATTTTTAAGTCTAAAATATTTTGCAGTGTAAATGAATGAGCCCAGTTTGCAAAGGCACTTTTTTCGGCGCCAGCTTCTCTCAGTTTCCCTACGCCGCCAATCATTTGAATGAGCATCCCTTGTAGCTTTTTTTGTAGCTCAAAGGATTTTCTAAAATAACTCATCATGAATGATGCGCAAAAAATTGTAAGGGCGAGTCCAACTAAAGAAAATCCAAAGGCAATCAACGTTAATAGTGGGGAAAAAACAAACATGATGATCAGGAAAAAAAAGGAGGAAATTCCTCTCAAAAAAGGGATCGCTATGCTGTCTCCCAATAGATCATTTATTGTTTCGATTGTCTGAAGCTTCCAAAAGAAGTTCCCAACCGAATTTTTCCGAAAAAAAGCAGGAGATAACTTTAGAATCCGATCCCAAATAGACGTTTGGACAAAGTGAATAGTAAGCCCTTTGATTTTCAAAAATATGAAGTTTTTTAAAAAATAGAAAAAGGAGATCCCAATTGTTGAAAATAGGAGTCCCAAAAGCAAGTAGTAAGTAAGAGAATGAGAATTTTCAGGAACGGCATAATTAAACAATAGTTTGGTTGCAATAGATGGGAAAAAAGCAAAAAAAGTTCCGGCTAAGCTGAAAAGTGCCAAATAAATGTAATACTTTCTATATTTGCCTAAAGATAAATAAATGAGCTCTTTTCCTTGAGTAAGATCCTCAGGCAAGGGGGGGTAAAACATGTAAGCAAAGGGTTGCAAATCTTTTGCAATGGCAGCTGTAATAGGTTGAATGCTTTTTAGATCGTGCATTCGATAGTTGCCTTTTTTAATCAGGGCAATGGGGCCTTCTTTATAAAAAGCAAGAAGTGGCCCATGGTCTTCCTGCCACCAGTTTGGTGTGAAAAGGACTTTTCTTTTGCGGATATGAGAGGCTTCACAGATCAAATCGAGGTATTGATCATGATCTTTAAGAATCTCTTCGCTTGTAGAAGGGATTGTGAACTGAACTTTCAAATGGTGGCCAAGAATTTGACATATTTTCCCCAGCTCTGTTTTTGCAGACCCTGCTTCCAAAGAAGTCTGGACAACTGATTCCATCTCTTCAATTGCAAGAGTCAAGTTTTTTGTCTCTTCATCTTTGCGGTTTTCTAAAGCGGTGTGTTCAATTTGATACTTTTTTTGTAGGTAGATAGGAACATATTGATAAAAGAGTCGGTGGAAAGTCTGAAGGGAAGAAATCCATTTTTGTTTGTGAATCAAGCTTAAGGTATCAATCGCTTCAACCTTTACATCCTCTTTTCCTTGAAACCAAAAATGGGGCGTGAGAGGAAAGTAGTCTTCAGAAGGGGTGAGTGTGTAAGCGTCATTTCCATAAAAAAATAGGTTTGCTTCAAGAGGGCGGATCCAAGAAAGTTTTTCTTTTCCTAAAGTATGAGCAACTTTTTTTACAGAAAGGGTTTGATTTTGGGTTAAAACCAAGCTTTGATCGGGAAAAATCACAAGATCTGGTTCGTGTGAAAATAGTTTTGTAAGATTTCGAGCAATGAGATGAATCCATTTTTCCAAATAAAATGAAAAGGGCTCTTGAAGCTCTTGATTTGTGCCTAATATTTGGGTGAGGCTCTCTTCTGTCATAGAGAAAATAGGGGAATCTAACTCACTGAGTGCAAAAATTTCATGGGTTTGCTTTTCATCGTCTGAGTGATAGTTAAATAGGAGACCTTCACTGAGGTGGGCCAAGAAAACAGGCTGGGAGTGCTCTTGATCTTTTATAAAAAGATTAAGAGCCCCTTTTTCAATTGCAAAAACTACCCCTTTTTGATTCAAAGGAAAGGGGATCCCTGCATTCATGGTTTGTTGAGTGGCTTGACTTTTGAAAAATTCGATGATTTGAGTTGAATGGTTCATGAGCCTGTCTCACTTTCGATGAGTGTTTGGTAGAGACCTTCCTCATTTTTCAGTTGCTGGTGTGACCCTCTTTGGACTGTCACGCCCTTTTCCAAAACTATGATCTCATTGCAATCTCGAATGGTACTTAGCCTATGTGCAATCATTAATGCAGAACAACCTCTCTGGCGAATTCGCTCTAAAACGACCTCTTCTGTTTTTGTATCAAGTGCGCTCGTTGCTTCGTCGAGAATGATAATGGAAGGGTTGTAAAGGAGCGCTCTGGCTATTTCTAGGCGCTGTCTTTGACCGCCGCTTAGATTATTTCCCCCTTCTGCAAGTTCTCCATCATATCCTTTAGGTCTCATGAGGATATCTTCATGTATCGAGGCGTCAGTGGCAGCTTCCACTAATAGCTCGTCAGGTACTTTTGCGTTCCAAAGAGTAATGTTTTCGCGGATTGACCCTGTGAATAAAAAGATGTCTTGACTTACTGTTGCAACTGAGTCTCTAAACAGATCGATTGAAATGTCTTTTAAAGGGACGTTGTCATATAGAATTTCCCCTTCAGTTGGATAGAAAAGCCCAGTGGCAAGTTTGGCAACTGTTGATTTGCCACTGCCCGTGGGGCCAACAAGGGCAAGTCTTTGCCCTGGTTCGATTTTAAAGCTTAAATTTTGAATGACAGGAGGCGAAAGAGGGGCGTAACGAAAGGAAACGTTGCGAAATTCCAAAGATCCAGAAAGCTTGTCTAAGTGAGTCTCTTTCGGCTTCAGTCTTCTTGTAAGATAGATTTGGTCGGCGTCATTTTTTAAAACATCATTTAACCTTTCGATATTAAGCTTCATATTTTGGATTAGAGAACTCAATGTCACAAAATTATTGATGGGAAGTAAGAAATTCGTCATGAGCAGCTGCAATGCCATCAATTTGCCAATCGTTAAGCTACCCTCAATAATTCGAATCGATCCAATTCCTAAAAGCAGTGTCAGGGTCATAAATTGAAAAACGATGGGAACTGTTGTTAAAATAACATCTTTTTTCCCAAGGCTTTGCAGGGAATTCATTTTTTTTGTGTAGTAGCCAGACCACTTTGTGAAAAAATCAGATTCAATTCCTTTAGCCTTGATTGTTTCGATGTTTTTAAGTCCTCCAAGAGATTCTGTTAGAGATCTTGTAATGTCCTGTTGAAGAGCTGCATAGGCATTTTTTCTCGATTTGAAAAGGGAGTTCATGAGTATTAAGTTAATAGTTCCTGATATGATTCCTATCGAGGCGATTGCGATGTCGTAACTAAACATGATGATGGCATAAAAAATAATGAGGAGGAGTTGAATAAATGTCGTAGTAACAGGCCCCGTAAGTGTTTGCGCAACGGCTGTGTTGAGAGATGTTCTATAGGCAATTTCGGCGGTATATCGTTGCGTATAAAAATTCATGGGAAGGCGGAGCAAGTGCCAAAGAAAATGGCTTGAAAAAGAAAGGGAAAGCTTTCTGTTTAAGTGGTTTAAAACAAATCCTCGAGTTAAAGCCATGCTGCCAGCAAGGATTGCTGTAAGAAAAATAGCGCCCATAAATTCCCATTTCCAGGGAAGCACATATTGGCCGAAAAAGGTATTGATGAAGGCCATTAAAAAGGCGGGCATTGCAAAGCCTGGAAGAAGAAGGCAAAGGCTTATGAGGACGAGATAGGATATGGATCCTGGGATTTCTTTAAGCCTCTCATGTAAGTGATGAAATAGCGAGAGGGGCTTTCCTCCTTCTTGGAATTGATCGGTTTTTTCAAAAACGAGTGCAACTCCCGAATAATCGGATTGAAACTGTTCAAAGGAAAGACTCCTGGGCCCAGTGCTAGGGTCGTTAAGAAAGACTTGATCTCCTTGGATGCCTTCTAATACAAGAAAGTGATTAAATTTCCAAAGTAAGATAGCAGGAACCTTGATCTCCTTTAATTCTTCTGCTGTTCGCTTTTCTCCTTTCCCATCCAGCCCATATTTCTTGGCAGCTTGAATGATGTTCCAGGCATTGCTCCCATCGCGAGAAACTCCACACTCAACTCTTACTTCTTCAATAGGGACAAACTTGCCGAAATAGCCCAAAACAATGGACAAAGAAACAGCACCACATTCAATTGCTTGGAATTGGATAATTGTTGGGGTTTTGACTCTTTTGTTTTTAGACGAATTTCTTGAAAAAAATCTCATTTAATTTCCAAATCGGGGGATGATATAAGAAATTGGCTTGATTTCGTCCAAAATAATTTGGGTGGTTCCTAGCAGGAGAGGTTCTATTTTGGAATGGGGGCTGTTTTTTGAGGTCCAGTTGAACCCAGAATAGGTGTTTGGATCTAGATCAGGTTTAACCACAACTAAAATATTATCCCCGCCGAGCAAGTGTTCTTTGAGTCGCGAAGAAGGGATTTTTTGCATGAAATACTCGTCAGCGCTGATTGGATAAGGCATCACACGTTGAACGGTTCCTCGAACGAGACCATACTTTTCTGAGCGGTAAATATTGAGAGAACACCTTGTTTTCATCCCAGGTTGAACGAGTTGTCCTGAGCTAAGGGGGATAAAGGCGAAAATTTCAATTGTGTCGGGTGAGGAGTTGCCTTGAACGGTGAGCAAAAGATCATTAGGGACAACTTGATCTCCAACGTTTAAATCAACCCATACAACAAGCCCATCTGCAGGTGATTTGATAACAAGCTCTTTTGCTTGTTTTTGAAGGTCTTTTAAGGAGTTTTTCAGTAAAAAAAGCTTCTCCGAATTTTCTGAGCCCGTTTTTTCCAAGAATAAAATGTTGTTTTTGGTGTCGTTTATTTTGGTGGACAACTCTGTGCTGTCTAAAATAACAAGAATTTCCCCTTTTTGAACTTTTTCACCACCAATTTTCAGAATTTGTTTTACAAATGCGCTTGTTTCGCTCCGAATGGCAAAGGTGTTGTTTGGATCTAAGGTGATCGACTCTCCAGAAGTTGTAATGGGGATTTTTCCTACAACGGACCAAATAATAATGCTAGTAATAAGGAGGATAAAAAAGAGCAATAAAGACCAACCTCTTATGCTAACGACGGTAAGCATTTTTTCTAGGTTTTCTAGGGATGTGATTTTTGCTAGACGCTTCTTGTCAGTAGGTTCCATCTTAATTATTTGTGTATTGGTTTGGGAAATAAATTGCAAATGGTTTGGCTGGCAGAGATAGGTTGTTTGAAAAAAGGAAATGATTCTATCGCGTAAAGAGAATTAATATGTCCGAAGAAATTTATGAAGAGTTAAAGTGGTGAATTTGAGGGCAAAAAGTTTAGTGTTTAAATAGGTTCATTATTTTCTATCTTCTACTTATATGATCGGAGAATTGTTATGGCGTCCAATAAAAAAGACTACGGAGTATCTTGCGTGCTTTTTTTTGTCTGATTTTGAGTCACTATTTGCATTTAAGTAATGGGGAGTGGGTTCAATATTAAAGAGTTCTTTCGCATATTGGCCCGCAATCAAAAGAGGAAAGTCAGACTTTTCTAAGGGAAATGGACGTGATTTGCTAAATATTTCTTTTTCCTCGCGCAACCCTTTATTCGGATAAATCTGCAAACACTCTGCCCCCGGATTTAGTGTGTGGACGAGGACAGTAAAAGCAGATCGATCAAAATGCATGGGAAGCAAAAGTCCTTGATTTTGCCTATATTCATGTCGCCAAATTTTTAATGAGATAGAGCATTTCATCCTTTTTTGAATCTGTTCTATAAAGCCTTCCAGATTTTTATGAACATGAGAGGTGATTTGGTCTAAAATTTTCAAGAAAGAGATGATTGGAGTGGATTTTATTTTTATTTCTTGTTGGTTTTGAATTATGTAATTGTAAAGGCCGGAAATATAATGGAATGATGATATGTTATGTTGAATCATATTTTTTGCTGCGTAGTAGTCCGCATCTTCGGTAAGATATTTAAAAAAAATGGCGGGTTTTTTTGGTTGATCAAATTCGACGGACACTAGGGCAATGTTTTTCACAAAAAAAGCGATGATTTCATCGATCTGTTCAAACTCTTTGCTGTATAGATTGCCAGCGCGTAGCTCAAGTATTTGGTTTAAAGCCTGATAAGCTTCGTGGATTTGGGATTCGTCGATAGAAATAGGGAGGGTAGAAAAGCCCAATTTTGGAAATTGGGCGGGGTCTATTAAATGTTTCCAGGGGATATCATGTTGTTTTTGATCCAAGGATAAATTCTCCAACTGTGGTTTCTTCAAAATAGGGGATTTTAGTGATTTTGCTGAATAGATCTGAATCGCCATTGCCTACAGAACATGGGGCAAGTCCCATAGCAGTTGCAACAAGGTACATCGTTTGCATTAAGACTCCTGTATCTTTCATGATCGTCGCATAAGCCATAGACTGATACTTCCAATTCATACGTCCAAAGCGCGCAGCAATTAAAAATAGGATTTGGGAGGGTTCTTTGCTGTTAATACTTGCTGATGCAGCATAAAGGATCTTATTTGTATGCTGAGACTCTTTTGTTAAGAGTAATAAGGAATGGTTTTTTGGATGATAGTAGTAGAGCCCGGAGGAAATTCCTGAGCACTGATGAATCAATGGATATATTTCTAGTTCATAGCATGCCCCTCCTCCTGGATAGGGTCTTCGGGTGGCTTCGTAGTGGTTGGCCTCTTTCACTCCTTTAATGCGAGCAACTCGATACAAAAATTCTCCCAGTTGCTCCAATGAAATAAAGGTCTGACCTTGCGTGCGAATGGAGCGGCGCGTTTCAAGTACGTAAGAAAAGGGGAGGTCTTTTTGCATGAGTAAGTCTATGTCGGGCTTAGCGAGGGGAATCCAATCTGAATCTTTTGCGTTTGGGAATTTTTTAATAGGAGGGAGCGGTGGGATTGTGTCCAAAAAACGAAACATTGTTGCGGTTGGGTCACTGTGTCTTCCTCTTCTGCTTCTTGTATGAAAGAGCGCATCTTGAAAGTCCCAAGTAGGCAACTTTTCGTCATCAGATGCTAAAAATGAACTTTGGTAAAGGAATTGAAGTGCTTTAATTAAACACTCTTTTGAGACCGTTGGTAGCTTTTTTTGAAGTTGTTGAACCTTCGTAGGTTCACTCAGAGCCAATAAAATATCGAGGAAGCGATTTTCTAAAATTTGTATAAACATTTTCGATAAGGGAGATTCACAAATCAAAAATTTATCTTTCCTTCGAATGAAGGCAAAACGAGAAAGTTGAAAGGTTGAATTTTGTAAAAAGTCTTCAGATAGCTCAGAATGTTTAGTTTCAATCTGACAGTTTTTATGAGGAATGAAAGAGCCCAAGGGGCCGTCCTCATCGTATAAAGTAAAGGATAAAAAAGACTCTTTTCTTAGGGTTTCTAAAAGGTAGAAAAATCGGGGAAGGTTAGAGGATCGATCAAGCCATTGATTTTGTAAATCGCTTTCAAACGATCCCTTTTGGAGCATAGTCATCAAATGCTTCAGCGCAGGATCGGCCTTTTCTGTTTTGAATATTTTTGTATGATTTTTTACTGATAGTTCTTCCGGAGATGGAAAATGAACTTCTGAATCGGCCAGTAATTGAATGTACAAGGACCCTCCATGATTTGATTTAAACGGTTTCTCTAAACAATCTCATATAAACATGGGGATAGGGTTTAAATCAGCCTCTTTCGTTTTGTTTTTCAACCAACCCATCTTAATCGGTACATCATAAAGGCGCCCATCTGCATAGCGATTCCAAAAATGACGTAATCCAGGGACAATCACACGGCAAACTGGCATGCCTATATAAGATCTCGTTTGATTCAATACAAGGACCTCCATTTTTTGATCTTCGACGATCTTTTGACAGGTTTGAAGGTTTTTTTGAAAATCGTCTTGTGGGTAAAAAGGATAGTCCTTTTTTTTCAATGCTGCGTCAGGTAATGGAACTAAATACGGTTGGTTTTCGAGTGAAGTTTTTGTAAGCCAGGTCTTTCGCATTGACGCTGCTTTGGGGGTTTTAACACTTTCAAAGATGCTATAAGATTGATTCATCTCTGTTAAAGCTCGTCTCATTGCAAGGTGCGCATTTAGGTGCGCTCCAAATCCAAACATAATATTTCTTCCTTCCTGATCTGCTGAGATGGCTCCAAATGTAGGTACATTGAGATCTGTTGTCAAATCTAAGGCCCAAACATTTCTATTTAATGAGCTTTTATAGAATGTAACAAGTTTAAAAAAATAGGGATCTTCAAAACTGAGAATGTCTACCGCCCTTTTTTTGATTCTTGGATACCACCAAAGGGCAATCGAATCTCGCTCAATTAACTCTAATAGGGCGGATAAAACAGCTTCAGTGATCGAGTTTCCTGCAGCGCATCCGTTAGAATCTCCTCGGCAAAATGGATCGTTGTCTATAAAAGGGTATGCATAATAACACATTGCGGTTGGTATCCACTTCCAGCATTGGTAAGTTAAAGACCATATTGGGGACCAATCTACTTTTTTATTGGATGTAAATTTTGTGGGGATGAAGTGAAATCGGTCACATGTTTGATTCCATAGCTCTCTACTTTGATATTGCGTATCGCTAAAGTGCAATACTGATGAGGGGTGGATAGCTGTTTGTTGTAGTTCTTCAAAGCTAGCTTGTATTCTTCGCTCATTTCCCTGAAAAACCCCCGAATGTCTTTCAATTGCTTCGCATAAACAAGAGGTTTTTGCTTGGATGTCCGATGCACCTTTTCCTCCTCCTGCGGTTTTCCATCCATCTGAAAGGGGAGCTCTTTTAAGATATTCATAATCAGCTAAGTTAATCCCAGCATAGTAGTTGTGAAATAAGGAGCTTTCTGGGGAGTGTATAGGATTTAAGAAATTTGTAATTCCTGTGATTGGACTGATTAGATGTTTATATTTTTTATAGGTAACTTCGGGAGGAATTTCTTTAGGCGCATCTTTTTCTAGTTGAAAATCAGAAAGGTTAGATCCTAATTGCACAGATTCTGTAGGTGCGCATCCACAGCGTTGAATTACCTTGTGAGACTGTAGTTCAAAGCTAAGGAGATTCAGCGTCAGCATTTTCCCTTCTAAACGTTCATTTTCTCCGAGTATGATCCACTTAAAAAGTTCGTTAACAAGTAAGTTGATTGCAATTGGCTCTGCAGTGGGGAGATTCGCAGTATGCATAGAGATCGGTGAGCTTTTATGAGCCCTTTCTTCGAAAAGAATTTCCTCTACTTGGTTCATTTGCAGAGCATAACTTAGACACTTGAAGCAACTTGTTTTTTGAAAAATGAAGAGAGGCCCTATCCAGATCTGTGGCCCAGAGGGACAAACTAGCACCCAAGGATGTTGCTCTTGGAGAAATTTGTCGTGCAAAGTTTTGATAGATTCGTGTCGATAGTGATCGGTGATCACAACGCTCAAAGCATTTCGCGAACGTGAAAATTTTTCGTCTGATTTTTGCTCATGAATACCTGATGCAAAGGCTTGCACTTTTTTCAATTGACACTGAACAAACATGCTCTGGCATGCGTTTTCGAAGATTTCTGTTTGAACATTTCCTACAGCGTAGACATCTATTTTGATTTTTTGGAGCTTGCAGTAGGCATCCTCGGGACTTTTTCCTAATAAGTTGCAAAATGCAGAAAAGTTTTTTGGAAAAACTGTTTGAGCCTGTTCAATTAACCCCCTTTTTTCTAGTCGATAGAGTGCATAAAGTAGGGTTTTTTGAGGGAAATATTTTTCTAGCTGCGATGCAACCTGATCTGCTGTCAAAGAGCTTTTCTCAAGTAGCTTTGCAATGAGCACGTAAGGCTTGCCCTTCACCCGATAAACGGGCCCCAGATCATTAAAAAAAACGACTTCATCAGGGTCGTAAATTTGAACGAGCAAAGAGGATTTAAGAGTGAGGCGGGGATTTTTCATTGATTGTCTATCTATTTCATCTAGCCAGAGCTGGAATCTGTGCAAAAACCTCCACAGGCAGATAGCCCACCACTGATTTTTCCAAGATCTTCTTCTGAGAGCCCCTCATTTTCTGGGATTGGGATGACTAAATACATATGGTTTTCAGTCTCTTCATAAATGTGATAATTCAGATTCTCCGAAACAGGAATCCCGTTTTCACTCAAGATTTTTGAGGGATTTTCCATCAATTGTTTTTTTAGATTCTCGTCCGCATAGATTTTCTTTATCAAATTTAGCCATGCATTGTTGAGAGCTCCCCCCTCATATTGAAAATGGGTAGCCCCTCTCTGTATGATTAAATTTTTTTCTTGCTGTGTGTCTACCAATATCGTGCACTTAATGTCTTTAGGAACATCGTACCCATTTTCTTTGAGCACTTGAATCGGTCTTGAACTTAGCTCTTTTTTAAAATCTTCATCTGCCCAAGCTTTTGCCAAAATGCGCGCCCAGGTATTTCGGTTGATTTGTGCCATTCCCCCCCCTCATTTAAAGCTGTTGCTAAGCTGCTACTTTTAAACTTATTTCACTCAAAGTACAACCAATAATTTTTTGACGCCTTGTTTGGGTGGGTAAATTAATTTGTGTTAAAAGCATTTTGAATTAATGATTAATTTCGGATCGTGTATTATTACTGTTAAAAATAGGTGGTATATGGAAATTAATTTAAATGGTTTGGGGCGTGAGCATTTACTTGTTAGTGATTCTTGTGCTTCCGCTGAAGAGTTAGTTGTTCTTGCTAAAATGAATAAAGACGAGCGAGTTGTTCGCAAAGCCCTTGTGAAGACATGGACTAAGATCTTAGAAAAATATGCAAGGTCGGGCGTTCCTATCCCATCTGCTGAGGAAATTCATAGAGAGCTTTTAGAAGAGGGTGTTCATGCGGGTGTTGATGCGGTGATGAAAGAACATTGGTTTGTTCGTCGCGCTATGGTTGAAGAAAAGGTTCGCCACCATGTGGAAAAGGGGATGAGAGACCTCAATATCCCTGAGATCATCGAAGATGTCAGGGCCGTTCAAAACGACCCTGGTTTGTTGCAACAGTTTCGTGAGCGTATTAAACACTACGTTTTATGATTAGAAGCTGAAACCTGCTTTGAGCAGAGCCTCTTCGGCTTTGGGGCTGAATCGATTGACTTCTCTGAGTCTTTCGATGGCCCCTGAATTCACAAAGAACTCCATGAGTCCGTTTGATGCGAGACCTAGGTCGATGAGTCTTTCTGCGAGAAGCTCGATTCGGTTCACATTTGCGTACTTTCTGACGCCGCCTGTTTTCTCAATGTAAGCCTCAAGAGGATCGAGGCGATCTTCTGATCTTGGGTGGACAAAGAATACGACTGAATAGCGCTCTTCTCTGTTTCCTGGATCGATCACTCTATGCACAGAGCTTTTGAAGTACCCGTTTGTTAGGTTTTCAAGCATGTCTCCACAGTTAATTACGAACGCTCCGTCGGGAACGATTACATCAATCCAGTTGCCTTCTTGGTTGAGCACTTGAAGTCCGCGTGCTGTTGAACGCGGTAATATGGTGAAAAAATTAATGTCGGTATGAGCTGCTGCCCAAATAGAGTTCGCTGGTGGGTTTGCGGGATAATGGATGGCGCGCATAAGGCAGTCGCCCTCACGGATCATTTCATTGATGTAGCCTGGGCGTTGGTTTAGGACTTCTGTGAACGCCTCCCCGACTGCTTCTTTACAGGTATCCATTGCAGCGTAGAGGTTGTTCATCGCTACTTTAAAGTCATCAGACCCTTCGGGCCATACATTTTTGCAGTACTTAAGTCTTTGTAGATCATCTTCAGAAAGTTCTCTTCCAACATGGTAGAACTCTTTAAAGTCGATGATGTTTTCCCCTTTTGCAGACTCTCCGGGGACATAGCCGCGTTGACCATCCGCAGTTTTAAGGGCCATCTTTTCTTCAAAGTTGTGAGCAAAGTAAGAGACGATATTTTCGTATGAGTTGTCTAAAAGATCCGTGTCGATGCCAGTTCCAGTTAGCGCAAAAAAACCGACTTCTGTCGCAGCTTTTTCTAAAGTCTTTAGAAAATCATCGCGTGTGTTTTCATTATGAAAATCGGGAAGATGTAGAACAGGAATGGTGGAATCAAAAGCAGATAAAGAAATTAAAGCTGCTAAAAAAGTTGTTAAAAAAAATTTCATAGGACCTCCAAAAAATTAAAGGGGAAACTTTATATTTGGAGGGTGAAATTTCGCAAGAAATTATTCATCGATTGGGGTCAACCGGAAAAATGGAGGGTTGGGTGTGGGGGGATTGTCTGAATTTCTAGAATGTGGAGTAACTGAGCGGCATAAGGGCGTTGGGTTTTGAAGGGGGGAGAGAATAATGGGTGCGAATAATTTAATTTTTTTATCGGGATCTGCTTCTGGGGCTTCTTTAGACTCATCACCATGTATGGATTTTCGTTTTCCTAAGGCAAAATCAGGCTCAATAACTGTAGCTTTAAATGCTTTGGGCTGTTGGGGGTTGGCATCATTGTCTTTTCTTTTGCGCTTGAGTGATGCGTCAGGTTCGGGTGACTCGGGTGATTCAGGGGAACGGATGATAAGTGATGCAAACATTTTTTCAGCGCCAGATAAGCTCCCTTCAGAGCTGTCGTATGAATGTCTGTTGTTTGGTGAGGAAGGTCGGTTAAAGAAACGTGTAGAAAGCTCGTTTTCTTCTTGGTCTTCTGAGGGTGTGTATGAAGTGATTTTTCGGGATTCAGGAGGATGGAGGGGGATTGGTTTTTCGATGGGAGAAAAATAATCAGTTATTTTTGAAACCATAAAATGGTCAGTGGGTTAATTGCATGTAATTTTAACCCATTTATTAGGGGGGGTCAACTGTTTTTAACTAGGGGAGAGGATTCAAAGATTTCCCGTAGCTCTCTTGGAAGGGCAGTAATTGTCTGTTCAATGAATATGACTACTTGAAAAGGGAAGCTCTGCTCTGATATATTTGTCGCTGCTTAGAAAGAGATTCACAAAAATCTTTTAACCGCCTAAATAAGCAGATACGCGGATGAAAGTAAGAGGTGGTTGTGCCTTCTTGGTAAATTGGCATGTTTTACCTTCATCTGCGTAAACGTGTTCTAGGAGTTTTTGGTGAGATGTCCTTTTTGTAACAACGAAGAGTCGAAGGTAACCGACTCGCGCGATGCGGCAGAGCTCAATGCAATCCGCAGAAGGCGTGAGTGTTGCCAATGTATGAAACGTTTTACGACGTTTGAAACGGTCGATTTGAGTCTTCAGGTGAAAAAAAGAGATGGCACTTTCCAAGATTTTCATCAGGAAAAGTTGATCCAAGGAATGGATTCAGCTTGCCGACATACAAGAGTCAGCCACGATCAAGTCCGGGCTATTGCCTATAAAATTAAATCGGACTTAATGGCTAAAGGGGTCAGAGAGATCTCTAGCCGGGAATTAGGCGATATCGTGATCCATCATTTGAAGGATACGGATGTTGTTGCCTATATCCGCTTTGCTTGTGTTTATAAACGGTTTAAAGATGTTCGCGAATTGCTTCAAGCAATTCAAGAATTGGAAAATGAGGAAACGATTCATGCCACTGAATAAAAGTGAAATTGCTCAATTTAAATTAAGACTCGAAGAATTGCGAAATGAAGTGATGAAATCTGTCAGAAACACAAAAGAGGCAGTGACACAACCCGATGAAGCAAAGGGATATTCCCAGCATTCAGCTGATGAAGGGACAGATGACTTCGTTAAAAATATCAATTTAGAAGTTTCTAACAAAGAATTTGGGGTCATTCGCCAGATTGATCGTGCGTTAGAAAAAATTGAAGAGGGGACCTATGGAATTTGTGATATTTCAAATGAAGAGATTCCCCTTAAAAGACTCGAGGCGATTCCCTATGCAGCGATGACTGTCAAAGCGCAAGAGAAGTTCGAAAAGGGCCTTATCTAATGAAGAAGTGGTGGCCGCTTTTGTTTTTTCTTCTCGCTCTTGATGTTGCTACGAAGATTGCGGCTATCCACTGGATTCCCCCATTAAGTTATAGTCCTTATCCTTTTGGGGGAATCGGCATTTTTTCTTTTGGTGGCATTACCTGTTCACTCAATTATATTGTGAACACGGGCGCTGCTTGGGGGATGTTTGCAGGTTATTCTGGGCTCCTATTTGCAATTAGAACGTTGATTATTTTAGGTCTTGTTTTCTTCGTTCCCAAACGGTTTCCTATTTGGCTTGTTGTAACGGGCGCTATTGGCAATGCAATCGATTACTGTTTGTATGGCCATGTGGTTGATTTTCTCCACTTCACATTTTGGGGCTATTCGTTCCCTATTTTTAATGTCGCTGACTCCTGTATTACGATCGGGGTCCTTGCGCTCCTTATTTTTTCGGGCAAGGACAAAGCGGTTAAAGCGATATGACGCTGCGCACTTCAACCCCTGAGATTGAAGGTATTTATCAAGGCTCTAAATATCTTAAGCACCATGTCCTTTGTGACGTTTCAGAGCTCAATTGTTTATTTTCTGTCCTTCAAAGTTTTGAGATCTATCCTCTTACTGGAATCAATGACGGATTGCCTATTGAGAAGGAACGTTTCTTACAGGAATATGGGACTTGGATCGAGGAGTTAAAGCAAGGGCGCGTGCCGACGGACAGCTCTTTAAGAAAGGTTTTAGCTTGTGCATTTAGCGCTGAAAGCGATGCTCTTTGGAAACAACTTGTTCCGAAAGAGCGCTATTTAATCAAAATGGCAAAGCCTTGCGTTCAAGTTCAGGCCCACTTTTTTACCTACTCGCCAATTGATGGTGTGTTTCGCCCGATGACAATGGGACAAGCAAGTATTTTTTGGGGACTACAGTTTAGTTTCCCTCAAATTTATCAAGATCCAAAGTCGATGGAATTTTTCGAGATCGATGAATCGCCGAATGCAGAGCTTTTTCAAAAAATTAAGCAGTGGACGCGCGACATGACACGCGCAACTCCTTTTGTCGTTGAGGGAAAACGGGTCAATGTTCCGATTCGTTTGGGAAAAAACTGTTTTTCATGGATCCATAATCACCCTCAATTAATCGAGCAAAAGATCGGTGTTTATGCCTGCTAAATTTGAGCGTAGATGTTCTTTGTGCTTGCTTAATGAAGGGGAACTTCTCCCTTTTATAGAGCAACTTAGAAAAGATGAGCCAGCTATCGATATTGCCCTCATCCCATCTGTTGGGGCCGTGGAAATTTTATTTACAGGTGAAAAGTCCCTCGATTCTCTCGTTGAAAAAGTGAAAAACAAATTCCCCACTTTTTTTCTTGGCGATGAAGACCTTCTTCACTCCCTTCAATCTGCATTCATTTCAAAAAAAAGCAGCGTAGCGCTTGCAGAAAGTTGCACAGGTGGGGCAATGGCTGCAAAAATCACTTCAATTCCTGACGCTTCAAAGTATTTTCTTGGCTCAGTAGTTGCTTACTCCAATGAATGGAAAGAGAGCTTTTTACACGTGAGCCGTACAACTTTAGAGCAAAAAGGGGCTGTGAGTAAAGAGGCTGTGGTCGAAATGGTTAAGGGACTGCTCGATGAAACCAATGCCGATTATGCTGTTGCGATTTCAGGGATTGCGGGCCCTGGAGGAGGGACGAGAGAAAAACCGGTCGGGACGATCTATGTTGCCATAGGGAAGAGGGGAGACAAGATCGATGTGGGACTCATCCAAGCGCCTGGAGGGAGAAATAGCGCGATTGAAATGGCTGTCCACCTGTGTCTTGGGGCACTTTGGCGACGAATCGTACATAATGCAGTGACTTTTTCGTGAAGAAAGTAGAAAATAGTCCCCTAATCAGAAGAAAGTATGACAAAAGACTACCAATTACTCGATAGTGGCGATGGCCAAAAATTAGAACGATTCGGCGACTTTACCCTGTTGCGCCCTTGCGCTCAGGCTGTTTGGCGCCCTCAGCTAAAGCAAACAGCAGACGCGATTTTTAACCGCGATGAAAAGTGGGCTTTAAATAAGAGACTTCCTAAATCTTGGACCGTTATGCATGGGGGGGTAGAATTTCAGATCGCCCCAACAGATTTTGGTCATTTGGGCCTTTTCCCAGAACATGCCGATCTCTGGCAGTGGATGCGCCCTTTAGTGAAGAAAAAATGTAGGATCTTAAACCTTTTTGCCTATTCGGGCGGAGTCACTTTGGCGGCAGCTCAAGAAGGGGCTGAAGTATGCCATCTCGATGCATCCAAAGGGATGGTTGATTGGGCAAGAGAAAACGCGACACTCAATAATTTACAAAAAGCACCCATTCGTTGGATTGTCGATGATGCGATCAAATTTATGAAGCGGGAAAAAAAGCGCGAATCTTTCTATGACGCAATTATTTTAGATCCCCCCACATTTGGGAGAGGCAGTCAGGGCGAAGTGTTTAAAATTGAAAGGGACATTATTCCTCTTTTACAACTTTGTAGTGAGCTTCTGACAAAAAATCCCCTGTTTGTCATCTTTTCCTGCCACACACCAGGATTTACCCCTATTTGCATGCGCCACTTGCTTGGCCAAACGATGCCTAAAGGGCATATCGAAGTGGGTGAAATGGCGCTTTATTCGCCAGAAACATTAGCGATTCCTAGCGGGAGCTTTGCAAAATGGACCCCATGAAAGAGCCCACTTTAATCACAAGCTTGCAGAACCCGAGGGTGAAAGAGGTTGTAAAACTGCGCGATCGCAGACCAAGAGATGAAAGCGGTCTGTTTATTATCGAGGGATTTCGCGAGCTTAAACGTGCGTTGGACGCAGGGAGAAAAATCAAGACGGTATTTTATTGCCCCGAGATGTTTTTTGGAGCCAATGAAACGTATTTAGTCTCTCAATGTGAATCTGCCATTGAATGTACTCCTGCTGTGTTTAAGAAGATTTCTTATCGCGATAGGCCAGATGGGCTTTTAGCCGTGGCGCCCCAACAACACCTAAAGCTCTCTGATCTTGTTTTGAAAGAAAATCCGTTTATCGTTGTTGCAGAGAGCATTGAAAAACCGGGCAATCTCGGTACAATTTTGCGCTCGTGCGATGCAGCGGGCGTCGATGCGGTCATTGTTTGCGATCCGACAACAGATATTCACAACCCGAATGTAGTTCGCTCGAGCGTTGGCACATTGTTTACGCAATCGATTTATGAAGCAACAGCGGATGAGACATTTGATTTTTTAAAAAAACATAAGATTTCAATTGTTGCTGCAACACCTCATGCAAAACTTGAATTTACCCAATCTGATCTAAAAGGAGCTGTTGCCATTATCGTCGGCACTGAGCAATATGGACTATCAGATAAGTGGATGGAAAATGCAGACATTTCTGTAAGCATTCCTATGATGGGGATTGCAGATTCTTTAAATGTTGCATCGGCGACCACCTTGTTATTATATGAAGTGATTCGACAAAGGCGCTCTATATGAATCCTGAAATTGTTTTTTGCGACAACCATATTTTGGTAGCAAATAAGCCTGCAGGTCTTCTAACACAGCCGGATGATTCTGGAGATGATTCTTTGGAATCGTTTGCAAAAAAGTGGGTTAAAGTTAAGTACAATAAGCCAGGAAATGTTTTTCTTCATGCAGTTCACAGATTAGATCGCCCTGTCAGCGGACTTGTCCTTTTTGCTAGGACGAGTAAAGCGCTGAGTAGAATCAATGCCCAGTCGCGCAATCAAGAAATTCAACGGACCTATACCGCGGAAGTGGAAGGGATTTTGCCTTTAAAAGAGGGGAAGCTCGATCACTACTTAATTCATGGTGATCATCGAGCTGTTGTTGGGAAAGAATCTGACAAAGATGCCAAACACGCAAGACTTACCTATGTTGTTACACAGTTTAAGCAACACAGCACTGTTGTGACAATTGAGCTTGAAACAGGGCGCTATCACCAAATTCGGGCCCAATTTAGCGCAATTGGCCATCCGATCATCGATGATCGGCGTTATGGCGCCAAGGGAAGTGGGGATGCAATTCATCTAAACTGCTCAACACTTAGCTTTGAGCACCCCGTGACAAAAGAAGTTCAAAAATTTGACGCTCCTGTCTTGTTTTAAAGAGTAATATGTCCGCTATTTCAAATCTAGACTGTCCCATATGCTTGCTTGAGACAGGGCCAATGGTTTCGGTCAATTGTGAAAAAGCTCACGCATACCACTCAAAATGTCTGCAAACATGGCTTAACGTGCGCTTACAAAATCCACTCCTTGCTCCGCAATGTATTTTATGCACAAAAAAGATCACTCGAATCGGAACCGATCAGATCAAGATTGATGCAACACCCATTTTAGAAGATGCGCGGCTTGGTAGATTAGACCGTTTGAATAGTGCTTTACGTAAAAGTTGCCCTCTCGATGAAGACCTTTTAGGGAGCGCCTTGTTAGTTGCTGTAAAAAATAATCAGCTAAGGTTTGTAAAAACGGCATCTAAACATAACTCGATGACTTTAGCGATTCGAGAGCAAGCGATGCAAGTTGCTATGGATGTGCGGGGCTTCAAAATGTTAGAGCTTCTTTTAGAAGATGGCCCCGTTTCGGAAGAGATGCGATTAGATTTGCTCCGTTTTAATTATTATGTAAGGTATTCAGATTTTGGCGAAAAAGTCATCCAAAAAGCCCCTCTTATACTCCCTGAGCAATTCAGTTATGCTGCAGCCCTTTTTTTATCGAACGGAGAGACAGAAAAAGTTCATGCCCTTTTAGAAAGTGAGGTGATCTTTGATCTAGAGTTTCTCGCTGACGAGGCGTACCTTAAAAAAAATTTAGAAGTCATAGATCTTTGCTTAAGCAACCATAGGCCGATCGGAAGCAAAGCGTTAGGTTCTTTAGCGATTTTCTTTGCGGGGGAAAATGATATTGATCGCTTGGAAAAAGTTTTAAGCAAAGGGGATATCTCTGATGAAGATAGGGGTAATGCCTGGGCAAACGCAGATCAGTGGGGACTGCACGAGGCCACGTCCCTTTTAACCAAAGATGGATTTCAACCCTCAACGTTCATTCGAATCACATCTGCTGTGACAAAACCCGTTTTATTGACAGTTCAGTGTGGCTATGGCGCTCTTAAGGTCCTACGTCTTGTAGACTAAGCGCCAAGTAGATTAGTCGTTAAGGCCGTAGTGGAAGACGTTGCGGAGAACTGACCATCTTGGTGGGCGAGAGCCAGGAGACAGTCCGTCGATCCAGTAGGATTGCATGGCTCCTTTAAATCCCGACTGCTCTTTGAGAGAAAGCCAGTTATTTAAGAAAAAGCCAAAGTTCACAGCGTGTTGGCGGATCGGGTAGGCGAAATAGCACTTTCCAATCTCTTGTCCATAATCAACTGCGACAAATTCCGGATGGGTTAAACACCACACCATTGCAGACGTTTTAGACCAAAATACAGACTCCACTTTTTTCGATAAAAGAGCGTCCATTCCTTGAATTTCAACAAGTGTGGCATTGGGGAAGTTCTGCTTTGCAATGTCTACTAGGGCGCCTACGGCCCCTATTTTGATGTGATTATTTGCTTTGAGCTCTTTAAGACGCAGGTAGCGCTTTTTTTCCGATGTTGGGATCACAAGGACATTATTATCTTCATAATAGGGGAAGGTAAAGTCCATTTCTAATAGGCGCTCTTCACTCATGATGAGCGAAGACATCCCAATGTCAAATGCGCCTGAGTCGAGTTTTTGGGCGAGCTCGTCAAAGGTGAAGGGGACTAGCTGTAGATCACAGTTGATGTTGCGAGCTAGTTCGTAGGCATAGGCTATATCAAAGCCGACGAGTTCTTTTTGTGCATTATAGTAGCAAAATGGGATTGAAGATCTAGGCTCAAATCCCACTTTTAGCGTTCTTGTTTCAATGATTTGTTGCATCACATCGGGAAGTGGAGAATCGGCAAAAGAGCGCGCAGCCCCCATTTCATCTTGAGACAGAATTTCCACTTTCCTTGGCGATTCGACAACGGCTGATAGAGTATGGTCCATATACATACTTTCATAGACATCTGAAAAATGAGTGAAGTGCTTACATGTAAAAACAAGAGCTGCAAACACAAAAAATGTTGTTCCTAAGCGAAAAAGGCACTGTTTCCACTTAATTTGTAACAAGCCGTAGTAGGAATAGATTGTCAAAATGATGAGGGTGAGCACACTTGCGATGCTCATCATGACCTGGAAGTTGTAGGTAAAAGATTTAATCTGTTCAAAAAACTCGGTCGAGCTTTGAGGAAACCCAAGTTCTGTGATGAGAAAAGGGATCGATGAAATATTGCTTGTCGATGATCCGATAGAAAGTGGGACGCTAAGGATCGATAAAAGTGTGGTTTCAGTAGGGGAAAAGGGGTGGCGGTAGTAATAGGAGAGGAAAAAAATGAAAAATAAGATCATCGCATTGCCAATGTTGCCGAAGCTATATGCAATGGGCAAAATGGTTTGCGAAGTTTCTCTAAAATTTTCATGTGTTTCGTGTTTGCGAGACAATCGTCTAAGGTAGTTGTTGATAAAGGGGAGCCCTGCCGCTGAAATTCCTGTGACAAACGGTAGAAGGCAGACGAAGCGAAAGGCGCGCAAAACTTCTCTGTAGGTCAAAGGGGTCATTGAGGAGATCAGTGTTGGCAAAACCCAAAGCGTCACAAATAGCGTATTTAAGATGAATGCGACGACATACACTTCGATTTTGTAGATATCTTCAAAGTGGATTGTCCCAAAAGCTACTGAAATGTAGGTAAAAGCCCCGATGGGGGATAAAATTCCAAGCCATTTTAATATTTTTTCAATAGTTTGATTTATTCTTTCAAGCACTCCGATAAGAGGCTCTTTGTTCTCGATGTGCATGAGCGCAATTCCACCGATAAGTCCAAAGATTGCAACGGCTGGAACGATATTATTCGCAATGTCGTAAAACGGATTTTCTGGAATTAAAAAGGTGAGAAAACTTTTTGTGAAATTCGATTCAAATTCTCTGGACCCTTCTGCTTGAATCAGAGGAGATATGGCATTCGGAATCAAATAGGAGAGCAAAAAGATAATGCCAAAAATCATTAGCCATAAAGCGAGAAGGAAGGGCCAGCCCGATTTGAACAGTTTTTTTCCTGTCGTTGGGGTAATTGATCCGAGTCCATGAATCAAAGAAAAGCAGATGTAGGGGAGAGCCGCCATTTGCAAAAGCATCATGTAGACAGAGCCGATGGGTTTTAAATTCCCAGTCAGTGGTCCGAAAAATAGTCCTGCAAAAATACCGAGAACAACGGCTGTAAGAACCTGATAGCCTAATTTGAGCCTGCCCATATTCAACTTTGAATACTACAGCGTCGGTAGAGGAGTCTAGTGATTTTTTGTCAGTTCGACAATTCCTGTTCCAGACCAGTGGCCAAAGGAGGTAAGATCTAGTTTGGGATGCGTTATTTCTCGCCACATCTTGAGCATTGTCCAAACGCGGATGTCGTCAAAAAAGAGGATGGGTGGCTTTTTAAAGGGGACTTTTTCAAGGTGGGCAAGGATCCTTTTCTCAAGAGCTCCATCGTGCGAGGCATCGATGAAAATAAACTCCGCTTTTTGGATGAGATCTTTTTGAGTTTGGAAAAACTCAAGATCGCCCAAATCTCCAACCACTTGCTTAAGTCTTCCAAAATCACTTGTGTGAAGAACTGTGTTAGGGTAGGAGTGCCAATTTTTGATGTCATAAGTGACTAAATCCCCAGAAAAGAAGGGGAGCATCGAAAGGGCAGATAAGCCGGTTGATGTCCCAATTTCTATGACGAGGGCGGGATTAAGGATTTGGCAAAAGGCTGCAAGGAGTCGGTAATGCTCTCCTGGCCAAAGATTGGCATGCTCATCTTGCAAAAATTGAAGATCGATACTGATTGCAGATTGAATCGCCTTCAAACTCATTTGGATAAGCTCTTCAGAGGGTCTGCCTCTCTCATCTTTTGCTGAGAGGATCATCGAATATTCCCCGTGAGATACCTTCACTGGCGGCGGCAGGAGATCTTTAATTGTTTTCTTTTTCCAAATCATGATAACCTCGGATCTTAACATGAAAGAATCAATACTTCAATCAGTAGATGATGCGGTGCGAGCGTCTCTTTTTTTAAAAGAAGAGCAAAGCCTTGTGTTCATTGAGAAAGTGGCAGAGCAAATTGCAAAATGCTTCCAAAATGGGGGCAAAATTTTAATTGCAGGCAACGGTGGAAGCCTTTGTGATGCGATGCACTTTGCAGAAGAGTTCACCGGTCAATTCAGAACCAAAAGACAAGCGTTGCCCGCGATTGCCTTGTCGGAGCCGGGCCACTTGACGTGCGTTGGAAACGACATGGGCTTTAATGCTGTATTTTCCAGGGGCGTAGAAGCGTTTGGTAAACCGGGAGATGTTTTTATTGCACTAAGCACAAGTGGCAATTCAGAAAATTTAGTAGCGGCCCTCAAACAGGCCAAGACACAAGAGCTTTTTACGGTCGCTTTTTTGGGTAAAACGGGTGGGAAAACAAAGGGGCTTGCCGAGCTTGAGTGGATCGTCCCCGGTTTTTCATTTTCAGATCGCGTTCAAGAGGCGCATATGGCCGCCATTCATATCATCATTGAGATGGTTGAGCAAATCCTTTTCTCTTGTGAGCCTATCTGCAATATTGAATGAAAAATCTGTGGGATCTTATGGGCACTATTCACATATGTATCCTTGAGAATATGAAAAATACTCCCTCGTCAAAATTCGTGAAAATCATCACAAAATTTCCTCCTATCTTTTTTACCCTATATTGCAGACTGGCTTATGCTGCGCGATAAGATTTTATTTTTCGGACAAAAACTCATCGAAAGGGGAGCTTGGTACTTTGCTCCGATAAGCTGGATCTATGCTTTGATTGTTTTTTTTCGCAATAAACTCTACGACTGGCGCTTTTTTCGTGTTGAGAAAGTAGACGCTGTCGTTGTTAGTGTGGGAAATATTGTAGCAGGGGGCACGGGGAAAACCCCTTTTGTCCACATGCTCGCAAACCGCTTTAAACATAGACGCGTGGCTATTTTGTCGCGTGGCTATGGACAATTTCCTGATGAGGCGATCCTTTTAGCAAAAAGGTTACCCAACGTAAAAGTCTACATTGGCAAAGATCGTGCTTTGCTTGCCAAACTTGCTCAAGAAGAGCTCCTCATTTTAGACGACGGATTTCAGCACCGCAAATTGCATCGCGATTTCGATATTGTTTTGGATAAAAATAAAAAAGAGCACTACTTGCCCTGGGGATTTTTACGCGATCAGCCCAAAAGATTAAAAGGGGCAGAGGTGTTTCAGACAAGCGATTTATCCTTAAAGGTAAACAGAATTCTTGATAAAGAGGGGAGAGAAGTTCCTTCGATTCAAGGGTGGAAAGTGGCTATCTTTTGTGGAATTGCTAATCCGCAAAATTTCAAAAATACGGTTTTGAGTCTTGGCGCCGAAATAGTTAGCGAAACTTTTTATGCCGATCACGAAAAAGCTGATTTGAACAAGCTCCCTAAAGTGAGTGCGTTAGTGTGTACCGAAAAAGACTTTGTCAAGTTGGGAAAAAGTGAACTACCTATTTATTATTTAGAAATGGAAATGGAGCTCGTTTCACAAGCCAAGCGATTGGAAAAGTTGATTGAAATAATCGATCAAAAAATAGATAATAGGTCCTCTTATGGAAAGCAATGTAAAAATTAATTTGCCTAAACTTGGCGAAAGTATTGTAAGTGCAACCGTTGTCCAATGGTTTAAAAAAGTTGGAGATAAGGTTGCAATGGATGAGCCGCTATTAGAAGTGTCGACTGACAAAGTTAATAGTGAGATCCCATCGCCAGTTGCGGGAGTGTTACAGCAAATCGTTGCTATGCCTGATCAAGAAATTCAGGTGGGAGAGCTTTTAGGGCTGATCTCCACAAGTGATGAAGTCGTTGAGGACAAAGCTCCTGTTGAGCGTAGCCAGACACCTGCCTCCCAGCCTACTTCTGAAAAAGAAAATTTCCTATCCCCTTCAGTGATGCGCATTTTGCAGGAAAAGGGGATCGCAATCAGTGATGTTGGAAAAATTCCTCACACAGGTCAAGGTGGGCGGCTCACGAAAAAAGATGTTGAGGACTACTCGCCGAACTTAGAAAAGCCAGTTTGCCCAATGGGAACGAGCACTGAGCGGGTTAAAATGACCGCTATGCGAAAGGCCATTGCAGACAATATGGTTAAATCCTTTTATGAGGCGCCTCACGCGTCGCTCATCACAGAAGTCGATGTCACAAAAGTTTTAAAGCTCATCTCTGAGAAAAAACAAGAGTTTTTGGCTAAAACTGGCGCTAAGTTAACCATTACTGCTTTTGTCGCTAGAGCCATTGCTCGCGCTTTGCAAACGTATCCTCTCATTAACTCATCGCTTGATGGCGATACAATCGTGATGAAGCGATTTGTTAACCTTGGTATTGCTGTAAGTGTCGATCAGGGCGTAATGGTCCCGGTGATCAAAAACTGTCATGAGAAAAAGCTTGAGGAGATCTCTAAGCAGATCTCGGAATTAGCGGAAAAAACACGTCAACATAACCTGTCTCCCGATGATATCAAAGATGGTTCCATTACCATGACTAATTTTGGGATGACGGGGACAATGATCGGGGTGCCGATTATCCGTTATCCAGAAGTGGCTATTGTGGGTCTTGGGGCCATTACGAAAAAAGTGGCTGCAATGCCTGATGATTCAATTGCGATACGATCGGTTATGTTTATCTCATTGACCTTCGATCATCGCGTTTTAGACGGGATCTATGGCTGTGGTTTCTTAAATGAGTTGAAGAAGCACCTTGAAGAAGATGCTTCCGTCGACTAATCTTCCGCCGAAGAGTAGCCAGCTTTGCCGTCGAATGTGTATAAAAATTCCCCTCGAATCACATCCATATTCACATGATCGAATGCGTGAAGAATTTGAACTACGTCATTTTGAGAAATGGTCCTTCCCGAATCTGAGAGGAATCTACAACGCCACTGCTCAATGCAAAATGTTTCCGGCTGCCCTTCAGGCCAAACGCGAACGCCACGATTTGTGATCATTTTTAACCGAATTGGGCCTACGTTGATGTGGGAGATTTTTGCAAAGAATTCTTCGAGCTCGCCACGGAAGAATATGTAGACGTCAACACCTACCAGGTGACGTGTTGGGTGGGTAGGAGTATGCTTGTGGATGAGGACTGAGCCGCTTTTTCCATAAACTACAGGTTTTAGGGTCTCTGGCTTTTTCCCAAGGTTTTTTACAACAGCATCCCCAAATTCTTTGGTTCCAACCTTAGTTTTGCTCGTCCCGTCTTTGTAAATGTCGTAAGTGTGGATCCCTTGTTCAAGGGTTGTAAGCCACGCATTGTGGATTGTTGTTGCCGTATCGCTTTGACCGATGTGATCGAGCATTTGGATCGCGGCCAAAAGGAGACCCGATGGATTTGCAACGTTTTGATTCGCTCTTCTAGGGGCAGATCCATGAATTGCCTCGAACATTGCCCCTTTTTCGCCGATATTAGCAGATCCCGCAAGGCCAACTGAGCCTGCAATCTGTGCGGCAACATCGGAGAGGATGTCCCCATAAAGGTTTGGCATGACAATGACATCAAAAATCTCTGGAGTATCTGCAAGTTTTGCAGCGCCAATGTCCACAATCCAATGCTCGTTGAGAATATCTGAATATTCTGCTGCAATTTCGTCGAAAACTTTGTGAAAAAGACCGTCAGAAAACTTCATGATGTTGTCTTTCATGAAGAGAGTCACCTTTTTTCTGCCATGTCTTCGGGCGTATTCAAAGGCATATCGGACAATTTTTTCAGTCCCTGCGCGAGAAATAATTTTAATTGAGGAGCACACATCTGGAGTTTGACGGTATTCTATACCTGAATAAAGGTCTTCTTCGTTTTCGCGAACGATGACTACGTCCATTTCTGGATGTTTTGTCGCTACATAAGGGAAATATGAGACGCAAGGACGGACATTGGCGTATAGACCTAAAGTTGTTCGGATCGTTACGTTAAGGCTCTTAAAACCGCCTCCTTGAGGCGTTGTGATCGGCGCTTTTAAAAAAGCTTTCGTGCCTCGAATGATGTCCCACATTTTTGGATCCATCCCCGTAGGAAAGCCCGATAGATACATTTTTTCTCCGATATCTATCTTGTGAATTTCAATAGATGCGCCCGCAGACTCCATGATTTGGAGTGTCGCTTTCATGATTTCTGGGCCGATTCCGTCCCCTTCAGCTACAGCAATTGGTGTCTTATTCATAAATAACCCTTTTCGTTTAAGTGTACAGATTTGTAAAATTAAGCGTTATGCTAAAGACACTGTTCGACGACCAGCGCCGATATCTCAATCATTTCTTCGATCAGATCGATCCTCTTCAGGCAGATTTGATCCTAAAAAAGCTCCTTTCTTGCAAAGGAGTCGTGATCCTGTCTGGTGTGGGGAAAAGCGGTCATATTGCCGAAAAAATTGCGAATACATTCCTTTCAACAGGGACCCGCTCATTTTTTCTCTCACCCTCCAATGCTCTTCATGGAGACATCGGCTTTGTCTCAAAAGATGATGTGTTTATCTGTTTTAGTAAAAGTGGTGGTTCGCAAGAATTGATCGATCTTTTGCCTCATATCAAAAGGAAAGGGGCGTCGACGATTGCAGTTGTCTCTGCTCACGACTCGCCCCTGGCGAAGGGATCAGATTTATCAATTGTGCTCCCGATCAAAAGGGAAATTTGCCCGTATGATCTCGCACCAACTACTTCTACAGCCGTGCAGCTTATTTTTGGCGACTGTCTCGCGGTTGCCTTAATGCAGGTGAAAAACTTTAGCATGAACGATTTTGCTGCGAACCATCCTGGTGGGATGTTAGGGCGAAAAATTACTTTAAAAGTTGCAGATCTTATGTTGAAAAAAGGGGATCTCCCTATTTCAAAACCAGACGATCTGTTGATGGATGTACTCCATGAACTTTCAACAAAGCGCTGTGGCTGTCTTTTAGTTGTAGATGAAGATTTCACTTTAAAAGGGATCTTTACAGACGGAGATTTGCGCAGAGCCATTCAGGAAAAAGGGCCAGAGGCCCTTCGGATGACATTGTCTCAGCTCATGACCCAATCTCCTAAAAGTATCTCTGCTGAACATCTAGGGATTGAGGCTGTACAAAAAATGGAAGAAGATCCTTCCAAATTAATTACTGTGCTACCCGTCCTTGAAAGAGGGCGTGTTATTGGACTTATTCGTATGCACGACATACTTCAAAAGGATATTACATGATTATTGCTGTTTTTATTGTTGGTTATATTGCGATTATATTTGAACATAATATTAAGGTGAATAAAACTGCATCAGCGCTCCTGATGGCGGTACTTGCTTGGATGTTCCTCTTTTTAGTGAAACAAGATGTACACGCCCTTGGCGAGAAAGTGAACGATATTAGCCAAATTATTTTCTTCCTTCTTGGAGCGATGACGCTTGTGGAGGTGATTGATGTCCATAAAGGGTTTAAGGTAGTTACGGATCTGATCCAAACTAATTCTAAGAAAAAAATGCTTTGGATTATTGGTTTTGCTACATTTTTTCTCTCTGCCATATTAGACAACTTAACAACTACGATTGTAATGGTCTCTTTGTTGCGTAAAATTGTTCCCGATCATAAGGAGAGGATGTTGCTTGGGGCTCTTGTTGTCATTGCTGCAAACGCAGGGGGAGCCTGGACGCCAATCGGCGACGTGACAACGACAATGCTCTGGATTAATGGAAACATCACAACGCTGAGTGTGATGAAGGCATTGATTTTACCGAGTTTGGTCTCTTTGATCGTAGCCTTAATTTTGATGGGTTGGAATTTAAAAGGAACCTACCCAAATCTTGTTGAAAGAGCTCATAAAGAAGTAGTAGAGCCGGGTTCTCGTATCGTGTTTTATTCGGGCGTTGGCGCTCTTGTATTTGTCCCAATTTTTAAAGCCCTCACAGGATTGCCGCCTTTTATGGGGATATTAATTTCCCTTGGGATGCTTTGGCTGATCACCGATATTTTGCATGCACCTTACGAAACGCGCCAACACTTGAGGATCCCTCAAATTTTAAGCCGTATCGATACATCTGGTGTCTTATTTTTCTTGGGAATTCTTCTTTGCATTAGCGCACTCGATGTTGCGGGAATTTTACAACACCTCGCCGTTTTTCTCGACCAAACCATTGGTAATATTTCGGTGATTGCGACTTTAATTGGGATGATTTCAGCAATTATTGATAACGTGCCGCTTGTTGCAGCTGGTATGGGGATGTATAGCATGCAGACCTATCCTGTTGACTCGTATTTATGGCAAATGCTTGCATTTTGCGCAGGAACTGGTGGCAGTATCTTGATTATCGGTTCTGCTGCAGGTGTTGCTTTTATGGGTCTTGAGAAAGTGAACTTTATTTGGTACGTCAAAAAGGTAAGTTTAGTCGCTTTGATAAGCTATCTTTCGGGTGTTGCTGCATTCATGTTGCAGCACGCTGTTTTATAAAAGCTTTCTCCTTAAATAGATTCTGTACAACTTAAATAGGGCACCATGCTGGGCTCTGAGTGTTACAGGAAATCCTTGTCTTTCAGCAAAAGGTGTGTGTGCTTATGTTTTGTTGGATCTTGAGGAGAGGGGCTTTTTAAAGACAAAAAAAAAGGCCTCGCATTGCTGCGAGGCCTTCGTCCAATTGGTTTGCAATCGATTCTTAGATGTCGAATTGCAGTTTCAAAGAAAAGCCATTCAACGTGAAATTACCACGAGATACTGTGTCGTTAGCATAAGCTCCGTTGTTAACAGCTGCTCCCGCAACAACTCCGCCAGTACCTGATGAGAATTTTCTCATGTTTAGCTGGTCAAACCACTCATGGAACTCATAAGCAGCTCTTAGGCCAACATGGTTTCTTTGTTTGTTGAAATGCATTCCCCAGCCAATACCGAGAGCCATCTCAAAGTTAGGTGTATTTTGATGGTAATCATAATCTAAATCAAAACCAGGTCCCGATGGGAGTGTGAGGCTTTGATCGATCTCAAACTTACCAAAAAGCATAGATGCTGCAACGTTGCCGAATAAGCACCATCCTTTTCCTAAGATCCAATCAGTGTCGATACCAGCTCTTGCACCAATACCCCAGAAATCGTTCTGTCCGTGGTGGATTGCGCGCTGTCCTACAGCATTTCCTGAGTAGTCAACAGAAAACTGTTGGTCAATCCAACCGCCACGAATACCAAAGTGTGGGCTGAATACTAAATAACGGCTGACGTAGTAAGGCTTTGCAAGTCTTACGTCGATGGTGTTATATTTTACATCCCATTTCGCACTTGCACTCTCGCCTAATTGGGCAGCTGGTGTTCCAGAACCTAACAGCCAAAGTGGGATCAAAACTCCACCCGCAACGCGCTCACTTGTGCGCTCATAGTTGGTAATATTCAACCATGTCCAATTGCAGTCAAAGTTCCAAGCATCGTGATCGAGGTAAAAACCAAATCCAACGCGAACCCCGGGATTATAATCCCATTCGTTATTGTCTCCAGCAAAGCCTTCCACGGTTCCATGTGTTATTGATCCAGTAGAGCTAGGTGCACTTGAATCTTTAATTGCAAAATCCAAGCCATCTTCTTTGGCTTGCATTGCCAATCCATCTACATGAAAGTAGAAGTCTCTTGGGCAATTTAGATCCATATCAAAAGGGTACGCAAACGCAAAAGGACCTGGTTTCGGTTCTTCGCAGCATACAGGTGGGGGTACTGGGTCGCAAGGGTCTCTTGGTATCGCGTTCAGGCTTGTTGTCGCCACGAGGACAGCAACAGAGGACGCTAGCACCCTGCTGAACCTATTGTTCCACTTCAAATGCATAGACATTCTCCAGTTTTTTGTTTTGAGGTTTTAGCTTTTAGGGGCCAGACCTCTTGGTTAATAAACGCCTATTTGTTTGTCATAGATCATATTGAGTGATCTTTTGACGTAACCTATAGGTTGGTTTAACACACAATAAATTTTTGAGTTGTATCTTGCAATAAAAATTTAAATTGATGCGTTGTTTAGGTGTGAAAAGGGTATGTTGTCAGCGCAAAAATAAAAGTGATTCAAGCGCTTGTTTGAACCAGTTTCAATAAAAAAAAGACTTTTTTTGCGACATTTTTTTGTGGGGGGATGGATCGTTAAGATTTGTTTAAACGAACGTCAAGTTTTGCGCTGTGTTGTTTGTTTATCTGTGTGGTTTTTTTGAAGGTGTTCAGGTGGTGCAAAATGACGCATATATTTTATTTGTCGCAAGATGCTTACGTTTAGGGGTTTGTGAACAGGTTTTAGGAAAGGTATTGCTGTAAAATGTTGAGATTAGGTATGTTCTTAACTTCGTTTCAATCAAAACAACGATCGAAAGCGAAAAGGATGACTCGAGCATCCAGCACTGTTTTGACAGTAGTAAAAGAGAAGAGTGTTTAGAAATGAACAAGCTTGTGTAAGGTCATCTGACCTTACTCGTCATAAGTAATTTATATTTTTTTTG
>PFAD01000012.1 GCA_002773795.1 Chlamydiae bacterium CG10_big_fil_rev_8_21_14_0_10_42_34 | reverse complement strand
ATATTGCGGGCGTATTCTTGAAGTTTCGCGATGTTCATCCGCTGTAGATCGGAGATTTTTGTTACAGTTTCAAAATCGGCGGTTGGACGATGATTTTCTGAATTTTTCTGTTCAGTTTGTTGATCGTTCATGGAAGGATTAACTCCGGTCTATTGGTTATGGATGATCTGGTTTAACTTGACGACTTCACTGCGAAGTTCTTCAAGAGAACCATTGTTATGAATTGTATAATGGGACTTGGCTGCCTTTTGCTCTGGCTTTAGGTGCCTTTTCATGCGTAGGTCGTATTCCATTTTTTGAAATCCTGCTTTTTCAAAGCGCTCTTTTGCTTTCTTTTCATCAGCTAGGACTGTCACTGTCACATCGTAAAAGGGGTCTGCGCTAATCTCAAATAATAAAGGAATTTCCACCACGAACGATGAATGGATCCCTTTTTTACATGCTGCAGAGTAAAGTTCCTCAATTTGTTTAATCACTTCTGGATGAAGCAGCTCTTCTAATTTTTCGAGCTGTTTTTGATCCTTGAAGGCTTTTTCGGCAAGTATCCTACGGCTAATTTTTCCATTTTCGACAATTTCAGAGCCAAATAAAAGGATAATTTGTTTGCCGAGATCAGTATCGGGCCTTAAAAGCTCGCGGACAATCGCATCAGCGTTGACTACGTAGGCTCCCAGTTCTTCGAAGAATCGGCTAGCGGTGGTTTTCCCGCTTGCTAACCCGCCTGTGATAGCAACTTTCTTCAAAGTTAACATTCGGCCCAATTTTTGCCAACAGCGATGTGCACCTCTATAGGCACCTTCAGTTCCATCACCTGTTCCATCTTTTCTTTTACAATTTTTTTGAACGTGTCTATTTCACTATCTGGAATTTCAAAAATTAATTCATCATGAATCTGAAGGATCATTTTTCCTTCCAGGTTTCGGCTCCGGATCTCTTTGTCGATCTCGATCATTGCGATCTTAATTAAGTCAGCTGCAGTTCCTTGTAAGGGTGTGTTAATCGCAAGTCTTTCAGCTGCTGCGCGGATTGAGGGGTTCAGATTCGCAATTTCGGGAATGGGTCTTAGGCGTCCTGTGAGGGTTTTAGACGCCCCTGTTTTTCTGACGAGGTCTTTGCAGTGTTCAAAATATCTTGATACACCGGGATAACGCTCGAAATATGTTTTGATAAAGTGTGCGGCCTCTTTCATGGAGATGCCGATCTGACGCGAAAGTCCAAAGGCACTTTGCCCATAGACAATCCCAAAGTTGACGGTTTTTGCAGCCGAGCGCATCTCTGGAGTTACCTCATCTTCACTGACCCCATAAACTAATGATGCCGTGTGAACATGGATATCTCTCCCCGTCTTGAATGCGTGGGTGAGTTCTTTGTCCTCGCTGAAATGTGCTAAGAGTCTGAGTTCAATTTGAGAGTAGTCTGCACCCAAAAAGCTCCAGCCCTCTTTTTCTGGTTTGAAGCAGGATCTGATTGCTGAATGCAGTGGGATATTTTGCAAGTTAGGGTTTTGGCACGACAAGCGTCCCGTTGCAGCCACTGATTGGTTAAATGTGCAGTGTATTCGCCCTGTAATTGGGTTTAAGGAAGCGGGAAGGGCGTCGATATAGGTTGATCGAAGTTTTTCTAATGTTCTGTATTGCAATATGTGTTGAATGATCGGGTTGTTATCAGCAAGTTCTTCGAGAACATCGGCGCTTGTGGAGGTTGTTTTCGACTTGATTTCTAGTTTTTGATACAGAACTTCGCTGAGCTGCTTTGGAGAGTTGAGATTGAATTCAGCCCCTGCCATTAAAAAAATTTGTTCTTTTGCTTTGTGAATTTCTTTAGTGACCTCTGCCCCTTCTGCGCGGAGTTCGTCAAGGTCGAGAAATATACCGATCCTTTCCATTTGAGCTAAAATTGGGAGAAGCGGAAGCTCGATGTCGTGCAAAAGTTTGTCTAGCTTTTTTGCTTTGAGTTCTTCTTGGAAAAGTTCTTTAAGTCTTACTGTGTAATCGATGTCTTCACAGCAATATTCTTTCACCTGTTCTATGGGGACATCCCTCATGGAGATCTGTTTTTTTCCCTTCCCAATCAAACTTTCCAACGGGATTTTTACTTTCTGAAAGTTTTCTAAAGTCAGGGTGTCGAGATTATGTCGGTGCGTTTGTGGATTGAGTAAATATGAAGCTAAAAGAGTGTCGAATGAGATGTTTGAGATCGTGATGTTGAGGTTTTGTAAAATATGTGCGTCGTATTTAAAGTTATGGCCGAAAAAAGAGCATGAAGTGTTTTCGAAAAACTCTCTGAGAGCAGCGAGCACTTTTTGCTTGCCTAGCTTCCCGTTAATGGGCACATACCAAGCGGCGCCTGGGTTGATGGCGAAACCAATGCCGACCAAGTGAGCGAGTAAAGGATGGATGTCGGTTGTTTCGGTGTCTAGGCCCACCTCTTTTTCTTTGGATAGTTTTGCGAGTAAGTTTTTTAATCCTTCCTCATCGTCAACGAGTTGGTAGTCTTGTTTAACTTGTTGTAAAGCGGCTTTACATTTGTCAAAAGTTGCTGACTGATCGCTTTGTTCGGCGTGTGCTGATGGCGTGTGTTTGTCTGGGGTTTTTTCTTGAGGAGGCTGTTGCTGCTCTGGAGAGTTAAGTTCTTTGAGAAGGGAATTGAACTTCATTTCTTGGAAAAAGGCTTTCAAGCGTTCTTTATCCATCTCTTTGAGTTGATAAAAAGCTTCTTCTTGATTGATTTGCACTTGAGTATCTAGTGTAGCAAGTTCTCTACTCATTAGTGCTACATCTTGCTTTGTTCGCAAAGTCTCTTGCTTTTTTTCCCCTTTCACTTTTTCTGGGTGAGCCAAGATTTGATCAAGAGTTCCGAATTGTTGTAAAAGTGAAGCGGCTGTTTTGGGGCCAAATCCTTCGAGCCCTGGGATATTATCCGAAGCATCTCCCATGATAGAGAGAAGATCGAGCATTTGATCTGGTCTTACTCCGAAAAGCTCTTTCACTTTTGCTGCATCAACGATGAGGTTGTTTTTATGGAGCTGAAGCAGTTGAATCTGGTCGTTCACCAACTGCATGAGGTCTTTATCACTAGAACAAAGAAACGCTTTTGCCCCTTTTTTTTCTGCCCACAAGGCAACTGAAGCCATTGTATCATCGGCTTCTACACCTTCAACACAAAGAACAGGGATCCCTGCCATTTCACAGTAGTCGTAAGCTAATTCAAATTGGGGGAAAAGGTCTTCTGGCGCTCCTTTGCGGTGCATTTTATAATCAGCATAGACGGCTCTGCGAGATTTTTTATTGTCGGGGCCATCAAATACGCAAACCAGGTGTGTAGGAGAAAAATCTTTGATTAATTTTTGTACGGTGCGGATAAATCCAAACAGAGCGCTTGTCGACTGCCCTTTGTCGTTAAGCATTGGGCCTATCGCGTAGTAAGAGCGAAAGAGATAGTTTACAGCATCTATAACGTAAATTTTATCCATTTTCACTCGATACAAAACGAAATCTAGGTTGAGAGTTTACAGATTCTAAAAACAAAGATAAAGGACGTACCCAAGTATTTTGTGTATTATCAACTTGTGTATAGACCACATACTCTTCAAGCGTTTCGCTGTGACGTGCTATCGCAGTTACCCGATAGAGAGTTCCTTTATAGTGCTTATAAATCCCCAACTTCATCTGCAAAGCATTGTGTGAAATTGGGGGTAAGGTTGACACGTTAGTTTCCTGATGGTTGGTAGAGATATGCAATTTGTTCGCGAATCGCAGGTGCGCCTGTATCAATTGTGTGTTCTATTTTTCCAGTAAATAGAGGCGATTTTGAATTGACTAGTGAAGAGAGCCATTCACTTTTTTGTTCAAGTTCTACAACCTGGTATGTTTGGCTTGCGTCTACTCCAGCTTCTTTTAAAAGGGCGAGGAGTGTTTCATCTCTACTAGAGTTTGCGTGATCCACATAGCCTAATTCTTGAGCTTTAATTGGATTGAATACTTGCGCGCCATAGACATTGATTAGTTTTTCTTTATCAAGTCTTGGGCGAGCTTTTGTTACGATGTTGACAAACTGATCGTAATAATACGCGGTAACAGCTTTTAAAGACGCATCTTCATCTGGTTTCCAAGGGCGGAAAGGGGTCATCATATCTTTGTCTAACCCTTGTGTGATTGTTTTGGAAGATACTCCAATTTTATTAAGGGCATCTACAACGTTGAAAAAGGGGCCAATTATGACGCCGACAGATCCAATAATACTTGCAGGACCTGCGAAAACTTGGTCTGCTGCGCTTGAGATATACATCCCTCCAGAAGCACACAATCCATCGATATAGGCAAAAACAGGGACTTTGAACCGCTCTTTATATTGGTTCAGCATTCTGTAAATATTATCAGAGTCGACAACAGTGCCACCAGGTGTGTTCATGTGGAGCAAGATCCCTTTCACTCGATTATCTTTAAAGCTTCCGTTGCGAGAGTCAAGAAGGACGTTTTGTACGGTGTTCGTGTCCAAATTCTTTGGCTCTCCAATGACGCCGTGGACGTTGAGCTGTAAAATAACAGGAGATGTCTCAGAAGATTCTCGCTTTCCATTTGCGTCGGGCAGATAGTTCACTTTAGTTTTCGCCTCATTTGGCAAGGTTGTAGAATCTCCTAGGAGTGTATAAATGCTAGATATCAAAATGAGGGCCAAAAAAAATCCACATACAGCAAAGAAGACTTTGCTAAACGATCGAATTGCAGATACAAAAATAGATTCTCGCTGTACTTCCATAGTTTTTCCTTAAATAGATTTATCGATACAATACATGAAAGCAATTATGCTGTCGATGTGCGAGCTTGAAAAAGTTCTAAGAATGCAAGCCAACCCATTAACATGAATGAGCTAAAGACATACCAAGGAAATGTGATATCAACAACAAGTCCAATCAATACGATGAACTGAAGTGCTGTTGTTATTTTCCCCCAACGAATTGCGCGAAATACAACTGTCTTCCAGCGACCAGCTAGGATCATGAAAAGGCCATATAAACAGACGAAGAAATCCCGTGAAAGCATAGCCGCCATTTCCCAAGGAGCTATTTTTTGTTCGAGGAATAAAACTGTCATCGCAAAATAGACGAAAAACTTATCCATTGTAGGATCGAGAATGGCTCCAAACTTGGTTACGGATTGGCTCTTTCTTGCAAGGTAGCCGTCAAAACTATCTGTAACCATAGCGAGAATGATCGCAATAAGGCGTAAGGTAGGATTTTCCTGCAAAAACAAAAATGCAAGGGGCGCTCGAATAAAAGAGAGGCTGTTTGATGCTGTTAGCATTGAGTAAGGGGGCCTTAAGTGGCGGCTTTTTTTGTTCTTTTATACCAAATGAAGCTAATTATCGCGACCAGAAAGGCTGAGAAAAGGAAAATATTGAATGTTTTTAGGGTCGAGATTAGCGCTTCATAGTTTTTTCCAACTGTGTAAGCGAGGGTGAAAAGGGCAGTATTTGAAATGATGCAGGCGATCCCGTCGCTTAAAATAAAGCGACTAAACGGCATTTTGCCAAGTCCGGCTGTTAGAAACAGGCAGTTACGCACTCCAAATGGGATAAGTCTTCCAACAAGCAAAGTTAAAAATCCGTACTTTTCGTAGTACTGCTCAATTGTGTTAATCTTCTTTTTATCAAAGGTCTTTGCAAACCAGGAGATATTCCAGAGTTTAGGGCCAAAATGTCTTCCGATCCAATAGCAGACCCAGTCAGAGAGATAGCACCCTAGAAAAACAGCTGCAAAAAGTTTGTAGGTGTTTTCGGGGATCACTGTTGCCGCGATAACGGCACTAAAAATAATCATCAAATCTTCGCTAACGGGGATATTTAAACCTGCGAGCATTAACGCGCCAAAGACGATCCAATGGGCGTGTTGTGCATGCTCGAATATGAACTGAATGATTGATTCCATTATTTTGCTTATAAATACTAAAATTTTAAATTTGTAAAGAGTTAGTTATTGTAACAAGGGCTCTTTTTCTAGGGTTGGTTTCGTCAAACTGTCGAACTGTTTGCCTAGAGAAACAACGGATAGGATCCAGATTAAGACAACGACTAAGAAGACCCCTGCAACATAAGGGGTGCTTGCAGAAACAGAAGAGAAGAAGATCAAAAGTGATTGGTGGATCACTGAGCTTCCCGACTTCCCTAATCTAGATCCAACTCCATCAATAGCCGCTTTGCCCTTTACTTTGGACTCATTGCTTAAAGGGATGAAGGCGATTTCTTTCGTAGCGTCAAAAATTGTATACTTAGACGCGCGACTAAAACAGTTTTGTATGCCACCCAGAGTCACACTTAGCACAAGAGGAGTTGAGCCAATCATTGCAGCAAACCAATTTAGGCCTGAATCTGGAAAGAGGACAAATAGGAAAAATCCAGCTCCTGTGATGAGCATAATCACTGCTGGGATGATGGCGTTAAACGTCCAGGAAAACCTACGTATTGCAAAGGCGGTGAGGATGGCTGTAACTGTGGCTATGATCCCCATGAGGGTCATCACTTCGCCCATGTACACGTTGTATTCACTTGGATTGGGATAAACCTGCTTGATCTGATTTTTCCAGACAACTTCAACTAGGTTAATTGAAATGTTATAGGTGAGGACTACAAGTGCGATGCAAATTAAATATTTTGATTTAGCTAGGTAAGCGAAGTTTTTTCGCATCGACATTTTTACTTTTGCGGGGCGGGGCTCAGTTTTCTCATTTGGTAAGATTACGTTGTGATTGAGCCAGCGATAGATGGCGACAGTTACTACTCCTGAAAAAATGATAAGGCAGTTCAAAAAAAGAATTGATTGGTCCCAGCTGCATTTACCGTAAGGAATAAAGGAGAGAAACTTTGTGTCGGAAAGATACACCGAGGCTTGTCCTGAGATAATTCCTGCAATATTTGCCCCAATCATTAGCAGTCCGTAATACCTTTTTGCTTCGCCTACTTTGGTCACTTCATTGGCAAATCCCCAAAAAAGGACGGTAAGAATAGCTGTCCCCCACAGTTCGCTCATTACGTAAAAGAGGGTAAATGTCCAGTTTCGAAACATTGCGATAAGGCCCATAAACCCCTCTGGCAGAAGGGCTTGCATTTTGTCTGCAAACTTGTTTGGGTGGATGTACTCTTGGGCAGGGAAGAGGACAAAAGTGAACAACATGAAAAAGCCGAGAAAGACGAACATCATGATGTAAAAAACTTTTTCGCGGCTGAAACGATTAGACAGTCGGGTAAAGAGATAAGTTAGGATGAGCGCCCCTGGTAAGATGGCCCAAACTTTTATAAAAGGGATTGCTTCAGCTCCCGAATTTGGAGCAGTTACGACAAGGGAGTCTTTACAAGCTCGAAGCGCGTTGTAGTTGAACGAGATGAGAAAAAACATGAAGAACATAGGGAGGAATTTTTTGAGCTCCCAGCGGTGAATAGGCCAGAAGAAAGAGCGCCACTTCCCAAATTCTTCTGTATTATTTTCTTTCATACATCAACTAAAGAGTTGCCCTCGAGTTTT
>PFAD01000003.1:31553-44273 GCA_002773795.1 Chlamydiae bacterium CG10_big_fil_rev_8_21_14_0_10_42_34 | reverse complement strand
TGATTTGCAATTTTTAGATGAAGCAACCACCCATATGATGGCCATCGACCATCAAGACGTCTACAAAATAAAGGGGAAAAGTTCTGATATTTTTCATTTAATTGCAGAAGAACAGACTCGGCATGAGCAAGTACGGCAAAATCTAGAGAAGAAAAAGGCCCATCTGCAAGGATTCATTGAGAGATTTGGCGCGAAGGCAACTAAGGCAACTCAAGCGCAGTCAAAAAGAAAAATGTTAGAAAAGCTGCCTGATTTAGAAAAACTAAAAAACTTGGCTCAGCTTGATTTCAATTTTCGGCAGGTCCCTTTTAACGGAAGAAAACTCCTTGAGGCAAAGGGAATCAAGTTCTCCTATGATACGCCTCTAATCGATCATTTTTCTCTTTCGATTGAAAAGGGGGATCGAATCGCAATTATTGGAAAAAATGGTTATGGAAAATCGACCCTTTTAAAGCTTTTAACGCAAGAACTTGCCCCGATAGAGGGGTCTTTAAGTGTGTCTCAGGCAACAAAGATCGGCTATTTCGGGCAGACTCACATCGATAGGCTCAATCCCAACTTGAAGATTGAGGATGAAATATCGTCGGCTAACACCGACTTAAACTTCACTCAGGTTCGCTCAATTTGTGGATTGATGATGTTTAGTGGCGATTTGGCTAAAAAAGCGATATCTGTTTTGTCGGGCGGTGAAAAAAGCCGGGTTCTTTTAGGGAAGATTATCGCAAGCCCGTGCAATCTCCTTCTCCTCGATGAGCCTACCCATCATCTCGACATTGAATCGATCGAAGCTTTGATTGATGCAATCGATGAGTTTGAAGGCTCTGTTGTCATTGTAACTCATAGCGAATGGGTTTTGCGTCGCATCCCATTTAACAAGCTCATTGTGTGCCATAAGGAAAAACAAGAGGAGTTTTTGGGAACCTATGATGAGTTTTTATCTCAAGTAGGGTGGCAAGAAGAGGGGGAAAAAGAGCCCAAGAAAAAAGCAAAGCCAACGCAAAAAAAATCAAATAAATCTGAGATCAAAAAATGTGAAGATCAGATTGTTTTGCTCGAGGCGAATTTGCAAAAGAACAATGAGAAGCTAGCCTCGATTGCCCACACAAACAAATATGATGAAATCAAAGCGCTTTTAACTCTTATAGAAGCTGATCAAAAACAGATCGATGAGATCTTCATTCGACTCGGCGAGCTTTACTGAGAAGTTCTCAAATGCCTTTTTGCCTCGCGAACTGAAAGGGGTGAAAGTTCTGCAGTAGTCAAAAATTTCAAAACAGCATCAGGTTGAATCTTAGCGTATTCACGAAGCGCCCAGCCAATTGCTTTTCGGATAAAGAAGTCCTTATCAAGTCTTAACTGTTTACAATTATGAAAAAGACTCTCTTGGATGATCTCCTTTTTGTTGTAAATCGGGTAGATAATGGCCGTTCGTCTCATCCAAAGATTCGGGGAGTGAATCCACTGTTGCGTCACATCGACTAATTTTGGAAACTGCTCGAAGAAAGGCCCTATTAACTGAGTGGCGATCGGGTCGACTGTGTCCCACCAAGAGTGTGTTTGAATAAGTTGAGTATAAAGGCTTAGATCTGACTCAATTCTTGAGTTCCTATGCAAAATCGCCCAAATATAGGCGGCATGGTGAAATTCCCTAGCAGGTTGAGTGATTAATTGTTGAACCTCTTCTCTCCAGTTTGTAAAAGCATTCTCCTTTTTAATCTTTTGGAGGATTTTTCTTAAAAGGGGGCTTTTAACCCCTAGGAAGAGAAATTGATTGCGGAGATAATTTGTTTGCCAAATGGCGAATTCTGGGTCTTTTAGAGGGGCAAGCTTTGAGCTTAGGTCTGTGATAATAGTTTGGTTAGGATCCATTTTTCTCTCTATTTCCTACCCTTTGGTTATATCTTTTCTTTCGCTTTAAAATCTGCAGGAAAGTCATCTTAAATCTTAATCGAAAATTCTGATTAGGATAGATTCATAAGGGTTTGTTGCAGTGCGTTTGCTTTAAAGATATTTTTCTCTTCAAGGGATGCAAATCTAAAGATCGTTTGGTCTGATCTAGGGATAAGGCTGAGCGAGTCCATGCCATAAGTTGGTAATAGATCAAGATTATAAAAAATCTCATTTCGTTTCTCAATATTTTTAAAAATCGCTATAATTTCATTGGGCTTTTTTTTGTTTTCTTTGTATTCAACGATCTCCCATTGTGAAAACGGTGAGTTTTGTCTCTTTACAATACCCGTATCTTCTTCTGTATGCTTTTGGACAAAACAGCGGATTTTATCAAAAAATTGATTTCTTTTTTCGGTAAGATGAAAAAAGAATTCAATTGCCAATTCTTTTAAGGAGTACGTGATTTTCTCGATTTGCAACGCTTCCAGTGTGCGAAGTTGCTCAGATGAAATTCTTTGAAGTGCTGCGTAAAAGCATGCTGTGACGAGAGAATATTCGCCTTTTTGAGAGATTGCGATACTTTGTATTTGCCACCCAGAAAATGGATGGGTTTGTATGCTCATATATGGCAAAGAGGCTGCAACTGTCATAAAAGTCCTAAAGATGACTGGGGATTTTAGATTTTAAAAATAAATATTACAAGATTTTCTTGGCTCAATTTTTCTCTTTATGTAAGCTGAAAACGTGGATAAACATTTAAGATATGCATTTTACTTCCTGATCGTTTTTGGGATTGCTGCAATTGGGTTGCTTTATTTCTACAGCAATGGGGTAGCGGTTTTAAATCCAAAAGGAATGATTGGCGCAAAAGAGCGCGATTTGCTCCTTCTATGTACATGGACTATGCTTTTAGTTGTCATCCCTGTTTTTTTGATGACATTTTTTATCGCTTGGAAGTACAGAGAAAGCAACAAAAATGCAGAGTATAAGCCGGATTGGGCGCACAACACGCTAGCCGAGATCATCTGGTGGGGATTTCCTTTAATCATTATTGTTGTTTTGAGTGTTTTAACATGGAATAGTTGCCACGAATTAGATCCCTTTAAACCCATTGAGTCGAATAAAAAGGCTCTTCGCATTCAAGCGGTTGCTCTTCAATGGAAATGGCTTTTTATTTATCCCGATCAAAGAATTGCCACAGTCAACTATATGCAAATTCCAATTGACCGTCCTATCGACTTTGAAATTACAGCTGATGCCCCAATGAATTCATTTTGGATCCCAGAGCTAGGAGGGCAAGTCTATGCTATGGCGGGGATGCGATCAAAGTTGCACTTGATTGCAGATCAAAGGGGAAGTTTTAGAGGCTGTTCATCAAACATCAGTGGAAAAGGTTTTGCGGGGATGAGCTTTATGACGCACGCTGGTACTGAGGAAGAGTTTGAGCAGTGGGTCTCTTCTTCAACTGGATCTATGAGCTTAAGCTATGATGAGTACGATGAACTGGTAAAACCGAGTGAATACGTTCCTCCAGCTACCTATTCATTAGGAGAAAGTGGGCTGTTCGACTGGATTATTATGAAATATATGAAGCCGATGCCGGAAACGAAAAGGATGGCTCATGATAGCGTTCATTGAATATAGCGATATTTTTGGAAAACTAGATCTAAATGCCTTCAAGCATGATGCAATTGAGGCATCCGTTGGCATCTCTATTATTTTGATCAGTATTGCTTTAGTTTTTTTTCTAACCTACAAAAAGCTTTGGGTCTGGCTTTGGCGCGATTGGCTTACCTCCCTTGATCATAAAAAAATTGGGGTCATGTACCTTATTGTTTCCGCTGCCATGCTCTTTAAAGGATTTGTCGATGCGGCAATGATGCGAGCGCAGCAGGCGTTTTCAGTGGGCGATAGTTTTGGCTATCTTGGAGCTCCCCACTTTCAACAGATTTTCACAGCCCATGGGACAACGATGATCTTCTTTGTTGCAATGGGGATGGTGTTTGGTTTGATCAACATCTTATTACCTTTGCAAATTGGTGCACGAGATGTGGCATTCCCATTTTTAAATAACTTAAGTTTTTGGTTTTTTGCCGTTGGAGCTGCTCTTCTAATTGTTTCATTAATGATCGGAAACTATGCAGGAACAGGTTGGGTTTCTTACCCTCCTTTATCAGGAATCAAGTATAGTCCCGGAGTGGGGGTCGATTACTGGCTTTGGGGCATTCAGATTGCAGGTGTGGGAACCTTGTTGTCAGGCGTTAATTTTCTAGTAACCATCTTTAAGATGCGCTGTCCTGGAATGACTTTGATGAAAATGCCCCTTTTTGTATGGTCTGTTCTCAATTCACTTGTGTTGATCGTTTTTGCATTCCCGATTTTAACTGCAACGCTTGCCATGCTCTCGCTTGACCGAATGATGGGGATGCACTTTTTTACCTCCGATTTTGGCGGATACCCAATGATGTATGTTAATTTGATTTGGGCATGGGGTCATCCTGAAGTTTATATTTTAGTTTTGCCGGCATTTGGGATCTTTTCAGAAGTAGTTGCAACATTTTCGGGTAAAAAACTCTTTGGGTACACCTCCATGGTTTGGGCGATGGTTGCTATCACATTTTTGTCCTTCATTGTTTGGCTACACCACTTTTTTACGATGGGAGCGGGCCCAAAAGTGAATGCTTTTTTTGGAATCATGACCATGATCATTGCAGTTCCCACTGGTGTTAAAGTGTTCAACTGGCTTTTTACCATGTTCAAGGGGAGAGTTCAGTTTAAAACCCCGATGCTCTGGTTTTTGGGATTTGTGATTATTTTTACAATCGGCGGCATGGATGGAGTATTGATGGCCATTGCCCCTGTCGATTTCCAAGTTCATAATAGCCTTTTCCTCGTTGCCCACTTCCATTCGATGGTCATTGGGGGAGTACTATTTGGAATTTTAGCTGGCTTTACCTACTGGTTTCCAAAAATATTTGGTTTCAAACTCAATGAAAAGTACGGCGGATATGCAGCTTTTTGCTGGATTTTTGGTTTTCTTTTCGCCTTCATCCCTCTGTACATCTTAGGTTTAATGGGGGCAACGAGACGCTTAAATCACTACGAAGCAGCAACGGGATGGCAGCCACTATTTATCGTTGCGGCAATCGGTGTATGCATCATTGCAGTAGGCGTTTTTTTCCAAATAGTACAGCTGATTGTTAGCATTAAAGAAAAAGATCAAAATATGGACACAACGGGGGATCCATGGAATGGGAGGACCTTAGAGTGGTCAACCACATCACCCGCTCCATTTTACAATTTCGCAACAATTCCCGAAGTATCCGAAAGGGATCCATTTTGGACGATGAAGCACCACAAACAAGAGGCGAAGTATGTAGAGATTCATATGCCCAAAAATTCACCGCATGGAGTCTTTATCGGTGCGCTCAGTTTTACATTTAGCTTCGGTCTTATTTGGAACATGTGGTGGCTCGCCATCGTCTCACTGATAGGGATGATCGTTTGCCTAATGATTCGCCTTTTTGATCGCGATACAGAATACGCCATTTCCCCCCAAGAGGTGGAAAAGTTTGAACTCGCAAACAAGCATTTAAATTGATGACAAATACACAAAGCTACCCAGACACGCATCACGACGTCTCATCCAATACCATACTGGGGTTTTGGATCTATTTAATGACCGACTGTGTCATGTTCGCCACATTTTTTGCGGCCTACGCAGTGCTGCATAATAATACTTTCGGGGGACCTAGCGCGAAAGAGCTCTTTGATTTGCGATTTGCTTTAGGTGAAAGCTTGGTCCTTTTAGCAAGTAGTTTTAGTTGTGGGGTTGCAATGCTTTATGCTCCTCGGCAACAAACAGGGAAAGTTCTTGGTTGGTTCGCCATTACGTTCATTTTAGGGGCTCTATTTTTCTGGATGGGCTTATATGACTTCAGCCGCTTGATTGCAGGTGGGAATACTTGGCAAAGCAATGGGTTTTTGTCCTCTTATTTTACGTTGATCGGAGTTCATGGTCTTCATATTTTAGTGGGACTTATGATGATGATCGTCTTCATCGTTCAACTCATTCAAAGAGGGCTTACTGGAAGGGTATTGAGAAGACTTACCTGTTTAAGAATCTACTGGCACTTTTTATACCTCATCTGGATTTTTACATTTGCAATTGTCTACTTGATAGGAGCTAGATAAGATGAGTCATGATCCCTTAATGGACCCTCCACAGCCAGTCGAATATGGAAACTTCAAATCTTATGCAATTGGCTTTGTTGCATCCATTGCTTTAACATTGGCGATGTACTACCTAGCAATAGAGCCCATGTTGGAAGGGCTCGCGTATGATCTGGCTATTGCTGCACTTTCAATTGCACAAGCCTTTGTTCAGCTCATCTTGTTTCTTAATCTCACAAGAGAGGCAAAGCCGCGTTGGAATTTAACTATTTTCCTTTTTATGATTATGGTTGTCGTAATCATTGTGTTTGGTTCGGTCTGGATTATGAATAACCTAAACTACAACTTGATGCCTGAATGATTAGAACTTATTATCTCCTCACAAAGCCCGGCATAATTATGGGTAATTTGATCACTACAGTAAGTGGATTTGCCTTGGCTTCAAGAGGTCATTTTGATCTTTTGCTTTTTTTGGCTACAATGGCAGGTCTCGGTTGTGTGATCGCATCTGCTTGTGTGTTTAACAACTACATCGATCGAATCGCGGATGAAAAAATGGTAAGGACGAAAAATCGTCCATTAGTACAAGGTTTGATCTCTCCGAAAAGCGCGATTGTTTTTGCACTCTGTCTTGGTTTTTTAGGTCTTGTTATTTTGTGGATCTACACAAACCCTTTGGCGACAGCTGTGGCCTTTAGTGGGTTTTTTATCTATGTGATTTTGTATAGTTTTTGGAAGTATCAGACGAGTTTGGCAACTCTTGTTGGAAGTATTGCAGGGGCAATTCCACCCGTTGTTGGCTATTGTGCGGTAAGTTCTCGTTTTGATATAGGAGCCGCTTTACTTTTCATCATTTTGGTCCTTTGGCAGATGCCCCACTTTTTTTCCATTGCGATGTTTCGTGCAAAAGAGTACGGCGCAGCTAGTATTCCTCTTTTCCCAACAGAGAGGGGACACTTTGCGACAAAAATTCAGATGCTTCTTTATATCATTGCTTTTCTGGTTGCAACTGTCCTGCTGATTGCTTTTGGCTATACAGGTACCGCTTATCTAGTGTCTGTAGTTGTTTTGGGACTTGCTTGGCTTGCTCTTTGTATTAAAGGATTTAAGAGTAAAAATGATGTTGCGTGGGCTAGGCAAATGTTTCGCTTATCACTTGTGATCATCACGCTTTTAAGCATTATGATTTCAATCGATACTGTTTAATCGGCTTTAAATCGTGCGCCAAAAGAAGATTCTGTAAGTTTCATCCACACTTTTTCAAAAACACGGCAAAGAGCGCCATTTGCCATGATGTTGGAGCTTGTCACTAGCGGATCGAGCACGACATTGAATGCTAAGATGATAGCGATCATTTCTGAATTAAATCCCAAATATGACTCATAAATGGGGAGCATAATAAAAATAGCTCCTCCCATAACAGCTGCCGTTGCATAGCGGGCTAATATAAAAACGACACTAAAGGTCAACCAGGTAAAAACATCTGGTCTATGTCCGTAAAACTGCTGGTAGATTAAAAAACATAAAAAAGTGTTGATGATGCAATCGCCAATTTGCTGGATATTTGTCGTAGCTGGGATAATTGCTTTTGCAAACTGGGGGTTTTTCATATTTTTAGAGGCCCCATCAATTGTCCATGGCATTGTAGATAGGCTGCATCCCGATGTGAAAGCAATGGCCCCTGCTGGCAGAAGGTTTTTAACATGTGACAAAAACCCTTTAATTGTTCCATCGCTTGAGATCCAAAATAGGATCGCTAGATAAAAAAGGAGGAAGAATACGAGCCAGATAAGGAGCATGGCATAGTGACCAAAGATCTGATTTAATAGGTTGGTTTGGTGCATGCGAGCAACAAATCCAAGGACAAAAAGAGGGATCAGTCTCGAAAAAATACGGGTTAAGACCCATTGGGCGGCCCCTTTTCCTCGCTCAATGAAGAGGAGCATCTTCTCTTTTTGGGAAATTAGGGCAACGGCTCCTAAAATCAATCCTAGGAAGGTCCCTTTATCGGCAGACCACCAAATGGGTCGATAATTAGGAAGACGCCACAATACCTCAAAACTATCTGAGCCCATGGTTGGTAATGTGACTTTGGGGAGAAAATCAGAGGCAATGTGTCCACCCGCAAAGGCGTACCAGACACTACTGAAATTTGAAAGGGCCTCAAAGCAAACAATCGCGGCAATAAAAAGGAGCGCAGATTTTCGAAATGAACAGATTGTGTTTGCAATGAAGAGGGCAACGGTCAGAGGCAAGATCCAAAGTAAAAGGTCTTTGATGAACACGCTGATCGTATAAAGACCCCGATGAGCCTCCGAAGGAAGAGTGGTCGAAAGCAAAGAATAGCCAATCAGCACCAAAAGTACTTGAATCCCTCTATGCTTTATGAGTTGAAAGAGTCTCTTCATGGCCATCATACTAAGACGAACGGCTCAATTTATCTATGAAAAAAAAGAATATACCCATTAGGGGTATATACCCACTTTTCGTTTTTTCCTCGGATAGAGTAAGATAGTTCCATGATTGAGCTCCCCCAAATTTTAGATGGTGAAGATAAAAGCTCCGTTTTAGCCAACCGGATTCGGAAAAACTACCGCCATGTCCGCAAATGGGCCAAAAGGACCGATACCAACGCCTTCCGAATTTATGATTGGGAAATCGGAAAGTATCCTCTTGCCATCGATTTTTATGATGGGAGATTTTGTGTGCAGTACTTTTCCCGCGATCGAGAAAATCCCGAACCGTCAGTAGAGCTCGAACAAGAGGTTGAAGATATAATAGGGTCAATTTTTGGAGCGAAAAAAAAGGATATTTATTGGCGCAGTCGGATTAAAAGGGCTAAATTTCAACAATATGAAAAGGCTGGGGAGACGAAAGAGTTTTTCACTGTACTTGAGTATGGGGTGAAATTTAGGATTAATTTGACCGACTATCTCGATACGGGTCTTTTCCTCGATCATCGAGAGACGCGTAGGTACGTTGCCTCTAAGAGCGAGGGTAAGCGCCTTTTGAATCTTTTTGCCTACACCTGTTCGTTTAGTGTTCACGCTGCGGTGAAGGGGGCCCTTTTCACAAAAAGTGTCGATATGTCAAATACCTACACGGATTGGGGGAGAGAAAACTTCATTTTAAATGGGATCGACAAGAAAAATCACCCCATTATCAGGGCAGATTGTCTGAAATTCTTAAGTGAAGAGGTGCGAAGTGGGACAAAATATGACATCATCGTAATTGATCCACCCACTATCTCCAGATCGAAGAAAATGGATCAGATGTTCGATGTTCAAATCGATTATATCTTTCTCATAGAGAGTGCATTAAAACTTTTAGCTCCTAAAGGTGTCATCTATTTTAGCACAAATTCGCGCAAATTCGTTTTTGATGTGTTGCATTTTGCAAATTGTGATGTTTTAGATGTGTCTGACAAGACGATCCCGATTGATTTTCACGATCCTAAAATTCATCGCTGCTGGAAAATTACTTTATCTAATTGACATGGTTTGGTTCATTAAGTAAAATTGTTTTGTTTAAAAAGGATCTTATATGAAAAAAATTCTCGTTTGCTTCACTTTGATTGCGAGCCTTGCGTTTGCGAGTACTACGAAAGATGATCTATTGACGATTTTAGAAAAAACCTACTTGGAAGAGCACTGCGAGCCTCTTTTAAACATGATCGCTGTAGAGGCCATCACAGAGAGTGGGAGAGAGGTTGAATCGACCGTGCTTGTCGATCAGTTTCGCAAGCATTTTTCTGATGAGGCGGTTATTGCTAAGTTCTCCGTCCCTTATCAGTCTTCTTTTACCGATGAAGAGATTGCTGAACTTAGAAAAATTTATGATAGCCCAGTTTGGTCTAAATACTCCAAAATTGGGATGCGTCTTATCGAGGAAAATTTAAAGACGATGAAAGAGACGTTTATTGAGCTTGCTGCGGTTTTCCCAGAAGCTGAGAAAAGTGTTGTTGCTGTTGTACCGGCAGATATTTTACAGATTACAACAGAAAATGATGCCGAGATTGCCAAGTCAAAATTACCTGTAATTTTAGATATCAATGCTTCTTGGTGTAACCCTTGTAGAATGATGAATCCGATCATCGACGAGATGAGCGCAAAATATGACGGCAAGATCCAATTTGCAAAAATAGACTATGACTCACAATCTGAGCTTGTGAAAAAGTATGGTGTAACTGCTTTGCCTACTATTTTATTCATTCAGCCAGGAAAGGATGAGCCTGTCATGAAAAGTGTAGGTTATGTAAGCAAGAAAGACTTTGAAGCAAAAATCGAAGAGTTTCTTAAGAAGTAACCGATTTTGAATTGGCCATTCGAATGGCTTTGAGTTCTTTTCCGGTTAGGTGCTGCCAAAAGATCGGGTCCATGCGCGCTGTGCGCGAGGCCTGAAAGTGTAAGATCACTGTCTTTTCTAGCGGCACTTGATCTCGATCGAAGATCTGCATGTATTCTAAGGGGAGATTTCCAATTTTTAATGGAATTTCCCCTTTTCTTATGAGTGAAATCATCACCGGCTGATCAGGAATTAGATTTTTTCTAGGACGACTATTCATTTTCTGTAGCGTTTCATACCAGAGTCTCAAGAACTTTTTCGTATTATTTGTTGGGCTTACATAGATCGTTGCGTTGCGGGCATGTTTAGTTTTGGCATTGTTAAAGTAAAGACCCAGATCAACTTCTTGGAGGTTGAGGTTTGGCTTTTTTAGCAAAATTCCGTCTGAGTCGACCCAAAGAAGGGGGCAGTTAAACTTTTCTAAGCACTCGAGGATAAAAAGGGGTTTTTGATTGCAGTTTTTCTCCCATGCGCCCAGATCCTCTCTTTCTTCGATATAGTGATCAATTTGCAGCGCTTTGCACGAGAGGGCAAGATCTTCTATCTCTTTTTCATAGATCGTACCTTTTGTGTAAAAAGAGATGACTTTAGTCATGATAATTGCTCAAGCACGTAGGGCAAAATCCCGCCGTGTTTATAGTATTCGATTTCAATTGCTGTATCGATACATGTGATGAGCTTTGCTTTTTTAGTGCCGTATTCTAAAGTTACTTCTTGGCGAATAGCCGGCTCTTTTTCTAGGTGTAAAGTGAAGGTGTCATTTTCAGAAATCCCTAAACTTTCCCAGCTTTGTCCTTCGGCAAATTGTAAGGGGAGGACTCCCATTCCGATCAAGTTGCTTCGGTGGATCCTTTCAAAACTTTGTGCAACAACTGCTTTTACACCGAGTAGAGCGGTCCCTTTGGCAGCCCAATCGCGCGAGCTTCCCATTCCGTAATCTTTGCCTGCAAAAATGATTAAGGGGGTATTTTTCTCCTTGTACTTTTCTGCAGCATCAAAGATAGGCATCACTGTCCCATCTGGCATATAGGCGGTAAATCCACCCTCTTTTCCCTTAGCCATTTTATTGACAATTCGGACATTTCCAAACGTTCCTCGCATCATCACTTCGTGGTTGCCACGTCTGCTCCCATAGCTGTTGAAGTCGATCTCTTTAATTCCTTGAGAAATGAGATATTTTCCTGCCGGTGTATCTGCTTTAAAGGCTCCTGCTGGAGAGATGTGATCTGTGGTTACAGAATCCCCAAGCAGTAGTAGGGGGCGCATATTTGTAAATGTGGGGGCAACGTATGGGTCGAAAAAGGGGGGTTTTCTAATGTAGGTACTTTTCGCCTCCCAGGGATATTGGGCGCTTTTTTTAGAAGGGATGGTTTGCCAAACAGGGTTGTCTTCTAGGATGTGTGAATAGCGCTTTTTAAACATTTCTGGCTGGATGCCTTTGGAAATGGTATCGTAAATTTCTTTAGAAGTGGGCCAGAGGTCTTTTAGGTATACAGGCTTGCCTTCCTTGTCTTTACCTAGGGGCTCTTTAGTCATATCAATATCAACTCTTCCAGCAAGGGCAAAGGCGACAACTAAAGGGGGGGACATGAGGAAATTGGCCTTTACAGAGCCGTGGATTCTGGCTTCGAAGTTCCGATTCCCACTTAAAACGCTCGCTGTAATCAGGTCGTGCTCTCTAATTGGATCTTCAATTGCCGATTCAAGGGGTCCGCTATTGCCAATGCAGGTAGTGCAGCCGTAAGCTACGAGCTGAAAGCCAAGTTTGTCGAGATATTGCTGAAGATCTGTTTTGGCAAGATAATCTGTCACAACGCGAGATCCAGGAGCTAAACTTGTTTTTACAGAGGGGCTAATGGTGAGCCCTTTCTCAACTGCCTTTTTAGCCAAAAGTCCCGCGCCTACCATCACAAATGGATTGCTTGTGTTTGTACAGCTTGTAATGGCTGCAATTACAACACTGCCATGGCCCAATGTCCCTTGGCTTGGCGTTGGGTGTTCGCCATTTTCGTCGACAGGATGTGTGAAGGGGCGGTTTGTAACCATCTCCTGTTCACTCCAAATCGCCATCGGATTTTCTGATTTCGTTGAGCCCCCGGAATCGTGAGCGAAATCTGCCCCATGCGAGTGAAGCTGCACTTTTTTCCCCATTTCCGCTTCTTTTTTTCCATAACCGCCAGAGGCTATGGGAGCAGAAAACAGCTCAGTAAATTTGTCTTTTAGATCTGTGAGGTGAATTCTGTCTTGAGGTCTTTTGGGCCCTGCAACAGATGGTTTTAAAGAAGATAGATCGAGTTCGACAACTTTGGTGTA
>PFAD01000003.1:0-31537 GCA_002773795.1 Chlamydiae bacterium CG10_big_fil_rev_8_21_14_0_10_42_34 | reverse complement strand
AACAGCTCCTGCGCTTTGAGGTATTTTTCAACGAGCTCCACTTGCTTTTCTTCGCGGCCCGTCATCCTTAAATAATCGAGCGTTTTGTCATCAACGGGGAAAAATCCCATTGTAGCCCCATATTCTGGTGCCATGTTTGCAATGGTTGCTCGGTCAGCAACGGTAAGGCTTGCTGTCCCTTTGCCAAAAAACTCGACAAATTTTCCTACAACTTTTTCTTTTCGCAAGAGCTCTGTCACTCGTAAGGTGAGATCGGTTGCAGTGATCCCTTCTGGCATCACCCCTTCTAAATGCACTCCGATTACCTCGGGTGTTTGAATCGAAACAGGCTGACCCAACATGGCAGCTTCTGCTTCAATGCCCCCAACTCCCCAGCCTACAACGCCAAGACCATTGATCATAGTTGTATGAGAGTCTGTTCCTACAAGAGTATCTGGATATAAAACTTTATCTTTTTCGGTGACAACAGTTGCAATGTGTTCCAAATTTACTTGGTGGACAATTCCAATCCCTGGAGGGACGACTTTAAAGGTTTTAAATGCCTCTTGCCCCCACTTGAGAAACTCATAGCGCTCTTTGTTGCGCTCAAACTCAATTTTCAAATTGAAGAGAAATGAATCTTTTGTTCCAAATCGATCGACTTGCACTGAGTGATCAATGACGAGATCAACGGGTACTAACGGCTCAACTTTTTTAGGATCTGATATCGCATCGCGCATTGCGGCTAAATCAACAAGAAGAGGTACACCAGTAAAGTCTTGTAATATGACTCTTGAAACGATAAAGGGGACATCTTTTGGGTCTGGTTTTTTTGCATTCCATTTCGCAAGGCGCCCTACATCTTCTTCTGTGACTTTTTTGCCGTCGCAGTTACGCATGAGAGATTCAAGCATGATTCTAATCGATACAGGAAGCCGAGAGGAGGAACCTACGAGCTCTGGCAAAGAATAATATTCATACTCACCAAGCGATTTTTTCATAGACCCTCTTTTTTTTCTCAAATTTGCATTATCATCACTTCCCCTTTTTATTGCGAGTAGATCAAATGAAATTGTTGTCTAGAGGGTGTCTACACTTTGTAGTCCCCCCTTAGGGTTGGCACATTTCAATAGGTGCTAGCACTTTTTTCCACTTATCGATGTATTTTATAACTTGTATCAGTTGTCCTGTTTGGATTACGACAATCAGATCGTTTGAATCCTTAAGGCTCGCGTTATTCTGACAGAAAGCTCCCGTTTCATAGGTATGGCATTCTTGATCTAAGATGTAGGCGGTTGGGGCAACTAGTTTTTGTGCGATCAGTTCATCTAAAAAGGCTTGTCCGCTTTCCAAGTATTGCTCACCATGAGTTTGAAATACGATGAGCTGTCTTCCAGTGTTTGCAAGCTCGAGAAAGTGGGTTAAATTCATCATTCTAGATACTCCTTTTACCACTCCCTGTCGGTATGTGAATTGAGGGGCAGTAGGATCTTGAATAAGAAGATAAAGGTGATGAAATTTGGACTTTGTTTGAACCCGTTTGGTTTCTAAACCAATCTGGATGTCGCTCATTGGGGTGACAAAGAGCTGATGGGTTGAAAAAGTTTCAGAAGGTGTTTGAACGATTGCCAGTTGATTGTTCAGATCAAATCTCAGATTTTCTGCTTTGCATTGTGTGTAAAGGGAGATGTCTTCTTGAGAAATGAGTTTGAGAAGTTGATCGATGAGTTCAAAACATCCCTTTGAAAAATACCAGCCCAGTTTATCTTGTCCTTCGATAAAGGGACGCGTTGGGTCATCTAATGAAACGGTTTTACAACCAATGTAGGTTTCAAAAAAGGCTTTAAGTTTAGTGTCAGTTCCTACTAGATGGCAACCCAGATCTACATGATCAATGCCACAGGCGTTAATCGATTGCCAAGCGCCCCCACAGAGGCTATTTTCTTCGAGGATGAGAACTTTTTTCCCGCTCTGTGCTTGGTAGAGTGCCTCTAAGAGAGAAAAAGGGCTTGTCCCAATGAAGATGCAGTCGAAATCTGCTGCAAAGAGGGAAAATTGAAGTAAGATACAGATAATAAAGCGCATGCAGATCCTTTTTTTTCCCAGGGATCTTAACGAAAGCTATATTTTTTTTTGAAGGATTTTAGAAACTTAGCCGTTTTTTATTTTTTGCCAAGCTGCGCGGGTCAGTTTTTGGGGCCAATTTGCCCATTGGATGCGGTAGGATGGAATGTCACTTTCTTCGACCCAATGTAGATCTTCATCTCTTTCAATTCGATCGGGAAAGCGGATTCCATCGAGATGATCGATTTCGTGTTGAAAGATTCGCGCAGTATATCCTGAAAATTCTTGTGTGATGATATTGCAATGTCGATCGTATGCTTTGATCAGGACTTTATTGCAGCGAGGAACAAGGCCGCAAACATTCGATGTTGAATAGCACCCTTCTCTCCAGGTGCTCATTTCGTCCGAGCGCCAAAGAATTTCAGGGTTGATGAACTCTCTTATTTGGGGGAGAGGAGGCTCTTCTGTTTCGGTGAAAACCCCGGTTGCAGCCACATCTACTAAGATGATCCGTTTTTGGATGCCAATTTGGGGTGCTGCTAGACCAACAAGTGTCGCTCTAGTCCGATCAGAGCTCTCAGCAAATGCGATATCGAACATGGTGTCGATGATCTCTTGAGTTTCTGTTCCCCGAATATGACACGGACAAATAGGAAATGATTGCTCATTGAGCTGGGGATTTGTAGGGGCTAGAAATAGTGTCATTGATAAAAGTAGATAAATCATAAGGAAAAAATTTTACCGAAAAGGCAAAACAATGCAAGATGTTTTTATGTATATTCAAAAACTCATAGAGACGCTGCATCCTTTTGGCGATGTTTTGGAAGTAGGTTTTGGAAAATGTTCTGAAGAGATTCAGAAGTATCACCCCAAAAGCCATACAATCATAACAACAGATTCAAAAGCACATAGTTGGGCGAAAAAACATCCGACAGTCAAAATCGTCGATGACATTTGGCAAGGAGCTTTGCCTTCCTTGGGGGTATTCGACACCCTTTTTTTTGGCATCGATCCGGTGGAGAGCCCCTTTTTAGCAAAGATGAAATATTCGGAAAGCGATGTAGATGTTTTTTGTAAAACGGTTACGGAAAAAGAAGCCCTTTCGCGCTTTTTATCTGAGCTTGAGCAAAACGGGCAAATCGATTTGGCCTTAAAGGAAAAAATGATCAAAAAGTATCATTTGTCTCATGAAAAGCCCCCAGCTGCAAAGCGCTCTGGACAGATGCTAGATTTTCTAAAGCATTGTATCGATTCACATATGCGAAAAAAGAGCCGTTTTTCCTGTTTTTTAAAGAGTGAATTAGACGACCCTCAATTTTTTGATGAAATCATCGTAAATCCATTTCTTGACTACCGAGAAGATGGAAGAATCATTGTCATAGAGAAGCTGGGGTAGTGTGAAGAAAATATCCGTTAGGGAAAATGGTTTAGTGGGCACTTTGTTTCGAGAGGGGAGTCCCACATCTGCGATCGTCCTTTTAGGCGGAATGAGCGGGGGGATGAATGAAGAAAGAGCTGAACTTCTTGCTCAAAATGGGTATACCGTTTTTTCTCTGGCCTATTTTGGGGCAAAATCTTTGCCCGCTACCTTGAATCAGGTCCCTTTAGAGTACTTTGAAAAAGCTTTTCAGTTCTTGCGCTCCGAGACGGATCAAATTGGTCTTTGGGGCGGGTCTCGCGGAGCTGAGTTGTCTTTGCTTTTAGGAACGCAGTTTTCTGATCAAATCAGTGCGATTGCAGCCCATGTTCCAAGTAGCGCTGTTTATGGAGCGCTCGATGACTATAGCAAGCCCGCTTGGACATATAGAAATAAGCCCATTTTCCCAAATGCTCCTTTTACTTATGAAGAGATTGCAAGTGGAAAAAATGTTGAATCTGCAATTGCTTCTACCCCATTTTTTATCAATGGTATGCAAGATAAAGAAGCCTTTGCTAAATCATCAATTCCCGTAGAAAAAATTAAATGCCCCCTTTTGCTGATATCAGCAGGGGACGATCAGATGTGGCCCTCGGCACTTTTCGCAAATCAAATTATCGACAGGTTAAAGGAGCATCGATCACAGGTTCACTACACACATTTGCACTATCCAAAAGCGGGCCACGCTCCAGCGAAAGGAACCGTGGGACTTCATCCAGTTATGAACCGGTGGTTTGTTTATGGGGGATCAGAGGAAGAAAATGCATTTGCAGCAAAAGATTGGTGGGAGCAGACTTTAAACTTTTTCAAAGAGAGGCTATGAGACGGGTTCTTGATCGTTTTCGTGCAGTTGATTTAAGTCATGAATTACATGAGCAAATACCTACTTGGTCTGGCGGTTGTGGCTATCGATTGGAAGTAAAACTTGATTATCCACAAGGTCTTTGTGTGCAAAGTCTCAAAAGTCATGCAGGCGTTGGGACGCACATCGATGCGCCCTCGCATTTCTTTGATAACTCTTTAAATGTTGGCGAAATTGCACTTGAAAATTTGATCGTTCCCGTTTGTGTTCTTGATTTAAGACAGAAGATGGATCCAAACCTTTTTGTTTTGCCCCAAGATCTTGAACTTTATGAAAAGACTCACGGAAAAATTGCAGAAAATAGCTTAGTTTTAGCAAATACTGGGTGGAGTCAATTTTGGATATATCCAGATCAATACCGCAATGTGCAAAGTGATGGAAAGATGCATTTCCCCGGATTTTCTGAGTCGGCTGCACTTTTTCTCATCGAGAGAAATGTAGTTGGCTTGGGGATTGATACCCTATCTCCAGATGGTTCTACAAATGGGCCGGGCGTTCGGTATCCTGTTCACGAATCTATACTCGGAGCCAAGAAGTATATTTTAGAAAACTTGGCTAACTTAGAACAAATGCCCCCTAGGGGAGCATTTGCGCTCGTTATGCCGCCACGCTCCCGTGATGCGACAGAGTCGGCAGCACGTGTGGTTGGGCTTATTTCATCTGATTAGTGACAGCCACATGAGCTAGACTGACAGCTAGCTGCCATGTCGCTTGCTATCTCAATAAGGATGCCATTGAAGTCTCGTACATAGCCAACTGTTTGCCCCCATGGCTTTTGCTCAGGTGCTGCAACGAGTTCCGCTCCTGCATCGACTGCAGTATTAAGAGATTTTTGAACATTTCTAGTTGTAAAGGAAATTTCGCAACCCGGAAGCTCTTTGGGGGTAATTTGGCTAAATCCTTGTGGTAAATTTTGTTTTGCAAGTTCGATCGACGCAAAGCCAAGGGCAGTACTTCCTGTTTCGAGCTGGCCATAATGGCCACTTGGATCGACAAAGGCCTGGGTAAGACCAAAGGCTTTTTCAAAAAATTCAATGGTTTTCTTTACATTTTCTACATAGTAAATAACTGTACCTAAACGGTTCATAAAGCCTCCTGAAAAGGGCCCATCATACCATGGTTTTTACTTCCTTACAATTGGTGATTTTGGTACTCTTTGAGGCATGAACTTCATTATCTATTTATTTTTTTACATAGGCTCTTTGGGGGCGATGTCGAAGGCTCCGGCATCCACATTTGTTGCTCCTGAAAATCTTGGAGTAAGGACTTTATCGTTTGAAGATGCAAAGAGAAATCGACCTGTTGTTGTTGAGCTTTGGTACCCTTCAGCGCAGGTGGGATCCATTGATACTCCGCCAGATGTTGCTTGGATCCATCCAAATGAAGTCCGTGATGTAACTATATCTAAGGGCAAAAGACCTCTCATCGTAATGTCCCATGGACATGGTGGAGATAGGCGCGATCGTAGCTGGCTCGCTGAGCACTTAGTAAAAAATGGATTCATTGTCGCATCGGTTGAGCACCATGGGAACTCTTGGAAAACGTATAACCCTCTTTTAAGTTTACGTTTTTGGGAAAGATCTCGCGATGTATCTTTTACAATTGATCAACTTTTGAAAGAGCCGGGACTTAAAACTCAAATTGACCCAAAACGGATCGGTTTCGTCGGTTACTCGCTTGGTGGAATGACAGGCCTTTCTTTGGCGGGAGCTAAAGCTAAAAATGTGAAGGAAATTGCCATTCTTTTGCAGCAGCAGAATAAAGAAATAGAGCTAGAGCACATAGAAAAAATTGATTTTACCGAAGCTCATGGAGATTTCTCCGATAAGAGGATTAAAGCCTTTGTTCTACTTTCCCCAGCAGCATTTGTTTTCCCAGAACAGTCTTTAAAAGAAGTTAAGGTCCCAGTGGCTGTAGTTGCCTCTGAAGGCGATGAAGTTCTCCCGTTCAAAGATCATGCATACAAGGTAATTACGCACATGGCTCCTAAAAAGCTAAAGCTTTTAAGGGAAAAAGCGTCTCATTACGTCTATCTTAATCGAGTGTCTGAAAGGGGTAAAGAGCTCCTGGCAGAACGCATTCATTCAGATGAAATTCAAGAAGAAAGAGTTGCTGTTCATAAAGAAGTTGGCGCGCTCTCTGTTGAATTTTTCAAAGAGCACCTTAAGTAATTTTCAAAACAGATACGGAATGATCTTGTAAGGGACTGCCTCACAATATTTAGCCCAGTTTTCCCCATATTTGTCATGGCATCTTTTGTCGTGGCGGTAGGCTCTGTCGATGAGAAGTACGGTTAAAAAGATCACGTAAAAGTAGGGGATTACATTTCCAAAAAGAGCGGGCACAGTCCAGAAAAATGCAGCGAGAATTTCTGGGATGTAATGGAAGTGTCTAGATAGTCCCCACCAGCCAGATGCGAGAAGAAGTGTTTGTTTTGTCTCCCCAGATTGTGTTTGATAAGGTGCATGAATGAGTATTGGCTTTGTTCCCCAAATAAGACACGCCCCATTTTTTGCCCTTACTTGTTGCCTTTGCCTATCAGCTAAAAAGTTAATCGCAATGCTTGCAACTCCTGCTAAAAAGATTGCAGTTGCAGTGAATGTGCCAAGTTCGATGGGCTGATTGACCAAATACATTGTGGGAAGAGTGTAAAAGCAAGGAACCCAAACAAGGCATCCCCAGCAAATCATAAAACCTGCGCGATCATGCATGATATCTAGTGAGCGTAAATACCCAGTTTCCCAAAAGAAGAATTTTGCAATGTAGATAAGTTGAAGGGTAACAGCAACAAGCATTGAATCACTTAATCCATATAGTTGCTGCTGTTTTGCGGCGTACGAGAGCAATATGAGAGACCAGCTCATCATTCCAAATCTGCAATTGGTAAACATCTTCACATCCCAGCCGTAAATGCGAGGATAAAGTTCAGTTCCCCAATAGTAATCGAAAAGGGCATTGCCGGTTGTTCCAGAGTCTGAACTTGAAGGAGCGTATTTCCCTTTGAAGTAAAGAGCTAAACAAAAAACAAGGCTAAAGCAATTAAGGGCTCCAAGCAATGGGCCTAAGTTGTCATAAATAATCGTTGGGGAAAATAGGTGGAACTTATAAGAGGCCAAAATGAACGAGACAAAGGTGATCAAATAACATGCAATCCCATTGGCCTTGTAAATGGGGACATTGCCTTTTGGTGTCACTGGGCCTAAAAAAGGTTTTCCTGGGACAAACTTCATTAAAAAAAGTTGAAAAGCAGCGAATACTGCAAGGATTTTCCAAGCTAATGGCGAGCCAAAAAAGACGGGCTTTGCTATCAGACTGAGTGTAGAAATCAGGCTGCTTTGAGAAATCATTTGACCTAGAGCGATAAACGATCCGTTGAGAGCGGTTGCTGTATACCAAAATACAAAAACAGCTGGGGGGCATATGGTTAGAAGGAGTAAGGGAACAATGGATTTTCGAAATATAATATTTGCACGAGAAGTGAGTGTACTCATTTAAGGGTCCCTCCGGGGTCAATTTTAGAAATATAATAATTTCCCCCTTTTTTGCCACCGCATTTTTTGATTCAGATAAATAAAGGGTGTGGTAAGATGGTTCAAACTCTTGCGTTCAGGCAAGGGCAATAGATAAGAAAATGGCAAAAAACACAACTACTACGATTTTCCTCAAAGGAACTGTCGCCAATGGCGGGACAGGCTGCGTAGTGATGTGTGTGGCCACATCGCTCTAATTGCCTAAAACCGCCTGAACTTCCAAAAAAATCAAAAAAACAATTTAAGACAAGAGGGGCAGGCGGGAAGCAAGTACTAACCCGAAGGAGATACCATGTCTATTAAAGCTGAAACAGATCAATGCCCGAAAATTAGTGTTTTTTCTACGGGACTCGCCCTTTTCTCGATGTTTTTCGGGGCAGGGAACCTGATTTTCCCCCTTATTTTGGGAAATCTTGCAGGTACGAACACCCCTTATGCCATCGTGGGCCTTGCTATTTCGGCTGTCATTTTCCCCTTTTTAGGTCTCATTGCAATGATGCTTTATTCAGGAGATATTGTTGTTTTTCTAAAGCGGCTAGGAAAATGGCCCGCTTGGATGTTGCTTTTAGTGTTGCAGCTAAGTCAAGGTCCCTTTGGAGCGATGCCTAGGCTTGTGACTTTAATGCATGCAAGTATCAAACCCTATTTTCCATCCCTGACTCTTTCTGTCTTTAGCCTGTTGATTTGTGGTGCAATTTTTCTTTTGATTTTGCGCCCACAAAGAATTATCCACTTACTTGGCTCGGTCTTAACCCCGCTGCTCCTTTTAACATTGGGCGCGTTGATCGTTTTTGGTGTGCTCTCAGCGCCAGATGCGCAAACTTCTGTAGAGGCTGGCTCGACCCACTTTTTTGAGGGGTTAAAAATGGGGTATCAGACGACAGATTTGATCGCAGCCCTTCTTTTTGCAACGGTGATTTTACCCCATCTTTCTCAAGGAACTACCGATCGCAAAGTGATTCGTCGCAGAATGACTCAAGCGAGTTTAATTGCATCGACTCTTTTGATGGTAAGCTACATTGGACTGTGCTGGATTTCCGCGCACCACAGCTGGACTTTGGGCGCGTCTGCACCAGAGGATTTGCTTCAAAAAATTGCTGAAAAGATATTAGGGCCTTTTGGTTCATTTGTCTCTTCTGCTGCAATTTTTCTGGCTTGCTTGACTACAGCTTTGTCGTTAGCGAGCGTTTTTTCTCAATACTTGAAAAAAGATCTCTTTAAGGAACAGATTGGGAATGGGTGGTCTTTAATTGTGACCTTAGGAGTTACAGCCCTTTTGGCAAACCTAGGATTTAGTGGGATTGTTAAGCTTTGGGGGCCTTTATTAGAAGTTCTTTATCCGGCGCTCATCGTCCTTTGCATATTCAATATTGCTCACAGAATCTATCAAGTTAAAACCCTTCGTGTCCCTGTGTTTTTTACACTGGCACTTTGCGGATTTTACTTCTTTTAGTTTGTAAAAGAACCAGACAGATAGAGCCACTTCCCATCGAGTTTTTCGAAGTGGCTCTTTTCATTTAGTTGAAAGGGAGCGCCTTGTTCGAGATATGCGATAAAATGGACTGTCGGATCAGAGGGGTCCGGATACTTTGGATGAAGTATTTCTAGCTTTACAAAGCGGGTCGTATTGCAAAATTGACGCACCCCTTTTTCCCATTTACTCACATCTTTTTCAAAGTAGGGGCTTTGGGGATGGGTTGTCTCTATGATGTAGCTGACCTTAGAAAGTGCGTATGCTGAATAGCGAGAGCGCATCAGATCTAAGGCAGTTGGGGGTAGCATTCCGTCGTGGTAGAGCTTGCAACACTGCTCGTATGATTTACCTGAGCAGCATGGGCAGTTCATTTAGATGGCTCTAAGGAGGAGTTTTGCAGCAAAAGCGATCGCAATCGGCATCCGAACAGTACTCCAGCCCCAAAGCTTGTGGAATATGCTTAAAACAGTCAAGACGATCAGAGCGGGGTAGATCGCTTCAAGGATCGGGCCTAAAACTTTTGCAATTCCTGAAAACTCAAGTGTTGAGGTGAAAAATGCAATCGCAAGTGTTGTAAATATTGCGGTTGAATTGTTGATTTTATCCTTAGTGACTTCCTTTTTAAGGAAATCGGCAAAAAGGGATGTAAGGACGATTGCTGTGGTAAAGCATGCCAAGACAACAGCCAAGCAAACAATCGGTGCCGCCCAAGGTCCTAGCGCTGCTTGCGCGATGAAGCCTAGCATTTCTTGAGGAGGGATATTAGCCAGTTGCGGTGCGTACATAGAGCCAAGAACAACGAGGATGAAATAGATGATCGAAAGAAGTCCCGCTCCAATCATCGCTGCCTTAAAAAATGTTGAAAGGGTGTTTTCTTCGCTCTTCGACTGGTCTTTTAAGTGTTTTATGACAAACGCCGAAAAGAAGAAGGCAGCGAGCAGATCCATTGTCTGGTAGCCTTGGAAGATCCCCATTTTAAAACTTTCCCATTCACCACCTATACTTGCTGTCGGAAGGTCGACCGAGATAAGGCCAAAAAAAGCAATCGCAGCAAGAGAGACGAGGAGTATCGGGGTCAAAACAGATCCGAGAAGGGGGACAATCTTATTTTTCCGAATTGTGAGTAAAAAGACAATTGCGCAGGTTCCTACGCTGAAAATCCAAAGAGGAGTAGTAGGTATAAGTAACTTAAATGCGCCATGTGCAACCGTGATGCAACGAGCCAGAACTCCAAATGGACCCATTAAAGAGAGGGCGATAAGGGGAAACCAGAAGGTGGCGGGTTTTCCGAGTCTTCCAAAAAAATCTTTTGAACTTCCGTTGAAAAGGAGCATCGCTAAAATTCCAAGGAAGGGGACCAATACGCCGGTTAGTAAAATTCCAATGGAGGCGAGGTTAAAGTGCCCATTGCTAAGTTGACCGACCACAAGGGGGAATACGAGGTTGCCCGAGCCGAAGAACATCGAAAACATCGCCAGACCCGTAGATAAAATCAAAGTTTTGTTTTTCATACCACGAATTATAAAAGGAGCCTCTTGAAAAAGCAAAGGTTTTGTCGTGACGCCCTCTTAAGTGCCCATCTAAATTGCGTTGATTATGTTGGTAATTCTGTTTTTTGAAGCCTTGAAATCTATATGTAACTGATATATAACGTTAGATTGCAGGTTGGATTTTAATGGAGTATGAGTGTTTTTATTTAATAGGTTGAGTGCTGCTGGGTGTGTTGTTGCTGGGTCGGCACTCACGTCGTTAAGTCCGTTTTTTATAGAATTTTCTGGAATTGAGGCGGTTGCGAGTAGTTTTTATCGATTGGGGATCGGTGGGGCGGCCCTTTTTCTTTTCGTCTTACTGAGTAAAAAGCAGCTACCTAAAAAGAAGACTGTTGGCCTTTGCTTTTTGGCCTCCATTTTGATCTCAATGGATCTTGTGATGTGGAATCAAAGTATTCTTTATGTAGGACCTGGTCTCGCAACAGTTTTGGGGAATTTAGAGATCGTTTTTTTGGTCATTATTGGAGCTGTTTTTTTTCGAGAAAGGCTCCCTTTAAAATTTTTAATCATGTGTTGTTTGATCGCTATCGGTATTTACGCTCTGATTACCCCTTACTTAATCGATTTTAAAGTTCAAAATTTAGTGGGTATTGCTGTCGGGATCAGCTCCTCTTTAGTTTATAGTGTTTACCTGCTTTTGATTAAGACGGTTGGGAGAGAAAATTCTGAAATTTCCATTCTTTCAATCCTTTCTGTGATTTTCTTATTTGGGGCGAGCCTTTTAGGTTCCTATATCCTCATATCGCCCTCTTTAACGTTTGCAATTCCGACATGGCAGGGAGTGGCCTGTGTGGTTTCTAACGGATTGACCTGTCAGGTTTTTGGATGGTTTTTGATTTCTAAAGGCCTAAAGGATGTAAAGTTATCTTTGTCTGGGTTGTTGATGTTAACTCAGCCTTCGCTTGTCTTTATTTTCGACTGCTTTTTCTTAGGGAGAAATACGGAGTGGATTCAAATTTTTGGTTGCATTCTCCTTCTTTTGGCGGTTTATGGGGCAAGCCAAAAACGGTCTGAAGAGCCGGCTGTTGCATGATATTGGTTTGCTAATTATTTCCCCCTTCTGTTAAAAAATAAACTTTCAATTTTTGAAGAGGATGTATGATGCACAATAACTTAATGAATCCAACGGCGATCCATATCGTTTCAATCATTGCAGGGATACTTGTTCTTGTCTTCCCCCGCATATTGAATTATGTTGTTGCTCTCTACCTTATTTTTGTTGGGGTTTTAGGACTCATCATGATGTCGTAGATATCCGTTGATAACTAGTCGAAATAACTTTGCCTATTCATCTTTATTTTTATTTAGGTGTTTTGGGTAGAACAACTGTTAGAAAATTAACTATTGTCGTAATATTTACCGACTTTAGGCGCTAATTTTAAAGGATGTTGGTATGAATTTTTTTAAAAAACTCTCACTGAGAAGTCTCGGCAGTTTTTTTGCTGTGATAGCTCTTTCACTCACTTCTTGTTTAAACGCCTCTGAAGAAAAGCATGGGGACAAATTTGTTGTAGGGACAACGAGTGGCTACGCCCCTTATGTAAGTTTGAATGCTCAAGGAGAGTACGAAGGGTTTGATATCGATCTTGCGTATTTAATTGGTAAACGGCTCAACCGTGAAGTTGTCATTCGTGATCTCGGAAGCATGCCAAGTCTTTTGGTTGGACTTAAAAAGAAGAAAATTGATGCAATCATTTGGGCTATGTCCATAACGGATGATCGAGAAAAAGAGATGGACATGATCTATTACCAAGGCGATAAGATTTGCGAGATGCCGTTTGTGTTTTGGAAGCAAGTCCCCAAAGGTGTTGAAAAAATTGAAGATCTTGCAAAAGTTCCAAACTGCACAATTTGTGTTGAGGCGGGCTCTTATCAGGACTCTGTTTTACAAAAGTATCCAGATCTTAAGGTACGTTACTTAGATAAAATTGCAGATTCAATTTTGGAATTAAAGTATCGGAAGGCTCTGTCTACCGTGCTAGACAACTCCTTAATTGAGCTGCTTCAGTCTCAATATAAAGATTTAAAGGTTCTCAACCTTCCCCTTCCTTCTGATCAAAGAAGCTTGGGCAATGGGATATGTATCCACAAGGAAAATTCTGAGCTAACGCAGAAGATCAATCTGATTGTTGCAGATCTGATTGCCGAAGGAGAAATTGCTAAGCTAGAAAAGAAGTGGAACCTAACGCACTAAGAGATTGATATGGATGCTTCCCTTTGGATTGAGTTCCTCTATAGAACTTTGCCGCTTCTTGCTATGGGGGCGGTAATGACTCTCAAAGTCTTGGTTTGTGGGGCTTCGATTAGTTTTGTATTGGGGATTGTTTTTGGCGTTGTCTGCTGCGAAGAGATAAAAATCCCTTATATCTCACCGATCATTGAATTCATCACATTTGTGCTCCGTGCTGTCCCATTTTTTGTGCAGCTTTTGATCGTATATTTTGTTGTACCAGATCTCATCGGCATCGATTTAGAAGTGTTTTCTGCTTCGATCTTGGCAATTGGGCTCTGTTCAGCAGGCTATGTGTGTCAAATCGTGAGGGCGGGGATCAACTCGATCCATGTTTCTCAATGGGAAGCTGCATTCGCCCTTGGCTACAATAAGGTGAAGACGTTGTTTTATATTATTTTGCCTCAGATGTTTAGAAATGTTCTTCCGGCTTTCAATAACGAATTTGAATCGATGCTGAAAAGCACTGCGATCCTCTCTTCGATTGGGATGCTTGAGCTCACTCGAATGGGGATGAACATGGTGTCTAGAGAGTTAAAGCAGCCTCTAGCCATTTACTTACTTGTGGCTCTGTTCTATGTTGCAATGTCTGTTGTATTGAACTTCGTGGCAAAATACTTTGAAAGAGCCCTCTTCAAGAAGGTAAAGGCCTAATATGATTCGTGTAAACAAGCTCTCTTTGATCAAAACAAAAAAAGCGAAGCACAGCATTTTGCTAGACGATATTAGTTTGGATATTGCTAGAGACCAGATCACCTTGTTTTTAGGGAAAAGTGGATCGGGGAAGACTTCTATGCTTCGATGCTTATCGCAAATTGAGAAGGAGTATGATGGCGAAATTCTCTTTGAAGGAAGGCCTATTGATCAGCTTTCTCAGAAGGAGCGTTGTCAGCTCATTGGATTTGTCCCGCAGGCATATGCCCTATTTCCATTTATGAGTGTTTTGGATAATTGTGCACACCCCCTTCGAGCTGTTTTGGGCTACTCGAAAGTGGATGCATATAAAAAAGTAGATGAGCTTGTATCTACCTTGGAGATGCAAAACCTTCTCCACTTTTTTCCTCACGAGCTCTCTGGAGGTCAGCAGCAAAGGGCTGCAATTCTCCGTGCGCTTCTGCTCAATCCGGTATTTTTACTTTTAGATGAGCCCACTTCCGCTTTAGATCCTGATAACACGAATCTTTTGATTAAGATCATTCGCAGGCTAAAAAAAGAAGGTAAAGGGGTTATCATTTCTAGTCAGGACATGTATTTTGCACAAAAAATGTCGGAGTCTGTTTATTTCCTAGAACAGGGAAGGGTTGTACAGCAGCATGACTTTTCTTTGGACCCTGAACTTTCAAGAGAAAGTAAGCTTGGAAGATTTTTAAATCCTGATGAAAGACCTGAAATTGTCCCTTTTGAAAGGCCAGAATTCGTTCAAGTTTAATTCTTCTGAGGGCCTTACGGCTCGCAGTGTTTAAGTAAGCGCCTGCAAATTTTGTCGGCGCTTCATTAAAACTTCACATCTATTTGTTTTTTTCTTTAACTAAATTTTCTAATCCGCTAAATTCCCCACTCATTTTAGGCAATACTTAAATTTTTATGTTACGACTTGTTCAACCCTGTAGGAGGATCCTTATGACAGCTGTTAATTTACCTAGACCTGAAGTGCGCCCAGCTCCTCAAGAAGAAAGTGAATTTGGGGAAATAGTTTCGTCCCAAAGAGGGGAAAGGCCCGATTATTCGATCAATAATCGTTTAGGTACCCCTTCAGGGTTTACTAATTATACTCCACAAGAGGCCACATGTGTTATAGATTGGAAAGCTAAGCTTTTGGAGGTATTTAAAACCTATGGGTACACAGGGATTGATACCTCTCCCGTGGAATATGCTGAGAATTTGCAGCTTACGGGAGGGTTGGATAAACAGATCTTCGGAGTAAGCAGACTTCAAGATGGGACGTTGACAAAGTTTGGACTTCCTTTTGACCGTACAGTTCCTATGGCTATTTATCTCGCTAAACACCACCTACAAATGACATTTCCTTATTCAAGATATGATATTGATTGGTCATGGCGCGGCGAAACTGCAAAAGCGGGAAGATACCGCGCATTTATTCAAGCTGATGTTGATACGGTTGCTCCAGAAATTTCAGCTCTAGCAGATGCTCAATGTATCGTAACTCTCATTATGGGGTTAGAGCGTCTTGGGGTTCCAAAATGTAATGTGTTTTTGAACCATGTCGATGTTGCGAAGTCATTTCTTAATGATGTCGGTATTCCGAGTGATAAGCAAAATGATGCTCTTCGGGCAATTGATAAGCTAAAACCTGATAATGAAGATGATGTGGTTGCCGAATTGGTTGCAAATGTCCCTGAGATCAATGAAGATACAGCTAGAGATCTTCTAAAGAGTATGAGCTATAGAGGTCCTCTTTCTGGATTTAAGTTTTCAAAAGAGACGAGCGTTGAGGCAAAAGCAGGATTGGCTCACTTAAGAGAGATTGAGAAAATTGCTCAGGGTATGGGAATCGATACAAGCATCTTCCAGTTTGCTCCAAATTTAACTCGTGGGCTCAACTATTACACCGGAGTGCTTTTTGAAACCTTTATGCCTGGAAGAGAGCAGTATGGGAGCATCGCAAGTGGAGGTAGATACGATAAGCTCGTAGAGATGTTCAATCCAAATCTTCACTTAAAAGGAGTTGGCGGCTCCATTGGCCTTACTCGGCTATTTGATGTAATGAAGGCTGAAAATTTGGTAGATCTTACCAAACAAACAACAGCTCAAGTTTTTGTTGGTTATCGGACTAAAGACGAACTTCAGGCGGCGATTCAAGTGGCCGCAGCTTTAAGAGAGCGAGGGGTTTATACAGAACTTCACCTCAATGTACCTAAAGTGAAAAAGGAGCTTAAAATAGTTGATGGCAAAGGGATTCCTTTTGCACTTTTAGTCATGAATCAAGATGAAATTGTTCTTAAAGAGACTTTTAAGAAAAAAACGACTGAAAAGCAAACGGATCAATTAACATTTACATCTATTGAAGATGCGGTTGCTCATATTGAGAGACTTAAAAATGAAGGATTGCTTGATCGTTCACAAAAGTCACAAACTGAAATCGAAGAGTGTAAAGAGCAGTAGTTGACCTTTCAAATTATGCGCCCTGAAAATGGGCGCATATCATATGTACCTATAGACCCTTTGAAATTTCTTCAAGGCCCTCAGCATCCTTTAGGATTTCGGACATAGTAATTTGCTCTAGCTCGAGATTGTTGATGTTTTCGTCATTCCCTAACGCTTCTGCTACGTGAGGAAATTTTCCGGTTGCGTAGCAATAATAGCTCGCTTTGAGATTCTCTTGCACTTTTAAAAGCTGAATATTTAATGCTTTATTATATTTGTGGGTTGCCCGCAACTTTGGTGTTGGGAGAACTTCGCAATGATCAGGCACTTTTGTCCAAAAGATTGCTAAGGGGCCGATCTTCGCAATTCTTACATATGCGCCACTATGGAAACGTTCGTTATCTTCATTTATTCTATGCGTTTCCCCGCAATTGCTATCTGTGCAAGGTGATGGGTACCAAGTTGTGATTGCTGCCATAATTTTCCTATTCGATTTTTCGTTTTAAGATACCTGATTCTAAAAGATTTTGTGCTGCAGTGTATTTTTCTTCAAAGCTCTCATCTTCTGTTTGAGGAAATGAGATTTTTGATTGGATTTTTTCAAAAAGCTCTTCACAGAGGGGATTTTTTGCATGTTTTGTTTTTCTGGCAAGCGAATAGGCTTGTGCTGTTGTAACTAAGTGAATGGCTAGCAATTCATTCATTAACCCGAGCTGTTCTAAAAGTTTTTGGGCAGCTGTCGCTCCGTAACTTACGACGTCTTCCGACTCATTTGCACTCGTCATATTATAGATAGATGCAGGATGTGCCAGAAGCGATATTTTATGAGCCAAAGCATTGCCCGTATATTGAGTGATCATAAATCCTGAATGAAAGCCCGCTTTTTTAGGGTCTGCTACGAGATAAATTGGCAGTTTTCCATCATTTCGGAACGGGTTGAGTAGATAGGTGAGCTGTCTTTCCATGGTGAGGGCGATTTTTGCATTTGCCATAGCGATGGTATCGGCAATGGTTCCTGTTGTCTCTCCGTGAAAATTTCCTCCTGACACGACAATCCAATCTTGACCGTTAAAGGCAATGATGCGAGATGGATCTGCGTCAGATGTAATTTCATCTCCTCGGAAAATAAGCGGATTGTCGGTGATTGCATTGAGCTCTCTTTCAATTTTTTCCCTTTGCTCTAAGATAATTTCAAGTTTTGGGCCTAAAATTTGGGGCAAGCAACGAATCGAGTAATCATTTTGAACTTCTTCAGGGTTTGCCGGTGGTAAAAATGGCTGAAGCATTTTTGCAACTCTCATTTGCCCTTTTTGGAAGCGCGCTGTATGCATCATAGAGTAAAATGCGGCGTCAATAGCAGAGCTTGCATTGAGAAAAAGTCCCGTGATTGAAACTAAGTTTTCTAGGAACTGGGTTTGTTTTTGGTACGCTATGGCAAGCATTGATGCCATAAAAGAGGTCCCGTTAGTGAGAGCAAGACCCTCTTTTGCCTTTGGCTGGAAAGGGGCAATGCCAGCTAATTGCAGTGCCTCTTTAGCAAGCATCCGCTTCCCTTGATAGGTGACTGGCGTCGGCTCTCCCATCATGGCTCTTCCTAAGCGCGCCAAAAAGGCGAGATCACCGCTTGCCCCCAAGGATCCAGTAGAAGGAACCTCTGGGATGATCCGCGCGTTGATCATTTCAATCAGTGTACTCATCGACTCAGAGGAAAATCCCGAGTACCCCTTAGATAAAGAGTGCGCTCTGAGATACATGGCACCTAACGTGATTTCGCTAGATAGAGGAGAGCCAATTCCTGCGTCATGGCTTAAGATCATATTCCTAGAAAGCTCTGCTGCCTTTTCTGCATCAACTGCAGTATTGCGTAGATCTGCAAAGCCGGTAGTGAGTCCGTAGACTCTCATTTTTTTCGATAAGACATAATCGACAAACTCGCGCGTTTCATCGAGGCGAAACTTTAGGCCTTCGCTTATGCTTAACGTATTGCTGCTCGATAAAAGTTGAGAAAATTCATCAAGAGTTATCCATGTATCTGTCTTCATGATTGTTTCGTGAGGGGAAATAAGTGTCGTGGCCATTTTTACACCTTCATTTTTTTGTGCTCAAACGATAGCACAGGAGCCGATTGATAAATCAAGCGAAAATAACTGCGAGAAATGTTGTAGCGAAATTTCAAGTTGTCATTATCGTTTGCGATCGGTAAAATTTTTTTCCGCTCAGATTCTTGGGCTAAACAAAAACAATGGGTAACCTATGTTTAAGAAAATTGGAATTGTACTCTCTTATCTCCCTCTCGTATTGAATGCTGGAATTTTTGATTGGTTCGAAGCGCTTTCGCCTAAAGCAGAAATTGCAAAAGAGCAGCTTGCAAATTTTGATCCACTGATTGAAGAAGCTTTAAAAGATTATCAAGTTCCGGGTCTTGCGGTGGGTGTGATTGTTGATGGTCATGTCGTATATGCAAAAGGCTTTGGATATCGCGATGTAGAAAATAAGCTTCCTGTTACTCCAGACACATTGTTTGCAATTGGTTCTTGCACAAAAGCATTTACCACATTTGCAATGGGCAATCTTGTTGATGAAGGGAAACTTTGTTGGGATCAACCAGTGATTGATATCCTCCCTGAATTTAGGCTTTGGGATCAGTTTGCTACAACGAATGTGACCATTCGCGATCTTTTAACGCATCGCAGCGGAATGCCTCGACATGAATTTGTCTGGTATAATTCAAAGATGGATAAAAAAGAGATGCTGAAGAGGATTCGTCATCTGCAGCCCTCGTTTGAAATCAGACAGCGTTATCAGTACGGCAATTTGATGTATTTTACAGCAGGTCTTGCCATTGAAGAGGCAACAGGAAAACCTTGGGATGAAGTCATTCAGGATAGAATTTTAAATCCATTGGGGATGACCCACACCAATTTTTCGGTAGATGCAACTCAAAAGACAAAAAATTTCGCTTTTCCCTATTTAGAAAGACACGATCAGCTCAAAAAAGTCCCGTTTAGGAATCTATCCCTAATTGGTGCGGCAGGCTGTATCAATTCCAATATCAAAGACATGATGCATTGGGTTCGAATGCAGCTTGATGGGGGTATTTACCAAAATAATGCACTCATTAGCCCATCTACCCTTCAAGAGATCCATGCGCCCCAGGTGATTATTCCTGGCGCTCCTGAAAGTAAAGAGTCGATGCTCTATGCGTATGCGATCGGTTGGGGTGTTTTATCTTATCGTGGACACTATTATGTAAGTCATGATGGGGTCTCTGATGGATTTACTTCTGTCGTTGGGTTTCTCCCTAAAGAAAACATTGGGATTGTGGTGTTAGTGAATAAAAATATGACCACATTACCTCGCTATCTTTCATTTGAAATTATCGATAAGCTCCTCAATTTGCCAAGTAGAGAGTGGTTTAAAGAAGGGGCGGACAGCATACGAAAGAACAAAGAATCGATGAAGGAGTCGGAACTCAACGAAGATCGGATGCGCAAAAAGGATACGAATCCAAGTCACGCGCTTGAAGAGTATGTCGGAATCTATGAACATCCCGGATACGGCAAACTTACGATTGAACTTGTCGATGGAAAATTGGAAGCGACTTATAACGATCTCTCTTTTGTCTTAGATCACTGGCATTACGATGTGTTTTCTGTCGTTCAAGAAAAACAGGATATGATCGTCTCTTTTGAAGGGACTAAGTTTACGTTTTGCAATAATGCAAATGGCGATATTGGAGAGCTGATTGTCCCCTTTGAGCCAACTGCAGATGATATTTTGTTCAAAAGGCGCGCTCTAGAAAAACACTCTACATTAGAGTATTTGCGCCAATTTACCGGAGCCTATGAGATTTATGGCTACATTGTTGAAGTTGTTATTAGGGACCATGCACTAGTTGCGATTATTCCAGGACAACCAAACTATCAACTGATTCCAACTTGTGAAAATGAGTTCACAGTGAAATCGTTGACAGGCACAACCGTTCGCTTTGTGATGGATCCAAACAACAAGGTCGATGAGATCTTGATGATCCACCCTTACGGCGCTTTTTCTGCTATTCCGAGAAGATAGCAGTGCTTAAAAATCTACGGTCATCCGTGTGGTTAGACCGTAGAGCGCAAGCAAGCCTGTATTGATCCATGTCTCTTTTGCGCTAGAGGCCCCTGATGACGTGGATCGATAGATTTCCTGTAGATTGAACCAAACGTTCATCTCAACGCCTGCAAAAAGCTCTACGCGGTTGTTCTTGTAGTTTTTTTGCCAAGATGGGCCTAGCAACATCTGTCCTGTTACAACAGGGCGTGTGTCTTTATAGGATGCATCGCGAACAGGGACTGCAGGGTTATCCCCAGGAAGCTGCGCAACCGTGGTTTTTTGGTTTGAGTGGTTAGAGTATGAGCCCATTAAAAGGCTGAAAGTACCTAATGCAGTCATGTAAAGCTCGCCGGTCCAAAACCAATCGGCCATTGTCCCCGTTTTAAGCCCTGCGCCAACATAGTGCCAACGGTTTTGAATTGTTGTTGAATTTGGTGCAGAATCGGTATAGCGGATTTTCCACTCCTGATCAATCCATGCGCATGTTGCGCCTCCCAGCAATCTGAGTCTTAGGTGTGGATTAGGGAAGAAAACACGATCGACAATCCAGTCGAATACATTGTAGTTTAAGTGTAAATGACTTGTTGCTTCAGCAAGCGGGGCTGTTAAGATTTGCGGCCATGTACCGGTTAAAAATTGTTGGTCAGCGCTTGACTTATGTGAAATATCGTCTCCGTCACAAGTGATACGGGTGTATTGCCACTTTAGCTCCCAGTAGTGTGGCGCTCTAAAATAGTGCATTCCAACGCGAAAACCAGGATCCCCTCCATACGTGCCAGATTCAAATCGCCCTTGTGCGAAGGCAGGAGAGGGTCCCCATGTATCGTGAGTCATTTTTAGGGCATAATCGAGAGCCCCTTCTGTAACAGTCCAATAAAGGAACTCTAAATGGCCCGAATAAATTTGATCATCTTTTTTAAATAGGTCGGCGTCATAGGCAGGAACTTCATGTGGTTTATCTTTAGCCAAATCAAATGCGTGCATTTGTATAGATGCGGCAAGTGCGCTCATCAAAATCCATTTCATATCGAGTACTCCAGTATCTGTCGGGTCGTTTTTTTGGGGTTTTCTCCAACTTAGAAAAAATTCTTTGAATATTCAAGAAGAATGTGAATCGGTTATACTTGTGATTTTGGAGGTACTCAATGAAGACACTTATTTTTATTTTTTTAGCATCGACATCTTTTGCCGCTTTGCCGCCGCTTGCTCAAAGCGTTCGCGAATACAAAGCTCTTTTAGCAGACCCGCAATTTTACGCATCTTTTAAAAGTGCCGATCAAGTTAAAGAGATCCTCCGGACAGAAAGGGGCTTTTTAGTCCTTACTCAAAACTCTGCAATGCATGTCGATATTCATTACAAGGAGGCTATGACCCCTGGCTTTATGGGGCCCGCTCAGTTTGAGCTTGAATTCAGCCCTCCCGTAAGCCTAAATTAACCCCCTTCTTCCCCCTTTGTTATAGGGGGCTTTTCCCCGTAAAGTCCCACGCAGCTTAATCTGCTTTTGCATCTTATTAATTGTTAGGGTTTTGTGTGGTTATATATCATTTGAAATTATGTCTTTTTTTGTGATATAATTACTGCATGATAACTAATTCTAATGCTATTTTTAAAGATTCTTTGAATGCGGCTATCGTAGAGCATGCCAAATCCAACGGTGTGGATACAGCTTCACGAAAGCTACTGCATTTGGTCTATAGTGGATCGACCTTCTTAGTTAAGTCAAAGGTGATTTTTGATGAGTTAAGTGTCTCTTTATCGAAAAAAAGCTGGAGGGAAATTAAGGAAACAGTTGCTCCAGATTTATCCAGAGAACAATTCGTGGAAGATCTCAACGCCTTTCCATTGGTTCAGCTCGATGCCCCTAATTATGAACAGCAAATATATAGTCATGTTGTTGGAAAATTACTTGGATCTGAATCTGCACCTTTTCGATTTCATGGGATAGAGGCAAATAAGCACTACTTTTTAGTATGCCGTATTAACGCAGCAGCTGAAAAAGTATTCAAATTTAAGAACGAAATTTATTCTCATGAAGAAGCCCAAAAGACTTTCCCAAATTGTCCCGAATCAAAGGCGCAATTTATAAAAGATGTGAAAAAACACCCTGAGTTAATCATTGAGCAACCTGTCGCCGAGCTTCTTTCTCCCCGCGAGACCCCTTGTGACGTGTTCTATGAACAATATGGTTTTATATATAAATTTAGTCGAGAACTGCAATCAAATCTAAGAGGGGAAAGGGGAAATGATCACACTATTGCTCTTGAGACGCTGAAGATGTGCATCAAGAAAAGTCATAAAAAGATACGAAAAGCTATTTTAACTACAAATGAGCGTCAACGATTTGACTTGAATTTTCTCGAAGAAAAATCAGGAAAAATATTGAACGTAGTGATTCAATTTTCCCCCTCAAAAAACAAAGTATTAAGCCCTAATTTAAGCGTTCTTACAGCTTATTACCCAACGCGCAACGTTTTATTTGATCGCAACAAATTTTCACAAGTTGCTTATGAGAATTGGGTTCGAAATTTACCGAAAGTTTAGTTTTTCTTCTATGGGCCTGTTAGGACAGGAAATAACCCTTTAATCCCATTTGTCAGAGTCTGAATAGAAATCGCTGCCAAGATTAGGCCTCCCAAGCGATTGATAATATTAATGCCCGATAAGCCAAATAGCTTTTCTAAACTCGCAGCAAAATAGAGAAGTGTTCCCATCAGAAGTGCGACCATAATGGATGAGCAGCTAATTAGCATCTGATTGAAAATGCCAGGAAATTGGTTCACCGTGACAATGACCGTACTGATTGTTCCTGGGCCTGCGATAATGGGAATAGCTAGGGGAACAATTGCCCCAAGGTCACTTTTCTTCTCTTTTTGCTCTTCAGGTGTGTTTTTAATCGGGCTTTCTTCCGCATTTAACATTGAAAGGGCCATCATAAAAAGGACAACGCCGCCTGCAACTTGAAAGGAGGGGACTTGGATGCCAAGGATCATTAAAAGAGGTGTTCCAATCCAGGTAACAACTAACAGGATGATGCCAACTGCAAATGCGGAGACGAGGCCTGTGTGCCTTTTCTCAGCCAGGGATTGGTTGCGGGTAATTCTCAATACAGCAGGGAGTGCTGACAAGGGATTTGAGATGACAAGCAGACCGATGAAATGGTTGATGAATTCAGGAAAGTCCAAAGTCTATACCCCTTTTCTTTGAACATACTCGAAAGAGGAGAATCAGACAAGTTCTTCAATTGGGGCTAAAATTACTTCGCTCCCAGGGCCTGAAAGGCGCCTGGCAATGGAGATGAAAACTTGATTTGCTTTCCAGTGAAGGGGTGCTTAAACCCAAGTGTACATGCGTGTAAACAGAGGCGCTTGAGTGGGTTTTCTACGGATCCATAGCGCTGATCACCTACGATAGGGTGACCTGCCATTTGGCATTGTACGCGAATTTGGTGTTTTCGACCTGTTTCAAGCTGCAGCTTTAGGTAGGTATATTTTGCAGATCTGCGGATCACTTTGTAGTGGGTAATTGCGTGCTTTCCATCGGGAGTGTCGATCACGTGGAAAGAGGGGAGCTCTAAAAGATTGCTTTCCCATGTGCCTGTATTGTCTTTCAGTTGTCCTTCTACAATAGCGTAGTATTCTCGCAATATGTCGTGTTGTTCGAAAAGAACATCGAATTTTTCCTCGGACGCTTTGCCCCTTGCAAACATCAGAATTCCTGAGGTTTCTCTGTCAATCCGATGGACAGCAAAAATTTGATCGTTGTCACAGTGTAGCTGTAAAAGACTCAGGGCATCTCTTTTTGTGTGGCCATCATCGAGAGGGACGCTTAAAAGCCCGACGGGTTTATCGATGATGATCATATAGCGATCTTCATAGAGAATTTTTACCCCAGGGACCTTGGGAGCCTTAAAAGTTTCTTTTGATTGGATAAGTTGCCCCTCAGATAAAGGTGTATTTTCTCTTTCAATGGGTTTGCCATCAGCTCGAAACCTGCCGTTTTTGAGCCAATTTTGCAAAGTTCTACGCGAGCTATCTGGGTAGATATTGCGAAGAGCCTCAAGGGCGGTCATTGAAGAGGGGACTTTGTATTCCATGCGCCGAAGAGTATAGCTTTTAGGCTCATTGATAGCAAAGGGGATATTAGTTCTCTTTTGGGGGGCGTCTCAACTCTTTTTTTGAGGATTGGATCTTTTTGCTCGCTAACATTTTTTCTTTAGATCTGCGGGATCTACGCTGCTTTTGGCGCCGCGTCTTCTCCATGGCCTTTTGGCGGTTGCTTTTTTCTTTGAAAATACGCTCTTCTAGCTTTTCGCAAAGATCTCTTCTGGCATAGAGTCTGTTGAGTTCTCTTGAGCGAGTCGATTGGCATTTTACTTCAATCCCCGTTGGGATATGTTTCAAGTAGACACAAGATGATGTTTTATTGATTTTTTGGCCTCCGCTTCCGGAGCCTAAAATAAACTTTTCGATGAGATCGCTATCTTGAATTTTGAGACGCTGCATGCGGGCAGCAATCTCTTCCCACTTATCCATACTTTTGATTGAAACATGTTTTGAATTAAACGTCGATTTTCAGATGCGTTCTTCTCGGGGAGATAAGCCCTTTATATTTCATAATAGGGTCATCTTTGCGGGTAAGGGTCAAATCAATTGTTGTCACAAAAATCTCTGCGGTGACCGGAACAACCCCCCTGACTAGGTGACCAGAAATTGTTTGAAAATTTCGTGTGCCTAAAGTTACGTGTGTGTGGGGAACGATAATTCCGTCGTGAGAGCTCAGATTTCCCATCATAGAGATGAGTTCATACTCATCGTCAAAGAAACTTCGGTCATAGCCTTTAGTGTCTGTACAAAAAAAGGCGAGCTCAACTTGTGAGAGAGTTCCGATTCCTTGGTAAAACGCCGATTTTAGTCCCACTGCCTGGGCAAATTGACGAAGAGCGTCTTGGATTTCTTCTCCAATTTCAGCTCTAACTACATAACCAATATTACATTTCGAATAATACATAATTTCGCGTTTGTTGCCCTAACATGTTAGGACATTTATTAACTATGCGCAAGGTAAACTCTTAAGTATCTGGATGTAAGTCGCCTGAGAGGGTTAAAACCTCTTTTTTGACTTCATTAGCACAACCGAGTAGAATACTTCACATCTAAAGGCATATTGGGCACAGGCCTAGTACCTTTAGATTTTTAGAACATTAGCCCAGAATCTTGTCTTGGTCTGCCTTTTCCAGAAAAACAATCCTGAAAATTTTGGCCGTAGTACATCGACTCTTAGGGTCATTTTTATCTTTTTGGAGTAATTAAATGAATCAACAAAATCAAAAACTGTACGTTGGAAATGTGAACTTCGATGCATCAGAAGACCAAGTGCGCGAGCTCTTTGGAACATTCGGCGAAGTACAGGAAGTCAAAATCGTAATGGATCGTTTTTCAGGTAGATCTCGTGGATTTGCATTCGTTCGCATGGCAACAGCTGACGATGCTGGTAAAGCAAAAGACTCACTCAATGGCCAACCATTCCAAGGCAAAGCTCTTGTAATCGATTGGGCACGCACTGAACAGCGCGATCGTCCAATGGGCGAACGTCGCGAGCGTCCAGCTGGCGAATTCCGTCCACGTCGTGAAGGCGCAGGCGGATGGGGCGGCGAGCGTCGTGACCGTGAACCACGCGGCGACCGCGGTGGTTACAACCGTTATTAATCTTTTGAGATAACGGCAACCGTTAGCCGGGCAGCTGAAATGAGCTGCTCGGCTTCATTCATAATCTTAATTTCCCATACTTGCGTTGTTTTTCCTAAGTGCAGCGGTTTTGCTGTAGCTAGTACAAAACCAGATCTTACCCCTCGAATATGATTGATGTTCAAATCGAGTCCTACGCATACTTTTGAAGTATCTACACAATAGTTTGCCGCAGCACTTGCAACCGTTTCTGCCAAAGCTGCAGTTGCGCCCCCATGGACAATGCCCATAGGTTGGTTGGTTCTTCGATCCACAGGCATTCTAGCCGTCATGTGATCGTCTCCAATGTGTGTAAATTCGATTCCTAAATGATCGCAAAGAGTATTGCGACAGCGGTGGTTAATTTCATCAATGCTTACGGGCATTTTCCAAATCATGTGTGAGCCTTTTTTAATCTTTATGGCCCTTTTTATACATGATAAGGTGATTATGCTGTGAAGGTATAAGCAGGAATATGACTCTTGCTAATCACCCAATTTGCAAAAGAGTTGAAAATCTGAGTTGCCTTTTGGGTAGTAGCTACTACAATTTTGGATTCAGCGAAAGTTGTTGCCAATGATTTTGCTTGTTTTGAAGCTTGATCGATGACTTGCGAGACACCCTCTCCAATTTTTTTGATATCGTGGCCAGTATACTCGAGGATTTGTTCTGCAGACTTAGAAGCAATTTGTTCTGCTTTTAAAGCGGCTAAGTTTGCTCCAACTTCGGCTTGAAATTTGAGTAAGTCGGGAACGGATTTCACCTTGTTGAAATCGGTCTCCTCAACTGTCTTTAGAAGTGCTTGGTAGTTTGTTGGATCATAGCGTTGATCGTTGATTTGAGCATTTAGATAATTGATAACAAAGCTTTTTCCTAAAGCAATGAGTCCTGTGAGTGATCTGAGTTGTTCTGCGCTTAAATTTGCTTGCCCAATGGTTTCTAAGCCTGCTTTTTCAAAGCTTATCTTTTGGTCGGTTTCAGGTTTTTGCTTAATCAGGGTTTTTAGAATACCTTCTACAAAACTTTCTGCGATCTCAATATAATTAGGATTATTTGGGTCGATGTTTTTGTTTAGTGTCTCTTTTAGACCATCTCGAATAATTGGAAACTGATCTAATATTTTAGATTGAGATTTCTCATACTTTGAGAGGGGCCTTCTAGCCGCATTGATACTATCTTTAAAAAAAGGTGGGAGATTCGTCATTGCCAAGTATGTGAGGTGACTTATAATTAAAGAGTTTATATCCCCACTATATTTATCGACTTTTTTCTTAAAGTAATTGCCACGGGCTTTTGTCGAGCTGTTCAGATCACACAATTTGTTAAAGCCATTTTTTCCCTTTTTAATCGGACCATCTTTAGTCTTATCTTTGCATAAGTGGTTTTTGAATAGTTTATCTACACCTGCATCGTGGAACCATTTTTCTTTCTTTGTAAACAGGTGTTTATATCGTTCGAAATTATCATTTCCAATAAGTTCAAATTTAAAAGCATTTAAAGCATTTTTAACAGAAGAGCGGTACCACCAAATGAGAAGCTCTTTAGGTAAATAGCTCCATTTTGCTCTGCCAATTTTCAGCGCAATTCGATCAATCTTTCGTTTGAGATAATTTTCAGGGACAGCAATCCTCCTTGGGCGGTCTTTGACAGTTTCTTCCCAAAAGTCTCTTGCAATTTTATGAGCGCTTATTTTTGGATTAATATCCATATTATCTCTCTATGATTTATTAATATTATACCAAAAATTTTAATATTAATAAATTAATTATTACGACTTTCGTATGCCGTTGGTTTTTAGGCGGTTATGTGTTTTCTGAAGGGGGCTCAGTGGCGGGGTTTTTCCTGTCTTTCCAGGTTCTATAAGAGATTAGGATAAGAAGGATTATGGCGATAAAGGCGGTTACATAGCCGATTGCGACTAGGGCGTCGTTAAGTCCTTGAATATAAGCTTGGGTTTTGATGTTTTCGATGATAGCAAGTTTTGCTTTAGCTGCATTGGGGAACTTGTCATAGAGGTTGTGGAGGGTCTTTTTATAGGCGGGTAGGTGGCTGTTTGCTTGTTCTCCATAACGGGCGGTGTGGAAGATGGTTTGGTGGATGCTAAATATCGCAATAATGGTGCTCCCATATGTAGCTCCGATCTGTCGGAAAAAGGTGAGGATGGTTGCGGCGGATGATTTGAGCTCTAAGGGGATGGCATGCAACGCTAAGATCGTTGTGGGTCCTAAGGCAAGACCAATTCCAACACCTCGAATAAGGAGAATTGTGATCACTTGTTTAGCACCTGTTAGCCAGCTTAGTTCGTTATTGTAAAAATAGCTAAAAATCAATAGAAAAAGTCCGCTAAAAGTGAGAAATGGCAGTGGGATTTTTTTTGCTAAAAAGTTTGAAAATACGCTGAATATGCCGATCGTGATGCCATAGACTGCTGCAATTTTTCCGATGACAAAACGCTCGTAGTGAAGACCATTTAGCATATACTGAATAGTTAATGAAACGCTTGCAAACGTTGCCATCCCAAGTAAAAACATAGCAGCCAAACTTACGCTAAAGATCGGATCTTTAAAAAGATCTAAGGGGATCAGGGGGTCTTTGTGCCGCTTTTCAATAATAATGCAAGTGATTAAAGAGAGTAGAGCGATGACGAAAAAGGCGATGATGTAAGGGGACCTCCAACCTTCACTAGTTGCGCGAATGGGTCCCATTGTGAGCGCGATGAGGAGGGTACTTATAAATGTTGCAAAAGTAAGGAATCCAAAAAAATCAAACGGTTTGTGGGAGTATGTGGGCTTTTTGCTGCGAGTGAACCAGCAGAGAGTTGCCATCAGGAGTCCTATTGGGACAATGAGGAAAAAAATATAGCGCCAGCTTGCAAATTGTGTAAGATACCCAGAAATGGGTACGCCGAGGCCAAGACCTGCCCCAAATGTTCCTGCAATGTAGAGGTTGATGCCCGTTTTCACTTTTTCTTTAGGTAGGCTTTTTACAATGAGAGCCAGGCCAACCGGAAAAATGAGGCCTGCGCCGATTCCTTCGATAAAGCGGGCTGATGCGAGGATGAAAAAATTTTGGGAGAGACCGGCAAGCAGAGATGAGAGGGTAAAGATCAAGATTCCATATGTATAGACCCGTTTAAATCCAAATCGATTGGCAAACCAGTCTCCACAGGGAACAGTCGTGTTGACGCCCAAAAGATTTAAGGTTGTTAGCCAAATCGCTTCTGTGTTGCTCAATGCGAGCTCTCCTTGAATGGCTGAGTCAGCAATCATTGTAGATACGGTGGAAAGGACCGTTAAAAAGGTTGAGATAATCACATTGACGGTGATGACGATCGGATAGAGGGGGTGATCATTTGAGAATATGCTGGGGCGATTCATTGTGTTCTCACGCTGATCTCTACGGACATTCCAGGGTAGAGATAGAGCGGATCTTTTGATTTCGGCACGTCGAGTAGAATTTTTACAGGGACACGCTGTACGATTTTGGTAAAATTACCGGTCGCATTGTCTGGAGGAATGAGGGAAAATCTCGATGCCGCAGAGGCCCTTACAACGAAAACAGAACCAGTAAAATTTCTGTCTGGATAAGCGTCAATGTGGATATCGACAGGGTCACCCGGTTTTAAATGGCCTACTTTGGTCTCTTCGAGATTTGCTGTAACCCAAATATTTTTTACATCAGTGAGACCAAATAAGGGCTCACCAATTTTTGCTACATCACCAGCTACTACCCAACGTTTTGAAATCGATCCATCGCGTGGGGCATAGATTTTTGTGTGTTGGAGTAATTCGTCAATGACGCCAAGTTTTGCGATTCCATTGACGAGATTTGCTTCTGAAACTTTATAATTTGCCATCGCAAGATGGTAGTCTTTTTCAATTTTATCAAAGGCGATGTAAGAGATGATCTGGTTTTCGTACTCTTGCTTTGCGACAAAATAGATATCGCGCAATTTTTCCATCTCGATTTTTTGAAGTTTGACGATCTGCTCTAATCGAGTTACGTTTGTGATTGCATCTTGCTTTTGAGAGTTGAAAATACTTTCATCCAGTTGGCAAAGCAATTGACCTGTAACGACAGAATCGCCTTCGTCAACGTAGAGCTGAATAATGCGCGCTTCGATATCTGCGCTAATTGAGATTTGATATCCATCGAGAAAGGCATCGTTGGTCCAAACATATTTTTTTGAATGTAAAAACCACCCAATGCTGATTGCAACAAAAAAAAATACCCCCAGCCCAACGAGGAGCGTCTTCCAAGAGAATGTGTTCTTGGGATTTATGGGGGTATCATTCATTAGCTAGCGAATCCTGCCCAAATGAGATAGACGCCTACGATTAGCCATACCCAAGACATTGTGGTAAAGCCAGATTTAGCAAGTAAATCTTTCATCATTCTAGCAAATGCTTCTGGCCAAAAGAGTCTCATCACGCCTTGGAAGATTAAAATCCAACCAAAAAGAGTGACAACAACTGGCCACGCTGGGACCCAAATATTGTGGCTAGTCACAATCAAAAGACCTAGAGCTAATGCCATGAGTCCAGAAAATGTCATTAAGCCTGGGTGATTCAATGTTTCACTTGCTGTTTTTTTGAAGCGGCCATGGTGTACAACCATCGCCAAGCCAAGTAAAAATAGCCACAGGCCAATTACTTGAGCGTAAAATATAGATATGCACATAGAGATTGCTCCTATTTAAAACCTCTAACTTATTCTTTAACAAATCGAAACTTATTTGACCTCAAAAATTTATTTGATGGGTTAGGGTTAGGTGTTGGGGGAGAAATCTTTTTATGATATAATGATCTTGAATGTATAATTAACCAAGTATTAACTGTGTACTTTTTGAAATATTTAGTTTCAGCGATTTTAGCGACAACGCCTGTGGAGTCAGAGGGTTGGTACGATGTTGAAAGAGTTGAAAAAAACGAGGACGCGTCCTTGGTCGATGACTCGTCGATTTGGGTTTTGTTTGCGAAAGATCTGCTTTCTGAAGAGTTTCAGGTCAGATTTCCCCATGCCCCATCCTATCGATATACAGCATCTGGGGGGTTCGAAGTGGGGGCTATGCATAATGGCGAGAGTTGGCAGGTTGCGGTCCAGGAGCTCAAAGGGGAGGCCCAATTAGCCCCCTTAAGCTATCAGTTAGAGGGAAAGTGGATCCGAGAGGAGTTTGTCCAAACCGCCACACACCTTTACCACTTAAAAACGGTAAGTTTGAGTGCCGACAGTAACGTGGCGGACGAATTTATTTCTTCCTTTTCCATAGGGAAAATCAGATAATTTTCAAAAAAGATTGCGCGAAATCTCGCATCTCATGTATGTTTTATCTTGTTCTTTTTCAGTAAACTCGAAGAAGAAAGAGAGTAGCAAGACTGCTCAGGGATCTATCTCGATTCTGGTACATATATTGACAGTAGTAAAAGAGAAGAGTGTTTAGAAATGAACAAGCTTGTGTAAGGTCATCTGACCTTACTCGTCATAAGTAATTTATATTTTTTTTGAGA